>JAYQOU010000005.1:0-168520 GCA_038144975.1 Candidatus Salsuginivita brisbanensis | reverse complement strand
CCTCAGATCTCCACCTCACCACTTTCCAGGCAGTACAGTCCGCTTAGCGGTTCATTCTCCGTGATCACGATCTCCCCGGCCGAAGTGGCAACCTGGAGAGCCGATGAAAGGATGGAAAAGTCCATTGGGGATTATTGGGGTACCGGCCCATACAGCAGGTTTCAGGCCCAATGAGGCCCGCTGCGGGAGCAGCGGGATTGGATCCGAAAATGGGGTCCCATCTTGCCAAAAAAAGGGAGCCCGGATTCCCGGGCTCCCGTGATCCTGAAACCTGCAGGACGACTCAGTTTCCTCTGCCGCCTCCCGGTGCGCCACCAGGCTGACCCTGTGGACCGCCGGGGCCGAAGCCGCCACCACCACCTCCACCACCGAAGCCGCCGCCGGCAGGAGCATTGATGCCCGCGAAGCCGCGTCCGCCTCGATTGTTGATGGAGCCGATGGCATTGAGCAGGCGTTCCTGCGAGTTGAGGTTTAGGTCGGCGATCACGGAGGCAAAACCGTCTGCCTGGGCATTCGCCAGCGCGAGCTCTGCCTGTGCGAGCTCACGGGCGCGAAGCGTGATCGTATTCGCGTTGACCGGATCGGCAAACGTCGCGGCCACCAGGGCATCGCGCGCTGCCGCCTGGGCGGCGATCTGGCGCTCGACGGATTCGTCGAACTGGGACAGGCGCGTGAGCTCAATGTCGGTGAACGGACGATTCCGGCCAAGGGAGATGTAGAGGTTCTGCGGGGGACCGCCAACGCCGGGCGTGACCCCGCCTGCATTGCCGCGACCGCCACCGCCGCGACCGGTCGGCATCGGGGTTTCGATGAGGGTCTGCAAGGCAGCGCGCTCCGAATCGGACATGAGGGCGACGAAGTCACCGCGGCTCGTGGAGGTGTTGCCGGTGCTGCCCTGGTACTCCTGCGGCGCCGTGGCGAAATACTCGAGGAAGTCCGTGCGGAGGTCCGCATTCCAGCCGTTCGTGACCACGCGCAGGAACTGGGCGTAGGTCATCTGCTGCTTCTGCTTCGCGAGCACGGTGTTCGTCACGCCGAGATTCGGACCGGTGATATCCCCGCGATCGCGACGCTGCCTGAGCTCCGGATTGATCCACTCCTGGAGGCCGTAGTAGGGCTGGCCGGGGGCGTTCTGGATCAGCGCGAGGATCTTGGCAGGCGCGCTGGGAGCGTTGAGGTAGCTCATCAGCTCGGCGAGCTCCAGGTTGAGCTCGGCGTGGCTGGCCGGGAACAGCGGATCGAGCCGCGCGATGAGGCGCTGCGCGTCGTCGTTGCTCGGGCGCCCAAGGCGAATCATCACCAGCTGGTAGGCCCGCATCAGGTCGAGCTTGTCCTGATAGGACAGCGGCTCGATGGCGATACGATTGAGCGAGGCGAGCATCCGAGCCTGGAGGGCGGGATTGCGGGTCGGGGGCGTGCCCGTCGGGGTGTGGTACTCGTCGAGTCCGCTCGCACGGGCGAGAGCTGCGATGGCTGCGATCGAGCGGCGGGGATTGGTCTCCGCCAGCGCGCGATCGCGCCAGGTGTCGACCGGCTGCCACTCGACCGCGACACGCGCGGCATAGCGGATGGCCTCGTCCTGGTCATTCAGGTACGACCAGGCGGCATCGAGCGCGAGCGGGTCCTGCCTGCCATGGAAGGAGGCAAGGTACTTGCGGGTGTCGCGCATCGCCGCATAGCGAGCATCGGGCCGGGTCGGCGAGGTATCCTCCTGGCCGACATAGGTGACGCGGTAGAGCTCCGTTCCCGTGGTGACCACGAGGAGGGAGCCGTCAGCCAGATTCACGATGGCTCCCGACACCGCAAAGGGTCGGCCCTCGATGAAGTGCTGCACGTCGGCCGTGTAGGAAGACCCGTTGGGAACGATATGGACTGCGTAGAGGTAGCCGAACGACCAGTCGCAGATGAAGTAGGAGTCCTGGTACCGTGCCGGGAACTTCGCGCCGGTTCCGAACACGCCGCCGGTCGGGGATCCCGCCCCGACGATCCCGATGTCGCCGATGAAGTCGAAGCGCCAGAAAGGCTGCACGCGGGGACCCGCGCGCCACCCGCTGTCACCGCCGCTCATCACGTGCACCATGTTCGTCGGACGATAGCCGATGCCGCCGAAATCCGGCTCATGGTCGGCGTCGTAAAGGAAGAGCTCGCCATCCTTGTTGTAGGCGTTGGACACCGGGTTGCGGAATCCCATCGCGAACAGCTCGATCTCGGAGGCGTCCGGGCTGTAGTTCATCACGTTGCCCTCGGGCGCACGGTTGAATCCAGGTCCGCCACCATTCAGGCGGGTCACGAGGTTGTCCTCACCCCAGAAGAGCGGCACCCGGCTGCTCGTGAACTCGGTGGGCCGCGTCGCGTTGCCGTTCATCATCGTGATCCAGCCGCGATCCGGCGAAAGGCGAAGGGTGTGCGTGCCGTGGTCCGAACCGTCACCCTGGACAACGCGGAGCACCCGGGTGGTGTCGAACACGCCGTCGTTGTTCGAGTCGGTGATCTTGTAGAGGCCGGAACGAATCGTCTGGCTGCGATTCACGTTGATGTAGATGCCGCCGAATGCGTTCAGGACGCCTTCGGCGGCGCCGACGCGCGTCGTGTCGATCATCTCGACCCGGACCGGGTCGGCGCTTCCGACGCGGGGGATCGTGAGGCGGGCGAACCGGTCCGAATTGTAGGACGGAAGAAGCAGGCGGCCCTGGTTATCCCAGTCGAGCGCGACCCAGCGACCTTCGGTCGTGCTCGGCCGGTAGAGGAGCTCGAGCTTGAATCCGTCGACGATCGCGAAGTCGCGGCCGATGAACAGGCCGTCAGGACTCTCGATGGAACCGTCGGCGACGTTGAGCTCCGTGGCCGCAGCTTGGACGCTGGCGGCTGCAATGGAGGCAATTAGGAATGAGGTGATTATGTACTTCATGGGGGGTTCGGGGAGTGAGCAAGCGGGTCTAGGCTGTAGTCGAGCCAAGGCGGGATATCCGCTAGACGGAAAATCGATTTCTGTCGATTGGAAGTGCCTGCCTGGAGATACGGCACCCCGTCCAGCAGCATGCGGCGTATCTGGAGGCGGCCGGACGAGGTTACGGAGGCCTCGATTTCGAGGCGCGTAAACTGGGGAGTACCCAAGCCTTCGGGAACAAAATAGCTTTCAATGCCGTACTCGACCCGCCGCGATCCGCCTCCCCGGCCCGCAACGGTACCGCGGACCGCAAATACCCCGGGAACGGGATCCGGACGGTCCAGGGACACCCGCGATGCCACATGATGCCTGCCTTCGGGCTGCAGGGTCACCCAGACGCGTGTGCCGAGTGTCATCGTTTGTTCGAGCGGAACCTCGCCGATCGCCGCATGCCTGAGGTTGAAGGATTCGCAGAGGCCCTGGGCATGCGTGCCCTTGCCGACGCCGGAGGGACCGATCAGCGCAATGTTCATCTCCTGGGATCGCGGTTCGCGAAAGGATCACAGAACGCCCCTTCCCTGGCTAACCACCTTTTGCGATCCCGTGCGCATTCCCTGAATGCCCCCGGCAGCATGTTTGTCGATTGGGCTCGCGCCACCCGGTCTCGATTCGATGATGTCGGCGTGTCGCGTGGCACGCGACATCGAGCCATGCGCGGGACAGCCTATACCCTTATCCTGCTTTCCCTTGCCGCTACGTGTGCGGCCCAGCGGGGCTTCAACCCCGGCACGGAAACCGCGACGTGGGCGCGGCTCGAGGGCGGCGGCTACGTGAACGAGAACACGGTCCGCACTGCCCGCGAGACCGCCTCGCACAGCATCACCCTGCCCCACTGGACCAATCCCGTCGAGTTCCCGGCCGATGTCTTTACGTTCACGCGCATCATCTTCTGGTCGGACCCGAATAAGGTCGTGGAGCCAGGCATCGGCGGCGGAGGACGTGGAGGCGGTATCGGGCGCGGCTGGACGATCGACTACCCGGATGCCGACCTGAACCTTTCCCACCGCCTGCAGCAGCTCACCTCGATGAAGGTCGATCCGGATGCTCGGGTGATGAAGCTCACGAATCCCGAGCTCGCGCGATTCCCGCTCATCTACATGGAGCACATCGAGCGCATGACCCTCAGGAGGGACGAGGTGGATGTGCTTCGTCGCTACCTTCTTTCAGGAGGCACGCTTCTCGTGAACGACTTCTGGGGCGAAATGGCATGGCGAAACCTGGAGTCCGAGATCCGGCGTGTGCTGCCGTGTCTGAACTGGACCGAACTCACGCTGGATCACCCGATCTTCCGCAGCGTCTTCCCGATCAAGGGCCCGATGAGCAGCCTGCGGGTGCCGTCGATGCAGCGCTGGAACTGGAACTACGACCCCTCCGATCCATTCTCGAACCCGACCGACCGATTCCGCGGCGAGGGCTACGAGACGATGCACATCCGCGCCCTGCATGACGAACGCGGCCGGATCCTGGTGCTTGCGATACACAACTCGGACGTCAGCGACGGCTGGGAGCGCGAGGGCGAGTACGAGGAGTACTTCAAGGTCTTTTCCGAGGCCCGCGCCTATCCGCTCGGAATCAACCTGATCTTCTACCTGATGACGCACTGAGCCGCCCGGGCGGTGGCGTTTCCGAAGGCGAGCTTCATGGCTTGATGCCAGGCCGGGCCTTCCTCTTCCTGCTGGGCTTAACCCATGAAATTGATCGACCTGAACCGCGATGGCGGCATCGGCGCCAATTCGCTGTTCATCCAGCTCGGCGACCTGCGCATACTCGTCGACTGCGGGCTGCACCCGAAGCGGGTCGGCAGGCGCGCAGCGCCGGATTTCTCGCTCCTTCGAGGCCTCGCCCTGGACCTCGTGCTCGTGACCCACTGTCATCTCGACCACATAGGAAGCCTGCCCCTGATCATGAGGGAGCACCCCGAGGCGCCGGTACTTATGACCACTTCCAGCCGCATGCTGGTCGAGCGGATGCTGCACAACTCGTCGAGCGTGATGACCCGGCAACGCGAGTCGGAGAACATCCCTGAGTATCCGCTGTTCACGCACGACGAGGTGGAACGATGCGCGCGGCGCATGACGGGACTGCCCTTCGGGCAGGCGAAGCGCTTCCGCGGCAACCGGGACGAGGTTGAGGTGATCTTTCATCCGGCCGGACACGTCGCGGGCGCGGCCGCAATCGAGCTGCGGCACAAGCACCGGGCGATCTTCTTCACGGGCGACGTGCTGTTCGATGATCAGCGAACCCTGAAGGGAGCCTCGTTTCCGGCGGGGCATTTCGACACCCTTGTCATGGAAACCACGCGCGGCGACACCGAGCGGCCCGCCGGCAAGGATCGGGCGTCCGAGATCGCGCGCCTGATCGGAAGCATCAACGCGACGATCGAACGAGGGGGTTCCTTCCTCATGCCGGTCTTCGCGCTCGGACGCATGCAGGAGCTGCTTTCCGTGATGCACGATGCCAGGAAGTTCGGACGACTCGTCGAGTGCCCGATCTACGCCTCGGGTCTCGGCATGGATCTCGTGGATTACTTCGACGAGGTCAGCCGCAAGACGCGCCATATCCAGTTTTCCCGCGGGGTCGTGAAGGAGTTGAAGGTTCAGCCGCTGCCGCGGAAGCTGAACGATGGCGAGGACCCCGAACGCAACGCCCTGTATATCGTGAGCTCGGGCATGCTCGTTGAGCGGACTCCGAGCTATGTCCTGGCGTCAGGGCTGCTCGGGCATGCCTGGAACACCATCGGCTTTGTCGGCTACTGCGACCCCGACACGCCGGGAGGCAAGCTGCTCGCGACGCGCAAGGGCGACTCGTTCCTCTTCGAGACCTCGCATGTCCAGACCAAGGTGCGGGCACATATCGACCGCTTCGAGCTCAGCGGTCATGCCGACCGAGAGGAACTGCTCGAGTTCGCGGTACAGACAGGAGCGCGAAGCGTCGTGCTGACCCACGGGGATCCGGCAGCACGCGAATGGTTCGAGGCACGGCTCGTTGAGCGACTGCCTTCAAGCAAGGTGCTCAATCCGACCCCGCTTGAGCACTATCAGGTCTGAGACCCGGGTGCAGGTCCCGCCCCTCCCAGGGCGGGCCCCACGGAAATCTGCGAATCCGTGGTAGGGGGGGGGGGGGCCCGCACCCCCGCCCCCCCCCCCCCCGCGCCGGGCCCGCGGGCCACCGGGCGCCCTACCCCATCCTCTCGCCATTCGCCTATCGCCTTTTTCCCAATACCGACCGACGCACCGGCCACTGGCGATCCGCAGCTGGCTGTTGCTGCGAAATGCAATGGATCGATCCCCCTCCACGGACGAGGTACAGGCTGTCGATCGGGATGATCTCCATTCCCGGGAAGCAGTTGCTGAGGATCTTCGCTGCGCGTGAGTCATTTCGCGGCTGACGAAACGTTGGCATCAGCACGGCGCCGTTGATGATCAGGAAATTCGCGTAGCTGGCGGCAAGGCGGCGTCCCCGCGCGAAACAAGGTGCCGGCATCGGCAGTTCCACGATCCTGAACCTTCCACCGCCCGGCTTGCGGAAGGCCCGCAGGCGCTCGAGGTTCTCGCGAAGCGGCTCGTGGTTCACGTCGCCCGGATCCGATTCGACCGCCGTGACGATTCCGTCCGGGGCAAAGAACCGCGTGAGATCGTCGACATGGCCGTCGGTGTCGTCTCCCGCGATTCCTCTTCCAAGCCAGAGTACCTTGTTGATGCCGAGCGACTCCTTCAGGTTCCCCTCGATCTCGGTGCGGCTGAGATTCGGATTTCGATTCGGGTTCAGGAGACAGGACTCCGTCGTAAGCAGAAGCCCATTTCCGTTCACGTCGATCGAGCCACCTTCAAGGATCATCCTGTGGCGGAATCGACGGATGCGCAGTGCACGGGCGATTCGCGCGGGAATGGCGTTGTCACGGTCCCAGGGAGGATTCTTTCCACCCCAGGTATTGAACTCCCAGTCCGTGAGTGCGATCGAGCCGAGCTTACTGTGACGCACGAAGATGGGCCCGTGATCCCGGCACCAGGCGTCATCCGTCGGATGCTGAAAAAACCTGATTTGACTGAGGTCGGCGTTGGCCGCTTCGAGCAAACGTCGGGCACCCGCGACCAGGCGCGGCGAAGCATTGATTCGAACTTCCTCAAACCGGCTGATTGCCGCCGCAATCCTGGCGAACACCGGCGGAATGGAGCGAAAGCAACCCGGCCAGGTTGCCGCATTGTGCGGCCAGGAGAGCCAAACGGCCTCCTGCCGCTCCCACTCGGCAGGCATTCGATAATTGCCAATTGCGAGTTTCACGCGGGTGCCCGCCATCAGTCCACGAATCGCTTCGTCAGATCGCCGTAGGCATCGATTCGACGGTCGCGCAGGAAGGGCCAGTAGGTGCGCGTATCGTTGATCGCGGAGAGGTCGACGTCGGCGACCAGGATCGTTTCGCGGTCGACCGGAGCCTTCGCCAGAATCTCGCCGCTAGTGCCTGCAACGAAGCTCTGCCCCCAGAACTCCAGGCCGTCACCGCCTGCGGGCATCTCGTGCCCGATCCGGTTCACGGACGCCACGAAGCATCCGTTGGCAACCGCATGGCTCCTTTGAATGATCTCCCAGGACTCGTGCTGCTTAGTCCCGAGGGCCTTCTTCTCCGACGGATGCCAACCGATCGCCGTCGGATAGAACAGGATCTGTGCCCCCTGGAGCGCCGCCAGTCGGGCCGCCTCGGGGTACCACTGGTCCCAGCAGATCAGTACCCCGATCTTGCCATGACGCGTCTTCCAGACTCGGAACCCGGTGTCCCCTGGGGCGAAGTAGTACTTCTCGTAGTACAGGGGGTCGTCAGGGATGTGCATCTTGCGGTAGCGTCCCAGGAGCTTCCCGTCCGCATCGATCACCACCGCTGTGTTATGGTACAGGCCCTCGGCTCGCTTTTCGAACAGCGAGGCCACGATCACGACACGACGTTCCTTCGCCAGCTTCTGGAATGCGCGTGTCGCCGGGCCGGGAATCGACTCGGCAAGACGGAAATTGTCCGAGTCCTCGCTCTGGCAGAAGTACTGCGAACGAAAGAGCTCCTGGGTGCAGATGATTCGCGCGCCCATCCTGGCTGCCTTACCGGCAAGCCCGAGAGTCTTCCTGAGATTGACCTTCGGATCCGGTCCGCAGGCGTGCTGGAGAAGCGCGATTTTCATCGGGATTTCCGATTGCCGATTGGCGAATGCCGATTGGCAACCGAAAACCCGGAAATGAGGCAGCTACCCGGCCTCAAGCCAGTTCGCAGCAAGTTCCAAATCAGCAATCCATCCACCGACATGCCGAAGATTGCCGCCTCACATTCGGCAATTGGCATTCGGAGTTTGGCAATCAGTAGACCACCTTGTTCAGCGGGTACTCCACGATGCCCTCGGCGCCGAGTTCCTTGAGCTGCGGGATGATCTCACGGACCACGCGCTCCTCGATGATCGTCTCAAGCGCCACCCAGTCGGGTGCGCTGAGCTGGGAAATCGTCGGGTTTCTCAGCGCGGGAATCTTCGCGATGATGGCTTCGACCGCTGCGCGCGGGGCATTCATCTTCAGGCCCACCTTGCTTTCCGCCTCGAGCGCGCCGCGCAGTAGAAGCGCGATCGTCTCGATCTTCCGGCGCCGGACAGGATCGGCCCAGCTCGCCTTGTTCGCGATGAACTTCGTGTTCGTCTCGAGGAGCGTGTCCACGATCCGAAGCTTGTTGGCGCGAAGGGAACTGCCGGTTTCCGTGATGTCGACGATCGCGTCGACGAGCTCGGGCACCTTCACCTCGGTTGCACCCCAGGAGAACTCGACCTCAATCGGCACGCCCTTCTCCTCGAAATAGCGGCGGGTGGTGGCGACGAGTTCAGTCGCCACGCGCTTGCCGGCAAGGTCCGCAGCCGTCTTCACCGGAGAGGACTCGGGCACGCAGAGCACCCAGCGCGATTTCTGCACGGAGGCGCGGCTGTAAATGAGGTCGCAGACCTCCACGACGTCGGACTCGTTTTCGCGAATCCAGTCGTGTCCCGTCAGGCCGCAATCGAAGAAACCGTGCTCGACGTATCGGCTGAGCTCCTGGGCACGGACGAACCGTCCCTCAAGTTCGGGGTCATCGATGGACGGACGGTAGCTGCGGGAGCTCATCGAGATCCGCCAACCGGCTTTGGCAAACAGGTTGCGTGTGGACTCCTCAAGGCTGCCCTTTGGCAGGCCGATCTTCAGCAATGGGTTCGCGTCAGGCACGGCAGCAAGGCACACAGCGCATCTGGCACCTTCAAGCCTCTTTTGAGCAAGGCATTGAACCGGGGTGTCGGCGGTCAGTTTTCTGACGCCCGTGCCATCCGCCGAAATTCGGATTCATCTCGTCTTCAGAGTCCCACGATTGGCGATCGGAGTTTGGAGAACTTCCTCCTTCGTTGGGGTAAACACCTCATTGGCAGGGGGCCCCGCAACGGAATTCGTTGGCAAGGATTCCTTTGACACCGGCGGCTGAATTGTAAAAAGTAGCGCCTGAGCCCGGCATTCTACCGGGGTGTTATCCCCAGTGGACGAATCCAATTCACCTACCGCACCGCTCTCCACACCCATGCGTGCCGAGCCCAAGCCCTTGATCCTTGTCGTCGAGGACGAGACAGAACTCGCGAAGCTCATCGTGACTCACCTCGAGGGGGCCGGCATGCAGACCCAAGTGTATGATCGCGCCGCGCCCGCGGCGAAGTTCCTGAAGCGGAATTTTGCAAACCTGTTGCTTCTCGACATCAACCTGCCCGACCAGTCCGGATTCGGCCTCTTGGAGGAACTCAAGGCCAACGACATTACCGTTCCCACGATCTTCGTGACGGGAAATAGCCTCGAGACCTCAAAGATCAAGGGGCTCGATATGGGCGGGGATGACTACATCACCAAGCCCTTCAGCTATCCCGAGCTGGTTGCCCGCATCCGCGCCGTGCTGCGCCGGGCCGAGTTCACCAGGGACAAGGAGGTGACGCGCAATGTACGTGTCTCGGACGAGCCCTTCACCTTTTGCGGGGCACACATCGTGCCGGACAGGCTCGAGATCTCATTTCCTGACGGCGCCACCGCGGTCATCGGACGCAAGGAACTTGGGATCATTGCCTACCTGAGCGCCAACCAGGGCACGGTTATCACGCGGAAGGCACTGATCCATGCTGTCTGGGGACCGCACGCTGACGTCAAGAGCCGCTCGCTCGACCAGTACATCGTGAAGGTCAGGAACCTGTTCAAGACCCACGGGATCTCGCTCGACGCGTTTCGCACCGTCCACGGCGTCGGCTACATCTTCGAGCCGGGCAACGGCGTGCCGCAGGCCTGAGCCGCGGACAGAACGAGCCGCACCTGCTACTGCGGCCAGATTTCCCGGACCTCGGGATCGCGCACGTTTGCCCCGAGCGCCGCACTTGTCAGCGCCGCCGCCTCGGCCCATTGCGCTTCACGTCCGGTCGGTCGGAGCGCTTCCACCTGAGCAGCCGTCAGCCCCGGCGTGTCCGGACTGATCCTCATCCCATCAAACCTGCCCCTCGGAGTGCCGCCTGCCGTGTCCAGATAGTGTTGCAGATTCCAGGAGACCTGCCCGGCCGTGAGCGCAGGCAGGTCCTTTGAGGCAAACGGCTCGAGCATCGCGTTGAGGAACAGCCAGCCACCCTGCAGCCCCATTCGCAAGAGAATGTCCATTTGGCGGCCGTCAAAGATGCCTGCGAACCTGAGCTCGGTTTCGGAGAAGATTGCCTCGAGCATTCGCTCGCGGTCCTCGCGGCTCTGCGAAGTGTAGTTGGGCGATTGCTGCACCTCGTTCCACGCGATCGTCTGCCGGACGGCTTCGTCGGCCATCGCGTCCATCTGTTCGTCCGTTGCTCCGATCAGCATTTTCCAGGGTTGAAGTGCCTCCTCGGCGGACGAACGGATTACGGTCCGATAATGCGCCAAAAGTCCACTATCGTCCCTTACCCTCTGCCAGTCGGCGCCAAACAGCAGGACGCTTCGGCCAACACCTGCACGCAACAAGGTCATCCGAAACGCACTATCGGCCTCTGGTAGCGGCACTGCATCATTGCTGCTCGAAGATTCCATTGCCGCGGGCGCATTACCGTCGCCCGTGCGTTCAGTGTCGGGATCGCTGGACCAGAGCGCGCCGCTTACGGATTCCGGGGTCGAGGTCATCTCATCAGGAGTCGGAATACCCAAACCTGCGATCCAGGCTCCAATCGCGATGCCAATTACGAATGCCAGGGTCCTTTTCATCGATAATCAGCGTGTCGCCGGATTGCGAAATGAAGCGACAGCGGTTCTTCGCGAGGGCTGGTTCAGTGCCTCACGAAACGCGATCTGCACCTGCCAACCGAGCTGCCAGCGCTCGAATGCAACAGCTTGTTCCTCAGTTAGGACGCCCTGAGGGAGTTCGATGATTTCCCGCGGGCTGACGGAATACTGATTGCGCCAGTTTCCGTCCGCCTGGGCAAAAGGCGGCGACACCACCCTGACCCACCCTTCGGGAGCGAGCTGAAGATTCGCAGAGTCGACAAATGCCCGCGCGATCGCCTCGCGCTGCGACCGACTCAACGGAGATCCCGTGGCCGCAATGTAAGTGTATGCCGCCGCCATCTCGGTGTTGCCGATGCTTGCCAGCGCCTGGTCGTCGAATGCCTCCTCGAACTGCGCGAATCTCTCGACACCGACCTCCTGCCGGAGCCGTTCCCGAAACGCGGCATCGCTCTCGTCGATGAGCTGCAGGATCCGTCCGCTCTCCAGGGGAGGCTTTTCGGCTTCCCCAAGGATGCGGATTGCCGTCCGCGCCTGGAACATCTCGGCCAGGGTGCGCCGGATCCGGTCGGTAGTCGCCGGCGACAGGCCGAGATCCCGCAGGATGGAACCGTATGTCTGCTCAACGCCGCCCTCGCTTGCGGCTATGCTCAACTCGACGAACTCCGCGTTCTGGAGTAACACCGACCGCGGGGCGCGCACATAGAGCCAGGAAGGACCGTTGAAATTGTCGTCCGCCGCAGGATACAGCCCGGCGCGCCGGAGCAGCGCGGCCACCTCCGGGTCCAGGCTCTGTCGCGGCTGCTGCGGGACTGCCTTCTCAGCCTCACCTGACGTCGCATTCGCCAGCCGATACCTGGCAACCCGGCTCCAGGACGGCCGCTCCATCTCACCTTCCGGGATGGCACTCGTTGGCCAGGCCACGCGCCCAAGGAAACCCAGGACGGCACCGAGAAGAAACATCAGCAGGAGCTTCATGCCACAGGTGACCGAATGCTCCGAATCTGCCTGACCAGTCCCAACGGGCAAGACCGCTGTGGCGCGCTCCCTTTCCCCGACAACGTCGGCCCTACGGCCCGCGCTTTTCGAAACCGAACAATGAATTTCCCGTACTCCCGATTCCCCCTGCCTATGTCTTGTCTCTGCGTCCTTCTGTGAAAAAAGCGGGTTTCCTGGCAAAAATCAGAACATCTCCGCCTGACCTGAGTAGCGTTTCTGCGCGGTCGCGAGCGTTCCCTTCATCTCCATCTCTTCCAGCATCGCGAAGAGCGCCGTGGCCTGCGGCTCGGCGCGCCGGATAGGGACGGTCTGCAGCGAGAGGTTGAGGGTCGTGAGCCTGAGGTTCAGGCGCAGCCGGTCGGCATTTGCGGCGACCACTTCGCGAAACCGGTCCGGCTTCAGTTCGGCCGCGTGCGCGATGATTTCCTCAAGGGTGCCATGTGCCTCCAGCCACTTCGCAGCTGTCTTTGGGCCCACTCCGTCGATCCCGGGGATGTTGTCGGACTTGTCCCCGACGATCGCCAGGTACTCGGCGATCTGTGACGGCGGCACGCCGAACTTTTCCTTCACTCCGGCTGGATCGAGGCGCCGCCAGCCCGCCTTCGGGTTGCCCGTCGGGGGAGGCAGCATGATCTGGATCCGGTCGCCGACCATCTGGGCAAAATCCTTGTCGGAACTGACGATCAGCGACTCGTCACCCTCTCGTGCGAGGGCTGCCGCCTCCGCAGCCAGCAGGTCATCGCTCTCAACGCCGTCCTGCTCGACCAGCACGCATCCGAGCAGCCGGGTCAGCTTCTTCAGAGGCTCGATCTGCTTCTGCAGCGCCTCGGGCATTTCCTCCCGCTGCGCCTTGTACTCTGGGTGAAGCGCAAGCCGGTCCTGGGAACCACCGAGGTCGAAGAACACCAGCGTTCCGTCCGGCTTCTCCTGGTCGGCAAGCATCCAAAGGGACTTCACCCAGCCATGGAGCGCGTTGGTCGGGAAGCCATCCGCACGCGTCAGATCCGGGATCGCGAAGAAGCAGCGGTAGGCGAGGTTGAAGCCGTCAACGAGCAGCCATTTAGCCATGTACGGAGTGTCCGGCCCCCCGCGTCAGGGGCAATTCCGGACTGCTCTTCTTCCGAATTTGCGAAGGAAGGACTCAGGATGCCGGCGGTTCGGTGCCCATCAGCAGGTATTCGACGGCATCGCGCAGGGCTTCCCAGGATGCGTCCACGACATTGTCGCTCACGCCGACGGTGCCCCAGATCTTCTCGCCGTTTCCGCTCTCGATCAGCACCCGGGTCCGGGAATTCGTCCCCTGGTTGCTGTCGAGGATGCGTACCTTGTAGTCCCGCAGCACGAGTGCCTTCAGCTGCGGATACGGCTTCTCGAGCGCCAGGCGCAGGGCCTTGTCTAATGCGCCCACCGGTCCGCTGCACTCGGCCACCGTGTGCAGGGTCTCGCCCTTGACGTTGATCTTGACCGTTGCCTCAGCCCAGAGCTCGCCCTGGTGCCGCTCGACCATCACGCGGTAACTCTCGACGGTGAAGTATTCCTTGGCCTGGCCGAGCGTCCGAGCCAGGAGCAGCTTCAGCGAGGCGTCGGCAGCTTCAAACTCGTAGCCGCGGAACTCGCGCTGCTTGAGTTCCTCTATGAGCGCCTTCACCGCGGGGGACTTCTCGTCGAGATCAAACCCGAGTTCCCTCGCCTTCATGACCACGCTGCTGCGCCCGGCCATGTCGGAGACCAGCACCCGTGTGCGGTTCCCGACCTGAGCCGGATCGATGTGCTCGTAACTCCGGGCAACCTTTTGGGCGGCGTTCGCGTGCAGTCCGCCCTTGTGCGCAAAGGCCGACTGGCCTACGAACGGCGCCTTCGGATCCGGCCTCAGGTTGGCAAGCTCGTCGAAGAACAGCGACAATTCCCGCAGCTGTCCGAGGTTCGCGGCGCAGTGCGCGCCCCGCTTCATCTTCAGGACCAGGTTCGGAAGGATCGTCGTCAGGTTGGCATTCCCGACGCGTTCGCCGTAGCCGTTCATGGTGCCCTGCACGAGCGTCGCCCCGGCCTCGATCCCGGCGAGCGAGACGGCCACTCCCAGGCCACTGTCGTTATGGCAATGCACTCCCACCTTTTCGCCGCCGAATCGCTCGACGGCCGCGGCCGTGATGCGCGACACCTCGGAGACCAGCTTGCCACCGTTCGTCTCGCAGAGGGTCAGGTTAGAAGCTCCGCCGCGCGCCGCGGCCTCGAGGGTCCGGAGCGCATAGTCGGAATCGGCCAGGAACCCATCGAAGAAGTGCTCGGCATCGTAGACCACCTCGCGCCCATGGGCGACCAGGTAGCGGACTGAGTCCTCGATCATCGCCAGGTTCTCCTCGGGCGTCGTACGCAGGATCTCCTTCACATGGAGCAGCCAGGTCTTCCCGACGATCGTCAGCACGGGCATGCCGCTGTCGAGGAGCGTGCGGAGCTGCGCGTCGTCCTCAGGCTTCACGTTCGCGCGTCGCGTCGCCCCGAAGGCGGCCAGTCGGGCATGCTTGAGCTTCAGATTCCCGGCCTCGGCGAAGAAGGCGATGTCGCGGGGATTCGAGCCCGGGAATCCCCCCTCGATGTAGTCCACCCCGAACTGGTCGAGGCGCTCGGCAATGCGCAGCTTGTCGGCGACGGAGAAGCTGATGCCCTCCCCCTGCGTGCCGTCACGGAGCGTGGTGTCGTAGATCCTTACTGCTGGCTGCCTGGTCTTCATGGAAAACGTGAAAAATGAAAAACCCCGGGTGGATTCCCGGGGTTCTCGGTGGGTTTCGGTGTCTGCCTGAGCTTACGCCGATCCGCCACGCCCCGGGTTGAGGCGAATAATGATGATGGCGGTGATCCGGCTCGAGTGCACGGGAGTCAGGGAAATCCCATTCAAGTTGGCTGTCGATGCTGATTTTCAGCGCCCGCGCCCACCTCCGCCACCCGCATTTCCGCCCGCGTTTCCGCGTGCGCCGCCCATGCCTCCCCCCATTGCAGGACGCATGCTGTTGCCGGTATTAGCCGGGCGACCCCGGGCTTCGGCCGCGGCATTCGGCCCGCCACGCTCGCCACTGTTACCGCGCATCGCCGCCGCATTGGCATTCTCGCCCGACTGCCCTCTCGTCCCGGCGCACCCATTGGAGGCAACGCGGCTGACGACATTTCCGAGGCGCATGTCGCTGGCGCGTGCGATCTGGCCCCAACCCTGTCCGTCAGCCCGCTACGTGAGGACGCTTGCAAGCGAGGTGGTTTCGCCGTTCGCATTGGTGACGCTGCCGCCGGTCAATGCCGCCTGGAGCTGTTCCGATGTCGGATCCGTGATTCCAGCCTGCGTGAGCGATTCCTGCGCCAGGGAAAGAGCGATCGCCGTCTCGCCATAGCCGAGGCGGCCGGTTGGCGGCGTGACCGTTGTGGAATCGTCGAGCATCACAGGGTCGCCATTGCGGAGTCCACGGATTAGCCTGGTCGCATCTTCCTCGGACCCGGTGAGCGGCCCGAAGGACTGCGCGAGGCGACGTTCGACGCGGGCCGGGCCACCGGCGACCGAGGCTTCCTCATCAATCGCCGAGGCTGTGGCCTCGATTTCGTTCTCTGCCGCTGAGAGGAGTGAAGGAGCTAGTGCAAGCAGTCCGATAGTCAGGCAAGCGGTGAGCGTTTTCATCTGGTAGTAATTGGTTTTTATAATGATGGGGAACCTTGTTGGGGGGAATGCCGGGAATGCATAACCCGCAGTTCACTTGCATTAGTTGGACACACTCCATGCCGGATTGTTCAACATCCTTCAACCAACCCTGCCGCTCTGACGCAGAACTTACTTCAATTTAACCAGATCCCAGGCACCCGGAATCACCGTGCAGCGTGGGCCTCAAGATAGGCCTCCACATTGCCCGCTTTCGCCGGAATTCGATGTTTCACGATCGGAAGCGCCTTCAGGGCCTCAAGCGTCGGATGGGTCGGCGAGATTCCTATTGCTGCCCGTATCGCGTCCGGAAACTTGGCCGGACTTGCGGTGGCCAGCACCACGCTGGTGCGGCTCGGATCGATGTCCTGGAATCCGCATGCCGTGTGCGGATCGATCACATACCCTAAGTCGCGATGCACTCGTGCGACGTTGGCTGCGATATCCTCGTTCGTCGAACGCGACGCACGAAAGATGTCCCGGTCGAAGTTCTCGATCCTGCACGCACCGGTCTTCTGAAATTCAGCCAACGTTGACCTCACCCTCGCGGGGTCCCCGCCCAGGCTGAAGTACAGGAAGCGTTCTAAGTTCGATGCCACCTGGATGTCCATGGACGGCGCGGGGGTCGGATGCACCGCGCCAAGCCGGTACTCCCCGGTCTGGAACATCCGGTAGAGGATGTCGTTCTGGTTGGTCGCCACCTTGAAACTGCGAATCGGGACCCCCATCCGGGAGAGCATCCAGCCCGCAAAGACGTTCCCGAAGTTGCCCGTCGGCACGACGAACTCGACGTCCTCGCGCCGGGACTCAGGCAAGCGCAGCCACGCGTGCAGGTAGTAAACACACTGGACCAGCACGCGTGCCAGGTTGATCGAGTTCACCGCCGCGAGCCTGACACGGGAGCGGAACGCGCTGTCGCCGAAGATCTCCTTCAGCACGCGCTGCGCATCGTCGAAGCTGCCGTCGATGGCGAGGGCGTGCACCGCGGGAGAACCCGTGCAGGCCATCTGCCGCTCCTGCAGTGCCGAGACGCGTCCATCCGGATAGAGGATGAACGTGGCCGTTCCCTTTCGCCCGAGCATGCTGTGAATGGCGGCGGCCCCTGTGTCGCCTGACGTCGCCCCGAGCAGGTTCAGCGTCGCCCCGCGGAGCCGGCACTGGCGTTCATACAGGTTGCCGAGCACCTGCAGTGCGAAATCCTTGAATGCGAGGGTCGGCCCGTGGAACAGCTCGAGCACGTGGAGCTTTCCGTTTCCGCCGAGCGATCGCAGCGGCGCGATCTCCGGGTGATCGAACTGGCTGTATGCACGCTTCACGATCCCCTCGAGCTCGGCGGCCGGGATATCGGTCGCGAAATAACCGAGAAAGGCCTGGCAAAGCTCCGCGTAGCCGAGCCTTTCCCATCCTCCGAGGCGGCCCGAGATATCGGGCAGCGATTCGGGCAGGAAGAGTCCGCCATCCGGAGCCAGTCCGATGGCGATGGCCTCACTGAAGCCGACGGGCTCTGCCTGCCCGCGCGTGGAGATGAATCTCATACGAGTAGCGGCTAGTGAGTAGCGGGTAGTGAGTAGCCGGACAACCCTATGCTCGCTACTCGCCAGCCACTACTCGCTGGCGGCGTTTCAGCTCTTACCGAGACCGAACGCCCCGTGCGCGACGCGCGCGCCGTCGTCGGCCCGCTCGAGCGCGATAGCCACCGAGATCTTAATCTCGGATGTGCTGATGAGCTCGATGTTGATTCCCTCATCCGCGAGGGCCTGGAAAAGCGTCCCGGCAACGCCGCTGTGCGTTCGCATGCCGACACCGACAACGGAAAGCTTGGCGATCTGGCCCTGGACGGCGACGTCGCCGTCACCGAGGTCCGCGAGCACGGGCTTGAGCACCGTGACCGCCTTGGCCGCCTCGCCCGACGGGACAGTAAACGTGAGGTTCGCGCGCCCCTGGCGCCCGATGTTCTGCACGATCATGTCGACGCTGATGTTCGCCTCCGCCAGTGCGCGGAAGACCTTCGCCGCCGTGCCCGGCTTGTCGGGAAGGTTGCTCACGACGACCTTTGCCTGGTCCTTGTCCACGGTCACGCCGCGGACGATGACCTGCTCCATATAGACGACTTCTTCTTTCACGAGGGTGCCTGGGTTCTGGTTGAAGGAGGATCGGACTTCAAAGACGACGCCGTACTTCTTTGCGAATTCGACCGAACGGGACTGCATCACCTTGGACCCTGCCGACGCAAGTTCCAGCAGCTCGTCGTAGCTTATCTCGGGCAGCTTCTTCGCCGGCTTCACCACGCGGGGATCGGCGGTGTAGATGCCGTCGACATCGGTGTAGATCTCGCACTTGTCCGCCTTGAGGGCGGCCGCGAGGGCGATCGCGCTGAGGTCTGACGCGCCGCGACCGAGCGTGGTCACGTGCCCCACCTCGTTCGTGCCCTGGAATCCGGCGACGATGATGACGCGCCCAGCCTTCAGGTCGCCTTCGATCTGCCGGGCATTCACGGCCCGGATGCGGGCCTTGGTATGCACATGATCCGTGACAATGCCGGCCTGGCCGCCCGTGTAGGCGACGGCGGGAACGCCAAGTGCATGCAGCGCCATCGCGGTCAGCGCACTCGTCTCCTGCTCGCCGGTTGCCAGCAGCAGGTCGAGCTCCCGCTCGTCCGGCTCGTCGCATATGGCACGCGCCCGCGCGATGAGCTCATTTGTCACGCCGGCACGCGCCGAGACGACAACGACGAGCTCATTTCCGGCGTCGCGGGACGCCTTGACGCGCTCGGCGACCCGCTTGATGCGTTCGACGTCGCCGACCGAGGTGCCTCCGTACTTCTGGACAATGCGTGCCATGGAATCGTTGTGATGCTCAGTTCGAGGAGAACTCCACGATGCGAAGGACCAGCGGATCGCCCAGCACGCAGGAGAGGCGGCGGAGCCGGCTGACAGTTGCCCGGATCGCCCGCTCGTTGCTCTCGTGGGTCGTCAGGATGAGGCTGGCCGCACCCTCCCGCTCCGCGCTGCGCTGCAGCACGCTCGCGATGCTGACCTGGGAACGCGCGGTCGCCCCGGCGATGCTCGAGAGCACTCCGGGCGCGTCCTTGACCTCAAGCCTAACGTAATAGCGGGCGGTGACATTTTCCAGCGGGGTGATCGGGCAGCGACACTCCTCGGGTTCGGGCAACGGCACGCCACCGCGTCGCAGCAGCGTGACGGCATCCGCGATGTCGCCGATCACCGCGCTCGCGGTTGCGTCCTGTCCCGCCCCGCGGCCGATGTGCACGGTTTCGCCGACGACATCGCCCGTCACAGACACGCCGTTCAGGACGCCGTTGACGTTGGCCAGCACGTTCTGGCGCGGAAGCAACGCCGGGTGGACTCCGACGAAGACTCCGCCGGATCGCTGATCGCGGGTGACCACTGCGAGAAGCTTGATCGCGAAACCGTTGTCGCGCGCATAGGTCATGTCGGCGGGCGTGATTCGCGTGATACCCTCGACCGGCATGGAACGCACTGGCACCCAGCGCCCATGCGCCAGGTACGCGAGGATCGACGCCTTATGCGCCGTGTCGGTGCCGTTGACGTCGAGCGACTCGTCCGCCTCCGCGTAGCCGAGCCGCTTTGCATCCGCGAGGATCTCGTCGAACGGCCGGCCTTCCTGCTCCATGCGGGTGAGGATGTAGTTACAGGTGCCGTTGAGGATCCCGTAGATCAGGGGGAACCGGTTGGCGACAAGACCCTCGCGCAGCGCCTTGATGATCGGGATCCCCCCGCCCACGGAGGCCTCGAAGAAGAAGTGTCCGCGATGCCGACGGGCGACTCGGAAGATCTCGGGGCCGTGCGAGGAAAGAAGGGCCTTGTTCGCGGAGATCACGGTCTTTCCCGAGCGCAGCGCCTCGAGGGTCACCTCACGCGCGACGGTCGTTCCCCCTATCAGCTCGCACACGATGTGTACCGCTGGATCGCGTGCGATCTTCATCGGATCGTCGGTAAGGCAGCGCGCCGGCACGCGCACCGAGCGCGCCTTGGAACGATCGCGGACCGATGCCGAGTGAAGCACAAGGTTCACACCCAGACGCCTGCCCAGCTCGACGCGGTTCGCCGAGAGATGCTTCCACACCCCCTGCCCCACGGTCCCGAGCCCGCAGATGCCGACATTGACGACGGGCTGGCTCATGGCGCGGGAGGCTTGCGCCCAAACCGGTTCTCGGTTCCCGCGAGCAGCCGGGAAATGTTCGCCCGATGCCGGACGATCACGAAGAGCGCGATCACCAGCGAAAGGCCAAGGAGCAGCACAGGCTGGCCCCAGCCCCAGGCCGCGAGGGGGAGCGCCACTGCGCCCAGGATCGATGCCAGGGAAACGTACCGAAAGGCGAAGAAGACGCCCGCCCAGACCGCGAATGCCGTGAGGCAGACCAGGGGCATAAGTACGAGCAGTCCGCCGGCGGCGGTCGCTACGCCCTTGCCGCCGCGGAATCCGGTGAAGCACGAATAGCTGTGGCCGATCAGCGCCGCGATGAGGCCGATCACCCCCGCCAGTACCAGGTCGACCTCGCCCGATTCGCCGCGGAAACGCAGCAGGGTCCAGGCCGAGGCTGCCGCTCCCTTCAGGGCGTCGAGCGCGAAAACGGTGTTGCCTGCCCGCGCCCCGACCGACCGCTTCACGTTGGTCGCGCCCGGGCTGCCACTCCCGACCTTGAAGATATCCACGCCATACGCGCGCGCGACGAGGTACCCGAACGGCAGGGAGCCGAGCAGGTATCCGGTCACTGCGGCAATGACGAGCCAGGTCACAGTTGTACGAACTTGGCCATCTTGATGGCCGGATGCCCCTTGATTTCGCGGCGGGCTTCCTCGCTCGGCTCGTTGTCAACGCGCACCACCATGTAGGCGGTGCCCCCGGGAGCCAGCCGGCTCAGCGACATGTCGCCGATGTTCACGCTGTCCTTGCCGAGGATCGTGCCTATCGTGCCCACCATGCCGGGTCGGTCGAGGTTCTCAAGCACGAGCAGCTTGCCGCTCGCGTCGACCTCGACGGTGCGCCCGTTGATCTCGACGATGCGCTGGGCGTTGGCCCGCCCCATCGTGGTTCCAGCCGCGGAATAGACCTGGCCGTCAGGGGCCACGGCCTCGAGCCGGATAAGATCCGTGAAGTCCGCATCCTCGGACGACTTGACCGTCTCCACCTTCACGCCGAGCCGCTCGAGCAGAACGGGGGCATTGACGTAGTTCACGTCCTCGCCGCTGATCCGCCGGAGGAAGCCCCTCTGGATCGCACGGGTGACGGAGTTCACATCGAGTTCCACGATGCGGCCAAAATAGGTGATGCGCAGCGATACGATGCCCGCCGGCGCGATCTGCTGCACGAGTGTGCCGATCTTCGTGCCGAGATCCAGGTACGGACCGAGCAGGCGAAGCGCGGATGCGTCGATCGACGGCATGTTCACCGCATTGCGAATGATGCCTCCGTTCAGTACATCGGCGATCTGCTCCGCGATCTCGATGCCGACCGATTCCTGGGCCTCCGCGGTCGAGGCCCCGAGGTGCGGCGTAAGCACGACATTCGGCAGCGAGCGCAGCTCGCTGTCCTTTGCCAGGGGCTCGTCCTCGAACACGTCCAGCCCGGCCGCCGCGACCTGTCCCGACTTGAGGGCGGCGACGAGCGCGGTTTCCTTGATGATGCCGCCGCGGGCGCAGTTGAACAGGCGCACGCCCTTGCGGCACTTCGCGAGCGCAGCCTCGTCGATCATGTACCGGGTGTCGTCCGTAAGCGGCATGTGCACCGTGATGTAGTCCGATTGCTCGAGCACCTCATCGAGCGTGGCCGACTCGACCTGCATGGCCTTCGCGCGGCTGGGTGCCAGGTAGGGGTCGTACGCGAGCACGCGCATGCCGAAGGCCTGGGCGCGCTTGGCGACCTCGCCTCCGATGCGACCGAGGCCGACGACGCCGAGCGTCTTCCTGAACAGCTCGATGCCGGCAAAGCTCTTCCGGTCCCAGGCACCGGTCTTCATCGAGGCCGCGGCCTGCGGCACGGGGCGTGCCCCGCACAGCATGTGGGTGAAGGTGAGCTCAGCGGTTGCGATGGTGTTGCCCGAGGGTGTGTTCATCACGACCACGCCGCGCTCGGTCGCCGCCTCGACGTCGACATTGTCGACCCCGACGCCGGCGCGCCCGACCACCTTGAGCTGCGGGGCCGCGGCAAACACCTCGGCCGTGATCTTGGTTTCCGAGCGCACTGCAATGGCGTGCACGTCGCGCACGAGCTCGAGCACCTTGGCCGGTGAGGACCCGTAGGCCTCCACCACCTCCAAGCCCCTCTGCTGGCGCAGAAAGGCGACTCCTTTTGGTGATATCTTGTCGGCTACGAGGACCTTCATTGAGGGGAAAAAATGCGCCCGAGCGAAATCCGGGGGATCCCGCCAAGCAAGCAAGGAAACGGCGCTGACACGGAGGGCGGACCGGGATTGCAGCCGGGGGGCGCGGGGCTTTTGGTGTCCCCATGCCAGAGAATGCAACGGAATCCTCCCTCGTTCGGCTGGCCCGACAGGTCGAATTCATCGTCGAGGCCGATCGGCTCAAGGACGTCCACCGGCAGACGATCACGACCGGCAGCCGCCGGGCGGAAACCGACGCGGAGCATTCCTGGCACCTCTGCCTCGCGGTCCTCGTCCTGGCGGAGCATGCGAACCACCCTGGCCTCGACGTGCTTCGGGTGCTGCGGATGCTGGTCGTTCACGACCTCGTCGAGATCGATGCTGGTGACACCTTTGCGTACGACACCCGCGCGATGGCGGACCAGCATGAGCGGGAATCCCGCGCGGCCAAGCGCATCTTCGGAATGCTTCCCCCCGACCAGGGCGCGGAGTTTCGGGCCCTCTGGGACGAGTTCGAGGCCAAGGAAAGCCCGGAGGCCAGGTTCGCCGCGGCCGTAGATCGCTTTCAGCCCATGCTGCTGAACTGCCGCACCGAGGGCGCTGCGTGGCGCCGCCACGGCATCACTCATGATCGCGTCCTGGCGCGGAATGCCCACATCGCGGAGGGTTCCGCGGCGCTTTGGGAGTACGCCGCCCAGATGGTGCGTGAGGCGGTCGACGCCGGTCACCTGGCGCCGGATCAGCGCGGCAAACAATGATCGGGAAGCCCGGACGCCTTGGCCACGAAAGGGCACAAAGACCGACCACCCGATCTTTTTCGGCGATTCTTGCCTGGCCTGCGAAGTTCAGCCGAACGAAGCAGAGTGCCTCTTTGCGGCTATCGGAATTCGACCTCGAACTCTGACCGGCAGTCCTACGCAGTTTGCGACAGGTCAGTGCCCGGAGATCAGGGAACGGACCGTCTCCTGGAGCGCGTCGCGGGGAATGTCCTTCTCGCTCCGTTCGCCGAGGTCGCGGATCTTGACGATTCCCTTGGCGACTTCCTCGGATCCGTAGATAAGCGCAATCCTGGCACCCGATTCGGCCGCCGCCTTGAACTGCTTACCGAAGGCAAGTTCCCGAAGCGGGTACTCGACTCGGAACCCGGATGCACGCAGGGCCTGGATGTCGCCAAACGCGACCGCCCTCTCCGCGGGTCCGCCGATCACGCAATACACGTCCGGTGTACGCGCGATGGCGGGCAATAGTCCGCGCTGCTCGAGCAGGAGCGACAGCGTCATGTCGCCCATCCCAAAGCCGACCGCGGGCAGCGACGGACCTCCGAGCTTCTCGACCAGGTCGTCGAACCGACCCCCTCCTGCCAGGGCCCTCAAGTCCCCCTTCGCATCGAATGCCTCGAAGACAAATCCCGTGTAATAGGCGAGTCCCCGCACGACGCCGAGGTCCACGCGCACATAGTCTCCAAGGCCCATGGCTGCCAGGCCATCGAGAACCCGACGCCAATCCAGGAGGCGCTCCGACAGGGCTGCGTGGCTCAGCGCGCCGACAGCGGATGCGAGTCCATCGATCGAGCGAATTGCCAGGAAATCCATGATCCGGGCCCGGATGCCTTTATCGAGGGGCCCAAACTGTTCTGCGTACGGCTTGAAGGCATCTTCCCCGTGGCGCTCCCATTTGTCCACGGCCCCGAGGACCGCCTGGCTGCGCGGGCCATCCAGGCCAAGTGCCTCAAGGAAGTGTATCCAGACCGTACGGTCACTGAGCCGCACGTAGAAGTCCTCCTCGGTCAGGCCGAATGCCCGGAAAGTCTGCACCAGCAGGGCGATGAGCTCGATCTCCGCCTCGGGTCCGCTCTCGCCAAAGAGGTCCGCGTTTAGCTGCGAAAAACAACGTCCCCGCCCCTTTTGCATGCGCTCATAGCGGTAGAATTCGCCGACGCTGAACCACTTGATGGGACGCTTCAGCGAGGCGGCGTGCGCGCCGATCATGCGGCACACCGAAGGCGTCATTTCCGGCCGCAGGGCCACCTCGCGCCCTCCCTTGTCGGTGAAGCTGAATAGCTGGCCCTCGATCTCGTCCCCGGACTTGGCCTTGTAGAGATCCAGGGACTCCAGGACTGGTCCGTCGTACTCGGCGAACCCGAAGGTCGCGGCAGTCTGCCGCCAGATCCGAAACACATGGGCCCTGCGGGCAAAATCATCGGGCGCGAAATCCCGGAAGCCGGGCAGGGTCTGGAACGTCGCCATTGGCGCCGGAAATTGAAAACGCCGCCTTCGCAGCGCGAACTAATTCTTGGGGATGCGGGCAGCCGCCCTCACCCGAAATGCCTGCATGGTGGACATTCGCCCAGCAGGCTAACCCGCTCCCGGGGGATTACTGCAGAGTCGTAAGGTCCAGCTGGCTGAGCTGCTGCTTCAGCACCTTGCCGGCCTTGAACTTAACCACGGCGCGCTGCGGGATGACGACCTCGGCCTCAGGTTTGTTCGGGTTGCGGCCAATGCGCTGCTTGCGGACCTGCACCTCAAGGACGCCGAAATTGCGCAGCTCCACGTTGCGGCCGGCGGCAAGGGCGTTCTGGATGATGTCCAGTGTTCGCTGGACGGTTTCAACAACCTGCTTCTGCGGGAAGTTGGTCTTCTTGTAGATATCGAGGACGATTTCTCGCTTCGTGAGGTTCGTGGACATGGCGTCTCCTGTTTAGAATTCGGCCGAGCGTGATGCGTGTGCGGCCTATTGGGGGTTAACTTATTTGCATGTTTGGAATTACGTCAAATCAAACCGCCCTGTCACATTACGGGATTTTTGCCTAAGTAGCTGCTCGATTTCCCTCATCGAACCCCGCATCCGCCCCTGTTTCCGCTTGCCGCACAGGCCAGATCAGCCCCTCTGGAGACCTCCATGCCCGATCCTTCGGCCATACAAGAGATGTTCACCCGGGTGGCCCCCCGCTACGATCGCGCGAATCGCGTGCTCAGCCTAGGGTTCGATCACGGCTGGCGGAAGCAGCTGGTTCGGGCAGTCGCCCGGCACGATCCAAGGGACGTCCTCGACCTGGCCACGGGCAGCGGGGATGTCGCCTTCGCCCTCACGGGGAACCTGCCTGTTGAAGCCCGGGTCGTCGGGATGGACTTCTGCCAGCCCATGCTCGACCAGGCTGAAGCCAGGCGGGAGGCATCTGCCGACCCGCGTTTGCGCGGCATTCGCTTCATGATCGGGGACGGCCTGGCGATCCCGCTGCCCGATTCCAGCCAGGATGCGCTGACGATCGCATTCGGCATCCGAAACATGGCCGACCGTCCCACCGCCATGGCGGAATTCCGACGGGTCCTGAGGCCGAATGGCTGGCTGCATATCCTCGAGTTCTCCCAGCCATGGCGGGGATTCGCCCCGCTTTACTATGCCTACTTGAGATGGATTGCGCCCCGGATCGCCGGATGGATCACGGGTGTACCCTCGGCCTATGACTATCTGGGGTACTCGATCCGTGATTTTCCCGATCATGTCGCAATGCAGCGCGAATTGAGCGACGCGGGCTTCGATTCCGTACGCATCCTGCGAATGACCATGGGTATCGTCGCGCTTCATTCCGCCAGGAAGCCCGGGGCACAAGTGGCGCCATAGGAATCGTTTCAAGACTTGGCCTGATTCCCATTTGCTGAATCATCGTCGGCAATGTCGGGTGACCCCCATCATCCTCTGCTCGGGCCGACCCAGCGCTCGGTTGTCGGGTTCACGATCACCCTGGTTTCCCTGCTGGCCTCAGTTGCCGCACTCGTCGCCGCCTTTGCGGTCCTCGGACGGCTCGCCTCCTTCTTTTCCGGCGTGCTGTGGCCACTTGCCGTTGCCGGCGTGCTCGCCGTGGTCCTGCGGCCGCTGGTCTCGATTTTCGAACAGCGGCTCCGCATCAGGCGCGTCGTCGCTGTCGTCCTGCTTTTCAGCCTCTTCCTGATCGCGCTCGCGACCGTGCTTCAATGGCTCGTCCCGCTGCTCGTCAGCCAGCTGCTGGACCTCGTCGCCTACCTGCCGACCTTCTGGCAGGATGCCCAGTCGGCGGCGGAACGCTTCTCGCCGCGGCTCGTCGAGTTCGCCCAGGCACTGATGCAGTACCCCGCCGTGCAGCGCATTGTCGAACAGCTCTCCAGCGAGGTCTCGACCATGCTGTCCACCGTGGCACCGTCACTGCGTGCGGCGGGCGGCGGCCTGCTCGGGTTCTTCGGATTCGTCACGCACGCAGCCGTCATACCCGTCTACCTGTTCTTCTTCCTGCTCTCGCGGCACGACCCGTTCCGGAATCTCGGGAGCAACCTGGCGTTTCTCCAGGAACGGTTCCGCGACGACGTCGTCTTCCTTGTGCGGGAGTTCGCCGCGATCGTTGAGTCGTTCTTCCGCGGCCAGCTGATCATCGCGCTCGTGATGGGCGTCCTGATGGCGATCGGGTTCACGCTCGTCGGTCTCCGCTTCGGCGTATTCGTCGGCCTGATGCTCGGCATCCTCAACATCGTGCCCTACCTCGGCACGATCATCGGGGTGGCGGTGACGCTTCCCCTCGCCTACTTCCAGGTCGACGGCGGCTGGCAGCTGCTCGGCTTCGTGATCCTCGTGATGATCGCCGTGCAGTCGATCGAGGGATGGATCCTCACGCCGACAATCATGGGCGACCGCACCGGGCTGCATCCGGTGACCATCATCGTCGCGATCTTCTTCTGGGGAACGGCGTTCGGCGGGATCCTCGGCATGGTGCTCGCGATTCCGCTCACCGCGTTCTTCGTGACCGCCTGGCGCCTGGTTCTCCGGAAGTATTTTTCCGAGACCCCGGCGCCGTCGGGCTGAGCACCCCCGCCGCAAGTCAGATGGATTGGGACGTCCGGTACCGCGACGGCATTCACCTGCCCCAGATCGGCTGGTCGCTCGACTCCCGTCGCCGCGTCGAGCGCTGCTTTGTCTCTCATGCCCATTTCGATCACCTGGCGCGCCACCGGGAGATCCTCTGCTCGCCCACGACTGCTCACCTGGCACAGGTCCGGTTGCGGGGACGCCGCACGGTGCACGCGCTTCCCTTCGGCAGGACTGAGTCGCTCTCCCTGAGCTGCGCGGTGACTCTGCATCCGGCAGGCCACATCGCGGGATCCGCAATGATCCTGCTGGAGGACGAGCAGCTTGGATCCCTCCTCTACACCGGCGATTTCAAGCTGCGTCCGGGTCTCGCCGCCGAAGCCTGCGCCGTGCCGCGGGCGGACCTGCTCATCATGGAAACGACGTTCGGTCGCGAGCGATACTCGATGCCGCCAGCGGAGGCGGTGTGGGCGGACATCGTCACGTTTTGCCGCGAGACGCTTTCAGCGGGCGGCATCCCTGTGCTCTTCGCCTACAGCCTGGGCAAGGCCCAGGAGGTGATCGCCGGCCTCGGGCGGGCCGGGTTCCCGCTGATGCTGCATCGCGAAGTCGAGCGGATGACGCGAGCCTGCGAGGCCTGCGGGTGGAAGTTTCCTGAATACATGGAGTTCGATTCGAGGACCGCGGGAGGGTATGTCGTGGTCTGCCCGCCGCAGGGGCGCCAGTCCGCATTCATCCGGCGACTGCCCGGTGCCCGTACGGCCGTCGTCACCGGCTGGGCGATCGATTCCGGGGCGCGCTGGCGCAGCGGATGCGATGCCGCGTTCCCGCTGTCCGATCATGCCGACTTTCCCGACCTGCTCCGGTTCGTCGAGGAAGTCCGGCCGAAGCGCGTCCTCACGCTGCATGGGTTTGCGGCGGATTTTGCGAGCGAACTGCGCAGGCGCGGGCATGATGCCCGTGCACTCAGCTTGGCGGACCAGCTCGACCTGGCTCTTGCCTGACCGCTGCTGCAATTCCGGAACCCAGCAAATCGACCCGAAAGGGTTGTCACCCCGGGATCCCCATACAAGTTTCCCTGTCGCACACTGAAATGCACCGAAGCGTCCCCTTCCTGCTTCTGTTTCTTTCGTCACTGGTTGCGGCGCACGCCGCCGTACCTGCGCTCAGCCCGGGCGAGCAGCTTCGTTTTCGCGTGAGCTGGCTCCTCTTCGGAGCCGGTGAGATCAATGTCGCGGCGAACCAGGCGACTTCCGAAACGGGGCGCCCCGAGCTGCACATCACGACAACCACCCGTACCACGGGAACGGTCCGGTTCTTCTTCCCTTTCACGGCGGAAGGAGTGGCCCGATTCGACTTGGGCACCGGTCAGTTGCTTCGGATCGACGAGACGAGCAGCCAGCGCCGCAAGGACACGCGCCAGAGCATGGCCTTCGACTACACCCGCTCCGTGGCGACCTACCGAAACGAGGTGGAGCCCCACAAGAACGCAGAGCTGCCGATGCCCTCCGGCGAGCCGATGGACCTTATCATGGCGCTGGTCCACACCCGCTCCTGGGTCGATATGAAGCCGGGCGACAAGCGCGATGCGCTGGTCGTGTTTGACGACGATTTCTATGAGCTGACAATTTACGCGGAGGAGTATGAGGAAATCCGCACGCCCATGGGTACCTTCAACACGCTCGTGCTCGTTCCCAGGATGGAGAAGACCGAGCCGAAGGGGATGTTCCGTCGCGGCTCGACCGTGAAGGTCTGGATCTCACAGGACGAACGAAGGCTGCCCGTCCGCTTCGAAGTCGACATGAACGTCGTCGGCTCAGGGGTCGCCACTCTGGTCAGCCACACGTTGCCGCAGAGCTCGGTCGCTGCCGACCAGTGACTTCGGCCGGCTACGCCGCGTTCCGGTACTGCAGGCGGTACAGCTTCCAGTAGATGCCGCGTGCCGCCAGCAGCTGCTGGTGCGTACCCTGCTCGGCGAGCCGTCCTTTGTGCATGACGAGGATCCGATCCGCGCGCTGGATCGTGCTCAGCCGATGGGCAATGACGATGCTGGTGCGGCCGCGCGTCAGGGTTTTGAGCGCCTCCTGGATGAGTTCCTCGCTGTGCGTGTCGATGCTGCTGGTCGCCTCGTCGAGCACGAGGATGGCCGGATCGAACACCAGCGCCCGTGCAAAGCTCAACAGCTGGCGCTCCCCCGCACTGAAGGTGCGGCCGCCGCCGTCGACCGCGCCGTCGTAGCCACCGGGGCGCCGCCGGATGAACGCATCGGCACCCACCTGCCGACAGGCCGCCTCCACCCGCTCCCGACTTATCGAGTCATCACCGAGCGTGAGGTTCTCGATTACCGTGCCCGCAAACAGGAAGACATCCTGATGCACCACGGCGATTTGCCGACGGAGGGACGCGAGCCGGTATTCCCGCACATCCCGGCCGTCGACGCACACGCGCCCGGTGGTGACGTCGTACAGCCGGTTCACGAGGTTGATGATCGTGGTCTTACCGGCTCCCGTGTGGCCCACGATGGCGACTGTTTCGCCCGCGCGGATATCGAGGTCCAGTCCGTGAAGCACGGGCTCTTCGGCCTTGTAAGAAAAGGTCACTCCCTCGAAGCGCACTGCTCCCCGGAGCTTCCCATGGTCGGCCGACCCGGGAAGGTCGGAGACCTCGGGCACCTGATCCTTGATGGTAAAGATGCGCTCACCGCTGGTCATCGCACCGACAACGATGTCGAACTTTTCGGCGATATCCCGGATCGGCTGGAAGAACAGTTCCGCGTAATTGAGGTAGCTCACGAGCACGCCAACCGAGATCGCTCCTACGGCCGCCAGCTCCGCAGGCTCCAGACCGCGGCCACGCAGCACCGCATCGCCGCAGAACCAGAGCACCAGCCCGGTCCCCGCTGCCGAAAGCGTGGTCACCACCGGGCGAAAGTACGCCCACGCACGCCGCTGTGCCATGAAGTGCTTCCGGAACTCCTGTGCCACGCCGTCGTACACCGCCTCGTGCCGCTTCTCCCGGTGGAAGAGCTGCACGACGCGGACACCGGCGATACTTTCCGCCATGAAGGCATTCAACCGGCTCTGGGCCGCATACCAGCGCCGATAGGCCGACCGGCTGAATCGCCGGAAGATCACCGTGGCGATGATCATGGGCGGGATCACGCTCATGACGATGAGGGCGAGGCGCAGGTCGATCAGCAGCAGCAGCGCAATGATCGCCAACAGCATCAGGGCGTCCTTCGAGAGCGTCACCACGCCGACGCTGAACATACGTTCCATGGCCGACACGTCGTAGGCCACGCGGTTCACCAGGCGCCCAACCGGATTCCGGTGGAAAAACGAAAGCGAGAGTCCGTGAATGTGGGCGTAGAGCTGCTGCCGGATATCGAAGAGCACCCGTTGTCCCAGCCCCATGAGCGTGTAGGAGCCCGCCCAATCGACGACGAACGCAAGGCTCCGCACCACAAGGAACAGCCCGCCGAAGAGCGCTAGCTGGCGCGATGAATCCCAATCTCGGATCGCCGTGGCATCCTGACCCGAGAACCAGCCGATCACCCGCGCCACTGCATCGCCCGGCAGCGACTGTCCTGTCTTGAAGACGATATCGACGAGAGCGCCGAGCAGGAGCGGCGGCAGCACGGCGAGCGCAGCACTCGCAAGCACCAGCGCCAGGCCGAGAAGGATCAGTCTCCTGTATGGCCAGGCATAGGCGAGGATGCGGCGCAACAGGACCGGATCGATGAGGTTCGTCCGGATGCGCTCATCCCGCAGATCGTCCTCGAAGGAATCGCTCATGGCAAATGGGCCGCTTTAGCGGCTTTCCTCGACCTCCCTTTCGAGCTGCTGCTTCTCCCAGAGCGCGGCATAGAGGCCCTCGACCCGGAGCAGTTCCGCATGGGTTCCCCTTTCCGCGATACGCCCCGAGTCCAGCACGACGATTTCGTCGGCGTGCTCAACGGTCGAAAGCCGATGACTTACGATCAATGTCGTGCGCCCGCGCATCACGCCCTGCAGTCCACTGAGCAGTCGTTCCTCGGTCTGCGTGTCGACCGCGCTGAGGCAGTCGTCGAGAAGCAGGATCGCAGGGCGGCGGGCAATCGCCCTGGCTATCGCCACACGCTGCCTTTGCCCGCCGCTAAGGTTGACCCCCTTTTCGCCGAGAAGCGTTTCATAGCCCCTGGGAAATCCCGCCACGTCCTCCTCGAGGTGGGCGATGCGCGCGCATTCGCGAAGCCAGGCTTCCTTGCCGCCGGGAAGCGGCGTCTCCAGTTCGGCAACGGAAGTACTTTCGGCACCAACGCCGACATTCTCCAGTATCGTCTCGCTGAACAGGAACGTGTCCTGCGGCACCGCGCCGACCTGCGTGCGCAGGATCGAGAGCGGGATCGCGCAGACATCGTGACCGTCGATGAACACGGTCCCCGGCGGCGGATCGTAGAGCCGGGGGATCAGGTTTAGAAGCGTGCTCTTGCCGCTGCCCACCGCGCCAACCAGGGCAACGGTCTTTCCCGCCGGAATCTTCAGCGAAACTCGGGAGAGCGCCCCGAGCCTGGCATCCGGCGCATCCGCTGCGCGATGTGCGGGATAGGCGAAGGTGAGGTCGCGAAACTCCACCTCGCCCCGGATTCGCTTCGGCACGAATGACTGATGAGCATCCACGATCTCGGGTTCCGTCTGAAGCACCCGCTCGATCCGGTCGCTGCTGACTTTTCCCCGAAGATAGAGGCTGACCACCCAGCCAAAGCCCACCATGGGTCCGCTGAGCCGGAGCAGGTAGCTGAAGTAGGCCACGAAATCGCCGACCGTGATGCCGCCCGCTGCGCGGACCGCCTCGCGGATGGCGGCATCGCCGAGCCCCAGTGCCGCGAGGTCCTGCTGGGTCTCGATGCCCCGAAGCACCAGCACGCCGCCGTAGCCGATCACCACGAGATCGGCCAGGGCCAGCATCAGGATAAGCAGCGGCTGCTCGAGCGCCTCCACGGCGGCGAGGCGCAGTGCCCGGCGCTTGTATTCCCTGCCCATGCGGGCGAACGCCCGGATTTCGCCGTCCTCGCGGGCGAAGGACTTTACCACCTTCGCGCCGGCGAAGCTTTCGCGGGCGCGCTCGGACATCACCTCAAGCTGCGCCTGCATGGCATCGTAGCGTGACTCGATCCGGCCGGCGAGCCGCGCGACGATGAACGGGATCAGCGGGAGCGTGCAGAGTCCCGCAAGCATCAGCGGAACGCTGATCTGCGCCATGTAGATGGGCACGAGCAGGAAATAGTAGATCGTATCGAGCCCGATCATGATGCCGATCCAGTAGAACTCCCGCAGGGCATTGATGTCGCTCGTGGCCAGGGTCATCAGGTCCCCGGCCTTTGTCCTGTCGTGATACAAAGCCGACAGCCGCTGGACGTGGCTGAATAGCCGGCGGCGGAGGTCATGCGTCAGCGAGACGCCGCCCGTCGCAAAACCGGTCGACATGAAATAGCGGAAGACGCCCATGAGGGCCACGATCGATACGAAGAATGCCCCGTACACCCACATGCCCCCCATGAAGGATTCCGGACCGAACCAGTCGGCCGGCAGGACACGGGTGAGCGGGCTTCCGGCAACGGAGTCGTCGGGTGCCGCTGCAGCCTGCACGAGGTGGTCGATCGCCCAGCGCACGATCTGCGGCGAGAAGGTGTCCAGCAAGTTGACGCCAAGCAACGCCACCGCTCCTGCGAGATAGAAGCGCCGATAGGGCCGAAGGCGGCCCATTAGGAATAGAAAATTGCGGATCACGTTGGGGTCAGGTCAGAACCGGGCCGGGCCGCACGTCGGTTCGCATCGGCGAATGACCTGCGGAAGAGGAAGGAAACGGCCCAGCCCCCGATTCATTAGAACGAATTACTGCCCTGACATGCCAAGGCCGAAACGGTCGCCTGCACGAACGTAGCCTGTCTTAGGCATTGTCACGTAATACGTGACATTGGAGTTCAGCCACCCGGCTCGAATGAAGCGACTAAACTCAGGGGGCCGACTTCCCCGCAACTCGCGCGGCGAACCGATCGACCCGAATAACTCGAAGCTTGTGGTAGCCGCGTGCGATCAGTTCGCGATCGTCGCGTGCCTCCAGCTGGAACGAAATGACGGGGCCCTCGGAGTTCAGAACGCGTGCCTTGCAGGTCACGCCCATGCCGATGGGCGTGGCAGCGAGGTGTTCGACATCCACCCGGATGCCCACGGTACTGTCGCCCGGTTCAAGCAGCGGCAACATCGCCTCGCGGGCCGCATGTTCCATGAACCAGATAAGCCAGGGCGTGCTCAGGACCGCCGGCATGCCGTTCACCGCAAAATCGATGGCGTGCTTTTCCTCCACCGTGAAGCGGGTTTCGCCTGTCGTGCCGACTTTCGGGGCAGCCTTCATTCGGGATCCTCATTGGACGAGCCTGGCAGGGCCCGCAAGTCCGATGCCGGGCGTACTAATCTGAGCACGCTTCCGTCCCGACTCCCGTGACGTCCCGGATTTCCCGGACAAATGCCTCGGGATCCTCTGGCGAAACGACTATCGTTCGCTTCTTGAAGCGGAGAATGACGGTGCGATGGAAGTCGGTCACGAACGCCCGGTAATTTCCGAGGTCGCGGTTCCGATAGAGGCCGCTGACGGAATACAGGCCGCCATTGCCAAGCAGGCGCAGGCTGTGGCGCATCGCGCGCGGCCGGACCTCCGCGGAGTGGAGTTCATCCAGCGGCAGTGAGGTGAACCACAAGAGTCGGCGCACATGCAGCCAGCCGGGTGAGACGGAATAACCGCGTACGGTGAAAAGGGCGCAGACGATGAGCAGCGCGATCGGCAGGAACCTCAGCCAGTACAGCGGACCCGCAGTCTCGGCGGTGCCCGTCCATTCCCAAGGAGCGGTCGCGATGGCCAGAAAGACTACGGTCAGGACGGCCGAAATGACTGTGAGGAGGACGCCCCAGGGTGCACGGTGCAGGCTCACCGATGCATCATGCCTCCCGCGTGCGCGACTGTCGAGCCGGTGAATGCAAGACGAACTTCCGAATCACGCCACACGCACCGGATAAAAGGTCTTGCGGGAGCGGACATGGGCGATTGGGTGCGGTTGAACCAAGCCATGCCGAACCTGAACACATGGTTGACGGAACTGCTGCTCGCCCGGGAGATGGACGAGTCCCGCGTTGTGCTGATCGCCACAGCCGCGGGAATCCTGGCGCTGCTGGTCCTCGCGTTCCTTGTGAACTGGATCGCGAAGCGCGTCATCTTGCAGGCCGTCGCGGCGATCGTGAAGCGCTCCCGGTTCCACTGGGACGATGCGCTCCTTGAGAGCGGGGTCTTCACCCGCCTTTCCCACCTCGCCCCGGCCATAGCGATCAACTTCTTCGGCGACGACCTGATCGGCAGCAGCGAGGAGGTCCGCGCCGCGATCGGATCCGGAGTCAGCATCTACCTGGTGCTGATCTGGCTCGGCGTGTTCTTCGCACTGCTCAACGCGGTCGGGCGCGTCGTCGGGGAGACCAAGCGGGGATCGAAGATCCCGCTCAAGGGATTCCTGCAGGCGGTGAAGCTCCTGCTCACGGTTGTCGGCGCGATTCTCATCCTGGCGACCGTTCTCGGGAAATCGCCGCTCGTGCTATTCTCCGGACTCGGCGCGCTCACCGCGGTGCTACTGCTCGTCTTCCGCGACGCGATCCTCGGATTCGTGGCCGGGATCATGATCTCGGCCAACAATCTCGTGCAGGTCGGCGACTGGATCGAGATGCCCAAGGCGGGCGCGGATGGAGACGTGATCGATGTTTCGCTCACCACGGTGAAGGTCCGAAACTGGGACAAGACCATCACGACGATTCCGACCTACACGCTCATCTCGGACTCGTTCAAGAACTGGCGGGGCATGTCGGAGGCGGGTGGACGGCGCATCAAACGTGCGCTGCTGATCGACCTTCAGACCGTGCGGTTCGCTGATCCGGATCTAATCGCGCGCTGGCAAGGCATCGATCTGCTGCGCGACTACCTGAAGACCAAGCGGGAGGAAATCGACAAGGAGAACGCGAATCGGGGCACCGACCTATCGATCCTCGGCAACGGCCGCAGGATCACGAACGTCGGCACCTTCCGCGCATATTGCGTCGCCTACCTAAGGGCGCACCCGAAGATCCACCAGGACATGACGTTCCTGGTGCGCCAGCTCGCTCCCACCGAAAAGGGCCTGCCACTCGAGATCTATGTCTTCACGAACGACACCCGCTGGGCGGTCTACGAGGGGATCCAGTCCGACATCTTCGACCACCTGCTGTCGGTGATCGGCGAATTCGGGCTGCGTGTGTACCAGGCGCCGTCCGGTCGGGATATCAGTCAGGCGCTCGCCGACCGCGGAAACGCGGAATAGCGAGCAACCAGCCCGAACCAATCGCAGAAGCGCTGAGGGGCGAAAGCACGGAGAGGGTTTTTGGGTAGGGTTCAGGTCACTGAAGACCACTCAAAAAGGTATGCAGCGATTTCGCCCTTTCGCGTTTCAGCGATCCTCATTTTCTGACCGCCGCTTTCGTCACCGTATTTTCCGCGTAGGGATTTTCCGCTCGCCCGTGCTCTGGCTCCGTGGTTCAGGGCAGCGTGCAGAGCATCCTGATCCTTCGCGGCGGCGCACTCGGCGATTTCATCGTCACTCTGCCGGCGATCTCACTCCTTCGGCAGGCATATCCCGAAGCGGTGATTGATCTCGTCGGCAATCGGCGCGCCGCAGAGCTCGTCATCGACAAGGGACTCATCGACCACGCCTATTCCCAGGATGAGTCGCGCTGGGCCGCGCTGTTCCGTTCGGAACCCCTCGGATGGGAGATCGAAACCTGGCTGAGTCGTTACGACCTGATCGTCAGCTTCTGGCCCGATCCCGACGGAACATTACGGGCAAAGCTTCCCGTGCATCCGGAGCAGCGATTCATCGTGGGCGAGGCACAACCTGCCATCGCGCCGGCCGCCGCTCACTTTGCTTCGGCCCTCGAGCCACTCGGTCTCACGATCGACTCGCTCAGCTACCCGCTCGGCACTCCCGAACCGAGCGCGCGTCTCATCGCGCTGCATCCAGGCAGTGGTTCACCGAGAAAGAACTGGCCCATCGAACGATGGATTGAATTGGCAGGCTGGCTCAGGTCGGAACGAAAGGCCGAGCTTCTCATCGTGACCGGCGGGGCAGAGCCGGAGGGGCTGCTGGCGGAGCACGGGCAGTCAGTAAGGAACCTGCCCCTACCCGAACTTTCGGAGAAGCTGCGGCATTGCCGTCTGTTCATCGGCCACGATTCGGGGGTGAGTCACCTGGCTGCGGCACTCGGTGTGCCTAGCGTGCTGCTTTTCGGGCCGACAGATTCTGCAATCTGGGCTCCGCCGGGAGCACACGTTACTGTCGTTCACCACGGCCCCGACAGGACAGCGATTTCGGTCGATGAAGTGAAAGAAGCGCTCCGGCGTCTGAGGATTTGAGCGAGCCTCGAAAGTCTGGCGGCTTCCGCTACCGAAAACTGTTCTCAATGTAGCGGAACGCGCCAGCGTTTCGGCTGCCCGCTACAGCAACTCCCCCTGCTCTCCGCCGGTTGGCTTGAGCCCGAGGAACTCTCCGTAGCGCTCAAGCCAGTCATCCAGCTTCTTAAGGTAGTGATCCGCGTCGTAGGGGGCCTTGCCGGCATCGAACAGCTGAACCGCACGTGCGCGCTGCCAGTCACTCGTGCGTCCCTTTGATTTCGGGGTGATGTAGAAACTGATGCGGTCGCCCATGCGCGGCCTGGGAGTCAGCTGCAGGGCAACTTCCGCTGCGGCGCGCCGCGGTTTGCCTCCGGACGCCATCAACGCCTCGTAGGCCTCAGGGTTCTGTCCGAGCAGCTCGCTCCGGCTCAATTCCGTGACTTCGATCGTACCGGAGCGGATCCTTTTTCGGTAGTCGTCGATAAGGTCCAGCGGGGACTCCCCTTCGCCCTTGAGCAGGAACGCTATCAGGCAGCCGGTGAGCTTACGCAGGTAGGGCTCGATTCCGCGGGAGCGCAGCGCGCTGCCCTTAAGGATGATCCGGTTGCCGTCGAACAGCGCGTAATTCTTCGCCTTGTAGCAGAACATCGACCGGTAGTCGCCGTCGAACTCCAGGTCGATGCCGGGCGGGAGCACCGCAGACACCTGCTTCAGCAATGCCTCTGGATCCGCGGCATAGCGCTCCGACGAAAGATAAATTCCGTCGGTGTCGGCCTCGAGCGGCACGCAGCCCTCGCGCACAAACGCGTCGATGAGTGCCTGCAGGAGTTCCCTGCCCTGACGCGTCACCTCCGCCGCCAGATCGCCATCGCCGAAACGAGCACCGGGAAAGCCGAGGTACCCGTAGAACGAGTTGATGAGGATCTTGAAATTGGCCTGGCGGGCGGCAGCCTCCGCACGCTCCACCTCGTCCCTGGACGTGCGGGCAAGCGTCTTGTACTTCAGGCGATAATCACGCAGCCGGCGCAGCATCGGGATGAAGACGCCGAGTGGATCGCTGCGCGGATTTCGCCCGATCTTCAGCAACAGGCTCGGGTACAGAGAGGCCACGTCGAAGTGGAGCACGTTGCGAAACACCCCGGACTCGAAGCTCCTCGTGTACCCGCCCTCGAATGGCGTGACCTCGGCGGGAAGCGAGATGGCGTGCCGCGCGTGGTAGTACTCCTCGAGGAACAGTAGGTCGATCTTCGCAGTGGTGCCCCGGAGCGTGGCATCCTGAAGCAGCATCGGAAACGTGCGGGCCTGCTCGAAATAGGTCGGCAGCAGCAGCGACGCGATGCCCTCTGTCTCGCGAAGGTCGTCCGCAAGGTAAGCCAGGAACCGGTCCCGTTCCTCGCGCCACGCATCTTGGATACGGCTGCCTTCGATGTAGGTGCGGTCACCGCCGTCCTCAAGTGTGATGCCGAAATAGACGGCTGCCTCCTTCAGCCCGTATCCCGTCATCTCGCGCGCGGTGATGTCGTGGAGCTGCACCAGCAGCAGAGTGTCCACGACGGTGCGGCCCGGAAGGTCGCATCGAGGGAAATCGATCCATCGCTCGGCCAGTTTCACGCGGCTGTTCCGGAAGGACGCCTTCTGCCCGAAACGTCCCCAGGCGCACGTCACCTTGTGCAGGCGGCAGCGCTGCCGCAGGAAATCCAGGTCGAACTTGAAGATGTTGTGACCCTCGATGACGTCCGGGTCCTCCTCGTTCAGGATCCTGTTCAACTCCTCGAGGAGACCCTTCTCCGCGGCATCCGACGACTCGCCGAGCACCAGGGTGCGGTCGCGTCCGTTGAAACGCAGGCCGATGGCGAGCACCCGGTCGCCGGGATTGCGAGGATCGGGAAAGCCGCCTCCGGTCGACGCCGTCTCGATATCAAGCTGGCAGCGCCTGAGGTCGGAAAAATGCATACCTGCAAACAGCCGCACCCTGTTTTGCAACAGGTATTGGCTTTGAAGGGGTCGCACTGTCTCAAAGCCATCGGCCTTCACATGTTTCACCAGGGTGGTGAACACCCGGGAGTCACGTGCGTGAGTGATCGTTCGGAACGCACCGATGCCGGCGAGACCTTCCGACGATGCGCCATCGAGATCTTCGGCAGGCGCTCCGCTAGTCCAGATGAACGGCGACAGAGTGGCGGGACGCGCTTCGCGACTTTCCCCCTCGCCCGCCAGGCAGAGATGCACAATGCCGTCGGGGTCAACCCAGAGGCCGCAAAGATTCGGCACCTCGGATTCAGCCCCCGTCTTCATACTTGCCCACTCCGCTCAGTGTCACTCAACGACCGGTCGGGGCCAGGCTGCAGCCGATCGTCAGAACGGCCGCGTGTACACCATCACAAGCGCCAGGGCGCTCAGTGCGAGGGTGAGTGAGATCCAGAGCCCGACCTTCTCGCGGCGACGGTAGGCCAGTCCCCCGAAGGCCGAAAGGCCGAGCCAGCAGACGAGCTTCACGATCGCCCAGCCGCCCGACCAGCTGTAGATACCCTGCCACAGGCGAATGCCCGTGAGCAGCACCAGCAGCGTGAGGATGCCGCTCCACATCATCGCCTTTTTGCGGGTGTCTGACGCGGCAGCACACGCGTAGAAGATCAGGCCGACCAGGCCGACAGCGGCGAAGACGTGGATGATATGAAGGGCGTTGTATTCGGCGGAGGACATCGAGGAATTCTAAGGAACTGGAAAGTGAAGCAACACCCCGCCTGTGCCGTGTACCCAAAGGCTCAGGCCTTTTAAACTTGAGGTGGGCGCCGCCGCAGGGCGTCTGCCTTCCGGTTTACGGCCTGGCATCTTCCCGACGGTTTTGGCTCCCGTAATTATCCTAAGGCAAAGAGCGGTTTTTGAGGCACCTCGAACACTGCAGGGTGTCGCGGGCACCGTAGCCCGCCTCCTTCAAGTAACAAGTGCCAATTGCCGAAAACCCGATCTGCCCCCTACTCGCCGAGAATCGAGGACTCGAGATGCTGAATCACCAGGTCCTGTATCGTCGCGAGAAGCAGGTAGGCCATGAACGCGCGCCTGTCGCCGGGCGCGAGGTCGTCGAGCTCGACATCCCCGGACTCAAGGGTCTCGTCGGAATGCCGGTCGAGAAATGCCTCCCGGATACGCAGGCGCATGGCCGTGCAGGCGCGGATGATCGGTTCCGCGTTCGACTCGTCGAAGGCGACAAGCCCGGTCTTCCTGAAATTGGCGTCGAAGATGCCGGTCAGTTCACGCACTTCCTTCGCCTGCGCCGCCTGGAGCTCGGCCATCCACGCGTCGCACAGGTCGGGCTCGAGCCCGGTTAAGGTCGGTGAGACCGCCAGCTTGTCGACGAGGGACTCCGCAGCCGCCTCGATCACGCCGAGCAACGGCTCAACCACCTCCACGCTCAGGCGTACCTCAATGCGCTTCATCGTTTTCAAGTACCGCAGTCAGGTGCCACTGCTGCAGCGTGAAGGCATAGGCCTCCGCCTTTTCCCGGTCTCCTGACCAGACTACCGACCGGCCCAGCTCGTGAACCTCGAGCATGTGCTTCCGCGCCTTGGTCTCGTCGAAGCCGAGCACCTTGCGGAAAACAAGCACCACGTAGGACATCAGGTTCACCGGGTCATTGAGCACGACGACATGCCAGCCTCCCGCAAGGGCGACCTGCTCCCGCTCCGACTGCTCCGGCACCGCCTGCGGTCTCGCGTCCGCCATCACCCTGCTCCGGCCAGCTCGACGACGATCGCCGCAATCCGGCTCTCCGCATCCGCAAGCGCAACCTTTTCAACGTCGCCCCCGGTGCGCCGCTTGATCTCGACGATGCCGTCCTTGAGCCCACGTCCGCCGATAGTGACACGGAGCGGGATCCCGATGAGGTCGGCATCCTTGAATTTGACACCGGGGCGCTCGGCGCGGTCGTCGAGCAAGACGTCTGCCCCGGCCTTCTCCGCGGCGGCGCCGATCTTTCCGGCCAGCGCGGCAGCCTCCGGAAGCTGCGGATCGAGCAGGCAGACGAGCACCTGGAAGGGAGCGACAGGCCAGGGCCAGACGATGCCATCCGCGTCATGCCCCTGCTCAACCACGGCCTGAAGCGTGCGGCTCACGCCAATTCCATAGCACCCCATCACCATCGGGCGGGACTGCTTCTGGTCATCGGTGTAATGGGCGTGGAAACGATCGGAGAACTTCGTGCCGAGAATGAACACGTGCCCGACCTCAATTCCGCGCTTCACCTGGAGAGGCTTCCCGGAGCGCGGACAAGGCTCGCCGGGACGCACTCGGCGGAAATCGCCGAAGCGCGTGACCGCGAGGTCCCGCGCCACGTTGACGTTCCGAAGATGGAATCCATCGCGATTCGCGCCGGTCGCGCCATTTCCGATCAGGCGGATGGCGCTGTCGGCAAAGATTCCTGCAAGCGCCTTGGCGTCCTTGATCGTGTCGCGCACGGCCCCGAGGCTGCCGGGCTTCGCACCCATCACGGGTTCGATTTCCTCCGGACGTGCCGGGCGCACCGCGCCGAAGCCAAGCGCTCCCAGCTTCGCCTCCTCCAGTTCGTCGCATCCGCGCAGGATCACGAGGAAGGGCATGCCGTCGCCGATGTACACGAGGGTCTTGAACTGTGCGTCGGCCGGAATGCCGTAGGGAGCCTGTTCCAGCTGCGCGATCGTCGTCACGCCTGGAGTCGCGAATTCCTCAACCGGCCCGACGGGTGCTGCATCCGTGAAATCGGCAGACACGAGGCCACTCGTCGCCTTCTCGCGATTCGCGGCATATCCGCTCTCCTCGCAGAAGATGATGTCGTCGTCGCCGACCTCGGCGGGGATCATGAATTCTTCCGAGAAGCTCCCGCCCATGACCCCGGTGTCCGCCTCGACAGAGATCGCCAGGATGCCGAGCCGACGGAAAAACGCCTCATAGGCCAGCTTCATGCGATGGTAGCTCTTTTCCGCGGCCGCCTGGTCCACGTCGAACGAGTAGGCATCCATCATCAAGAACTCGCGGGCCCGCATGAGCCCGTAGCGGGGACGGATCTCGTTACGAAACTTGGTGCCGATCTGGTAGAAGTTGCGCGGCAGGTCCCGGTAGCTGGTGATCTCCGCCTTCACCAGGTTCGTGATGATCTCCTCGTGGGTCGGGCCGAGCACGTACTCCGGTTCCCGGGGACCCCTGGCGCCATCACCCGCTCCGTCCACCCGGAACATGACCCCGCGGATGGCCGCCCAGCGCGGGCCTTCCTGCCAGGGATCCGCAGGGTGCAGGTGCGGCATGAGCAATTCGATCGCGCCGGCCGCGTTCAGCTCCTCGCGGCAGATAGCGGTGATTTTCTGCATGACGCGCAGTCCAAGCGGCAGGAAGCTGTACAGGCCTCCGCCAAGCTTTCGGGCGAGGCCCGCACGGATCAGCAGGCGGTGGGAAGGGATCTCGGCATCCGCGGGGCTCTCCTTTAGAGTCGGGATGAAAAACTGCGACCAGGGCGTCATTGCGGCGCAACGAATCAGCCCCCCCGGGGTGGCGCAATGGAAATTGGGTCAAGCACGGCACGCCAAATCCAGCAGCCCACCGCGCACCGCAACGCCACGCCGACTCACCGGCTCACTGACTCACGGGCAAACTGGCCACCGGCATACCGGCTTAAGGCCTTACAGGCGCACTGACGCGCCGGCGTACTGGCTCACCGAATCGTCCCAGGCGGCGCGTTGGCCGGCGCAACGACCGCAGGTCCATCGGTCAGTCCGCCGTTCTTCGCCTCGTAGATCTCCAGTGCCCTGGGCATGGCCTCCAGCATACGGGCAATCCGCGTGGGATTGGTCGGGTGAGTCGCGCCGCGGGCTGGTGTCATGTTGTTGCTCTGGGCGCCGTTCTCGAGGACGTCGAGCTTGTCGAGCACCGTCACCGCCTCGCGCGGATCGTAGCCCGCGTCGGCCATGTAGATCAGGCCGATTTCGTCAGCTTCGAGTTCCTTCTGGCGGTCGAATGCCGGGCTCGATTGCCCGATGCCGACCGCCGCCAGGTAGGAGCCTCCGGCGATGTTATAAATGGCTGCGCTGCCAGCCACCGCTCCGGCCACTTGGCTGACCATGCCGAGGGTCTCGCCGGCAAGCATCTGCGAAAGCCGCTCATCGACGTGCTTGGCCGTCACGTGGGCGATCTCATGCGAGATGACTGCAGCCAGCTGGGCATCGTTCTCGACCAGCCGAAACAGTCCCGAAAAGACGCCAACCTTGCCGCCTGACATCGCAAAGGCGTTGATCTCGCTCGGCGCGTCAAAGACGACCCATTCCCATTCCGCCCCGCCGAGTTCCCACCAAGGTATGACGCGGGACAGGTTTTCCCCAACCCGCCGGAGCTGCTCGATCTGCGTCCGGTTCCGCGAGATCCGGTAGATCGTCTTCATGTTCTCGAACTCCGCCCGGCTCATGTTCGCGACCTCCGTCGCGTCCACGATGTTCAGGGCGCGCCGGCCCGTTACGGGCACCCGATGACAACCCGCGGCAAGCGCCGCGAGCAGGGCCAGGCCTAGGGTGAATCTCGTGAGAATCATGGCGATACCTCGGGAACTCCCTCAATCTTGCCGGCCAGTGGGATTAACGCAAGCCACGGAGCCCTCTCCCCGGGAAATTCTGGAATCACCAGCGTCGAAGAGCCTCTAATTTCGAGTCTCGTTCCTGGGTGCATTGCAATTTGGAACACTTCCTGCAACTTTCTGTTCCGCAAAACACAAAGAGACTGAACACTTTTCGCCGGAACGGGTCCAACGCCCAGAGGTCCATCCATTCAGCATCACCCCATAGACATGTCTCAAGAACCCCTCCCACCCACCGGAAAGAAGCACCGCGTCATCCACTGGAATCCCGAGGCCGGCCGCGAGCAGAACAAGCGCCGCTGGACGGTTGGACGTATCCTGAAGTGGTCAGTAGGTGGATTGGTCGCGCTGCTCGCCCTCACTGCGGTCACCACGCGAACGATCCGGTTCTTCAATCCCGACGCCTTTGCTTCGTTCAGCGGCACCGCCCAGACGGCCGTAGTTGAGGACCTCAACACGGCCTTCATCAACCAGAGCCGGGCCGAGGCACTCTTCGAGCAGGCCACCGGCGAACTCGACCAGATCCGCCGCCTGCCCACCGAGCATCCGCGGCAGCAGGCGGAAATTATCCTTATTCAGAAGTCCTATGACTCCGCCGCGCTCACGATGCGGAACCGCAGGTACGCCGAGGCGTACACTCAGCTGGAAACGATCCGCAGGCAGATGGACGAGTTTGCCAGGTCGATTCGCGCCAAGCAGGAAGTCACTACCGGTCTCGACTCGATCCTGGTTCGCATCCGGGAAATAGAAGTCGCGAGAGACCTCGCTCCCGAGCTTCACGACGCGGCCTATACCGCTGCGGCCGAAGCCCGCATGTTCAATCAGAACGGCAGCTATCTCGAAGCTTCCCGGACGCTCCAGTCGGGTAATGACCGGCTCGACCAGATCCAGGCTGCGCTGAACGCGTTCGTCACGAGCAACATTCAGCGCGGCGCACAGGCCCTGCTCCGCGGGGAGAAGGAAATTGCCGCAAACGCCTTCCGAGCCGTGCTCCAGCGCATGCCGGACAACGAGGCTGCCCTGACAGGACTGAACCGATCCGAGAACATCGACCGCGTCTACGCACTGCTGCTGCAGGGCGAGGGACTCGAGGCAGAGAACCGCTATGCCGAGGCCGCCGAAGCCTACCGCCGCGCCGCCGAGCTCGATTCACTTTCCACCGCTGCCCAGCAGGGACAGGCGCGCGCGATCCGGCTGGATCGCGAGAGCCGCTTCAACGCTGCTTTCAACGCGGCACAGGATGCCTTCCAGCGACGCGACTGGCCGACAGTCATGTCGCAGGGCCAGGCAGCGCTCCAAGTCGAGCCGGGCAACAGCAATGTCCAGCAGATGCTGGTTTCCGCTCGCGAAGAAGCCCACAAAGATTCTGTCACCCGTGCACTGGAGCGCGCACAGGCACACGAGCGCGTCTATCAATGGGAGGAGGCACGCGCAGCCTACCTTGAACTTCAGGACCTCGAGCCGGGACACAGGGACGCCGAAGCCGGCGTGATCCGTGCCGGAGAAATCATCCGCGCGATCGTGGCCTACAACCAGTATGTCGACTCAGCGGAGCAGCTCGCCAACCAGGGCGAGTTTCAGCTCGCGATCAGCATGTGGAACAACGCGGTTGCCAACAAACCCGGCTATCTCGCCTTCGACGACCGCACAACGAGGCTCCAGGCCTATCTGACCGAGCAGAATCAGCCGGTCACCATCAGCCTTGTTTCGGACAGCGATACGAATGTCACAATCATCGGTGCTGCGCAGTACGGAACCACCAGGTTCAAGAACGAGACGTTCCAGCTCTATCCCGGCAATTATGAGATCGTCGGCAGCCGCAGGAATTATCGCGACGTACGCATCCCGATCCAGGTGAGGTACGGCTCCACTCCACCGGTTGTCACGGTGATCTGCACCGTTTCCGCACGCATCTAGTGGGGGTGTCGATGCCGTCGCGCCGCTTCATTCGACGGGCGGGCCTTTCGATAGCCTTCGGGAGCCTGCTTTTCCCGGCCACGTCATTGCTCGGGGCAGCTGCCGCGCCCCGTTCCTCCAGTCTTCCCGACCCCGTGCTGCTGGACGGCACCAGCCTGCCATCGGACGACGAACCCGTGTTCGGTCAGGTCGGGGGCTTTCAGATTCCGGAAAATCAAGGGCCCGTCACCCAGCAGATCGGAAACCCACAGGTAAACCCGGTGCAGAATCCCCAGCAGGGACAGTCCGGACAACAGGGACAGCAGGGACAGCAAGGCCAGCAGGGAGGCAACCAAGGCCAGCAGGCGGGCAACCAACAGGGCCAGGGTGGTCAAGGAGGCCAAGGCGGTGGCGGCCAGGCCCAGGCCAATGGAGCCGAGGGCGGAGAACCAGGCGGTGGCGGAAACTCCACGGCACAGGGCGATTCCGGTGCGGGCAGCGGGCAGGGAAATGATGATGGCGGCTCCGGACAGGGCGGCGGGGGCGGCGGACCCGGAGGCATGCTGCCGGGCATGGGCACCTCCATCGGTTCAATTTCAATCGGCAATACGACCAACGGTGCCGCGGGCGGAGGAATCGGCGCCTCGATCGGCAGCGTTTCGATCGGCAACACTAGCTCAGGCGGATCCGAGGACATTGGCGTCTCGGTCGGCGGCGTGAGCGTTGGAAATACCACCCAGGGCGGCACACAGCAGGGCGTGTCGATCGGAGACCCCTCGCTGCGCATCAATCCAAACATGCCATCGGCGGATATTGAGGGGCCGACACGTGCTGCGGATGCGGACACGCAGCAGGTCGGTCAACGTGTCGGAGCAAGCCGGGGATTGCCACCCGGCGCTCGAGGCACCTCGAGGCCCGGCGGTGCGGATGTCGGCGAATCCATGCCGGAGGGGCTCTAGCAGGCTGCCGCGATGCGAAACACATTCCAGATCCTGTGCTCGGCGATTCTTCTGCTGCTCTCCGCGGGAGTAGCAAAGGCGCTATCCACAATCTATCCTGTGGAGGCGATCCGCGACTTGTGGCTGCTCCCGGCAGATCGTTTTCGTGAGAAATACGAAGGCATCAATCCGGTCACCGGCCTGGGGCTCGGTGACGAGGGGTGGTACGTCCGCTACAAGCACGAGAACCTGAACCTCTACTTCGGGCCGTTGAAGGACGAGGCAGAGGCCCGCCGCTACATGTGGGACATGCAGGCCGTGCGCGATGCCGCCATCCGGAACCGTTCCTCTCTCGGCACCTCGGAGGTGGATTTCGGCAGATATTCGTACTCTGACTTCATGGAAGATGCCGGCGAGCAAGGCGGAGCCGGCAGCGGCGGTGTCGATCGTGACGGCGACGGAATCCCTGACGGCTACGGCGACGGCATCGATGGCAACATGACCGGCGGCGCCGGGGGTTCGATGGATCCTGACGACATGATGAATGGGCCGTTGGGCCAGGCCGGTTATCCGGGCGGAATGCAGCCGGGCGGACAGGGCGTGGCAGGAGGAACCGGACAGCCCGGAATGAACGGCCAGCAGGGTTCCGGGCAGAATTCGCAGTTTCCAGGCATGTCGCCGTTCCCAAATGCCCAGCAGGTCTCGGGCATGGGCGGCAATCCCATGGGCACATCGCCTACCGGTGCGATGAATAATCCCAACGGACTTCAAACCGGACAGCTCGGCGCCGCCAACGGCACCCAGAGCGGACTGCCCCAGCCCGGCACCCAGCAAGTCGCAGGACTCGGGGGCACGCAGCAGGTGGCAGGCATGGGGGGCCAGGGAGGCGGTCAGGGCGGCGGACAGGGAATGAACCAGGGATCGACTTCCGGAAGCAGCGGCGGGCAGTCAGGTGGCTCTTCCTCGCCCAGTGGATCCAGTTCCGGTCAACAGGGCGGCCCCTCCACTCCATCAAGCGGCGGAAGCAGCGGCGGTGGTTCCGATCCCGTGGGACTCCTGTTCGGAATCCTGAAGGCGCTGCTCGGATTCTGAGTCGGCCAGGCGCCGGCAAAACCAATCAGATCGCCTGGGCGTGCCGTTTCTCGACCGGCACATAGTAGGCGTCGAATCGCATGGCGACGATACGCAGCAGTGGCGTGCCGACATCGGTGACTTCGATCTCCTTCGAACTCCGCCTCACAATGCCGTCCGCCTCCAGGTCGCCGAGGTTGGCGATTTCTCGCGAATAGGTTTTTGGGAAATCCACGCCAATCTCCCGGCTGATCGCATCGAACTGCAGCTTTCGGTCGCACATGATTCGCATCACGATCGTGCGTCGCCTGAGGTCCTCTTCGGATAGCCTAAGCCCGCGATCGAACGGCAGCATGCTGCTATCGACGGCCGACTTCCAGGCAGGAAGTGTCCGGTGATTCTGTCGGTAAGTGCCGGCTGTCGATGAGATCGACGACATGCCGAATCCGTAGAGCGATGCCCCGGCGCAGGTGCTGTACCCCTGGAAATTCCGATGCAGGGTCCCCGCGGCCTGCGCCCGTGCCAGGGAATCGTCCGGCCTCGCAAAGTGATCGAGCCCGATATCCACAAAGCCGGCCTCCGTCAGGCGGCGATGTGCCAGGGCGAACATCGCCAGCTTCTCCTCCGGCCCGGGCAGCCCCTGGTCCTCCAGGATGCGCTGAGCCGGCTTGATCCAGGGAACATGCGCGTAGCTGAAGACCGAAAGCCTGTCCGGCCCGAGCGAAAGCACGTCTCCGATGGTCCTGTCGAACGAGGTGCGCGTCTGCTTTGGCAATCCGAAGATCAGGTCGACATTGATGGAGCGGAATCCGTTTTCGCGCAGCCAGGCGAAGGCCCGCTCGTTGAGCTCCTGCGGCTGGTAGCGATGGACGGCGAGTTGCACGCTCTTGTCGGTATCCTGCACGCCCAGCGATGCGCGGTTCGCGCCGATCTCTGCAAGCGCGCGGACATGCTCTGCCGTCAGGCGACGGGGGTCGATCTCGACGCTGAACTCGACGTCTGGCGCGAGAGTGAAGCTCCGGCCGATCAGTTCGCCGAGCCGCTGCAGCTCTTCGGGAGGAAAAAAGGTCGGGGTCCCTCCCCCGAAATGGATCTGCGCCACGGGCCGCCCGCGATCCATGCGCGCCGCCGTCAACTCGATCTCGCGTTCCAGGCCTTCGCGATAGAGGGCCGCCGCTCCATGGTTGCGCGTGATGACCGTGGTGCAGCCGCAGAACCAGCATCGCGTCTCGCAGAACGGCAGGTGGAAATAAAGCGAGACCGGCCCGGCACCGGGGGCATTGTCGGCCTCGATCGCGGCCTCGAGCCCGAGTCCGTCGAGTTCGGTCGTGAACTGGGTGGCCGCCGGATACGAGGTGTACCGCGGTCCCGGGACCGAGTACTTGCGAATAAGGTCGAGATCGAGCGGAGAGGCAGTGCCTGCGGCTTCGGATGGGGAAATCATGGGACCTGTTGGATCAAGTATCGCACTGTGCGAACTGCGCCGCTCCGCACGCCTTGTGCTCGCATGCGCGAATCTTGCACCGCCGGGACTGTCCGGGAAAGGTCATTAGCGGCAGCCTGCTAGGCATTGCGCCCGAAGAGCAGGCGCAGGGAGTTGAGGCAGACGACGACCGTGCTTCCCTCATGGGCAGCGACTCCCGCCGCCAGCGGAACTGCCCCGACAATGGTGGCGATCACCATCACCACGACCACGCCGAGCGAGATCGTGAGGTTCTGCCGAATCACCTGGCGGGCGCGGCGGCTCAACCGGATGGCGGACAGGAAATTCTCGATCCTGTCGTGCATCAGTATCACCTCCGCCTGCTCCAGGGCAGCGTCGCTTCCCCGCGCCCCCATCGCCACGCTGACGTCTGCCGCGGCCAGGCTGGGTGCGTCGTTGACGCCATCGCCGACCATGGCGACGCGCTTCTCGCCTTCCCGCAGCTCCTGCACGGCGGCAACCTTGTCCTCAGGCGAAAGTCCCGAGCGCACGTCGTCCACCCCAAGCTCGTGCGCGACCGATTCCGCCGTGTGACGCCGGTCCCCGGTCAGCATCACCGACCGGATTCCCATGCCACGCAGCGACTCGAGCACGCCGCGCGATTCCTTTCGGATCTGGTCGCGGAGCAGGATCCTGCCGACGAGCTGCTTTCCGATCACCCAGACTTCACTCAAGTCCGGAGCCGCTGGGGGCAGTTCCTTGATCCAGCCCTCAAGGGGACCCGATTCCAGGAGTTCGCGGCGACCCAGCAGAAGCGTGCCACCCTCGTGGCTACCCTTGAGCCCCTTGCCCGTGAGCGACTGGAAGTCCTGCACCACCGCGGCCTTGATTCCCTGGGCCTTTGCATGGCGGACAATCGCGCGGGCAATCGGATGCTGCGATTTCGCTTCAAGGCCGTGCGCAAGTTCCATCACCTCCTTCTCCCGTCCGGGAGGAAAGCTTTCGCAGCCGCTCACGGTCAGTTCGCCGGTCGTCAGTGTCCCAGTCTTGTCGAGGGCCACGACTCCGATGTCTGCAAGCCGCTCGATCGCACCACCCCCACGGAAGAGCACCCCGTGGCGCGCACCCCAGGCGATGGCGGCAAGGATTGAGGACGGTATCGAAAGCACGAGCGCGCAGGGACTGGCGACCACCATCAGCGTCATTGCCCGATAGAACGCGGAACGCGTTTCCTCGGTGTTCTCGAACGCCGGGATCCCGAGGGCCAGCCACCAAACCAGGAACATGGCCGCAGACCCGAGGATCACCGCATACGTGTAGCCGCTGCCGAACCTGTCCGTGAATCGCTCGCTCGGCGCGCGCAGCTTCTGCGCGGTCTGGATCAGGCGGATGATCTTCTGCAGGGTGCTTTCCGAAGGCAGCCTTTCCACGCGGTAGTCGACCGCCCCCCAGAGATTGATGGTGCCGCTGAATACCGCCTCGCCAGGGCCCTTCTCGAGCGGCGTGGACTCGCCGGTGAGCATCGATTCGTCGCTCGCGCTCTTGCCCTCGATCACCGAGCCATCGGCGGCAAAGACCTCACCCGGCTTGGCCCGCACGCGGTCGCCGGCCTTCAGGCGCTCGATCTCCACTTCCTCCTCGGTACCGTCCGGCAGGACAACCAGCGCGTGCTTCGGCGAGGCCTTCAGCAGGGCGCTGACCTCGCGCTGGGTTCGATCGAGGGCGTAGGCCTCCATGGCCCCGGATGCCGAGAACAGGAAGAGCAGCAGGGCCGCCTCTCCCCAGGCCCCGATGAAAACGGCCCCGACCGCGACCGCCAGCATGAGGAAATGGATTTCGACCTCGCCGCGGCGAAGGTTCCTCCAGGTGTCCCCCGCGGCGTCCCAGCCGCCGGCAAACAGGCTGAGTGCAAAGAGCGCCTGCGCTGCCAGAGGAACACCGGGGAGCAGGTTCTCCACGGCGACACCTGCAATCCCGAGCACGCCGCATGCCCCCGCCAGCGTTGCCAGAAAACGCCAGTCGTCCGCGTGGTGGTGATCGTGTTCTTCCTTCTCTCCCGGCCACTCGATCTCCTGCCAGCGCCACATGCGCTGTGCCGTCTCGCAGCTTGCGCGGCCGACGAGCGTCGCCGCGCCCTCCTGCCTCACCTGGAAACCCGGATGGGCCCGTGAAGGCTCGCCGATCCTTTCCTCGATCGCCGCGATTGCCCCGGCGAGTCGGGACTCAAACTCCCGTATGTCGGTCTCGCCCAGCGTCGCCACGGACAGCTTCCGGGCAGCCGGGTCGATGCGCACGGCGCTGACCTCGGGCTCCTCGCGCAGGAAATGGATGAGCTGCGCCACCCAGTCCCCGGCATTGTCGGATTTGTCTGCCATGCGCCAGTGACACACTGAATGCGACACTCCCGGTCGCGCGAATTAAAAAGCAGTCATCGGAACATCGTCCGGAATGCGGATTGAACTCGCCGGTGGCCTCAATCACTTGTTCGCGGCGACATGATTGGCCTGAACGAGGAAAGCGGAAAGGGAGCGGACACGGGCGTAGCCTTGCGACGCTGCGCCTGCACGTTTCGGGAAGGCGGATGGCTGCAGGACTTGCTTTCGATGGAGCACCGCCCGGAACAGGAGCGAATGGCGGCCGCAGTCTGCGATGCGATCGCCGACGATTCGCCGCTCGTCTTCGAGGCAGGGACCGGCGTTGGGAAATCCCTGGCCTACCTCATTCCCGGCATCCTGCATGCGATCGACGGCAACCGGCAGATGATCGTCTCCACGCACACGATTTCGCTGCAGGAGCAGATCGAGCACAACGACCTTCCGCTCTGCCGCCGGCTCTTCGAGTCGGTCCCGGAACTCACCCCCTACTCGAAATTTCGATCCACCCTGCTGCTCGGAAAATCAAACTACCTGTGCCCCAGCAGGCTCGCACACGCGTTGGCAGATCGAGCCACCCTCTTCGCCGACGCGGACTTCGATGAACTGCAGCGCATCGCAGGCTGGGCTGCGCATACTGCCACCGGCCTGCGACACGAACTCCAGCCGCCGCCCCGCCACGAGATCTGGGAGGCGGTATGCGCCGACTCCGCCGGCTGCTCCCGCAAGCACTGCAGCGCCGAGCATTGCTTCTACCAGCGCGCCAAGGCTCGCCTGCGGTCGGCACAGGTCATCGTCGTGAATCATGCGCTGCTTTTTGCGCTGCTCCATGCAGGAGGCGCCCAGGCGATCAGTTCCGAGTCCCGGGGAGTCCTGTTTCCCGACGATTTTGTCGTGCTCGACGAGGCACACACCGTTTCCGAGGTGGCCACGGACCACTTCGGGCTCTCGCTGAGCAGCTACGGAGTCGAGCGGGCGCTGAAGCATCTCTACAATCCGAAGACCCGTCGCGGGATCCTTGTGCGCCGCCACGACTCCAAGGGCAGCCAGCTCGTCGTCGATGCGCTCGATGCCAGCACCCAGTTCTTTGGATTCCTCGCGGACAGGATCCTGGACCGACAGCCGATCGTGCGCATTCGCGAACCCAACCCCGCGGAACCGGTGCTGGATGCGCCCCTCGGGGCGCTGGAGCGACACTTGGGCAAGCTCGCGGACAAGCTTGAGGACGGAAGGGAGCGCGACGAAATGCTCGAGCAGAGGCAGAGAGTGCGGGGACTGCAGGCCACCATCGCGGAGTGGCTCGCGGTTGCGGATCCCGGGCAGGTGCACTGGGCGGAACGCGGCGGCAGGAGACGCGTTATCATCACACTGAGGGCGGCCCCTCTCGACGTCGCCCCTGCCCTGCGCAATCACCTGTTCACGCGCCGGACAGCCGTCGTGTGCACGAGCGCCACGCTCGCCCTTGCGGGCGAGATCGGACCTTTCGTTGCGCGAATCGGGGCGGAGGCGGCCCGGACCGGGATCGTCGCCTCGCCCTTCGACTTTGAGCGCAACATGCGTGTGTATGTCGCAGCCGATGTTCCCCTTCCCTCGCCGAGGGACGCGTCGCTGTCGACAGAGGCGCTGGTCGACTATGTGGGCTACTGTACGGAACGGGTCGGCGGGGGCTCGCTCGTGCTCTTCACGAGCTACAGCGACATGCGCGCGGTGGCTGCCGCTCTGGAGCCTCGGTACCGCGAGATGGGTCGCCCCCTGCTCGTTCAGGGCGAGGCACTTTCACGCAGTGAGCTCGCGCGCCAGATGCGAAAGGAAGGGAATGCCGTGCTCTTCGGCACGGACAGCTTCTGGACGGGGGTGGATATCCCAGGGAACGCTTTGGCCCAGGTCATCATCACCCGTCTGCCCTTCGACCCTCCCACTCATCCGGTCACCGAGGCACGCGCCGAGTGGATTCGGGACCAGGGAGGCAATCCCTTCAACGAGCTCACCCTGCCCGATGCCCTGATGAAGTTTCGCCAGGGGGCGGGACGCCTGATCCGAAGCCGAACGGACAGGGGCCTTGTCACGATCCTCGACTCGCGCGTGATCGCAAAGACCTACGGGCGCCTTTTCCTCGGAAGCCTTCCTCAGACGATTCACGAGCGTATTACGCGAGAATCCCGCGAGGAGGCATTTCATCCTTTCTCCTGAGAGTCCGGACACCTACCGTTTTTCCGAATGACCCAATTGCGCACCGCGGCCCTGTCCGATGTCGGGCACCTTCGCTCACAGAATGAGGACCGTTATCTCCGCGATGATCGCCTTTCACTCTACGGGGTCGCCGACGGCATCGGAGGCCTGCCCGGTGGCGAGGATGCCGCACAGATGGCGGTCGAGGAAATCGCAAAGGCCGTCCAGAAACTCGAGCGGGATCCAGCCGAAGCGCTGGTCGGAATCGTGCAGGAAACCAGCGAGTGCATCGCGGATCTTGGGGCGCGCCTGAGTCCGCGCACCGGGATCGGCACGACCCTGACGGTCAGTCTCTTTCGTGAAGGGTCCGTCTACATTGCGCACGTCGGCGATTCGCGCTGCTACGTCTGGAAGGATGGGCAAATCGACCTCCTGACCCGCGACCACTCGGTCGAGAGCGACGCACGGTTGAAGCGGGCGCGGGGTGAGGTTGCCCACTACCATGAGGCGCATCGGCACGCGCTTACCCGCTGCATGGGACAGCCGACCCCGGTCGAGGTGGATATTCACGTCAGGCCCCTCATGGCCGGAGAACGTTATCTGGTCTGCACGGATGGCGTCACCCGCCTCATCCGCCAATCGGAACTAGGCGAGATCATCGGCGCTGCCAGCAATCCCGAGGAGGCGGCGCGCTATCTCGTGGAACTCGCTAATCGTCGGGGCGGACCCGACAACGCGACGGCGGTTGTCGTATTCGTCGACGAGCCTTGAGCGGACAGGATCCCGTGGAAGTAGCGTTTTTATGAGTTCGCGCGTCGACAGGTTCCAGCAGCTCGTGGACAAGGATCCGGGGAACGAACTCTACCGGTTCAGCCTCGCGCAAGCCCTGCAGTCCGATGGCCGCAACGGGGAAGCGATCATACAATACCAAGTATGCGTCGACCGAAAGTCCGACTGGATGATGCCGCGAATACTCCTCGGAAAACTGCTGCTCGCGGAAGGGCGTCCCGCCGAGGCGCGTCCCGTGCTGGACGACGCCCTCAAGCTTGCGATCGAGCAGCACCACGAGGATCCGGAGCGGGAACTACGCGAACTGCTAGCTGAGATTTCGGAAGCCTGAATGGCGAAGCCCTCGGAGGGAACGGTACGTTTCAAGCGGGAATTGCCACGAAAAGGCACAAAACGATCTGGATCGATTTCGTGAATCTTTGTGCCTCTTTGTGGCAAAAACTGCGCGGAATTGGATCCCGACCGCAGCGCTGCACGAAAAGCAGTGACTCAGGCACGGATCCCGCCCTTCCCAGGGCGGGCTACAGAGCAACCGAGCGGACCGTACCCCCATGGACCGCGGTCAGTTGCTCCATCAGTTCCCGGAACTTCACCATGGTGTCGACCGGCTGGCCATTGTTTGGCATGAGGGGCAGGAGCTGTTAGGCATCGATCGTCGCGCGGCGCCGGCCGGCGGCATCCGGGGGATTGAGCTCGGCAACTCGCCGGAACACCGGATCGACAATGCCGTTATACTCGTCGCCGATCACGCAGATCGCCAGCGCGACGCCGGATTCTTCAGGTGCTTCCCTGAAAACACGGACCATGCCGGGGACAGGATTCGAGTATGAAGTTCGATCGTCCGAGAGAACCACATTTGCGATTCGGTCTGTGTTCGCGCGGTCGATGGCAGCCCAGAAAGTCCCGGGGCCGTCATTCGGGGGAGTCAGCACCCTGCCGTCAGCGTCGACGACCGTGTACTCCCGCGCCGAAGGGTGTGCATCGACGTAATCACGGATGAGGCGACCGACGACATCGTGCAGGCGATCGGTCATCGCATCGCGCATGGATCCTGAAGTATCGACGACAAATGCCACGTGGCTGGGCTGAACGCTGGCAGGAGTCGCCAGGACGGGGGAATCCGCGGCACGCGAAAGGACCGCAGCGGACAGGGAGAGTGTCGCGGCAATGCCGCAACCAAGCAGGGATTTCATGATGAACGAGCGTTTTGGGGTTAGCGCCCGGTGTCTGCTGACAGGTCGTCCTTCATGACACCAGCGATGAACCCAGGTTCCAGGATGAGATTGTCGTCATTCCGCGCCATCCCTCTGAAAACTGGTGCCAGGGGCCGGGATTGAACCGGCGACCAAAGGCTTATGAGTCCTCTGCTCTACCACTGAGCTACCCTGGCGAAGGAGAGGCGCAAAGTGCAGACTCCCACAGCAAAATCCAATTCATTTTTTCGGGCCCCTGTATTCCCCTCATCGCCTCCGCAGCCTGCAGCACAATCACCGCAAATTACGCCGTTTAGGTACGAGCTTGCCGGGCACAGTAGCGGAACGCGCCAGCGTTTCGGACGATCCCGAAAGCCTAAGGGCTTCCGCTGCGGGCACCGGACATCCGGCAACACCTTCAACTCCCCTCTTTGCGGCCTTCTGTGAAATAAGGCGCCTGTACCTGAGAACGGACTACTTTCCCTTACGCGGCTCCCAGAGCTCTATCCGGTTGCCCTCGGCATCCATGATCCAGCCGAAGCGACCTTCGTCGGACTCGACGATGCGGCTGTCGACCTCGACCCCTTCCCTGCGCAGTTCAGTCAGCACGCGCCTCAGGTTTGCCACCCGGAAGTTGAACATGAACGGCTTCTTGCTCGGGCGAAAGTAGCCGCTGCGCGACTCGAACAGGCTGATCACCGTGAATCTCTTGTGGCTCGGGTGCTTCGAGTCCCTCCACGCAAACGACCACGCGCCGAACTGCATCGGCAGGTGCAGGTGCTTGCGATACCAGGCCTCAAGCTTCTTCGGGTTCTTCGACTTGATGAAGACCCCGCCAAGTCCGGTGACTCGTTTCATGGCTCGATCCTGACCGGGCCGTATTCGCTTCGAAGCGAAAATTTTGCGTCCGACTCGCTCAGCCGCGCAGCTCTGCAGCCGCCGCTTTGTCCAGAAGCCAGACAACCGAGTCGGAACACCGCATGAGAATCTGCGCCGGTATATCGATGGGATTCTCGGGATAATGGAAGACCCGACCAACAGCCCCCGCCTTTGTCGCGCCCGTCGCCATCACGACGATACGGCCGCAACGCGCCAGCCCTCGCGGCGTGATGGTGAGGCGCCAACCCTTGGATCCTGCATCCACCGCCGCGAAGGCTTTTCCGTCGTCAGCGGCAATAAGCGGACTTCCCGGGAAGAAGGAGGCGGTATGCGCGTCGGATCCCAGCCCCAGCATGCAGAGATCGTACCCTGCCTCACCTCGAATTGAGGCGATGTGGCGTTCATATGCAGCTGCCGCCTCATGCGGCGCGAGTTCCACCGGCCAGGGATGACGGTGCCCGGGCGGCACTTCCAGCGGGTCGAGCAGCAGGCGCGTCGCCGATCCGAAATTGCTCTGGAAATCCGAGAGCGCCACGTGCCGCTCGTCGCTCACCGTGAAATGGGAAGCCGCTACCAAAGCGGGCGGAAAAGCACGGACCGTCAGGCACCAGGCAAACCAATCCTGCGGCGTGGAGCCGCCACTGAGCGCCCAGAGAAATGGCTTTCCCGGAAAAGTCCGCCGACGCTGCACCTCGGCAAGAGACAGCGCTTCCGAGTAGATTTCCTCAGTTCCTCCAACGAGAACCTGGCCGAATCGGGTTTCGAGCGATCTCATGAATCAAGCGTGCTTCGACATGCCGTCAGTGCCGCACTCAATAGAACAACGCCTCGCTCAATGCCATCGCAGGCTGCAGGAGGCTTGCCCTGCCATCCAGCCGACTGGCCGCACCCTCAAGACTGGCGTCGAAATGCGCGGTGCCCGATTCGAAATTGGCCCGCCAGCGGAAATACCGGTTGTCGTCGTAGGTGAATTCGATCGCGAGTTCGCTATCGGCGCCGCCGCCATTCACGTTGAACGAAGCCTGGTGCGTCCCGCAGCGGTCGATTCGAAAGCGTAGCCATCGCAGCAGTACCCCCGCCTCGGCGGGATACCCGGCTCCATGCGTCACCACCACGCTCCGCAATCCACCGCAGATGGACGCCATCGAATAGCGGCTGAGAAACTGGCCGAGCGACTGCCGGATCGGCAGAAGCCGCGCGTGCGCGAGGGCATGCACCGCCGCCGGCTTCGGCCAAGGGTACTCGAGCGCGTCCTTCGGGGCCCGGGCGCTGTCGATCAGCACGCGCCTGGCCTCGGTCAGCAGGTATTTGTAGTCCGCCAGCCTCGCGCTGGCGCTGAACGCATGAGCCCAGTAGTAAAGCGGCAGGTCAGACGACAGGCACACCGACACCTGGTTCTCCAGGTACTGACGGTACTCGAGCGGATACCCAAGGATCACGAACTCGACGCAGCGCTTGTCGCCCTTAGATTTTCCGAGGTGGCATTCGCCGTAGACCTTGGCCCGCATTCCCGTGCCGTTTGCGCCACCCTCGTGGGGACAAAGGATGACAACGCGACTGGGATGGCGCTTCGCGAAATCCTTTGCGGCAGTGAACTGCGCCACCCCGTCCTCCGGCGTGGTCTTAAGGCCGAGGTGCAGCACGAGGTTGACCTGCATCGCAATCGCGTCCTCGACGCTCTTGCCATCCTGGTCGCCATGGGGGTCGTGCCAGAGCTCGGCAAGCCGGTGACTTACCGATCCCACCGGCACCTCGATTCCGGGAAGTGCTTCGAATACGGGCGACATCAGAATCCGGGATCCAGGCTCAATTCGGATTCGTGCCGCTTCATGGCCGCCTCCAGACAAAGCCCTCGCGGCGCAGGAGCGCGTCAGCTCCGCCGGGACCCCAGGAACCGGCCGGATATTGTTCAAGTCCCTCGCGTGCAGCTGAGGCCCAGGACTCCAGGATCGGGGTGCACAGGTTCCACGACGCCTCCGTTTCGTCGCCGCGGATGAAGAGCGTTCCGTCACCGATCATCGCATCGAGCACGAGTCGCTCATACGCTTCCGGCGTGTTGGAGCCGAAGGTCGTGCTGTAGCGGAAGTTCATCTTCACCGGCTGGGTCCGTGTCTCGAGTCCGGGCACCTTGGTGTTCACGATCAGCCCGAGCCCTTCGTCCGGCTGGATCTGGAACGAGAGCGTGTTGCGGGAGAGGTCGAATCTTCCCTCCTCCGCGAACAGCGTTCCCGGCGGACTTCGGAACGTGACCGCGATCTCGGATACGCGCCTCGGCATCCGCTTTCCGGAGCGGATGTAGAATGGCACGCCCTGCCAGCGCCAGTTGTTGATCGAAAGGCGCATGGCCGCGTAGGTCTCTGTCGCGGAATCGGCGGCGATGCCTGTTTCCTTGAGGTAGGCCGGCACGGGCTCGCCGGCGACCATGCCCGCTTCGTACTGTCCCCTCACGACATCGCCTCCCGCCCCAGTGCGCAGCGGCTGGATTGCCCTCAGGAGCTTCACCTTCTCGTCCCGTATCGACTCGGCATTCAGCGACACCGGCGGCTCCATCGCGGTGAGGGCAACGAGCTGCATCGTGTGGTTCTGGATCATGTCGCGCAGGCAGCCGCTTTGCTCGTAATACCCCCCGCGCGTTCCCACCCCGACCTCCTCCGCGACGGTGATCTGCACCGAGGAGATGAAATTGCGGTTCCACAGCGGCTCGAAGATCGCGTTGGCGAAACGCTGCACGAGCAGGTCCTGGACAGTCTCCTTGCCGAGGTAATGGTCGATTCGGTACGCTTGGCGCTCGGCAAACACTGAGGAGATCGTGTCATTGAGCTGCCGCGCGGATTTCAGGTCGCGCCCGAACGGCTTCTCGATGACCACCCGCGCCTCGTGGGTCTCGCCGAGGTACCGCGAGGCCAGTCCGCTGGCGCCGAGATTTCGGATGATCGGGGCGAAGACCGAGGGCGGCGTGGAAATGTAGAACAGCGGCTGGATCGGCCGGCCCGCGCGCTTCTCCAGGGCATCGAGGTGCGCGGCGAGCCTCTCGAAGGCCGCCAGCTCATCGTAGCCACCGGAGACGTAGCTGGTCCCCGCCGCCAGGCGCGACCATACGGATTCGGCCAGGTCCCGGCGCGAGAACTCCGTGATCGCGTCCTTTGCGACCGTGCGGAATTCGTCGTCGGAAATCTCCTTTCGCCCGAACCCGACCAGGAAGAACTCCGCAGGCAGCAGGTTGTCGACGGCGAGATTGTAGACGGCCGGTATCAGTTTCCGGGCGGTGAGGTCACCGGAGGCCCCGAAGATGACCACCGCGGTCGGCGGAGCACCTCGGTGCTTGCTGAGACCCTGCAGGAATGGGTGGCGCGTCGATTCGGACATGGCCGCGATCCTCCACGGTGCCTGCCGTCAAAGGAAAGGGGAAACTGCGTCACGTCCCGTCATCGCCTGGCCGTTCACGTGTGAAAATACCGCCCGAAGAGGCGGACATTCTCAAAGTGCCTCACGACCGGAGGCCTTCCCAACTCGACCTCGACGACATCGAAGCGGACGGTGACCGGCTTCCTTCGCAGGCCGGCGAGGTAGCCCGCGATCGCGCGCCGCATTGCCGCCCGCTTGCGGCGGTCCACGGCATGGTAACCCGAGACAAGCGCGCCTGCCGCCCGGGTCTTGACCTCCACGAAGACGAGGACCTCACCGTCGAGTGCCACCAGGTCGATCTCCTGTCGCCGATCCTTCGGGTTTCGCCAGTTGCTCGCGAGGATTCGATAGCGCTGCACCCGCTTCAGGTGCGTGGCCGCATGCCGCTCCCCAGCGCGACCCGGTTCGAGCCGCCCGGCGAGATTCAGCAGCGCTGACGCGATTCCAGCCATCCTGTGTTTCGGATTGCGGCGCGCCGGCCCGGCCCCGACACTCCCGCAACCGAAGTTCCCGACGTTTTCATGGCTTCCGCCAACATCGCAAGCACCCTTCGCCGCTCGCTGCTAATCAAGGTCATCTCGAAGCCGGCCCCTAGCCGGGAGGATGTTAATTCCGTCATCGAGCTGACCGCGTCCAAGGTCGTCGAGGCCCTCCAGGCCCAGTCGATGACGTTCTACCTGGTCGAGGGTAACGACATCGTCTTCAAGCAGGTATACTACTCGCCGACGCTCTGGGCCAAGGACGCCTCGCTCGAAAAGAAGCTGCAGGAGACCCAGGCCAAGCTTCTCGCGCTCAAGCTTCCGCTCGGCACCGGCGTTGTGGGCAAGGTGATCTCCTCCGGGGAGCACGTCTTCTTCAGGAATTCCGACAGCCAGGCACCGTTCATGGCCACGATGGCCAAGAACACGGGCTTCAATGTCCGGTCGATGCTCACGGTTCCGCTCAAGACGAACATCGTGATCGGAGCGATCCAGGTGCTCAACAAGGAGGAGTCGGCAGGCACGGACGGTGAGTTCACCGCCAAGGACCTGTCGCTGCTCCAGGAGGTTGCCGAGTACTCGTCAACCCTGATGCAGCGCATGCTGGACCCGAAGTTCCAGCTGAGCGCCGAGGATACCGCCAAGTTTGTCTCCAAGCTCACGGAACTGCCGCTGGTCACCAAGGCCGAGGAAATCGAGTGCGACGAGAAGCTGATAGAGAGCATCGGCGACGCCATCATCCGCCGGGAGGGCATCTTCCCCTACCGCGTCATCAGCGGCAATACCGTCGCCGTACTCATGGCGAACCCGCTCGACTACGCGAAGCGCGATGCCTTCCAGCAGGCGACCGAGTTCGGCATCGAGGAGGTAAGCGTCGCGCCGGCGACCCTGATCGAGACGCTGATCAAGAAGTTCTTCAAGGAGTCCAAGGCCGGTCCGCAGGACGCCGATATCGACATCGGCTCGGTGGCGGACGTCATCAGCACCGCGTACACGGCCGACGGAAGCGCCGAGGTCACGGCCGCGGACCTCGAGAGCGAGGACTCCGCACCGATCGTCCAGCTCGCCAACCGAATCATCGAGGATGCCTACATCTCCGGGGCATCCGACATCCACATCGAGCCCATGGAGAAGGAGCTCCTGGTCCGGTACCGCATCGACGGTCTCTGCCAGGAGAAGCTGCACCTGCCGAAGCAGGTCACGAACTCGCTCGTGACCCGCCTGAAGATCATGTGCAACCTCGACATCTCGGAGCGCCGCCTGCCCCAGGACGGACGCATCGTGTTCAAGAAGTACACGAAGAAGAACATGGACATCGACTTGCGCGTTGCGACCGGTCCGATGAACCACGGCGAGAAGGTGGTCATGCGTATCCTCGACAAGCAGAAGTCGACGCTCCCGCTTCCCGCGCTCGGATTCTCAGATGAGAACCTGGCGAAGTACCGCGAGTGCATCCAGCAGCCCTACGGGATGATCCTCCACTGCGGCCCGACCGGCTCGGGCAAGTCCATGACCCTCTATTCGGCGCTCGGCGAGGTGAACACCCCCGACGTCAACATCCAGACCGCCGAGGACCCGATCGAGTACACGCTTGCCGGCATCAACCAGATGCAGATGAGCCGGCAGATCGGCCTCACCTTCGCGCGCGCCCTGCGCTGCTACCTGCGCATGGACCCCGACATCATCCTCGTGGGTGAGATCCGCGACGAGGAGACCGCCGGCATCGCAGTCGAGGCCGCGCTCACGGGACACTTGCTTGTGTCCACCCTTCACACCAACGACGCCCCCTCGACCGTGGCCCGTATCGGTGAGATGGGCGTCGAGCCCTTCAACATTTCAGCGTCCCTGGTCTGCGTCTGCGCCCAGCGCCTCCTCCGCCGCGTCTGCAAGAACTGCAAGCAGCCCTACGAGCCGAAGGACCGCGAGAAGGACATCATCGAGAAGGCTCTCGGCTGGAACGGAGAGGTCTTCCGTGCCAACCCGCAGGGCTGCCCCACCTGCAACGGCACGGGCTACAAGGGTCGCGTCGGCATCCACGAACTCATGGTCAACAGCGAGGAGCTGACGGCCGGCATCAACAAGGAACTCGAAGTCGCCGAGCTGAAGCGCATCGCCATGAAGAACGGCATGAAGACCCTGCACCAGGACTCCATGCTCAAGGTCAAGCAGGGCCTGACTACGATCGAGGACGCGCTGGCCAACGTGCCGCCGGACCTGATCCTCTAGGGGATTGCCGATTTCCGATCGGCGAATGCCGATTGATCAGAGAAGGGACCGAAAGCCTTGGCGGCTTCCGCTACGGCTCGAGGTAGGTTTCGCCCTTCCTCAGTCTTCCTTCGCCCACCGGCGTACCGGCCACAGGCCACCGGCTTACAGGCTCACCGCCTCCCGCGTGTCCGTCCTTCGTACCTGCCTCGCTTGCCTCTGACCATCTTCGATACCTCGCCCTTGCGCAGCGCGTTCACCTGGTCGCGCAGAACTGCGGCACGTTCGAACTCAAGTTTCCCGGCGGCTTCCTCCATGTCGCGTTCCAGTTCGGCGATCACGGCCTCAACGTCGTCGATCTGCTCCTCGACCTTGGAATCGTCAGCTTCAGCGTCGCCCGTGTGCAGGCTCGCCTGGAGCCCGCGGCTGACGCCGCGCGGTACGATTCCGTGCTCCTGGTTGTAGGCCGTCTGGCGTTCCCGGCGATGCGCGGTCAGCTCCACCGTGCGCCGGATCGAGTCCGTCATCACGTCGGCATAGAGAATGACGCGCCCACGTTCGTGACGGGCGGCACGTCCCGCGGTCTGCACCAGGCTCGTGTGGCTCCGCAGGAAGCCTTCCTTGTCGGCATCGAGCACTGCGACGAGCGCAACCTCCGGCAGATCGAGACCTTCCCGGAGCAGGTTGATGCCAACGAGCACATCGAAATCACCGCGCCGCAGCCGACGCAGGATCTCCACCCGTTCGATCGCATCGATTTCGAAATGCAGGTACTCCACCTTCAGGCCAGACTCGCGCAGGAAGCCGGTCAGGTCCTCGGCGAGCCGCTTCGTGAGCGTCGTCACCAGCACGCGCTCCCCTGATTCTGCAGCCTGCCGCGCCTCGCCAATGAGGTGCTCCACCTGCCCCTTAGTCGGCTGAATCGCGATCTCCGGGTCCAGCAAACCCGTCGGCCGGATCAGCTGCTCCGCCACGACCGGCGAACGCTTCAGCTCGAAATCCCCCGGGGTCGCCGAGACATAGAGCGTCTGACCCGTGATCGACTCGAACTCCTCGAAAGTCTGCGGCCGGTTGTCCAATGCCGACGGCAACCGGAAGCCGAAGTCCACCAGGGTCTGCTTTCTCGAGCGGTCGCCCGTGTACATGGCCCCGATCTGCGGAACCGTGGCGTGGCTCTCGTCGATGATCAGCAGGAAATCCTTCGGGAAGAAATCGATCAGGCAGAACGGGCGCTCCCCGGGCTGGCGCCCGGTCAGGTGACGCGAGTAGTTCTCAACGCCACTGCAGACACCCATCTCCTGAAGCATCTCAAGGTCGTAGTTCGTGCGCATGCGGATGCGCTGCGCCTCCAGGTACTTGCCGTGCTTCTCGAACCAGGCGACGCGTTCGTCGAGCTCGGCCCGGATCGTCGCCAGCGCCGGATCGAGACGACCTTTCGTGACCACGTACTGGGTCGCGGGGTACAGGTCAAAGCTCTCCAGCTTGCGTCGTGTGCGTCCGCTGGTCGGCTCGAACTCGCTGATCGCCTCGATCTCGTCGCCGAAGAACTCGATCCGGAGCCCTTGCTCCGAATAGGCGGGCATCACGTCGACGACATCGCCCCGCACGCGAAAGCTGCCGCGCTTCAGCTCGTAGTCGTTTCGCTCGTAGAGATTCGCGACGAGTCGCTCCAGCAGGGTCTGCCGCGGCAGCGTTTCGCCGCGCCTTAGCGGAATGCGCATCTCCGAAAAATCCTCGGGCGAACCGAGGCCGTAGATGCAGGACACGCTTGCGACCACGAGCACGTCCCGCCGCGAAACGAGTGCGCTGGTCGCCGAGATCCGCAGGCGCTCGATCTCGTCGTTCCGGGAGGAGTCCTTCTCGATGTAGGTGTCGCTCGAGGGCACATAGGCCTCGGGCTGGTAGTAGTCGTAGTAGCTGACGAAGTACTCGACGGCGTTGTCGGGGAAAAATCCCTTGAACTCCGAGAAGAGCTGGGCGGCCAACGTCTTGTTGTGGGAGATGACCAAGGTCGGGCGCTCGCACCGGGCGATGACGTTGGCCATCGTGAAGGTTTTGCCCGATCCGGTGACGCCGAGCAGCGTCTGGTGCCGGTTGCCCTCGCGTATCGAGGCAACGAGCCGGTCGATCGCCTGCGGCTGGTCGCCCGTGGGCTGGTACTCGGATTTCAGGTCGAACAACATTGGAGAAACAGGTGAAACCGCTAATTGACGCTGATAAACGCTAATTCGGACATCTCTCTCGGTCATTAGCGTTCATTAGCGTGAATTAGCGGTTTCTACATTTCTAGATACCGAACACCTTGAGCACGCCGTTCCAGACTCCCGACCAGAAGCGCCCGGCGCGCGCCGCGCCACCGGGTCCGGTTGCGGTCTCCTGCACGATGAAGACTCCCCGCCCCGAGAAGAGGTCATCGAAGAGCGGGTTCATCCCCCGATAGTATCCCCAGAAGGTCTCCGCGCGGACCGGCCTGTAGGTCAGGCCCGGCGTGAATCCGATCGTGCCATCCTGGTTCGTGCGGCGCACAGGTCCCGGCTCGGAGGCGGGTGCATCGAGGTTCTCCGCGCGCACGCCGCGGCTGCCGGCAACGATGAGGCGACAGGGCCCATGAAACTCGAAGTAGCGAAACTGCCCGCTGATCCAGGACTGCAGCCGGAACACCTGCCAGCGCCTGCGAATCACGAGCGGCACCTCGCGCTCGTGAATCACCCCCGCCAGGAACTGAGGCCGAAGGACGAGTGCACCTCCGACGGGCAGCTCCACCAGGCTGAGTTCCACGTGCGGGTCGTCGGCGTTCGAGAGCGTCACGCGCCGGTCGGCCCGGGCCTCGTTGTGCATCTCCACCAGTTCCACCAGGCCGCACGCCAGGCTGGTGAAGGGAATCTTCCAATCGAGCACGAAGCGAGTCCGCCGGTGCAGCGACTCGTCGGACGACTGCAGAAAGCCCTCCTTGACCCGCAAGCAGTCCCCCGGCCGCAGCGCCGCCTCGACCGAGACACGGCTGTGACCGACCCCGGGCAGCGCGCCCGCCTCCTCGGCCAGCCGGATCGGCGGGCTTCGCTGCGCCAGCGGAGCGAGAATGAAGAACAGGAAGAGAGCCCAGAGGGTCGGACCGAAGAGGAAAGCCAGCACTCCGGCAATCAGCCACACCCGGATCTTGATCCAGGCCCTTTCGACATAGATCAGCGGACCCGACTCGTCCTCCGTCGCCAGCGCGAGTTCCCTCTCGATCGTCGCGAGCGAGATCTCGAGTCCCTCCCCTTCCCATCCGGAGCGGCGGATTTCGCCAACGAGGAACTCGAGCCGGGCAATCGAATCGCCCCTCAATCGATGCATCTTCTCCAGCTGGTCCGCGTTCGCCTTCTGCTGCTCCGGGTTGCCCCAGATGCGATCCCACCAGCTCTCGAGCGCGCGCAACGTCTCGATGACGCGCTCGGCCTGCTCGACGCGCTGTCGCTGGACCACGATCTCCTCCCGAAACGAGGCAACCCTTCTCTCGAGCTCGGCCTGGGCGAGCTGAAGTCGGTTCCTTTCCGCGCTCAGCACCTGCGTCGTGGCACTCGGCCTGGCCGGCGCCTCCCGGGATTCCCGAATGTAAATCCAGGCCGCCACCAGCGTCACTGCCAGCAGGGCAATCAGGACCACGGCGCCGATTTTCTGGGCCAGCCAGGCCAGGAACTTTGCTATGTATCCGTACACGGGGTCATTACCAATGTCCCTTCGGAGGCCGCCTCACGGACAGGAAGCACGCTCCATTGTGGATGCCATTGGCATTTGTTGTGGGAATGGTTGGTCGACTTTCGGCGGAGTTCAATCGTCCGCCCGGTCGTGCGAACTTTTTGGAGAAAGTCGGCACATTCCAGGAATGACACGGTCGAAGGTCCGGTTACCCCGCGATACATGCCTTCGCTGCATGACGTCCTTAGGCCCCTGGCCGCCCTGCCTCTCCTGGCTGGATCCGTCGCCATGGGCGCTGCATCGGCCAGCGACGCCTTTGTGATCGCGGCGATGAACGTCGGCAGGCAGGCCAACTACACCTGGGTCACTACCGTCGAGATCGCCACTCGCGCGCCGCGAACAGTCACATTCCAGGGAACGACCCAGGTCGGGGGATACTCCCGCATCGCGACGGAGTCATCCTCAGGGCCGGCGATCTACCGCCTCGGCGGCAATCTGATCGGCCAGAGGATCGACCTGCTTTTCCTCGGATCCGACCGGGGCGTCTTCGACACAGCCGAAGGCTGGAGGCGCCTCGAGCAACTGCCGGATCCGATGCAGCGGCAGCAGGCGCTCAATTCGCTTCGCGGTACCAACGGTCCATCTGGCGCCCCACCCGGCACACGTCTCTTTGACCAGAGCGGGCCGCTCTCGACACCGATTCTCCATGTCCGCCTGCCTCACGACGACCTGCAGGTTCTCGTGGCGACCACGACGAACATCCAGCGGACGGCCGAGGGATTCACGGCGACCCTCAATGGCGCCGGCGCAAGCCACTTCGAGGAAACCTTTGGCGTGGCGAAACGTGATATCCTCCAGATTTCGGGGACCGTGGAAGCCCGGACTGCCGGGAACCTGGTGAACCGCTATGTCGTGACCCTCGATGTGGTCGCCGACGTTGGCCGCGGTCAGCGTCTGAGCTACAGGCAGACGACGACCACGCAGCTGCGCGAAGTTGGCACCACCCGGGTCGAAATCCCCCCGGCTGCGCTGGAGCTGTTCGGGAGATAGAAGTCTTCCCCCGGGGTGAGGCCATTTTCCTCCGCTCAGGCCAGGGGCACCTCGGGCTACAGGCGCACCGGCCCACTGGCCACCGGCTTACCGGCTCACAGCGGCCTAAGACCCGCCTCGATCTCTGCACGCCTGCCCTCGAGGAACGGAGGCAGGGCGAGCTTCTCGCCCAGGGTTTCCATCGGTTCATCGACTGCAAAACCGGGTTCGTCGGTCGCCAGCTCGAACAGGATCCCGCCGTGCTCCCTGAAATACAGGCTCTGGAAGTAGTAGCGGTTGACGGGTCCGCTGTTGGCCATGCCGGCTTCGCCGAGTCGCTCTGCCCAGGCCTTATATTCCTCGACGGTCGGAACCCGGAAGGCCACATGATGCACTCCGCCCGCACCTTGGCGGCCCATCGATAGCTGCGGCTGCTCCACCACGTGCAGTTCCGCAGCTGCTCCTCCCGCACCCATCTGGAAGGCGTGCAGCGATCCATCGCCGCTCTTGTTCGAAGAGCCTTCCTTCCGACGCATGTTCATCAGGGTGGTGAGCACCCGCTCTGTCGGCCCGATCGCCGGGACACTGAGCGTGATCGGCCCCAGGCCGCGAATCTGATGCTCTGCCGGCACTGGGCTTCGCTCCCAGGGATTCCCGGCACCCGGCGTATCGTCTTCCACCAAGGCGAGGCGCTGGCCCTCGGGGTCCTCGAGATGCAGGGTCCTGCGACCTTCGACTGACTGAATCTTACCGGTTTTGACACCCGCTCCATCGAGGCGCTGCCTCCACCAGTCGATGCTGGATCCCGCGGGTACGCGGAGTCCCGTCCGTATGACGCTCCGCGAACCGCGGCGCTCAGGAGGAGCCGGCCAGTCGAAGAAGGTGATGTCGGTGCCAGGCGACGCCTTGCCGTCGGCGTAAAACAGGTGATAGGCGGAAACATCGTCCTGATTCACCGTCTTTTTGACCAGGCGTAGTCCAAGTACGCCGGTATAGAAGCGAAGGTTGCCAGGTGCGTCGGCCGTAACCGCCGTCAGGTGATGAAAGCCCGTGAGCTGCATGTGCCGAATGTGCACAGTTGCCGCGAATCGTCCAGCGGCCCCTGGGGACCCACGGGTTGCAACTTCCCGCGATTGGCCTTGTCTGAATGATACCCCAGTCCCGTGCACCGTCCGATTCCAGCTTACTTCATGACTGCCGCCATGGCGTTCGCCGCCATGGGCGCCCGTTCGGCGCCGGTCGACGAGGCAGTCCTGGCCGCCATGAGCGTGGCCTCTGCACGGAACTACAGCTGGACGGTCATCATCAGCAACGATGCCGACCAGGCTTCATCGGTCATCCGGGGACGCACCGCGCCGGGCGGTTTCTCGCAGATCACCGACACCACGCCCTCGGAGTACCTCCGCATGCGCCTGCCGGGGGTGATTCCCAATCCGCTGGAAATGGTCATGCGTTCCGGCCGCATACTGCTGCAGACGGCGCAGGGCTGGCGCTTTCCAGGCGAGCTGGAGGAGCAGATACCCGAACCGTCCCGGAGCCGCCGCGGGCGGGCCAACGCACTTCCGGGGGCCGACGTGCCCCTGACCTACGCGATACGCCAGCCTCACGAGGACCTGCAGATCCTGGTCGGCAGCGGCGTGAATCTTCGCGCCTCGGGCGACACCTTTGTTGGCGAGCTCCTGGCCACGGGCGCCGCGCAGTTTCTCAACTACTTCGGCCAGCCCCAGGCGCAGGTCGTTCGCGCTGCCGGCGCCTTCCAGTGCTGGGTCCAGGACGGACATGTCGTCCGCTACGAGGTGCGCGTGAACGGTGCGGTCAGGCTCGGCGACTCCCGTGACGAACGCAGCGTGCGCTGGAGCATCGTCGCGGAACTGCGCGATTTCGGCACGACCACGGTCAACGTTCCCCGGGCCGTGCAGATCATGCTCGGCGGCTGACCCCTTCCGGAGGCCGCTCCAGGCGGCGCGCATGGCCCTGGCTTCGGCAGGTAGGTCCCCCTGCCGAAGATCCTTGATCCGTCACTCACCCCAAGGGGTAATCCGAACGGTGCGGAACTGTTTTCATCCCGGCATGTTGTTGCTCTCGCTTGCCCTGGCAGCGGGGGCGGCCTGGCCGTTCGGGGCCACGGCCGGGGACCGCCGGGATTACTATTATTTCGAGGTCGACCTGACCTCCACCAACAGCGGCCAGACCCAGATCTTTTTTGACATGGGCCGCGGGCACAACGAGGCGGACTCCTCGCGCCAGCCCCTGCGTGCGGCAGGGGATCCCGTGACCTACCGGTACCTGATGGCATCGGGCACGCTTAGGGACCTCAGGTTCGACCCAATCGACCGTCCGGGCGAGATGACGATCAAGAACGCCCGCATACTGGAGAGCACCGGCAGGGAGATCCTGCGGTTCTCCCCCGGGGATTTTCGCCCACTCCGGGACATTCAGACACTTGAGGACAGCGATGGAATCCTGACTTTGCGCACCACCGAGGATGCCGGCGATCCCATCATTTCCCTGGGATTGCCGGGCCCGATCGAGCTCCCCTTCGAATTTCGCCACCAGTTCGAGGCGATGCAGGTGCCATTCGTGCTTATCCTGACAGCGAGCCTGCTTCTGATGCTCGCCCTTTCCGCCGACTGGGCACGTCAGGCAGGGGTCCGGGCCCGAGCCCTCGCAACACGCCGCCCATACGCAACGCTCGCCGCCCTCTCCCTTGTCGCCGTCGCGATCCAATGCCGCCCGGTCGTCTTCCAGGGGATGAGTTTCGTTTCTCCGGACAACGCGGGTTACCTCCTTTACGACAGGTTCCCCACGCTTCCCGGGTACGACACAAAGGAACTCGAGGACGCGAGGAACGCCGATGTCGGCGCGATGCTCTACCAGCACCTGTACTACCCGCGCATCGCGCAGGAATCGTTGACGTCTGGCGATCTTCCGCTCTGGAACCGGTACGATCTCTCCGGCGTGCCGCTGCTCGGCCAGGGCCAGTCGATGTTCGGCGAGCTCCTGAATTTCCTGCCGATGGCGACCGGCAGCAGCGCCGGTGCCTGGGATTTCAAGTTCATCGTCGCGCGCTGGCTCTACTTCTTCGGCATGGGCACGGCGACATTTCTCCTGCTTCGGAGCGTTGGAATCGCGGCACTCATCTCCGTCACCGCGGGCTTCATCGGCTTCTTCGCCTACCGCATCAACCATCCCGCGCAGTTCTCCCTCTGCTTTTCACCGTGGATCATCGTCGGATGGCTGCTGATCAGGGACGCTACGAGCTGGAGACGCATCGCCCTGGGCCTCGCCACATGGTTCCTCGCGAATTGGGAGGTGATGACGAGCGGAACGGTGAAGGAGGCCTACATGCTCATTCTTGTGACCAACCTGGTCGGCCTTTTCCTTCTTTGTTTTGCCAAACAGGCCGGACGCCAGCGACTGATCCGCCTGGCCGCCGTGACAGCAGGTGGACTCGCGTTCACGATGGCGACCGCGCCTTTCTGGTTTCTGTTTCTCCAGACGCTCGGTGTCTCGAATACCAGCTACGATGCGCCGGGCGTCGTGCAGATTCGCCCCGGGTTTTTCATCGGGCTGTTCGAGGATCTATTTCCGCGACAGCTCAACCCGAACGAAATCTATGGCGACCCGTCCGCCAGCCTCCTGGTCCTGTCCGGACTGCTCTGGCTTCCCGTCGCCTCGCGGAGCGTGTCACTCGGCAGGAATTCGATCGCGCTGGCACTGGGGTCACTGGTCCCGCTGGCGCTTGCATTTGGAGCCGTGCCGGCTGGCCTGATCATGAAGATCCCCCTGGTCGCGAATGTGCACCACATCGGGAACACGTTCTCCTGCACCGCCATCATTCCCCTCACCCTGCTTTCGGCGATCGGCCTGCATGCCATGCCTGGAGGACTCTCCTCTCCGGGCGCCCTCGCCCGCCTCACGGTTCCGACCGCGCTGCTCGGGCTCATCCTGGGCGCCTATTTCTGGAGTTCGGGCAATATTGCCCTGAGCGAGTTCTTCGGTGCCCACCTCTTGAGCCTCGGCACGGCATTCGCCGTTGGGATCGCGGCGCTGTGCTGGGGCATCCGCCGCGGCGCCCGTGGCATGTGCATCGGCACACTGGCCGTCGTCCTCTGCTGCGTGCTCTGGCGCCATGCCCAGTATGTCGAGACCCGCTTCGACGCCTATGTCTTCAATCCAAAGGTGCGTGCGGACCTGCATGCGGCCTCGCCGGCGGTCGATTTCATCAGCGCGAGATTCGAGGAGCCGTCGCGTCCGGCCGGAATCGGGTACAACCTGTTCTCGGGCTACAACCAGATGCTGGGGTGGGAAGGCATTTACGGAGTCGATGCCCTGAGGAGCGGCTATTACGACGAACTCGCGATCGCAAGCGGCGCCAAGAAGGTGCGCTGGTGGGATTCCGGACAATGGAGCGAGGCGGACATCGCTCCATTGAGACCCTATCAGGACCTGCTCAATGTCCGCTATTACCTTGCCACGCATTCGCCCGTTCCGCGCGAAATCGAGGGGCTCAACTATCTGGCGTCATTCGACCTCGATGTCTACGAGAGCGAAACCGCATGGCCCAGGGCGTTCTTCACCAACCGCATTCGCACCTATCAGACGATCGAGGAACTGGCTGCCCAGATTCGCCAGGGCGACGGCCAGCCCTTCGCCGCCGTATTCCTCGGCGACACCGAGGCGAACGAGGCGCGGGGCAGCATGCCCCAGTCCGCAACCGGCCAGGCGGTGAATCCCGCACGGGACTACAGCCTGGAATCAAACACGACGACATTCACAGTCGATGCCACCGGCCCCGGCTTCATCGTCCTGACGGAAACATGGTACCCGTTCGATTTCAGGGTGACGATCAACGGATCGCCAAAGGACTATTTCCGCGTGAACCATGCGTTCAAGGCGATCGCTGTCCCGGGTCCCGGCACCTACGAAGTGCGGTTCGAGTACCGGCCGCGCAACCTGACGCTCATGATCTCGCTCGCCTGCGCCGGGCTGTTGGGCGCCTGCGTCCTGATCGCATGGTGCGGCTTCGCGGATCGCCGTTACCCATTCGCGGCTGCCCGCCAGGGCTAACGCGCACCTGAACGATCCGATGCGTGCACTTCCCACTCCCTGCACCCTGAGCGTCATTGTTCCCGCCTACAATGAGCGATCAACCGTCGAAGCCGCGCTCGACGCCCTGATCGCCAAGCAGATCCATGGTGTCGGGATCGAGATCATCATCGTCGAGAGCAATTCAACCGACGGCACGCGCGAGATCGTCGAGAGGTATCGCGAGCGCGAACGGGTCCGTTTGCTTCTCGAGGACCGTCCCCGCGGCAAGGGCCACGCGGTTCGCGCCGGGTTGAAACTTGCCACCGGGGACATCATCCTGATCCAGGATGCCGACCTCGAGTACGACCTGAACGACTACGAGATCCTGCTCGCGCCGATCCTGGCTGGCCGCCAGGCGTTCGTCCTCGGCTCCCGCCACGGGGAAGGCGGATTCGCGATGCGCAAGTTCGACGACCAGCCGTTGCTCGCGTTCGTGCTGAATTCCGCCCACTGGACGTTCACGCTGCTGATCAATATTTCCCTCGGCATCTGGCTGCGCGATCCATTCACCATGTACAAGGTCTTCCGACGCGAATGCCTGGAGGGTCTTGTCTTTCGCTGCAACCGCTTCGATTTCGACTGGGAACTCCTGATCAAGCTCATCCGAAACGGCTACCGCCCGATCGAGATCCCCGTTTCCTACCGCTCGCGGTCCTTCAAGGCGGGCAAGAAGATCCGCGTGCTGCGCGATCCCTTCACCTGGCTGGTTGCCTGGGCGAAGTCGCGCTTTGGCAGCCTTAATTGAACCGGCGCAGCCCATGAACGACAACGGGGGATCCAGGCGGATGCGCCTTCTCCGGAAACTCGGGCTTCGTGCAGGGCCGGTCATTGCCGTCCTCGTCCTCTGGCTGCTGTTCGTCGATTTTCCGGCACCACCCCAGACCTGGCTCGACGCCTCATGGCACGCCGTGCTGGTGGACGCCAAGGTGCAGGGGCGGCAGTTCGGAACCGAGATCGCCTTCACGTACGGGCCGCTCGGATACCTGAACTCGCACTTCTACCTGCCGCAGGCCATCGCCCCGAAGCTGCTCTGGGAAACCGCAGGCAGGCTCGCCCTCCTCGCCGGCATCGTTGCATTGGCCTTTCGCCTTTCGCGCACGGGCCGATTCCTTTCGCTCGCTGGACTGGCAGCGTTCAGCGGCCTGGCGCAGGATCCTGTCTATCTTGTATTCCTGACGTACGCCTTTGCCGTTGGACTAATGCGGGACCGGACGCCTCCCTGGGCGGTTGCCGCATTGGTCCTGGGCACTGCGTTCCTCTCACTCATCAAGCTCTCCTTCGCGATGCTCGCGTGCGCCGGTTATGCCCTGCTGGTTCTGCACGCCTGGCTCGTGGGTGGCCGCTTGCGCTTCGCACTCTCCTGCACCGGCGGTTACCTGGTCGCCTGTCTGGGTCTCTGGCTCGCGGCAAGGCAGGATCTGACGAATATTCCCGAATTCCTGTCCCTTTCACGGGAAATCAGCGGGGGCTACGCCTACGCGATGTCGTTCGATGAACCGACGTCGGTCTTCCTGGCCGGCATCGCGACGCTAATTTCGGCGCTCCTTCTCTGTGCCTGGGCATTCGTGAAAGCAAAAGCCTCCCACCGACTTTCCCTTATGGCACCGACGGCGTTCTGCGTCCTCGCCATCCTGATCGCCTGGCGCCACGGGTTCACGCGCGCCGACGCCCATGTCCTGGGTTTCTTCGCATTCTGTCTGTCGCTGGGCGCCGCGCTTCCAGGCATGCTGGCCCCCTTCCTCCGCCCCGTATGGTCCCTTCTCGTTCCGGCATTCGCGATTCTCGGAACGGCCGTTTTCGACGTGAACATCTTCCGCGACCTGCCGGGCAACCTGACGGGGCAGATTACCAGGAATGCCGCTGAATCCGGCCGAATCGCCACCTTCCCAGAGCGTTTCGATGCCGCGTTCGAGCAGGCTGTCGCCTCGTCAGGCGACCGCGAACTCGTCGCGATCGTCGGCAATTCGACGATCGACTGGATCTCCTTCGAGCAGGGACGCCTCCTGCTTTCAGGCCTCTCCTACCACCCCCGTCCGGTGTTCCAGGGCTACAAAGTCTACACACCGCTCCTGACGCGCACCAATGCCGCATTCTACCGGTCCACGGAGGCCCCTGAATTCGTATGCGTCGAGATTCAATCCATCGACGGACGTTATCCGATGCAGGACGACTCTCTGCTGCTGCTCGAACTCGCCCGTGACTACGAACCCGTCCGACAAACCACCTCATACACATTGTTTCGCAGGCGCGCTGCCGGTCCGAGCACCGAGGCGGTGCGCGAACGCATCAGCGAACCCATCAACGGCTCATTTGGAGAGGTCATATCCATTCCGGATGGCGGTGGCCGCGCCATCTGGGTCCGAATAGAAGCTCGTCCTTCCGCGCTCGGCACGATTCGGGGCGCTCTTTACAAGCCGCCTGCGTTGCGCCTCGTTCTCAGCGACGTGGAAGGCAGCGAGGCGGCATTCCGCCTGATACCCGGCGTCTCCGAGGAGGGGTTCCTCATCCAGCCGATGATCGCGAACACGGACTCCTTCCTCGCCTTTGCCGCCGGCGAGGCTGCGTCCCGTGTTCGCTCGCTGCGCATCGAGCCCTCTGCCGAAGCCGACGCAATGTACTGGAACGATCCCATCATCTCGTTCGACCTCCTTCCGGAATTCCCTCTCGAATCCGGCTCGACCGGACAGGACCCATGACGCACCCCACAGGACCGGCAAACTGGTTCGATCGGGTCGGAATCTGGGTCCTCGCTGCCGCGACCGCAATTCCCCTCGCCTGGTGCCTGGAAGACTTCCGTGCGCTTTTCTGGTTCGGCGACGACTGGGACCTGCTGAACCAGATCTCGCAGCAGGGGTTCCGTCCGTGGGTAGGCACGACGTTCGCCGAAAATTTCGTGCCTCTGTTCAAGATTCTCTGGGGTGCCGCCGTCCATATCGGAGGGGGAAGCTATTTCTTCATGGTTTGCGCCCTCTGGGCGACACACATGGCGAACACCTGGCTGCTCGCCAGACTGCTGCGCCGCGGTGGACTGGGCGTCACGGCAACCGTGCTCGCCTCGGTGATATTCGGCCTGGAGTCCTCGAACATCGAGAGCCTCGCCTGGGCTGTCCAGTGGTCCTCGCTCCTTTCGACAACCTTCTTCCTTGCGGCCGCACTGGTCTGCACACCGGCCTTGTCCGGCGAATCACGATGGACTTCGGGCCGTCTCGCCCTCCTTGCGGCAACTGTTGCCGCAAGCGCGCTTTCTTTTTCACGGGGAATACTCACCGGGTTGAGCCTCGGCATCGCCGGGCTTTTTCCTGGCGGCATCAGCCGGCGACGGTGGATCTTGTTCCTGATTGCGACACTGGTCCCACCCGTCGTCGTTGCTGCCGTGATCGCCACGCAGTCATCCGGGAACCACCGCGACCTGCTGCCCCATCTTGGCGAGGCATTCGAGTTCGGGCTCTGGATCTTCGCATTCAATCCCCTTTTTCGCCTGCTCGACCTGGGCAGCGCAAACTCTCTCACCCTGGCAGTCATCGGGTTCTCCAAGGTTGCCGTGATCGTCCTGGCTTTCGCGTTTTCCACGAGGCAGGTTCGGCGTCTCCTCCTGGTTCTGCTTCTGGTCGACCTGGGTAATGCGGCTCTCCTTGGCATCGGCTGCTACCATACAGGCCTGCCCGCCGCATTGTCGTTTCGCTACCAGTACGCGGCACTGCTCTGCACGGCGCCGTTCCTGGCGCTGGCAATCGATGCCGAAAGGGCGGTTACTCGCCGGCCGGCGCTGGATGCCTCGATATGCCGGTGCCGTCCTCGGGGCGTGAATGGTGATACTTGCGTCCTGGCATGTCGCGCGCGACTGGCCGGCAATCGCCGGGGAATGGGCTGACGCACGTGGCCGGACCACCCGAGTACTTCTCTTCCAGAATCCAGACCCCCCGGCCGAGGGGGCGGTCCCCGGGATCGACTTCATGAGCACCCGCCGCGCAAAGGAACTCGTGGAGGAGTACAACCTTCACTGAGCCGTTCGCGGACCGTTGACGGCCATCGGGCCGCCCCTCCAGATACCCTGCAACTATGTCGAAAACCCTGCTCGTCACCGGCTCCTCCGGCCTGATCGGCTCCGAGGTCTGCGTCTATTTCTCCCGCGAACTCGGCTACGCGGTGCACGGGGTGGACAACAATCAGCGCGCCGTCTTCTTCGGCCCCCAGGGCGACACGCGCTGGAATCAGAAGCGACTGGCGGAGCAGCTGCCTGGATTCACCCATCATGAGCTGGATATCCGCGACCGCACGGGAGTGCTGGAACTGGTCAGGAAAGTGAAGCCGGCCGTCATCGTGCACACGGCGGCCCAGCCGAGCCATGACCGCGCCGCGGCAATTCCCTTCGACGATTTTGACACGAACGCAACCGGCACCCTCAATCTCCTCGAGGCGGCACGGCAGGCCTGCCCGGAGTCGCCCTTCGTGCACATGAGCACGAACAAGGTGTACGGCGACGCGCCCAATGGCATAGCGCTGCGGGAACTCGAAACCCGCTGGGATTATGCCGACCCGCTCTACGAGAACGGAATCGCGGAGACGTTCACGATCGACCAGTCGAAGCACTCGCTCTTCGGCGCCTCCAAGGTCGCGGCCGACGTGATGGTGCAGGAGTACGGACGCTACTTTGGGCTGCCGACGTGCTGCCTTCGCGGCGGCTGCCTCACCGGCCCGAACCACACCGGCGTCGAGTTGCACGGTTTCCTATCCTATCTCGTCAAATGCAACCTCGAGGGCCGCGAATACCGCGTCGTCGGCTACAAGGGCAAGCAGGTGCGCGACAACATCCACTCGCTCGACGTCGCCCGCTTCATGGCAGCGTTCGTCACAGCACCGCGAGCCGGCGAGGTCTACAACCTGGGCGGCGGCAAGGCCAACAGCGTGTCGATCCTGGAAGCCTTCCGAATCGCTGAGAAGTTCAGCGGCCAAGCCCAGGTGCACACCTACGTCGAGCAGGCCCGTGCCGGCGACCACATCTGCTACTACAGCGACCTGCGCAAGATGCGCGCCCACTACCCGACCTGGGACATCACGATCTCGCTGGAGGAAACGATCAGGCAGATCGTCGATGCATGGCGGAAGCGATGAGGAGTCGGGGCATTTTGCACAGAAGGCCGCGAAGGAATACCTAACGCTAGGAGGTTTGCCGTTCGCTCCAACATTCCACCTCTTAGCGAGCTTCTGTGAAAGTTTTCCGGAACGCTGGAAACAGATTCGCTTTGCACAGAAGGCCGCGAAGGTCGAACCGAAGGGGTTATTGATTGGGTAGCCAGTGGCCAGCACTGAGTGCTGATCTCCACAAATACTATCTGGTTTGGAGCGCTGACTTCATCGCGTTCACCTTCCCAATCTTGGCGAGCTTCTGTGAAAAATGCTCGGGCTGTTAACCTTCAACAGAAAACCGCTCACATTTGATCGGCAGGAATTTCACAGAAGCTCGCAAAGAGCGCGAAGGTCGAACCGAAGAGGAACTAGTTGGGGTAACCGGTGACCGGTACTGAGTGCCGGTCTCCACCAATACTACCTGGATCGGAGCGCCGGCTTCGGGGTTCCGGACTTAGGTTCCTTTGCGACCTTCTGTGAAAAATGTCCGGTCTGTTGACCTTCACCTGATATCCGCTGCCAGTATTTTCCAGGCCCGGGCCCGGTGGCTGAGTCGGTTCTTCGTCGCCGCCGGCAACTCCGCGAATGTCAGCTTCTCCCCTTCAGGCACGAAGAGCGGATCGTAGCCGAATCCCCCGCCGCCTGCGGGTTCGCATCGGAGTCGGCCATCGCATCGACCTTCAAAAACCTGCTCCGATCCGTCGGGAGCAATGAGGACCAGAACGCAGACAAAGTGTGCGCCCCGGGAGCCTTCAGGCACCTCTTTCATGACCCGGATCAGTTTCCTGAGGTTCGCCGCAGAATCGCCTTGGGGGCCCGCATAGTAGGCCGATTCCACCCCGGGAGCGCCACCAAGTGCGTCGACACAGAGGCCGCTGTCATCAGCGAGCACCCAGGCGTCACGCGGGGCCCGTGCGCGAAGGGCACGGGCCTTGAGTCGCGCGTTCCCCTCGAAGGTCCCTGCGCTCTCGATCACTGCCGGCATGCCACCGCAGAAAGCCGCGGACTCGATGCGGACGGCGGGTCCGCCCTCAGCGGCGGCGAGTTCCCGCATTTCCTCCACTTTGTGGGGATTTCCTGAAGCCAGGATTATCAGGCGCTCCATTCTCAACGTGCCGGTCGCCTGCGTTTCCCCGCTCGGTCGCGGTCACCGCGGGCCTCCTCGTATCGGGCGATCATCGCGTCCACCGACACCTTGCCGACTGCCCACTCGAGCGCGCCCAATGAGACTTCGTCCAGCGACTTAAACCGCACGCAGCACTTTCCCATGTCTAGCCGCTTTCCATCAACGGCGAATCGCCGCTTCATCTCCCGCTCAGCTGCTGCGTCTCCGTAAAACCCCATCAGGTAGATCGCGTAGTGATACTTCTGTGCGGCGATGGCGATGCAGGGCAGCGGCACGTCCTTCCTGCCGAGGTAACCGGCAGCGTAACGCTTCAAGGGGACGACATATGAGATCATCCCGTACTGCATCGTCTCGACGTAGCCTGCGGGCAGGTGCTTCCGAACAAGGCTCCTGATCTCTGCCAGCGTCTTCCGCCGTTCAGCCGGCAGGGCGGCCAGGTATCCGGCCGGGGTTCTGGCTTCGATCTTCATGCCTGCGGCGTCTCCGCCCACCCGCGTCCGAAGGCAGTTTCATCGACCTGGAGCTCTTTTGGATAGACGACCGCTCCGCGCATCAACTCGTCATCACCGAGCACGGCATGTCGCACGTTCACCATCCGCACCGCCTGTTCCAGGCTGTCGGTCCTCAGGCCGCGGAAGAGAGTCAGGGCCTTGTCGTCCGCCAGAAGCAGCGGCGCGCGATAGACGAACAGGTAGTCCATCTGGCGCGAGCCGATCAGCTCGCTCACCAGCTGGGTACCTCCCTCGAAATAGACGCCCCCGATTCCTTCGGCGCGGCATCGCTCGCGGAATGCCTGCAGTGGCACACGCTGGTTCGGGGAATCGAAAATCCACACCTGCACACCCGCCTCGCGGAGCTTGCGGGCATAGCCGAGCCCACCGTGCGCGGTGGCTACCACGATCGTGCGGTCGTGAAACTCATCCGTGTAGACCCGCGGCAGGTTCCGGTCGGTGACCGTGCGCAGCAGGCCGTCGAATATGAATCGCCGCGGGCACCATTCCTCGCCGTCGCGCCTCGCCGTCAGTCGCGGATTGTCCTTGAGCACCGTCATCGCACCCACGGCGATGCCGGGAAAGAGCCGGCGCCAGCGGTGGACATCCGCGCGCGCGGGCTCGCCCGTGATCCACTTTGATTGACCGCTGCGACACGCGATCCGGCCATCCAGGGTCACGGCGGCCTTTCCCGCAAACAGGGGGCTGCCTTTCGCAATCCAGTGATTGTAGATCAGGTTGAGGTCCAGGCACGCGGCTTCTATCACGCCCGAGATGACCTCGATGCCCGCTGACCGAAGCACCTCGATTCCCTTCCCGGCATGCGCCGGATTCGGATCCGCGGCTCCGACGACCACGTGGCGTATGCCGCTGGACAGGATTGCCTCCGTGCAGGCGCCCGTGCGGCCGTGGGTCGAACATGGCTCAAGCGTGACATAGAGGATCGCTCCCGGAGCCGGTCTTCGACCCAGCGACTCCAGTGCCACGCGCTCGGCATGAGGTCCGCCATCCTGCGCATGCCAGCCTTCCGCAACCACCCGACCATCCTCGACGATGAGAGACCCGACCATCGGATTGGGATGAGTCGCCCCCCACCCGCGCTTCGCGAGTTCCAGCGCCGCTGACATGAATAGCTCGTGCTGATCGGACATCAGCACCCGTTCTCAGGCGTCGCGCCTGCGGCGTCAACCAGCCTCCGGCCTCGGCCAACGTGGAAACGCGTATGCCGCATGGGAAATCGCGAAGCGTCGGTGCACGGTCCGGCAATCGCAAAGGCGCGGAAGTGCGAAAACACGGAACTCAAACGGGGAATTCAGTGGTTGGGCGCTGTTTTCCGGTCCAACCGCCGACGTCGACTGACTGAAATCCGGGAACCACGATGTTCCAGGTATTCAGCGATTTCGCTCCTTCGCGTTTCCGCGAACGGATCGAAAGCACGGATCACCGGCTCCCGGCCACCTCCGCGCGTTCAGAGGTCAATGCTCCAGCAGGACTATGATGACTGCAAGGACAGTGAATACCGAACCGAGCAGCGCCGCCTCGTAGCGCTCGAAGGAGCGCACCCCGAGCCGGTCGAGCCCTACGAGGCTGAGCCAGATGAACAGGAGCATCGCCAGGAAGGTCGCCGCCGCGAGGATACCGCTCAGGATCCAGAATCCGAGCCATCCAAACTGCACTCCGGAGAGATAAATAGGGAGGAAAGCCTCACACGGGGACAGTGTCAGAAGGAGAAACAGCCCTCCAACTGCCGCACCGTCTCCCGAGCGTTCCGAGACCAGGTTGCTGCCCTCGAGCTCCGCTTCCCAGTGGCTCGGCTCGTGCACGTGCTCGTGCCCACAGTCACGATTCGGTTGATGGCTGCCTCCGGTCACCCGGTGGTGGCACACACCCAACCCGCGCGCCTGCCGGATGAAATAGTAGGCCGCGATGCAGAGCAGCGCACCGCCGGCGATCCACGAAAACCACTGCGCGAAGGAACTTTCCAAACGGAACCCAAACCAGGCAATCAGCAGCCCGAGCAGGCTTGTCAGTACAACATGCCCCAGGCTGGCAAGCGCCGCGACCGAGAGGGCCCGACGCGTGCTCCAGCGCCGCGCCCGCGCCACCAGCACGAACGGGAGCCAGTGCGTCGGGATTGCCGCATGGAAGAATGCCACCGTGAAGCCGGTGAGGGCGATGGTGGCGAGAAGCGGCGATTGCATGGGGTGGACTGGACTCGGATCAATCGCCCCGGCGCCCGGCGCTGTCGAACGCGAAATCCCATGCGCTTCACTATCGGATCGCGCCGATCAGGATTCCCTCGACGCCGCTGGGCGATCCTTTCACGATCCCCGCCCAATGATGCAGTGTCGGATCCCTGCCATTTTCCTCCTTGGAATTGCCCTCTTGGGAGCTGCCGCTGCCGAAGCAGCCAGCGTCACGGGTCGCCTCCAGTCGGGCGACACGACCGTGAGCGACAAGTACCGGGACTCATACACGTTCCAAGGCACGGCCGGCCAGCGCGCGATCGTCGACGTGACGTCCACCGAATTCGACACCGTGGTGCAGCTTCGCGCCCCGTCGGGTTCACAGCAGGAGAACGACGACTACGGCGGGCAGGCGCGCCACTCCCGGATCGAAAGCAACCTCACCGAGACCGGTACCTACACGGTCTACGTGACCAGCTACGGCACGAATACCACCGGCTCCTACACCCTCCAATATCCAGCATCCGCGTCGGGAACGTCCGCACCCACAACTCGCACAGTCACCGGGCAACTGCAGTCGAGCGATACGGCCGTCGACCGGAAATACCGCGACAGCTACACCTTCCAGCGAACTGCGGGCCAATCCGTGGTCGTCGACATGACTGGTTCGTTCGACACCTACCTGATCCTGGAGCCCCCCTCCGGCTCCAATGTCACGAATGACGACTACGGCGGCAGCACGTCTCACTCGCGCATTGAGACCACGCTGAGCGCCACCGGCCTCTATACCGTCCACGCCACAAGCTACGGCCGGAACACGACCGGGAACTACACGCTGGAATACCCGCGAAGCCCCGTGCCCGCCTCGCCCGCGGGACAGCGGCGCCTCAGCGGCAGACTGGAGAGCACGGATACCCGGGAGGACAACAAGTACCGGGACGTGTACAGCTTCCAGGGCATCTCCGGCCAGCGGATCGTGGTCGACCTGGCCTCCCCGGATTTCGACACCTACCTGATCGTGCAACCCCCGACCGGCGCAGCCCTGACGAATGACGACTTTGACGGCGAGACGCGACGCTCCCGAATCGACACGACGCTCAATGTGTCCGGCAGCTACACGGTGATCGCGACGAGCTTCGGCACGACGACTACCGGATCCTATATCCTGGAGTACCCGGGTGGGACCGGGGCGCTGAACGCCACCGTCGTCAATCGCTGAGGAATCAGGACCCCCTTCTTCCCATGAACCCATCAAAATATCGTTGGGCGGTCCTCAGCGCAGCGACCTGCCTCCTTTCCGTCTCAATCCACGCGGCCACGGTTTCGGGTCGACTGGAGGCCGGCGATCCGCGCAATGACGATAAATACCGCGACGCCTACGTATTCCAGGGGGAAGCCGGCCAGGAGATCGCCATCGACCTCCGCTCGACGGATTTCGACACCATTGTCGAGTTGCAGGCGCCCTCGGGCGCTCGACAAGAGAACGACGACTTCGAGGGAGAGACCCGACACTCCAGGATCGAGACGACCCTCTCCGAGACGGGCACGTTCATTGTCTACGTGACGAGCTTCGACGACGCGACAGGCGCCTACACGCTCCAGCTTCCGGATGAACAGAACACGGCGGGCGCGCCGCCGGAGGACACCCGGCGTTTCGGCTTTGTAGGCCGACTCGAATCGGGCGATTCACGCAATGGATCCAAGTACCGGGACACATTCACATTCCAGGGCACAGCCGGCCAGGCAGTCACCATTGACCTGCGCTCGCCTGACTTCGACACCGTCGTCGAGATGCAGGCACCTTCCGGCTCCAGCCAGGAGAACGACGACTTCGGGGGCGAATCGCGCCACTCCCGCATAGAGGCCACGCTGTCAGAGTCGGGCACCTACACGGTGTATGTGACGAGCTACCTCAACGATGCCACCGGGGCCTACACGCTGCAGATTCCGGGCGCGCCAGAGATTCCACTCGTCGCAAACACGACGCTCGAGGGTCGACTGGAGTCCGGCGATACCCGCAACGGGGACAAGTATCGGGATTCCTACACATTCTCCGGCACCAGCGGGGCCCAGGTGATCGTCGATCTCCGATCCGAGGAATTCGACACCTTCGTGACCCTCGAGTCCCCATCCGGAAGCACCCAGGAGAACGACGACTTTGGCGGCGAGGCCCGTCGCTCGCGAATCGAGACAGTGCTCGCGGAAAGCGGAACCTACACCGTTCACGTGAGCAGCTACGGCTCGAACGTGATCGGCCCCTACTCCCTCGAAGTGCCCGCGGGCGCAATCGCTGTCGCTCCGATCGTCAGGCAGGCCGTCGCGTCAATCACCCTGCAGGGGAGCCTTTCCAACGGCGACGCGACGGACAGCGGCAAGTTCCGCGACGCCTATACGTTCCAGGGCACCTCGGGCCAGCAGGTTGTCGTCGACGTCGAGTCGGCGGACTTCGACACGGTCGTCACGCTTCGCTCACCGTCCGGACAACAGCAGGAGAACGACGATTGGCAGGGGCAGATCCGCCACTCCCGCATTGAATCGGGCCTTACCGAAACGGGCACCTACACGGTCTATGTCTCAAGCTACGGCGCCAGTGCCACCGGGTCCTATACGCTGCAGATTCCGCAGGGCGGCACCGCGGTAGCCGCCGGCAACGCCGACGGCACGCAGATTCGCCGGGAGACCGGCACCCTTGCCGAAGGCGACCAGACGCTCGGTTCCGGCGAATACTACGATCGTTTCACCTTCTCGGGACGAGCCGGCGACCGTGTCGTGCTCGACCTTCGCTCCAGCGAATTCGACCCCTATATCGGCCTGAGCACCCCGGGCGGCGAGACGACCGAGAACGATGACCACGAGGGAAGCGGCTCCTGGTCGCGTCTTGCGGCAACTCTTGCCGAAAGCGGCACCTTCACGGTGACGGTGACTTCCTACCGCGCAAGTGAGGTCGGAGCCTACGAGCTTGTGATCACGCAAAGGGGAGATGCGGCCGCCGGCGCGCGGCATCGTTCCGAGAACGGATCCCTTGCGGCCGGTGACGAGCAGTCAGGCGATGGCAAGTATACGGATCGGTACAACGTGACCGCAGCGCCCGGCGATCGGATCGTTCTCGACCTGCGTTCCTCGGACTTCGACACCTACCTGGTCCTCCGAGGACCCGGCGGAGAGAACGCGACCAACGATGACTACGAGGGGTCAACCCGGCGCAGCAGGATCGAGCATATCGCGGCCGGCGGCGGCGAATACACCGTACTTGTCACCTCCTACAGCCCCAACACAACGGGCGACTACGGGCTGAGCATAGAGATCGACCAGCCGAGCACGGTGACCCAACCGGCCACCGACCTGGTATCCATATCGCCCGGTCAGACTCGCCAGGGAAGGCTCGAGGCAGGCGATCTCACGCGCGACGAGAACATCCCCGCCGACGTCTACGCGTTCGATGGAGCCCCGGGACAAACGATCGCGATCGACCTGCGTTCCTCCAGCTTCGATCCCTATCTCCGGGTCGTGACGCCCGATGGACAGTCGATCGACAACGATGACTTTGAAGGCAGCCTGCAGCACTCGCGAATCGAGCTCCCTGTGTCTGCCTCCGGGCGCTACCGCATCTATGCGAGCGCCTACAGCTCCAGCGCATCCGGCGCCTACGACCTCGCACTGCAGCAGCTGACCGGCTCCGCCTTGGGCGGCCCGGTCGCGATCGCCCCGGGCGGAGAAGGCACATTATATGGAATCTTCGTCGGAATCAGCGACTACGGGGATCGGGCAAGTGACCTATCCTACACCGACCGCGATGCCGTTGAGGTCGAGTCGGCGATGCGCGAAGCGCTGGGCATGCCGGCGGCAAACTCCACGCTCCTGCTCAACGAGAACGCCACTCGCACCAATTTCGAAGCCGCCCTGCGACGCGTTGCCGCGAATGCCACCGAGCGCGACACCCTGGTCATCTTCTACTCCGGCCATGGCGGCCGGGTCGATAGGCCCGGAGGTCCCGACCGCTCCGATCCTGACGGAAAGGACGAGACCCTGGTATTCCGAGATGACGACCTTCTCGATGACGAGCTCGACCGACTGCTCAACAACGTCCGTGCGGGACGCCAGCTGCTCGTTTTCGATTCCTGCTTCAGCGGCGGCTTCGCGAAAGACGTGATTTCCGCACCCGGCCGGATGGGCCTCTTCTCCTCGGAGGAGGATGTCACCTCGGCCGTAGCCGCGAAGTTCCGCGCGGGGGGCTACCTGTCCTATTTCTTCAGCGACAGCATTCGCGAACCGGTCGTGGACGACGACGATGACGGCGCCCTGTCCGCACTCGAGATCTCCCACTACATCGCGGAGCGTTATCGCTCCCAAGTGAAGGGCCCTGCGGACGACTGGGTCAGCACCGGCCAGGACCTGTCCTACCAGAAGCTCGTCGTCGACCGCGGAAGCATCCGTCCCTACGACATCGTCTTCCGGCGCCGCTGACAGGCCGCCACTGAACCGCGGTGGGTTATCACCTCCTTTCGATCCGATCGGGAAAACGCAAAAGGGCGGAATCGCAGAATACCTGGGTAGATGGGATTCTCGGACTCCGGTTTCTTCACTTCGGTGTGTGGTGCGGGATACGGCGACCCACCCATGCCACTCGGCCTTAGGCTCAGCGTTTTCGCACTTCCGCGTTTCGGCGATCTTCCGGCCCTCTTGACGCCATTCCGCGGTCGTTTCCCGGAAAACGGTTCTCATCCGGCACGTTCTCTGTTCCGCTCGCGGTCCATGCCCGGAGCTCCCGACCCTGCCGCCGTCCGTTCCCACCTGCTGGACCTGCAGGACAGGATCTGCAGCGCACTTGCCGCGGAGGACGGCGTCGCCCGATTCCGCGAGGACGCCTGGGAACGACCTGAGGGAGGAGGAGGCCGCACCCGGGTCCTCGCCGGCGGCCAGGTATTCGAGAAGGCAGGCGTCGCCTTCTCCCACGTGCGCGGACCCGCCCTGCCGCCGTCCGCCACGGCCCGCCGGCCGGAGCTGGCCGGTCGCCCGTTCGAGGCAATGGGGGTCTCGCTGGTGATCCATCCCCTCAATCCGTACGTGCCGACCAGCCACATGAACGTTCGCTTCTTCGTCGCGCACCCCGCCGCTTCGACGACCGATATCGAAATCAAAAATCCAGAATCCAAGATCAAGAATTCCAGTTGGTGGTTCGGCGGGGGATTCGACCTGACGCCCTATTACGGATTCGAGGAGGACGCGGTCCACTGGCACACTGTGGCGCGCGACGCCGTGGCGCCCCATGGCCCCGCCCTGTACCCAAGATTCAAGCGCTGGTGTGACGAGTATTTTTTCCTCAAGCACAGGAACGAGGGCCGCGGCATCGGGGGACTCTTCTTCGACGATTACAACGAAGGCGGCTTCGACGCGGCCTTTACCATGATGCAGTCCGTCGGGGACGCCTACCTTCCTGCATACCTGCCGATCGTTCGGAAGAGGCGCGAAACCCCCCACGGCGAGAGGGAACGCCAGTTCCAGCTCCTTCGCCGCGGCCGCTACGTCGAGTTCAACCTCGTCTGGGATCGGGGCACCCTGTTCGGCCTCCAGAGCGGCGGCCGCACGGAATCCATCCTCATGAGCCTCCCGCCACTCGTGCGCTGGGAATACGACTGGAAACCCGAGCCGGGTTCGGCCGAGGCTCAGCTCACTGAAAATTTTCTGAAACCCCGCGACTGGATCAGCTGATGACCTCCGATCGTCGATTGCCGAATGCAAGGGCCGCGGTATTCATCCGCTCACCGTCCAACAGAACTCGAAAGCGGCATTCGGAACAGGGGCCTGTGATCGCAGCCATCTGTCGCCGGATCGTCCAATCCAAAATCCGAAATCCAAAATCTGAAATGCGATGACCTCCCGGGAGCGTTTCCTCGCCGCATGCGCCTGTCAGCCACTGGAGCGTCCGCCGCTCTGGATCATGCGACAGGCCGGTCGGTATCTTCCAGAGTACCGGGAGCTGAAGTCCCGCTCGTCCTTCCTGGAGATGGTCCGCACGCCTGAGCTGGCGATGGAGGTCACCCTGCAGCCCCTGCGTCGATTCGCCCTCGATGCGGCGATCGTGTTTTCCGACATCCTGGTGATCCCCGAGGCCCTCGGGCAGGGGTACAGTTTCAGGGGCTCGGGCGGCATCGCGATGGACTTTGCCATCTCGAACAGCTCGCAGATCGATGCCCTGGCGCCGGCAAGCGCGGTCCCGGAACGGCTGGCCTACGTCGCGCAGACATTGCGGCTGCTTCGCCGCGAACTCGATTCGCGGCACGCTTTGCTCGGTTTCGGCGGTTCCCCCTGGACCCTGGCATCCTACATGGTCGAGGGAGGCAGCTCGGAAGGATTCGAGAAGATCAAGACGCTGTTCTACACTGAGCGCGCCGCCTTCGAAAGGTTGATGGAGCGCCTGTGCGAGGCCCTGGTCTCCTACTTCCGGATGCAGATCGAGGCCGGCGTCGATGCCCTCCAGATCTTCGACTCCTGGGGCGGAATTGTCGCGGGCCAGGATTACGCGGAAGCCTCGCTCCGGTGGATCCGGGCGATCGTCAAGGAACTGCCGCCCGACTTTCCCGTGATCCTCTACGCAAAGGGTACGGCGCCGCATATCCACGACCAGGCGTTCAGCGGCGTCCGGGTGCTCAGCGTCGACTGGACCTGCGACCTGGCGGCTGTTCGGAAGGCGCTTCCCGCCACAGTCGCCGTCCAGGGCAATCTCGATCCGGTGCTGCTCAACACGGAACCGGAGGTCGTTCTCCGGGAGACGACCCGCCTGCTCGAGTCGATGCGGGGCGCGCGGGGGCACATTTTCAACCTGGGGCATGGCATCCTGCCCGATGCACGCATCAATTGCGTCCAGGCACTGGTCGACACCGTGACTGGCTGGAAGGCCTGAGCATTCGGAATGGCGAGGCATTGGCGACAACCTTGACAACGGACCCGGAGGATCCGAATGGTATATACCATGGCTACCGCAAAGATCTTCGCCAATGGACGCTCCCAGGCAGTGCGTCTTCCCCGGGCCTTTCGTTTCTCCGGCAAGGAAGTGTCTGTTCGGCGCGAAGGCGATTCCGTCGTTCTTGAGCCGATCAAGTCCAAGGCTTGGCCCCGTGGACTGTGGGACCGCATCCGGATTTCCGACAGGAACTTCGATCGCCCCCCACAGGGCGACGCGCCGGAGCGCTCCGCGCTGGATCGCTCGTGAAGTACCTTCTGGACACGGACACCTGCATCGCAGCGATGCGCGGCCGATCCAATGCGCTCGCAAAGGTGACAGCCCTGTCGCCTGACGACTGCGTGGTATCGACAATCACAGTCTACGAACTCGCTGTGGGCGTTGCCAAGTGCCGGGAACCATCCAAGGAGGCGGCTAAAGTGGCACGATTCCTCGGCCATGTACACGTACTTCCCCTCGAGGTTGACGCCGCCCGGGCGGCCGGGGAAATCCGCGCCGCGCTAGAACAAAAGGGGCAAGCTATCGGTCCCTACGATGTGCTGCTTGCCGGACAAGCCCTAGCTCGCGGACTGCAGCTGGTCTCCGGAAATGTTGCCGAGTTCTCCCGTGTCCGGGGACTCCAGATCGAGGGCTGGTAAGGCGGATATCGCCCATGAGTATACCCAAGTCGATTGCTGTCCTCGGCGCCGGGGTTACCGGACTCGCCGCCGCCCATCGGCTGGCTGCCGCCGGACACCGTGTCACGGTTCTCGAACGCGATACGCGAATCGGCGGCGCAGTCGGCACGGAGCGAATCGACGATTGGCTGATCGAACGCGGCCCGAACTCGCTCCTCGCGGGACGTCCCGAGCTTGGCTCGCTGCTCTCGGAGATCGGTCTCGACAAGGAGACGCTCGGTGCCGCCCCGGCGGCGGGCAACCGCTACATCGTGCGCGGTGGCAGGCTCGTTCCCCTTCCCTCCGGTCCCGGAGCGTTGCCCCTGACACCACTGTTCTCGTTGCGCGCAAGGCTCGGTCTGCTCGCCGAGCCGTTTCGGCGCTATGCCACCGACCGCGAGGATGTCGCGTTCGGTCCCTTCATGCAGGAACACGTCGGCCGAGAGATCGTCGAGTACGCCGTGCAGCCGTTCGTCAGCGGGATCTACGCGGGCGACGCCAATCGGCTTTCGACGCGCTGGGCGTTCCCAAAACTCTGGCTCCGGGCGCAGATGAAGGGCTCGCTCCTGCTCGGACAGATCGCCGTGGCGCGCGACATGAAGCGCCGGGGCATCGCCCGCGCCAGGCAGCATATCGTATCGTTCCGGGAGGGGCTCCAGGTCATCCCCCAGCGACTGGCCTCCGGACTTCCCGATGGCGCCATTCGCCTCGGCGCGACGCCCACCCTGATCAAGCCGGCCCCGTGCGCACGCTGGGTCGTTTCCTGGGATGATAGCTCAGGGGGCCATGAAGAGACGTTCGACAAGGTCCTGAGTGCACTGCCTGCCGCATCGCTAGCCGACCTTGCGATCGGTTCTCCCGAAATGCGTCCGCTTTCGGCACTGGCAGGGATCGAGCAACCTCCCGTGAGCTCGCTGTTCCTTGGATTCCGTCGGGAGCACGTCGCACATCCGCTCGACGGGTTCGGAGCTCTGGCGCCACCCGTGGAACGAAATCCGTTTCTCGGCGTCCTTTTCTCCTCGGCCCTCTTTCCCGGAAGGGCTCCTGCGGGCCACGTGGCCCTCACGGTGCTGGCCGGTGGATCCCTGCAGCCCGACAATGCGCGCCGGGATCCGGATGAACTCTGGCGTCTCGTTAAGGAGAATCTTCAGGCGCTGCTAGGGGTCACTGGCGAGCCAGTCTTTTCACGGCTGACGCACTGGCCCCGCGCCATCCCACAGTACAATCTCGGCTACGGTCGCTACCTCGACGCAATGGAAGCCTGCGAGCGGGAACACCCAGGCCTCCTCATCGGCGGCCAGGTGCGAAACGGCATCTCGCTGCCCGATTGCCTGCTTGCCGGAGTTGCCCTGGCGAAGCGCGCTGTGCAGTAGGGCAGTTCCAAGGCATTTTCACAGAAGCTCGCCAAGGGTGCGAAAATGGATCGGTTTTCAGTGCTAATCTTATCCATTATTGGAGATCGGGTGGCAGGACCCGGGCGTACCTCGGCGCCTCTGCGTCTCAGCGGCAGAACAAGTCGACAGGAGTAATAATGCCACTGAGGCACCGAGACACTGAGCACAAAAGGTACTTTCGGAATGGATCAGCGAAAATCAGCGTAGATCAGCGGTAAAACGGTCTTGGGGCCGATCCTTTTCACAGAAGCTCGCAAAGGACGCTGAGGGATCACGGCCGCTTGTTTTTACCACTCATCTTCACTGATGAACACGAATCCCAAACCAGGAGGTTTTTTGAGATTCAGATACCTGCGATTCTCAAGTTCTCGAAAGTCTCGCTGGTCTTCCTGTCTTCGTATGCGCCCTTCGCGGCCTTCTGTGAAATAAGTCCAGATGCGGTTTTCCGAGATCCGCAATCCCACCATTCACCACGAGATCCCCTGGAACTAACTCCAAACTTCGCGGCCTTCTGTGAAATATCTCAGAGCTCGACTTCCAGCCGTACACCGAGTGTCCACGCGCCTTCGAGGTTCGGGTCACCGCCCGGATTCGGGGTCCATTGCAGGTCAGGCTGCACGGATATTCCCGGCCTGAGTTCGTCCCGAACGGTAAGCTCCATCTGCAATTCCCCACTATCGAGTGACGGATCGAGGGCACGCATTGCATGGGAAAATCCCGCGCGCGAAACTCCGAGCCCAAGAACAGCGCCCGGGCGGAAAGGAACGAATCCTTCCGCAACCATGCCGACGCTCCAGGAATGGCCAAATACCTCCGCATCGCCCGCCGAGAAACCACCCCGGGCAAATGCCGTGATCCGACGAGAATCGGAATAGGACACCGTTTCCTCGGCCAGCAGGTACAGCCCCTGGCTTCGAACCGGCAGCCCGGTCTCAAGGTCAGGCAGTCGTTCCGTGTACATCCAGAGACCGATGCCAAAATGGCGTGACTCCGGTTGCACCATTCCGCCTTCGAGAACGAGGAGCGCGCCATCCGATCGGTCGAGCTGGATGCGGGTACCGCGGGGCCGATCGGGATCGCCGGGCACGCCGTCATAAACGCCTGCGAGCAGGTAGCCTCCTGCCTCGCTTTCGACCCGCAGCCGCAGCGCCAGACTCGTCGTCGGAAATATGGACGGCCCGTTCAGTCCCGTCGCCGACATCTCGGTGCCGATTCCGTAGGTCGGATTAAGGAAGAGCCCTGCTGATTCCGTGACGTAGAACTCACTGTTCAGGTCGTGTAGCCCGAACAGCACCGAGGCTGCGCCCCCGGCAAACGCCTGCTGCACCCACGCCTGATAGACCTTCAGGGAGCGTTCCTCGACCTCGATGTTGTCGATACCTCCCGCCGTTCCTGCCAGTTCGTTCGGACCTCGTCCGTTGTTGTGGAGCAGATGCACAAACCCTGTCAGCCCCCTCCAGCCCAGGGCGCCCTCTCCATCGAGTTCGAACATGACATCCAGGTTGTCCAATGCCCGGTTCCCTTGCCCGAGCCCGCCCGACAGGTTGCGCCAGCCGCCGACCTTGTAGGTTCCGGTGACCTCGATGCCGTGCCCGGCCAGGCCGGAACCAAATCTTCCCTCGGCGGACTCGGCAGCGCGCGGCAGTGTCGCCAGACCGCAAACAAGAAGGCACGCCCGGATTCGAATGAAGAGGGACATCATCGGCATTGGATGTTCACGCTAGACGCCGACCGCCTATGGCGGGTTTCAACGTCGGGACCGATCGTTCCGGGGTCCCGCAGGGGAAAGGCATCGGGATCTTATGTACCCTTTTATACATTTGGTAGCCTCTACTACTACCGTTTCGGAAGAAACGTCAACGCTGCATCTCCGGACCGGACCCACACTCTTGACTCACCCCCACCGCGCAATAGCCTCCCGCGCTTTTCCAAACAATGGCGCAGGAACTCAAGGACACGCTCAGGCTCCCGCGGACGGATTTCCCGATGCGCGCGGCATTGCCGCAGCGCGAGCCGGGACGACTCGCGCACTGGGACCGTATCCGGCTCTATCAGGCGATCCAGGAACGGCGGGCCGAGGCTCCGACATTCGTCCTGCATGACGGGCCTCCCTTCACGAACGGCAACGTGCATATCGGCACCGCGCTGAACAAGTCGCTCAAGGAGTTCACGCTTCGCTACAAGTCCATGCGGGGATTCCGCACGCCCTACGTTCCGGGCTGGGACTGCCACGGCCTTCCGATCGAGCAGAAGGTCTCCCGCGAGGTCCAGGAGCAAAATCTCAACCTTTCCACGGCCGAGCTGCGCGCAAGGTGCGACGCTTTCTCGGAAAGCTGGATTTCCCGCCAGACCGCGCAGTTTCGCCGCCTGGGAGTCCTTGGCGACTGGGAGCATCCCTACCGCACAAAGGATCCGGCATTCGAGGCGGACATCGTCCGTAACTTCTCCGCCTTCGTGGAAAAGGGCCTGGTATACCGGAGCAAGAAGCCGGTCTATTGGTCCATCCCATTCGAGACCGCACTGGCCGAGGCCGAGATCGAGTACAAGGAGCACGTGAGTCCCTCGATCTGGGTGAAATTCCCCGTGCCCGTTGAGGAAGCACGTCGGCTCGGCCTGCCTTCCGAGAAACCCGTTTTCGTCGTCATCTGGACCACGACTCCCTGGACGCTTCCCGCGAATCTTGCGATCGCGGTCCATCCCGCCGTCGAGTACGCCGTTGCCGATTTTGGCGCCGAGTTCCTGCTCGTTGCGCGGCCCCTGCTGCCGGACGTGATCGAGTCGGCAAAGCGATCGAAGACCCTTTCCGAAGACGCCGTTGTTCCCGATCCGAACGTGATCGTTACCGGCGAGGCGCTGTCCGGGCTGAAGGCTCGTCATCCCTTCATCGACAGGGAATCCCCCGTCGTCACCGCGGAATACGTGACCACGGAAAGCGGCACGGGCTGCGTGCATACCGCACCGGGACACGGCGCGGAGGACTACCAGACGGGCCTGAAGTACGGTCTCGAGATCTACTGTCCGGTGGGTAACGACGGACGCTTCGTCGACGATGGGCGCGTCCCCAAGGAACTGGTTGGCGTCAGTGCACTCGAGTCCGTCGAGGACCTCGAGAAGAAGCGCACCTCGGCCGCGAATGTCGGAGTGCTCAAGCTGCTGGCGTCGACAGGCACGCTGCTCGCGAAACAGAAGCTCACCCACAGCTATCCGCACTGCTGGCGCTCCAAGACCCCGATCATCTTCCGCGCTGTCGACCAGTGGTTCGTGTCGCTGGGCGATACCGCCCCATCGCCCAGAAGCGAAGCCCTCGCAGCCGTCGGAAAGGTTTCCTGGATTCCAGCCTGGGGCGAGGCGCGCATCCGCGGTGCGGTCGAGTCCCGGCCCGACTGGTGCGTCAGCCGCCAGCGTTCCTGGGGTGTTCCGATCCCGGCATTCTACGACGGTGACCGAAAGGCCTACCTCGACAATGGCGTGGCGAGGGCCATAGCAGATCTCTTCGAGAAGAAGGGAAGCAACATTTGGTACGACAGCACTGCGCAGGAACTGCTTGCCGGAGTTTCCCTCCCCACGGACTGGCCGTCGGCTGAGTCGCTGACGCCTGGCAGGGACACGCTCGACGTCTGGTTCGATTCGGGAAGCACCCACACCGCGGTGCTCAAACGCGGCATGGGCGGCACATCCTGGCCTGCTGACCTGTATCTCGAAGGCAGCGACCAGCACCGCGGCTGGTTCCAGTCGTCCCTCTGGACCGGCGTAATCGCGAGCGGCGGTGCGCCCTACCGTTCGGTGCTCACCCACGGCTTTATTGTCGATTCCGACAGGAAGAAGATCTCCAAGAGCAGCAGCTACGAGAAGCCGCAAACAAGCGATGCCTACGTCGGCGAGTACGGTGCCGACATCCTGCGCCTGTGGATCGCCTCGCAGGATTTCCGGGACGACATCCCGATCTCCAAGGAGATCCTGTCCCATGTCAGCGAGGCCTACCGCCAGATTCGCAACACCCTGCGCTACCAGATCTCAGTGCTGCACGATTTCGATCCGGCTGCGCACGTCGTCCCGGTCGACCGGATGGATGCCCTCGATCGCTGGGCCCTGCACCAGGCCGCCGCGCTCCTGCGCTCTGCGACAGCCGCGTACGACTCCTGCGAGTTCCACCGGGTATACCAGCTCTGCAACCAGTTCTGCTCCGTCACGCTGTCCGCCACCTATCACGACATCGTCAAGGACCGGCTCTACACGCTCGCCCCCGATTCTCCGCTTCGCCGCTCCACCCAGACGGCGATCCACTCGATCTTCGGCGTCCTGGTGAAGGTGCTTGCGCCGATCCTCGCGTTCACGTCGGACGAGGCCTGGGCCTATGCCACGCAACGGACCGAGTATTCGGACGACCCCGTGCACCTTCAGGACTGGCCGGAGCCGCACGCGGAATGGAACAGCGAGGCGATTGCGGGCGATTTCGAATCCCTGCTTGCCGTCCGCACCCAGGTCAACGAGGCCATCGAACCGCTGCGGGCCGCCGGCAAGCTCGGCAAATCCCTCGATGCCGCGGTGTCACTCACCGCAAAGGCTCCCCTGCAGCCGGTTCTCGAGAAGCATCGTGACCTTCTGCCGGAGCTCTTCATCGTTTCCGACGTGAGCCTCGCAGCCGGCGATGCCCCCGATCGCCCGCAAGTGGCGATTCAGCCCTGTTCCGAGAAGGGCCTCATCCGCTGCCCGAGGTGCTGGCGCTGGGTCCCGACGCTGGCGCCCTCCGCGTCCGGCGAAGTATGCCCGCGCTGCGTCGAAGCCCTCTTCCCGTCAGCCTGACAAAAGCTCCCCCTCCAGCTTGTTTTCCATCAACATGCCCACACATTAGGCGCCGACCAATCGAACCCCGAGCCTCCGGATTTTCAAAAACCCCTCCCATGTCCAAGAAGAAAAAGAAGTCCACCCCCGCGAAAAAGCCCGCCGCGCGCGCCGGGAAAAAAGTTTCAGCACGAAAGCCCGCCAAATCATCCAAAGTCGCCAGGAAGGCGAAGGCGCCCAAGCCCGCGAAGGGCGCCCGTCCTTCCAAGGTGCCGAAGGTTGCGCGGCGGGCCGCTGCAAAGTCCTCCAAGCCTGAGAAGGCTTCCTCACCAAAAGTGAAAAAAGACCGCAAGGAAACCATTGCCAAGGCCTCATCGGCCCGGGACGCCCTCCGCACCCGGATCCTGGGATCAAAGAAGCCCGCGAAGCCGATCGCTTTCAGCCTCGACGAAGTGCGCGCCATCGCGCGCACCGTCACGTCAAAGGAGGCGAAGGCGGCGAAAGCCAGGCCCCACGCGCCGAAACATGCCGACAAGGCAGCGGCCGACTTCTCACTGAAGAAGTCGACGCCCAACCACATCAAGGCTGCGTCCCTCTCGGACATCCTTGGCTTCAACCCGCGCCGCGGAAAGACTCCGGCGGCGAAGGAGGAGGCCGAGGTTCCAGAGAAGTACCGTCGGTACTACAAGATTCTCATCGGCCTGCGCGCCCACCTCACCGAGGGCATCGAACTCCACTCGGAGGAGACGCTCAAGCGCTCCTCGAAGGACGACGCAGGAGACCTTTCCGCATATGGCCAGCACATGGCTGATGCGGGAACCGACACCTTCGACCGCGACTTTGCCCTGAGCCTCGTCTCCAGCGAGCAGGAGGCGCTCACCGAGATCGACGCGGCGATCAAGCGTATCCATGACGGCAAATACGGGATCTGCGAAATCAGCGGAAAGCCCATCGCCCGGGAGCGACTGCTTGCGGTGCCGTTCACACGCTATTCCGCAGACGCCCAGAAGCAGCTCGAGCGCAACCGGCATCGCGCGCGAACCCAGGCGGGGCTTTTCGGGGAACTCGGCGAGGAAGGCGGCAAGATCGACGACGACAGCGGCGGCGACGACTGAGCAGCCTTGTCCCTCGTCACTAGCGGCGTTCGGAACCTCGGCTGCCAGGCCTGCATTTCGGATTCCGCACGGTCATGACTACCGAGAACAACGGCGGCGGGGACCCTGGTACTGCGGAGTCCGCTCCGCAGGTCGACTCCACGGGCCCGGCCCTTCCGACCCGGGGATTTGGAGCCTACAGGCGGTTCTGGGTGACATGCCTGCTCGCCTTCGCGGCGGACCAGGTCACCAAGGAATGGATTGCGGCGCGACTGCCCTACCCGACATACGGCCAGCCCGGGTCGATCGTCGTGGTTTCCGAGTTCTTCAACATTGTGCATGTGGGAAACACCGGGGCTGCCTGGAGCCTGTTCAGCGGGCGCAGCCTGATGCTGTCCCTGCTCGCCCTGGCAACCCTGCTCGCGATCTACTTCTGGCGGCGGGCGCTCGCCCTGCAGGTACGCACCGTCCAGATCGCGTTCGGCCTTCTCTGCGGCGGAATCGTCGGGAACCTCGTCGACAGAATCCGACACGGACACGTCATCGACTTCCTCGACTTTCACTTCGGCAGCTTCATCTACCCAACGTTCAACGTCGCGGACAGCTGCATCTGTGTCGGCGTAGGGCTCTACTTGATCTGGTCAATGCGCAACGACCCGACGAAGACCGTACCGACTGAGTCATCAGGACCTGACGCCTAATCCCGGCAAGGGTTCCGGTACGGTTAGTCGCCGCTGAGACACAGAGGCACCGAGCAAGGCAAGATCCGGGCTCCATGCCTCTGAGCCTCCGTGGCAAGAATCGCGGAAACCCGACAATTGCTCCTGCTTCCCTCCCAATTCAAGCAGCTCGGGATTAGCGCTAATCAGTGAAGATCAGTGGTTAACCCTTCCGCGGTCCCAATCTGCGCGTATCTGCGTTCATCAGCGGTTTAGCCCAACCGAAAACGGCCGTCAACCGACACCCCCAACACAATCGCCCCGGGTCGGGCTTGGTTCGTATCAGTGGAGATCAGTGGTTAAACACCCGCAGATTTCCGACCACTATTCCACGTTCGCTATCTGTTCCCTGACCTGCTCGAGCAGGTTCTTCATCTCCATCACGTGGCGGGTGATTTCCAGGTCGTTCGCCTTGCTTCCGACGGTGTTCGACTCGCGGAAAAGCTCCTGGAGCAGGAACTCCGCGCGCCGGCCGACGGGTTCCTCAGACTTCAGGAGATCCCCGAATTGCGCGAGATGACTCCGCAGCCGGGTGAGCTCCTCGCTCACATCGCAGCGGTCGGCGAACAGTGCGATCTCGCGGAGCACGCGTTCATCGCTCGGGTCAAGTTCCAGTCCCGAGTCGCGCAACCGCTTGATCAGTGCGTCGCGATAAGCCGGGGCGACCTTTGGAGCGCGGGACGCAATTGCGTCGACATGCGAGCGCAACGCCTCCGCGCGTGACAGGAAATCGACATGCAGGGCCTCTCCTTCCTTGGCCCGCATCGCCCCGAATGAGCGGAGGGCGGACTGCAGGAGACGCTTCAAAACGGGCCGCGCCTTGTCGGGTGCCGGCAGTCCCTCGGCCTGCCGCAGGGAACTGGCGATCTGCCAGATGACCTCGGCATTGGGCTCGAACTCCAGCTTGCGCTTCCTCGAGAAGGTTCCGAGCCGGGCAAGCACGTCGGAAACCGCATCCTCGTCGAACGAGATATCTGCATCCCGGGCCCGCTTCTCGAACTCAATGGCCACCTGAACCCTGCCGCGCTGCACCGACTGACGCACCAGCCCAACCAGATCCGGCTCAAGCTCCGCCCATTCCCGCGGCAGCGTGCAGTCAATATCGAGCGTCTTCCGATTCACCGAGCTGACACGCACGTTCAGCGAACGCCCGGCCACTTCCCCCGAGGCGCTCCCGAAGCCGGTCATGCTGTTCATGCCCAGAGACTCCAAGCGCCCCAGAGCCAAAGGCAAAAGGAATCCCGCACCCTTGGATCCTCCTCTGCGTGCCCTGCGTCCCTGCGGGCGAAGGATCGAAACTCGGCCCGGAATTCTTGGCCACAAAGAGGCACAAAAATCACAAAGAGGCGCCCGGCAGACGGGCGTCTTCGTGGCGAAAAGATCCGAGGCCCGAAAATTGACATCCACCCGATCCTCTCTCTGTACCTCAGCGCCTCGGCGGCAAAACATCAGGGATCGGCGTCGAGCACTGATTCCCCGCTGAGGCGCAGTGACCCTGAGGTCGATCCGCGGATCAAGCGACAGAATCGGAGCGCTTAAGAGATACCTTCAGCTTTCTCGCCGACACCGATGCCGTGGCGGCGACTGCACTCGAAACAAGGATCACGAACAGGCTCATGACGATCCCCTGCGGCCCATCATCGCTCGCGGGGTCGATGAAGCCGATGAAGAAGACGATCGCCCCGAGCACAAATCCAATGACGGTCAGCGCACAGCGCTTGATCGATCGCAGCGCATCCACGGTCACCTGAGAGAATCTCCCTGTCCGTCTCAAATGCCCGAACAGTCCGAACGCCCGATAGAGACCGACGTAAAACGCGATGGAGCCCACATACACGTACGCCAGGAATGGATCGCGGAAGTAGACCTCGAATGTCGTGGCATTGGCGTTTCGCCCCTCAAGGTGCGGCTCCCAAAGCATGAAAGTGAGCGCGCCGGCGGCGATAAGCACGATGGCACACTGGAGAAGACCGGCTCCGATTTTTTTCATGGCTGGATATTATAACATCGAGAATACCCCTGCTTGATGAAGCCATCATGAAGTCACGCTGAACATCGCATGAAATCGATTCCTGCCCCAGGCAAGGGGTCGGGCCGTCCCTACCCTACCCGAACCGTGTGAGCAGGACCCTGAGACACCGATTCTGCGATCATCGGCGTTCATCTGCGGTTCAACCCTCCGATCCCCGATTCCGATGAGCGCCAATCAGTGTGGATCAGTGGTTCGTTTCGCCAGTAGCGCAGCAGCCTGCTGCACGTCCTTGTCGCCTCGCCCGGAGAGATTGACGATCAGCACCTGATCCTTGCGCATCTCGCGCGCCCGCTTGAGCGCGTGAACAAGGGCGTGGGTGCTCTCAAGTGCCGGCACGATGCCTTCGAGTCGTGAGAGGAGCTGGAAAACCTCCAGCACTTCGTCGTCGCACGAATACGCATAGTCGATGCGCCCGCGGTCGCGGTAGAAGGCGTGCTCGGGCCCGATGGCCGCATAGTCAAGCCCGGCGCTGACCGAGTGGGTCAATTCGATCTGTCCGTCCGGATCCTGAAGGATGAACGTGCGGCAGCCCTGCAGCACCCCTAGCTTTCCGCCCTCGAACCGGGCCGCGTGGTCGCCGCGCTTGATTCCACGTCCGCCTGCCTCGACTCCGACGAGCCTCACCGAGGGATCCTCGAGGAACTCGAAAAAGAAACCGATCGCGTTGGATCCCCCGCCGACGCAGGCAATCAACTCGTCCGGCAGGCGCCCTTCTTTTTCCAGGATCTGAGTCCGCGTCTCCGAGCCGATGACCTTGTGAAAATCGCGGACGATCATCGGATAGGGATGTGCGCCGAGCGCTGAACCAAGGATGTAGTGCGTGCTGCGAACATTGGTCACCCAGTCGCGCATCGCCTCGTTGATGGCCTCCTTCAGGGTCTTCTGGCCGGCCTCCACGCCCCTTACCTCGGCGCCCATGAGGCGCATGCGGAAGACGTTCAGTGCCTGACGCTCCATGTCGACCGCGCCCATGTACACGACGCATTCGAGCCCGAACTTGGCGCACACGGCCGCCGTCGCCACGCCGTGCTGTCCCGCGCCGGTCTCGGCTATCACGCGCTTCTTGCCCATCCGCTTGGCGAGCAGCGCCTGGCCGAGAGCGTTGTTGATCTTGTGGGCCCCGGTGTGGAGCAGGTCCTCGCGCTTGAGGTAGATCTTCGCGCCTCCGCAGTGCTCCGTCAGTCGCTCCGCGAAATACAGCTCGGTAGGCCGTCCCGCATATTCCTTCAGGTGCCTGGCCAGTTCCGCCTGAAACTCAGGGTCCTCCTTTGCCTGCCCGTAGGCAACAGCCAGTTCCTGCAGGGCCGTCATCAGCGTCTCCGGCACGTAGATGCCGCCATACGGTCCGAAATGCCCTGAGGCATCCGGCAGGGAGTGGCGATCGACTGGACTCTTGGCCGAGGCAGTGGGCATGGAGGAATCCCAAGCGTTGCTTAGCCCGGCGCCCGGAGGCAATGGGGATTTAGTTCGACCTATCTCAGTTCGACTGCGGCAGGCGCCTCACAGTCACGAGCGTGAGGTCGTCGCGCTGAGATTCCGAGCCGGCGAAGCGTCCGACGGCTTCGAGTATGCCGTCATTGACGGCCGCGGCAGAACGACCGTGGAGCATCCGTACCGTGTCGGCCAGCCGTGCCCCGGCGAACTCCTTGCCGTCCTCGTTTGGTGCCTCGGTGATGCCGTCGGTATAGAGAACCAGGGTGTCCCCTGGCGCGAATGGCTCGACCCGCTCCGCCAGGGAGAGGTCGAAGACCTCCGAAGGCACCATGCCGAGCGCCATGCCATCGGAAGGCACATACTCCGCCCGGCAGGTCCCGGCACCGGGACCGCCCCTGACAATCAGCGGCAATTCGTGACCCGCCCGCGCGAACGACACCGTGTTGGCCTCGGTGTCGATCACCGCGTAGAGCATGGTCACGTAGAGGCCCGCTTCGACGTCCTCCGAGAGCGCCTTGTTCAGCTCTGACAAGACCGCGACCGGGGAGTCATGGCGCATCGCGATCTGGTGCAGGTTCGTTCGGCAGATTGCCATCAGCATCGAGGCCGCGATGCCCTTGCCGGCGACGTCCGCCACGACCACCGCAAGCCGCGTCGCGGAAAGCGGAATGATGTCGTAGAGGTCGCCACCCACGCGCTGCGCCGGTGTGTAGCGGGCATCGAGATCCAGCCCCTCCAGTGTCGGCGCTTCCCGCGGCAGTAGCATCTTCTGGATCCCGCTGGCAATCGACAGGTCAAGGTCGAGCTGCCTGCGTTGCAGGAGCAGATCGAGGAACTCGGCATTGTGCAGGGCCAGGGCTGCCTGTTCGGCGAGCGACTGAATGAGCGTGAAGTCCGCCTCCTCGAAGGGTTGGTCGTCCGCGGGATTGGTCACCGCAAGCACCCCGAAGAACTTCTCCCTGAATGCCAGGGGCACGGCGATGACCGAGCGCACCTTCAGGGCGGGATCCGTGTGCTTCACGATGCGCGGGTCCGCAGTTGCATCTGCCAGGAGCTCCCCGCGTCCGGTCTGGGCGACTCGCCCTACAATGCCGTCGCCGACGGGAAACTCCTCGGCCTTCAGCACCTGCTCAATGAATCGCGCCCGCGTGCTGGCCTTTCCGTCGGCCGGCGGCGCGATCGGTCGGTGTGGCGGAAACAGGCCCTCGACCGCCGCCGCCTGCATGGTGCCGCGGTCGGTGCGCTCGAAGAGGCAGGCGCTCAAAGCCCCCGAGCAGAGGATCGAGGCATGCACGATGCGCTGCCTGAGCTCCTGGGGCCCGAGTCCCTCACCAAGCGCCTCGACCATGAGGTGCATGAAATCGACCACCCGCTCGCGTTCCTGCTGCATCTGCAGGCTGCCGGCCTCCGCCCGGTCGAGGGCGTTTCGCTGCCTCGAGTAAAGCACGATCACGGCAACGAGGGCGGCGAGCAGGGCGAGCGCGACGTAGGTCATGGACGCAAGGGCCAACTTGGGGTTCGCTCCGCCCGGCCGCAACCGCGAACCGAGCCCGCGGCACGCTCAGCCACCGTGCCGTTTTACGCGGTCGCGAAGGTATCCCAGCACGTCCTGGAACTGGCCGCGGTTGCTTTCGTCGACCTCAATTAGGTGCTCGTGTGCCTCAAGTGTTATCCGGGCTCGTTCGAGATTCGAACGCTCCGTCGGAGCAAGTGGACGATCATTTCCGTCATACTGCAGCTGGGCGTCGCCGGCATCGACAGTCAGGATCCGGTGCAGGCCGAGGTTGCGCACAAGCTCGAGATTGCGGGAGCCGAGATTCGCCAGCACCAGGCTTCCCGGTGGATTTCGCTTTCGCAGCCCCAGGGCCGCACCGGCCAGCACGCCGAGAAACGTGCTGTCCATGCTCTGGCACCGCTGCAGGTCGACAACGAAGCGGCCATGTCCGCGGGCGATTGTTTCGCGAAAGAAATCCCTGAGCGCATCGCTGTTGTGCAGCGATGCGCGCCCCTCAACCCGCACGATCACAGGATCCGAGTTCGGATCGACCAGGAACGTGGCCTTGCTTCCCGCGTCAGACATCTCAGGAAAGCCTGCGTGCGACCTGCCGGGAAGTCCGCATTGCGCGAGGCGCACCGCGCGAATGGCCCGACAGTCTGAACCTGGCTCCCTTCATGGCCGGTCTCAGGCTGTCGCGAGAATCTGCCTGAGGACGAAGGGCAGGATTCCTCCGTGCCGGTAGTAGTCGATCTCGATGGGGGTATCGATGCGGCAGCGCACGGGAATCGCCTGGCTCGAGCCATCCCTGCGGGTGATGCGAATCGTGAGGTCCTGCTGCGGCCTCAGGTCGCCCCCGAGCCCTTCCACAACGTAGGTCTCGCTACCGTCGAGCTTCAGGGTGGCCGCACTGACCCCCTCCTTGAACTGGAGCGGCAGCACGCCCATGCCGACGAGGTTGCTGCGGTGGATGCGCTCAAAGCTCTGGGCGACGACCACCTTCACCCCGAGCAGGTTCGTGCCCTTTGCAGCCCAGTCGCGCGAGGATCCCGTGCCGTACTCCTGCCCGGCAATGACGATGAGCGGCACGCCCTTTGCGCGCCAGGCCATGGCGGCGTCGTAGATCGATGTCTTCGCGCCGTCGGGGCCGATCGTGTTGCCGCCCTCCTCGCCCCCGAGCATCAGGTTCTTGATGCGCACGTTGGCGAAAGTGCCCCGGGTCATGACGCGGTCATTGCCGCGGCGGGATCCGTAGGAGTTGAAATCCTCGAAGGTGACCGAGTTGGCGATCAGGTACTGCCCCGCGGGCGAGACTTTCTTGATGGCACCGGCCGGGGAGATGTGATCGGTGGTCACCGAGTCGCCGAACAGGCCGAGCGGCCGCGCCCCGGTGATCGGCTGGATGGTGCCGGGTGTGAGCGAGAAGTCGGCGAAGAACGGGGGTTCCTGGATGTAGGTCGACTTCGGGTCGAAGGCATACACTTCGCCGGTCGACGACGGAATCTCGTTCCATTTCGGGTTCTGTCCGGCAAAGTCGCTGTACAGCTTCCGGAACACTTCCGGCTTCAGGGCCGCCTGCATCTGGTCGCGGATCTCCGAGAGAGTCGGCCACAGGTCCTTCAGGAAGACGTCCTTTCCGTCACTGCCCTTCCCGATCGGGTCCTTGGTCAGGTCGATGTCGACCCGGCCGGCGAGGGCGAACGCGACGACCAGCGGGGGCGACATCAGGAAGTTCGCCTTGATGTTCTGGTGGACGCGCGCCTCGAAGTTCCGGTTGCCGGAAAGCACGCTGGCGGCGACAAGGTCGTTCTTCACGACCGCCTCCTCGATCGCGGGGTGCAGCGGTCCGGAATTTCCGATGCAGGTGGTGCAACCGTAGCCGACCGTCTGGAATCCCAGCTGGTCGAGGTATGGCTGCAGTCCGGTCTTCTCAAGGTAGTCGGTCACGACACGCGAGCCGGGGGCGAGCGAGGATTTCACGGCCGGGTTTACCTTGAGGCCCTTCTCGACGGCTTTCCGTGCCAGCAGTCCCGCCGCAAGCATCACACTCGGATTCGAGGTGTTCGTGCAGCTCGTGATGGCTGCGATGAGCACGCTGCCGTTGCCGACGTCCGCCTTGCCGCGGCCGTTCAGGCTGACCTCGGCATGCACGGAGCCGAAGTCGGCGGCTTTCTTGCCGAAGCCGCTCTCCGCCACGGGGCGCGAAAACGCGGAAACGAACTCCTTTCCGAGCGCCGGAAGCTCGATGCGATCCTGAGGCCTCTTCGGGCCGGCGACGCTGGGGACCACGGTACCCAGGTCGAGCTCGACCACCTGCGTGTAGTCGATCTGCCCCTTCTGTGGGATGCCCCAGAGTCCCTGCGCGCGGTAATAGGCCTCGTAGCAGGCAACATCGGCCTCGGCACGACCGGTCGCCCGCAGGTAGTTCGTGCACTCGGCATCGATCGGGAAGAAGCCCATCGTCGCCCCGTATTCGGGAGCCATGTTGGCGATCGTGGCGCGGTCCACCACGGGAAGCGCCGCTGCCCCGGGACCGAAGAACTCGACGAACTTTCCGACAACCTTCGTCTTCCTCATCAGCTGGGTGACTGTCAGGGCAAGATCGGTTGCGGTCACGCCTTCCTTCAGCGCACCGGTCAGGTGCACGCCAACGACATCCGGCGTGAGGAAATACACCGGCTGGCCGAGCATGCCGGCCTCGGCCTCGATGCCGCCGACGCCCCAGCCCACGATGCCGATGCCGTTGATCATCGTCGTGTGCGAGTCGGTGCCGACGAGCGTGTCGGGATAGAGAATCTCCTCCTTCGTGTTTCCGAATTTCGACGTTTGCCTGAGCACTCCCTTCGCCAGGTACTCGAGGTTGACCTGGTGCACGATGCCGATGCCGGGCGGCACCACCTTGAAGGTCTCGAACGCCTGCATGCCCCACTTGAGGAACTGGTAGCGCTCGCGGTTGCGGGTGAACTCAAGGTCCAGGTTGCGCGCAAACGCCTCGGCGCTCCCGGCAAAGTCCACCTGCACGGAATGGTCGACCACGAGGTCGACCGGCACGAGCGGCTCGATGAGCTTCGGGTCCCGCCCCAGCCGCTTCACTGCGGCGCGCATCGCGGCAAGGTCCACGAGCAGCGGCACGCCTGTGAAGTCCTGCAGCACGATGCGGGCGACAACGAACGGGATCTCCTCCGTGCGCGTGGCGGTGGGCTTCCAGGAGGCAAGTGCCTTCACCGCACCCTCGCTCACCCGGGTGCCGTCGCAGTTGCGCAACAGCGATTCCAGCACGAGCCGGATCGAGACCGGCAGGCGGTCGACGGGAAGCCCCGCCTTCGCGAGCGCAGGAAGGGAATAGTAGCTGTACGAGGAGCCGCCGACGGAGAGCGACTGCAGCGTGTTCAAGGGATTCGGGACGGGCATGGAGGTTCTTAAAGCCGAATCCGCCCGGGGCGCTGCGGGCGCGCCATCCGGACGGAAGCGGATCCCGGACTGGCGGCAGGTGCCGCACCCGGGGGAATTGTGGCCGGGAGCGGGGAGCGTGCCGGCCGGGAACTTGCGTGAGTGGCTTTCGTGGCTGGGATCGAGAAATTACTTGGCGAGTGCCGCCTTGATCGCGGCGAAGTTCGGAAGGTCCTTCGGAGTCGGCGTCTGCTCGGCGTACTTCACGATGCCGTCGGCTCCGATAACGAATGCCGAACGGGCCGCCGTGTCGCCGATGCCGACGAGGTTCGGGAACACGACATCATAGGCCTTGATCACGGTCTTGTTGAGGTCGCTGGCCAGCCGGATGGTGATGTTGTTTGCCTTTGCCCAGGCCTCCTGGGAGAACGGGCTGTCGACGCTGATGCCGATGACGACCGCACCGAGCTTCTCGTACTCGGCGAGGCCGTTGCTCTGGTCGCACAGCTCCTCGGTGCAGACGCTGGTATAGGCGAGCGGAAAGAAGAGCAGGACCGTCTTCTTCTTGCCGAGATTGTCGCTCAGCTTCACATCGACGAGCCCGGAGGCGTTCTTCGACTTGAGGGAAAAATCGGGGGCTTTTGAGCCGACTGCGATAGGCATGACTGAGGGGGACTTGGAGGTTGGATATTCACCGGGAAAACCCCGGCACTGGATTGGAAAGTTCACGTTGAGATTCCCTGCCCTGACCGGCAAATGGAATTTCCCGATAGCAGGGGAATTACTGGAGATGGAATGGTGGCCATTAGCCATTCACCCTTCTCCTTGCGCCCCCGCCACGATTCGTGTCGGGCACTCCCCGCTCGCAATGGTGCGGCCTTTCTCTCTCACTCTGGCCCACACAATGAGCATCCTGGAAGAGCTGGAATGGCGCGGCCTCGTTGCCGATTGCACAGACATGAATGGGTTGCGCAAGCGCGTGGCCGATGGCCCGATCACGCTCTATTGCGGTTTCGATCCGACCGGCGACAGCCTCCATGTCGGGCACCTGGTGCCGCAGTTGACGTTGCGCCGCTTCCAAATCGCGGGCCACCACCCCATCACCCTCGCGGGCGGCGCCACCGGGATGATAGGCGACCCGGGCGGTAAATCCGCCGAGCGCAACCTACTGAGTCCCGAGCAGCTCGCTACAAACCTGGCCGCCATCAAGCTGCAGCTCGAACGAATCCTGGATTTCTCGGCCCCGGGGAATCCGGCACGCCTGGTTAACAATGCCGATTGGACGGCGCCCGTGAGCTTCCTCAACTTCCTGCGCGACATTGGGAAGCACTTCTCCGTCAGCAGCATGATCGCCAAGGAGAGCGTGAAGATGCGCCTAGGCAGCGAGTCCGGTATCAGCTTCACGGAATTCAGCTACCAGCTCCTTCAGGCATTCGACTTCTGTCATCTGCGGGAGTCGATGAAGTGCGAGCTGCAGATCGGTGGCACCGAGCAGTGGGGCAACATCACGGCGGGAACGGACCTGATCCGCAAGAAGCTGGGAGTCCCAGCCTGGGGAATGACGTTTCCGCTGATCACGAAGTCCGACGGCACCAAGTTCGGAAAGACCGAGGGCGGCGCCGTCTGGCTCGATCCGAAGAAGACCAGTCCCTACCGCTTCTACCAGTTCTTCGTGAACACCGAGGATGCGAAGGTCGGGGAATACCTTCGCAAGTTCACCTTTCTGTCCCGATCCGAGATCGAGGGTCTCGAGTCCGCCCATGCCGCCAACCCCGGCGCGCGCGAAGCCGCCAAGGTGCTTGCGCGTGAAGTCACGCTGATGGTTCACGGCCAGGCGGCGCTGGACGCCGCAATCAAGGCCAGCGAGATCCTCTTCGGCGGCCCGCTCGACGGCGTGACCGAATCCCTGTTCCAGGATGTCGTGGGTGAAGTGCCGACCAAGGATCTGGATCGCGCGAAACTGGATGGAGCCGGGTCTCCGGTAACCGAACTGCTCGTCCAGGCCGGGCTGTGCCCTTCGAAGGGACAGGCCCGGAAGGACATCGAGGGCGGCGGCATCTACCTCAACAACGAGCGCGTGACGGAGGTTTCCCGCGCCGCAGCCGCAGGCGATCTTCTCTTCGGCAGGTATCTGCTGCTCCGAAAAGGAAAGCGGACCTACGCGGTGCTGAAGGTCGGGTGAAGGCCGGACGAAATCCTGGCGGATTCCGCTACGGGAGCCCGGCCACCTCATCGGTACAAATAAAAGGCGCCCGGTGCGGACACCGGGCGCCTTGAGAGTTTCAGGTAATCGAAACGCTGGCGCGTTCCGATAGGAGCGTTACTCGTCCTTCTTCGAGGCCTCGTCGAGGATGTCGCCGAGGTTCATCATGTCCGTGCCGGCCGTGCGGTTCATCGCCTCGTAGGCGCTGGTTTCCGCCGCGAGCTGGTCGGCGCTGTAGTTGGCGGCCTTGATCGAGAGGCCGAGGCGGCGTTCGTCGCGGTCGATCTTGATGACGCGCGCCGTGACCTGCTGGCCCGGCTTGAGCACGTCCTTGATCTTCTCGATGCGCTCTTCGCTGATCTGCGAGATGTGTACGAGGCCGTCGATGCCGTCCTTGAGCTCCACGAAGGCGCCGAAGGAGGTGATCTTGGTGACGGTTCCTGTGACCACGTCGCCCACGCGGAAGTGGCTGTCGATGTCCGACCAGGGGTCGGTCGAGAGCTGCTTCATGCCGAGGCTGATGCGCTGCTGCTGCGGATCGACGTCGAGCACGATCGCGTCGACCTCGTCGCCCTTCTTCAGCACCTCGCTCGGGTGGTTCACCTTGCGGGTCCAGCTCATGTCGGAGACGTGCACCATGCCGTCGATGCCCTCCTCGAGCTCGATGAACGCGCCGTAGGTCGTCATGTTGCGGACCTTGCCGCGGACGCGGGCGCCGATCGGGTAGTTGTGGCGGACCATGTCCCACGGGTTCGGCTCCAGCTGGCGGAGGCCGAGCGAGATCTTCTGCTCGGTCTTCTGGATGCCGAGGACCACCGCATCGAGCTCCTGGCCGACCTTGAGCAGCTCGGAAGGCTTGGTGATGCGCTTCGTCCAGGACATCTCGGTGATGTGCACGAGACCCTCGACGCCCGGCTCGAGCTCGATGAATGCGCCGTAGGGAACGAGGTTGACGACCTTGCCGCGGACCTTCGATCCGACCGGGAACTTGCGGTCGATATCGTCCCACGGGTTCTTGGTGGTCTGCTTGAGGCCGAGGGAGACACGCTCCTTCTCGCGGTTGACCTCGATGACCATGACCTGGACCTCCTCGCCCTGGCGGAGCATTTCCGACGGGTGCGAGATGCGGCCCCAGCTCATGTCGGTGATGTGCAGCAGGCCGTCCATGCCATCGAGGTCGATGAACGCACCGAAGTCGGTGATGTTCTTGACGACGCCCTTGCGGATCTGGCCCGGCTGGATCGACTCGAGCAGCGCGCGGCGCTTGGCGGTGCGCTGTTCCTCGATCAGCTCGCGGCGTGAAAGCACCACGTTCTGGCGGTCGAGGTTGATCTTGAGGACCTTGAACTCGTAGGTCTGGCCGACGTACTGGTCGAGGTTCTTGGGGGGCTGGATGTCGATGTGCGACGCCGGCATGAAGGCATCGACGCCGATGCTCACGATCAGGCCGCCCTTGACCTTGGCGCGAACGCGCCCGGTGGCGACGGAACCCTCCGGAAATTTGGTGAGGATGTTATCCCAGTTTTTCTTCTGCTCCGCCTGGTCGAAGGACACGACGGGGCTTCCGCTCTTGTCCTCCACCTTCTGGATCATCACCTCGATCTGGGAGCCGACCTGCAGCTCCCCGATGTCGATGAACTCGGACGCCGGAATGACGCCCTCGGATTTTCCGCCGATGTCGACAACGACTTCGTTCTGGCGGATTTCGGTGATGATGCCCGGTACGATCGAACCTTCCTTCAGCTTGTCGAAGGACGATTCGGCGAGCAGTTCCTGCATGACTGAACTCATAAGCAAAACCGGACTCGGGAGGCTGCTCCGTGGCCTCCGTCGACCGGGACGATCCCCCGGCAAGCCGGAGAACCTGGGTTGACTGTTGAACTGACGTTTCCGACCGGAGGGAGCGCCGCGGCGAACTCCGGCCAGACCGATGCAATGCCGCGAACGGTCAGGCTCTCCCGCCCCCGCCCCGGGCCGCAAGCGCAAATTACCGTCCCTAAGCACCTTCGATCCTGCCCGAAGGCCATTGACGGCGGACGTATTGCCCGCAGGATGACGCGAGCGGCGCCCCCATTCACCCCTAACCCACGTGATGCCATGAAGATCTCTGTCGTCAGCATCGAGAACCAAGGAGACCGCGAGAAGGAGGTCGTTACCTTCGCAGTGGAGCAGGAATGCGACCTGCACAGCTACCTGGTAGCAAACGCCACCTTTGCTCCCGACGATCACATTACCAAGATGTTCCAGGACACCTACTGGTTTCCATCGCGCAAGGTAAAGGAGGGTGACTACGTGCTGCTCTTCTCGCGCAACGGCGAGGACACCGAACAGAAGAACAACCTGGGCTCGACCTCGCACATCCTCTTCTGGGGCGCGCCTGATGCCGTCTGGCACGAGAAGGACACCGAGATCGCCCTCTTCGAACTCAGCGGCTGGAGCCTGGAAAAGACCCGCACCTTCGTAAGGCTCGTCTGAACGCCTTTGCTTGGGTCCCGAAACCGGTAGCGGAACGCGCCCGTCTTTGTCCCACGGGAGCGGGACTTCGCCGAGGCAAGCCAGCGTTTCGGCCTGCCGCAGACTCCCTGCACTCAGCTGCCTGCAGGAACCGGGCGCCTGAGATCCCAGATCGTCCGCGCCTGTACAACGATCGCGCCAAGGACATCAGGCGTGACGGCCTGCTTCGGGTCGTCTCCGAGCCCCTGGCTCGGCGCCACATGCGACTCGATGCAGAGTCCGTCGGCACCGTAGGCGATCGCCGCGAGTGCACAGGCCGGCACGTATTGGGCGCGGCCCACCGAGTGCGAGGGATCGACCACCACGGGCGCCCAGGTCTTTTCCTTGAGCAGCGGCGTGATGCTTTCATCGGGATGATTGCGATAGCCCTCCAATGTCGGCGCGGTCCCGCGCGGGCACAGGATGATGTTCGGGTTTCCAAATGCCGCGATGTACTCCGCGGCCGAGATGAACTCGTTCGGCGACCCCAGGTGGAGGCTGCGCTTGAGCAGGACGACCGTGTCCCTCCCTGCAACCGCCTTACCGATTGCGCGCAGAAGGGAGTAGTTGAGCGCGTTGCGCGCCCCGACCTGAAGCATCGAGACCCCTGCCTTCAGTGCGAGGCCCAGCTGTTCCTCGTCCATGACCTCGGCGTCGACCGGCAGGCCCGTGAGCCGGGAACCCTCCATGAGAATCTCGAGGGACCGCGCGTCGCCCTGGAAACTGTACGGTGTCGTACGCGGCTTCCAGACTCCGCCGCGCAGCACGTGGGCGCCGGCCCGTTTCACGGCCTCCGCAGTCTGCAGGAAGAGTTCCGGACGCTTCGGGTCGATCGTGCACTGCCCGGCAATGACGAGTAGTTCCTCGCCGAGCGTCACGCCACCAATCTTGATCCGGTGCGAAGCGAGATCGGAGCGACGGTCCATCAGACGGAAAGGCGACTGGATCCGATCTATGCGCTCGACGTAGTCCAGGCCCTCGAGCCGGTTGATCATCAGCTCGTCGCGCTCGTCGCCGACGATCGCATAGATCGTCCGCACCGCGCCGACGATCGGCTGGATGCTGCAGCCGAACTCGGTGACGATCGCCGTGACATCGGCCAGCTGCTCTGGTGTCAGTCGGTTGGACTTGGGCAGGATCATGGAAAGCGGAACGAATAGTCACGATTTCCGCGAAAGACACGGAAAGAATCGGGGGTGGCGCGATCCAGGGTTCAGGAGGTGAAGTAGTCGGGCTTCAGCCGTCGGCACGAGATAACGAGAATAAAGAACGAAAATTAGAAGGATTGGTGGAGCTGTGGACGACCGGGAGGGTTGTCCCTACATGGAGATCAAATCGATAGGCAGGGCGGACATGTCATGTCCGCCGGCCGAATACGGATGACAGAGTTCGGGCGGACACCCTGCGAGGTCGGTCCCTACCACGTTATGCCGATCCCCGCGCGTTGAGGATTCTCCCGTACGACAGAACACCCTACCCTCGGCCAACCTGCTCGAACTCGGCCGGCAACGGATCGGTGGCCTCAAATTGGCGTTTTCGTCCCTTGTGCTCGTATTCGAGTCGCACCTCCAACGAATGCAGGAAGAGGCGGCGGCATCCGGTGCGCTTGGCGAACTCGCGATTGCGCGGAAAATCTCCGTATGTCTGGTCGCCGACGATCGGCAGGTGACGCCGGGCGCACTGGACGCGGAGTTGGTGGCTGCGTCCCGTGAGCGGCTCGAGCTGGAGCAGGCTGTGTCCCCCACCCGAGCGCATGAGCGCCATGCGGCACTCCGCTGTCAGACCTCCTCCTGCGCGCGTGCGAATCCGCCCTTCCCGCCGGGTCACCTCGAGCTTGTCGCGCCACGTCTGTGCAGGCATCGCCGGCCTGCCGAAAACCAAAGCGACATAGCGCTTGTGCACCTCTCGGGATCGGAATGCGCGCTTCACCACCCCCGCCAGGGTCTCGTCCGTGCAAACCAGAATCACACCGGAGGTCGCGGAATCGAGCCGGTTCAGCAGCCAGAGTCGCCGGTTCCCCGGCCCGCCAAGTTTGTAACACTCGCCGTCGGGATCGTACTCGGCGTCGATCAGCGCGCGGCGTCCTTCGCCGTCCTTGTTCGGGTGCGAAAGCAGCCCCGCGGGCTTGCCCAGCGCACCAAGTCCGTTTGCGTCCGTAGCAAGCACTCGCACCTCCCGCCCGAGCGGGAGTTCCGCCCAGAGGTTCGCCGCTGCACCGCTCACCGGTAGAGGAACATGAACGTCATTTCCTGCTCGGCACCGAGCAGGGCGATCATGTCGTCCGTCCATTCGCCGTAGGTGAATCCCTCGAACGGACTGATCGCAGCCACGCACCAGTTGGTCGCGACATCCCCCGCCGTGCCCTCGACGGATCGGATCGATGCGATCTCGCCCGCCCGGTTGAGCACGAAGGTCACCGCCACCCGGCTGCCGCGCGAGGGATAGAAGCCGCTGCGCGAAACGATTCCGTCCCAGCGCAGCTGCACCGCGTCGATGAGTCGCTGCAGGTACTGGCCGTAATTGTTCCACTTCGCATCGTACGCGATCGGACCCAGGTTCGCCGTGCCGGTAAGGTACTCCTCGAAGACGGCGGGCCGCGTGTTACGCGTGGTCACGCTCGGGCGCGGCTGCGGGTTGTTCCTGTCGATCGGCACGGCGACGAACACCTCCTGTGTCTGCGGCGCATCCGGGGCACCCTCCTGCTGTTCCGGCGACATGTCGGCGCCATCGACGAAACGCGGGTTCACTCGAGTACCCACTCCCTCGGGATCCTCCCCGACGGCCTCCTCGAACCCGGTGAGCGGATTCTGCTCGGGCGGTGGAGCTGTGGCGACGACCACCGCCTCGGGCTGAGCCTCGGGCGAGGACGGCACGGGAATCTCGGGATCGCGGAGCTGACCATCGACAATCTGGGTCGAGGAGATATCGGTTTCGCCCTCCGTTGCCGGCCGGTCGCTGTCGCCGTTGGGCGTCGGGACCTCCTGGGCTGCCTGCTGGTTCTGGGCGCCGAAGTTCGGAGTTTCGTCCGGCTCGTTGTCAGGCGCATCGGGATTCACCTCGACGAAGCGGTAAGGCGGCGGCGCTTCGACGGCTTCAGGCACCGCGACCTCGGGCTCCTCGAGGACGATGTTGAAAGGGTCGGGCTCCGACTTCCGCTCGACCTCAAGGGGCACGAGTTCGGCCTCGAAAACATGAGGGCCGAGAAAGTACAGCAGCAGGTGCAGGAACAGGGTCGCCAGGACGCCGACCTGGATCGATCGCGTATCCTGGTCCCCCGACAGCCGGCGCAACGCGGTCGTGGGGCGTTCGGTGCTCGGGGGTGGCTCGATCTGTATCACGCTCATGCGGTCGCGGATTGCGGTAATCAGTCACGCAGACCGCATTGGGTCAAAAGTTGTTTCGTCAATTCCAGCGGCAGACCAACAATTGTGCTCCGTTCCCCGTCGTGGCGATCCACGAGCAGATCGCCCTGCTCCTGGATCGCATAGGCCCCCGCCTTGTCCAGGACCCGCACGCGCCGCACGTATTCGTCGATCACGGAATCGTCGAGCTGCCGGAAGGTAACGTTGCTCGAGGCGCCGGTATCGATCTCGAGGCGGGGTGACGCTCGGCGGACGGCGATCCCGGTGAACACCGTGTGCGTGCGTCCCGACAGACGCCGCAGCATCGATCGGGCCTCGTCGAGGTCCGCAGGCTTGTTGAGCGCATGTCCGTCTATGAACACGGTCGTGTCCGCACCCAGCACGACAGCCTCGGGATGCAGGCGAGACACGGCATCCGCCTTCAGGGCCGCATTGTGCGCCACCATTTCCCGCGGATCCGTAGTTGGGTCCTCATGCTCCTCCACTTGCGGCAGCACCACCTCGAACGGCACACCCAAGGTCGCGAGCAGTTCGCGGCGCCTTGGCGAGCCGGAAGCCAGGATAAGTGGGGAGCGGACGTTCATGCGGAAGGTTGACTCAGGAATTGGATGATCGAACCGGGGCGCTATTTCGAGCCTCGGCGGAGCGTGCAGCTTGGACAAAGGGGTTTTGTCCCTTGATACTTGGGGGCAGGTACTTGCTACTTCAATCGATGCGCGTCGGCTTCGCCCAGATCAATCCCACCGTCGGTGACCTCGCCGGAAACCGGGCGCTCATCCTCGACGCCTATCGCCGTCTCGTCGACGACGGAGCCCAGCTGGTCGTGTTTCCCGAGCTCGCGGTCTGTGGCTACCCGCCGCGCGACCTGCTGTTCAAGCGCCGATTCGTGCCGGACACCGAGGACTCGCTCCGGAAACTGGCGGCCTCTATCGGGGACGTTCCCGCCCTGGTCGGGACGGTCGAGCGCAACACCGCTGCGCATGGCCGCTCCTTCCACAATGCCGCAGCCTTCTGCCGCAACAATGAGGTCGTGTCGATTGCGCACAAATGCCTGCTGCCGACCTACGACGTCTTCGACGAGGACCGCTATTTCGAGCCGGCGGCCCACCCCGCCGTGATCACTCACGCCGGACGCCGCATCGGGGTCACCATCTGCGAGGACATCTGGACGCATCCCACGGTCGCCACCCGCCGGCTGTATCACGACGTCGCGCCCCTGAAGTTCCTGTCGCAGCAAAAGTGCGACCTGATGATCAACCTCTCGGCAAGCCCCTGGCACAACGAGAAGGAAAGCACCCGCGAGACGCTCGTCGCCGATGCGGCGCGGACGCTCGGCTGCCCCGTGGCCTACGTCAACGTGGTCGGCGGCAACGATGAACTGATATTCGACGGCCGCAGTCTGGCGGTCGACGCATCCGGCGCGTTGCTCGCCGGCCTGCCGGCTTTTACCGAGTCCCTGCGCGTGGTCGACCTCGGCGCCGAGGCGGGGAAGGTCGCCGCTGCCGACCCGGCGTTCGCCCGCGGGGAACTGCCCGACGTGCACGACGCCCTGGTGCTTGGCCTGCGGGATTATGGACACAAGAGCGGCTTCCGACAGGCCCTGGTCGCACTGTCCGGCGGCATCGACTCGGCCGTTGTCGGAGTCCTGGCCGCGCGCGCCTTCGGTCCGGAGAATGTCGTCGGAGTCTCGCTTCCGTCGGCGATCTCCTCAGCGCATTCCCGTGAGGACGCCGTCGTCCTCGCCAGGAATCTCGGCATACGCCTCGAGTCGATTCCCATTGCCGGCGCCGTGCAGGCGTGCCGGGACGCGCTGGCTGCGCAGTTCGCCGGACTTCCCGAGGACGTGGCCGAGGAGAACATCCAGGCGCGCGTTCGCGGCGTGCTAATGATGGCGCTCTCGAACAAGCATCGTAGCCTGCTGCTCACCACCGGCAACAAGAGCGAGGTCGCCGTGGGCTACTGCACGCTGTACGGCGACATGGCCGGCGGACTCGCGGTGATCTCCGACGTGTACAAGACACAGGTGTACGCGCTCGCGCGCTGGATCAACGACGAGGCGCGCCGCACGGGCGCCGTCCCGCCGATTCCCCAGTCGAGCATCGACAAGGCGCCGAGCGCGGAGCTGCGCCCGGGCCAGAAGGACCGGGACAGCCTGCCGCCTTACGAGGTGTTAGACGCGATCCTTGAGGGTTACGTCGAGCAGGGCCTTTCGACCGACGATCTCATCGCGCATGGGCACGAGGCTACGGTGGTCCGGGACATCGTGCGCAAGGTCGACCTCAACGAGTACAAGCGGAAGCAGGCCGCCCCCGGACTGAAGATCACCGCCCTCGCCTTCGGCGTCGGCCGCCGCATACCGATCGTCCAGAAGTATATCAGCTGATGGACACTTACGCGCAGTAAACCGCTAATGGACGCTTATTCACACTGATGATTATCCCAGGCGAGTCCTCGATTCCTCCACAGTCTGTGCCGCTCTATCGAGCGATCCAGCCGTGCTCGTCCGCCATCTGAGAGCCAAAGTACCCTTGTTGGAGCATGAGCGTCTATTAGCGTGAATTAGCGGTTCCCAAATGACTTCCTCCGAATCCCTCTTCGCACGCGCGCTCGAGCTGATCCCAGGCGGTGTCAATTCGCCTGTGCGCGCATTCCGTTCCGTCGGCGGCACGCCCTTCTTCACGCGCGAGGCGAAGGGCGCCACCTTGGTCACCGCCGAAGGCCGCGAGCTGATCGACTTCGTCTGCACCTGGGGACCCGCCATACACGGGCACAACCATCCGAGGATCCGCGAGGCGATCGCGTCGGCCCTTGCACACGGCACCAGCTTCGGGACACCGAATCCGTTCGAGGTCGATATGGCGGAGCTGATCGTGCGCTTCGTGCCCTCGATCGACAAGGTGAGGATGTGCAACAGCGGCACCGAGGCCACGATGTCGGCGATCCGCCTCGCGCGCGGCACGACGGGTCGCGACAAGATCATCAAGTTTGCCGGCTGCTACCACGGGCATTCCGACTCCCTGCTGGTGAAGGCGGGCTCCGGGGCGCTGACCCACGGAAATCCCGACAGCGCCGGCGTGCCGGCGGCATTTGCCCGCGAGACCATCGTGCTGCCGTTCAACGATCCGGCTGCAGTCGATGCGGCCTTCGCGGCCAACGCCGGCCAGGTCGCCGCGCTGATCGTCGAGCCGTACTGCGGCAATGTGGGCTTCATCAAGCCGGACCCGGGCTTCCTCGCCCACCTGCGGGCCGCCTGCACGAAGCACGGCGCCGTGCTGATCTTCGATGAAGTGATGACCGGGTTCCGGCTCGCAAAGGGCGGCGTGCAGGAAATCGAGGGCATCACCCCGGACCTTACGGCTCTCGGCAAGGTCATCGGAGGCGGACTGCCGGTCGGTGCCTTTGGCGGTCGCGCCGCACTCATGGACCAGCTGGCCCCGCTCGGGCCCGTGTATCAGGCGGGAACCCTGAGCGGCAATCCGCTCGCGCTCTCGGCGGGCATCACCGCCCTGCGCATGCTCGAGGAAATGGATCCCTATGTGCGCCTCGACCTCCTGGGTCAGCAGCTCCGCGACGCGGTGCTCATCGCCGCCCAGAAGAAGGGAATGCCGGTCCAGGTTCCCCAGCATGGCTCGATGCTGAGCATCTTCTTCTCGGAGCAGCCGGTGCGGGACCTCGCGACGGCGATGAAGGCGGACGCACCGTGCTTCGGACGATTCTTCCACAACTGCCTCAAGGGAGGAGTCTACCTCGCCCCGAGCCCCTTCGAGGCCCTCTTCCTCAGCACCGCCCACGAAGGCCCAGCCATCGCCCACGCCTGCGAGATCCTGACGAAAGCGATCAGGGATCTGTAGGACTTGAACCGCTGATTCACGCTAATGAACGCTTATTGGGGAGGAAGCGGCCCCCGGCTGTTAGCTTGTCCTATCCGATTTCTCCAACGTGCGAGCGAATCGCTTCCATTCAAGTCGATCGGTACAGCCGAAATTGATCAGGTATCCAACCGAGCAACCGGACGCTTTGAGGTAGTTGAGAATCTGCGCCTCGTGTTCCGGGAGCAGGCTTCTGACTGATTTCAATTCCACAACGATTGACCCTCGAACCAACAGGTCGGGACGGAATCGTTTTCTCAGAGCGGACGTCTTGTATCGTACAGGCAATTCCACCTGCGCCTCGAATGGAATCCTTCTCGCACCAAGTTCCACCTCCAGGGCCTCTTGATAAACTTCCTTCGTGAATCCATGCCCCAAGAAGTTTCTCACTTCAAAGACCGCCGCCATGAATTCAAATCCTTCCTTTTGAAGCGGCTTGTCGTTCGAGTTCATTAGCGTGAATCAGCGTCTATTAGCGGTTAAACCCACTCACCCATCAGCGGTTTGAGGGGCAGTCCTGTTCGATCAGCCAGCCGAGGAAGCCCTGGCAGAGTCCGTTGGTCAGCGGTCTGCCGTGGCCTTGCCCGAGATCCAGTTCTCGCAGGGTACGGACCAAGACCGGGGGCTGGTCGCCCGGATACCAGTCGAGCCAGAGGTTCTCGGCGCAATTGAATCCTCGAGCCGCCAGCAGCGGCAGGAATCCGTCGCACACCAGGGTGTCGAGTCGCGACCCGCCCACTGCGTTGCCCGTGATTTCCCCGAATGCGGCGCGGGCCGCAGCGCGTTCGCTTCTTGAACGTAGCTGAACACGCGAGCGTTTCGCCAGTGGCCCCACCAGCGCGTCCAGCCGATCCGGCCAATTCGGCACAACGCTCATCCAGCGGGTATACTGGTCCAGGCGGACCCTTGGGAGGTTTGCCGGACGCGAGCCCTGTTGCGCCCAGTTTCCGCGTTCGGAATCCATGAGGATATCGAGCGAAGGTGGATTCTCCCTCCACAATGGCAGCGGCCAGCGATCCGCGATGCGTGCCATCGGGGCGCGATTGAAGCGATAGCCAAGGATCTCTAGCGCGGCATGGTGACACGCCTCGTTCCAACCGAGGTGTTCGATTCAGATTCGTGCAAACCGGAGCTTCTGCAGCCAGCGGCGCCGCGCGAAAACAAGCAGGATGTTCCGCGCGCCACTCCTAAATTCCGCGAGTCCGTCGATCGGATAAAAACTATCCCTTCCGGCAAGCCTCTCGACCGCTTCCTCCGCAGCAAACTCCTCCAGGCCTCGCCTGAGGAGAGGAAGGATGACAAGGCACGGGATTTCCCTACCTTCCCGATCGCTGCCCGTCTTCCCCGGCTCCGGAGGAAACAGCACAACGTGCAGGACCACGCCATCGTAGGCGGTATCCGCAGCGTGCCCATGCGCGCTCCAGTCCGAGCCATGAAGGTGAAGTTCGACATCGCCCCGGACCGGAGCGCCGGCGACCTCGAGCCGGGCATCCCTGAAATCCGGTCCCCCGAGCAGGTTCCAGCGTCCGGGATGCGCGATACGCAGAGACCTGCCGTCGAGGAGCCGCGCGGCTTCTTGGTCAAAATCCCGCATCCGCCAGATCTTCTGGAGCAGGCTCTCCGGAAAGGAGAAGGGACCGTACAGCCCCTGGATTTCCTCGACCGATTTGTCGGGGGTGCGCTTTCCATAATTAACAGTCACCTCGCGTGGCCGGGCATCCGTGGTGTTCCGCATACCCACTCAACGGAGAATCAGGCCCCGATCTTTCAGGAAATGTCAGCCGTCACGCCGGTAGGGCGGCTTGTCCCAAGCCGCCGCCTGAAAGACCGACCCCGGCGCGTTAGGGATAACGCGCCCTACCCGGAATTCACACCAAGGATAATATGGATATAGTTCGCATCCAATGGCCCTCCGCAACGTCCAGCCATGGGACGGTCGGTCGCAGCAGGAATCAGGAGAACTCCGTTCCCCATTCCCCAATTTGACCCAGCCCCGGCCAACCTTGAACCGGAGAACCCAGACATGAAACGCATGCCTACCAAACTCATGATCCCGCTCCTGATCGCTGCCGCCGGCTGCTCTCGCGAGACAGCGCCCACGGCCGGCGCCGAGACATCTACACCAGCCGCAACACAGGTCGCGGTCACGGCGGCCCCGGCGCCCTCCGCGCCGGTCGTCCGCAACTACGACGCAATGGAGCTCACGCCAGTGGTGAATCGCTTGCTGCGCGGAGGACGGGACTTCGAGCAGGGCCGGCGGCTCTACGATGAGATCGGCTGTCGTCTATGCCACTTGTTCAACGGCGGGGCGGGAGGAATCGGGCCCGACCTTTCAGGCGTCGGCGGCCGATTTGGCCCGCTCGACATCCTTCGCTCGATCCTGGAACCCGATGCCGACGTCAGCGACCTCTACGGCAAGGTCGGCGTCGAGCTCGCCGACGGACGTTACCTCGAGGGACGCATGGCCCCGCTCGACGACGAACGTTTTGGCCTGACCGAGTCGATCTCGATCAACCCGACGACTGGCACGGCATTCTGGGGACCCGCAACTGCGACGATTCGCTATGCCGACGTGGCCTGGATGGGCCAAGCCGACATCTCACCCATGCCAGCGGGCATGATCAACTATCTGGACGAGCCACAGGTCGCCGACCTGATCGCCTACATGATCACCGGCGGGAATCCCCAGCATTCCATGTTCCGGCCGCTGCCCGAGGCGCCCGCGGCGACGCCCTGAGGATGCGGACCGTGGTAGGGCGGACATGCCATGTCCGCCGGCCAGATCCGGATCCCAGTGTTCAGGCGGACGACCTGACAGGTCGTCCCTACCACAGATGGCAGGCGTTGCAGAAACGCACCACCGCTACCGGCCGCACCCGCGCTACTATTTCTGCTCGGCGGCAGGTGCCACGATATCGAGCAGGGAGATCTCGAAGATCAACGTAGCCGCCGGCGGCATTCCCGGCCGGCCTTCGTCGCCGTACGCCAGGTTCGATGGCACGTGGAGCTTGATCTTTCCGCCGGCGCGCACGTGCTGCAGCCCCTCGGTCCATCCCGCAATCACGCCGTTCAGGGGAAACTCGACCGGATCGCCGTCGAGCGAGCTGTCGAAAACGGTCCCATCGATGAATCGGCCTTCGTAATGCACCCGAACCGTGTCGGTCGTCCGGGGCGTCGCGCCCGTTCCGGGCGTAAGCACCTCATAACGCAGTCCACTAGGCAGCGCTACGACATTGGGAGTGCTGCTCAGCCTCGAGAAATAGGCAGTTCCCTCGGCGCGGTTTGCATCGCGCACGCGGACATTATGCGCGGTCTGAAGCTCGTCCATCTTCTGCATCACAAGCGGTCCGATCGAGTCGAGGTCCGCGGGCGGATCCCGCTCTTCAAGCGCGGCGCGCAAGCCACGCATGAATGCCTGAAGCTGCTGCTCGTTCAGTCCGAGCTGGGCCACTCCCATTTCCGACCCCAGCAGCCAGCCAACGGTCTCGAGGATCTGCGTCTGTGTCGCCGGGCCGGCAGGCACCGAACTTGCCTGTTCGGTGGTCTCCGCCTCGCCGCTCTTCGAACAGGCTGTCAATGTGCCCAGCGCGAGCAGTGATGCCGCGGCAGCCGAGAAAATACGGCGAGTGAGTGACAGTCGGGCGGAGATCATTAAGGCGACCATTGGAGGCGAATTGCACCAAACTGTTCCGCCCGGCGGCCAAAGCAATAGCGATCTCCCGGCAGTCAACTGCAGCGCGATGGGGATTCCGCCGTATGGCAGAACGCCCTGCCCTTTATCTGCAAACCCTTGGTAGGGCGGCTCGTCCCAATGCCGCCGTCAGATCTCCAATCCCGGCGCGTCGGGGATGACGCCGTATGGCAGAACGCCTTATCGTATTAGGTCATTTCAAACCGATTCCCTCGCGTTGGGGATAACGATGCCCGGCCGGTCGTACGACGGGGCCCAATCGGTTTGAATTGGCCGCCGGATCCTGACATCGACGGGCACGCCGTATGCCGACTTCATCCCCGATCCACAGTTCCGAATCTGCTAAGCTTTACACGCCGGCTGTCGCCGACCGGGTCCTGCTAAGCGAACCGCGACCGCGCCTGGCCGAAGCGCGCACCCTCCTGGCAGTCATGCTGGATTTCCTGCGAGGATTCCGGGCACTGCATTTCGTCGGGCCCTGCGTGACGGTATTCGGCTCCGCGCGCACGAAGGAGTCGGACCCCCACTACAAGCTCGCCCGGCGCATGGGCGCGGCGATCGCCGAGCTAGGATTCACCGTGATGACGGGCGGCGGACCCGGCATCATGGAGGCGGCAAACCGCGGCGCAAAGGATGTCGGGGGACGCTCGGTGGCCTGCAACATCGAGCTTCCCCAGGAGCAGTATGCAAATCCCTACCTGGATCGATTTGTGACGCTCAGGTACTTCTTCGTGCGCAAGACAATGCTGGTGAAGTACAGCTATGCTTTCGTCGTCATGCCCGGCGGGTTCGGCACGCTCGACGAGCTCTTTGAGTCGTTGACGCTGATCCAGACGGGCAAGCTGGAGAACTTTCCCGTGATCCTCATGGGCGGCGACTACTGGAGGGACCAGCTGGCCATGATCCGCGGCATGGCCGCGGCCGGCACGATTTCGCCGGGCGACCTGGATCTCTTCTGTGTCACGGATTCCGTCGACGACGCCATCCGGCATATACGCGAAAAGGCCATCGAGCACTTCGGCCTGAAGCCCTCGATCCGGAAACCCAACGCGCTGCTCGGCGAGAGGGGATTGGAGAAGACGGCGTAGCGAGCACGCGCTTTCTTGATCCCTATGTAGCCCGCCCTGGGAATTGCGGAATCAGCAACTTTCGACTCCCGACCACGCCCCTACCGCGGATAATCCGGCGCGATCACCGTGCCGTCGGTGCCGACCAGCTCGATGTCGGCCGGCGTCGGCTGGCGGATCGTTCCGACAGCACGCACGGGATTCCAGCGGTTGAACGACTCAAACCGGCCCGCTTCGATCTTCAGCGATCCGTCAGGCATCGTTGACAGAAAAAGATCCTCGCCCCGGAACCCGCCCGAAAGTGCGGTCGGAACCCGATCGCCCGCCGTCAGTTCAAGCCGCCCGAGCTGGGAGCGATGCACCAGTTCGCCCCAGGAGAAGGTGTAGTAAAGGGCCCCGTTCTTGACGACGGCCGACATCAATCCGCGCCCGCCGATGCTCGGCGCCAGGAACTCGATCTGTCCGTTGCGGTAGAGTCCCACATAGGTGTGCAGCCCGCCGCCGCCGGCGAACCACTGGATGTCCACCACCTCCGCCTCGAAGCGGTCCCAGAGTTCCGGAACCTCGAGCCGCTGGAGGATCACATAGAACCCGAACTGCGGCAGCGTCGGATTGATCCTCAGCGCATACGCCGTCGCGAGTTCGTTTAGGCGCTCATCTGTCGGCCTCTCGGCCGCCCCCAACGGCAACGCCAGCAGGAGCATTGCGAGGGTAACGACCTTGGGGCGCATCGGCGCACGCTATGGCGGAGGGCAAGGCGATCAATACCGAAGCAGGCCGGCAGCACCGGGATCAATAACCGGAAAAACCGTCCACGCTGTAGCCCCAGGTACTCTCACCTGAGGGATCCCCTTAGAACTGACCGCCGCCGCGCGCCGGTGCCGCCTGTCCGTCCGCGCCACGCTGCGGGCCGCCTCCCGTGCCAGCGCCCCTGCCAGGAAATCCACCGCGCCCACCTGCACCCCCACGGCCCCTGCCCCGCCCCGCCTCCAGGCTCACCGCCGTGGGGAGGTTGCCAAGATGGTAAAAGGTGTGGCTGACACCGGTTGGACGAACAATGACGACCCGGATTCCAGACCCGTCGTTGCCGAGCGGCGGGCCAACCGCGCTGGTCGAGATCATGTTGAAATCCCCTTCGGCAGCCTCCGCGTTGCGATGCAGGTGCCCGGCAAACGCAAAGCGTACGTCGAATTCCCGGAAGAGGGACAGGTAGGCATCCCGGGTCCTCAGCGGCACCGAGTTCGCGTTCGTCTCGCCGACGGACCCGATGAAGAACGGATGGTGCTGGAAAACCATGATGCTTCGGGCACCAGAGGCGCGGGCGCCTTCGAGCTCGTTTCGCAGCCAGACGCGCTGCGCCGCCTCCTCGTCCTCGACCAGTGCCGGCTCCATCATGATGGTCGAGTTCAGCACGATGCCGACAAGGTCGGCGTGACGGAAACTGTACCTATCCGGTCCGATCGACGCGCGATACAATGCCAGGCTTTCAGGCGTGGGGTTGTTGCCGATGTCGTGATTCCCGGAGGCGCTGTACAGCGGGATGGACGGATCGATCAGGCCGATGATGCGCTTGTACTCGGCGATCTGCCCCGGGTCGCCCTCGTGGTGTACGAGGTCCCCGCAGACCACGACAAAGGCGGGCCGCAGCCGATTGATCGTCTCTATGACGAACTCGAAATTCAGGGTCTCCTGTTCGAATCGATTCGGATCCCCCGTGAAGGACCCGAACTGCGGGTCCGCGATCTGGACAAAGAAGTATTCGGTACCCTCCGTCGGCGCAGGCGCGGCGACCGTTGCCGGCGAAGCCTGGCTGGACGGCGTCTCCTGCGCGCAGAGCGGCGCGATAGACCAGGCAGCAAGGAGAAGGAGCGGCAGGCGGAGCCTCAGGAGGATTCGTGGGGTTTTCATGGTTCGTGTAGGGCTGTCCGGAATACCTTCACACCCGTTCATTAGCGTGAATCAGCGGTTTCCGAACGGGTGTTCCGGATTAGGGTGGCCGCTACCCGCGCAGGTCGCGGTCCTTCGTCTCGGGCAGGACAATTAGCCCGATGACAAACGACATGGCTGCGATGCACATCGGGTACCAGAGGCCGGCATAGAGGTTTCCGGTGAACACCACGATGCTCGCCGCGATCAGCGGCAGGAAGCCGCCGAACCATCCGTTGCCGATGTGGTATGGGAGCGACATCGACGTATAGCGGATGCGCGATGGGAACAGTTCGACCAGGAACGCGGCGATCGGTCCGTACACGAGGGTGACATAGAACACCAGGATCGTGAGAATGCCGATGAGCGCCGTCCAGTTGATCGCGTCCGCAGCCGCAAACCGCGTCTGCGGATCGGTGACCGCATCATAGCCCGTACCGACCAGCGCCTGGTCGTACGAGGACGCATCGAAACCCGACACCCTCCGCCCTGCGACATCGAGCACGAGGGCCTCGCCCGCCTCGGCGGGCTGAAGCTCGAACGGGATCGCCCGGTCATTGAGGTACTTCCTGGCGCGCTCCATGTCCGTGCTCGGCGCCGTCGGCCGCACGATCTTCGTGACTGCGTCCCCTAGCGCAGCGAGCGTGAGCGCCACCGGCCCCCGGTACTCGCTGGTGCGCAGCACCACTGGCGAACGCTCGATCGCGTCGGCAAGCGCCGGGTTGCCGGCGCGCGTCAGCCCGCGAAACAGCATCGGGTACGTCAGTACCGCGAGGGCAAAGCCGGCCAGCATGATCTTCTTGCGCCCGATACGGTCCGAGAGTCGCCCGACCAGCACAAAGAATGGAGTGGCAATGATGAGGGCCACTGCGATCGCGATGTACGCGCTGGCATAGTCGATCTTCAGCGTCGAGGTCATGAACACCAGCGCGTAGAACTGCCCGCAGTACCAGACGACTCCCTGGCCAGCCGTCGCGCCAAGCAGCGCTCCCAGGACGATCCGCGCATTCGACCAGTTGCCGAAACTTTCCGTGATCGGAGCGCGGGAGGTTTTGCCCTCCGTCTTCATCTCGGTGAAGATCGGTGACTCCTGGAGCTTTAGCCGGATATATACCGAGATGCCCAGCAGCACGAGCGAGAGCAGGAAGGGAATGCGCCAACCCCAAGCCGCGAAGCTTTCAGGTGACATCGACTTCCGCACGCCGAGGATGACCAGCAGCGAGAGGAAGAGCCCGAGAGTCGCAGTCGTCTGGATCCAGCTTGTGTAGAGTCCGCGCTTTCCCCGGGGCGCGTGCTCCGCGACATAGGTCGCGGCGCCCCCGTATTCCCCGCCAAGGGCCAATCCCTGGGCCAGGCGGAGGAGAATCAGCAGGAGCGGTGCAGCGACGCCGATCTGCCCATAGGTGGGCAGCAAACCGATGAGCGCCGTCGAAACGCCCATCACCACGATCGTCACGAGAAACGTATACTTGCGCCCGACCAGGTCCCCCAGTCGCCCGAACACCAGCGCACCGAACGGGCGAACCGAGAATCCGACACCGAAGAGACCGAGGCTTGCGAGGTAGCCATAGGTTTCGTTGCCAGCGGGAAAGAAGAGCGTGCCGAAGAAGGCGGCCAGGGTGCCGTAAATGTAGAAATCGTACCACTCGAACACCGTGCCGACAGAGGATGCGAGTACGACGAGGCGGTGCTTACGATCGAGGTCCGGCGATGTGGGGATCGACATGCGTGGGGTCGCGGCTGGCGCCGCTTGTTCGGGGTATCGCTCTCGGGGTAGGGATCTTTGCGCCGCCGGGAAAGCATGCCGGCGACGTCGCCCACAGTGACCGAGTTGCACTTCACGGGAAGGCGAAAGATTCGAAGCGGTTCCCGCCTGGGCCGCACTTGCCCGATGCAAACGGGTTTGCCATGTCGCCAGACAATCCGATTCTCGGGTCAACCCGTGAGCCCCATTCGGTCCGCCATTGCCGCAGTGCTGCTGGCAGCCGGCTGCCTTCATGCCGCCGAGCAACCGACGAATCGCCTGCATCTCGCAGGTGACTCGACCATGGCGGACAAGCCGACCGACCCGCCGAATCCCGAGCATGGTTGGGGACAACTCCTGCCGCGATTCCTCCGTGACCCGTCACGGGTCGTCAATCACGCGGCGAACGGCAAGAGCACCCGGAGTTTCCTTTCCGAGGGTAGATGGCAGCGGCTCCTCGACGGGCTCCAGCCCGGGGACTGGGTGATCGTCCAGTTTGCCCACAACGACGAGAAGATCTATCCGGATGCTTCCGGGGAGTTCACCGACAACCTGCGGCGATTCGTGAGCGACGTCAGGGCAAAGGGGGCCAACCCGATACTCGCGACTCCGGTGGCGCGACGCCTCTGGGACGAGGCTGGCCAGCTGGTCGACACGCACAGGGACTACCCGGCGGCGGTGCGCGCAGTGGCGGCATCGGAGAACACACCCCTGCTCGAACTGAACACCCTGACCGCGGCGCTGGAACTGGGCCACGGCGTGGAGGGCTCGAAGTTGCTGCATCTCTGGATACCGCCGGGCGCGTACGAGCGGCAGCCGGCGGGCTATGAGGACAACACCCATTATTCCGCGTACGGGGCCGAGCGTGTAGCCGCGTTGGCCGTGCAGGAAATCATCCGGCTCGGGCTTCCGCTCGCGGATTGGATGAAAGCGACGGAATAGCCTCCTGCTGCGCGCAAATCACACTCAAACATGAACAACCCCGCCCGAATCCTCCTCGCCTGCATCTCCCTCGTTGCTGCAGCTGTCACGCTAACCGCGCAGACCGCCACCAAGCCCGTGCTGACGCTCGAACTGGCAAAGCGTGTCGCCGCCGCCGCCAACGCCGAGGCCGCCCGCAACAACTGGACCGTCGTCATCGCGATCGTCGATGACGGCGGCCGCCTGGTTTACCTGGAGCGCATGGATGGCACCCAGATCGGCAGCATCGACGTGGCACGCCTCAAGGCAGAGACCGCCATCAACTTCAGGCGCCCGACGAAGGCATTTCAGGACGGCATCGCGGGCGGACAAAACCAGCTTCTCGCCCTCGCTGGCGCCTTGCCACTCGAAGGCGGCGTGCCACTGCAGGTCGACGGCCAGTTCGTCGGCGCGATCGGCATCTCCGGCATGACCTCGGCGCAGGACGGGCAGATCGCCGCCGCTGGGATTACCGTGCTCACAGGGCGCTGAGCCGATCTGGAACAGCGATCCAGATTCCGGGCGAACTCGGAACCTCGATCCTGTTTCCCGCGGAACTCGCAGAGGCCGCCGAGCTCGATCCACTCCGGATCCGGGCGAATCCAATTTGCCTCCCAACCGACGGGGTTCCAACCCTGCGCGCTCAGCGAACCCTGCGGGAATAATCCGAACCGCACCACCACAGCCTGACACCTCCATCCCTTCGCGTGCCCCTGCATCTCGCAGGGGCAATTTAACCCTTGCGAACTCCCTGTGCCCGCAGTGAATCGGGGATCCCCCCGGCCCGTCCGGCGTTCCCCCGCAGGGCGGTGAAACAACACCCGCTTCGGTACCACCGAAGTTTCCCCATACCTGCCAATGAAACGCACGATCCCTGCCCTGCTCGCAGTCCTCGCGGCTGCTTTCTCCGTGTCCCAGCCCCTCCTGGCACAGCGCGGCGGCCGCGGCGGCGTCGCGCCGCTTAACCCGGCCCAGTCCGCTGCAGCTAGCCGCTTCGAAGTCGCGACCGAGCTGACCGACGCGGTTTCGGCCGCTTCTTCCGCCTTGGTTCGCGCCAGCCTCACCCTCCCGAGCAATGCCTCCGACCTCGCCGCGAGAGCCCGCGCGCTCGGCACCGCCGAACTCAATCTCGCCAACGCCCGCGCGGACGCATTTGGGGACGTCCAGAACTCGCTCACCCGAAGCGCTCCGGACCAGGCGGCCGCGTTGCTCGGACGCGGTGGTGCCGCGCCTGCGGCACAGGACGACTATGCGGGCTTCACGTCGATCTTCGACGGGCGCACGCTGAATGGCTGGGACGGCGACCCGATGTTCTGGCGCGTCGAGAACGGCATGATCATCGCCGAGAGCACCCCGGAGAAGGTCGTCACAGACAATACGTTCCTGATCTGGCGCGGCGACATGCTTCGCGATTTCGAGCTCAAGCTCGAGGCCCGCTTCCCGGCCGCTTCCGGCAACAGCGGCATCCAGGTGCGCGCGCGTCCGCTCACGGCGGCGACCGGTCGCTCCGGCAACCTTCCCCGGCCCTGGGGCATCGGCGGCTACCAGATCGACCTGCTCCCCAATGGCGGCGACGGCAGCGTGATCTGGTTCGGCGAGGCAGGCGGCGGCCGCATGTCCGGCCACGCCGTCACGCGTCGTCTTCCGGACGGACAGAAACAGATCGCCAGCCTCGGCAACGATGTGAACGACGCGATCAACCCTCCCGGCGAATGGAACAGCTATCACATCATCGTTAAGGGAAATGTGATGCTCGCCCACGTGAACGGCCGGCTGGCCTCGGTTCTCATCGACGAGAACATGAATCCCGCCCAGGGCTACGCCACCGAGGGGCTGCTCGCGTTCCAGATGCACGTCGGCGCCCCGTTCCGGCTGGAGTTCCGCAACGTGTACGTGAAGGACCTCACCAATCTCCCCGCGCCCTCACCAGCAGTGGAGCTGCAGTGATTTCGGTTCTGCGATCCCGGCCCAGCCGGGATCGCAGAAACCTTCGGGCTAGAATCCGCCACGCCCACCGCCGCCGCCTCGTCCCTGTGTGGGCGGGAATCGGGACAGGATCGGATCGAGCGAGCTGCGTTCGTTCTCGGGCAGAGCCTCGACTGCCTGGTTCCTCATCGTATTCAGCGACGAGCTGAAGTTGTTTCCGCCGGTGTACTGCGGCGCCTCCTCCAGGAACCAGGTGAAATACTCCTCCCGCAATTCCCTGGTCCATCCCGTGCGGAGGTTCCTGAGGATATGCGCGTAGTGCGACTGGTCCTCCTGCTTCGCGAGGTCCACGTTCTCCGTGCCGCCCACCGAGGCGCCTGGAGTGCCGCGCGCGAGAAGAAGCGGATTCAGGTACTGGTTGCGTACCGGAAAGTATGGCAGCGAGGGTGAGTCCCTCAGGAGCGCCATGACCTTTGTCGCCGCGCTCGGCGCCTCGAGATAGACAAGCATCTCGGCCAGTTCCCAGTTCAGCTCCCGGTTCGAGGCAGGCAGGTGCGGATCGAATCGCGCAACAAGCCTGGCAGCCGTCTCTGCATTGGGCGGCCCCAGACGCAGGAATGCGAGCGAGTAGGCGCGCAGCAGGTCGAGCTTCTCGGGATACGTGAGCGCGTGCCAGTCGATGCGATCGAGTGCGGCCAGGATGCGACGCTGCAGGGCGCGATCGGGAGGCGGGGTTGTCGGCGTGCGGTGGCTCTCCTCCACCCCGCTCACGCGACTCAGCGCGACCAGGGCCGCGATCGCGATCCGGGGGTCCCTTTCCCCGAGTGCCCGCTCACGCCAGCTCGCCGGATCCTGAAACTCGATCGCGGTGCGCGCGGCAAAGCGAATACCGCGATCGGTCGAGGCGAGATAGGGCCATGCAGTATCCACTGCCCGGAGATCCTGCTTTCCGTGGAATGCCTCCAGGCTCCGGCGCAGCGCCCGCTGGTCCGCAAACCGGGTGTCCGGCAGGGTCGGCGTCACATCCTCACTGCCCGAGTATGTGATCCGGTAGAGCACCGTCTGCGCGCTGCCGCCAATGACCACCCACATCGATCCGTCCGCCGGATTGATGGCGATGTCTCCCGCACCGAAGGGCCGCCCGCTTGCGAACAGCTCCACGGATCCGGTGTAGGAGGATCCCAGAGGCACGAGGAATGTCGCGTAGATGTTCCCATAGGACCAGTCCGATAGGAACATCGCGTCCTGGAATCGCCCCGGGAAGCGCGCGCCAGTGCCGAAGGTCACGCCGGTCGGCGAACCGGAACCGATATTCACCACGGGACCCCATCCATCGATGAAATGCTGGGGCCACTTCAGTCCGCCGCTCGGGCTGCGGAACCCGAATTCCGCGCCGCTGATCACGTGGCCCACATGGGTGGGACGGTAATACGAGAGGCCCTTGTCGAACTCCATGTCCGCGTCGTATTCGAAGAGCTCGCCATCCTTGTTGAACGCGAAATCCACCGGATTGCGCATGCCGACCGCATAGAGATCCCACGTATCGCCATCGGGAGAGAACTGCGCGATCCAGCCTTGGGGCGCGAGTGAGGGATTGGCGCCGATGCGCGGCACCAGCACATCCTCGCCCCAGATCGGGGGAGCGCGGTAGGAATCGAAAGGAGTCACCTCGACGGCGTTGCCGTTCAGCATGAAGAGCGACTGTCCATCCGGCGCCAGCGCAAGGGCGTGAGTGCCGTGTTGGCCGCCGCCGTTGATGTTTCGCAGCACGCGCACCTGGTCGAACATGTCGTCGCTGTCGGTGTCGCGCAGGCGATAAACGCCGGAGGGCTTGCGTCCGATGCCGGGACTGTCCCCGACGCTCACGTAGAGCGAATCGAATGCGTATGCCAGGCCGTGCGAGGATCCGATATCGAGCGGGATAGATTCGATCCTCACCGGCTCCGGTGACCCCACGCGCGGCAGGGTGAGCCTGTAAAGTTGGTTCGAATTGTGCGAGGCGACGATGAGCCGGCCCCGGTCGTCAAAGGTCGTCGGCACCCACGATCCCATGGATGTCGGCACTTCCAGCATCAGCTCCATCCGGAATTCGGGCGCCAGGGTGACGTCGCGCGACGAGTAGGTCGCGGTGCCGATCTCGTTCTCGACACGATTGAGCTCGGCCAAGGCACCGAGGAGCGGCGTCGCGCCCAGCACCAGGAGGCTGAAGAATTTTGCAAAGTGATTCATGGAATGAGTTCCTTTCACCTGTCAGGGGCCCGCTTGGCCACGCCCTGCCCCGCCGCCTCCGCGCTGCATTCCGGGACCACCTCGACCTGCGGGCCCACCGCGTGCCCGGAACTGGATGAGTTCCGCGACCTGGGCCGGGGAGAGCCTGTGGGTTCCCGCCTGCATGCGGGCAAAGGCGTCGGCTCGCGCGACAGCGGCATCGAATTCCGCTGCGGCGAGCACAGCGACCGCCGCACGGATGCGGGCGTCATCGCGGGCATCCGACAGCACGGCGGTGAGCAGGGCCTTCTGGGCCGCCGTCACCCTCGCGATCTGTACCTCGGCTGCCTCCTCGATTCTGGTGACCTCGGTCTGCTGGAGATCGTTGAGACCGGGAACGCAGGAGCAGGCGCCGTCGATGTCGCCCGGACCGAACTGGGCACTGAGCGGTAATGGTGAAAGCAGAGCAAGTAACGCCGCAGCGGCGGCGAGCCGTACACAAACGGGAACATTCATGGGAAGGGCCGGCGCACGCGCCGGGATTCGTACCGGGGAGTAAGCGTTCGCGAGACTGTCCAGCTGCCGGCATGACGCAAGGCACCAATGGATCCACGGTAGCCCGAGGCAGCACCAAGCCTTCAATCTGCCATCTGTGTATTTGTCAGGCCCGTTGCCGGATTGATCTTTTCCCAGACGATGCTCAACGTGCGCAGGTAGCTCGACTTGCTTCGTCCCGTCCCGCGGGACTTCGCAGGGCGACGCTTCGGATTCCGAAGCGTCGAAATGCCGGAGAGGTGGCAGAGTGGTCTATCGCGGCGGTCTTGAAAACCGCTGGACCGCAAGGTCCCGGGGGTTCGAATCCCTCCCTCTCCGCCAGCCTTCGCAGAGTCCCGCGGCCGCGGAACTGGCTTTGCCACTAGAGCGGGATGAGAACCCCGGGGTTCGACGGAGCAAGTCCCGCGCAAGCAGGACGAGCGGAGATGGGTCGCCCGCAGGGCGAGTGCGAAGCACCGGGCCGCGCAGCAGGCCGCCTATCCCTCCCTCTCCGCCAGCCTTTCGAATTGCTAATGGGTGCCGGCCGTAGGCTGTGCGAAGGCCGGCAATTCCGCATAGTCCCTCAGGCGTTGAACGAGCTAACCCCTCCCTCACGGCGCCATTCCCACCCTCCTACTCCGAATCCGCGGGCACGTCGTCCGGTCTTTCGCTTTCTGCCCGAATTCTCCGCAGGCGTTCGACGGCGCGTCGGCCGGCTTCCTCGATCTGCTCGGGTTCCATTCGCCTTTCGACATGCGGTAGGTGATGCGCCGCGATATCGAGTCCTCCCTGAAGCGCGACCGACATCCAAGCGTGTGCCTCGATCCAGTCCTCCGCAACTCCGTGGCCCTGCAGATAGAGCAGCGCCACAGTGTAACTGGCTCCGTTGTGCCCTCGATTCGCCGCCCGCAGCAGCCAGTTTGCCCCGGCGACTGGATCGTCTTCGACGCCCTCCCCGTGCAGATGCATCAGCCCGAGGTTGAATTGCGCCTCGACTTCTCCCGCCTCGGCGCGCCGCTGAACCTCCAATATCAGGCCCGGATCAACTTGAGCCCACGCGGGCGCCCCGAGACACCCGATCACCATTAGAATCGCCATCAGTCGGGCGTTCATGGTTTCGCCGTCGACAGACCATCAATGCCATAAACATCGCGCAAGTCGTTGTTTTTCATTTCCTAACAAACAAACCAGCCTGATCGTTTAAATTAAGGCGTCTTACCGACACCGACACTCAGGCGCGGCATCCAAAACCGCGTCCCGCCCCGTCCGACGGCGCAATCGAACCATGCGGAATGCTCCGCCTGAAAAACCAAATAGCGGAAACGCTCCAGCAGGTGCGTCCTCCATCGGTCGTCCCCCTCGCAGGCCCGCAACTTTTCCCACCCATCCATGAAGCTGAAGCCATCCGCCAGAATCGTCCTTTCATTCACACTCCTGCTGCCCTTGTCGGTATCGGTCACTCGAGCCGCCCTGGCCGAGTTCGACGCCAGCCTCGGCACGATCGAGGCACCCGACGGCTCGTTCACGGGGCGCGACTTCACCGTCGCCCGCGACTTCAAGTTGGAACTGCTCTACGTGGTCGCCGACAACCAGGGATCCTGGTTGCCGATGACCTGGGATCCGCAGGGGCGCCTGCTTGTCGCCTCGCACAACTCGAACGACCTTTTCCAGCTCACCATCCCCCAGGTCGGCTCGACCAATGAAGTCCGCGTCGAGCGAATCGCGGCCGGCCTGGAGATCGGTGCCGCCCACGGCCTCCTTCAGCTGGATGGCGCACTCTACATCAACGTGGACGAGGGAGGCGGCAGCGGCGGCGGCGGCGGCGGCGGAGCCGTGGGACGCCGGCGCAACGGCCTCTACCGCATAACCGACAGCAATTCCGACGGCACGTGGGACAACGTCGCCGTGATCCGCAACATCTCCGGCAGCGGCCAGCACGGCACGCACAGCCTCAAGCTTTCCCCCGACGGCCGTTCGATCTTCATGATCAGCGGCGACGACACTCCCCTCACCGTCGTCGAGCGTTCCCGCGTTCCGATGATCTGGGGCGAGGACGACCTCCTTCGCTCGATTCCTACGAACTTCAACGACTACCAGCTCGCGCCCCAAGGCTGGACCGTTCGCATCGACCCGGTCGCGGAGGAATACGAGCTCTGGTCGATCGGTATGCGGAATGCCGTCGACCAAGCCTTCAACAAGGACGGCGAGTGGTTCACGTACGACTCCGACATGGAGGCCGACAAGGGCAACAGCTTCTACCGCCCGACCTCCGTCTATCACCTGACCAGCGGTGCCGACTTCGGCTACCGCCTGCGCTCCAGCAAACGCCCGCGCTACTACATCGACAATCTCGACACCGTCGCCGCCATCGGTTCCGGCTCCCCGACCGGCGTCTATGCCGGCACAGGCTCGAAATTCCCGGAGCGTTTCCAGGACTCGTTGTTCATCTCCGACTGGTCTTACGGCAACCTCTGGGCCGTTCTCCTCACCCCGCAGGGTGCAACCTACACCGGCGAGCCGATTCCTTTTGTCAGCGGACGTCCGTTCAGCGTGACCGGCAGCCTCGTTAATCCCGCCGATGGCTCGATGCTCATTCTCACCGGTGGAAACGGGCAGTCTCAGCTCTATCGCATTTCCTACACAGGCAACGAGTCGACCGCCCCCACCCAGCCCGACACGAGCATGGCAGCCAGCCGCGCCACCCGACGCGTGCTCGAACAGTTTCACGGCCGCGCGGATCCCTCAGCGGTCAACTCGCTGTGGCCTTACCTCGCCGACGCCGACCGGGTCATTCGCTACGCCGCCCGCACCGCACTCGAATGGCAGCCGGTCGCCGGCTGGCGCGACCGCGCATTGGCCGAATCCGAACCCCGCCGCCTCATCGCGGCGATGGTCGCGCTCGCCCGGCTGAGCGGAAAGGACGAGTACCACCGCTCCCCGAGCGATCCCGCCCCAAACAAGGCTCTTCAGGCTCGCATGATCGCCGCCCTCAACCGGGTGGACTGGAACACAATCTCCTACCAGGATAAACTCGACCTGCTCCGGGCCTACAGCCTCGTGTTCACGCGTCTCGGCGAGCCGGACAACCCGACCCGCGAGGCATTGATCGCTAAGTTCGATCCGCTCCTTCCTGCAACGCAGCGCGAGCTGAACTGGGAACTCGCCGAGATGCTCGTCTACCTCGGCGCGCCGAGCGCACCGACCAAGATCCTGGCACTGATGCGGGAGGCGCCGAGCATGCCCTTCTACCCCCTGCGCGAATACATCAACCCGCTCATGAGGCAGCGCGGCAATCCCGGTGTCTCGGGCCCGACCGTGCCGAACAACTTCATTCTCGCGCGACAGGAGGACCAGGAGCAGTACGCGCTCGTTCTCCGGGTCGCCCGCAACGGCTGGACCCCCGAACTTCGCCAGGAATACTTCAGCCTCTTTCCCACGATCGCCGAGGCCGCCTTCGGCGGAGTCGCCGCCCACCTCGGGACCATCCGCGTCGACGCACTGGCACAGGTGCCGGAAGCCGAACGCGCCGCGCTCGGAGACCTTCCCACCACTCCCCTCAACACCGGAGGACGCGGCGGCCGGGGCGGTCCGGGCGGTGCTGGTGGTCGTGGCTCGACCGGAACGCCGGGCATCGGAGCACCCGGCATCGATCTCTATCAGGCAGGTGTCGCGGGCACACGCGGGCGCGGGAATCTCTACCTCTTCAATGACCTCGAATGGACTGCGATCACGAGGATGGAGCAAACGATAGAGCCGCAGATCGCGGCTGCGGTCGGTGCGCGCGAGGCGATGCTCCGTGCGTCGCTGTCGGGCTCTCCCGCTCCGACCGAGCTGGCTGCCTTGGCCCGTTCGCTCTCGGACGCGGAACTCGCGCTCGCCGAAGCGAGGGCCGAGGCATTCCCGAGACTGGTCACGGCGCTACGGCTCAGCCCGGATCGCATCCAAAACCTGTCCACCGTGCTCAATCGCTGAGGGGCGGTACCACGAACCGGATCCATTCTGATCCGTCACAGAGGTAGGGCGGACATGTTATGTCCGCCGGCCGCCCGGCTGTAGACAGTCTTCAGCCGGACGACTTGGCTCGTCTCGTCGAAGCCCAACGGGCGAAGACGGACAGGTAGTCCCTACCGCGCTGATGATAGCTGGATTCGGATCGCATCTTCGCTCCGGGGTCTGCGCAGGATCGGACAGCGGCTATCGGTCCGAGAGAACGAGAACGAGAACGACGAACGAGAATGAGAACGATTCGAAAGCCCGGATGTCCGCGGACGACCGGGAGGTCGTCCCTACCACGGACGTCGATACCGGCGCGCCGGGAATGCCCCCCGATTCAGAGGTCGTCGAGGGCGATGAAGGCGCCGCCATGCTGGTAGCAGATCTCACGCATGAGATTGGCGTACTTCAGCATGGTGTTCTCCGGATTCAGGTCGGAATCGTCCAGGAGCGTAGGAAACCCGATCGCATTGATCACCGCCTTGCGCTCACCGGTCGCGGGATCGATCGGATTGAGCTCGTCGATGCGGCGGATCACCGGTTCCGAAATGCCGTTGTACTCGTCGCCAAAGATATAGACGCCGAGCTCCATATTGGGATCGTCCTCCCGATAGAGTTCGCGGAAGACCCGCACCAGCCCGGGCACAGGATTGCTGTAGCTGGTGTTGTCGTGCCGGCGGATGATTTCCTTGATCGACTCGCGTATCTGCGGGCTGTCCGGAATCCACGGATCGTCCCCATTGCCTTCCCGCACGAGGAACCGCCCGTCCGCGTCGAGCACCTGGATGCCGTCGACGATCGGGTAGACCTCGAGCACCTCCTCGATCTTTCGGATCACGACCGGGTGCAGGCGGTCGGTGAAGGGATCCCGCATGCTCCCGGAGGTATCGATCACGAACGCGATGTAATTGCTGCCGACGGGCACTCCGACAGGAAGCGGCTCGACGTCGTCGAGGATCATCGAGCGCTCGCGCTGGCGCGCCGCGATCTCCTTTTGAAGGTCGTCGAGATCGACAACCAGCGCCTCCGCGCCGGCCTTTTCGTAGGCCAGGCGGCGCTCGAGCTCGTCGAGTAGGGCGAGGATCGCCGCATTGCGCATGCGCGCGTCCGAGAGGATGCTCGCGATCCGAGAGTTGTCGCGCAGCAGGTCCTCGCGGCTCGCATTCAGATCCGCGAGGCGCCGGGCCATCTCCTCCATCAGCGCCTGGAGCTCGGTGATGCGCGTCTGCTTGTTCATGTCCTGACCGGCGACGCTCAGGACGAACACGAGGATGACCGCCCCGAAACCGCAGCAGATGCAGTCCAGGAAGGCCATGCTGAAGACCTGTGTCTGTCGTCGGCGAATCATTCGGCGGGCCAGTTTCGGGAGGGACTGACGAGGGCGCCACGGCGCTCGCGCGCGAGTTTCCAGAGCAACGAGGGCCCGGCCGGGTCCCCGCTCATCGGGAAGAGGATGGTGCTGATCGGAATGCGGGGCGGGAGCTTGGCGATGGCGAAGCGGAAGAAGCGGACGCGCTGTGCCTCGGTCGCCTCGCCCTGCACCGGCGCGGTGTCGCTCTGGGTCGGCGTGCCATCCGTGAACAGGAGGATGTTGTCCGGCACGTGGGACAGGTAGCGGACCGCATCGAACGCGCGCTCCATGTTTGCCCGGCCGTTCGGCACGATGTCGTCAAGCTCCACCACGATCTCCGAAAGTACTTCCCTGTCCGTCCGCGTGAACCACTGGTCGCCGCGGGCCGGCAGCAGGTGCCTCACCTCGTCGCTGAAGACCAGGATCTGGAAATAGGTCTCCGGATCGAGGGTGGCGATCATCCACTGCACGGACTCGACCACCCTTCTCCATTTCGGGGCATTGCGCTTCTCGACGTCCGTGTCGCGAAGGCGATCAGCCGCCGTCTCGATTGTCTCGTCGAGCATGCTTCCCGAAGCCTCGACGACGAAGACAACGTAGTCTCCGTCCATCTTGACGCCTGTCAGGTACTGCGTGCGATCGACATTCGGAATCGGAAGCGTCTTCGTCTCCTGGGTCGGAAGCGCCGCCTTCTCGGCGAGAAGCCGGGCCAGGGCCTCCTCCATGCTTCCCGTCTCGTTCAGGAGCAGCAGCAGTTCCTTTTGGCGATCGCTCAGCCTGAGCTGGTCCACGTCGGTCTTCGCGTTGATGGCCTCGAGGTCGATCTGTGCCGCGGCGAGCAGGTTGGCGAGCCGCTGCAGGTCCTCCTCCGTGGTGCGCACCCGCTCGACCATGCTGGAAAAGCGGTTCTCCTCATCGACGATATCGAAGGCGATCACGTTCTCCCGCTGGGCCACCGTGAGGACGAAGACGAGCAGCGTGGCGCCGAATCCGCAGGTGATGCAGTCGAGGAAGGCCATGCTGAAGACCTCCGTCTCGCGGCGCCTTTTCTGGATCGACATGGCCTATCTCCAGCTATTCGGACTTGTTCCCGGCGGCGGACGTCGGACTGCAATGGGCGAACAGCACCTCCACGCTCGAATCGCCCGAGCGGATTACCAGCCGGTCGCCGGCCTCGACCGCCGCGCGCATCGGATCTTCCGGTCCGGAGCCCCGTTCCTCCGCCGCGGCCGGATCAACGTACCAGAGCTTGCCGGCATCGCGCATCAGCCCGACCAGGCAATTCTCGGGGGCGTTGAACTGGTCCGGCAGGGTCAGGTCGGGCGCCGCGAACTGCGAGCCGATCGTGAACCGTCCGTTGCCCTTGATCGGGGTGCCCACGCCGTCGACGATCGCGTGGGTCGGCATCGGGCGCGGTCCGACGCCCGCGATCTTCGCAAGCTGCGCCCGCCAGGGCATGGCGAACGTGCGATGGGCATCCTGGACCGGCACGGCGACTTCCACGGGCACCTCCGCCAGGTCCTCCGGAACCTCGAGGCGGCTGGCACCCGCCCGCGCCGCACCCCATGCGCCGGCGCCGGGAGGCAGCTTCACGATGCGCCGGAAGCCATCGTCCCTCAGACGGGCACGCAGCCCGGGCACGCTTGCAGCCCGGTGAGTCAGGACCGCCGTGAGTGTCTCGGGGGCGAACCCCGAGGAGTGCACGAAGGTCTGCATGCCGCGGGAAAGACTGGTCACATAGCTCTCGGCATCGGCAACGAGCTGCGCCCTCTTGGCAGGCAGGTCGTAGGCGCGGCGCGACGTGTTGATCTGGAAGCGATACTCCTCGGCCCCGCTGAGCAGGAACTCCTCTGTCTCGCGAAAGAAGGTCTGCTCGATGTGCCCGTCGGCCAGGATGTCGAACGCAGTATGCCTCAGGAACCGGTTGCCCATCGTCGCCGTGAGGTGCTTCAGCAGCTGGAGCGAGCCCGCCAGAGGGAGGTGCAGGAAGCTCCGGCGCGCGAACCGCCGCTCCGCGGAAAGGATGCTTAGGTCCGTGCCGTGCAGGTGCACGTCGACGAGTGCGATCGGCAGGGCCGGGTTGAATCCGGGTCCCCGGCCATCGCAGATCGATGCGCAGGAAAGGTCCATGATGCCGGCCAGGGGCAGCTTGAGCTCGCCCGCAATTCCAAGGAGCAGCCCCACCTTCTCCTCCTCCGTGGCTTCGTCCTTCAGGTAGGCCCCTGGAATCGCCAGCACGACGCGGTCCCAAGTCGTCCCGTCCCGTCCCAGCTGCTCGAAGTACTCCTTCAGGAAGTAGTAGGCGAGTTCCGAGAACGAGGGGGAGCGGCCGTTGGTCCCGACCTGGGAGGGCTCGTGGGTGAGCTTCTCCATGAAATTGTTGCAGACCTGCCGGGGCTGCACGAACCACGCGTCCGCCGCATCGCGACCGAACCGGAAGCGCTTCCCGTCATGATAGGCGAACCCGGGCCATGCGGCGCCGCGCCCCGCGGCTTCCGGGAGGATTTTCGGTTCCTCGCCATCCGCGGCAATGGCGGCGACGAGGCCGGCGTCGGAGAGTTCAATTCCGAGGGAAGTCATGGGTCGATTCGCTCAGGCGTACACCTTGCTTTCCTGATCTTTCGTGGGGACCTTCATCACATCGATCAGCCGGTCCCGGCAGTACGACTGAGTCTCGATGATGAAGGACTCCTGGCGGGACTGGACGATGTGCAGGAGGTACATCAGGAACACGCACATGATCAGGCCGACGAAGGTCGAGTTGAACGCGAGACCGAGGCGGCTGGTCACCTGCGAGATGTCACCCTGGACGGCCTGCTCTGCAAACTCGAGGCCGGAGCCGATGCCGCGCACCGTGCCAACGAACCCGATCGCCGGAATGGCCCAGGCGATGTAGCGCACCAGGCCCAGAGAGGAGTCCAGCTCGTCCGAAGCTAGCTCGGAGCGTTCCCGAACCGCCGTCGCCGCATCCTGGACGGAATGGGTGGAGTGGAAACGGTGCAGGGCGGCAAGCAGGCACTCGGGAAGCAACCTCTCGCTCCATTGAGGTTCCCGGTCGATGTTCGACTTGAGCTCCTTGTAACGGTCGAGGGCATCCTCGGGGATGATGCGCTCGCCCGGCTGGACGGGGATGAAGGTGTGCTTGAGAAGCTTTCGCTCCTTGCCGACCTGGATGAACTTGTAACCGAGGACGATCACGCCCCAGACCGTGAAGATGATCTCCCACTTCGGCTCGGTGTCCATGATCACCAGGGAAACCGGGCGGCGCATGAGTTCCTCGCTTCCCGCAAGGCCCTGGGCAATGGCGAGGTTGCGCCGGATCAGGTGGTCCTCGGCCCTCGGCAGGATCACCGTGCGGTAAAGAACCTCTATCGAGAAAATCGCGAAGATAAGGCCGAGGTTTGGGACGAGGAACTCGAGTGACAGGATTCCCTTGTTTCGGGTGAGCATCGTGGGGCTGGGTTCGGATGGCGGAGCGGGGCGGGTTGCCGGTGTGACAACGAAGTTTTCAGTGGGTTCGATTGCGAGGGCAGTTTTTTGTTACCGGAGAATTTGTACGCGGGATTGCATTAAAAACGAACGCAACTACGCTGATGAGAGTCACAATACTGTGATCATCGCGTTCCCGCAATTGCAACCCGCCATGCCCCAGCTTTCGTCCTCCACCCATTTTCGGCCGGCATTCAGAATCACAGCCGTAGCCACGATCCTCACCCTGCTCGGCACCGGCTGCACGTCGGTCGCCCCTTCCCGCACGGCACGCGGCGCAGGCATTGGAGCCGCAACCGGAGCCGTCGCCGGTTCCGTCGTCGGACCTTCAGTCGGAATTGACTCCGGCACCGCTGCCCTCGGCGCGATGGCCGCGGGTGCGCTTGTCGGCGGTGTCGTCGGCATGGTGCAGGACGCCCGCGAGAGATCGGAGCAGGAACAGCTCGCCATGGAGCGCGCCACGATGGCCGAGAACGCCCGTCGCCGCGAGGCCGCGGCACGCGAGCAGAGCATCCTCGAGGAGGAACTCGAGATCGCCCAGGGCTTCCGCATCACGGATATCGAGCTCGAGGCAGCGCGCAGGCGCGCTGAGGAGTCGGGTGCCACGCTCGCAGCCCTCATGGAGGAGCGCTCGGCGGCCCAGGCCCGCAAGAAGGAATTGGACGACCTGGAGCAGACGAATCTTTCGAACCTGGCGGAAATCGAGGAACTGGAGGCTCAGATCCGGCGCCTGAAGGGCGAGGAAGGCCTGCGCTCCGTTCCCCCGCAGCTTCCGACCGCCGCGCCGGCACCCTCCGGAGGAGGAACCTCGGCTCCTTTTCCGTCAGGCACCGCGGCTCCGGTCCGTCCGGGCATTTGAACCGGCCATGACTGAAGGGATTCGGATCCGTGCCGGCACACGCCGGGCTGCAATCCGGATTTCCCGCACGGGGTCCCTGCTGGCCCTGCTTGCCGCTGTCCTGGTCGGCCCCGCCTGCCAGATGAGCTACGTCGCCCGTGTCGATTCCGTGGTCAACAATCCGGCCGGAGGCGGAGTCCCCGGCTCGGCAGGATCCCCCGCCCCGGCGCGGGCAGCCGGCGCAAATGTCCAAACCGCAAGCGCCTCCGTTGGCGGCGGCGACGGCACGATCGAATCCTACACGATTCGCAACCGAAACGCCGGCACGACCGACGAAAGCCTCCGTTACCGCGAAGCCGTGGGTTACATACGCACCGCCCTTTCGACCCGTGGCTGGTTCGAAGCTTCCATTCCTTCCCAGGCCGACATCGTCATCGAAGTCGATTACGGACTCGACGAGCCGCGGACCCGCGTCGAGGAACGCGTTGTTCCCATCTACGCCAATTCCGGAGGCGGCGTGCGCTACGAGGAGCGAATCTTCACCCGGCCCGACGGCACCGTCGAGATTCGGTCCGTTCCGGTCTACGATCCTCCGGGCACGCAGCTCGTCGGCGAGCAACTGATCCTGGTGCCGATCACCACCTACGAAAAGTACCTCCGCATCACGGCGACCGACAACCTTAGGAACGGCTCAAGCCCTCAGCAGCTCTGGAGCGTTACGGTAACGAACGAGGACGAGAGCAACGACCTGCGGCGGTACCTTCCCATCCTGGTCTCCGCCGCCATCGATCATCTCGGCCAGTCGAATGGCCAGACGACCGTACGCCTGACGGACAATTCCGAGGATGTCGCCTTTATCCGCGGCAGCCGGTAGCCTGCCGCCCCGCTCGCAGTTCGCTGTTCCCTACATGGCATGCGTCGACAAGCATGCCCGGGTGAAATTCCGCAAACATCGCCAGTCCGCCTCCGGATGAGTGAAGGCGGCATCAGCTTGATCTCGCGCAGCAGCGATCTGCGCACCCGGTTCGTGGTCGCAGCGCTCGCGGTCCTCGGGGCCGGGCTGGTCGCCGTCCTCGGCCCCGGCTGGCTCAACAATCCCGACCTGGCTCACGGTCTTTTCGCGCCGGTTGCGTCCTTCCTCCTGCTTCGTGAGGCAACCCTGCGGGGCGTTCGCCGCCATTTGAGTCCTTCACTTGCCCATGGCATAGCCGGCGCAGCCCTGGCAGTCGGTCTCCTTGGCCTGGTCGCTGGTGGGCTCTACGCGACGGCCCTCGAATGGTCGCATGCCCTGGTCGGCTTCGTCCTAGCCGGGAGCTACGCATGCCTGCTGCTTGCCGGTGTTGCCGCGCTTTCCTCGGAATCGACCAAGCTTACCTCATTCAACTGGAGCGCATGCGCGGCCGCCGGCGTCTGGATCCTCAGTGCTCCCATTCCCCCGGGAACATACACGCGGATCACCCTGACCCTCCAGCTGTGGGTGACGGAGAACGTGCTGGGCTCGCTTCATCTGCTCGGGATCGCTGCGCGGCAGCACGGGAACATCATCGAGCTCGCGCGGACGACCGTGGGCGTGGAGGAAGCCTGCAGCGGCGTCCGCAGCCTGGTGTCCTGCATATTCGCCGGCGTCTTTCTCTCCGGCACGCTCGTGCGCAGGCCACTGCATCGGGCGCTCCTCATCGGCGTGGCCGCCCCGCTTGCGCTCGGAATGAACTTCGTCCGTTCCCTGCTGCTCACACTGCTCGCGAACTCCGGCATCTCGATCGAGGGTGCCTAGCACGACGGCACCGGCTACGCGATCCTCGGACTCGGAACGATCGTCCTGGTTGCTCTCGCCCTCTGGCTCGGAAAAGGCGCGAACGCCTCTGAGGAAGGGTCGACGACTTCGCATTCGACGGGACGCGCCCCCCCGCTGGCTCGTGGGAGGCCTGGCCGGTGCGCTGGCGTTTTGCGCCTTTCTCGCGCTCCATGCCCCGCTTTCTCCACGAGCACCGACCGATCCGCCCGACCTGGAGTCGATCCTGCCCACCACGGCCCCGGGGTGGCAGGTGAACACCGCAGCCGACCTGAATCGGTTCAGCGATACTCTCCAGACGGAACGCTTCGTCCAGCGAACCTATCTGCGCGAGGACGAACAGGGTATCTTCCAGATCACCTTCTACCTCGCCTACTGGAATCCGGGTCAGGCAAGCGCCAGCCTGGTCGCTACCCACACACCAGAGTGGTGCTGGCCGGGCGCGGGGTGGATCCTGCTTTCACTGGATCCCGAGCCCACGGCACTGCCCCTTCCCTCCCGCCTGCTGCCACCGGCCGAGCGTCGCACATTCGAGAATGAAGGCTATCCTCAGCAGGTCTGATTCTGGCACCTCTATAGCGGGGAACCCATCCACTACATTGATCCGATCTCTCCATGAAATCTCCTGCAGATCGGATTTCGTTTCGGATTTCGCCGGGCCTCCGACCAGATGTTCGTGCGCGTATCGAGCAACCGGCCATGGGAAGCCCTAGGCGACAAGCCGGTCGTCACGGAAATCTTCGACTCCCTGAGGTCCGTCGGCCTTTGATCCCAGGCATGCCCTTCCCGGTCACGGCACTCGAGCGGCGCATCCTGGCGGTGATCGCCATCCTGGTCGTGCTCGGCCTGATCGGCCTCGTCTGGCTCTGACTGCCAGCCAAACCCCGCGGCACTTGAAACTTGTCAGGTTTCAGGGCCTCACGGAGGCTCCGCCCCATGGTTATCAAACCCAAGGTCAGGGGATTTGTCTGCGTCACCGCCCACCCGGCGGGGTGCGCTGCACACGTCCGGGAGCAGATCGAGTACGTGAAGCGAGGCGGTCCCATCGATAAGGGTCCCCGCAACGTGCTCGTTGTCGGCGCGTCGACAGGCTACGGACTCGCCTCCCGTATTTCCGCCGCCTTCGGCAGCGGCGCCTCGACCCTCGGAATCTTCTTCGAGCGTCCATCGGACGAAGGCCGGCCCGCAACCCCGGGCTGGTACAATTCCATCGCCTTCACCGAGGCCGCCCGCGCCGAGGGCCTGGTCGCCCAGAACCTCAACGGCGACGCCTTCTCGGACGACATGAAGCGCAAGGCGATCGAGACCATCCGCCGGGACATGGGTCCCATCGACCTGGTCGTCTACTCCCTGGCCTCGCCCCGCCGCACCCACCCAAAGACCGGCGTCGTCTACAAGTCTGTCCTCAAGCCCGTCGGCACCACCTTTCGCAACAAGACGGTCGACACCGACAAGGGCATCGTGAGCGAGATCGCGATCGAGCCTGCCAACGACTCGGAGATCGCCGACACGATTGCCGTGATGGGCGGCGAGGATTGGGAACTCTGGATGCAGGCCCTCGACGAGGGGGGCCTACTCGCGCCCGGCGCGACAAGCGTTGCCTATTCCTACATCGGGCCCGAGGTGACCTGGGATATCTACAAGAACGGAACGATCGGCCTTGCGAAGAACGACCTCGAGCGCGCCGCGAAGGCAATCGATGCCCTGCTGAAGGAGCGCGGTTACGGCCGGGCCTTCATTTCGGTCAACAAGGCCCTGGTCACCCAGGCGAGCTCCGCCATCCCGGTGGTCCCGCTCTACATTTCGATCCTCTACAAGGTCATGAAGGCGCGCGGGACCCACGAGGGATGCATCGAGCAGATCCAGCGACTGTTCGCGAAACAGCTCTACAACAACAATGCTCCCGCGTTCGACGACGCGGGACGGATCCGGATTGACGACCTGGAGATGGAACCGGCCGTCCAGGCCGAAGTCGCCCGCATCTGGCCGCAGGTCACCACGGAAAACCTCGCCGAGCTCACCGACATCGCCGGCTACAGAACGGACTTCCTCAAGCTCTTCGGATTCGGACTGCAGGGAATCGACTACGAGGCCGACATAGAACCCCACATGCCTTTGCCCTGACCGCCGGTGGCCGGTGGCCTGTAGCCTGTGGCCAGTGGCCGGTGCGCCGGTAGGCAGTGCTATAGGCAATGGGCGATAGGTAGGGACGGCCTGTCAGGCCGTCCGCCGACCGTAGCGGAAGCCGCCAGGCTTTCGGTCGCCCTAATCCGCGCCCGGGACGCTCAGCGACTGGCCGTTCTCACGGGGGCCGAGCTTCAGGATGAAGGGGGCAGCCGTCTTTGCCCAGGCTTCAGGCTTCTGATAATTTCCGGCTCCATCGGCCCAGCACTGGCGCAGCATGTCGGTATCGATCACGCCCGGGCTCAGCGGAATCGCCGCCATGCCACTCGGCAGTTCCTCCGCCAGCGCCTTGGTCAGTCCCTCGATGGCCCACTTCGAAGTGCAATAGGGCGCGACCTCCGGCGATACGCTCCTTCCCCAGCCCGAGCTGAGGTTCACGATCACGCCTTTGCCGCGCTCCACCATCGCCGGCACGAGCGCGCGGATGACGTTTGCCACTCCGTTCACATTGACGTCCATGAGCCTCGAGAAGCTGGCCGCCGGGACCTTCCAGAGCGGCGCCGGATCGTTCATCAGCGCGGCATTGTTGACGAGCAGGTCGGGCGCACCGAGGGACCCGATGATGCGGTCGGCCCAGAGCTCGACCTTCGTGACCTGCGTCACGTCGAGGACCGAGAAATCATGCGGCGGCGGATGCGAGAAGCGCAGGTCGATGATCGCCTCCCCGCTGCGCCCCACGCCGACCACCGTGTGGCCGGCTGCGATCCACTCCTCGGCAAGTGCGCGGCCGAGGCCGCGGGTGACTCCTGTGATGACGATGACCATGGCTGCCTGGCGTGCCCGGTCGGGCGCGCGCTCACTGCCGCGCCTGCATACGGATATTGTTCAGGCCGAGGCGACGGCAAAGGTCCCAGATCTGCGTGACCTTGCCGAACTGGGTCGTCTCGTCAGCCCGCATCAGCACGGGCGTGTCCCGGTTGACGTCGCGCACCTCGCGAAGCAGCGCCTCGAGGTTGGCATCGTCCACGAGCTGACCGTTGACCGTCACGATTCCGTCGCGGTCGACGCCGATCTCGATCCGGCCCGTAAACTGGTTCACTCCGGCCGTCTCCACCTTGGGCACGGTGATGTTGAGCGTCCGGCTGGAATTGAAGCGCATGGTGACAAACGCGAACAGCACGAGCATCACCAGCACGTCGATCAGGGGCACCAGCGGGAGTTCCGGCCGCCGATAGCGTTGTTCGCGGAGTCCGCTCATTTTCCGGGCGCCTGGCTGTCGCGGTTGCCGGCGCGTGCGATGACGCGTTCAAGCAGCACATCGAGCCGTGCGGCATGCTGGGTGATCCGCCGCTGCAGGTACCCGTTGCCCACGAGCGCGACGACCGCCACGCACAGGCCGAGCAGCGTCGCCGACAGGGCATACCCGACACTCGCGGTGAACTGGACCGGGTCCGGCATGCTGGTCTCGGGATCGATGACGTTGAACGCGCCGAGGAGGCCGAACACCGTTCCAATGAGGCCGATCAGCGGTGCACCCGTGTAGATCGTGTCGAGGTAGCTCACCCCGCGCTCCATCTTCATTACCTCGAGCCTGGCATAGGCCTTGGCACCGTCAGCATCCCCCGGATGCCGCTCGACCCAGTCGATGATGCGGCCGAGCGCCGAAAACTTCGCCCCGGACACCGCCTTGCCCTGCAGGGCGGACTCGGCGAGGTCCTCCGGCACGATCGCCGAATCCCTGAGGGCGAATGCCCGCTCGAAGATGATGAAGATCGAGACAACCGAGCAGAGCCCCAGCGGATAGGCCAGGAATCCAGCTCCCTGGACGATTCGGATGCCCTCAACGGCGGCGAGAGTCATGATCATGTTCCCTTAAGACGTGGATGTGACGGAAAGGTTCGATAAATATTCCGTCCAGCCTACGCCGGGAACGCCGCCGTTCAAGCAGCCAAGTAGGGCAGCCGGCCGGCCGCCGCACGCATGTCGGGAAGCCCCTCGATCAGCTCGCCAATGGCGTCCCAGCGGCCGTTGACCAGGGCGTCGCGCGCCGAGTCCCGGATCTTCACGGGAACCCGAACCGCTCCGACTCGGGCTTCCTGCGCCACGAGGTCGAGCGTGAGTTCGGAAGCCGGATCGGCCGCAACCGCTGCCGCTAGTCGCGCGATATCCTCGCGGGAGGCCTCCGCGCAGGGGATGCCAAGCGTCGTGCAGTTACCGAAGAAGATCTCCGCGAATCCTTCCGCGATGATTGCCTTGAAGCCGTGCTTCTGGATCGCCTGCGGCGCGTGCTCTCGCGAGGACCCGCACCCGAAGTTCAGCCCGGTCAGCAGCACGGTTGCGCCGCGGTACCGCGGATCATTCAACGGGTGCTCCTTTTCCGAGCCGTCGTCGTTCTTCCGTACGTCGTAGAACAGGTACTCACCGAGACCGTCGAAGGTGACGCACTTCATGAAGCGCGCAGGGATGATCCTGTCGGTGTCGATGTCGTTGCCCGGCACATGCACGGCGCGTCCGGTGATTGAGGTGATCTTTGCCAAGGCCATGGTATAGAAAGTTGAAGTTGGAAGTTTAGGTTGAAGTTCGAGGACGGGAAACTCCGTTAGTCTGACATCGGGGATCGGGCTCTCGGCTCTCGTTCTTCAACTTCAACTTGATCTTAATCTTGGTCGCGATCAGTTGATCGCGAACACCTCGCGGGCGTCGGCGACGTTGCCGGTCACGGCCGCTGCGGCGACCATGAGCGGGCTCATGAGCAGGGTGCGTCCCGTGGGACTGCCCTGCCGGCCCTTGAAGTTTCTGTTCGAGGAGCTCGCGCAGAGCTGGTCGCCCACGAGCTTGTCGGGATTCATCGCGAGGCACATCGAGCATCCGGCGGCGCGCCATTCGAAGCCCGCATCCGCGAATACCTTGTCGATACCCAGCTTCTCGCACTGGAGCGCCACGATCTGCGAGCCCGGGACGGCGATCGCCTTCACGCCGGGAGAGACCCGGCGACCCTTGAGGTAACCGGCGACCTCCTTGAAGTCTGAGAGGCGTCCGTTCGTGCACGACCCCAGGAAGGCGACGTCGATCTTCGTGCCCTTGATCGGTGCACCCGGATCGAGCTTCATGTAGGCGAGCGCCTCGTCGATCGAGGCACGCTCGTCGGCCGCACGGGCCGCCTTCGGATCCGGGATCGTCTCGTCGATGGAAATGCCCTGCCCCGGGTTGATTCCCCAGGTGACCGTCGGGGCGATCGTCGATGCGTCGATGCGCACGACGTCGTCATAGCTGCAGCCGGGATCCGACGCGATCGCGCGCCAACTCTCCACCGCGGCATCCCACTCCGCATCCTTCGGCGCGTAGGGCCGGCCCTTGAGGTAGGCAAAGGTCGTCTCGTCGGGATTCACGTAGCCGACCCGCGCGCCGCCCTCGATCGACATGTTGCAGACGGTCATGCGCTCCTCCATCGAGAAGCGGTCGAACACCTCGCCCGCGTACTCGTAGGCAAACCCGGTGCCCCCGTTCACGCCGAGCGTGCGGATGATGTGAAGGATCACGTCCTTGGCGTAGACGCCCGGCCGAAGCTTTCCGTTCACCTCGATGCGGCGGACCTTGAGTGGACCGAGCGCGATGGTCTGGGTCGCGAGCACGTCGCGGATCTGGGTCGTGCCGATGCCGAAGGCGATGGCGCCGAACGCACCGTGCGTCGACGTATGCGAGTCGCCGCAGGCGATCGTCGTGCCGGGCTGGGTGATGCCCTGCTCCGGGCCCACGATATGCACGATGCCCTGCTTGCCCGTGCCGCGGTCGAAAAAGGTGATGCCGAACTCAGCGCAGTTGCGCCGAAGCTCCTCCATCATCGCCTGCGCAAGCGGATCGCGATAAGGCTCGGCAAACTGGTCGGTCGGCACGATGTGGTCGACCGTCGCGAACGTGCGATGCGGCATCTGCACCTTGAGCCCAAGGTCGCGGAGCATGCCGAACGCCTGCGGGCTGGTGACCTCGTGGATCAGGTGGGTGCCGATGAGCAGCTGCGTCTGGCCGTTTGCGAGCTTCCGCACCGCATGGGCGTTCCAGACCTTTCGGAATAGTGATTCGGGCATGGCGTGAATCTGGTGTTGTTCTCCTGGCACTGCTCCAACCCGACTTTCGGGCAGGGAACGGGGAACAGGAGCCGCAATCCTACCGGAACCTTGTAATAGCCGGAAATACTTATTTTATGCCGATTGATGCCTTCCGAGTATCAGTTCCCGTTCGATCTCCGGCACCTCGTCTGCTTTCGCGAGGTCGCGCGTCGCCTGCATTTTCGCAAGGCGGCCGAGGCCCTGGCAGTCGCCCAGCCCGCGCTTTCGAGGACGATCGCCCAGCTCGAATCCTCACTGGGCACGACGCTGCTGAGCCGCACGCAGCGCCGGGTCGAGCTGACACCGGCCGGGCGCCTCCTTCTCGAGCGGATCGAGCCGCTACTGCGCGGACTTGCCGGGATCCAGGCCGACCTCACGGCGCTCGCAGGAGGCCGCACGGGCCACCTGAAGGTCGCCTTCACCGGGCTGGCCATGGCGACTGTACTGCCCGGGATCCTGCGTCGCTTTGCCGCCTCACATCCCGGCGTCCGCGTCGAGCTCAACGAGTCGCCCACCGCCTCGCAGCTGCGGGCGCTGGACGACGGCGAGATCGACTGTGGATTCTTCCATCCCGAGCCGAGCCAGCCGCCGGGGTACCAGACGCGGATGCTCCTTCGCGAAAGGAACGGCGTATTGCTGCCCGCAGCGCATCCCCGGGCACAGGGTCGATCGCCGATCTCGCTCCGAGAGCTCGCCTCGACTCCGTTCGTGCTCTTCCCGAGGGGCAACAATCCCGGCTTCTACGACAGAATCATGGCCGCGTTTGCGGCGTCGGATATCGCCCCCGAGATCGCCGAGGAGGTGTGGCCGCGCGCCAATGCCGTGGGTCTCGTGCGGGCCGGATTGGGTGCCACATTCATGACACCATCCGAGGCGAGGCACCTGCCTCCGGAAGTCGTTTTTCGCCCGCTGAGGGGCCCGGCGCCCGAGAGCCGCTTGGTCCTGGGGTGGCGCGCGCGGGACCCGGAACCTGCCCTGGCATCATTTCTCTCGGTCGCCCGGGAGGCGGCCGCAAAGCGCTGAGTCGGAACCCGTCAGGGCGACGCCACCGCGTCGTCCTCGGTGGAAAATCGGCGGTCGGGCCCAGCGGAGCGAATTTCCATGTGGGTGCCGCTCAGCTGGTGAAACCGGAACGGCGTGCCCCAGCGGTCGAGCAGCTGCCCCTTCGGGCCGACGGCCGGATGATCGCGCGGCACCAGCGCCAGAAGGAGAACATTGTCGCCCATGAGTGCCCGGGTGATCTCGTCGTTTTCGCCGACGGGGTTCCCCTGCCTCGGGAAATTCGTCTGCCACGCGGCGAATACCTCGAGGAGCACACGAAGGTCCGTCGCGATGTCGCCGTCCGGCGAGTTGAGCTGTTCGACAAGCTCGCTTCGTTCCGGCTCCCGCGGCATTACAGAAGGCGGGGAATCCGTTTCCGAGGGCAGGGCCTCCTTCCCCGACACGGCACCGGACTCGAGCACGGCCGGCGCAACAGGTGATTCCGGGGCCTTGCGGAACCTCGCGACCAGCAGGATCACCGCCAGCACCGCGAGGACGGCGAGGAATCGCTTCATGCAAGGAACCCAAGGTCGGGGTTCGCAAAGCGCCCGATGTTCGGCAGCACGACGGGGAGGTTCGTCGAGCTCACCCCGAACCACCTTGCCAGGGTGGCACTGTATTCGTCGACGCTCGTGCTGGGGATCCAGCGCCCGCGGCCGGTATCGTCCGGCCCGTTGATCGTCCAGTCGGGCATGCGCCCGTAGATGCGGCCGCCCCTGACGGCACCGCCGAGAATCAGGTGATGGCTGCCCCATCCGTGATCCGAGCCGTCCCCGTTCGTGTTGAAGGTCCGGCCGAAGTCCGAGGCGGTGAACGCGGTGACCTTGTCCGAAAGACCCATCTCGACCGTGGCGGCATAGAAGGCCGCTAGGCTGCGGCTGACGTCCCCGAGCAGGTTGGCGTGCGCCCCGGTGGCGGTCGCCCCTGCCGTGACCTGGTTGTCGTGCAGGTCCCAGCCTCCGATGCGTGCGAAGAAGATCTGTCGCCTCAGGCCGAGGTTCGGCGCCGCCGCGATCAGGCGGGCGATTACGCGAAGCTGCTGGCCGAGGTTGGACGTTGGGAAGACCGTTGAAAAAGGTGCGTCGCCACCCAGATGCGAGGCAAGGAGGGCGCTGTCCGCTATCGCGCTGCCCGTGGCGTCCGCGAAGGCGGCCTCGAGCAGGCCCGGCTGGCTCGCCGCCAACAGGTCGCTCTGCGCGGAGGTCCGGATGCCGGCGAGGCTCGTGGCATTCGTGGACGCCCCAGTCAGGGAGACGGCGCCGCCCGTCCCGACGGAGTACTGCACGACCTGCTGCCCCACCTGGAAATAGTTCTGCCCACTGAGGCTGATGGACATCGAGATGGCATTGTTCTCGTTGAACGCATTCGTGAGGTCGGCAAGGCGGCCGCCCCACCCCGACTCGAACGGGCGGTCCGGCAGGCTGCTCTGCCATTCGACCTGCTGGTCGTTGTGGGAGAAAAGCTGGATCGGCAGCGGCACCGAGCGGGCCTGGTACTGCTCCTTGGTCGTGGGCACGCAGAGCGTGCCGACATTGGCCAGGACGGTGAAGTGACCCTGCTCATAGAGCGAGCGCAGCTCGGTCATCGCGGGATGCAGGCCATAGTTATGCCCGTCGGAAGCGGAGTTCGCGATTCCAAGGAGTTCCCCAGACGGAAGCGCGAGCGCGCCGCGCCCCGCCGCATAGGCGTTGAATCCCGTGCTGTCCGTGGGGACGATCAGGTTGTTGGCGTCATTGCCGCCGGCCAAGAAGAGGCACACCAGGGCCCGATAGTCGGCGGACGGACTCGCCACGGCACCAAGCAGGCGAAGCTGGCCGAGCGCGGAAAGCAGTCCCGTCGTGCCGACGGCCGCGCAGCAGGATCCGATGAAGCGGCGGCGGGACGGATCGCGGGGAAATCTTCCTGGGGTGTTCATGGGCATGTCACTTCTGGACGGCTGAGGACGCACAGGTGAGCACCAGGTAGGTGGCGACGCGCACGCGATTGACGTCGCTGGTCGCCGCGGGCAGCGCCTGGAGCGCCGCGACGATGCGCGTGCGGGCCTCCACCGTGAGATTACCTCCCGCAAGAAGCAGCGCGATCTCGTCGACCAATGCCTTGGGCGTTCGCGCGAGTGCCATCACCGAGGTGTAGTCGAGGCCGATCGCCTGCTGCGTCGGGTCTGTCGTGGAACGAGTGCGGTTGATGTAGGAATAATAGAAGTTGGGAACGGTGATCGCAGTCGTGTCGGTGAGGATCTGGAACTCCGGCGCGAAGAGGCCGGCCGAGGCGAGCGTGCCGGGCACGGCATAGTCCGGCTCGAAGAAATTGAAGACCGTGGGGGAACGAAGGGCAGCCTGCGCAAGCGAGCTCTCGGGATTTGAGATGGACAGCCGCCCCGCGTTCGACGCGGCACCCATTGCCCGGAACAGGGCGGTCGCCCGCAGGAGCGGCTCCTTGAGCTTGCCGAATGCCGGGTTTGCGAGCTGCGCCGGCGAGCGGGCCTCATAGTCCAGCAGGATCGCCCGAACGACCGCGCCCAGGTCTCCTCGCACTCCCGAACCGTTGTCGGAAAACACCTGGGCGACGCGGTAGACGTAGCCCCTGCTCGGGTTGCTTGTCACCAGGCGCTGGATGAGTTGCCTGGAAATGAACGGCGGCACATTGGGATGGTAAAAGAGCGTATCGAGCGCGTCCCGCAGGTCGGCCGGCCCGCCCTGGCCGGCAGGAATCACGCGGCCATTCACGATCGTCTTCGCGCCGTCGTCATGAAAGGCGGGAAAGTGCCGCATCGGGTTGATATAATCCGCTCCCGCGCGTCGAAAGTCCGGGTTCGCCGCGGTCGATGCGTAGGACCAGCCCGTGAGCACCCTGGCCAGTTCGCTGATGGTCTGCTGGTCGTAGGTCGGTATGGGCTCGCCTGAGGAGTCGAGGCGCAGCGTGCCGTCCGGATTCAGTTGCCTCAGGCCGATCGTGAAGAGCTGCATCACCTCGCGCGCGTAGTTCTCGTCCGGCGAGGACAGGATGTTGCCCTGCCCATCGACGGTGCCCTTCGCGTTGCGCAGGGAACTCAGGTAGATCCCCATCATCGGGCTGAGGGTGACCTCCTCGATCAGGGTCCGAAAATTCCCGAACGCATTCCGGGCGAGAAGGTCGTAGTAGTTCGCCGCGCCTTCCTGTGCTCCTGCGACGATGCCATTCTGGTCGGAGATGACGAAGATCTCGCTCAGCGCGAAGGCCACGCGCTGACGGAGCTGGTCGGGACCATTGACGGCGATCTCCCACCAGGCCGCCTGCCGGTTCCCCCCGTTCGGCCGGACAGTGGTGGCGCTGCGCGTGAAGCGCTCGAAGTCGGCCATCGTGAAGTTTCTATGCACCGATCGCGCGATCGCCACCTGCTCGGCCATCCACGCCGAGTAGCCGACCTGCTTCAGGCGGTTCATGTCGGCTCGCGTGGCGCCGAAGGTCGCCTGTGCCAGGAAGCGCGCGGCATCCTGGTCCGAAATCGATCCGAGGGCGACGGCAGGCGGCGCGGGTGGCACCGTGAAGTCCGACGCACCCGTGCTGCGCGTGAATGCCCCAAGCAGTTCCCCCTCGGGATGCAGCACCGTGTCGATCGACACCATTACCCGGCCCGCACGGACAGCGGCGGCGAGATCGGTGGCCGAGTACGCGCCGGTCTGCCTGAAGTTCCATACGATGCCGCTTGCGTGTCGCGCGGGAAGGCCCCGGATGAAGACGCCGTCGATCGCCAGGTGGGCCGAGGTTGGCGTCCCGCTCAGGTTGTAGAACGTGAGGCTGAGGGTCGCCGAAGTCGCGTCGGGTGCGAGCTGCAGCGTCGCCGTTCCAAAGGCCGTGGAGTTTGATTCCGTCGGCACGGCAAGATTTGCAATGAAGAGGGAGGCCACGGGATTTTCCACGGCCTCGGACCTCCCATCATCTGCAGTGATGTCGTACGCCTCGACCAGGCCGACCCCTGTCGACGAGTCCGCATTCCTCACGAGGATCGAGTAGGCGCCGGGAGCCAGATCGAGGACGAGAGCCGCGTCCCTGCTTCCCGCGGAGAATGGCATCACGCCTGCCTGGACGAATGCCGCTGAAAGAGCGCCCGCGGCATTGGCGTTGTTGGCATCCCAGTCGTCGTTGACGGCGATCGTGGCCCCTCCCGCTCCGACCACGGAGAGGACGGGATTCGAAAGGACCGCAGTCCCCGCCGGGAGCAGCGACGCAAGCATCGGCCCGCCCGCGCGAAGGAGTATGCGCCGGGAAGGTGCCCCGCCGGCCACCGCCAGGCCGGCAATGAGCACATTGTCGCCCTGGCCGACCGGAGCTCGCGTTGAAATCGCGATGAGGCGGGCCGGGCCGCTGACGTCGTACACCTCGAGGAGCACGATTCCAGTCGCGCCACCGGAGCCGCTGACTTGGGCGGTGTAGGCACCTGCCGGCAGCGTGAGTACAATCGCCGCGTCCCTGCTGCCGAGTGCCGGAGGCGAGAGGCCGACGCCTTCCATCGTGGCTGAATCGAACGACGACCAGTCGTCATTCTCACGGACCAACGCGCCAGAACTGTCGTACACCCGCAGCACGGGATCCTCTAGAGATCCGAGGCCAATTCCCTGTGTGGAAAGGCCGGGCCCGAGCGCCCGCACCAGGACCGTCTTTGGTTCGCCCTGCTGAATGAAGAAGCCGGCGATCATCACGTTGTTCCCGGAGCCCGCGAGTCCGCGGGTCGCCAGACCGGACAGTCGACTATCCAACGTCGCACCGCGTGCCTGAGTCGCGAACAGCAGCGCCGCAAGTATCGCCGCAAATATCCATCGAAGCGGCGCGCCAGCCTGGGCGATGCGCGCCCGCATTCCGAAGTCATCCATGTAATCAGGGGTCACGGGGAGGGGTGCCAGCCTGACATACCGTCTGCCGAATTTGCCCCGGAGTCGAATGCTTAAATTCAAGGGAACTGTAAAACAGACCCCCGAATACCGAGGCGCAGCTTGCGCCCGGTCGGCCTCAATACACGCTGCCCGCGTGCCTTTTCCAGCACCAGCAGATCTGCCCGACAGCCGGACTCCCCGGCAGGGACTCCCGAAGAAGCCGGAGCTTCTCGCCCCGGCAGGCGACTGGGAGTGCCTGCAGGCAGCCATCGAGAACGGCTCCGACGCGGTGTATTTCGGCCTCGACCGGTTCAATGCCCGAATGCGGGCGACCAACTTCACGATGGCCGACCTGCCCGACGTGATGCGGCGGCTGCACCTGCGCGGGCTTCGCGGCTACGTGACCTTCAACACGCTGGTGTTTCCCGACGAGATGGAGGATGCGGAATCATTCCTCCGCTCGATCATGGTCGCGGGCGTCGACGCCGCGATCGTCCAGGATGTCGGGATCTGCCGGCTCATCCGGGCCCTCTCGCCGGACTTCCCCATCCACGCCTCCACCCAGATGACGATCACTAGCGCGGCCGGCGTGGCGTTCGCGCGATCCGTCGGGGCCGACCTCGTCGTGCTCGCGCGCGAAAATTCGATCGGAGACGTGAGCAGGATCCGCGAGGAACTCGCGGACGGACCCAATGCCCTGCCCCTCGAGGTCTTCGTGCACGGCGCACTCTGCGTCGCGTTCTCCGGGCAATGCCTGACGAGCGAGTCGCTTGGCGGCCGGTCGGCCAACCGCGGCGAGTGCGCGCAAGCCTGCCGCCTCCCCTACGAGCTCGTGTCGGACGGACGCGACGTCGATCTCGGCGACCGGCGCTACCTGCTCAGTCCCCAGGACCTTGCGGGGATCGGGGTTCTCAAGGAACTCATCCGGGCCGGAGTCGCTTCGCTGAAAATCGAGGGACGCCTAAAGTCGCCTGAGTACGTCGCTGGCGTGACCCGCGTATATCGCCAGGCACTCGATGCGGCATGGGGCGAGGAGATCGGCCAGCCTACGGGTCGTCCTGACGCAGCTCGCGCCCGTTACGAGCTCGAGATGAGTTTCTCGAGGGGGCTATATCCCGGCTGGTTTCACGGCACGAACAACCGCGAACTCGTCCACGCACGGTTTGGAACGAAGCGCGGCGTATACCTCGGGGTCGTGACGCAAGTCGGACAGGAACATGCGGCGGTCGCCCTCGAGTCCGACCTTCGCCCGGGAGATGGCGTCGTGTTCGACCGCGGAAGGCCGGACGAGAAGGAGGAAGGCGGCCGAGTCTATTCCGTCGAGCGCAGCTTCCATGGCGATGCCATCCTGAAGTTTGGCCGCGGCGCGATCGACTGGTCGCGGGTCCGTGAGGGAAATCGCCTCTGGAAGACGAGCGACCCCGCACTCAAACGTGAGTTGCGCGGCACCTTCACCGGCGAGTCGCTGCGCTCAACCCGTCCGCTGGACCTCGAGGTGCATGGGCACGCCAACTCGCCGCTGATCGTCTTTGCCAGAGATGAAATGGGGCACTCGGTGCGGGTCGATTCTGCAGCGACCCTGTCCGCCGCGCACACCCAGCCGCTGCGCGATGAAGTGCTCCGGGCACAGCTCGGCAGACTCGGAGGCACGCCGTTTCACCTCGGTAGGCTGCAGAACCGGGTTGAGGGCGAGGTGATCATTCCGCTGAGCGAGCTCAACCAGATGCGCCGGAGGATCGTGTCTGAAATCGAGCAGGCCAGGGTCGCTCCGCTTCGCTGGACTGTGTTGTCGCCGGAGGACGTGAGACGGCCTTCACTTACGCCCTCGCCCTCCCCGGCGCGGGAACCCGCGCTCGTCGCGGTGATCCGGCAGGCGGAGCAGCTCGAGGCCGCCTGGCAGGCCGGTGTCCGGACCGTCTATTGTGAGTTCGAGAACCCCAAGCACTACCGCGAAACGGTCCGCGCGTTTCGCGATCTCGCGGCTGGAACGCCGGGCAAGCCCGAGATCTGGGTTGCGCCTCCCCGGATCTTCCTGCCCGGCGAGGACTGGATCATCAAGCAGGTCCGGTCGTGCGAGGCCGACGGCTATCTTGTGCGGAATCCCGACCACCTGCGCGCGTTCGCCGGCGACCGTAAGCGCGGGGATTTTTCGCTGAATGTCGCCAATCCCTGGAGCGCGGAGCACTTCATCGGAGTCTGCGGGCTGGAGCGGGTCACCGCCAGCTACGACCTTAACGCCGGCCAGCTTGCGGCGCTTCTCCGGGATTCCCCGCCGGATTGGTACGACATCACGGTCCACCAGCGCATGCCGATGTTCCATATGAACCATTGCGTGTTCTGCGCATTCCTCTCGGACGGAAAGGACTACCGCGACTGTGGCCGGCCGTGCGACAGTCATGCCGTCGCGCTCCGCGACCGCGTCGGCGCGCTGCTGCCGCTGAAGGCCGATGCCGGCTGCCGGAATACCGTTTTCAACAATCGTGCACAGACCGGTGCCGAGTTCCTTAAACAGCTGCTCGAAGCAGGTGCCCGGAGTTTCCGGGTCGAGTTCGTCACGGAAAGCCCCGATGAAGTCCGGCACACGCTCGAACGCTACCAAGCCCTGCTCGAAGGCCGGATCTCAGGCGCGGAACTCTGGAAGGAACTGAAGCTGATCAACCAGATCGGCGTGACCCGCGGCCAGCTCGGCGGCTGAGCGGACGAGTGAGCACGGAATCACCGATCCTGTTTCCCGCAGAGCTCGCCGAGGCCGCAGAGTTCGATCCAGCCTGGATCCAAGCGGTTCCCGGACAGCTCCCAATTTGGGGTCCAAACCCTGCGAACCCTGCGGGAAATATCCGGGTTAGAGACGCCAAATTGAGGCAGCATCGCTCGCTTCGACGAGCGCGCCATCAGCGAAGCCGGCGCATGAGTTCGTCAAACTCCTGCTGAAGCTGGCTGCCGGACGGCACCACGAGCACACCGCGTGCGCGTTCGACGGCGCGCCTGGCGTCGGCATTGCGGCGGAGCTGGACCATATGCTCGGCGAAAACCAGGACGATCCTGTCGAAGAACTCGATGCCGGCGCCCTGCCCGAAGCGCTCGAGCGCCGTGTCGAAGGCCCGGATCTGCTCAGCCACAGGCTGCGTGTCGAAGCTCCGCTGGAGGATCAGGGCAGCCTGCTGCACGCTGAGGTCGCCGCGCTCAGCGCGGTATTTCTGGGCGATCTGCCGTTCCTCAAGGTCCGCCAGGCTGGTTTCGCCTCGCTCCCTGAGACTTGCAACAAGGCGGTTCACATAGGCAAGTTCAAGGTCCGGGTACTGTTGAAGTGCACGCGCCGCCTCGCGCAATGAGGCCTCGTATGCGACCGACCCGCTTCCCGACGATGCCTGCGCCCGCAGCAGCACTTCCCATGCGTCCACGTTTCTGCGTTCGTAATTGACCGCCACCCGGGCGGTCGCCACTGCCCGTGTGGTCTCGCCGCGTCGAAGCAATTCAGCGGCGATCGCCGCGTGTGCCCGCGACTGCCCGAAACTCGGCAGTTCGTGGAATCCCTCCGCCAGAAAAGTAAGTTCGTGGTCCGTGAGATTGAGCCAGGTCTGGGGATCGTAGGCATAACCGGTGAGGAATCGCTGCTCCGCATAGCGGCCGGCATCCATCTGCCAACTCCCGCCTGTGCCGAGGTAGCCGAACCAGGCATGGCGCCCGTCGAGCCCTTCGCCCCGAAACAGCAGCGTGGGTACCCCACGCGCCTTGCCCGCCTCCGCCGCAAAATAGGCCTGGTCCACGCAGATGCCTCCCGCGGCAAGAATCTCCTCCAGCCGGTATGTCCGTCCCGGCCAGTCGTGTGCCTGCGCCTGGATTCGCTCGAGACGGTACTCGACGAGAAAGTAGGTCGCTGCGAGGTCGCCCAGTGGCTGGCGAAGGTTCGTCCTCGCCCACTCCCGCTCGTCCGCGGGGGCCGCCGCGTCGACAACGAACTTCAGTTGCTCGGTATCGAGCCTTCCGAGCCGCTGAAGCGTGCGCCCGGCACGGTCAGCCGCCACCCACCAGCCGAATGCCACCTCGGGATCCGGCCATCTGCGGGGCAGCGCCGCCGGCGATACCTGCGAATGGGGCCAGCTGGGAGGCGGGGGCACGTCGTACACCAACGCGATCGCGATCGCCAGCGAGGGGTACGCGGCAAGCGATGCCGCATCGGCGCGATGGATGCGTTCCAATGCGTCGAAGACGCGCGGAAGGAAATCGACCGGCTTGACCGACTCGAGGAACTTCTCCGAGAACGAATCGTTGCCCAGGATCCATCGCCGAAGTTCCGGCGACAGGCGGTCGCCAAGGGCCGCCGGCGCGGCCTCGTAGCGTGGAGCCATGTTCGGGTGCGCCACCCCCGCTCCCTGGACCGCCCGGATCCAACGGGGAATGAAAGTGCGCTCCGGTTCCGAAAACAGCCGCGACCAGTGCACGATGCGCAGCCACGCCGAGGCAGCCGCTGTCCGGTTCGCGGCGTGAGCGGCGAATGCGGCTTCAGCCGCCGCCTCACCGATTTCCTGCCACGGCCGCGTGACAAGCGCGTCGAGCCGCGCCGGGGTCGGCATCGCCAGGGCCTCGGCTTCCGGGATGAGCAAGGGAGAGACCGAAACCGCCGCCCGGACGAAAGCGGGCAGAAACGTCGCCAGGAAAAAACCTGCCGCCAGGACCCGCGCCACGCTCCGGATTCCGATAGGTTTCATCGGCGGAACGACGGCAGGACTTCCCGAGGTTCAGGAAGTAACCTCGGTATCGGCTGTCGGCGCCTTCTGGCTGAAAGTCAGCTTGTCACCATCGCGGCTGACCTGCACCGGCTCGCCGTCCTTGATGTCGCCGCGCAGCAGGGCTTCCGCGAAGGGATCCTCGAGGCAGGTCTCGACCGCACGGCGAAGGGGCCGCGCGCCGTACTTCTCGTCGTAACCCTTCTCGATGAGCAGGGCCTTGGCGTCGTCCGCGAACTCGAGCGTGATCCTCCGCTCGCTGAGTCGCTTCACGAACTTCGCGATCTCCAGGTCCACGATCTTCTCCAGGTCCGACTTTTCGAGCGGCCTGAAGAACACGATCTCCGAGATCCGGTTGAGGAACTCGGGCTTGAAGATGCGCTTGGCCTCATCGAGCACCTTCTCCCGCATCTTTTCGAAATCGTTGATGCTGGAAGAGGCGGCCGCGAAGCCCATCGACGTCTGCCGCTGCAGGAGCTGCGCGCCGACGTTGCTGGTCATGATGATGATCGTGTTCCTGAAATCGACGGTCCGGCCGAGCGAGTCGGTCAGGCGCCCATCCTCCAGGATCTGGAGCAGGAGCTGGATGACATCCGGATGCGCCTTCTCGACCTCGTCGAAGAGGATCACCGCGTAGGGACGGCGCCGCACCTGCTCGGTGAGCTGGCCGCCTTCCTCGTAGCCGACATAGCCCGGGGGCGAGCCGACGAGCCGGGACACGGAGAACTTCTCCATGTACTCGCTCATGTCGATCTGGATGAGGGCATCCTGGTTGCCGAACATCTGCGCCGCGAGTTGCTTGGCGGTCTCGGTCTTTCCGACGCCGGTCGGGCCAACGAACATGAACGAACCGATCGGGCGCCGCGGATCCTTGAGGTCCGCACGCGAACGACGGAGCGCGCGGGCGATTGCATTCGCCGCGAGGCCCTGGCCGATCACGCCCTTCTGGAGCTCGTTCTCGAGGTTGAGCAGCTTCTCGCTCTCCTTCTTCTCCATTCGCGAGAGCGGAATGCCGGTCCAGTCGGACACGACCTGCATGATGAGGTCCTCGTCGATCGCTACCCGCTTCTCCTCGCGCGCCTTCTTCCACTGCTCGTTGATCTGTTCCTGGCGGAGTCGCAGCTGCTTCTCCTTGTCGCGGTGCTTGGCTGCCTGCTCGAAGTACTGCTCGGCGATCGCCTGCTCCTTGAGCGCGCAGACCTCCTCGATCTCCTTGGTCAGGCTTTCCATGTCGGGCGGACGCGTCAGCGCTCCGATGCGGGCGCGCGAGCCGGCCTCGTCCATGACATCGATGGCCTTGTCGGGCAGGAAACGCCCGGTGATGTAGCGATCGGAAAGCTTGGCCGCGGTCTCGAGCGACTTGTCGGAATAGACCGCCTTGTGGTGGTCCTCGTACTTGCCGCGGATCCCGCGGAGGATGAGTACGGTGTCCTCGACGGAGGGGGCCTCGACCTTCACGGACTGGAAGCGACGGTCGAGCGCGGAGTCCTTCTCGATGTACTTCCGGTACTCGCTCAGGGTCGTCGCGCCGATGCACTGAAGCTCGCCGCGCGAAAGCGCCGGCTTGAAGATGTTCGAGGCATCCATCGCGCCCTCGGCCGCGCCGGCCCCGACGATCGTGTGCAGCTCGTCGATGAAGAGCAGGATGTTCTTCGCGCGCTTGATCTCGTCCATCACCGCCTTGATGCGCTCCTCGAACTGGCCGCGGTACTTGGTGCCCGCGACCATCAGAGCGAGGTCAAGCGTGATGACCTTCTTGTCGATGAGGATCTCCGGCACGATGCCGCCCGCGATCTCCTGGGCGAGTCCCTCGACGATCGCGGTCTTGCCCACGCCGGCCTCGCCGATGAGCACCGGGTTGTTCTTCGTGCGGCGGCAAAGGATCTGGATCACGCGGCGGATCTCGTTCTTGCGGCCGACAACCGGGTCGAGCTCGCCCTTGCGCGCGAGTTCCGTCAGGTCGCGGCCGAACGCCTTGAGGGCCGGCGTCTTGACCTCCTTCTTGTCCTCGGGCTGCGCCCCGGGGCGCTGCTGGGCGCCTGCTGCCGCCTCCTCGCCTCCCTCGGAACCGGAAAACTGCGGATCGAGCTCGCGGAGGATCTCGTTGCGGGTGCGCTCGATGTCGATATCAAGCGACTTCAGCACGCGCGCGGCGACGCCCTCGCCCTCGCGCAGCAACCCGAGCAGGATGTGCTCCGTGCCCACGTAGGAATGATTGAGTGCCTTCGCCTCCTTGCCCGCGAGCGCCAGCACCTTCTTCACGCGCGGCGTGTACGGGATGCTTCCTTGCGTCTTGGTCTCCTGGCCGGTGCCGACCTGCTTCTCGACGGCCCCGCGGACGGTCTCGAGGTCGAGCCCCATCTTCTGCAGCACGCTCACGGCGACGCCCTGCCCCAGCTTGATCAGCCCGAGCAGGATGTGCTCCGTGCCGACATAATTGTGGTGGAAGCGATCCGCCTCCTTGCGGGCGAGCGCCAGCACCTGCTGGGCGCGGGGGGTGAAATTGTTCATCGGTTCCTGGGACATGTGCGTTCCTCCCGGTCAGTTTGGACCGGCAGGACTGAAGTGAGGTTTCTCGAGGTTTGCAAATTCGGTCCGCAGCCTCGCCGCGCGGAGACGATCGCGCTGGGCGGGGTCGTGCTCGCCCTTCTGCGAGTACTGGAGGTGCCCCGGCTGGGCCTCGATGAAGAGGCGGTCGATCAGCGAACGGGCCGTATCGGGCAGCATCTGGAGGTCCACGCCAAGCCGCAGCAGCGAGAGAAGGTTCATCGCCTCGCTCGAGCTCAGCAGGTGGCTGTTCTGCAGGATGCCGTAGGCGCGTCCGATCTTGTCGAAGAGCTTCGACGCGTCCGACTCCACCAGTCGGGCACGCGCGTTCATCTCGTGCTCGATGATCGAGTTCAGCACGCTCGCCAGCCGCTTGATGATCTCGTCCTCGGACTCGCCGAGCGTGGTCTGGTTGGAGATCTGGAAGATGCTGCCGCTCGCCTCGGAGCCCTCGCCAAAGAGCCCTCGCACGACCATGCCGAGCTGGTTCACCGCGCGGACGACCTTCTCCATCTGGTTGGCGATGATCAGGGCCGGCAGGTGCATCATCGCCGAAGCGCGCATCGCGGTGCCGAGGTTGGTCGGGCAGGCCGTGAGGTAACCGAGTTCCGGCGAGAACGCGAAGTCGAGGGATTCCTCGAGCTGGGTGTCGAGGTCGTTGACCGCGTTCCAGGCCTTGCGCAGCTGGAAGCCGGCGCGCAGCACCTGGATCCGGAGGTGGTCCTCCTCGTTGATCATCACCGAGAAGGACTGGTCGCGGCTGATGAGCGCGCCCGCGGCGGACTTGGCCCCGCTGAGCTCGCGGCTGATAAGGTGTCGCTCGACCAGCACCTGCCGCTCGAGTTCGCCGAGGTCCTCGATCGCGAAGCTGTAGGCGCGCTTCATCGTCGACGCGCCGGAGACGGCCTCGCGGCAGCGACCGAAAAGCTCGGTGCGCCTTGCCTTGTCGGCCCGCCCGGGGAAGGGCTCGCCCGACAGGTTCCGCGCCAGCCGGATACGCGTCATCAGCACGATCGCGGTCTTCGAGCTGCGGGCATCCGTCAGCTCGGAGGGATTCTCGATCAGCGAAGCGATGCTCATCATGTCAGGATCCGCGCTTCGTCCCGAACGCCTGTTTGACCTGGTTGATCTCATCTCGAAAACGTGCGGCCTCCTCGTACTGCTCGGACTTCACGGCGGCCGTGAGGTCGAGTTCCAGCTTTGTGAGGCGGTCATGGAGCGACTTCCGCTCGAGCGCCCGCCGCGGCACCTTGCCGGCATGGGCGATGCCCTTGTGCATGCCCTCAAGCAGCGGCTCGAGGGCGCCGCGAAAAGTGTCATAGCAGGCCGGGCAGCCGAATCGCCCGTGCCGCTTGAAGTCAGCCATCGTGGTGCCGCACTGCTCGCACGCCGTCCCGGCGGGCACCCCCGTCTCCGGCTGCAGGGTGGTCTTCAGGAGCAGGTCGGCCAGGGAGAATCCGCTCGGGTCGGTGACTCCCTTCGCCTGCGCGCAAGCCTCGCAGAGGTCCACCTTGTGTACGTCCTTGTTGACGATCTGGGTCAGGTGAACGGTCGCGGGTTTGTCACACAGATTGCACTTGAGCGGTGATGCCATGGTCAGATGGGTGAACGCCTCCTGCACCTACCATGCCACGGTGTTCCGCGGAGGCAAGCGCCCGGCGACGGCGGCACGTGTGCCGATGAGGCCGGATTGGCGTCGTGAAAGGCGCCAGGCTGGCACGGTCAGAGGCGGGTTCCCTCGGAGCGCACGCGCTTCCGGAACGAGGCCAGCACCAGCTGCGTGGTCGGACCCGGCTTGCCTGTGCCGATCTCGCGCCCGTCGAGCTTCACCACCGGGATCACCTCGGCGCCGGTGCCTGTCAGGAAGCACTCGTCCGCGCACCAGATGTCGTAGCGCGTCAGGCTGACTTCCCGGATCGGGATGCCGAGCTCGGACGCGATGGCGAGGATCGTCCCGCGCGTGATGCCGCGCAGGGCACCCTGCGAGGCGCTGGGTGTGAGGATCTCGCCCTTGTGGACGATGAACACGTTGTCCGCCGTGCACTCGGCGACATAGCCTTGGTCGTTCAGCATGATCGCCTCGAGGGCGCCGAACTGGCGCGCCTCGATCTTGCCGAGGATGTTGTTCAGGTAGTTCAGCGACTTGATCGTCGGCGGCAGCGCGGCCGGGCCGATGCGGCGCGTCGGCACGGTGACGATCGAGAGTCCGTTCTGGTAGTACTCCTCCGGGTAGAGCGATATACCCGCAGCGATGATGAAGACCGAGGCCTTCGGGCAAAGCCAGGGCGCGAGGCCCAGGTCGCCGATGCCGCGGGTCACCACCAGCCTGATGTAGGCGTTGGTCAGGCCGTTCTGGCGGCAGGTCTCGCAGACCGCCTCCGCCAGCTCCTGGCGCGTCATCGGGATGGCGAGCAGAATTGCCTTCGCCGAGTACTCAAGTCGCTCCAGGTGCTCGTCGAGGCGGAAGACGTTCCCATCGTACAGGCGGATGCCTTCGAAGACGCCGTCGCCGTAAAGCAGTCCGTGATCGAACACGGACACCTTGGCGTCGGCCTTGTCGACGAACTTGCCATCCAGGAATATCTTCATTTCCGGCAACGGTGCGGGCCGCGAATTCCGTTGTCGAGCCTGCCGTGGACACACGCCCTGCGGGGGCAGATTCCGCTTGAAACACCGGCTGCCCGGGCGGACGGTGACGCCGTCCGGGCTTCCTTAAATGAAATATCCAGCCCGCCCCGGTGCGCCGGGGTTCACGTTGATCGAACTCCTGAAGGTCATCGCCCTGATTGGCATTCTTGCGGCGATCGTCATTCCCACCATCGGCCATGTCCGAAGCACCGCGCAGCGCGCGGTCGACGGTAGCAACCTTCGCGAGATCCTGAAGGCCTCCCTGGCCTATGCCACCGAGCACGGAGGGCGCCTCCCGGACCCCGTTGCGCTGGCGGCCGATTTCCCTGAGGCAAGTCCCGCCCTTCGCATTCTGGCCGTCCTCGCCCGCTCCGGTTCGCTTTCGGATCCGGCGGTTTACTTCGCGCCGAACGACCCCTTCCTCGTCGGCGATGCACCCCGTTCCATCCTGGACCCAACGGACCCGGCCCGCCGTGCGCTCGACGACGAGTTTTCCGGAGGCCCGCCGCTGGCATGGGAATTCGTCGGCGGCGTGCGACTCGACGATCCACCGACCACGCCGGTTGCCTTCACGCGAGGCCTGCGCCCGGACGGCACCTGGGACCCGGAGTCAGGCGTCTATGGGGATGCCGGGGGATTCGTCGCTCTGCTCGACGGCTCCGTGCGTTTTCAAGAGAGCGTGAACGGCCTCCTCGTTTCCAACGCTTCCGGGCGCCCTGCGACTGACATACGCGAGGCCATTCCCATCCGCGGCACAACCGGCACACGGATCTACGGCACCCCGCCAGGCGGATCGACGATACTCGGCAGTCCCGCTGGAACGGTCGCCATTCGTGGTCCCTGAACCGCCGCGCCGATTTAGCGCTTTCCCGGCCATGCGTGTCTCCATCATGGTCGGGCCTTCGGCACGTCCTCATTCATGAAGCTCGCCTTTCTCGCATCGCACCGCGGAAGCAACATGCAGTCGGTTCTCGATGCCTGCCGGGACGGCCGGATCGAGGGCAACCCCGTCCTCCTTATCTGCAACAATCGCGGCGCGGAGGCGATCGCTCGCGCAGAACGCCATGGCTTCCCCGCGCTTGTGCTGAACGGCTTCACCCACCCCGAACCGGCAGCCCTGGACGCCGCCATGGCCGATGCCCTCAAGGCACACGGCGCGGAACTCGTCGTCCTGGCCGGCTACATGAAGAAGATCGGCCCGCGTGTGCTGGGCGCCTTTTCGGGCCGGATCCTGAACATCCACCCGGCCCTGCTTCCGCGTTACGGCGGCCAGGGCATGTACGGGGAGCACGTGCATCGCGCCGTCCTCGCGGCCGGCGACACGGCATCGGGAGTGACCGTGCACCTCGTCAACGAGCACTACGACCGTGGACGCATCCTTGCGCAGAGGAAGGTCCCGGTGTTGCCGGAAGACACACCCTCTACCCTCGCAGCGCGGGTGCTGGAGGCTGAGCACGAGGTGCTGGTGGACACGGTCGGCCGGATCTGCTCCGGCGAGATACGCCTGTAGTCCGCCGTTCCGACTGAATCATTGCGTTGCGGAGCGCGGTTCCGCAATTTGCGCGCCCATGACCGCCGAGCCGACTCCTGGCGAAACTCCCGCCGCACCAAGCGATTTCATCCGCGACATCGTCGCGGAGGACCTCGCGCGCGGACGCCATGCGGGCGTGGTGACGCGCTTCCCGCCGGAGCCCAACGGCTACCTCCACATCGGGCATGCAAAGTCGATCTGCCTGAACTTCGGCATCGCGCGCGAGCATGGGGGTCGCTGCAACCTGCGGTTCGACGACACCAACCCCGTGAGTGAGGAGGATGAGTATGTGCGGGGAATCATCACCGACGTCCGCTGGCTCATCGACGGGTGGGCGGACCGTTGCCTCGGGTTCAAGTCGGCCGGCGCGGTCCCCGAGGCCCGCACGGTCGACGGACGGACGGATTACCGGCTCGAGGGCGCAGCAGATGGAGAACCGTTTCACGCGTCCGACTATTTCGACGCTCTCTACTTCTATGCCGAGGAGCTGATCCGGCGGGGACACGCGTACGTCTGCGACCTGAGCCCCAAGGAGACCGAGGAGTATCGCGGCGCCCCCGACCGGCCCGGCCGCGAGAGCCCGTGGCGCAACCGAAGCGCCGATGAAAGCCTCGACCTTTTCCGGCGCATGCGGGCCGGCGAGTTCCCGGACGGAGCCCGATCCCTGCGCGCGCGCATCGACATGGCATCGCCCAACATCTGGCTGCGCGACCCCCTGCTTTACCGAATCAGGCACATCGCGCACCACCATGCAGGCGACCGCTGGTGCATCTACCCGCTCTACGATTTTGCGCACTGCCTGAGCGACTACATCGAGGGAATCACGCACAGCATCTGCACCCTGGAGTTCGAGGTCCACCGGCCGCTGTACGATTGGATCCTCGAATCCCTCGACCTTGTCCGCCCGCTGCCGCACCAGTACGAATTCGCCAAGCTCATCCTCAGTTACTGCGTGTTCAGCAAGCGCCGCCTTGCCCACATCGTCCGGGAACGTGCGGTCGCCGGATGGGACGACCCGCGACTTCCGACACTCGCCGGCGTGCGGCGACGCGGCATTCCCGCCTCTGCCCTCCGGCGCCTCGCCACCATGGTCGGGGTGACCAAGTACGACAGCCTGACCGATTATGCGCTGTTCGAGCACTGCGTACGCGACGAGCTGAACACGTCCGCCGCGAGACGCCTCGCGGTGCTTCGTCCGCTGCGTCTCGTACTTGAGAACATCCCCGCCGGCGATCGAATCGAATGCCGCGCACTCGACAATCCACAGGACGAGTCGCCTACCTCGCGAGCCATATACCTGACCCGCGAAGTGTTCATCGAGTCAGACGACTTTGCCGAGGTGCCGCCACCGAAGTTCTTCCGCCTGAAGCCCGGCGGTGAGGTTCGCCTGAAATACGGCTGCATCGTACGTTGCGACCGGGTCGAGAAGGATGCGGATGGCCACATCAGCGCCCTATACGGAACCGCGGATCTAGACACCCGGACGGGCGGCTCCGCGGCGGACCGAAAGGTCAAGGGCACCATTCACTGGGTCAGTGCCGAGGACGCCATCCCGATGGAAGTCCGCCTTTACGACCGGCTCTTCACCGTGCCGGATCCGGCGGCGGACGAGGACTTCATGAAGCACCTGAACCCGCATTCGCTCGAGACCGTGCGCGGCTTCGCGGAACCGACCGTGGGTGGGGCCGCTCCGGGGCAGGCCTTCCAGTTCGAGCGCCTCGGCTATTTTGCGGCCGACCCGGTCGACAGCCGCCAGGATTCCCTCGTTTTCAACCGGACCATCGGGCTCAAGGATACCTGGGCCAAGGCGACAAAGAAATGACCCAGAGCATCGTCACCCTCGATCTGGAGGGCGTCCTCACGCCCGAGATCTGGATTGCCGTGGCCGAGCGCACCGGAATCGACGCACTCCGGCGCACGACCCGGGACGAACCGGACTACGACAAGCTGATGCGGTACCGGATCGACCTGCTCCACCGCGAGGGCATCGGCCTCTCGCGCATACAGGAAGTGATCGGCAGCCTGTCGCCCCTCGAAGGTGCCCGGGCATTCCTCGACACCCTTCGGTCCGAAACCCCGGTCGTGATCCTGTCGGACACGTTCGAGCAGTTCGCCACTCCGCTCATCCGACAGCTTGGCTGGCCGACGCTTCTGTGCCACCGGCTCATCGTGGAGGGCGACCGAATCACGGGCTACCAGCTCCGCCAGGCCGACCAGAAGAGGCAGAGCGTCCTCGCCTTCCAGGGCCTGAAGTACCGGGTTATCGCGGCCGGCGATTCCTTCAACGACACCTCGATGCTCGCGCAGGCGGACCATGGAATCCTGTTTCGCGCGCCCGATAACGTGAGTCGGCAGTTTCCCGACTTTCCATCGGTCACCCAGTATTCGGAGCTCCTGGATCTCGTTCGGCGCTTCCGGGCGGCGGCCTGAGCTTACCCACCTGCCGGTTTCCGCTGGCCATTCCCGAACCCGGAGCTGGGATGCTGCCATGCAGCGTCGGGTCGAACCGGAGATCCTCGATTCCCTGCAGCCGGACCATCCCGAGGCCGTCAGGAACAGGAGGGAACTCCGCCTCGTGAACCGGATCATGGGCAATGCCGCCTGGTTCATCCGCGGATTTGAAAAGCACGTCGGCCGCGGGGAGCGCGTGCTCGAACTCGGAGCGGGCACGGGCGAACTCGCGCGGCAGCTCCAGGCAGCGGGATATACTGTCGACGGTCTCGACCTCTGGCCGCGTCCGAAAGCCTGGCCCGAATCTCGCGCCTGGCACCGTGCAGACCTGTGCACGTTCGACCAGTTCGCTTCCTACCCTGTCGTGATCGCCAACCTGATCCTGCATCAGTTTGTGGACAGCGACCTCGCCCGCCTCGGTGCGCGTATCGCTCCGCACGCCCGGGTGGTCCTCGCC
>JAYQOU010000004.1:141064-178106 GCA_038144975.1 Candidatus Salsuginivita brisbanensis | reverse complement strand
ACACTACCCCCGTAATGCCGGCCGCCCTGCAATCCTCGCCGCTCATGAAGCCTCCGTATCCTCGCTCGTATTCTCCCCGGACGGGAGGCGATTGGTCTGCGGCGGCGCCAGTGGATTCGTCCATATACTTTCGACGGAGGAGGGCCGCGAAATCCTGCTCCTCAACGCGGCTGACAGCTCCTCCGGGCCAACGCCCGTGCACCGACTCGCGTTCAGCTCGGACGGCCGGATCCTCGCAGCCTTCATGGCAAACAACGGAATTCGCATCTGGGGACGCCTTAGGCCCGACGCTCCCTGACAGGTATCCTGAATCGGCGATCCTCCGCATTGGTTCTTGCCGTGGGCTGGCCGGCGGCATTGCCTCCGCGCTACGTGTCCACACAAGCATCATCCCGCAGCGCCTCAGCCTCGCTCCATCGTGCGCGTACCGCCGTCCTGCAATGGATCGATTCGGACTACGTTCCCGATGGGAGGGCACAGGTGCGCTCCGAGGCCGATGAGGTGGATCTGGTTCGCTGCATCCCCTTCGTTATCCTGCATCTCGGATGCCTCGGCGTGATCTGGGTCGGCTGGAGTCCGATCGCCGTCATCACCGCGATCGTCCTCTATTTCGGGCGCATGCTCGCCGTCACGGGCGTGTACCACCGCTATTTCTCGCATCGCACCTACTCGACGTCCCGATTCGGACAGTTCCTCCTGGCGCTATGGGGAGCGACGACGGTCCAGCGCGGCCCCCTGTGGTGGGCCTATCACCATCGCCACCACCACCAGCACTCCGATGAACCGGAGGATGCGCATTCGCCGCATGTGCACGGCTTCTGGTGGTCGCACATCGGCTGGATCACGAGCAGGCGGAATTTCCCGACGGACTATACGCGGGTAAGGGACCTCGCCCGCTTTCCGGAGCTGGTTTTCCTGAATCGATTCGACAGCCTTGTGCCGATTCTTTTTGCCGCTGCCGTCTTTGCAGTCGGCGCGGCGCTGGGGCGCTTCTTCCCCGAGCTGGGCACCAGCGGGGCCCAGTTGCTTGTGTGGGGCTTCTTCATCAGCACCACGGCCCTCTTCCACGGCACCTCGTGCATCAACTCGATGGCCCACCTGATGGGCCGCCGGCGTTTCCGCACCGAGGATGACTCCCGGAACAGCTTCATCCTGGCGATCATCACATTGGGCGAGGGCTGGCACAACAACCACCACCGCTACATGCATTCGACGCGGCAGGGGTTCTACTGGTGGGAGATCGACCCGACCTATTATTTCCTGCGGCTCCTGTCGCTCACGGGGTTCATCCGCAACCTGAAGCCGGTGCCCAAGGCGATCCTCGACGAGGCGGCCCAGATCGACCATGCGGGCTCGATCGTTGCCGCCAAAAGTGCGGCCGCGAGGCACCCCGAGCATTCGACCCTGCGCAAGGTCGTCCCGGCTGCAGCCGCCATAGCGGTTGCCTCGGTGCACGCGACGGACCTCTCCGGCATGAGGCGCCGCGACCTGGTTCCGGATCAATCTGCACCCGCGCAGTCCGCCCCGGAGTCAGGCGACCGGATCGAATCCCAGACCGACTGATCGGCTCGCCCGCCGATTATCGTGGAGCCGACAGCCGCGGCCCACTGGTCCGCGATGGCCTCCGCCAAGTCCGAGAGCAACGCCTCCATGGCGGCGGCGCCAACCGCAGTGCCCGCGACAACCGGTTCGATCAGTCGACAAAGCGCGTAGCCGCGGCAGGCAAGCAGCGTGCCAGATGGGGCCTCGATCAGCCTGCTTTCGGCGCATATGAGGGAATGAACGCGGGCCAGGGCCATGTCCGCCGAGTCCGGTCGATCGAGCTCGGTTGTGAGCTCGGTGACAGTGACCACCAGGGCCCGCCCTGCCCCGAGCCGGTACATCTGGCGCGCACGAGGTCCTGCCGAGTCGTCCTGCTCCCGAGGCCCAAACTCTTCGCGACACCAGCCGACAGTGACAGGATGCGCACCTCGATTGCGCACGGCCGCCTCAAGCAGCTTCCCAAACCGTCGAACTCTCTGTGCCGGCAGGCTCCGGGTGGTGCTGCTCACGAAAAGTAAAATTCGCCGCCCGGGGTCCCGGGCGGCCCACGGAACCCGGCCCAGCAATCGTACGATCGGACGGTGCAGCTGCCTCAGCATTTGGGTTCCCCCTCGATGCGAACCTCGCCGGGTTTCTGCGGCTTTTCCGATCCGCATTCCCGCAGGTCCCGGGCAATCGCGTCGCACACGACCCGGCTGACTGAGCATCCCCGAGCCAGTGCCATCGCCCGGATGCGCATGCTCAGGCGTCTCGGAAGCCTCACCTTCACCTTATGCCGGGGTATCACATATGTGGTTGCTAATATCGGTTATTAACTGTCAATAGTTTGTTCCTTCTTCCCCTTGATCCCGCTTCCCTGCAAAGTCCGCGCAACTGCCATGCCCGCCGACAAAGGTCGTACGTTCGTCACACAGAGCATTTCATTCCATCCAAGCATGCTTGCCCGCGCAAAGGAACGCGCGGACCGCCTCGGACTGCCCTTCAGCACCTATGTCCAGAAGTGCCTCGAACGCGACCTGACCGCCCGCGATCCGATCGTGTTCGAGGAGCGTTCCGAGGCGGCATCGCCGGAGCCCGCCGAGCCGAAGCCCCGCGCACGGGCGGCAGCGGCAAAACGGCGCCAGGGCTAGCCCCCGCGGCGCGATGCCCTGGGAGATCCGGACGCGTAGCGCTTGAGGTTCTTCAGCGCGATTTCGAAATCTCTCGGTAGCTCGACCTCGATTCGAATCCGGTCTCGCGTCACCGGATGGACAATCTCAAGCGCGCTGGCGTGCAGGGCCAGGCGCTCGACCATCGGACGCTCCCGTCCTCGTCCCTTGTAGTGCCGCTTCAGGTCGGAAAGAAGGAGCCTGCACTCCGGATGGCCGTAAAGTGCGTCGTTCAGGACGGGCATCCCCGCCGAGGCCAGGTGCAGTCGGACCTGGTGATTCCTGCCCGTCCTCGGCCGACACTCGACATGGGCAAACTTCCCGAAGCGTCCGAGCATCCTGATGTGCGTTTCCGAGCTCTTGCCGCCACGCCCCCGACACACGCGCATGCGGCCCGGCATCTCCGGGTCGGGCCCCATGGTTAGGGATACCAGGAACTCAGCAGGTGATGCCCCTCCAACGGGCGACACGTGCCCTGCACCGGCAGTGGGGTCCTCCGGAGCGATCAGCACCACGATCGCCTGATAGACCTTCTCCGCGGATTTGGACTGAAATTGCCCCGTCAGGAAATCCAGCGCCTCCTTCGTCCTGGCGAACAGCACGACGCCACTCGCTTCCGTATCCAGGCGGTGCACGGTGGTGACTCCCCGCCCCCACCGCGTCTGCACCATTGCCAGCAAGGATTCCGGCAGGCCGTTCCCTCCCTCGGGGGCAACCGGCAGGCCGCTCGGCTTTGCGAACGCCAGGATTGCTTCGTCTTCAACAAGGACGGGCGGCAGGGGCACCCTGGCGTTCTCCCCACATGCCACACTGCGCGCAAAGGCAAAAATCAGCCCGCGCGCAACGTCGGCTCCGAATTTGACACCCGTTTCATTACTGAGAGGTAAAGTCTGGCAAGAGCCGCGTCCGTCTCCGAAATTCGCTTGCGGGCACCGCTCCGTGCCTCCTGTTACTTTCGTATCGGCATAGAGAAGACGCGACTCTCCCGAGCTCCCATGGCCGTACTTCCCGAATCCCTGCTGCTTCTGGGCACGCGTGTTGCTTCCGCCCGGGAGTCGAGCCGCCTTGCACGGCCCGGCCGGGACAAACAGGAGCAAAGCGCCGCGCTCATTTCCCTGGTGAGCGCCATCGCGGGAACCGGCTACGGCCGGAGTGTTGGCGTGAGTGGTGGAATGCGCTACGATGAGTTTCGCCGGAGGATTCCCATCCAGCCCCCCGAGGGCACGGCTCCCTACGTCGAGCGGATGCGCTCGGGCGAGGCCAACGTTCTCTGGCCTGGCCCCTGCTCGACGTTCGCCACGACAGCAGGGACGACCACTGGGAGAGCCCGCCTCGTTCCCCATACGGAGGCAATGGCAGCCCATTTTCGGCAGGCCATCCGGACCGTCTTCGCCTGCTATGCGGCGCGGGCGGGAAACGTCGAGATGCTGCGAGAGAGCCTGTTCGTGCTCCCGGGCGACGATTCAGGGACCGAGCCCGACCTTTGCACCCTCTTTTCCGCCAACCTGCCTTCCTGGACGCGGAGCCGACTGCTTGATCCCTGCACGCGGGAAGATCGAGGCAAGGACTAGGCCGCGCGGCTCGACATGCTTGTCGAGCAGACCTGGGACAAGAGCGTCTCGATGATTGCGGGCCAGCCGGAATGGATCCTCGGATTCGCCAATCAGCTTCGATCCCGGGTCGATGCCGGCGCGCAGGGCCTGGCGAACCTCGCCGGGCTCTGGCCGAAGCTCGAATGCATGATTCATTGCGGCGCCTCGCTCGAGCCCTTCGCAGGGCGACTCCGGAGGGCGCTCGGGCCAGCCGTCCGCTTCCACGAGATCCTGGCCTCCGTCGAGGGCGTGATCGCAACACAGGATTCCGATGGCCAGGCCGGCCTGCGCCTGCTCGCGGGCACCGGCATCTTCATGGAATTCATCCCGCTCGCAGCCTGGGACCCCCTCCGGCCCGGCGCCTCCGCCGAGGCTGCACTGCCGCTCGAGGCAACGACCACCGATTGCGACTATGTGGTGGTGCTGACGACCCCGGCAGGCCTCGTGCGCAACGTGAGCGGCGACGTGGTCCGGTTCATCTCGACCGAGCCGCACCGACTGGTCTGGCGGGGTCGATCTTTCATGTACCTGAACTCCGCAGGCGAACGGGTTCTGGATGCGGACATCACGGATTCGCTAGTCACCGTCTGCGCCGACCACGATTGGGCGATCGTGAACTATCACGTGGCCCCCAGCCGCTCGCGGGCGGCATCACAGGGCAGCGCCGGTTCCGCCACGAGTGGTGGATCGAGCTGCAGGCCGGCACGATCGAGACACCGACCGGTCCCCTGCTTGGCGTGGAGCTCGATGCCGAGCTCCAGAAGCGCAATCCGCTTTACCGGGCGCGCCGTCTCTCCGGCGCGCTTGAGTCCCCCGTCGTGCGTCTGGTGATTCCGGGCGTCTTCCAGCACGCGCGCAGTCGGACTGGCCAGTGGGGTCCATCCCACAAGATGCCTCGCTGCGCAGGCGACCGGCGCTTCGCCGACTCATTGACGAGACTGACCCGGTTTACGGACGACACACAGGCGCCCTGGCGCGCCTGACTGCAGCCGTCTCCGCTGTTCGTCGCGCAATCCGGCGCCGCGGACTCCCGCGCTGGCACGCCGGATGCTGAAAATTCTCCATCCTGCATTCCCTGCTGACGGGAATCGGGAGACATGGATGTCCCGCTTACGGGCGGGCAGGAAAATACTGGGCCCGCCGTCAGGGTTTTCGGCGGGCCCTTTCCTTCCCGCCTCCGAGCATCACTGAAGCAGCGACCGGATCCAGCGATCGTAGTCGTCCGGATCGGCGATGCCCATCTTGGCATGGCGGATCACCCCCTCGCGATCGATGAGGTAGGCGACGGGTATCTGCTCGAATCCGCCAAACCGGAGGCGCATGGGTTCGTCGCCCATCACGACCGTGTAGTTCAGCCGCTTCTCCTCCACGAAGCGCTTCACGTCGGCGACCGGGCGACGGTCCATCGACACGCCGACGATCTCCAGGCCCTGGTCGCGGTACTTCTCCTGGAGCGCGATGTAGGTCGGCATCTCCTCGACGCAGGGGACGCACCAGGTCGCCCAGAAGTCGAGCACCACCACCTTGCCCTTGAATCGCTCGGAGCTGACCTCGTTCCCATCGAGGTCTCGAAGCGTCCAGCTTGCCGCCAGGCTCGGCACGGCGAGATCGCCCACCGTATTCAGGCCGGGGCTCGGCGGGACATCGCGCGCGCAGCCCGCCAGGACGAGTCCGAGCACGAGCGGCAATACCGCACACGAGATCCGACCGGGGTGTATGGAGCGCTTCATCGGGAAATTCTGCGTTTCGCGCCGGTTTGCCCGGCTCGCAGGTAGGAGCCGCGCCGAGACCGGATTGTTCCCGGTAGCATACAGACGTCAGGGATCATGCCTCGCGACCGTCGGGGAGGTCGAGGCCAAGCGTCTTGATGAACTTGCGCATGGCCGGTGTCAGCACGCGCCCCTTCCGATGCAGGATCGCAAGCGGCCGGGTGAAGGTGTGTCCCTTGAAATTCAGGATCTTCAGTGTGCCGGCCTTCGCCTCCTGCATCACGGTGGCCTGCGGAACGATCGCAACTCCATGGTCGATCTCCACCGCGCGCTTCACCGTCTCGATATTGTCGAACTCCATGACCGGCTCGCACTCTATCTTGTTGTCGCGGAAGATCTGGTCGACCGCCTTCCGGGTGGGGATGTCGGGATCGAAGCCGATGAATCGGCACGAGGCGAGGTCCTTGACGTCAACCTCGGCCTCGGCCCGCGTGGCCAGCGGATGCCGCGGATGAGCAATCAGCACCAGGTGGTCGTTGCGGAATGGAAGGCTCTCGATCTGTCGCATCTTCACCGGGAAGGCGACCAGCCCGAAATCCACCGAGTTGTGCAGGATGTCCTCGTACACCAGGTTCGAACGACGGTACTCGACGCGCACATTGACGCTCGGAAAGTCGTGCAGGAACTTCTTGATGTAGGGCGGCAGTTCATGGAGCCCGATCGAGTAGATGGTCGACAGCCGGATCGTCCCGCTGATCACCTTTTTCATCTCCTGCAGCTCGCTCAGGAGCTTGTCGTAGGTGTGCAGCATCTCCTTCGCCGCCTCGTACAGCCGCTGTCCTTCGCGCGTGAGCTGGAACTGCTTCTGGCTGCGATCGATCAACAGGGTCTTGAAATGGCGCTCCATCGCCCGGGCCTGCTGGCTGACGGCCGACTGGGTGATGCCATTGAGCTTCGCGGATTTCGAAAAGCTCTTGGTCTCCACTAGGTCGGCGAAGATCTTGAAGTTCTCGATTTGCATGATTAGCGCCGTTTGACGTCCCAAACCTAGAAGTCCTTAACGTCGGGTAAATCACTAATTAGAATTCCTAACGGCATGTCCATGGTCTCCTACGAGGAATTCGTGCGCCGGGCCGACGCAATCCGGTCCAGGATCGCGGCCGCATGCGAGCGCAGCGGTCGCCAGCCAGGCGACGTCGAGCTGCTAGCCGTCACCAAGACGCACCCGGCGGAGGCCGTGCGGTTCGCCGCCCGTTACGGACTGCGTGCCGTCGGTGAGAACCGGGTGCAGGAAGGCGTGGCCAAGCGCAGCGAGTGCGACGCGGCGATCGCGTGGGAACTCATCGGTCACCTTCAGTCGAACAAGGCGCGCGTCGCTGCAGCGCACTTCGACCGGATCCAGAGCGTCGACAGCCTGAAGCTCGTGGGCCTTCTCGATCGCGCCGCACTCGAACTCGGGCGGACGCTGCCGATTCTCATTCAGGTCAACGCCGGCAGGGACGAGGCCAAGTTCGGTCTCCCGATCGAAGAGACTCCCGGAGTGCTGGAGCAGGCTCTCGGGCGACCTTCACTGAAGGTCGAGGGTTTGATGACGATCGCGCCACTCTCCGCAGATCCGGACGTCGCGCGCCGCACATTCTCGACGCTGCGGCAGATGCGCGACGAGCTGCGTGCATCAACCGGTGCGCCGTTGCCCGTCCTGTCGATGGGCATGACCGGAGATCTCGACCAGGCGATTGAGGAAGGCAGCACGCTTGTGCGCGTCGGCACCGCCCTGTTCGGCGCTCGCGAGGCCTTTTGATCTTCGCTCGCGTCGGCGCCTTTCCGGATTGCCAGCACGTGCGCGCGCTCGTTTCATTCAGGCCCGTGGAAACGGGAGAAAGACTTGGCGAGGGGCTTCGGGAAGCGCTTCGGTCGCTTCTCGACGATTCCACGCCGGCGGTGCGGCAGGCCGTGCTCGCCCGACTGGCGGAAGCCGGCCCCGCGGGTCTCGCATTTCTCCAGGAGATCATAACCGGTTCGCACCGGGTCGACGCCTGGCACGCGCGCTGGTTCCTGGACGAGCTGCGATTTGCGGACCCGATCGCGGAGTTCCGCGGATTCATCCGCTCGCTGAACTACGAGCTCGAGACCGGCGCCCTGCTCCTGAGCCGGACGGTTTCGCCCTCGATCGACGTCGGCGCATGCTGCACCCAGCTCGATGCGCTCGCCGCCCGCTGCCGGGAGCTTTTCGTCGAGCCGTGCTCCGCGCGGGAAAAATGCCGCGTGCTGAACCGGGTCCTGTTCCACGAGGCGGGCTTCCACGGGAACGTGGAACACTACATGGACCCGATGAACAGCTTCCTCGACCAGGTCCTGCAGCGAAAGACCGGGATCCCGATTTCGCTGAGCGTGCTCTACCTGCTCGTCGCAAGGAGGGTCGACCTCGAGCTCGAGCCAGTCGGCCTGCCCGGGCATTTCCTGGTCGGCTGCTACCTCGACGCCACCCCGTTCTTCGTCGATGCGTTCGAGGGAGGCGTGATCAGGACACCCGATGAGATCTTCTCGACGCTTCGCGCCAATCACATCGTGCCCAAGATCACCGACCTCGCGCCGACTCCCGTCCGGGAGGTGCTCTGCAGGACCTGCCGCAATCTCGTGCACCACTACCGGGCCGCAGGCAACGTCCGCCATGCGTCCCTGTTCGCCGAGTTCGTCGAGGAGTTCGAGTCGACCTTCGAGCGCAACGCCACCTGAAGCCATCGTCGTTCGCGGGTTGCCGAACCGGGATCGGCCTGACCCAATGCCGAACCGTCCGATTCACGGGCGCACCTCACGTGAACCGCACCACAAGTGACTCCCTGTCCATCGCCGACCTCGAGCGGTGGACTTTTCGCGGCACGGCGCTGGCGGTGCTCGGCCAGCCGATTGCCCATTCGCTCAGTCCCCGGATGCACAACGCCGCATTGCAGGCACTCTCGGCCCGGGATCCGCGCCTGGCGGATTGGCGCTATTTCCGCATGGAAGTCGCCCCGGAGCGACTGCGCGAGGCGCTCGACAAGCTGCACCGCGCGGGATTCGCCGGGCTGAACCTCACCGTTCCGCACAAGGTCCTCGCAGCGGAAATGATCGGCCGCATCGACGACGCGGCAGCGGCAGCCGGGGCCGTCAACACGTTGCGTCGGACCGCCGACGGATGGGAGGGGTTCAGCACCGATGGCTACGGGCTTTCGATCGCCCTCAAGGAACGCCTGGGAGTCCGCATCCCCGGAGCGCAGATTCTCCTGCTCGGGGCCGGCGGGGCAGCCAGGAGTGCCGCCGCGGAATGCCTGCACCAGAAGTGCGCAGCTCTCTGGATCGCGAATCGCACGCCTGCCAATCTTGAGACTCTCGGCCGCGTTCTCTCCTCCCGGGCAGGCGCGATTCCCGTTCGCACGTTTTCACCCAAACAGCCGCCACGTGACCTGCCCGACGGCCTCGTCGTGATCAACGCAACGAGCGCGGGCCTCCGGCATGGCGACGCCGCGCCGATCGACCTCGGCCTGCTGCCGAAGCCCGCCGCGGTGTTCGATATGATCTACAATCCGCCGGTCACCGCGTTGCTCGAGAAGGCAAAATCGCTCGGGGTGCCTGCGGCCAACGGTCTGTCAATGCTGGTCCATCAGGGTGCGCGTGCACTGGAACTCTGGACGGGAGTCCCGGCTGCGCAGGCGGCCCCTTTGATGGCCCGAAGTTTGGAGGAGGCCTCGACCTCCAACCCATAATCCTTGTTACCTGTCGGCAGTTGCGAACTCGATCCCCCGTAAGCATGATGGGCAAAATGCGGAATCCGCGAAATTTGACGGCCAGTCGGGTCTCTCATCGTCACATGGGTCGATTCGCCACTCTTAGGAAGTTCGCCTGCCTGCTCGCACTGGTCCTGGTGCCGGCGACTCATGCGATTGCGCAGGTTCGCGCAACCCTCGTTGCAGCAGAAACTTCCGTTCAGCCCGGACGGCCGGTCACCGTCGCGCTGCGCCTCGTCCACGACGAGCACTGGCACACCTACTGGAAGAACCCTGGCACCGGGCTGCCGACGGAAATCGCCTGGACCCTGCCCGAGGGCTGGACCGCCAGACCGATCCAGTGGCCAGCGCCAATTCCCATCAAGGACAGTACCGGGGCGATAACCGGCAATGGTTACGATGGGGACCTTCTCCTCCCGGTAACCCTCACACCGCCAGCCGACCTTGCCGTCGGCACCAATGTGGAGCTGACCGGCACGGCGAGCTGGCTCATGTGCGCCGACGTGTGCATTCCCGGCAGCGCACCGGTGGGCCTGTCGCTGCAAGTGGCTGCAGCACCACCGGCGGCGGACCCGGATTGGGGCGCGCGCATCGGCGCAGTCATCGATTCCCTGCCGCGCGATGTCGCGGACTGGACAGTCGAGGCGTTCCGGGAGAACGACCTGATCGCGCTTTCCATTTCCCCTGCATCCGGCACCACCGGGGTGCACCAGCCGCAGGACCTCTACTTGTTCTCCGAAGATACCGTGGCGGCATACGACAAGCCCCAGCGTGTGCGCCCGAATGCGCAGGGAGGATACAATCTCGTCGTACCCTTCGGTTTCGATGCGCCGCCTGATGCGTTCCAGATAGCAGGAGTGCTGACTTCGGAGAACGGCTGGAATGCCGACGGTTCCCTGCGAGGCTTCGCCTTCAGCACGGCACTGCTGGCCCCGCCGCCGGGTTTCATGGCGGCATTGACCGCACCGGAGGTGCCGGAACGCGGCATCGGCCTGACGGTCGGGCTCGCGCTACTGGGCGGCCTCATACTCAACCTCATGCCCTGCGTCTTCCCGGTGCTCGGCCTGAAGGTGCTCGGATTCGTCAACCAGGCCGGAAGCGACTCAAGGAAGGTCGTCATGCACGGCGTCATATTCACGGCCGGCGTGCTGGCCTCCTTCTGGGCGCTCGCCGGTCTGCTTGCTGCCCTGAGACAGGGCGGCACCCAGCTCGGGTGGGGCTTCCAGCTTCAGTCTCCCGCATTCGTTTTCGGAATCATTGTGGTCCTGATGGTCTTCGCGATGAACCTGAGCGGCGTCTTCGAGTTCGGTCTGCGCGCGACCTCGATCGGCGGATCGCTCCAGACGCGGGCGGGCTACGGCGGTTCGTTCTTCACCGGCGTGCTGGCCACGCTCGTGGCGACGCCGTGCTCGGCCCCGTTCCTGGCGCCCGCGCTCGGAGCGGCACTCGCGCTGCCAACCGGCCAATCCTTCGCCGTGTTTACCGCTGTGGGCATCGGGCTCTCCGCGCCCTATCTCGTGCTCTCCGCATACCCTCGCGCCGTTCGCATGCTGCCTCGTCCCGGCGCCTGGATGGAGACGTTCAAGCAGTTCATGGCCTTCCCTCTCTATGCCACCGTGGCATTCCTGCTCTGGGTACTCGCCGGGCAGGTGGCTGAGGACCAGCTGCTGGATACGCTGATCGGGCTCACCGTCGTCGCTTCCGGCGTGTGGCTCTATGGTCGCTTCCACGCACCGGGTTCCAGCATCGCCAGGGCGCGTCTCGGGACCGCCGGGCTCGCGGTGCTTGCTGCTTCGGGACTCTGGCTCGCCTGGCCGCCATCAGCGGAAGAAGCGCGCAATGCCGTGGCCTGGGAGGACTGGAGTCCTGAATCCGTCGCGCAGCTTCGCGCCGAGGGCCGGATCGTCTATGTCGATTTCACCGCCCGCTGGTGCACCACCTGCCAGGCCAACAAGAAGATCGTTTTCGCATCCGACGAAGTTCGCCAGGCACTCGCCGACCTCAACGTCGCAACGCTGAAAGCCGACTGGACGCTGTTCAATCCGTCGATCACCGCGGCTCTCGAGCAGTATGGACGCAGCGCGGTGCCGCTAAACCTGGTTTGGCTGCCCGGGCGCAACGAACCGATCATTCTTCCCGAGCTCCTGACGCCGGGAATCGTGCTAGACGCCATTCACGGCGAGAGCTGACCGCGGACTTTCAGCGCCGCTGGCGAAGGACCGTGGCGCCTTTCTTGTTTCCGACGGCGATGTCGATGCGCCCGTCGCCATCGAGGTCGCCGACCGCTAGCTGCGTGCCGACGCCGGTATTGTCATCGGCAAGCCAGGGAGTGTAGGCGGCCGTTCCATCCGCGTTTCGGGTCAGCCGAAATACGTAGACGACCGGAGCTCCCGCGGCATCAACGTCTCCGGTGGATCCATGAGCCATGAAGCGCTTGCCGGTCACGATGTCCCTCAGTCCGTCTCCGTCCATGTCCGCGAGTTCGACCGCATGGGGCTGGGAGAACTGCACGCCGCCGATGCGCTCCTCAGCATCCAGGCTCGTGATCGCATGCGGATTCCAGGTCCGGGTCCCGTCGGCGGACCGTCCCTGCTCATACCACGTCAGTCCGTAGCCATGGGCATTCATGCTTGTGACCACGTCGTTCAGACCGTCGCCATCGACGTCCATGACATGCATCTGGGCTCCGCCCTGGTTTGCGCCAAAGCGCTGCGGATGAAAGGTCCAGACGGGATCGCCGGCCATCGAGCTCGGCTGCTCCCACCAACCTGCCGCCTCGAGGAAATCGAGCCTGCCGTCAGCGTTCACATCGCCCGCGCCGATTCCGTGGGTGTAGCGCTGATAGCGACCCTCGGGCGATATGGGATGAAAGGTCCAGGGCGCGGAAGGATCCGCCGGGCTCCATGCCATGTATCCCAGCCGCCTTGCCGTCGCCGCGATGATCTCGGGTCGCCCGTCTCCCGTGATGTCGACAAACCCGGGGGACTCGGTGTCGACCGATGAAAAGGCCAGATGCTTTGCCCAGCGCCCATTCGCGCCGTCACCTGGATTCTCATACCAGGAGGCATCCTGTCCGGGCCAGTCGATGACGAGGATATCGATCCAGCCGTCAGCGTTGAAGTCGTGCGTAAAGGTGAGGAAGTTGTCCGAGTAATTCTCCGGATCGAAGCTCCGGCTCTCGGCAGAATAGACGCGGGGACTGTCGGTCTGGACCTCGCGGAATACGTGAGCCGTCCGAAATGTCGGTCCCTCGAACCATTCCGGACCGACAACGATGTCGGCTGCACCGTCCCGGTTGAAGTCGCCGATCGCGACCCCCTCCGCGACAAAGCGCCCGTGGACGGGAACGCGTTCGAAACGTTCGCCGACTGCAGCGGACATCTCCGCATTAAACGAGAGTGCCACGGCAAGCGCGGCAAGGACACGCGGAGCGAAGCGCTTGGAAACGGAATTCATGGGAATCCAGAATGAACGGGGCTGAGAAACAGTGGGGGCGCCTGCATCGTACCCGATTTCTCCGGCTCCGCCTACAAGAATGGAGAGACGCGCAGAAGCGCACCCCTCCAGGAATCCGGATTCCGGTCAGCGGTCCGGCTCGTACCAGTCGCCGCGGATCCAGTCGGCGAGGACCCCGATCTCGCCTTCCGTCAGGCGTCTTTCGGCGCCGAAGCGCGGCATGCCGTCGTTCCATTCGCCGTAGAGGTGCTCCTGGGCCGGGTCGCTGATGAAGTCGATCAGCCACTCGCGCGAACCGTAGCCGGTGAGCCTCGGCCCGTCCTCGCCACCTTCCCCGAAGATCGTGTGGCATTCGGTGCAGTTAAGCAGCGTGTTGAGCAGGTGCTCCCGGCCTTCGACGATCAGCTCCGCATCGCGCAGGTCGGCCTCGCGCTGCGCTGGCAGCGCAGCCTCTGCAGACAGCGCCATGATTGCCTTAGGCAGCTGTTCGCGTCCGCGGTCCCCGATGAAGGGCAGGTCATCCTGGACAAAGTGCACCATGAGTCCGTCCGTGAACCAGGTGGCTCCGAAATAGTTCGGGGTAAGGATTCGTTCCCAATCGAGCAGGCCGGTGATCCACTCGCGGCTCGCGAAGCCCTTGAGATCCGACGCCTCCTGCGGTTCGGTAAGTGCAACGCCGAGGCCGTTGTGACCTTCGTACCGATGGCAGCTGGCGCAGTTCGCAGCGAAGAGCCTCGGGCCCTGGATAAGCGGGTCGCTTCGGAGCAGCGCTGCAGCGCCAGTCGGGGGGATGCCTGCCGGCGCGCGAGCAAGCACGACAGCGCGTTCCGCCTCGGCTTCGGCGCGTTCCACGGCTGCGAGGTAGGCGGGATTGGCTCGGTCCTCCCGCATGGCGGCAACCGTCATTGCACCGGCCGCACCAATAAGAACCCATATCATCGCAAGATTCATCCGGTGGCCCTGCCTGAAGCGCGCAAACACCGGGAGGGCCGCCACCAGGCCGACCACGATTATCGGAATGATGATCGCCCCCCACACTTCCGTGCCGCCCGGGAAGTATTTCAGAAACTGGAACAGGAAGAGGAAGTACCACTCGGGACGTGCCGCCGAGAACAGCTGCGAGGCGTCGGCTGGCGCGGCCAGTGGCGCTCCGCCTGCGCGGATCGTAAGGAAAAGCACAACGGCCAGGACGGCTAGGCACGCAACGCCGTCGCGCAGCACCTGGTCGGGCCAGAAGGCCGCATCGGGCCTCCGCCTGGGCTCCTTCGCCTTGATGCCATGCCGGCGAAACAGGTACACGTGCCCGACGATGAACGCGATGATCAGCCCCGGAAGCACGCCTGCGTGCAGGGCGAAGAATCGCGTGAGCGTGTGGTGGCCGTAGTCGGTCCCGCCGACGATGATGCGCTGCAGCGCGCCGCCGATGACAGGCGTGACTGCCACGATATTCGTCGCCACGCGCGTCGCCCAATAGCCCTTCTGGTCCCACGGAAGCAGGTAACCAGTCAGCGACAGGCCGAGCACGAGCAGCAAGAGCACGAGCCCGGTCCAATAGTTCACCTCGCGCGGCGCCTGATAGGCCCCGTCGATCACCACCTGAAGCAGGTGAATCACGAGGAGCACCGTCATCGCCTGTGCCGTGAAATGATGAAGGCCGCGCACGAACCAGCCGCCCGCCATCACGTGCTGGATGTAGAATACGCTTTCCCAGGCTGTCTGCGAACTCGGGCTGTACGCCAGCCAGAGGAAGATCCCGGTCAGCACCTGAATCGCGAAACAGAACACCAAGGTGCTGCCCCACACGTAGCGCCAGCGAGCGCCGCCGGGGATGTTCTCGAAGAGCGCCTCATGCAGGAGACGCTTCGAGCCGGTCCGGCGATCGATCCAGTCAGTGAAACCGCTCATCGCAGGAAGTCGGACTGAACGAAACCGCTGATGGACGCTGATTCGCGCTGATTCGAACCACGGCAAATCCGACCGCAGAAAACAAGGGCTTCAATGGCCTTCGAAAGTTTATTCAGCGTCACAAGCCGTTCCCAAGGATTAGCGTCCATCAGCGTGAATTAGCGGTTGAAAAACCATATTCTCACACCGGGATCCGTTCGTCGGTGCCCGCGCGGAAATTCTGGAAGCGCACCCAGACTTCGCCCTCGCCGCGGATTTCGGTCGCCAGTTCGTCGAGCCCGCGCGGACTCGGGCTAGCAGGATCGACCCTCTCACCGTCCAGGCCGAATGTGCTGTTGTGGCAGGGACAGTGATAGCCGTTTGCTGCCCCATCATAGTCGACGAAGCACCCGGCGTGCGGGCAGACGACGTTGAAAGCCCGCACGGCATTCTCCCCCACCCGGCGCAGGTAGACTGCCCCCACCGGCACATTGGGAGTGCGGTTCCAGGCATCAACCTTGGTCGCAAGGATGCTGAACTTTCGTGGCGTGCCGTCCTCCGGCAGAGCCGACAGCGAAGTCACAAGCGTCAGCTCGGCATCGCCGCTCCGCCTGCGAAGCGGATCGAGCAGCACCGAGATCCCGCTGACTGCTGGGACGCCCACCGCCACCGCCCCGACTGCAAGCGCGCACGCCTTGGTGATGAACTCGCGCCTTTCGGGCTGTTTGGGTTGCTTGGAATCCATGCCGGATGAGCGAAAGTACGAGCGTGCGCGGGGCTGTAAATTCCCAATCGGCTGCCGATAGGCGCGCTTAGGCCCGGCGCCTCACCACGGACAGCTCCGGCGGGGATTTCAGCGTCTGAAATATGACGCAATACCGCTCGGTGAGCTTCAAGAGCGTGGCAATCTGCTCCTCCGTAGCGCCGGTCTCGAACGAGGCGAAAAGTCGGATGCTCTGAAAACCGACAGGGACCTCCTTGGAAACTCCAAGCGTGCCTCGGAAATCGAGATCTCCCTCAGCCTCGAGCATCGCATTTCGCAGCTCGATTCCCAGCGCCGTGGCGACGGCGCTCATCGTGACACCAGCGCAGGCGACGAGTGCCTCAAGCAGCATGTCTCCTGAACAGGCGGCATGGCCGCTTCCGCCCGTGGCCGGGTGGAGTCCCGCCTGCACCAGTGCCTTGCCCGTCGAGACCTTGCAGGTGATGCCCTCGCCCACGCTGCCCTTGGCACGGAGGGTTACGAGGGCCGCCTCCGGAACCTGCCGATACCTATCCTTCAAAGGGGCCTGCATCGCCCTGAGTTCTTCCGTGTTCATGCTGGATAAAACTTCGAACAGACACCGGGCGGGGACTCTCTTATTCGCGGAGGCTCCTGAGTACACGAAGCACTTCGATCCTTGGCTCCCCTTCGACCTGGTATGCCTGGGCAATGCTCTTGCGAAGGTCGGATTCGGAATAGGCCTTCAGGGACTCCGGCGAATCCCAGAGATAGAGTCCGCCAACTTCCCCCGTCGCAGGATCCTGAAAGTAATATTTCTGCTGGAGACCCTGAAGCGCCTGAAAGTCTGGCAATCGCGTCTCGGCGATCGCCATCACTTCCTGAACGGGAAGCTTGGACCGGAACTTGATGAGCACGAGGAGCGAGGGCTGGGGCATGACTTCGATCTGGGTTCAGGGTTCAGGTTGATCGGCGGAGTTGGACCGCGTCGCATCCTTCACGAGATCCGCGATACCATCTGGCAGTGAAATGCCCAGGGCGAGTCTTTGGGCATTCGCGCTCATTTTCCTCCAGGTCTTGCCGATAATATTGATAAATTTTTCCCGGGGATAATCCGCATGCTGCGCCGCGAAGGCCTGGATCTCGTTTTCCAAAAACACGAGACAGGCCGCATCCTCGAGCGCCTGGGTGCCCGCATTGGTCTTGAGGCCGGACTTCGAGACCCAAGTGGCAACATCGGCAGCGTCGGATGCCGTGACACCCGCCTCGAGCAGGATTTCCCGAGCCCGCTCGGCCTGTTTCGTGTAAAGCGACTTGCGCCACTTCAGATATCCTACCCGATCCATAGGAAACGTGTTCCTCGGCACCGACCAGCGTTCCAGATGCTGACACCGTGCGGCGAGCCGCAGCAGCGGACTCGGTCCTGGCACCAGCCGCTCGACCCAACCTTCCATGCGCTCCGCATACACGAGCTCCGCCGGCCGGCCATCCGCTGTGCGCGCCGGATCAGCCGAATGCGCTGCGTCAATCAGCCGCCGGGCAATGGCATGGACATCCATGTGGGCGAGCGTTTCGAGCCGGCTTATAAAGCGCAAGATCGCCTAGTACGGACTCGCGGGATCAGGACAGCCACTCCAGTGTCCCTCAGCCTTCAATCTGGTGCCCTCGCCCGATTGCCTCCGCTGCGGAGTCTGCTGCACTTCGGACAACCCTTTGTTCGTCCGGCTGGGCGGAGCTGACTGGTCACGACTCGGCGCAGCTGCGGAACGCGTCGCCCATTTCATCGGCAATCGTGCTTACATGAGGATGGCCGACGGTCATTGCGCGGCCTTGGAACTCAGGGTCGGTGCACACGGCGCCCTCGAGCATTTCTGCACGATCTACGAGCAGCGCCCGCAGGTCTGCCGCGACCTCGCCCGCGGCTCGCCGCAGTGCGAAGCGGAACTGGTTCGGAAAGGCTGACGCCTCAATCGGCGATCGGAATTCGCAACTCGAAATTCAGTAGACCTGCTCGTCCAGGATCTGGAACAGCTCCTCCTCCTTGATGCGGCGCTGCTGCATGCTGTCGCGCTCGCGGAGCGTGAACGTGCCGTCCTTCTCGATCGTGTCGAAGTCGATGGTGACACACCAGGGCGTGCCGATCTCGTCCTGACGCCGGTAGCGCCGTCCGATGGCACCCGACTCGTCGTAGAAGACGGCGTAGCGTCGCTTGAGGCGCGTGTAGAGCTGCTCCGCTCGCGCGACCAGCGCCTCCTTGTTCTTGAGCAGCGGCAGGACCGCCACTTTCACCGGCGCGACGCGCGGACTGAGCCTGAGGACCGTGCGCTTCTCGACCTTGCCCTTGTCGTCAGTGACATCCTCCTCCGCGTACGCCGCGCAGAGCACGGCGAGAAGGATGCGGTCGACGCCGACCGCCGGCTCGATGACGTGCGGGACGACCTTCTGCTTGCTCGCCTCGTCAAAGAAGGTCTGCGGAACGCCGCTGTGCTTCTGGTGCTGCTGGAGGTCGTAATCGCTCCGGGCGGCAATGCCCCAGAGCTCCTGCACCCCGAAGGGATACCGGAACATGATGTCCACGGTCCGCCGCGAATAGAACGCGAGCTTCTCCTTCGGATGCTCGTAAAGCGAGAGGTGCGACTCGGGCAGGCCGATCGAAACCAGCCAGTTGCGGCACCAGGCGAGCCAGTCCTCGTGGCACTTCAGCCAGTCGGCATCCGGGTGGATGAAGTACTCCATCTCCATCTGCTCGAACTCGCGGGAGCGGAAGATGAAGTTGCGCGGCGTGATCTCGTTGCGGAACGACTTTCCGATCTGCGCGATGCCGAACGGCAGCTTCACGCGGCCCGTGTCGACCACAGGCTTGAAGTCGACGAACATGCCCTGGGCGGTCTCGGGGCGCAGGTAGGAAACCGACGACGCGTCGCGCAGCGCGCCGACATACGTCTCGAACATCATGTTGAAGGCGCGCGGTGGCGTGAGGCTGCCCGGCTCGCCGGTCGCGGGCGACGGGATCAGCGCGATCTCCTCCGGCTTCGCCTCGGTCATGTCGCGCGGCTTCACCGGCTGCAGTGTGCCCTGCACGGCCTTCTTGCGCTTCAGCGACTCGGCAGCCGTCTGGAGGGCAGCGGTCGTGCCCTCACTTTCGAGTGCGCTCACGTACCCGATAATCGCTGTGTCCACAATCACCGGCGCGAAGAACAGCTGATCCGCGCGATAGCGCTGCTTGCTCACCTTGCAGTCGACGAGCGGGTCCGTGAAGCCGGCGACATGGCCGGACGCCTCCCAGACCTTCGGGTGCATGATGATCGAGGTCTCGACGCCGACAATGTCGTCGCGGCGGCGCACCATGTCATCCCACCAGCAGTCGCGGATGTTCTTCTTCAGCTCGGCACCGAGCGGACCGTAGTCGAAGAAACCGTTCAGCCCGCCGTAGATCTCGGACGACTGGAAGATGAACCCGCGCCGCTTGCAGAGCGCGACGAGGGAATCCATGGACACGGGGGCCGGTTGGGCGTTCTCGGACATAGCCCGAGAGACATGGCCCGCCGGTAAAAGGCGGTCAATCGCGGAGGGAAACCCGAGTTCCCCCCTTCCTGCCAGCAAATCGCAGCAGAGCTACTCGTACCGCAGTGCCTCGATCGGATCGAGCTTGGCTGCCCGGCGGGCCGGGTAGACGCCGAACACGATCCCGATGCCCGCGCTGAAAGCCACGGCCGCGAGGATCACGGTTGGCGAGGTCTCGATGGGCCAGTTTCGGAAGCGGGCAAGCACGCTGGCCCCGCCGACTCCGAGAGCAACGCCGAGCAGGCCGCCGATGGTGCTGGTGACCATGGCCTCGATCAGGAACTGCTTCAGCACGTCCTTGCCATGCGCTCCGAGCGCCAGGCGGATGCCGATCTCGCGGGTCCGCTCCGTCACGCTGACGAGCATGATGTTCATGATCCCCACGCCGCCGACCAGCAGCGAAATGCCGGCGATGCCGCCGAGCAGCGCAGTCATCGTCTCGGTGCTGGAGGTTGCGCGCTCAGTGATCTCAAGCTGCGTGGCAACGCGGAAATCGCTCTCGCCGCCGGAAATCGCCGAGCGGCCGTGACGGTAGTCCAGGAGATCCGTCACCCAGAGTTCCGCATCGTCTAGCAGGTCCCGGTCCGCCGCCTTGATCACGATGGAGTCCAGATAGCTGCGCCGGGTGAGCCGCTTCATGTGGCTCGTGTACGGTACCATGATGATGTCGTCCTGGTCGTTTCCGCCAAAATTGAATCCCTTCTGCTCCAGCACCCCCACGATCTGGAAGGGCACCTGCTGCAGCCGGATAGACTGCCCGATCGGGTTCTCTCCGGGATAAAGCTGGTTGGCGATCGTCCTGCCAATCACCGCGACCTTGGACACGCGATCCACGTCGAGTTGGGAGAACATCGCACCGTCCGCCATGCGCCAGTCGCGGATCTCGAGGTACTCAGGCGAAACACCCATCACGTTGGTGCTCCAGTTGAGCCCATTCGCCAGCACCTGGCGCCGAAGCCGCAGCTCAGGACTTACACCCGCGACCCCCGGGATCTCCTCCCTGATGGCAGCCGCATCCTCCGCAGTCAGTGTCGCCGCGCCACCCGCTCCCGACCGCGCGCCACCGCTGCGAAAACTGCCCGGGAATACCATGAGCACATTCTCGCCGAGGCTCGCGATCGAGGCCTCGATTTGCGCCTTCGCGCCGTTGCCGATGCCGACCATGGCAATCACCGAACCAATTCCGATGATGATGCCGAGGCTGGTGAGGGCGGAGCGCATCGCGTTCCGGCGAATCGCGCGAAGGGCAAGGATGACGGTAAAGTAGTTTTTCACTGGCTTGCGTGGAACAAATTGGTACGGCCGGAGCCGAGGTTCCGACGGTTTCGGACCTTTGCAGGAATGACGCCACGAACTCAAAAGGGTCGCCCGAATCAGCATGAGAATGCGGTCAGGGGCGCCCTGCGACGGACTCCGAGCGTAAAGGTTACAGGATACGCGAAAATATATCCGCCAATATTCCGCCGCGTTCCGTAATTCCGCGAACGAGGTTCCGTCACCCTGCGAAACAACACATTCCCATGAACAACGACAAAACCTTCGCAGTTCTCTCCCTGGTCGTGCTGGCCGGCGTGGTGACCGCCTTCATGTCGGTCCGCACACCCGCCACCACCACCGCGCCAGGCGCCGTGGTGCAGACGGTCTCGACGACCCCTGCCGCCAATACCGGCAGCTGATATCACTTTACCTGAAGGGTTCCACACAACCGACCGCCGCTCCGGGATATCCCGGCGGCGGTCGTTCAATTTCCAGCATACGCACCCCCGGACTTCAGGTTCGCCACAAGCTCCTTGGTGCCCTGCTCCATCGTCACCCGCGGCGAATAGCCGAGATCCCTGCGCGCCGCTGAGATATCGAACCAGTGGTCCTTTGCCAGTTCCGCCGCCACGAAACGCGTCATCGGCGGCTCGCCGCCAAGCCCCAGGCCCCGCCAGGCAATCTCGCAAGCCGCCCCGATCGCCGATGCCGCCACCAGTGAGATCCTGCGGGTTACAGGCGGACGTCCCAGGCGCCGCAGCAGGTCGTTGATCCATTCCCAGAGGACCACGGGCTCGCCGTTGGTGATGAAATAGGCCCTTCCCGCAGCGGCGCCGGAGCCCTTGTTCTCCGAGATCGTGCCCAGGGGATTGTCACGTAATACGTGACAATCCCCAAGCGCGCGCGCTGCCAGCAGGTGGGCGTCGACGGCGTTCTCGACATGGACCATGTCGACCTTGTTGGTGCCGGCGCCGACAATGCGCAGGCGTCCCTGTCTCGCGCGCTCCAGCACGCGCGGCACGAGGTGGGGATCGCCCACGCCCCAGACCAGGTGAGGCCGCAGCGCGACGGTCGCGAGCCCGTCTCCGTTTGCAGCAAGCACCTCCCGTTCCCCAGCCGCCTTCGTGAGTGCGTAGGGACTCGGGCAATGTGTCGTCAGCGGAAGCGATTCGTCCGCCCCCGCAATGTCCCTGCCGTTGTATACGACGCTCGGCGTGCTCGTATGCACCAGCCGCGGCACGCCGTGCCGCCGGCAACCGGCGATGACATTGCGCGTGCCCCCCACATTTACCCGTTCGAAGGTTTCCCGATCGCCCCAGACCCCCACCTTGGCAGCCACATGGAACACGGTTTCAGCGCCGCGGCACGCGTCTGCCACCGCACTCGCGTCCTCGACAGAGGCACGCACCAATCGCGCGCCTTTCGATTCGAGTTCCGGGGCAGCGCTTCGCGCGAGAACCGTTACATCGCACCCAGCCTCCAGCAGTCGCCTCACCAGCCGGGAGCCGAGGAATCCGGTGCCACCTGTCACCAGTATGCTCATTGTGAAGAGAAGCAGTGCATTATTCCATCACTCCTCGGCAACCCACGGCTTCGCGGTTGCCGCCCACCTGGCAAGCGCCAGCCGATGGATCTTGGCATTGTGGCGGACGTCGACTGGGAAGCTTTCCCTAAAAAAGAATGTGCGGATGCCGGCGGTATGCGGCTGGCTGCGCGCCACACCGCGCAGCGCCACAACCTCGGCTGCAAGTGCGGTAGTGCTTCGTTCCTCAGTCTCCACGACCATCGCCGGATGCTGTTTTCCCGGTTCGCCCAGGCCGATCAGGGCGAACCGGACGCCCGGCCGGGTTTCGCGGAATACCTGTTCGCAAGGATCCGTATGAAGGACGCCCGATTCGGTTCGCACCCGCTCCGCCTTGCGCCCGCAAAACCAGAGACCACCTGCGGCATCGAGGCAGCCGCAGTCTCCCATGCGGTGCCAGACCGCCCGTGCCGGGCCGGACGACGTGCTGCCCGAATCCGCAATCTTTGCCAGAGCGGTCGCTTCGGGAAGCGAATCGTACTCGCGGGTGACCATCGGCCCGCGGACGACGATCTCGCCAACAGCACCAACGGCCACGGACTGCGCGCGATCGATTGAAGCGATCGGCAAATCCGAGACCGCAATGATACGCACCTCGACGCCCGGAACCGGGCGTCCGACAAACGTGCCACGGTGAACCCGTTCCGAACCGATCTCCGGCGAGAGCGCCTGGCTCGCGCTCACGGAACTCACAGGAAGTGCCTCCGTCGCGCCATAGGGACTGTGCAGCTCGCCCTCGACCAGCACGCGTCGCGAAAGCTCGTAAAGGGGTCCGTCGACCGGCGCTCCCGCGCAGAGGATGCGGCGCACGCCTTCCAGCCGGATCCCGCCGGCTTCGCAGTGAAGGAACACCTTCCTCCACAACGTCGGCGAGCCGAACGCATTCGTCACCCGCTCCTGCCTGATCGCGCGAACCACCCTTCCCGGATCGAGCGACGCAGGTCGCCGGGGATCGATCTCCGGCACGATCGTCGTCATGCCGAGCGCCGGATTGAATAGTGCAAATATGGGAAGCAGCGGCAGGTCCACTTCGCCCGGCTCGATGTTGTAGGTCCTCCGGATGGCGTTCACCTGGGCCTCGAACATGCCGTGTTCGTAGCACACGCCCTTTGGCGCACCGGTCGAACCCGAGGTGAACAGGATCGATGCGAGGTCCGTCGGTGCAGACTCGGCAATGCCCGCACCCCTCGATACCGGGTTCTCCTTTGCGACGCCGTCGGCAAGCCGGGCCAGCATCGAGCTGCTAGCCCCCACGGTCACCTCGACGCTCCGAAACGCCCCTCGGAATACATGTCGCAGGAGGCGGGCGATGGGAATGCCGAGAAGAACGCGCGGCCGCGACCGCTCCACACAATTGAGAAAGCTGCCGAGCCCCATGCCGGGATCGATGACCACCGGCACCGCGCCAGTCTCAAACAGCGCGAACACCGAGGCGATCAACGGAAGTCCCGGTCGAACCATGACCAGCGTCCTGTCGCCTCGGCGTACTCCGGCGCCTGCGAGCCTGGCGCGCCAGGCGGCGACCTCGGCCGCAAGCTCGGCAAAAGTAAGCTCAAGGTAGTCAATATCGCCTCCCGCCGTCGTGCCACGCGGCACCTTGAGGGCCGCGCGCCCGGGTTGCGCCCCCGCCATCAGGCTGAGGTGACGGGCAATATTCGCATTCGGGCGGTTCATGCAGGCGGGCCAACGCAATACACGATCCGCTCCAAAAAGAAGCCTTTGATTCCGACGGGACCCGCCGAAACGGGCGCGTTCGCTCAGCCCGCCGCAGCGCCGAGCGCCGGCTGGCGCCGGAGCAGGTCCGCCTGCCAGCGGAGCAGGATCTCGTCGAGCTGTGACGGATCGCGGGCGATTTGGGCGAGCTGCGACCGGTTGGCAATCAGCGTGGGGTCGATTTCCAGCCGCTTCGCCACGGCGTCGCGGTCCGACCGGATGCGCTCGAGCAGCTCGACCTCGGCCTGTGTGAGCGGGGTATATCGCGGATCGCGACCGGGCCGGCGAGGCAGGGTCTTCGGATCGCGCGCAAATCCCGATCTCACCGCCTCCGCAAGCGAGGGGAAGATCCTGTCGTGGCGCCGCCCCAGGTGAATCGTGCCCAGCACGGTGCCCTCCGTGGCCTCGGGCTCATCGGCGGCGAAAGCGAGCTTCAGCAGGAGATCGTTCGAGCATACCTTGAACGGCGGCACATCGAGCCGTTGCGCCTGGGCCTCGCGCCAGTGCCAGACGGCATGAAGCACGGCCAGCCCGCGGCCCTTGAGCCGCTCGGATCGGCCGATGCGCCAGTCGTTCTCGTCGCGCGGGGCGAAACCCGTGGCTCCCGAGACGATCTGGGCCTCGCACTGCTGCTCGAGCCATTCCATCCGGTCGAGGGAGGCCAGCTGCCGCGTGAGGATGTCCCGAAGCTGGGGCAGGTACGAGACGTCGAGCGCGGCGTAATCGAGCAGCTTCTCGGGCAGCGGCCGCTTGGACCAGTTAGCCTTCTGGCCTGCCTTGTCGAGTTTCACGCCAAAATGGTCTTCCAGCAGCGCCGCCAGGCCGATCCGCTGCCGCCCCAGCAGCTGCGCGGCGAGCACGGTGTCGAACAGGCTGCGTGCGCGGAAGCCGCACAGGTCATGCAGCAGCCTCAGGTCGAAATCGCTGCCATGCATGATCAGGTGCTTCTCCCCCAGCATCCGCCAGATCGGCTCCAGATCGAGGCCCTTGGCCAGCGGGTCGACGAGCGTGATCCGTCCCTGCACCAGGAACTGCAGGAAGCAGACCCGATTGCGGTAGTGATACATGTTGTCCGCCTCGGTATCCAGCGCCACCTCCGAGGCTCGATCGAGCTCGTTGAGAAACGGCTCGAGATCCTGAGGGCGGTCGATGAGTTGGAATCCGGGTGGACGTGCGGTCACTGGCCTGCCGAGCAAACGGCGAATGGTGGCCGGAAGAAAGCGTGAAATCATCGGGCGGGTAACGCCCGGACTGACGTTCAGGATGGGTGTTTGGGTGCGCTCCAGGCCGATAAAAATTGGTCCACGAGGAGAGGCATCTCCGCGCTGTATCCACCCTCGAGGATCGCCGCCGCAGGCGCGACCTCGCCGGCGAGCCATCTTCCCAGCTCGGCGAAGTCCTCCCGTTCGAGGGTCATCTCAGTGATCGGATCGCCCACATACGCATCGAAGCCTGCGGAAACGACGATCAGGTCCGGGTCGAATTCACGCACTGCCCGCCAGGACTCGGCCAGGGCCACCATGTGACGCGTCCGGTCCGAGCGCGGTGCAACAGTCCAGTTCCTGCAGCTGGCCGTGCTTCGGGTGCCCGTTCCCGGGTATCCCGGCCACTGGTGCACGCTCGCGTAAAGCAGGCCGGGCCGCCCTTCAACAATCGCCTCGGTGCCGTTTCCATGGTGGGCGTCGAAATCCCAGATCGCGACCCGCCCGACGCCCGAGGCACGGGCGGACAGGGCGGCAATCGCCGCGTGGTTGAGGTAGCAGAAGCCCATCGCCCGGTCGGCAGTAGCATGATGCCCCGGGGGACGCATCAGCGAGAAGGCAGGGCCCTCGCCAGCCAGGGTCGCTGCAACCGCGCAAAGCGCCCCGCCCGACGCACGAAGCGCGTGCCCAAGGATGCCCGGAAAAAAGGCGGTGTCGGGATCGAAATCCGGCCCATGCGCGAGCCGCTCAATATGGCCGCGCGTATGTGCGCGCAATACGTCCTCCTCGGATGCCTCGGACGGCACCCGCCACTGCCAGGAAGGATGCCGGTCCCGCAACGCCGCTTCCGTGGCCGACACCCGCTCCGGTCGCTCCGGATGTCCAGGGGTGGCGTACTCCGTGCAGCGGGGATCGTGGAAAAGAATCACATTCCTTCCCTAACCCGGTTCTCTCCCGAATGGAGCAAATTCTGAGGGATGCAGCCCTGCCGTCAGCCGATTCCGCCAATCGCCCGGTCAAAGACCTTTCGTTTTGCGCTTTTCCCTCCGTTTTGCGGCGATCCTGCCATGAAGGTCGCCGTACTCTGCTCGGGGGGCATGGACTCCGTGACTGCCCTGTACTGGGCCGCCCGGGAGCACACCGTCGCCGCAGCGGTGAGCTTCGACTACGGCTCCAAGCACAACTCCCGGGAACTTCCCTACGCGAAGCACCACGCGGAGAAACACGACATTCGACACGAACTGATCGCACTGCCGTTCGTCGACCGCCTTTTCAGCTCCGACCTGCTGTCGAGCGGAGGAAGCGTTCCAGACGGGCATTATGCCGACGAAAACATGAAGCGGACGGTCGTTCCCTTCCGGAACGCCATCATGCTCTCGATAGCCACCGGCTTCGCAGAGAGCATCGGAGCCGAGGGACTCGTCATCGCCGCACACACCGGCGACCACACGATCTATCCAGACTGCCGCGAGGATTTCATGAAGGCGATGGGCGATGCCATGAGCCTAGGAACCTACGCGGGCATCAGGCTGCTGCGTCCGTTCATCTCCTTCAACAAGGCGGCAATCGCGGCGCTGGGCGCGGATCTTGGAGTCGACTTCGCGCAGACCTGGTCCTGCTACAAGGGCGGGGCCATCCACTGCGGAACCTGCGGGACATGCGTCGAGCGCCGGGAGGCGTTTCAGCAGGCGGGGATAGCCGATCCAACTATGTACGGGGCGAGACCTGCTCTGCCGACTCTTCCGGATGCATAGGACCCATGGGACCAATGGGACTCATGCCTGAGCCACGATCATGCTGATTGCAGAGATATTCCACTCCATCCAGGGCGAGGGGCAGCTCGCCGGGGTGCCCTCGGTCTTCGTGCGCACGAGCGGCTGCAACCTGCGCTGCAGCTGGTGCGACACGCCCTACGCTTCCTGGGACCCCGAGGGGGAGAACCGTTCGATCGAATCCATCGTTGCGGAGGTGCAGTCGCACCGGAACACGCGCCATGTCGTCCTGACCGGAGGGGAGCCGATGATCGCTCCGGGCATTCGCGAACTCGCGGCAGCGCTCAAATCCCTCGGCTACCACATCACCATCGAGACCGCCGCCACCATCAATCCGGATCAGATCGAGTGCGACCTGGCTTCGCTGTCTCCAAAGCTCCTGAACTCGGCGCCCGACGGCACGGCGCATGCGGCCTGGCGTCGACGGCATGAGGCGACGCGATGGCAGCCCGAGGTTGTTCGGTCGTGGATCGATGCCTATCCCTACCAGATCAAGTTTGTCGTCGCGGCTCCCTCGGATCTCGAGGAGATCGACGGCATGCTTCGGGCACTCGATTGCGACATCCCGCCCGATCGCGTTCATCTCATGCCGGAGGGAATCACGGTCGAGCGCCTCCGCGAACGTGCGGGATGGATCACGTCTCTCTGCCGCGAACGGGGTTTTCGCTACGGGCCACGCCTCCAGGTGGAATTGTATGGCAACCGGCGCGGCACCTGATCCCGGCGGCTCGAAGCCGCCGCTCCCCGAGGTTCTGCGCGAGCTGTTGCCCCACCACGTTCCGCCTCCTCCAAAGCTCTCGGAGGAACTCGGCGCGGTGATCGCGGAGCTGCAGACAAGCGGTGTCACCCTTCGGAAGCTCATGGTCGTGCTCCAGGGCCGTGGCTATGTGCTCCTAATCCTGCTGCTCGCACTGCCCTTCGCCTCGCCGATCCCGCTCGTCGGATTCTCCACGCCGTTCGGACTGCTCATCATGCTCATCGCGATGCGCCTCGCCCTGGGTCGAAAGCCCTGGATCCCGCAGCGCATGCTGGACGCGCCGCTTTCGGGCCGCGGATTCCACCGATTCTTCGGGGTTACCCGGCGCATCGTGAAAGGATTCGAGTACTTCCTTCGGCCCCGCCTCGCCTGGCTGACAAGCTCGCCGATTTTGCTTCAGCTGCACGCCGTGCCGATCTTCGCCGCGGCCGCGCTTCTCCTCCTGCCAATCCCCGTTCCATTCAGCAACTCGCTGCCGGCCTACTGCATCCTGCTCATCGCGGCCGGGCTCATCGAGCGCGACGGCCTGTTCATCATCTGCGGTTATTTCGCGCTCGTCGTGGCGGCGGCGTTCATCGCCATCATCGGCATCCTGGGCGTCGAGGGCTTCGACATGATCCTGGACTGGCTCGCGGGACGCGGCGGCTGAGGGCGATTCAACGCCGCAGCTTGGTCTTGAATTCGTCCGCTGCGCAGCCGCAGTCGCCGCCGCAGCCGGGATTGTGGCGCTTTGCGAGCGCCCGGCGCAGCAGCCACCCTGCCGCCACGGCAACGACGACGAGAGCTGCGATTGTCTGGAATTCGGGAGTCATCTGGAAGGGCTGGTGTCAGCCTGCGCAATCTACCCGATTTGCAGCGTTTGTCGCCTCGGGAGTCGCATCAAGCGCCCCATCCCATGGCCGTGCCCACCTGGTAGACGATCAGCGAAAGCACCCAAGCCGTGCCTGTCATGTAGGCAGTCTGGAAGAGCGGCCACTTCCATCCGTTCGTCTCGCGCTTCACGACGGCGATCGTGCTCATGCACTGCATGGCGAAGACATAAAAGATCATCAGCGTGAAGCACGTCAGCGGTGTGAAGAGCGGACGCCCGTCGGGCCATGAGGCACCGAGCATCGCCTGCCGCAGCGGCTCGGTATCCTCGTCATCCGCCTCGGCGCTGAAGACCACCGCCATCGTGCTGACGAACACCTCGCGGGCGGCAAAGGACGAGATCAGTCCGATGCCGATTTGCCAGTCGAAACCCAGGGGCCGGATTGCCGGCTCGATGAGATGTCCCGCGCGTCCTGCAAAGCTTTGGGCAAGCTGCTCCTGTCCCGTCGCCTCGTCCGAAGCCTTCGGATACGCTGCGAGGAACCACAGCACAATGCTGATCCCAAGGATCACGGTTCCCGCGCGTCTCAGGAACATCCCCGCCCGCTCCACCATATGCATCAGCACGTCCCGGATGCGCGGAAGGTGGTACGGCGGCAATTCCATGATCATCAGGGCCGGCGCACCCTTCAGCAGCGTGCGCTTGAATAGCCAGGCGAATCCGAACGCACCGAACGTGCCCAGTGCATACATCAATAGCATGATGCCGACCTTGGTACCGAGCGGCACCCGCTCGCCGGGAATCAGGGCCGCGATCATGAGCAGGTAAACCGGGAGCCGCGCGGAGCAGCTCATGAGCGGCGCCACCAGGATCGTGATCAGGCGGTCCTTGTGGTCCTCGATCGTGCGCGTCGCCATGATGCCCGGGATCGCGCAGGCATAGGAACTCAACAGCGGGATGAAGGAGCGTCCGTTCAGGCCGACCCGGCTCATCAGGCGGTCCATGATGAAAGCCGCGCGCGCCATGTAGCCCGTGCTCTCGAGCAGCCCGATGAAGAAAAATAGGATCAGGATCTGCGGCAGGAAGATCACGACGCCACCCACGCCCGCGATCGCACCATCGGTGATGAGATCGCGAAGGTCTCCCGCAGGCATCGCCGCACGGACGCCGTCCGAGAGCCAGGCCATGAGCGCGTCGATCGCATTCATCGGATACTCGGCGAGCGTGAAGATGCTCAGGAAGATCACCGCCATGAGCGAGCCGAGGATGGCCCAGCCCCATACAGGATGCGTGACGAAGGAGTCGATTCGATCGCTGGTGCTGCGCCCCGAGACGCCGGGCGCCTGCACGACATCCGCCGCCAGCCGACTGATCGCCTCGTAACGGGAATTCACCAGCACGCCCGCCCAGTCGGTGCCCTCCGCCTCCCAGCGCTTCTCCCACTGGGCCAGGATACCCGCCGTGCGGGCGGACAGGGGTTTCGAGCCGGCAACCCGCACGGAGTCGCGATCCGTCAGCAGAAGGAGCGCCTCCGCCCGCGCGACCAAGGGCGCCTTGGCGTCATCGGCCGTTAGGGACGCCTGCAGATCCGATACCGCCGGAGCGATTTCCCCGGGGATGTTCCACGCATGACGCGGCAGCGCGATCTCGGGACGGCTCAGCGCAAGGCGAAGATCGATGATTCCCTTTCCGTTGGCGGCCTCGCATGGGATCACCGGCACGCCCAGTTCGTGCTCGAGCCGGCTGGCGCGGATCGTGAGTCCCGCCTCCGATGCGAGGTCCATCATGTTGAGCGCAATGATCACCGGGCGGCCGAGATCGAGCACCTGGTGCACGAGGTAGAGATTGCGCTCGAGGTTGGTCGCATCGACCACGCATAGGATGCGGTCGGGCTGCGCAGTGTCGCTCCGACGTCCCAGCAGCACATCGCGCGTAATCGCCTCGTCGGGAGACCGTGCCGCGAGCGAGTACGCGCCGGGCAAGTCTATGAGCGTGATGGGATGGCCGTGCTGCGAAAAGGTCGTTCCGGTCTTCTTCTCGACCGTTACGCCGGGATAGTTGCCGACCTTCTGCTTCAGTCCGGTGAGCGCATTGAACAGCGTGCTCTTGCCGCAGTTCGGATTGCCGACGAGCGCGTAGGTCGGCTGACGCGAAACCGCCCCGCGCAAGTGCGGGGGCAAAGGGGAGGAACCGGGCCTTACATCGTTCATGCGATAAGCCTCCCTCCGCAGGCGCCCATGTTACCGACGTTCACGGCCAAAGACCGATGGCCAATGACCGGTCGCGTCTCGATTCGACGGAGATTTATCGACCGCCGGTCACTGCGCATTGGACATCGGACACCGGTCATTTTCCCTCCACCTCCACCAGCACCATGGCCGCATCCTTCCGTCTCAGGGAAAGGTTGTAGCCTCGAACCTTGAACTCCAGCGGGTCGCCAAGGGGTGCGGTCCGCACGAGCGTGATCTTCGTGCCGGGGAGCACCCCCATTTCGCGCAGGCGAACCGTGATCGGTCCGGTGCCTACGAACGAGCTGACCGTGGCACTGGCGCCGACGGCGAGTTCCGAGAGATTGAGATGACCCGACATTGCTCCTGACTGCGGCGCCGGTCAGAGCCGCGTACCGCCCCTGATAAGCTCGACCACGATGTGCTCCGCGGCCCGCTCGCTCAGTGCAATGCGCGCATTGCAGACCTGGCACAGCAGCGTTCGCTCGCCGGAAACTTTTTCGATTATCGCCGACTCGCAAAATCCAAGTTCCCGCAGCCGCGAACACACACTGGCGTCACCCGACAGTTCGCAGATCCTGCCCGCCGAGCCCACAGGCAGGAGGGTAAGCCGCATGCGCTGCGGCCGGAATGGTTCGAGGGTCCTGTTCATCTATTGCGGCTAAAGATGACTGAGACTCAGTTTCAGAGTCAATCAGCGAGCCTCCAAATAGGCAAAATTGATGCAATCATTTCAATTATAGCGCGTTACTAAACGCGCGTGCCATCGCCGAGCGATTAGCGGCGGCGGCGCTTCAACGCGAGCTGGGTACCTGCAAACCGGATCATGTTCTGCAGGTGCTCGAACTCGTTCGGATCCATGTGCTCAGCCTCTTTGAGGTCGGCCTGGGCGCGCTTGATGGCTTCCTCGGCGGCATGCTCGTCGATACGTTCCTCGGAAACGGCGTGCTCAGCCAGAATGGAGACCTTGTCGGCCGCGATCTGCGCGAAACCACTGCCGACGACCAGAAGCTGCGTGGAGTTGCCCTTCGTTACCTGCAACTCCCCGTGGTCCATCTGCGTGAGCAGCGGCAAATGGCCCGGAAGGATGCCTACCTCGCCCTCGACGGTCGGGATCACGACGGAATCGACCGTGTCGCTGTAAACCCGCTCCTCGGGGGTTACGATCTCGATGGTGAGTGGCATGTGGGAAGGTTTGGAAACGAAAGTGTGGAGGATCGAATTCGTGAAGACTTCTAGTCGCTACTCACTTCTCGCTACTTCAGTCAGGCCTTCTTTCCGGCGGCGATAACTTCGTCGATGCCGCCCTTCATGTAGAAGTCGCCTTCCGGAACGGAATCGAGTTCGCCGTCGAGGATCATCTTGAAGCCGCGCACAGTGTCCTTGACCGACACGTACTTGCCGGGCGACCCCGTGAAGACTTCCGCGACGTGGAACGGCTGCGAAAGGAAGCGCTGGATCTTCCGGGCGCGGTAAACGGTCTGCTTGTCCTCGGGCGACAGCTCGTCGAGTCCGAGAATCGCAATGATGTCCTGGAGGTCCTTGTAACGCTGGAGCACCCGCTGCACCTCGCGCGCGATGCGATAATGCTCCTCGCCGACGACAGCCGGCTCGAGAGCCTTCGACACGGAGGCGAGAGGGTCGACGGCCGGGTAGATGCCGAGCTCGGCGATTGCGCGCTCAAGCACGATGGTCGAGTCGAGGTGGGCGAAGGTGTTCGCCGGGGCCGGGTCGGTGAGATCGTCCGCCGGCACATAGACCGCCTGGAAGGAAGTGATGGAGCCCTTCTTCGTGGAGGTAATCCTCTCCTGGAGTGCGCCCATCTCGTTGGCGAGCGTCGGCTGGTAACCCACGGCGGACGGTGAACGCCCGAGCAGCGCGGACACCTCGGAGCCGGCCTGGGAGAAGCGGAAGATGTTATCGACGAAGAGCAGCACGTCCTGGTTCTTCTCGTCGCGGAAGTACTCGGTCATCGCGAGGGCCGACAGCGCGACGCGCATGCGGGCGCCCGGGGGCTCGTTCATCTGGCCGTAGACCAGCGCGACCTTCGACTTGCTGAGGTCCTTCTGGTCGATGACGCCCGCCTCGGACATCTCGTGGTAAAGGTCGTTGCCCTCGCGGGAGCGCTCACCCACCCCGGCGAACACCGAGTAGCCGCCGTGGGCCTTCGCGATGTTGTTGATGAGCTCCATGATCACGACGGTCTTGCCGACGCCGGCACCGCCGAACGCGCCGACCTTGCCTCCCTTGGTAAACGGGGCGATGAGGTCGATGACCTTGATGCCGGTCTCGAGGATGTCGGCCTTCGTATCCTGGTCGACGAGCGCCGGGGGAGGACGATGGATCGGGTACTTCTTCGTGAATGTCACTGGCCCGCGGCCGTCGACCACGCTGCCGGTAACGTCGAAAATTCGCCCGAGCACGCCCTCACCGACTGGCACGGAGATCGGCGACCCGGTGTCGACAACGTCCATGCCGCGCTTGAGTCCTTCCGAGGAGGACATCGCGATCGCGCGCGCGAGCCCGCCGCCGAGATGCTGCTGCACCTCGAGGGTGAGGTTCTGCTGCTCGCCGCCCGCCGTGAATGCGACGGTGAGCGCCTGGTAGATTGGCGGGATCGACTGTTCCGCGAACTGGACGTCTACCACGGGACCGATGACCTGGACGATTTTGCCGGTGTTCATTGGGAAGGGATTGAAGGGCTGAAGGGCTGAGCCTCTACGCAGCAAACGATGCCGCAGCGATCTCGAGGATCTCCTGGGTGATCGCTGCCTGGCGGGCCTTGTTGTATTCGAGAGTGAGATCGCCGAGCAGGTTGGTGGCGTTGTCCTTCGCGGTCTTCATCGCGACCATTCGGGCGCTGTGCTCGGAGGCCTTTGACGAGAGAACGACCTGGTACAGGAACCGGTTCACGTAGAATGGAAGCAGCGCCTGCAGCACCGTGGCCGCGCCGGGCTCGAAGAGAATCTCCCGGGACTCGTGTTCCTTGGCCTGCACATAGTCCGCGCCGGATATCTTCGGGTCGTCGAGAAATTCGCGAAGGCTGCCGAGCGGGAGGATCGGCCGGCAGGTCGGCTCCTGGACCAAGGTATTGCGAAACCGCGAGTAGATCACCTCGACCGTGTCGACGACACCGTCGAGGAACTGCTTCGTCATGAACTCGATCGCCGCCTTCACTTCGGAAAACGGGGCCCGGTCGCTGACCGGAAAATCCGCAAGCAGGTCGCGGTGCGTTCGCGAAAGGAACTGGGCGCCCTTGCGTCCGATCGAGACGTACTTGGCAGGCGTCGCGATCGACATCACCACCTTGAAGAGGTTGCTGTTGAGCGGGCCGCAGAGACCGCGGTCGGTCGTCACCAGCAGGATGCCCCGCACCTTGATCTCGCGCTTGGCCAGGAACGGATGGTGCAGCTCCTCGACGTGAGGCGCGAGTTCCGCGAGCATCTCGGCAAGCAGCTGGGCGTACGGCCGGCCTGCGATGACCCGCTGTTGGGCACGCTTCATCTTCGAGGCGGCCACGAGCTCCATCGCCTTCGTGATCTGGCGGGTGTTCTTGACCGACTTGATGCGCCGGCGGATGTCGCGTGTGGAAGCCATTCCTGATGTAGCGAGTAGCGGGTAGTGAGTAGCGAGGAGAGACTAGCGGTGGGGTGATTGGGTCATGCTCACTACTCGCTGCTCGCTACTCATTTCTGATTTCAGGCCGTGTAGCCGGATTTCCACTCGTCGCAGGCGGCCTGAAGCTTCGCCTCGAGGTCCTTGTCGAGCGCCGCCTTGGTGCGGACCTCCGTGAGAAGGGCCTCCTTGCGGCTGGTGAAGAAGTCCTTGAGCGCGTTGGCCGCGACGACGGTCTTCTTGATATCGATCGGATCGAAGAAGCCCTTCTGCATAGCAAAGAGCACGGCAACCTGGAGCTCGATCGGGAGCGGATTGAAGGCCGGCTGCTTGAAGAGCTCGACGATGCGCGAGCCGCGCTCGAGCTGGGCCTTCGTGCGTGCATCGAGGTCGGACCCGAACTGCGCGAACGCCGCGAGCTCGCGGAACTGGGCGAGCTCGCCCTTCAGTTTGCCGCCCACCTGCTTCGTCGCCTTGATCTGCGCGGCGGAACCGACGCGCGAGACGGAGAGACCGACCGAGACGGCGGGGCGGATGCCCTGGTTGAAGAGGTCCGTCTCGAGGAAGATCTGCCCGTCGGTGATCGAGATCACGTTCGTGGGGATGTAGGCCGAGACGTCGCCGGCCAGCGTCTCGATGATCGGCAGTGCCGTGAGCGAGCCCTTGCCGTCGAGGCGGGCGGAGCGCTCAAGCAGGCGGCTGTGCAGGTAGAACACGTCTCCAGGATAAGCTTCGCGGCCGGAGGGGCGCTTCAGGATCAGCGAGATCTGGCGGTAGGCGACGGCGTGCTTCGAAAGGTCGTCATAGACGATCAGGGCATCCATGCCGTTTTCCATGAACCACTCGCCCATGGCGGCTCCCGAGTACGGAGCGAGGTACTGGTTGGCGGGATTGTCGGCCGCAGGCGCAGCGACGATGATCGTGTACTCGAGCGCCCCGGCGGCCTCAAGGGCGCCGACGGTGCGAACGATGTTCGAGTTCTTCTGGCCGACCGCCACGTAGATCGAGTAGACGGGCCGGAAGTTCTTGTCGCCCGATGCCAGGCCGACGCGGTTGATCTTCGCCTGGTTGATGATCGTGTCGATCGCGATGGTCGTCTTGCCGGTGCCGCGGTCGCCGATGATCAGCTCGCGCTGGCCACGGCCGATCGGGATCATCGAGTCGATCGCCATGATGCCCGTGAACAACGGCTGCGAAACGGATTTCCGGACCACGATGCCAGGGGCGATCTTCTCGACCGGATAGGCTTCCTTCGAGTCGATCGGGCCCTTGCCGTCGACCGGACGCCCGAGGGCGTCGACGACGCGCCCGAGCAGCGCCTTGCCCACTGGGACCGAGAGAAGCTTGCCGGTCGTGCTGACCTCGTCGCCCTCCTTGAGCTTCGAAACGTCGCCGAGCACGACGCAACCGACCTCGTCCTCCTCCAGGTTGAGCGCGATGCCGATCGCCTCGCCCGGGAACTGCACCATCTCGTTGTACATCACGTCCGACAGGCCGTCGATCTTGGCAACGCCATCGGCAACCGTGCGCACGACACCGGTGTTCTTCTTGACCGCCTTGGACGAGAGTCGGGCGATCTGCTGTTCAATTTGTTCGAGGACGTTGCTCATCGCGAATGGGGAATCGGGTTCTGCGGAACGGGAATGGGAAAAGGGTTCAGGTGGCTGCGGCGAGCGCGGCCAGCTGGCCGGCGACGCTGGATTCGTAGACATCGTCGCCGACGCGGATGCGCATGCCGGCAATCAGCTCGGGATTCTTGCGGCCGCTGGCCGAGATCGGGCGACCGTAGTGGCGGGTCATCGCCTGCGCGATCGCGGCAACGGTCGAATCCGAGATCGGGCCTGCATGCTCGATCAGCGCCTGGCCGCGCGCGATCTCCGCGGCAACGAGCCTCTGGTAGGCCCGCAGCACCGCGATCGGGTTCGCCGGCCGGTGCTTCTCGACATAGGCGGCCACGCCGGCAACGCGCTCGGCAGAAAGGACGCCGTCGACCAGGCTCGCCTTGAAAAGTTCTCGGGCGAGCTGCTGAGCCTTGCGGTTTCGGGCGGCCATCGTGGGAAAGTCAGCGGGTTCCGGGCGACTCAGGCACCGGTCAGCTCGCGGGCAGCCGCTTCGTTGTAGCGGCCGCGATCCGCGTCCGACAGTTCCTTCTCCAGCACGCGCTGGGTGGTGGCGACGACCAGGCGCGCGATCTCGCCTCGCGCGTCCGCAAGCATCTTGCGGTGCTCGAGCTCGATGGCCTGCTGTGCGCGGGCCACGAGGTCGTTCGCCTTCGAGGCCGCCTCGGCGGTCTGCTTGTCGAGAAACTCCTTCGCCGTGCGGCGCGCCTCGTCGACGATCTCCTGCGCCTTGTGCTGCGCCTGACGCAGCTGCTCCTCGGTCGACTGCTGGGCAGCCGAGAGCTTCGCCTGCATCTCCTCGGCGTAGCGGATGCCCGACTCGATCTTGCGGTTGCGCTCCTCCATCGTCGCCGCGACCGGCTTGATGCCGAACTTGTACAGGACGACGAGGACGACGAGGAAGCTGACGACCTGCCAGACGACGTAGTGCCATTCGACACCGAATCTCTCGAGGACATTGGCCTCGCCGGCGGTTTCAGCAGCGGCCGCAAGCAACAGTGGGAGCGTCATGGCGGGAAATGGGGATGGTGGGGGGGGGGGCGCCCCGGGGCCGGGGGGAGCCGGCGGGGGGCCGGGGGCGGGGGCGGGGGGGCGGGGCGTGGGGG
>JAYQOU010000004.1:0-141054 GCA_038144975.1 Candidatus Salsuginivita brisbanensis | reverse complement strand
GGGGGTCCCCCCGGCGCCCCCACCACCCTGGGGCGGGGCCTGGGGGTAATTGGGGTTGGGCGGGGCGCCCCCGGCCGCGCCACCGGTTCAAACGGAATCAGGCAAGGAAGAGGGCGAGAATGCCGAGACCTTCGGCGAGCGCCATTCCGATGATGGCCTGCACGAGGATCTTTCCGGAAGCGCCCGGATTGCGGCCGACAGCCTCGGCGGCCTTGAGGCCGATGAGTCCCACGCCGAGTGCGGCACCGAGGAGGCCGAAGGCGGAGGCAATGTTGCCGGTGATGCCGGCTGCAGGAGCGGCCGCTTCAGCGGCGGCGGCGAGGATCGTGTTCATGGATGGATGGGATCAGGTTGGTTGCGGTTGCCGCCGTGCGCACGCTTGGCACGCTCCCGGCGGAAAAGGGATCAGTGAGGGGACTCCGCGGCTCCGTGCTTGGGCTCATGGCCATGATCGTGGTCATCGCCGTGATTGCAGAGCAGGCCGATGTAGACCGCGCTGAGGAGCGTGAAGACGAGCGCCTGGATGACGCCGACCAGAAGCTCCATGAAATAGAAGATCGGGATGAAGCTCGTCCCGTGCAGGAGGTTCTCACCGCCGAAGACGTTGCCGAAGAGACGCACCGAGAGGGTGAACGGGCGGATCGCGATCGAGAACACCTCGATGAGGCCGACCACGAGGAAGACGACCGAGAGGATCGGATACAGCCAACCCGGCGTCTCGCTCTTCTCCGCCTTGTTTCCGAACAGGTCCCAGACGATTGTCTTAACGCCCGCGAACTTGAAGACGATGATGGCCCAGGCTCCAAAGGAGATCAGCGCGAGCGCGATCGTGCCGTTGAAGTCCGCGTTGTGCGGCCGGATGAAGGCCCGCGTCATGTGGAACTCGCCGTCGACATCCTGGCCCCAGCCGACGGTGCCGACGCCGGGAATCAGCCCCATCCAGTTGTGGAACAGGATGAAGATAAAGAAGGTTACAAGCAGCGGGAACGCGGTCGGGAACGCCTTCTTTCCGACGATCGGCTCGAAGATGCCGCGCAGGGCCTCGAGCAGCGATTCGATCACGGCCTGACCCTTGGAGGGGACGATCGACGGCCTGCCTATGAGGGCGAGCACGAGAACCACCAGAAGCGCCGAGATCACCCACCCTGTTACCATGCTGTTGGTGATCGCCCAGCCTCCGCCGAGATCCACCAGGCGGGCCGCACTCGGGGCAACGCCTTCCGCAGCAAAAATGGGCGCCGCAAGGGCAGCGAATGCGGCGAGAATTGCGGTGGATTTGACCCTGTGCACGGAAAGATCAGGAGGATGTTAACGCTGGGAAAGAAAATGACGTAGGAGAAGGCCTTTCGTGCCGTCAACCCTGGATGCGCCGGCAGCCTCCCGGAGGCATTTTCATTAGCGGAAAGGCGTTCCGCACGGGTGGTGCTAATGGTGTCAGGTCCGGGCCGCCACAAGCGACCGAAACGCCGGAGCTCGGGACTGGAACACCGTCGCCGGCTCCATCGGCCAAAGCTCCTCAACCAGGCTCCAGTCCGGGCGGGATGCGAACAGCGCCTGGGCCTCAGCCCAATAGGGTTCATAGTCCGTCCGGAAGTAGAGGCGACTCCCCTGCCCTGCTCGTGCCGCCAATGCGTCGAGAAACGGGCCCTGCAGGATCCGATGCTTGTGGTGCCGCTTCTTCGGCCACGGATCGGGAAACAGGATGTAAACGGCCTCGATCGTCGCGCCGACGGGCAGGACCTCGAGGAAGGTCTGCGCCTCGGCACGGATGAAATGCAGGTTGGCGAGGCCCGCCCGGGACTGCTTGCGACAGGCCCGCTCGATCCGGTCTCCGTCGATGTCCATGCCGACGCAGATCTGCGCCGGGTGTTCGGTCGCATACGCGGTCAGGAAGTGTCCGTGACCGCAGCCGATCTCACAGACAAATCGGCCCCCGGGAGCCAGTATGGCGCCGAGGTCCCGGGCAAGGCCTTCCCGGCGCAATCTCAGCGTCTCGAAATGCTGCCGGGTGCGAGCGGGATTCTCCTTCACGTCGCAGCGCTACGGGAGCGCCGTTCGGCGCGCAAGCTCACGGCGTGGCCCTTGCCGGCGCAGGTGCTACCGCCGGAAGCGAAATGCGAAAAGCCACGCCGCCGCCGGGAACGGGTTCCGCCCAAACCCGTCCGCCATGGAGCTGGACGATGTGCTTCACGATGCTGAGGCCGAGACCCGTGCCACCCGTCTCGCGCGAGCGCCCTTTCTCGACGCGATAGAATCGCTCGAATACATGCGGCAGGTCCTTCGAGGGAATTCCCGGCCCGTTGTCCTCAACGCTGAGCTCGACGTTCGATCCATCTACCCGCGAGGCGACGCGGACGCGCGAACCCGCAGGCGTGTACTTCAGCGCATTGTCCAGCAGGTTGCCGAGCACCTGCGCGATACGGCCCGCATCGGCAGCGACTCGCGGGCAATCAGGGACAAGCGCGAGCTCGATCACATGATTTCCCGCCCCGGTGCGCGCCCTCATCCCGTCGACGACCTCGACGGCAAGCGCACTGAGGTCCATCGACTCGACCTGGATGTCCGGAGTGTCTGACTCGAGTCGCGAAAGCGTCAGCAGGTCTTCGAGGATGGCGTTGAGCCGGTCCGTGTGGCGCTGGATCGTCGCGAGGAATCGGGCGCGGTCACCCGGGTCCATCGTGTCCTGCCCGTCGACAAGGGTTTCGACGTAACCCTTGATCACGCTGAGCGGCGTCCGGAGTTCGTGTGAGACGTTCGCGACGAAGTCGCGCCTCTGGTTCTCGAGGCGGCGCTGCCGCGTGATGTCGTGCAGGACGAAGATCGCCCAGGTGCCGTTGCCTCCCTCGAGCGCGGGTATCCTGGCCGCGGTCGCCTCGACCCACACGGGCTCCGAACCGTCGTGCAATGCGATTTCCCGGCGCGCGTCGCCGCCACCCGATCGCACCGCCGCCGCATATTCGAGAAAAGCCGGCGTGGGGAGAACCAGGTCGAGACGCCGCCCAACGATTTTGCGTGCCCTCGGGAAGATCGCCTGGAAGGCCGCATTCGCGAGCACGATGTAGTCGCGATCGTCGACCAGCAGCACCGCCTCCTTGAGACTGCCCAGCGTCGTTTCCAGCTGGAGCAGCTGACCGGATCGCGCCGACTGGAGCTTGCCGAGTTCCGCCGCCGCCGCGCTGGCAGCCGCACACAGCCGCCCCCAGTCTGCCCCGAGCGCCTTCTGGTTTTCGTCCTGCAGGAACGGCCTCCGGTTCTCGACCGCATCCGCCAGGTCCCTGATCGCCAGCCTCTGGTCGCGCTGTCGCTTAAATGCGAACGCTGTCGCTGCCAGAAGCAGCGCAAAGGCAAAGTAGATCATGATCAGGGACGACGTTCCGCCATGCGGTAGCCTACTCCCCGAATGGTTTCTATCCAGTCGGCCTCGGTGCCGAGCTTTTCCCGCAGCCGACGCACGTGCGTGTCGACCGTGCGGGTTTCGATTTCAGTGTCGTAGTTCCAGACGTGAATCAACAAGTGCTCGCGGGTCTGAACCCGGCCGCGACGTTCCATCAGCAGCTGGAGCAGGCGAAACTCGGTGGCGGTCAGCGTCACGGGTTTTCCAGCGACCCGCACTTCATGGCGATCGCAGTCGAGCGCCACCTTACTGGCCTTGAGGATCTTCGGCGTCGTCTCCCTCGGTCCCACTCGCTTCAGCAAAGCCTGCACCCTCAAGACAACCTCTTTGGGACTGAACGGCTTGCAGATATAGTCATCCGCACCGATCTCGAGCCCCTGAACCCGATCGGCTTCCTCCGTCTTTGCCGTCAGGAAGACGACTGGCACCTCGCGAAAGAGCGGATCCGCCCGCAGCAATCTGCAAACCTGGAGGCCATTGATGTCCGGCATCATCACATCGAGCACGATCAGGTCCGGCATGAATCGGCGCGCGACGCCAAGGCTGGCATTCGGATCGTTGAGTTCCTCAACGATGAATCCCTTCGACTTCAGATGGTAGGCAATCAGCGCCGTAACATCCGCCTCGTCGTCGACCACCAGAACCTTGCCCGGTTTATCACTCATGACTGATGCAAAAACTAATCGCTGCAACCTACTGGTCCTAGACGAAAACCGAGCCGTTTCACAAATGTTACATCGCCCAAGCCACCGTTACGGAATTGCGGAAGTCTCTCCTCCACGCGCCGCGAGCAGTGCCATGATCACAGTGATATCCGCCGGGCTCACGCCGCTTACCCTACCCGCCTGGCCAAGGGTCTCCGGTCGCAAGGCCGCCAGCTTCTGCGCACTTTCGCGTCGAATGCCGCGAACTCCCAGGAAATCGAAATCGAGTGGAATCTTAACCCTCTCGGCCCCAGCTAGCTTATCGATCTGTCGCTGTTCGCGCTTCAAGTATCCCGCATAGCCGACCTGATAGATGGCCTCACGCAGCACGGCTTCTCCGTGGGCGACTAGGTCTGGTGGAAGCATCTCTCTAATAGAATCATAGGAGACACCCGCCAGATTCCTGCGCACCTGGTCGGCCAGGGTTGACCCGGATTCCCCACGCCTGCCCTCAAGTTCCCTAACTACATCGTCGATCTTCACCTTCTTCGCGTGAATCCTACTTATCCTGTTTTTTGATAACAGCTTATTGCGTTCTGAGTGCCCTATCAACCTTAGCTCGGCACTACCGTGATTCAGCATCAATCGGTGCTCCGCACGGCTTGTAAACATTCTATAAGGCTCTTCTGTTCCCTTGGTTACGAGATCATCGATCAGGACGCCAATGTATGATTCATGGCGCCCCATCACCAAGGGCTCCTGCCCCCTCACCTTGCAGACCGCGTTTACCCCGGCTATTAGCCCCTGGGCGGCAGCCTCTTCATAGCCAGAGGTTCCATTGATCTGACCTGCGAAAAACAGACTCCCAACGATCCTCGACTCAAGCGACCTGAGAAGCTGCGTTGGCGGAGCATAGTCGTACTCTATCGCATAGGCCGGCCTCAGGATCTGCGCATTCTCCAGTCCAGGGATGCTACGCACCATCTCGACCTGAACCTCGAACGGCAGACTCGTGGACAGCCCATTGACATAGTATTCGTTTGTCGCCCTCCCCTCGGGCTCCAGGAAGAGCATGTGTCTTGGCTTGTCTGCAAACTTCACGAACTTGTCCTCTATGCTCGGACAATACCGTGGCCCGACTCCACTTATACGACCTGCGTAAAGCGGTGATCTGTGGATATTTGAGTTAACTATCTCCGAGGTTCTTGGAGACGTATAGGTGATCCAGCAGGAACTTTTGTGGGCCCCCGGAGCCCACCCCGCTCTACCCTCGCCGGTCTGTTCTACGTGGAACAATTCCTCAGAATCCCTCGTGTCGTGGAAGGCAAAGCAGGTCGGATCGGGGTCGCCCTTCTGCTCCTGCATCACAGAGAAATTGATGCTGCTCCCGAGAAGTCGCGGCGGCGTCCCCGTCTTGAACCGCCTCAGCTCGATACCGGCCGAAACAAAGCTGTCCGACAGCGTCCTAGACGAAAAATCGCCGAGACGTCCGCCTTCGTTGCGGTTCTCGCCAATATGCATCAACCCGCGCAGGAACGTTCCGGTAGTGACGACGACCGTACTGCCTCGAAACTCCAGGTCGAGATTCGTCCGACATCCTAGGACGGTTCTAGACTCCACGATCAGCCCGGTGACCATTGCCTGAAAAAGCTGCAGATTCGGTTGCAGCTCCAGCGTATGCTTCAGGCGGAACTGGTAAGCTTTCTTGTCACATTGAGCCCGTGGAGATTGTACTGCCGGACCCTTTGATTCGTTGAGCAAACGGAACTGAATAGCCGTAAGATCTGTGTTGATAGCCATTTCGCCGCCCAGGGCATCAATCTCCCTGACCATCTGACCCTTGGCCAATCCGCCGATCGCCGGATTGCAGCTCATCTGGCCGATCGTGTCCAGGTTGCCGGTGAGAAGCAGGGTAGAGGCCCCCATTCTGGAGGCGGCCAGAGCCGCCTCCGCACCGGCATGACCTCCACCGCAGACAATAACATCGAAATGCTTGTCGAACAACATTGATATGGTGTTAAAGCGTTTTCGTAAAGCTACTTACCTATACAAAAATTCGAGAACAGCCGGTCCAGCATTCGCTCATTGTCAATTCTGCCGGCGATATCGCCGAGCGCGGCTAGGGACTCCCTTAAGCAACTGGCTATTAACTCCATAGGCTCCCCGGCGACCAACTTCTCCGTGGCATCTGAGACTCCGGACTCTGCGCGCCTCAGTGCTTCGGCATGTCTGACATTTATCGCAATTCCCGATTCTCCAATGTCTTCCGACATTGCAGCGAGCTTTCCTCCAATGAATTCGATAATCGCGTCGCATCCGGCTCCGGTCAGCGCGCTGACTTCAATCGCCGGCAGGCGCGCGAGGGCAGGGGACAGGGTCGGCCGATCGCCTCCGATATCGGTCTTATTCAGGATTAGGACGCTCCGGCTGTCCGGCATTAGCGACAAGACCGTTGGATCGATCTGAACACGCGCTGTTCGATCGATGACTAGGAGAAAGAAATCCGAATCGGCCAGAAGCTGTATGGTCCTGTCGATACCCAGCTTCTCGATTTCGCCAGGAGCCGGATTCAGCCCGGCCGTGTCGATCAGCCTCACTTCATGGCCGCCGATCTCAATTCCTTCCTCGATATAATCCCGTGTCGTGCCCGGCTCGGCACTGACGAGTGCACGCTCAATTCCGACAAGCCGATTCAGGACACTGCTTTTTCCGGCATTGGTGGGGCCGACGATGAGAACTTTGGCGCCATGCCTTAGAATATCCCCGTAGTTATTGGTGGCCAATAGCTTGTTGAATCCCTGGCCGAGGGAATCGAGCCGGCTCAGCATTTCTCCACGGTCTTCCGCAGGCAGGTCCTCCTCCGGAAAGTCGATATGAGCCTCGATCCGGGAAAGCACCAGAAGCAGCGCATCGACGAACTCCCTGATCCGCCTGCCCAGTTCGCCTCGAAGAAGCCGATTGGCTGCGGCGAGTGCGCGTTCGCCCCTCGCGTGGATCACATCCATCACGGCTTCGGCCTGACTCAGGTCGAGCCGTCCGTTGAGGAAGGCGCGTTGGGTGAACTCACCCGGTCCGGCGAGCCTGCAGCCCCGGGCGATCAGGTCCTCGAGCACCCGCTGAACGACGAGCGGACTGCCGTGGCAGGAAATCTCCACGAGATCCTCGCCGGTGTACGAGGAGGGCGCGACGTAGCGGGTGAAGAGAACATCGTCCAAGACCACGCCGGATTCGTCGAAATAGTCTGCGCGGGTGGCCGTCCGGGGCAGGGCATCGATTCCAAAGACCTGCCGCGCGATGGCTGACGCCGCAGGGCCGCTAATCCGAACGATGGCGAGCGCGGATCTGCCCGGGGGAGTCGCCGGAGCGGCAATCGTGTCGGTCGTTTCCGGCATCCGCCGTGAACCAACGCCGCCGCCGTGAGGGCGCCAAGTCAAAACCCGCCGGTCTCCGGTCGCTGAACGGGAACGTTCCTTCAGGGAACTGCTGCAGGCTCCGCCACCGCGGGCTCCGGCGAGGGGTCGGATGGAGCAGGCGCGGTGAGGGGAGAAGTGATCACTTCCTGGGGTGCCCCTGCAACGGGCGCACCCATGCCAGCGGGCGGCGGCCCTTCATGCCAATGACCGTGCGTCGGATCCCAGTGCAGATTCGTGACCGGATTGTACTGCCATGGGGTAGGGGTTGCCTCGGTGCCGGTTCCCACCATCCCCGCAGGCGGGCGGCCGCGATGCCAGTGGGCATGCGACGGATCCCAATGCTGGTCGAGCACCGGATCGTATTCCCAGGCCGCGGGTGTCGCCGCCTGCGCCGCCGGCTGCTCGTTGCGAATCTTCCAGGACACAAGCAACACGCTCGCAATCGAGACAATCGCCATCGCGACCACGATCTTCACCGGGGAAATTCCCGGCTTGGAAGCCACGGCGCGTGTCGTCGACACGCCCGCCGCCGCGCCCTGCCGGCCACAGCACTGTTTGTACTTCTTGCCGCTGCCGCACGGGCAGGGATCGTTGCGGGCAGGCTGCGCTTCGGGAATCGATGGCATGCCCTGTTTCACTACGCGAATGAAGGGTTATCGCAAGGCTCCCCTCGCGAACAGCTGACTCCCCCAACTCGCCCGGCTGTTCAGCCCGTGACGCTCGAGCCGCCGGTAACGGTCACCTTACCGAGAATCGCAGCGCCGATCTTTTCCGCGAGCTCGGGCTTTTCCTTGAGCGCCTGCTTTGCCGCGTCGCGACCCTGGCCGATGAGATTTCCCTCATGTGAAATCCACGCGCCCTTCTTCTCCAGGATCCCGTGCTCGATCCCGAGATCGAGCAGCGAACCCGTCTTCGAGATGCCCTCGTCGTACATGATGTCGAACTCGACCTCGGTGAAAGGCGGGGCGACCTTGTTCTTCACCACCTTGATCTTGGTGCGGTTGCCCACGACCTTCCCGTCGGGCAGCTTGATCTGCTCCTTGCGACGGATGTCGATGCGGATCGACGAGAAGAACTTCAGCGCGCGGCCGCCGGGCGTGGTCTCGGGGTTGCCGAACATCACGCCGATCTTCTCGCGGATCTGGTTCGTGAAGATGCAGACGCACCTCGTCTTGCTGACCACCGCCGTGAGGCGCCGCATCGCCTGGCTCATGAGCCGCGCCTGAGAACCGACCGTGGCATCGCCCATCTGCCCGTCGAGCTCCTGCTTGGAGACCAGCGCCGCGACGGAATCGAGGACGATCACATCGATGCTGTTGGAGCGAATCAGCGTCTCGGTGATGTTGAGGGCGTCCTCCCCGCTGTCGGGCTGTGAAACCAGAAGATCATCGAGGTTCACACCGAGCACGCGCGCGTACTTCGGGTCCAGCGCATGCTCGACATCGATGAATGCTGCGAGCCCTCCGCGCTTCTGCGCTTCGGCAATCACGCTCAGGCAGAACGTCGTCTTACCCGATGATTCCGGGCCGTAGATCTCGACGATGCGCCCAACGGGCAGCCCACCGCCGAGGGCGAGATCGATCGCGAGCGATCCCGTCGTGATCGTGTCGACCTTGAGCCGGGATGAGCTGCCAAGGCGCATGATCGATCCCTCGCCGAACTGCTTCGTGATCGCGGAGAGCGCGAGTTCGATGTTCTTGTCGCGAGCCGCGGAGGAGGAAGGCTTGGACTTTTCGGCGGATTCGGTGCGGGCGGCGGACTTCGACATGGGGAGGAGCGGATTGGACGGTGAACGGCGGCTCATGGTCCGCCAGAATCATAACGCGATTCCGACCGTGAATCTTTCAAGAAACGAATCAAGCGCGGACCCGACCCGAACGTGGGAAAGAAACGTTCGCCGGTCACAACGGGCTCAGGAGGCGGGCCGGAACGCGGTCGCGAACCAGACGGCGGCGAGGATCAGGCCGAAGCTGACCCCGTGGTTCCAGGCGAACCGCTCCTTGAGAACGAACCATGCGAACCCGACAAAGACGACGAGGGTGATACATTCCTGAAGGATCTTGAGCTGATACCCGCTGAAGCCGCCACCCTGGTAGCCGATTCGGTTGGCCGGCACCATGAGACAGTACTCGAAAAACGCGATTCCCCAGGAAACGAGGATTGCGAGGGCGATCGAACGCCCCTCCAGGAACTTGAACTTCAGGTGGCCGTACCAAGCCAAGGTCATGAAGATGTTCGAACAGGTGAGAAGGAGGACGGTTTTCATCCGGTGGGCATCGGCGGTTGCGATTTGCGACTGGGCAAATCCAAGCAAGGGAGGCCGAACACACCCGAGCAACGCATCCCCGGATCGCAACTCGCTCCATGCCAATACCCACGGAATGCCCGCCTTTTTCGGGCGCCGATTCCGGCGCATCCCTCAACTCCGCTTCCTAAGCGGCCGGATAGTACTCCCGGAACCACTCGACAAAGCGCCTCAGGCCCTCCTCAAGCGGAACCCTGGGTTCGTACCCGAACTTCGCGCGCACCTTGGTCAGGTCGGCACAGGTCTCGAACATGTCGCCCGCCTGTGGCGGCAGCAGCTTTGCCTCGGCCTTCCTGCCCAGCAGCTGCTCGAGCATCTCGACGAACAGGACCGTTTCCACCGGTCGGTTGTGTCCAATGTTGTAGACGGCGTGGCGCGCAGAATCCCCCGCGTCGGGCGGGTAGAGCAGGACCCTCACGACTCCGGCCACGATATCGTCGACGTAGGTGAAGTCGCGCAGGTTGCGTCCCTCGTTGAACAGCGGCAGCGGTCGTCCTTCCACGATGGCCTTTGCAAAGAGGGTGGGGGCCATGTCGGGCCGACCCCAGGGGCCATAGACTGAGAATAAGCGCAGTCCTGTCAGCCGGAGCCCATGGACATGGGCATGGCTGTGCGCCATCACCTCGTTGCACTTCTTCGTGGCTCCGTAGAAGGACAGTGGCTGGCTCGTGTCGTCGTCCTCCCTGAACGGCGGCCGTGCTCCGCTTCCGTATACGCTGCTGCTGGACGCATAGACGCAGTGTTTCGGCGGCGTCCGGCGACAGGCCTCAAGCACCGACGCAAATCCCTCGAGGTTGTGGCGCACATACGCGCCGGGATTCTCGATGCTGTAGCGGACACCGGGCTGTGCAGCCAGGTGGACGACGTAATCCGGCCTGAACTGCTTCAGGAGGTCGGCGAAAGCAGGGGGGTCAGCGACGTCCGCACGGAGGAATCGGAACCGGGCCAACGGCTCAAGCTGCGCCAGCCGGGCCCGTTTCAATGCCACGTCATAGTAGTCGGAAAGGTTGTCGACCCCCAGCACCTCGCAGTCGTCCGCGGAGGCGAGACGCCGCGAAACATGGTGGCCGATGAATCCAGCCGCACCCGTGACGAGCACTTTCATGGCGCGGGTGATAGGGGAGGGCGCGATCCGCGGCTAGCCTGGATTATCGATCCGAACGCGGTCGGCGCCCGCCTCGCTCGGATCCAGTCGGCAGGAAGCCGCCAAAATTGGCCAAACTTCCTCTTGCCGGTCGCGAAACCACTCCTATAGCTTGCCGCGCCTTTGTCCCTGCATCCGTTTCGTCCATGACAATCAAAGCCTATCTCAAGCCACACTGCGGCTGGTCCAACGGCGTTCGCGCGATCATGCGCAAGTACGCGCTGGAGTTCGAGGACATCGACATCATCAACAACCGCTCGAACTACGAGGAGATGGTGCGCAAGTCCGGTCAGCCGCTTTCCCCATGCGTCGAGATCGACGGCGTGATGCTGGCGGACGTTTCCGGCGAGGAAGTGGAGAACTACATGCTCAGCAACGACCTCGTGAAGCCCACGGGCTCCGCGGCCGACGCCCCCACGAACGCGGGCTGCTCGGACGAGGAGCACGCGAAGATGGCGACGAAAACCGTCCGATTCTTCTGACCTCGCTGAGCGCGCACGGCTAACAAAACCTGCACGGGCCGCTCTCGAATCCGCGAGTCGGCCCTTTTTTTGCTCTACTTCCTTCGACCGGCACCCACTTCCGCCCAAAATGCCCACAGGTAACGATCGCCCGCCACTGAACGCCCGCCGCCAGGGACCCTCCCGCCCCGGCAAGCAGGGACTTTACGATCCGTGGTTCGAGCACGACGCCTGCGGCGTCGGCTTCGTCGTCAACATGAAGGGGCAGAAGTCGCACAAGATCCTGCAGGACGCCCTCCAGATCCTGCGCAACCTGGATCACCGCGGCGCAAGCGGCAGCGAGCCGAACACGGGCGATGGAGCCGGCGTGCTCATCCAGATGCCGCACGCCTTCCTGGCCGAGGCCTGCAAGAAGGCCCGCATCTCCCTGCCGGGAGCCGGCCAGTACGGAACCGGGCTCGTCTTCCTGCCGCGCCGCCAGAACCAGCGCCGGGCCCTCGAGGAGCGCTTTGCCAAGATCGTCCAGTCCGAGGGACAGGAACTGCTCGGCTGGCGCACCGTGCCGACCGATAACAGCGCCTTGGGCGACACCGCCAAGGCCTGCGAGCCCTTCATACGCCAGGTTTTCATTGGTCGCGACCCCGCGCTGACCGACGACATGGCGTTCGAGCGCAAGCTCTACGTCATTCGCAAGCGCGCCTACTCCGAGATCCGCGCCTCCACGATGGACGGCGCCGAGTACTGGTATGTCCCGACCCTCTCCCTCAAGACGATCGTCTACAAGGGCATGCTCACGACGGATCAGCTGGGCGGCTATTTCACCGACCTTCAGAATCCCGCCGTCGAGACGGCCCTCGGCCTGGTTCACTCGCGTTTCAGCACGAACACCTTCCCGAGCTGGGACCGCGCCCACCCGTACCGCTACATCGCCCACAACGGCGAGATCAACACGCTCCGCGGCAACATAAACTGGATGAAGGCGCGCGAGGCGATGTTCGAGTCCGAGCTCTTCGGCGAGGACATGCAGCAGATCCCGCCGATCATCAATCCCCACGGCAGCGACTCCGCGATGTTCGACAACACGCTCGAGCTGCTCGTGCTCGCCGGCCGCCCGCTCGCGCACGCAGTGATGATGATGATCCCCGAGCCGTGGTCCCACCATGAGAGCATGGACGACTCCCGGCGCGCCTTCTACCAGTACCACTCCTGCCTGATGGAGCCCTGGGACGGCCCCGCGTCGATCGCCTTCACCGACGGCCTGCAGATTGGCGCCGTTCTCGATCGCAACGGCCTGCGGCCCTCGCGCTACTACGTCACCAAGGACGACCTCGTCATCATGGCCTCCGAGGCCGGCGTCCTCGAAGTGCCGCCGGACCGGGTGCTCACCAAGGGCAGGCTCCAGCCGGGCCGCATGTTCCTCGTCGACACGGAGCAGGGCCGGATCATCGAGGACGAGGAGATCAAGGCCACCTTCGCCAGCGAGCGTCCCTACCGGCAGTGGCTCAAGGAGCACCTCGTTCACCTGGAGGACCTCCCCGCCGCGCCCGAGGTCCCGCTCGCGGACCACAAGACGCTTCTCCAGCGCCAGATCGCCTTCGGCTACACCTTCGAGGACGAGCGCATCGTGATCACGCCGATGGCTCGCGACGGCGTGGAGGCGACTGGTTCCATGGGCAACGATGCCGCCCTCGCGGTGCTGTCGAACAAGCCGCGCCTCCTGTACGATTACTTCAAGCAGCTGTTCGCCCAGGTCACCAACCCGCCGATCGACTGCATCCGCGAGGAGATCATCACCTCGGCGGAGTGCCTGCTCGGTTCCGAGGGAAACCTGCTCAACCCGCAGCCTTCGGACTGCCGCCGCGTCGAGCTGGCGCGACCGCTGCTCACGAACGACGAGTTTGCGAAGGTCCGGCGACTCGACCTTCCGGGACTCAAGGTGGGCTTGGTGCCCTCCACCTTCCGCGCCAGCCGCGGCGAGAAGGGCCTCGCGCGAGCCATGGAGGAGCTCTGCAAGGCCGCTCACCGACTCATCGTCGACGAGGAGGTCAACGTGCTCGTCCTGAGCGACCGCGGCGTGAACCGCGACAACGCGCCGATCCCCGCTCTTCTCGCGGTCGGCGGCCTGCACCATTACCTGATCCGCGAGGGCCTGCGCACCCGCGCCTCGATCGTCCTCGAGACGGGCGAGGCCCGCGAGGTGCACCACTTCGCCCTGCTGATCGGCTACGGTGCCAGCGCGATCAACCCGTACGTGGCGTTCGAGATGATCGACGACATGATCCGGACCGGGACGCTGCAGAACGTGGATCACAAGACGGCCTGCAAGAATTTCGTGAAGGCCGGCACGAAGGGCGTCATCAAGGTGATGTCGAAGATGGGCATCTCCGCGGTCGCAAGCTACCGCGGCGCCCAGGTCTTCGAGGCGCTCGGCCTGCGCCAGGACGTCATCGACGAATACTTCACCTGGACACCTTCAAGGATCGGGGGAGTCGGCCTCGACGTGATCGCGAGCGAGGTCCTCGCCCGCCACCACGCGGCTTTTCCCGACCGCCAGGTCAACGGCCAGGTCCTTCCCGTCGGCGGCCTCTATCAGTGGCGCTCCGAGGGCGAGGCGCACTTGTTCACGCCGGAGGCGATTCACCATCTCCAGAAGGCAGCGCGCACAGGCAGCTTCGAGGTGTACAAGGCCTACGCGCGGCTCATCGACGACCAATCCAAGAACCGCTGCACGCTCCGGAGCCTGCTCGACTTCAAGCCAAACACTTCGATTCCGATCGAGGAGGTCGAGCCCGCCGAGAACATCATGAAGCGCTTCAAGACCGGCGCGATGTCCTACGGCTCGATCAGCAAGGAGGCGCACGAGACCCTCGCGATCGCGATGAACCGCATCGGCGGCAAGTCCAACACCGGTGAGGGCGGCGAGGATCCCGATCGGTTCCAGCCGCTCCCGAACGGCGACTCGAAGTGCTCCGCCATCAAGCAGGTCGCCTCCGGGCGATTCGGCGTGACCAGCGATTACCTCGTCAACGCGCGCGAGATCCAGATCAAGATGGCCCAGGGCGCCAAGCCCGGCGAGGGCGGCCAGCTCCCCGGCACGAAGGTGTATCCCTGGGTCGCAAAGACCCGCGGCACGACCGCCGGCGTCGGCCTTATCTCCCCGCCGCCGCACCATGACATCTATTCCATCGAGGACCTTGCCGAGCTCATCCACGACCTGAAGAACGCCAATCGCGAGGCCCGCGTCAGCGTGAAGCTCGTCTCCGAGGTCGGCGTCGGCACGATCGCCGCGGGAGTCGCCAAGGCGCACGCCGATGTCGTGCTCATTTCCGGATACGACGGCGGCACCGGCGCCTCGCCGCAGACGTCCCTACAGCACGCCGGCCTGCCCTGGGAGCTCGGCCTCGCCGAGACCCACCAGACCCTGGTGCTCAACAATCTCCGCAGCCGCATCGCCGTCGAGACCGACGGCCAGCTGAAGACCGGCCGCGATGTCGTGATCGCCGCGATGCTGGGGGCGGAGGAGTTCGGCTTCGCGACCGCCCCGCTGGTCGCCACGGGCTGCATCATGATGCGCGTCTGCCATCTCAACACCTGCCCGGCGGGCGTCGCCACGCAGGACCCCCGCCTGCGCGCCCGCTACACGGGCAAGCCCGAGCACGTCGTCAACTTCATGCGCTTCATCGCGGAGGACGTGCGCGCCTACATGGCGCAGCTCGGATTCCGCACGCTCGACGAGATGGTCGGGCGCGTCGACCGCCTGGAGCCGAAGAAGGCCATCGACCACTGGAAGGCGAAGGGCATCGACCTCAGCAGCATCCTTTACCAGCCCGACGCGGCTTCCGATGTCGGTCGCTACTGCTCGATGCCGCAGGACCACGGACTCGAGAAGTCGCTCGATGTCACCGTGCTGCTCGACGTCTGCCGTCCCGCCATCGAGAAGGGCGAGAAGGTCGTCGCGGAGATGCCGATCCGCAACACCCACCGCGTCGTCGGCACGATCACGAGCGGCGAGGTGACCCGCAAGCACGGCCCCAAGGGCCTGCCCGAGGACACGGTTCGCATCCTGTTCAAGGGTTCCGCAGGCCAGAGCTTCGGCGCCTTCATGACCCGCGGCATGACCTTCACCATCGAGGGTGACGCCAACGACTACATCGGCAAGGGCCTCTCCGGCGGAAAGATCATCGTCTACCCGCCAAAGGAGGCCACGTACACGCCCGAGGACAACATGATCGTCGGCAATGTCGCCCTCTACGGCGCGACCGCGGGCGAGATCTTCATCCGTGGCATGGCCGGCGAGCGCTTCGCGGTCCGCAACAGCGGCGTCAACGCCGTCGTCGAGGCCGTCGGTGACAACGGCTGCGAGTACATGACAGGCGGCCGTGTCATCATCCTCGGTCCCGCAGGGCGCAACTTCGGCGCCGGCATGTCGGGCGGCATCGCCTACGTGCTCGACGAGGAGGGCGATTTTGCCAGCCGCGTCAACCCGCAGATGGTCGGAGTCGGAAAGCTCGATGACCCGGCGGAAATCGAGCAGGTCCGCTCCCTGATCGAGCGCCATCTCGACTACACGGGCAGCGCGCGCGCCAAGACGGTGCTGGGCGACTGGGCGGCCTTTGTCCCCAAGTTCGTGAAGATCCTGCCCAAGGACTATGCGCGCATGATCGCCTGTATCGACCGCGCCCAGGCCCAGGGCCTCACGGGCGACGAGGCGATCATGGCCGCATTCGAGGAAAACGCGCGCGACCTTTCGCGCGTGGGAGGAAACTGACCCCCCGCGAGTTTAAGAAGAAAGATTAAGTCCAAGACTGCGACATCCCTTCCACTTAAACTTCCCGCTTCAACTTTTCATTCATGGGCAAGCCAACCGGATTCATCGAGTACCTGCGGGAGCTTCCCGTCGACCGCACGCCAAAGGAGCGCGTGCGCGACTGGAAGGAGTTTCACCCCCACATGGAGGAGAAGAAGCTCCGCCAGCAGGGCGCCCGGTGCATGGACTGCGGCGTCCCGTTCTGCCACACCGGCAAGCTGATCAGCGGCATGGCCTCGGGCTGCCCGATCAACAACCTGATCCCGGAGTGGAACGACCTTGTCTACCGCGGCCTCTGGAAGGAGGCCCTCGATAGGCTCCACAAGACGAACAACTTTCCCGAGTTCACGGGCCGCGTGTGCCCGGCGCCCTGCGAGGGCTCGTGCGTCCTCGGCATCAATGCGCCTCCGGTCACAATCAAGAACATCGAGGTCTCCATCATCGACCGAGGCTGGGACGAGGGCTGGGTCGTGCCGGAGACTCCGGCCGTCCGTACCGGCAAGAAGGTCGCCGTCGTCGGTTCCGGACCCGCGGGTCTGTCCGCCGCAGCGCAGCTCAACCGCGCTGGTCACCAGGTGACCGTCTTCGAGCGAGCAGACCGCCCGGGCGGCCTGCTCATGTACGGGATCCCGAACATGAAGCTCGACAAGGAGGAGGTCGTGATGCGCCGCATCCGCCTCATGGAGCAGGAGGGCATCAAGTTCGTCTGCAACGCCTCGGTCGGGGAAAACGTCGAGCCGCACGATCTCCTGACCAAGTATGACGCCACCGTGCTCTGCACCGGGGCGACCCAGCCGCGCGACCTTCCCATCGAGGGCCGCGATCTCAAGGGCGTCCATTTTGCGATGGAGTACCTGACCGCGAACACGAAGGCAGTGCTCGGGAAGAACGGCGCGTCCCCAATTCACGGAAAAGGCAAGGACGTCGTTGTCATCGGCGGCGGAGACACCGGCACGGACTGCGTCGGCACCGCGATGCGCCACGGCTGCCGCAGCATCCTCCAGATCGAGATCCTGCCCAAGCCGCCGATGGAGCGCGCCGAGAACAATCCGTGGCCCGAATGGCCCAAGGTCTACAAGATGGACTACGGCCAGGAGGAGGCTGCCGCGAAGTACGGCGCCGATCCGCGCATCTACCTCACGACCGTCAAGAAGTTCATCGGCGACGACGCCGGCAACGTGAAGGAACTCGTGACCGTCGAGATCACCTGGGAAAAGAACGACAAGGGTCAGTTCATTCCCAAGGAGGTTCCCGGCACCGAGAAGACCCGTCCCGCGCAGCTCGTGCTGCTCGCCATGGGCTTCCTCGGGCCCGAGCAGGCGCTGGTCAAGGACCTCAAGCTCGAGACCGACCCGCGCAGCAACGTGAAGGCCGACTACGGCAAGTACGCGACAAGCGTGCCCGGAGTCTTCGCCGCCGGCGACTGCCGCCGCGGACAGAGCCTGGTCGTCTGGGCCTTCAACGAAGGCAGGGGAGCCGCGCGCGAGTGCGACCGGTACCTCATGGGCAAGACCGACCTGCCCTGACCGGCAGGTCGTGCCCATTCCTGTGCCCGTAGCGGAACGCGCCCGGCTTTGTATCGACGTCTGCTGACTCAGAAGTCGACAAGCACGCCGGCTTCGTGGAAGCGCTCGGTTTCCAGTTCGCCGGCTTCGCTCCAATACGCCTCACGTCCGTCGAGCAAACCGTTCCGGTAGTTTGCCTCATAGATCAGCCGGCCTTCGCGGTTCCAGTTGCGCTGCGGTCCGTCGAGTACGCCCCTCTCGTCATAGGTTACCTCCGCAAGCATGGCGCCGTTGTCGTGAAAGCTGAGCGACCTGCCGACGGGCCTGCCATCATTTAGAGTGCGATCCCTGGCCACGTTGCCGTTTTCGAAATAGGTGACCCAGCGGCCGGCGAAGCCTTCGGGCGCGGCAACCTCGACATGGCGGGAACGGGCGCCCGTTCCCGGAATTCCCGATCCGGCCGAACTCCCCACTCCCCGGGCAATCCGCGCGCGCATAGCAACGGCAGCCTGCTCACGCACAGCACCATCCGCTGACGCAAGCTGCGCAACGAGTGTAGCGGTATCGGATTCTTCCGCCGGCGCCGCCTGACCGCTCAAACCAGCCGGGAGCATGATCGCCAGCAGAAGGGCAGGGAACAGGCGCCTCGCACGTCGCATCAGCCCGGAATGGCAAAGCGTCCGTTCCCATTCCAGCCGAATAGCTCGCCCCTCGGATCCACCGAGCCCAAACTCGCCCGCATGCCGAACATCCAGCGCATTACCCCGTTCCTCTGGTTCGACGACCAGGCCGAGAAGGCCGTACGTCAGTACGTGAAGATCTTTCCGAATTCGCGAATCCGCCACATTGCCCGCTATCCGCGCTCAGGCACCGAGATCCATGGACGCCGGCCCGGCTCTGTGATGACGGTCTCCTTCGACCTCGACGGACAACCCTTCGTCGCGCTGAACGGCGGCCCGCTCTTTCCGTTCAACGAGTCGATCTCGTTCGTCGTGCGCTGCGGCAACCAGGCGGAGGTCGACCATTACTGGAAGCACCTCTCGTCAGGCGGCGACCCGAAAGCCCGCCAGTGCGGCTGGCTCAAGGATCGCTACGGAGTCTCCTGGCAGGTTGTCCCGACCGTCCTCTACGAACTCGTCGAGGACCCCGACCGCGCAAGGGCCGAGCGCGCTTTCACCGCCATGCTGCAGATGAAGAAGCTCGATATCGAGGCGCTCAGGCGAGCACACGCCGGCTGAGCGCCCCAAATCGGCCAGCTCATTCGCCGGCGTCGACGGCCGCGGCAGCCGGACCGCCCCCGCCGCCAACTCCACTGTCGACCCGGCGGATCGTCGGCGCGACGTTCCTCACAATCGTGGTCGCGAGGCCTGTCTCCTGAACAAGGCGTCCGAGGAACATTATCCGAGCCGGAGGTACCGTTCCCGCCTCGTAAACCCTTTCGGCGCTCTCGGTCATCGTGGCGGCTCCGATCATCGAGGCGACCCGCGACGAATTGGATCCACTCTGGTCAGAGACGATCGTGCAATCGAACAGGAGGCGACCGCCTTCATCGACCTGGAGGTAGATGGTGCGCGGCGCGCGACCGACGAACTGGCCGTTGACGACGACGCGAGCACTCGTCGGCTCGCTTTCGACGCGGACCGCGACCGTGGCCGGATAAACATCGGGACCTGAGCTGGATGCGTTGCCTGTGCCGGGAGCCGACGTGGCACAGCCATAGAAGAGAGCCGAGAGCAATGAGGCGCAGGCGAGGCGCGCCACGAAGGAGACAGTATTCGATCTCATGGGGATCAGGTGTATCGGACGAGACGTTACACGGCGGAGACGCGGGATAAACGCTCAGGTAACGGAAATGTTAGGACTTTTCAGGCCTGGGGAAGTTCCGGAAATCTTCTGGCCCAACCCCTTCCGCAATCCTTTTGCCTCTTGGCGTTAGACGCCGTCATCGATTCCCTGCCTGTTTCGTGTCCCAATCGAGTTCCAGTCTCCAAGTCCTGCTGCCTCCCAACCTGGAAGCTGCCGCTGCGCGCAACACCATCGCTGTCCGCGTGGAACTCGACTTGGCGAAAGAGCCCGAACCGCAGCTCATTCCCGCACTCGCTTTGCTGCAGCGCTGGTGCAGCAGCAGCCCGAAGCCACCACTCCTGCTCGCCCTCAGCCGTTCCCAAGTTCGGGAACTTGTGGCTGCGCTTCGCGGCCAGCCCTGCTTTGCATTCGTCAACCGGTCGGATTCGCCGATCGCCTGGGACGGCGGAAACCTCATCGGCATCTCGGAGCACCTGGAGGAGCCGGCCGCGACGAAGATTCCGGAACCGGGAGCGAATGCGCGGCCGAAACGCTCCGCGTGTTCCGCTGCTTCGGATTCCGGCACGTCCAGGCACGAGCCCGCACTCGTCGATGGCTCCGAGCACTTCGTCTCGATCACTTTGCCCGCCCGCGAGCATCCCTCCTACGCGGAGATTCGCGACCTGGTGAAAATGCTCGGCTTCGTCCTGGAGCCGTCCAACCGGCGCTGGTGGCTGCGGGACCGCCACAAGGCACTAAACTTCATCGCCGCATACGCGAATCGCCTGCGCGAGGTGCACGGGGCTCGTTTCACTCCGAATTTCGAGAAGAACACGGCGCGGCTCCAGCAGGTCGAGGCAGTTGCCTCGGTGGCGCCGGAGTCCGGATCGGAGGCGTTCAGCGTCACGCTCGGGTTGGCTTCCGAGGGAGTCCCCGAAGCCGCGCTTCGTGCGGCTTTGAATGCCGGCAGCAGCTACGTGGAGCACGAGGGCAGGGTGGTGTTGCTGGACCCGTCACGGGTCTCCCGGCTCGCATTGGCGCAGGCCCGGCTCGCGGGTTCTCCCGCATCAGGAGCGCCCGAACCGCGCAGGACATTTCGAATCCCGGCCGCCCGCGTCGCCTCGGCAAATGAGGTAATCGAGGAGATCGCCCCAGGCTACCAGCCTCCTGAAGCGTGGCGGCGCCGGAGCGATCCGCTGCGTCACCTCAGCGCGCTTGCCCCTGCACCCATCGATCCGGGGCTCGAGGCGCAGCTGCGTCCTTATCAGAGCCTTGGCGTCGCCTGGCTCTGGTACCTTTGGGAGCAGCAGCTCGGAGGCGTGCTCGCCGACGAGATGGGACTGGGCAAAACGCTCCAAGCGCTGGGCCTGCTCACTGCGGTTGCTGGCAAAGGCGTGACGGTATCGGACGCCAGAGCCGGCACCTCCTCTGTGGGCGGCGTGCCCTCACGCCGCATCAGTGATCCCCGGGTGGGGGCACCCGGGGCTACACTCCAAGGCGCCACGTCTCTCGTCGTGGCACCTGCCTCACTGCTCGAGAACTGGCGTCGCGAGGCGGCCCGATTCACGCCGCACCTTCGCGTATTCGTCCATCACGGAAGCAATCGCGTCGAGGACACGGCGGCTTTTGCCCGCTTCGATCTCATCGTCACTTCCTACGGGACGCTGGCACGTGACCGTGCCCTCTTCGAGAAGGCTCGCTTTGCATGCCTCGTCGCCGATGAGGCACAGCACATCAAGAACCGGCGATCGCAGAACGCCTCAGCACTTCGGGCAATTGCCGCCGATGCGCGGTTCCTTCTCACGGGAACGCCGCTGGAGAATTCCTTGGATGACCTTCGTTCGCTCTTCGATGTCCTGCTTCCCGGCTATCTCGGGCGGCCCCCGGAGGGCGTTCGTGGCGAGGAACGCGCCTGGCACGACCGACGGCTGAGGGAACTCACGGCACCCTACATCCTGAGGCGGACCAAGCAGTCCGTCGCCCCGGAGCTTCCCGAGAAAATCGAACAGGTGGTCTGGTGCGAGTTCGCCGAGGGCCAGCAGGCGCTTTACCGGGAGATCCAGCAGCAGTCCGAGCGGGAGCTCATCGACCTGGCGGCCGGCGGAGCAGGGGAGAGCTCCCTGCGGTTCGCCGCCCTCACGCAGCTGTTACGGCTGCGCCAGGTCTGCTGCGACCCGCGGCTGCTGCCGGATACGGCACGACCCGGTGGAGCAACCGCTGTCGAGTCGGCCAAGCTCGATGCCCTCATGGAGCTGTTAGCCGAGTCGATCGACGACGGCCACCGGGTGCTCGTGTTCTCCCAGTTCACATCGCTGCTCGCACTCGTGCGCGAACTGCTCGATGCGGAAGGTATCGCGCACGTCTCGCTGGACGGTTCCATGAGCCGCACCGCGCGGCAGGCGGCGGTCGACCGGTTTCAATCCGACACCTCCATCCCGGTCTTCCTGCTTTCGCTGAAGGCGGGAGGCACCGGACTGAACCTCACGGCAGCGGACACCGTCGTGCACCTCGATCCCTGGTGGAACCCTGCCGCCGAGGCCCAGGCGACCGACCGCGCCCACCGCATCGGGCAGACCCGCGTCGTGACCACCTACAAGCTGATCGTCTCGGGCACCGTTGAGGAGAAGGTCCTCGCACTTCAGGACACCAAGAAGGCCCTGCTCGCCGACGTCTTCGAGGCGTCCGACGCCGCCGCAGCAAAGCTCTCGCTCGCTGATCTCAAGTCGCTGATCGCGCCCAGGTAGGGCGCCCTGTCCCAGGGCACCGCAATCTGCCCCAGACGGTCAACCCGGTGCCCGGAACACCGCCATGCGGCGACGACCGCTGCGGCCCTGCGGCGGCGTGCGCTCGCCTGGCGGGCTGTACGCCCGGCGTCGATAGCCTCCGCGCGTCGGATCCGATGCACAGCGGATCTGGAACTCCTGCATCCGGTCGAAGAGAGAAAGCAGCTGTCCCGGGCATTCGTAGCGGTCGAGGTTACTGCGCTCGAGGGCAAGCAGGACTTCATGCACGGACTCGATCGTCGAGAGGCATCCGGGGTGCGGCTGCTGCTTTATCACGAAGCGGCTCGGTCCAGCCGGTGTGAACATGATTCGCGGCAGCGCCTGCAGGCTCGGGCTCACGCGCAGCATCTTGCGTCCCAGACTCCAGGTCGCGTCGACCACGAAGACCACCAGGCGCCTGGGGTCCGTCGGTTCCAGCGGACGTTCGCCGGCGGAAAGGTTGAGGGCATTGCGCCCCGGGAAAAGCAGGCAGCACCGGTTTGCCGTATCCCTGATCAGGGCCTGCACGGCCTCATGCCCGTCGAAATCCACTCCCATGTGGACGACGCTGTTGGCGAGGCACAGGTGCGTGAGCCGCCCCGTCGCCGCCTTCTCCTCCTTCCACTCCTTGGGATGCATCAGCAGCACGAATCGCGTCCGCGTGGCCATCGGCTCGATCGCCGCGCAGAGGCAGGCCACGGACGGACGGAAACATCTGTAGCACATCTCGCGCGGCATGGTTAACGAATGAGAGGAAGACTTGGGAGAACGCGAGCCAGCTGTCTTCCATGTCTTGCGTTATTGCATGTCTCACCCGTCTTGTCCGTCTCGCGTTATTACCCAACTCGCGTTTCCTTCTTTCCGGCTTTCCCCATTTCCAACTTTTCCGTCTTCATGCCCTCCAAGCCAATCCCCGGTTCCAGCGGCGATGTCCTGACCTCGCTGCCTTCGGCGTACACGCCGCATCCGGCAACCGGGCTGCTGCACTTGCCGCGGTTCATCGCCAAGTGCAAGTACGTCAAGGAGCACGGGGCGCTGCCGGCCAGCTACGCGAAGAACTACAAGCGGGGCTGCGACCGGTTCCTTTCCCAGCACCTTGGCATCGACCCGGGCGACGTGGAAAGGATCGTCATGGAGTCGGCGACAGATGTGGAAATCGAGACGAAGCTGCAGGCCCTGCTGCCCGCGGATGTCCGGGCGGCAAAGTGGAATCACCGCTATGTCCACATGGGAATGACCGAGGCCGGCCGGGAGTTCATCAAGGAGGCGCTGACCGTCATGGGCTGCGCCGACCGCTCCGAGGAGATCCTCAGTGTGCCAGACCTGATCGAATTCGACGAAGGACGGATCGAATAGGAGAGACGGGGGAAGACACGAGAGAACGTGAGATAGGAAGACCCAAGAAGGCCCGACCCCGGTGTCTCCCGGTTGCAATTGTGCAGCGGCTCCTTTCTCGTTTTACATTCGATTTCCGCTTTTCACCGAGTCTCGCGTTCTCTCACGTCTTTCCATCTTCCACGTTTTCAGCGCATGCAAAAGGGCCAGAAGGTCGTCTGCGTTAACGATTCGTTCAGCGAGTTCGTGCGGCAGCTCTACAAGCAGCTCCCGGTGAAGGGAGAGGTGTACACGATCCGCGAGATGTTCCTGGGCCGGGAGAAGATCGTGAAGGGCGGCGAATCAGCCACGGTCGGCCTGCTGCTAGAGGAACTGCACAACCCGAGCGACCCGTTTCACCAGGGCAAGCAGGAGCTCGGGTTCTCATCCGAGCGCTTCGCGCCCCTCAATGAGCTGCCCGATGAGGAAGCCGTGGAGGAAGAGGAGCTGGTCCTCGGCGGCGCCGGGCTGAACTGAGGACCGAGGGCCGAAGACGGAAGGCCGCCCAATCCGAAATCCGCAATTCCCTCAGTCGCCCTCGGCGACGTAGTGGCAGCCCTTGCTGGTCGGATTCAGCGAAGCCGCATGCACGACGAGCAGCGCCGTCTGCACTGCGTTGCGCAGCTCGACGAGCTCGCGGGTCGGCACGCATCCTCGATAAAAGCTCAGGATCTCCTCTCGAAGCTCGAGCAGGATGCGCCGCGCGCGGGTGAGGCGCTTGGGCGATCGGATGACACCTGCATAGTTCCACATCGTGTGCTGGATCTGCAGCATGTCCTGCCGCACGAGCACGGGGTCGGCCTCGCGCACCGGGCTTTCCCACGGCTTGGGATCCGGCAGGCGGAACTGCCCGCCGGAGATTTCCCCGGCATCCGCCTTCGCGGCGAACTTCGCTCCCGTCACGCATTCGAGCAGGGACGTGCTCGCGAGCCGGTTCGCCCCGTGCAGGCCGGTGCAGGCCGTCTCGCCGATCGCGTTCAAGTGGCGGATATTCGTGCGGCCGTTTAGGTCCGTGTGCACGCCTCCGCAGGCATAGTGCGCGGCGGGCACGACCGGGATCGGCTCCCGTGTGATGTCGACGCCGTGCTGCCTGCAGCGCTCGTGGATCGCGGGAAACCGCTCGCGGATGAAGTCCGCCTTCATCGCCGACAGGTCGAGGAAGACGCAGGATTCGCCGCTAGCGGCGAGTTCCTGGCGAATCGCCCGCGCCACGACGTCGCGCGGCGCCAGCGAGCCTCTGGCGTCCGCCAGGTCCATGAACCGTTCGCCCTTTGCGTTCACGAGCACCGCGCCCTCGCCGCGCAGCGCCTCGGTCACGAGGAATCGCGGGGCGTTCTTGCGCGCAAACACCGTCGGATGGAACTGCACGTACTCCATGTCGATGAGTCGCGCTCCGACCCGGTAGGCCATTGCGACACCGTGACCGACGCTTCCGGGCTGGTTTGTCGTGTGCAGGAAGATCTGCCCGAGGCCACCCGTCGCGAGGATCGTCTTCTTCGCGACGATCGCGGCGATTTCACCCGTCGCGGTGTCGAGCACGTATGCGCCGAAGCAGGTGAGTGGCTGGTACTTGTCGGCGGGGTCCGGCGAATTGTGGGAGAGCGTCAGCAGGTCGATCGCGATCCACCCGTCCCTGCGGCGAACGCCCTTCGTGTCGGCGACGCGTCCCGCGACCGCGGCGAGGATCGCGTGGCCAGTCATGTCCTTTGCGTGAATGATCCGCCTTTCGCTGTGGCCCGCCTCGCGCGTCAGCTGGAGGGAGCCGTCGGCCTCCCTGTCGAATGCGACCGCCGCGTCCTCGATCAGCAGTTCACGGACCGCCGCCGGACCTTCCCGGACCAGCTGCTCGACAGCGGCGGGATTCGACGTGCGATCGCTCGCAGCCTCGATGTCGCGCGCCAGGGCCGACGGGTCCGGGGCCGTGTCGTAGATGATGCCGCCCTGAGCCCAGTCGCTGTTCGCCGCAAGCGGACCTCCGATTGAAAGCAGATCGACCGACAATCCCTGCCGGGCCGCGTAAAGCGCGTAAGCCGAACCCGCGAGGCCGGAGCCGATCACCAGGCAGTCGGTTTGCAGGGTCTTCATCAGGAGCGTCGACTGCCGCGCCGGGTAAGTACCGTTAGGCTGAGGTCTGCCGCCGGCGCCGAATGGGTGAGCGCACCCACGCTGATGTAGTTCACGCCGGCGAGCGCGTAATCCCGGAGGTTGTCGAGTCGGACCCCGCCGGACACCTCGACGATCGCGCGGCCGGCGACAAACTTCACGGCCGCGCGAATCTTCGCCGGCGTCATGTTGTCGAGCAGCACGACCTCGGCACCCGATCGCACCGCCTCGCGCACTTCCTCGAGCGTGCCGGCTTCGACCTCGATCTTCGCCCCGTGCGGTGCACCGGCGCGCGCGAGCGAGACCGCGCGGGACAGCGAACCCGCGGCGGCGATGTGGTTGTCCTTTATCAACACGTGCTCCCCGAGCGACGAGCGATGGTTCGCACAGCCGCCGCAGCGCACGGCGTACTTCTCGAGCGCCCGGTAGGCCGGAGTCGTCTTGCGCGTGTCGGCGACCCGGACGCCAGTGGGCGCCGCCGCCTCGGCGAACCGCCGCGACAGCGTGGCGATTCCCGACAGGTGCTGGAGAAAGTTCAGTGCCGTGCGCTCCGCGGTGAGCAACGACGCCGTCGGCCCGGTCACCTCGAGCACGGTGGCACCGGAGCGCAGACGTGCACCGTCCTTTGCAAGGATCCTCACGCGCAGGGCCGGATCCACCTTGGCAAAAACGCGGGCCGCGATCTCGACGCCGCAGAGCACCAGGTCTTGTCGCGCCTCGATTCGGGCCCGGGAACGGTGTCGGGGCGGAAAGATGGCGCGGCTGGTCACGTCGCCCTGGCCGGCGTCCTCCTCGAGCGCGAGGTCGATCAGCTGCTCGGTGCGGGGGGAAATCATGGGGGTCAACTTTGTCGAATGCCGGGATCGGCGAACCGGAACGCTACAATCCCGGATCGTTTCCTGATTTCCATATTCAATTTCCCGGAGCCAGTTCGAACATCCGTTCGATGCACTTGAGCGCACGCAGCCGGAGCCTCTCATCGAGCGTGATGACCTGGTCCGGTCGCGGCGCCTTGAGCGCATCGCGGACCTTCTCCAGCGAATTCAGCTTCATGTAGGGGCACAGGCGGCAGCCGCCCACGAAGTTCTTCTCAGGAGTCTCCACCTGCAACCGGCCGACCAGGCCGCATTCGGTTAGCATCAGGTAGTAGGGGGCACTGGTCGACTTGACGTACTTCATCATCGCGCCGGTGCTCCCCACGAAGTCCGCGGCCGCGGCGATCTCAGGCGGGCACTCGGGATGCGCGACGACCTTCAGGCCGGGAAACTGCGCCCGCGCCTCGGCAAGTCGGTCCGGCGTGAACTCGTCATGCACCAGGCAGGTGCCGTCGGATGAAACGATCCCCTTGTCGACCCCGCGTCGCTTCAGCTCCGCGCGTACATTGTCCGCCATCAGGCGGTCGGGAACGAACAGGATGCGCCGCGACGGAAGCTTTGCGATGATGTCGTAGACGTTACCCGAAGTGACGCACACATCGCACTCCGCCTTCACTTCCGCCGTGCTGTTGATGTAGCAGACGACCGTGGCGTCGGGATACACCTTCTTCAGGCGCCGCACGCCATCGCCGGTGATCGAGTCCGCAAGCGAACACCCCGATCCGCGGTCAGGCACGACGACGGTCGACGTCGGGGAAAGGATCTTCGCCGTCTCCGCCATGAAGACGACTCCGGCAAACACGATCACGTCCGCCTTCGCTTTCCGCGCCTGGTCGCTCAGGAAGTAGGAGTCTCCACGGAAATCGGCGACGCCATAGATGATCTCGGGCTCGACGTACGAATGGGCGAGGATGACTGCGTTGCGCTCCTTCTTGAGTCGGTTGATCTCGAGCGTGAGCGGCGCGATATCGCGGCAGGTGTCGAGGTTCCACGTGCGCCCCCGCGGATCGCAGTCGACATGCATGAGCGCCTGCAGAAGTCGCTCCGCCTCGGCCTCGATCTCGGGTTCTACGGCAATCATGCGTTCGTGGAAAATTTCGGGATGCAGGCGCCAGCCCTCGCCGATCTGGATTGGCAAACCCTCGCAGTCGACCTCAGGGCTGCTCGACTGGAGTGACGCGGGTTGAGACGACCTGGTTGCGGGCGTCGAGCTGGATGATTGTCGCCCGGTGACTACCCATCTCTGAGGAATCGAGCGTGACGTAGGCGGCGACGATGACGCGGTCGCCGGGCTTCACGAGATTCGCCGCCGCACCGTTGATCTGGATCTGGGCCCGCTCCCCGTAAATGACGTAGGTCGTGAAGCGCACGCCGTTGGTGATGTCGTACACGTCGACCTGCTCGAACTCGAGAAGCCCGGCCTGGCGGCAAAGCTCCCGGTCGATCGAAATCGAGCCCTCGTAATCCCGGTCCGCCGAGGTGACGACAGCCTGATGGATCTTGGAACGTAGAAAGGTCCTAAGCATGGGCTGGGCTCTGGGTCGCGAACGTAAACAAACCGAGCAGGATGAGATCCGGTTCCCGGGCGGTAAAGCGGATTCCCGGGGGCAGGGCCTCCAAGCCACCACCGGTCGCCACCACGACGGGCCGCCGTCGGCCAAAAGCCTCGGCTCCAACCAATCGCACAAGTTCCCGGATCGCGCCAGCGTGGCCATGCGTTACGCCCGCACGGATCGCCGCTTCCGGCGACTGCCCCAGAGCCGCCACCTGTCGTTCCCGTTGATGTACCCGCGGAAGCCGCGCCGTGGACCGATGCAACGCGTCGAACCAGAGTCCCTGGCCCGGAAGGATCGCTCCGCCAAGCACACGGCCACTCCGCGCGACAGCGGTCAGCGTCGTCGCCGTGCCGCAATCGACCACGATCAGGTCCCTGCCGGGAAAACGGCTGACCGCGCCAAGCGCGCAGGCGAGGCGGTCCGCTCCGAACTTCGCCGGCACTCCGTAATCGATCGCCAGGCCGTGTCTCGAGGCGGACGAAAGTTGTCCAGGGCGCAGCCCGGTACGTCGCCGGATAGCATCTGCCACAGGTCGCGTAAACGCCGGCACGACCGAGCAAAGGACCGCGGAGTCGGCCTGCCGGGGCAGGCGCCCCTGCAGCGCGCGCACGGCTGCAGTCGGCTTTCCCGCACGGTCATAGGGCAATCGGAACCGGCCCGTCAGGCGTTGCCCCTCGAATAACCCGCCCCGGATCGAGCTGTTGCCAATGCTGACTACCAGCGTGCGCATGGATTCAGGAGTTTGAGCCGCGGCGCCGCGCGAGCGGAGACCGTTCGGCAAGCAGATCCTCAAGCGCCCCTGCGAGCGCCGGCGTGCCGATGAGGCGCTGCGGCTTTCCTCCGCGCGCCCGGAATACCCGATACTCGGGAGCGCTGCCGCTGCTGCGCTGATCGAGGTCGTTGTGGACGACGCCATCAACGCCGCCCGCCCGAAGCTGGGCCTCAACTGCACGCGTGCGCGACGCCGCGTCCGCGCCCGCAGTGAGCTTGAAGCCGATCACCAGGAGCGGCCGCGGCGCCCAGCGCTTGAGTCGCGGCAGAAGCTTTGGAATCCGCACGAGGCGAAGGGTGAGGGCGGCGCGCTCGGACGACAGCTTGCCGCGCGCCTCTCGCGCCGGCCGGTAGTCCGCAACCGCGGCGGCCATGATCACCGCGTCGTAGCTGCCGGATGCGAGACGCGCGCGCAGGCGCTTGCCGAGGTCGGCCGCCGAGGAGAACCCTTCGCTGTCGCGAACCCGGCTGGGCAGGACAGCCCCGATCCCGTGCAGCAACGTGACGCGATGCCCGCGCGCCACCAATGCGTCGGCAATCCGGGCGCCCGTCTCGCCCGTGCTTCCATTCGAGAGGAAGCGAACGGCGTCGATCGGCTCGCGCGTCGCGCCTGAGGTGACCAGCACCCTCATTGCTTGCGGCCGAGCGCCGCGAGAATCTCGGAGGCGATCGCCTCCGGCTCCAGGAGCCTTCCGGGGCCGTCCTCACCACAGGCATGGGCTCCGTCCACCGGGTCGAGAACGCGCACGCCCCAGCTCGTGAGCCGCTTGAGCGCCGCGGCCGTCGCCGGATGCTCCCACATCTTTCCGTTCATGGCGGGTGCTATCCACCACGGCTTCGAGTCGAGCTCCCACGCCAGAAACAGCACGCCGATCGGGTCGTCCGCCAGTCCGGAGGCAAGGCGGTTGATCGTGTTTGCGGTTGCCGGGCAGACGATCGCCAGGCGCGCTTCCCGCGCCAGCGCGATGTGGTCCAGCGCACGTCCTTCCTCCCAGAGATCGTCGAACACCGGCCGCCCGCTGAGGCCCTCGAGAGTCGCCTTGCCCACGAAGCGCAAGGCGGAAGGCGTGGCAACCGTCTGGACCTCGACGCCCGCCTGGGCGAGGCGCGAAATCGCCGCGCACGCCTTGTAGCATGCGATCGATCCGCTGAGCAGGAAGAGGACGTTATCGCGCGACATTGTCGATCAGCCGGGTGTTGCCTAACCTCACCGCGCCGTACCGGCGTCCGTCGCGGTCCTCGACATAATCCACGGAAAAGCCCGCCGCCTCAAGCTCCGCACGGGCGGCATTCGTGTCAGCAGCCGAGACCAGCACCCGGTGGAAGGCCGGGGCGATTGCCCGCTGTTCCGGCGTCAGCCGCGCGTTGCGGGAGCTCATGGCCAGTCCATCCGCCTCGCGGATGGTGGGGCAGGCGACGATCTCGGTCGGGATGAAGAAGGCATGCACCATGCCCCGGATAAGCTCGAGCTGCTGATGGTCCTTCTCGCCGAAATAGGCTCGGTCGGCCCCCGCGATCTGGAGCAGCTTCAGGACGACGGTGAGCATGCCGTCGAAGTGTCCGGGGCGGTGGGCACCTTCCATGAGCGAGCTGACCTTGGTCTCGCGCACGAAGTACCGGCGATCGTCCGGGTAGATCTCGTGTGTTTCCGGCACGAGGGCGACCGTCACCCCCGAGGCATCCATCAGCGCCAGGTCGGTATCGAGCGTGCGCGGGTAGGCGTCGAAATCCTTCGGGTCGTCGAACTGGGTCGGGTTCACGAACACCGAGGCGAGGACGACATCGTTGTCGCGCGCCGCTGCCGCGAAGAGCGAGCCGTGGCCCGGATGGAGGGCGCCGAGCGTCGGCACGAATCCGATCGTTCGGCCCGAAGCGCGGTGAGCTTCGCGCAACGCCCGCCACTCGGCGACGGTGTGCACCAGCCGGGGCATGCGGGTCAGAAGCACTCCCGGCCGCCGGGGAATTGTCCCCGCTGCACGGCGCGCGCGTAGTCGTCGACGCCTTCGCGAAACACCGCAGCCCCCTCCGCAAACCGGCGCACATGGCGCGGCTGGAAGTGGGCGTTGAAGCCCAGGAGGTCGTGCAGCACGAGCACCTGCCCGCCACAATCCGGACCGGCCCCGATCCCGATCGTCGGGACGCGCAGCGCCTTAGAGATCCGGGTCGCGAGCTTGCGCGGGATGCATTCGAGCACGACCGAGAAGGCCCCCGCTCGCTCCAGCTCCTTCGCATCACGGAGTAGGGCATTCGCTGCTTCGGTCCCCTTGCCCTGCACCTTGTAGCCTCCGATCGAATAAACCGACTGCGGCAGGAGCCCGAGGTGGCCCATCACCGGAATACCCGACTCAACCAGGTGACGAACAACGTCCCCGTGGCCCCGGACGCCCTCAATCTTCACGCCATGCGCACCGGCCCGCATGAGCTCGCCGGCAGCCTCGACAGCGGCCGCCGATCCCTTGCGAACCGTGAGGAAGGGCATGTCCGCGATGATCAGCTTGTCGGGTGCGCCCCTGGCAACGGCCCGGGTGTGCATGGCCATCAGCTCGACCGTGGCGCCCAGGGTATCGCGCTCCCCATGCATCACCATGAGCGCGCTGTCGCCCACCAGGAGGCAGTCGACTGGGGCGTCCGCCAGAAGCCGCGCCGACCAGGCATCATAGGCGGTTACGACCACGATCTTCCGGCCTTCCGCATGGGCCGCCGCAAACTCCGAGACGGTATTCATTCGCTGGGGGAGGCCGAAGAAACCAGCGACACCACTCCGGGGCAAGGCTGGTATGTGTCAGGGGATAGGGGACTGATCGGCCGGATTCGACCTATCCGCCACCCTAGAGCAGATTCACCGGCAACTCTTCGTCGCCGCCCACGTAGCTCGCGGCCGACCCGGTCCCGGATCTCCTTGCAGAGCGCCTGCCTCCCGCCCGCCGAGGCCTCAGGAAATAGACCAGCTCCGAATCCAACGCGTCCGCCGCGTTCCTGAGCGTTTCCAGGGTAACCGATCCCTTCATCTCTCCACGCTCGAACTGATCGAAGGCCTGCTGACTCACCCCAGCTCGTTCCGCCACCTCGCGCTGGCTGAGGTTCCTCGACTGCCGCACACCCTTCAACCAGCCGCCATCAGGGATATCGGGCACTTCGATACCTTCCGTTTGGTAATCCATACAAGCTATATGCTGTTTTTTGCCCAGTAATTACAAGCCTAAACTTGTCTATAATGCCACAAGTTAACGCTTGTCGACTTGTGGGTCATCAAGCTGAGGCTTGTTATCCCCTACGACGGAATCGCGCTGGTCCCGACGAATACCCGCACATCCGACCCTGACGGTTCAGAACGGCGACCCGACCGAGATGTGCCAGGTACCGCCAGGATCGCCCGGACGGCGGCTGAAGTTTCGGCCATACTCGAACCGCACCGGCCCGACCACAGTGTTGTATCTCAGCCCAAGGCCTGCCGCGAAAAGGCGTTCGTCAAAGGGGTAATCGGCCAGCCGGATTGCAGTGCCCAGGCCGTCGGCGAATACGACCGCCGACAGGTTCCGCGTGAGCGCCTGCTCCAGCTCGACGCTCAGCAGTGAGCTCGTCTTCGCCCCGACGAATCGCCCATCGGGACCCCTGGGGGCCGCCTCGCCTTCACGGTATCCCCGGATGCTCGTATCACCCCCCGTGAAGAACCTCCTGTTGACCGGCAGGCTATCGTCGCCCGCCCCCAACGTCGTCACGAAGCCGTGGGTCAGTCCGGCATGAAACCACTGGCCGTCGCCGATGCGCTTGTGGAAAGCGCCCCCGAGTTCAAAGCGCTGGTAAACGACCTCGCCGCCGAGCCGACGGTCTGCCGCCTCGAGCTGGGCGAAGGCCCGGTAGCCCTCCCTCGGACGAAGGGGATCGTCCCTCCGGTCGCGCACGAGCGCGGCATCCAGGCTGGCGACCACGAGCTGCTTGTCGTCCACCGTCTGGGTCGCCAGCGCACTGTCGATGTTGCGCAGCGCCTGGAAGGTATAGCCGAGCGTCGCATCGGCCCGCAGCCAGGGTGCGGGCCATTTGAAGATCAAGCTGCCGCCATACTCCTGGCGCACGAAGGAGAACTCCTCGCGCTGCACGCCGAACACGCGGGCCGTACCGTCCACGGTTTCGCCGAAGAGTTCCGGAACAGTGTAGGAATAGTCGACACGGCTGCTCTTCATCGATTGCAGCAGCAGACGGCCTCGATGCGCCGATCCAAAAAGGTTGTAGTGAAGCAGCTCGAGACCGCCGCGGAACTCCTCGTAACTCCCGTATCCCGCCAGGACGCTCATCTCCAGGATCCGACCCTCTCGTACCGTGAATACCGGCGAGCGCACCGGGCCCGTGGCTGGCTCGAGCCGAAGGTCGATCGTCCGAAACACTCCGAGGCGGGCGAGTCGGAAGCGCGCCTGCTCGAGGGCGAGCGGGTCGAGCGGGTCACCCGGCTCAGCAGCGACCCTGCGCCTCAGCACCACCTCGCGGGTGCGCTCCGCGCCCTCGAACCGGACGTCGCCGATTCGAACCGGTTCTCCCTCGTCGACGATGGCGGTCACCTCTACCGCAACTCCCCCTGCCTCAGGGCGCGTTGTCTGCTCGAGGCGCAACGGCCGCGACCCCGATTCCAACACGGCGCAGAGCGACGCGCCACGACCGGGTGGAACGCGACGGCGACTCTGCCGGACTTTGTGTCATTGGCTCGATCATGCGGACAAAGCAGCGGCGGTGCCGGCGGCGGGAGCTGCCGTGGCACCCCGGGAGGGACCATCGTTGTGGATTTGCCCCTCCTTGTTCGACCTTTATGTGCCGCGGAGGTTCGGATCCGCCTCAGGCCGGCTGCTCCGGCCTGCCCGGCTGCTGCCAGTCGAGGTGGAAGAACTTCCCCCTCGGGCGGTCGAGACGCTCATAGGTGTGCGCGCCGAAGTAGTCGCGTTGCGCCTGCAGCAGGTTCGCGGGAAGCCGCGCCGCACGGTAGCCGTCGTAGTACGCAAGCGCCGAGGAGAACGTCGGCACGGGGACTCCGTGTTCCGCCGCCAGGGCGACGACCTTTCGCCAGTTCGCCTGGGCCTTCTGCACCGTCCGGTTGAAGTAGGGATCGAGAAGCAGGTTCGCGAGCCGGGGATTCCGTCGGTAGGCATCCGTGATGCGCTGCAGGAAGGCGGCGCGGATGATGCACCCGCCGCGCCAGATGCGCGCGATGTCACCGAAGTTGAGCTTCCAGCTGTACTCGGCCTGCGCCGCGCGCATGAGCTGGAATCCCTGCGCGTAGGAACAGATTTTCGAGCAGTACAGCGCGTCGTGGATGGCCGCGACCAGGGCGCGTCGTCCCCCGCTGAACTTGCGGCGCGGCCCCTTGAGCAGCTTCGACGCGGCAACACGCTCCTCCTTGATCGCAGACAGGCAGCGCGAGAAGACCGCCTCTGCCACCGTCGGCGCCGGCACTCCAAGGTCGAGCGCGTTCGCGGAAGTCCACTTGCCCGTTCCCTTCTGGCCCGCCGTATCCAGGATCACGTCAACCAGCGGCTTGTTCGTCTTCGGGTCCTTCTGCCGGAGCACGTCCGCGGTCACCTCGATGAGGAAGCTGTCCAGGATGCCCTCGTTCCAATCGGAAAAGATCTTTGCCATCTCCGCCGGGCGAAGCCCCAGCAGGACGCGCATGAGGTCGTAGGCCTCGCAGATCATCTGCATGTCGCCGTACTCGATCCCGTTGTGGACCATCTTCACGTAGTGGCCAGAGCCGTCCGTCCCAATGTAGGTCGTGCAGGGCACGCCGCCCTTCACCGGCTTTCCCGGGGCGGCGCCGGCAATCGGGCGCCCCGTCTTGCGGTCCACCTTCGCCGCAATCGCCTCCCAGATCGGCTTCAGCTCGGCCCATGCCTCGCGGGTGCCGCCCGGCATGAGGGACGGCCCGAAGCGAGCGCCTTCCTCTCCGCCCGAGACGCCGCTTCCGACAAACCGCAGTCCCTTTTCGGCAAGCGCCCGCTCCCGGCGGATCGTGTCCGTCCATAGCGCATTGCCACCATCAATCACGATATCGCCCGGCTCGAGCAGGGGGACCAGGCCATCGATGACAGCGTCCGTCGCCTGGCCGGCCTTCACGAGGATGACGATTTTCCTGGGTCGACCGATCGAGGCGACGAATTCCTGGGGAGTCAGTGTGGCGACAAGCCCGCCCGGCGTGCCGGGATTCGCCTCCACGAACTGACGGGTCTTCTCAGCCGTGCGGTTGTAGACGGATATGCGGAATCCGTGGTCCGCGATGTTGAGGGCGAGGTTCTGACCCATGACGGCGAGGCCGACGAGTCCGACGTCTGATTGCGTTCCGGGCATGGCGCCAGTTGAGGCAGCCGCGGGGCAGCCGGCAAGCGCCTTGCAGGCCCGCCCGCCAAACATGACACAACCGATGCCGTCAGTAGCCGGGGCGGGTGCCCTTGGATGGGAAGAAAGGCGCGACCTTCTCGACGAAGGGCGTCATGAACGCCGGCTCGTTCCGCTGGTAGACCCAGTTGAACCCAATGATCATCACGACCACGAAGACGATCACGCTGAGCACCACCTTGTTCATGTTGGCGAGCTTCCGCAGCGCAATGATCACCCCCACGAAGATCGCGATGGCGAGCGCGGCTTTCCACCAGAACTCGAACGGGATACGCTGGACCTTCTCCAGGGCCTCGGCGGCGAAGAACGGCTTCATCTCGACCGAGATTCGTGCCCGAGTCGCCCTTTTGACACGAGTGCAAACGAGCGCCTTGGAAGGTTTACCATAGATTCAAAACCTTCCCTGGTCGTCACGCAGGAGGCTCGCCCTTTGCATGCTCCCCGCGTGTCGCGCAATTGAGCCACTCGCTGCTGCCATCGGCATAATGCTCCTTCTTCCAGATCGGCACTCGGGCCTTGATCTCGTCGATGATGAAGCGCGCCGCGGAAAAAGCCTCATCCCGGTGTTCGCCGGTGACCCCGACCCACACCGCCGCCTCTCCGATGCCGAGCGTTCCCGCTCGGTGCACCGCCACGGCCCCGGTCAGGGGGAACCGCGAGCGCGCTTCCGCGAGGATCCGGTTGCCCTCGAGCTCGGCCAGCGCGCCATGCGCCTCGTACTGGAGCCGCAGCACCTTGCGGCCTTCGTTCGAATTCCGCACCCAGCCTTCGAAGGTGACGCACGCACCTGCATCAGGGTCCGCCAATGCGCGGCGAAGCGCTACGCTGTCGAGGGGATCGTGGGTGAGCTTGAACATGGTCGCTGTCGGGCTCCCTCAGGGAACGACTTCCGCTCCCGTGAGTCCAGACTCGACGCTGCATTCAGCCGCCGGCAACCGGCGGAATGAAGGCCACCCGGTCCCCGTCGGCGAGCTCGCGGTCCCAGGGCACGAAGGAATCGTTGATCGCAACGCGAAGCCTGGCTGCGGGAAGCGTGAACCCGTGGCGCGCGCGCAGCTCCTCGTACAGGTCCGAGGAAGTCCGCGCTGTCGTCTCAAGCGTCTCCTCGGCAACACCTCGCTGTTCTCGGAGCACCGCGAAATACTGGAGCTTCACGCTCCGGCTTCCTCTCGCCCCGGCGCTCATTCCGCGCGGTAGTCCCGCTTTCCGCCCGTCTTCTCGATCAGGCGCACTTCGCGAATGACGATTCCCGGTGCGACCGCCTTGACCATGTCGTAGATGGTCAGCGCCGCCACCGTCGCCCCGGTGAGCGCTTCCATCTCGACGCCGGTCTTGGCGTGGGTCGTCACGCGGCAATGCACGCTGACCTCGCCCAGCGAATCGTCGGACTCAACCGTCACCTGGCAGTCGTCGAGCGGCAGCGGGTGACACAGCGGGATCAGTTCGCTCGTGCGCTTCGCGCCCATCACCCCGGCGAGGATGGCGGTCTGGAATACCGCTCCCTTCTTCGTGGCAATCTCGCCGCCTCGGAGCACGGCCATCAGCTCCGGCGGCAGCTTGATGACCGCGACCGCATACGCCGTCCGACGGGTAACCGGCTTCGAACCGACGTCGACCATCGACGGGCGATTCTTCGGATCGAGGTGGGAGAGCATCCCGGGCATTCAACCGACACGCGCCAAAGTAACAAGGGACAAGTACCCCTCGTTCAGGCGCCGGCCCACGGCCGGAAGGCCACCATCGCCCCCGCCGGGACGGCCTCCTTCGACGGCGGCAGTTCGACAAACCCATCGGTGCCGACCAGGGCCACGAAGTCGCCGGACGTATGGGTTGTCCTGGGCACGGCGGTCCAACCCGGCGCTCCCTTCTCCAGTGTCGCCGGGATGTATTGCGCAAGCGCGGCGAGGCCCGGAACCGGAACCGTCAACCCCACCGTCATCACCGCAGGGGCCCGCTCGCCCGAAGCGTGCCTGATCGCCGGCAGGACGTAACGGTGAAGGCAGACGAACGCGGAGACCGGATTGCCCGGCAGGGCAAAGACCGGGGTCCCGCGCTGGCTGATACCGAATGCCATCGGCTTGCCCGGACGCTGCGCGACGCCGTGCAGGATGGAGGATACCCCGAGCCGCTTCAGGACCGTGGGAACGTGGTCGAGCTTTCCCTTCGAAACGCCGCCGCACAGGACCACGACGTCGTACTCGGCGAGGATATGCCAGAGGTGATGCTCGATCTCGTGGGCATTGTCCCGCAGGTGAAATCGATCCGCGCGCGCGATTCCCGAGGCGAGCAGCGCGGCGCGCAGCGCATGGTCATTGCTTCGCCGCACCTGGTGATCGCCCACCGCCATATCGACTTCGACAAGCTCGTCGCCAGTCGCTACGACCGCGATCCTCGGGGTCATCGCGACCATGAGCCTTGCCTTGCCACAGGCGGCGGCCGCGGCGATCGCCTGCGGCGTCATTCGGGATCCGCGCGGCACGAGCTCCGTACCCTGCAGCGCGTCGCTCCCGCGCCGATGAATGGCATAGCCCGGACCGGGACGCTGTCCGTCGAGTCGCAGCGTGATCGTCGCGCCCTCGCGGTCCGTCTGCTCATAGGGGATGACACAGTCGGCCTCCATCGGCAGGACGGCGCCGGTCATCACCTCCACGCACGCGTCCGCGCGCGTGCCGAGCTTGCGCGCGATCATGCCCGCCGCCTGCAGTCCCTCGACGACGAATGCACGAGTGCCAGTCGCGATCGACGACGAGCGCAGCGCATAGCCGTCCATCGTCACGCGGTCGAAGGGCGGCAGGTCGCGGTCGGCATGTATCGGCTCGCGGAGCACCCGTCCGAGCACGTCGCCGAGCCCGCATTCCTCGGCAGGGAACGGCTGTATCGACTCGAGGATCTTCCTTTCCGCCGCTTCGGGGCTGAGCATCGCGCTGAAGTCACGTCTCCGCCGGCTCCCCTTACGAGCAAAAACCCGCCGGCGGAATCCGTGCACGAATCATGCCCCAATTGGGACATGATTCATCGGGCAGTTGCCAATAGCTTCGAACGGGAGTTGGCTCGGCGTTCATGGCCGCATCCGTCCAGGATCGATACAGTCGCCCCGTTCGCGACCTGCGCGTGTCCGTGACCGATCGCTGCAATTTCCGCTGCCCCTACTGCATGCCGCGGGAGGTTTTCGGGCCGGGTTATCCCTTCCTGCGCGACCCGCAGTTGATGTCGGCCGATGAGATCGTGCGGATCGTCGCGGCATTCCGGGAGCTGGGCGTGGAGAAGGTGCGCCTCACGGGAGGCGAGCCGCTGCTGCGCGAGGACGTCCCGCAGATCATCGGGCGGCTGAAGCGGGAGACCGGGATTCCCGACGTGGCGCTGACCACCAATGGCTGGCTGCTCGAGCAGCAGGCGGGCTCTCTCCGGGCCGCGGGGCTCGACCGTGTCAACGTTTCGCTCGACTCGCTGAGCGACGCCACCGCGGGGCGCATGAATGGTCTCGGCTTCGGAGTCGACCGCGTGTTGCGCGGCATTGATGCGGCCGCTGCCGCGGGGCTTCCCGTGAAGGTCAATGCCGTCGTACAGCGCGGCGTCAACGACCACGAGATCCCCGACTTGTGCCGCCACTTCCGCGAACGCGGGCACGTGCTGCGGTTCATCGAGTACATGGATGTCGGCAACACGAACCACTGGACTGTGGACGGCGTGTTGCCGGCGCGCGAGATAGTTGCGCGCATCCATGCGCAGTGGCCCCTCGAGCCGGTCGGGCCCGCCTATCGCGGCGAGGTCGCGTCGCGTTACCGCTACGCGGACGGGCGCGGCGAAATCGGCATCATCAGCTCCGTCACGGAACCGTTCTGCAGCGACTGCCATCGGGCGCGCCTCTCCGCCGACGGGAAGCTCTTCACCTGCCTGTTCGCCTCGCTGGGCTGGGATGTGCTCGGTTGCCTGCGCGCGGGCGCCGACGCCGGGGAGCTGCGCGCCTACATCGCCCGAATCTGGTCCGGCAGGGTCGACCGCTACAGCGACGAGCGTGCCGGGATCCTGGCGGCCGGCAAGACTGGCCCGAAGGTCGAGATGAGCTATATTGGCGGCTGACCCGGCCGGCACGCTTCCGCATTGCGCCCCGCCTGCGACGCCGCAGGCTCGGGCAAGTCCGTATGGCTCAGGCGAAAGGCACCGAAGAGGCGATCGAATCCACCCGTCGCGAGATCGACCAGGCGACCGCCCAGATGCGGACGCAGGTCGCGGCGTTTCGACGGACCGCTGCGCCGGAGATCCGCGCGAGCTACCTGCGCATCGCCGCCGAGATCGGCCGCGAGGATCCGTTCGTCACCGGGCGCCTCGGCCAGCATGGCATCAGCGACCTCATCGAGGAACTCGAGCTCATCTCCTGGGACATCCCCCAGCTGCTAGACGGGTCGTTCACGGAGGAGTGGATGCAGGCCTGCTTCTCGGCGAACGGCATCTGGCCCGACGACCCTGGTGCCCGGGTCTACGACTACCTGCGCGGGCGCGGCAAGGCCGCGGAATCCCCCTTTCCCGAATACTTCCTGCAGGAGCTGTAGCGCACTTTCCGGCCGCTGGGCCGCCTGCTGGAGCGCGCCGGCTACCGGGTCCGCCGGGATGCCAGGGAACGCGCGGGCGGCGACGAGTCGGACCCCGCCATCGCCTATCACCGGGTCGTCACTCGCTACCAGATGAACCCGGCACTCGTGTGAGGCGCGATCCTGTTCGACGAGTACGCACGGCAGGTCTATGAGCTGCGCGAGCGCCTCGACGTGCTCGTCTACACCCAGCTCAAGGAGCAGGTGCGCCAGATCTGGGACCAGGCGGAGGCGGAACGGCGCAAGTCGCGCTGAGTCGGGGATCAGACCGCGCGGATCGGCCGCCCCAGGTAATCGAGCATCCAGATTTCCTTCCAGACGCGGTAGCAGCCCTGGCTGGTGATCTTCCCGAGGTCCTCACGCTCGTGCTGCGGATGCAGGAAGCCTAGATCCGTGTTGAGCCGGTCGAGTTCGCTCTGCTGTGCGTTCAGGTCGAAAACCGGGTCTACCGCCCAGGATTCAGGCACCGCGCCCGCGCGCTGCAGTGTCGCCCGGTGCCGCCGGATCAGTCGCGGCAGGCTCCGGCACCAGGGATGACGGTCGACGTGCCAGGCCTCCGGATAGAATCCGCCAAACGGCACGAACAGGTTGTCGGTGACGTAGCGCAGCCCATCTGATGCCTGCGACGACAGCGATGCGCAGAGGGTGATTGAGCCGCCCGGCTGGGGCAGGAACATGACATGGATCCGGATGGTCGCCTCGGGGTCCTGGTAGATCGATGCCCGCAGGTGGATGCCGCCGCCGATCTCCGCGCGCACCGCCTGGACCTGCCGGTAGCCCTGTGCGCGCAGCCAGTCGCGCACCCGGAGCAGTCTCGGCTGGATGGGCCATTCCTCGCCGCTGTCGTTCGCCGTGTAGCGGGGGAAGAGGGGAAGGGGACTCACGCTGAGCGCGCGGATCGCGAGCCAGTTATAAACGGTCTCGCCGAGGAACCAGAGGAGGAAGAACGCGAGCGCGAGCTGCCAGTAGGGGCGCTCGATGATTCCGAACTCGATGCAGAGGTATGAGGCGCCGAGCGCGAAAATGAACCAGCGGAGCCAGCGGTTCACGATCGCGATCACCGGCGAGGCGATCCGGTGATTCACCTGGAACAGGACGATCGAGACGACCATCACTGCCATCAGGAGCAGGGCGGGCTGCATGCGGCATCTCCTCCGGCCGTCGCCGGGTCGTTTCCCGAGCGGCTCAGCTCAGCCGGACCGGCATGATGACGCAGATGAAGCTCTCGAGCGTCTTGAAGACACCGGGGCTCACCTCGTCCTTGAGCTCGAAGAACACCTCGTCCTTCTCGAGAGCCTTGAGCGGATCCATCAGGAACGCCGGGTTGAAGGCGACCTGGAGTTCCGGACCGCTGTAGTTGATCGCGAGCGACTCGTGGGCCTCGCCGAAATCCGGGCTCTGCGCCGTGATCTCGAGCAGGTTGCCGGAAAGCTTGATCTTCACCGAGTTCGCCTTCTCCGAGCACACCAGCGCGGCGCGGTGGATGCACTGCAGAAGCAGCTCGCGCTCCAGCTTGATGCGCTGGTGCGTCTCCTTCGGGATGACCTGCTGGTAGTTCGGGTAGTTGCCCTCGACCACCTTGGAATAGAGATAGACGCTGTCGACCAGGCCGCTGCTGTCCTTGTCAGTCGCGACCTGGAAGGCCGCACGGCGATCGTTGAAGCTGATCTTCACCTTCTCGCCCTTGTCGAGCAGTCGGAGCAGCTCGGCCACCGTCTTTGCTGGAAGGATGATGGCACCCGCGAGCGCAGCCGGTACGTCCATCTCCTTGCTGACGAGCGCGAGCCGGCGTCCGTCAGTGGCGACGAGTGTAAGCTTGCCTTCCTTGAAGCTGAGATAGACGCCGTTGAGGATGTAGCGCGTCTCGTCCGTCGACTGCGCATAGGCAACGCTGCGAAGCATCGTCGCGAGTTCTCCCTGCTCCAGGGTGCATGCCTTCTCCTCGCCGAACTCGGGCAGCGGCGGGAACTCCTCGCGACCGAGGCCCATGATTCGGAAATTCGATCCGCCGGAGGCCAACTTCACCTGGTGGTTAGGCGTCGAGTCGAGCGAGACATCGAGGTTCGGCAGCTCGCGGACAATCGTTGCTAGCCGGCGGACCGGCAGGGTCACCGAGCCTCCCTCTTTCACCTCGGCCTTGATCCGGCAGCGGATCGCGAGGTCCAGGTTCGTCGTGGTCAGGGAAACGTGGTCTTTCTCAGCCTCGATCAGCACGTTACTGAGAATCGGCATGCTCGCCTTCGACCCGACGACGTTCAGCACCTGCGCAAGCCCGGTGGCAAAGTGGTCGCGGTTGATCTTTAATTTCATGTAGCGCGTGTAAGGGGCGTTTCCTGAGAAGCTAACAAAGTCTGATTGGAATCCAGTTCAATAAGGAACTAAAGCAGTATTATCAGGGGGCGCGAGGAACTGCAGTAACTCGGCTGTTCCGCTCGGCAGGATCGCCTCGGGAGGCTGTGAACAGCATGCGGAAAGCTGTCGGCAAACAGCCGGTTGTTCACGGGCGACGGTTTCCGGACAAACCATTCGCGGGTTCCTCACAGGGTTTTTCGCCGATGCCGGATCTGCGCATTGCGTCGGATGTGGCGAAAGAGTCCGAAGAAGACATAGGCCAGCACGCAGAGCAGGATTCCGAACTCGCGGATGATCCAGATCGCACCGCCTGCGACCACGATGCCGAGGAATGGCCGCACCCTGAGGCGTGTCTGCAGGTCGAAGTTCTTGATGCTTGGATAGCGGACCGAGCTGATCATGAGCACCGCAACCAGGACCATCAGCGGCGGAAGGAAAAGCGCGCGGAAGTGAAGGTCGCGACTGTCGCCCGCGATGTTCAGCAACGCGAGCACCAGGGCCGCAACCGTGGCGGCAGCCGCGGGAACCGGCAGGCCGACAAACTCGCGGCTCGTGTCCTTGACGTTCTTCTGGAGCAGCGGATTGGTGATGACGTTGAAGCGCGCGAGTCGGATCGCGGCGCACAGCAGGTAGACGAAGCTCAGGAATCCGCCGATCTGCAGGAAGAAGGGATAACCCTGGGTGGGAGAGAGGATCAGGAAGAACACCATCAGTGCCGGTGCGAGGCCGAAGGATACAACGTCGGCGAGCGAGTCGAACTCGGCGCCGAATAGCGATTCGCGGCCCCCAAGCCGCGCCAGCCTGCCGTCGAGCACGTCGAAGCCCGCTGCGGCGAAGATCATCCACACGGCCCAGCGGAACTGTTCGATCGCCTCCATCGGGATCTCGGATGTCGTCTGCACCCCGGCGATGCGCATCTCGTAGTTGGCGCGGATGCAGCAGATGATGGAAACGAAGCCGCAGGCGAGGTTGCCCGCAGTCATCAGGTTCGGCAGCAGGTAGATCCGGCTAGCCTCGGAGACGTTGTAGGGATCCTCGCGGGCGGCGAGGTCGGCCTCGGCGCGAGCGGCCGAATCCGGGTCACGGGGATCGGTCATTTCGTGAGGCTCTCCAGGTACTTCCAGAATTTTGAGTGCTGCTCGACAAGCTGCTGTTCCGAGACGGGCAGCTTGTTCCGCAGGAGAAAGTCCTCGAGCGAGTTCCGGTGCAGGATGTAGTCGACCACGAGCTGGTCTCCGGAGACCTCGAAGTAGAACCGGAATTCCCCCGAGCGAAGCCGGTAAAGCGTACGGCCGCCGCGGCTGAATCGGCCGAGCGGCTCGCGCGGCGCGGCGAGCGCAGCCGGCTTCAGGGTCGCCAGCGGCTCGATGACCTCCAGCTGCGCCAGTTTGTCGAGCCGGTTCAGCTCGTTCATGGCCTGGGCCGAGAAGGTCACCTGGTACATGCGGGAGGGTTACATCCGGCCCAAGGGGTCCAGCAACGCTATTCCCCTGAGGGAAATCGCCCGGGCAAACGATGGATTGCAGCGTGCGGGCTTCGCCGGTGGATTGGAGGCGATGCAACGGGGCAGGGTGCGAATCGCGGTTGGCGCCTGGCTTGCGCTGGTGGTGGCGTCGCTGCCGCTGCGCGCGGTCGAGCTCGACATCCCCGTCGCCCTGGGCGGGTTCGGCCTCGGGTTCTACGAGGAAACGGCCCGGGCGTTCGAAGAACTGCGTCCGGACGTCACGATCCGCCTGTACGGAGACCCGCGCATCACCGACCGGCTGCGCATCCGGATCATCGACGGCGACCTGCCCGATGCAGCGATGCCGCTGAACCTGCTCATCCCGACGCTCGCCCGCGCGGGGCGCCTCGTTGACCTTCGCCCGGCGCTGGATGGCCTCAACTGGGAGGGCGACGCGCGCTGGGGCGACACGTTCCTGCCGGGCGCGCTCAACTCCTGGGTGATCGACGATGGAGTCTACGGCCTGCCGTTCGGGTACGCCGCCTGGACGCTGTTCTTCAACCGCGCGATGTTCCGCGAGAACGGCTGGGAGGAGCCGCGCACCTGGGATGAATTCTTCGCGCTCTGTGAAAGGATTCGGGCGGCCGGCATCGCGCCGGTGAGCCTGACCGGGATCTACGGCAACTATCCGGACGCCTTCCTGCGCTCGGCATTCTACAGTCTGGCAGGTTCCGACGGCTGGCGGGCGATCAACGAGCTCGAGCCGGGAGCCCGGCTGGATCCGCGCTACGAGCGGGCGGCCGCGGTTCTCCGGCGAATCACGCAGGAGTTCACGCTGCGCGGCTGGGAGGGGGCGACTCACACCGCCGCGCAGCTCGCCTTCCTGCAGGGGCAGTCGGCGATGACGGTCTCCGGATCCTGGATGATCAACGAGATGGCTGGCCGGATACCGGAGGGCTTCGAGATCGGCTCGATGAACTTCCCCGTGTTTCCCGAGGGCGTGGCGGACCCGACGACCATCCAGGCGGGTGCCGACAACTTCTTCCTGTTTGCGACAGGCGACCCGGAACGGGAGCGCGCCACCGTCGACTTCTTCCGCTTCATGACCTCGCGCGCACGCGCGGAGGCCTTCGTGCGGCGAGTCGACGCCCCGGTCGCCGTGCGCGGGGTCCCGATCGACGCGTTTTCCCCGGCGATGCGCTCGACCGCCGAGATGATCGCGAATTCACGCGACTCCTTCAACATGCCGCAGCAAATGCTCCAGCCGCCGGTCATCCGGCAGGCGCTCGTCGATTCGCGGCTCAGGCTCATGACGGGACGCATCGACGCGGCGACATTCGCCCGCGAGATCGAGGCCGCTGCGGGGATCGACCGTGCCCGCGCCGCGCAGCCCGACTTCGTCGAGTCGAGGCACCCGTGGGCGGCCTGGTCTCTGCTCGCACTCCTGGCGGGCGCCGTGGCCTGGTCGATCAGGAACCTGCTGCGTTCCCGGGGAAAGGCGGCGCGGACGGGGGACGATTCGCATTTCGGCACCCTGCGGCATCGCGCGGCGGCGGGATTCGTCGGGCCGGCGCTCGTGCTTTACGCGGTGCTTGTGCTGGCGCCGGGCATGGCGGCATTCGCCTGGGCTTTCTCCCGGTGGGACGGACTCTCGGAGCGGACCTGGGCGGGAGGCTTCAACTTCCGCTGGCTGCTTTTCGAGAGCGACGTGTTCTGGGCGGCCCTCCGCAACAACCTCTTCCTGATGGTTGTCCCGGCGGCAGTGGTGCTGCCCGTTGCCCTCGGCTTCGCCTACCTCCTGCACCGGGGCATCTGGGGCGCCCGGGTATTCCGTGCCGTGTTCCTGTTTCCAAATCTGCTCGGCGGGATCGCGGCGACAATGCTCTGGATGAGCGCGTACGAACCGAACGGAGGTCTCGTGAATGCCGGGCTCGTGGCGCTGGGCGACCTCGTAGGCAGCGACTGGCTGCGCTCCTTCGCCGGCCATCCGTGGCTGTCGGCGGACAACCTGTACCTGTCTCTCGTGCCGATATATCTGTGGATGGCCTGTGGCTTCAACCTGATCCTCTACCTCGCCGCGATGGAGGGCATCGATCCGCAGCTCTATGAGGCGGCACAGCTCGATGGCGCCTCTCGCCTCAGGCAGTTCTTCTCGATCACCCTCCCGCTGATCCGTGAGATCATCGCCGTATCGGTCGTGTTCCTCGTCATCGGCGGCCTGAGCGCCTTCGAGATGATCTGGCTGCTCACCTCGCAGAATCCGACGACCGCGACCCATACGCTTGGAACGCTGATGGTGACGACGATGTTCAACGAGTTCCAGGTGGGCCGGGCCACGGCCGTTGCCGTGGTGCTCTTCGCGCTCGTGTTTGCCGGCAGCGCGCTGGCGTTCCGGCTCGTGCGAAAGGAGGCGGTGGAACAGTGAATCGGGATTCTCTTAACGCGGAGGCGAAGGAGGCGAGGGGAGGACTCGGAGTTTCCTCCGTGTTAAATCGCCGGCCCAACTCACGACTCGGCAGCGGCCTGATCCTCGCGGTCCTCCTCGGATACGCAGCATGGGTCGTGTTCCCAATGGTGTGGGTGGCGTACTCATCATTTAAGGCCGATGCGGCGGTGTACCTCGATGCCTTTGCGCTGCCGGGCTTGGACGAACTCCACCCGGAGAACTACAGCCGGGCCTGGCGTGAGGCGCGGTTCGGCGACTACTTCCTCAACTCGGTGCTGGTGACGAGCTGCTCTGTTTTCCTGATCGTCTCGCTCGGTGCGCTCGCCGCCTACGCGCTGACGCGCTTCCGGCATCCCGCCGGCAAGGCGACGTTCTGGCTGTTCCTCGCGGGCCTGATGCTGCCCATGCAGCTGTCAATCGTACCGCTCTTCTTCGAACTGCGGGCACTTGGGCTGCTGAACTCCCGGCTCGGGCTGATCCTCGTCTACGCCGCGAACGGACTGCCCTTCGCGGTGTTTGTGCTCAGTGGTTTCTTCCGCGCGCTGCCGCGCACGCTTCACGAGGCGGCGATCATCGATGGATGCGGCGAGTTCCGTGCGTTCTGGAGTGTCATGCTGCCACTCGCAAAGCCGGGCCTCGTGACCGTCGCGATCTTCCAGTTCATCGGTGTCTGGAAGGAGTACTTCTTCGCGTTCATGCTGGCGGGCGGCGATGCCGACGGCACTGCGCGCACGCTGCCGCTCGGCCTCGCGAACCTCTCGATCACCGCGCAGTACCGGACCGATTACGGGATGCTGTTTGCCGGCATCGTGCTGGTGACCATCCCTATCCTCGCGATCTACCTTCTGCTCCAGCGGCACATCGAGAAGGGCATCGCCGCCGGCGCGCTCAAGGGATGATGCCATGACGCAACCGGTGCCTCCCTTTCTGGCAGACAACGCGAACGCCGCGGTGCTGCGTCATGTCGAGAATCTCTCGGCTCACTCGGATATCGTGGACGTCCTGCGTTCCGCGGTGAAGCCGCTCGGGGACGTGCAGCTGTACTGTCCGGACTGGAACTCCTACCGCTATGTCGTCGCGGCGACAAGGGGCCTCATTTTCGGCCTGGCCCTCGGCGCGGACACGATAGCGTTCCGGCTCGACCCCAGGATGAAAACCCGGGCGATCCAGACAGGAGGCATTCCCTGCGATCCCTGTGGACCGGACTGGGTGGCGGTGGTGCATCGACAGCCGGATGCGGACTGGCCTGCCGTGGATGTTCGCTTCTGGGCGCGCAAGGCCTACGTGCACGCACGAGAGCGCTGAGACGGGAGATCCGGAACGGGCTTCGCTTGCCGGATCAGGCCGAACCCCGCTGCCGCACTGCCTCGAACAGGGTGATGATCGTGGCCATCGCGACGTTGAGCGAATCGGCCTGGCCAGCCATCGGGATGCGGACCTGCACCTCGCTTTGCTTCAGCCAGAAATCGCTGAGTCCGTATTGCTCGCTTCCCATCACGATTGCGAGCGGGCCGCGCATGTCGGCGTCGGTATAGAACTGGGTCGCAGCAGGCGTGGTGGCAACCGCGCGAACACCGTGCCTGCCGAGCCAGGCGGCGACCGCCGCGGATTCGGCGATGACGCATGGGACGGAGAAAAGCACGCCCGTAGAGGCGCGGACGACGTTCGGGTTGAAGAGGTCGGTCACGGGATCGCACACGATGACCGCATCGCAGCCCGCAGCATCCGCGCTCCTTAGTATCGTTCCCAGGTTCCCGGGCTTCTCGATCCCCTCGACGATTAGGAGCAGCGGCTCCGATTGGAGGTGCAAGTCGTCCAGGCTATGTCGCCATTGCGCGGCGACCGCGACTAGTCCATCCGGTCGCTCGCGGTAGGCGGCCTTCGCGAATGCAGCCTTCGAAACCTCGAAAAGCTGCGCCCCTGCCCGGGCAGCCTGTTCGAGCAATGCCGGCTCGTTCGAACCGAGGAACCACTCGGGCGCGTGGTAGAGTTCCCGGATGGGCACGCCCTTCTCAAGTGCCCGTCGGATCTCCCGGTACCCCTCGATCAGGAAGAACCCGCTTTCGTCCCGCGCACGGCGATCCCGGAGGCGCACGAGTTCCTTGATGCGCGGATTCTGCAGGCTGGTGATCTTCTCGGTGGCGTCGCCCACGGGTCCACGGAACACACGGAAACCCGACAAAAGACAAAATCCTTTTCCTCGCCGCGGTTGCCCGGGTGTATTGCGTGGATCCGTGGGCAAGAAGCGCTTCAACGACCATCCGTTTCCGTACCATGCGGAGATCGAGCTCGAGATAACGACGCTGACCAACCGGGGCGTGGGCCTCGGACGCCTGCAGCTCGACGACTTGCCGGGCGACGAAGACGGGCCTGCCCTCCGGGGCTCGGCGAAGCCGAGCGAAGGATGGGTGATCATGGTGCCCTTCACGCTGCCGGGCGAGCGCGTGCGCGCCCGGGTGTTCCGAAACCATCGAAACTACTCCGAGGCGGACCTGATCGAGGTCCTGACTCCCTCGGAGCATCGCATCGAGCCACGTTGTCCGATCTTCGGAACCTGTGGCGGTTGCCAGTACCAGCACTTGGAGTATTCCGAGCAGCTCGCCTGGAAGCGACGGCAGGTCGCGGAGCTGCTGAAGCATCTGGCCGGAATCGAGTATCCCGTCGATCCCGTGGTCCCCTCGCCGAGGGAGTACGGTTACCGCTCGAAGATCACGCCGCACTTCAGGGCTGGAGGGCCCCGCAACGATGACGCCGGCCCGCAACCGATCGGTTTTCTCAGGCAGGGGACGCGATTCGACGTCGTCGATGTGCTGGAGTGCCTGATCGCGACCCCTGAAATCAACGAGGCCCTTGTGGATGTGCGCTCGCGCGTTCGCGAGCGGCTGGCGGCAGGGGAATTCAGCCGCGGGGCTACGCTCCTCCTTCGGCATGCCGCCGAAGGTGTCGTCACCGATTACGACGCGGTGATCCATGAAACGGTCGAGCTTCCGCCGTGCAACGGGTCCGCGGAACGCCGGGAACTCCAGCTCGAGTTCCTCGCTAGGGATTTTTTCCAGAACAACCCCTTCCTGCTCGGCGCATTCGTCACGCACGTGACTTCGGAAGCCGCGGGCGGGGGACAGGACCTTCTGGTCGATGCCTATTGCGGCTGCGGCCTTTTCGCGCTCGCCGCGGCGCCTGCGTTCGAGCGTGTCGCCGGCGTCGAGCTCAGCGAGAGCAGCGTCCGATTCGCGCGACGCAACGCGGAGGCGAATGGAATTGCCAATGCCACGTTCCGAGCCGGCGACGCCGGCGCGATCTTTGCGGGGCTCGACTTTGCGCCCGCGCGAACTGCCGTCGTCATCGATCCGCCCCGGCGCGGTTGCGATGCGACTTTCCTGGCGCAACTGCTCGCGTACCGCCCGGCACGCGTGGTCTACGTGAGCTGCGATCCCGCAACCCAGATGCGCGACCTCACCCAATTCTCGTCTGCTGGGTACGAACTAGCGCGCGTGCAGCCCTTCGACCTCTTCCCCCAGACGCGCCATCTCGAGTGCGTCATGACGCTGGTCGCCCGCTGATTCTTGTGCCGAGTGCGCCGCGGGTCAGCGCGCCTCGATCCATTCGGGCGAGGCGTACTGTTCGGCGAGGCCAGCGAGTTCCGACTCCTCAAGCTCCGGAAACGGGGCGTCGCGGGCCGGGGAGCCCGCGAGGGGCGCAAGCGCCTTGACGAAATCGCCGAGGAAAAGGTCCCAGTCGACTGTCCCGCTCGCGGCCGGCTTCCAGATCGAACCCTGAAGGAGCAGGCCGCGCTTGCTGCGCTTCTGGGCGGCCCCGGCAATCTTGGCCCCGTCAACCGCTCGCACGACATCGAACGGCTCCGCGCGGACGAAGCAGGATCCGGCGATGCCGCTGGATCCCGTTGCCTGCGGCTCCTGGAGCCGGGCCTCGATTCCCTGCCGCCGCAACGCGGTGACAAGCGATTCATGCACGGCCCGATAGCTCTCAGAGGCGCGCATTTCCTCAAGCAAATGACCGCGAGGGGCGACCAGCGTGTACGTCCAGTCGTCGCGATGGTCCACCAAGCCACCTCCGGTGGGACGCCGGCACAGCTCTTGCGTGCCGCCGGGAGGCAGCATGGACCGGACCGCGGCAATCTTCTGGCTGTATCCGAAAGTGAACGCGGGCCTCCGCCAGCCATAGTGGCGGAACCGGACCGCCGGAGGCGCGGGGCAGCGCTGCAGCAGCAGGAAATCGACCGCCATGTTCTCGGCCGCTGATGCGGTGCGCGCTGGAAGAATCTCGAAGGGCACGGCCACTAACCCGAGCCGAAGGGGGCCGACCCGCCTTGGCAATCCCCGCCTGATTCGGGAAACCTCCGCAGGGTTTGCGTCGGTCGGCATCGGGCGGCAGGGTTGCGGAATGTCGCGAGCCCGAACGCTTGCCTGCCTGCTCCTCGCGCTCGTGCCAGCGGCCGTCTGCGGGTCGGCTGAATCGCCAGCGGCGGATTCCGACATCATCACGCTGCCTCCTTTCGAGGTTCGTGCGCTTCGCCCCTGGCTGAGTTATCGGATCCCGGGATTCGAGGTTTTGTCGCTCGCGAGCGAAGCGCGCTCCCGTGAGGTCCTGGAAAGGTTCGTGCGCGCGGCTCGGTTCGTGCCGCTCTTCCTCCCCGAGAATCCCAATGCGCCCGGCACGGTTCCGGTCACGCTCTTCATCAACCACTTCGAGGGAGACCGCACGATCGCCGAGCTCGAGAAGGAGCTTCCCCCGTTCCTGAAGGTGGGCGCCCTTCACATCACGGCAAACGGATCGCTGATCCAGCTTCCCGGCACCGAGGTGACCACGGCGATCCGCATGGGCAGCTACAGCGCCGTCGTCCTGATCGTCAACGGAGTCGCGAACCTGAGTCGTCCGGGCCTGCCGTACTGGTACCGCGACGGCATCAACCGAATGCTGCGGGGCGCGCGCGTTTCGGATTCGGCGCTGGAGGTGCCCAGGCAGGACTGGTCGGAGGGTGCGGCAATGCCCTTGGGCGAGCTCCTCGGGGTGGTGGACGAAGGGGCGTCGCTCACGTATACCCGCGGGGCGGCGGGCGCCGAGGCAGCCGGCGCGGTCTGGGGGATGGACGCCGCGCAGATCCGGCGGCTTGCCGTCACGATGGAGGAACTGAAGGAACGTTACCTCGCAACGGCTTCGCTCTTCCTGCACTGGGGACTCGTGGGCGACGATGGAGGCCGGCGCGCACAGTTCCTCGCGTTTCTCAGCGCCTCCGGCACCCGCGCACCCGGCGAGTCCCTTTTCCGGGAACACTTCGGCATCGGATTCGATGAGGCGGCCCGGGTGATCCAGGAATATGCGGCACGCACCCGCGGTCGGGAAGAACGGCTCGCGTTACCGTCAGGGGAATCGCGTCCGGCCGAAACCGAGATTTCCGGCGGGCCGGCCACGCTCGAGGATGTGAGCCGACTCGTTGGCGAGTTCTACGTCGCCCTCGGCGGCGCGGGGATTCCCATCGAGGCCCGCAACCGCGACCAGTTCGCGCTGTTTCCCGAATTCTCAACCGAGCCCGCCCAGAGGCGCATCGCAGAGCAGCGCGGTCGCTATCGCGCACTCGCGCGGTCGGTTCTCGTGGACGGGCTGCGTGCACCGCGGCGACATCCGGACGTACTCGCGCAGCTTGGGATCCTCGAGTTCGACGAGGGCAGGAAGACCCAGGCCCGCGAAATCCTGGAGGAGGCAATCGCGGGCGGCGCCTCGAGACCGTTCGCCCACGCCCTGCTCGCGACGCTCCGCATGAACGCCGCCGGCGTCTTCCTGGGCGACGACGCACCGATCGGCGAAGCACAGGCCGCGATCATACGTGAACCGCTCGACATGGCCTGGGCGCTCAGGCCCAGGCTGCCTGATGCCTATCGAATCCTTGCCGAGCTGGTCCGTCGCGCGGATGCCGCGCCGACTTCTCGCGACCTGGAGCTGCTGCGGGACGCCGTCAGGGAATTCCCTGCCGAGGTGACGCTCCAGACGGCCATCGCCTCGACGCTCGATCGGATCGGTCGCCGCACGGAGGCGCGGGCGATCGTAGATTCGCTCATTCTGCTGCCGGGCGTCAGGCCGAGCGACATCGCCGAGGCGCGCCGGATGCGCGGCGAGTGGACGACCCCCGTCGTCGGTCAATGATTGGCGGCGGAGTGCGCGTCAGCGGCGTTGCCGCGGCCGCATGTTGAGCAGGCTGCGCACCGCCCGGAGAACTTCGCTCAGGGCAAAAGGCTTCGGGAGATTCAGCTGGGGCAGGCGCGGCGCCGTGAACGGATCGGCAGATCCCGTGTTGAGCAGCCGGATTCCCGGGCATAACTCGGTGAGGCGCACGACAAACGAGGCTGCCGCAGGATCCGACGGGCTGAGGGAGGCGATCGCCAGCTGGAAATCCTTTCGTCGCCGGAGCAGGGCGAGGGCACGGCGGGTGTCGGCGACGGACTCCACGCGGTACCCATCGGAGGCCAGGATGCCGGCCACCATCTTTCGGACAACGGCGTCCGACTCGATCAGCATGACGGATTCGCTGCCGCGGGTCATTGGCAGGGTGGGCAGCTTGGGGCGCGACGGCGCCTGGACGGGGGCATCGACGCGCGGCAACAGGATCTCGAATGTGGACCCGATCAGCAGGCGGCTCTCGACCGCAATGTGGCCGCCGCTCTGCTGCACGACGCCGTAAACCAGCGGCAGGCCGAGCCCGGATCCCTTGCCTTCCTCCTTGGTGGTGAAGAACGGCTCGAAGATGTGAGCGAGCGTCTCCCCATCCATGCCCATGCCGCTGTCGGTCACGCAGAGCGCCACGTAGCGGCCCGGAGGCACGCTTGCGAAGCGCCGGCTGCGGTTCGCCTTCAGGTCGCGATTCTCGGTGCGGATCACGACCTTGCCCGGACGCCGCAGCGCGTCGCGCGCATTCAGCACCAGGTTGAGAAGCACCTGCTGCAGCTGCCCCGGGTCTGCGCGCACGTTGCCGAGTTCCGGGTCGAGGCGCAGCTCCAGCTTACCCCGATCGCCGAGCAGTCGCTCCAGGATCGCCGAGTTTTCACGCACGACTCCATTCAGGTTGATCACCAGCGGGTTCATCGGCTGACGTCGGCCGAACGCGAGCAGCTGGCGGGTCAGGTCGGCTGCCTTCTGGCCGGCCTTGTGGATCTCCTCGACCTGGTGACGCAGCTGCGGATGCGAGCTGCTGATTTCCGCCGCGAGAATCTGGCAGTAGCCGGTGACGACCGAGATCAGGTTGTTGAAGTCGTGCGCGACACCGCCCGCGAGGCGCCCGACCGCGTCGAGCCGCAGCGCATGCTCCGCGGATTCCTGCTGGCGCCGTCGCTCCGTCGTGTCCCGGAAGGTGGCGACGACATGGCTGATCTTTCCGCGCCTGTCTCCCATCGCATCATAGTTCCAGCTTGCGACCAGGGAGCCTCCCCCGGCGCGAGAAAGATAGCCCTCGCCTTGCAGCGAGTCCCCGGCACGTGCGTCGGCAATCCAGTCCTGCAGGCGCTCGATGTCGGTGCGGTCGACATGCAGCACGCTCAACGGACTGCCCTGGAGACGGGCGGGTCGACGTCCGGTCATCGCGCACAGGCTGTCGTTTGCGAAAAGTATTCGCGGCTGGGCACCGGCTTGATCGCAACGCGCGACCAGTACCCCCTCGCTCTGGGCGCGCAGCGCGAGCGCGAGGAGGGCGGCTGGCACCTTCTCGATGCTGGGGGCTCGGCGGGTATTCCCGGTTGCCGGCCGCTTTGTGCGTTTAAGGGGCGAGGCGCTCAACGATCCAGCCGTCCTTTTCGCGGCGGTACCGCAGCCGATCGTGCAGCCGGCTGCGGCGTCCCTGCCAGAATTCCACGGTCTCCGGCGCCAGCCGATAGCCGCCCCAGTGCGGCGGCAGAGGCACCTTCTGTCCCGCATGCTTCCGCTCCACGGTCTTCATGGCCTCCTCCAGGCTCGAGCGGCTCGGAATGATCGCGCTCTGCTGGGACGCCCAGGCCGCGAGCTGGCTCGGCTGTGGCCTGGAGTGAAAATAGGTTTCGCTCTCCTCCCGCGGCACCTTGGTGACCGGGCCCTCCACGATGATTTGCCGTTCCAAGGCATACCAGGGAAAGAGCAGGCTCGCGCGAGGATTCGCCTCCAACTCGCGCCCCTTGCGGCTCTCATAACTCGTGAAGAACAGGAATCCCCTCCCGTCGATGCCCTTCAGCAGCACGATCCGATTCGAGGGACGGCCGTCGCGGGTCGCCGTCGAGAGCACCATCGCATTGGGCTCGGGCACCTTGGCGGCTTCAGCCTCCTGGAACCAGCGGTCGAACTGCCGGAAGGGATCCCGTGCAAGGTCCTTCTCGGTCAGGCCGGATAGGCTGTAGTCCCTGCGGAGATCGGCGAGAGCCATGCCGGGGAGCCTGCCCCGGCGTCCAATTCTGTCAAAAATCATCTCTGCCGCTCGAGGTAGGTCGGAAGGGCGGTGTTTCGACTCCAGAAAGCGGCTGACGGCGGCCCGGATACCGTTTGAAATGAGCCCGAACGCGAGGTCCCGGCCATGTCACTTTTCACCCATATCGAGAGCCACAAGGAGGAACTGCTGCGGCAGCTGCGCTCGCTGGTCCGGCTTCCCACCGTCAACCCGCCCGGCAAACACTACGACGCGATCACCCGCCTGCTGGTCGAGGAACTCCGCAATGCCGGCTTGCGAGCGCGGCGCTTCACAATCCCGGCTGCAGAGCTCCGCAGAAGGCTGCCCCGGGACCAATGGGATCATCCACGCTTCAACGTCCTCGGCACCCTCCGCTCGCGGGGTGCCAGCCGGACGATCCATTTCAACGCGCATTACGACGTCGTGCCCGTATCGGGACGCTGGCGCGGGGGCGATCCGTTCGGGGGCGACGTTCGCGGCGGCTGGATCTACGGACGAGGCACGGCCGACATGAAGGGTTCCATCGCGAGCCTGCTGCTCGCGCTCCGCGCGATCCGAAGGACCGGCGCCTGCCCAAGGGTGAATATCGAGGTGTCATTCACTGCAGACGAGGAAACCGACTCGGCGCTCGGCGCAGGCTGGCTCGTGCGGGAGGCGCCCATCGATCCGGACTTTGCGATCGTGATGGAAGGTGGGCAGGACGACGCCATCTGCTGCGGACACAACGGCGTCGTCTGGCTTGAGGTCAGCGTTCACGGCCGCGCGGCGCACGGATCGCGGCCCGAGCGCGGGGTCAATGCGCTCGAGAAGATGGCTGCGCTCATAGGCGAACTCGGTGCCTACCGGCACTCCCTCGACCGTGGCGGATTCAAGTCGCCCGACGGCACCCGGATCCGGCCGACACTCAATCTTGGCGGCGTCTTCGGACAGGGACCCGGCGGGAAGATCAACACCGTGCCGAATCTCGCCACCTTCAGCATCGATCGCCGGGTGCACCCCGGCGAGGACCACGCCGCGGCGGAGAAGGGGCTCCGCGTGGCGCTCGCCCGTGCCGCCGCGCGCATTCCCGGCTGCCGTATCTCCGTGCGCAAGGTCTCGGAGAATTTCTCCTGCTACACCCCGCCGCGCGATCCGTTCTTTGCCGCGATGGCCGACAGCGTTGCCCGCGTGCGGCGCCGGCAACCGAGGTTCAGCGTGACCACGGGATTCACGGACATGCATTTCTTTGCCCGTCACCTCCGCATCCCCACGCTCGGCTACGGGCCCGGCGGCCAAAACGAGCATGCGATCGACGAGCGCGCGAGCTTCGGGGATCTCGTGAGGGCCGCGAAGATCTACGCCGACCTCCTGACCACGTTCGAAGGTTAGCCCGAATATTTCCCGCAAAGCACGCCGCGGCCGCAGAGCGGTTTTAACCGCTGATAGACGCTGATTCCGAGCCTGGCAGGTCCCGAACCTCGTTTTGCCGCAGAGGCACTGAGCCACAGAGAACAAGCCATTCATTTCGGTTGGAGATTCGCCCTCAGCGTCTCGGTGTCTCAGTGGCAAAATCCAGTGCTTCAAACCGTCTCCCGCAGAGCTTGATCGAGCCTGGGTCTGACCCGTTCCAGGACGCTCGCGAACGACGGGTTCGAATCCTGAGGGAATTACCGGGTAGGAGGCTACTGCCGGCTCTGGCCGCCGCTGAGCAGGTCCGCCAGCGCCCGATCGATCCTGGAATATTGGAAAGCGAATCCCGCGCGGAGCAGTCTAGCTGGCACTGCATATTGCCCTCGGAGCACAAGGCTCGGGTCGACCTTCAGGAACAGCCGGGCGATGGCGGTTACGGCAAGCGCCGGAGCAGGCGGACACCAGGGCCGATGGAGAGCGGTGCGTAGCGCGCGCATGAATTCCGTGTTCGAGACGGGCTCCGGTGCGCACGTGTTGTAGGTGCCCTGAACCGCCGAATCCTCGATTGCCCGCCGGAACGCCGCCATCGCGTCCGCAAGGTGAATCCAGCTCATGCCCTGGGTTCCGCTGCCGGCAGTGCCGCCGAGGAAGAGCCGCGCAAGCCGTGCGAGAACGGGCAGGGCCCCGTCGTCAGCGTCGAGCACCATACCCAGTCGCAGCGTGACCGACCTGACCGTTGCCGGACAGCCGTTGGAGAAGGCGGCCTCCCACTGGCGACAGACATCCGAGAGAAAATCGTCCCCCGCTGGGGCATCCTCCTCGCGCCTCCCGCTTCCGGCAGTGCCGTAATAGCCGACGGCACTCGCCTGCACCCAGACCGCCGGCGGGTTTGGACATTCCCGAAGCGCGGCGGCAATGGCGGCGACCGAATTGATCCTCGATTGCAGGATCGCCCGCTTGTTCGCCGCTGAATGCACGCAGTCGATGCGATGACCCGCTAGGTTCACGATGGCCGCTGCTCCCTCGAGTTCCCGTACCCAGTCGCCCGGGCTTCGGGCATCCCAGCCGACTTCGCGGAACGGCGTGTCGTCGAGCGGGTGACGCGACAGGATCACCGGCTCCCACCCGGCTTCCTTGAGCGCGGTGGCGAGGGCGGTTCCGAGGAAACCGCTGCCGCCCGCTATGACAGCTCGCTTATGCGTCATGGATCCCAGCGTGCCGGTTGTCCAACGGTCCGCAATTTCTTCCGTGCGCTAGAGGCCTTCGGTCCGGGGCTCTGACGGGGTTGCCACGAAATTCGGAGTGCTCCAGTTTTGGCCGAATGCAGCCGGAAAGGAGCGATATCTATGGCCTCACGCGGGAAGCGCTTCGCGAGAGGCTGGCCGCGCTCGAACTGAGTCCGGTCCATGCCGACCGGATCTGGAACCGGCTCTATCTCGGCCTGGCCGACTCCTGGGCCGCGATGGATGGCGTGCCGGAACGGATCCGCCGCCGGTTGGGGAAGGACCTCGGGATCCAGCCGCGTCCAGTCGCGACGGAGAGCCATTCCACCGACGGATTCACCCGCAAGTACCTGCTCGCGCTCGAGGACGGCCGCCGCGTGGAGACGGTGCTGATGCGCTTCTCGGGCAGGGTCACGGCCTGCGTAAGCAGCCAGGTGGGCTGCGCGATGGGCTGCGGCTTCTGCGCAACCGGGCAAATGGGTTTCGATCGCAACCTAACTGCCGGCGAAATCGTCGCGCAGGCGGTGCACGTCGCGCGCATGCTGCGGCTGGGGACCTCGCGACAAAGTCACGTATTACGTGACAATCCGCCGGCAGAGCGCCTGCGGAACGTCGTCCTTATGGGCATGGGGGAGCCGCTTCAGAACTACGACGCGGTGATGCAGGCGATCGACATCCTCCGCGATTCGTCGGGCCTGGCCGTCGCCGGCGAACGGATCACGCTGAGCACGGTCGGTGTCGTTCCCGGTATCCTGCGGCTCGCGCGCGAGCGTCGGCCGCTACACCTGGCAGTATCCCTGCACGCTGCGACCCAGGCCGAGCGCGCGGCCCTCGTTCCCGTCGCCCGCCGCTGGCCGCTCGAGGAACTCATGGCTGCCTGCCGGACCTACAGTGAGTCGACGGGCCGCCGTGTATTCTATGAGTGGACCCTGATCGAGGGGCGCAACGATACGCCGGCGCATGCCCGCGCGGTGGGCGAGCTGCTTCGGGGCCTCCCCGCCCAGGTAAACCTCATTCCCCTCAACCGAACGCGGGGATATGAAGGCGCTCCCACGAACACCGCGGGCGCGAAAGCCTTTCAGAAAGTCCTGGCCGACGAGTTCAAACTGCCGAGCACGATCCGGCAGCGTCGCGGCATCGATATCGCCGCCGGCTGCGGCCAACTGGCCGCGAGTAGCCAAGGGTGAGGGAAGGGAACGAGCCTCCCACTCGTTCTCCTACTCCTACTCGTACTCGTACTCTTACTCTTACTCGTTCTCGTTCTCGTTCTCGTTCTCGTTCTCGTCAGTGCCGCGGAGCCCGTCCGCGTCGAATGTCGAGAACAACGAGCCCCGAGAGTAAGATTAAGAGTACGAGTAAGAGTACGATTGGGTGTACACCGACTAGCGACTGATCAGCGCTTCCAATGCCGCCGCCGCGTTGGGATGTCCCCCCTCGGCGGCGCGGCGGTACCAGGATTCGGCAATGCCGGACGACGCGTCCACCCCGATGCCCTGTTCATAAAGTCGGCCGAGCTCGAACATCGCGTACTCGTCTCCGAGCTGGGCGGCGTTCTCGAGGAAAAGCGAGGCAACCTGGGGATCGGCCGCAACACCATCGCCGCTCAGGTACAGCTGGCCGAGTCGGGTGGCGGCGCGGGCATTGCCCGCTGTGGCGGAGGGCCGGAGCCAGCGCAGGGCGGCTGCGACGTCGCGCGGCCCTGCGGTGCCGTTGAGCCTGAACCCGGCGAGATTGTTCATGGCTGAGGCATTCCCCTGCGCCGCTGCGCGCTCATACCATCCGGCGGCCGCCAGGGGATTGGCAGGCGTGCCGAGGCCGCTCTCGAGCATCCAGCCGAGATGGAACTGCGCCTCGGCGTGTCCCGCCTCCGCCGCCGCCCTCAGTTCGCGAAGGGCGACACGATAGTCCACCTCCGTACCAAGCCCCTCAAGGTGCGCCTGGCCGAGCATGGCCCGCGCACCGGTGTTTCCGGCCCGTGCCGCGCGCTCGAGCCAGGGAATTGCCGCGGCGTGATCCCGCTCGGTCCCGATCCCGTTGAAAAGGCGTTCGCCCAGGAGAGCCCCGGCAGCCTCGCTTCCAAGTTCTGCAGCCCGCCGGATCCGGCGGGTCGCCTCCGACTCGTCCGCGCCTCCGACGCCCTGCCCGGTTGCGTACAGGCCCGCGAGCTCGAGGTATCCCTCGGCGCCGGAGTGTTCAGCTGCCGCCTCTAACCAGCGCCGAGCCTGCTCGAAATCCTGGGGCACCCCGTTGCCATAGGCATACTGCCAGCCGAGAGCCACCTGGGCCCGCACCTGACCCTGGAGTGCTGCGCGCTCGTTCCATCGCGCCGCCTCGGCGGGATCGGCGCGCATCCCTTCGCCGCTGACCAGGGCCTCGGCGAGCATTGTCTGCGCAAGGGCATTGCCCGACTCCGCTGCCGCGAGCAGCTCCTCCGGCGTGTTGAACTGGGGCGGAACCGGGACAGTCCCGCAGCCGGCGAGCAGGAGGGTGGCGACAACGGGAAACAGGACGGGAATTCGGGGCGCGCTCACGGGACCTGCCGGAACTCTCATTGTGTGTCGTCGGGCGGGCAAAGGGAAAACGGGCCTGCCGGGGAGCGCGGGAATGGATTGCCGCAGACGCCTGTCTGAGACCATGTATCGATCGATGTCGGCTCTCGACCGGGCAATGCCTCCCCTACGCTGTTTCCCCGGGTGGCGGCTTGGTGCAACGGCCGTGCTTGTCGCACTGTTCGGCGTGCTCGCGACTTCAGCCGTTCGAGCCCAGGATGACGGCTGGCTCGAGATCGACAGCGATCTCCCGATGGATCCTGCCCTCAGGATCGGTGTGCTCGAGAACGGCGTGCGCTACGCGGTGATGCCCCATGCGTTCCCGCCGGACCGGGTGTCGATGCGCCTGCTTGTCGCTGTCGGCTCGCGCGACGAGCGGGACGAGGAGCGCGGCATGGCGCATTACCTGGAGCACATGGCGTTCCGGGGCACGGCGGCCTATCCGCGCGGATCGCTCGCCCCGGCATTGGCCCGCCTCGGCATGGCGCCGGGCCCCGACAGCACGGCATTCACTTCCTACGATCACACCATCTACCACCTCGAGCTTCCCGGCTCGTCCGCAGAGCTCCTCGATACGGGCCTCGCGGTGTTTCGTGAGTTCGCCACGTCGATCACGTTCGATCCCAACCTCATCGATCTCGAGCGGCCGGTAATCCTGAACGAGAAGTCCATCCGCAACACTCCCCAGGCCCGCGAGCTCGAGGGAAATCGCACCTTCCTTTTTCCGACCGCGCGCGAGGCCCGCCGCAACCCGATCGGGCTCGCGCTCACGGTGGGACGTTTCCAGCGCGAGGACTTCGTCCGGTTCTACGACGCGTGGTATCGGCCCGAGCGACTCGGGATCATTGTCGCCGGCGATGTCGATGCCGATGCGGTCGTCGAACGCATCCGCGAAAGCTTCGGGAGCGTTGAGGCGCGTGCGCCGGCGCCCGAGACGCCCACCGACCTCGTGACACGGCAGCTCACGACAAGCCGATTCGGGCTGCATCGCGAGGAAGGCATCCCGGGCATCGCGTTCGTGCTACAGAGGGCGGAGTACCGGCCGCGGGAGCCCTTCACGCGGGAGACCCGTCGGCAGGCGCTGCTTCGTGCGCTCGGTTTCGATTTGTTCCAGCGGCGCATGGGCCAGATCGCGCGCCGGCCGGAATCCGCGCTCGCCTCGCCCGATGCAGGCATATCGAACCCGGTCCGGGACTGGGAGCTGAGGAGTTTCGAGGCGTCGGGAGGGATCGACAACTGGCGGGAACTGCTTGCCGAGATGGAACTCGAGCTGAGGCGCGCGCTGGAGCACGGGTTCACCGCGGAGGAGCTGCGCCAGTCGAAGGCGGGATTCCGTGCGTTTTACCAGGAACTGGCGCTGACAGCCGATACGCGCGAATCGTACCAGCTCGCAGGTGAGCTTGTCGGGGTGCTGCTGCAGGGAGCGCCGTTTGCAACGCCCGCGACGATCCGAGACGAGTACCTGCCGCTCGTCGAGGCGGCGACGCTCGAGGACTGCTTCGAGGCGTTCCGCGAGGCCTGGGGCGCGGGGCCGAGTCACGTCTTCATCGGGACGCATCCTGCGTTCTCCGCCGAGGCGGTGGAAGTCGAGCGCGTGCTGGCGGAGAGCGCGACCCGCGCGGTCGAGCCGCCGGAGGAGCGCGAGGCGGTCGCCTTTGCATACACGGAATTCGGGGATGCGGGGACGCTGCGCAGGCAGCAGCACCTGGAGGACCTCGATGTGCGGATTTCGGAGTTCGAGAATCGCGTGCGACTCAACTTCAAGCGGACGGAGTTCGATCGCGGCTTTGTCGGCGTCAACCTGCGCGTGGGTTCCGGACTGCGCTCGATGCCCGTGCGCGGCCTCAACTACTTCGCAAACGCCGCCTTCAGCGGCGGCGGGCTGGGGCGCCACCCGGCGTCGGAGCTCCAGGGCATCTTCGCGGGCAGGAACATCTCGATGGGATTCAGCGTGCAGGGCGACGCGTTCGAGTTTTCGGCGCGGACCAGCAGGGAGGACCTGCTGTTCTGCCTCCAGGTAATGGCGGCCTACCTGACCGACCCCGGGTTCCGTCCCGAGGGCCTGGGTGATGCGCGTGCCAGCATCGGCTCGATGTACCAGAGCCTCGCCACGAGCCCGGGCGGCGACATCCTCGCCAACCTGGAATTTGTGCTGAGCGGCGGCGATGGCCGTTTCGGCGTCCCCGATGCCGTCCAGGTCTACGGAAGGAGCCACGAGGAACTCCGGGCCTGGCTTCAGCCGCAGTTTAGCGATGGCCCGGTGGAAGTTGCGATCGTGGGCGACGTGCCTTGGGAGGATGTCCGCGAGGCGATGGCAGCCACGCTCGGCGCGCTTCCCGCGCGCGGGCCGATGGAGCCCGCGCCCAACCGGAGCGTGCGTTTTCCGGCGGATAACCCGGTGATGCATCTTCCATCGGGATCCTCGGTGCAGGCGAGCTTCGCGCTCGCGTTCCCGGTGCCGGACATGGTGGACATCCGCGTCGGCAGGCGGCTCGCGTTCCTGGCGGACGTGCTCAACGAGAACCTCCGTGTGGCGCTGCGCGAGGAGCTCGGAGCAACCTACACCTTGTCGGTCCGCTTCGTGCATCACGACGGATTCGAGGGGCTGAGCTATCTTCTGGTGACGGCCGATGTCCTGCCGGCCCATCTCGATCGGCTGCCTGGAATCCTGCTCGCCCAGGTCAATCGCCTTCGGAACCAGGGAATTGATGCCGATCTCTTTGAGCGCGTCCGGCAGCCATACCTTCGGGCCCGCGAGGACTCGAAGCGCACCAACGGCTACTGGCTGGGGACCGTATTGAGCGCTGCGCAGCAGTATCCTGAGGACCTTGCGGCGGCGCGTGACCGCGATGCCGACAGCGCGGCGATCACGGCCGCCGAGCTTCAGGCACTCGCACAGCGTTACCTCGAGCCTCCGGCGGCCTTCGTGTTCGTGGCCGAACCGGCGGCTGCGAATCCAGCGCCGGCGCGGTGAGCCGCCCTGCTAGCTACCCAGCGCCTGCCTGGCGGCATCCACCAGCGGGCTGGAAAACAGCGCGGGACTTGTGGGCTGGAGCGGAAATCCGAGTGCGGCGGCGCGCTGGCGGATCGCCAGGTAGGAGAGCGCGGCGGCCTCGCTCTCCGGCGCCTGGCGGGCGGCAAGCGTCACGAACGGGTCCGGAGGCGAGAGGCGCTCCTTCGGCAGGATTCCCTTCTCGCAGAGGAAGAGCGACGAGGAGGCCGCAAGCGTGTCGATCCAGGCGGTTGGGCTGACGGGGACCGCCGCGGCGATGCCGGCTTCGACGGGAGTCCACTCCATGAAGGCGCGGAGCTGGGCGTGGAACTTCGTCAGCTCCGCGTCCGCCGTCGCCGGGCTCCAGCGCACGCTGAAGGTCTTTCTCTCGCGGAATTTCTTCACCTCGAATAGCCGGAGCGTGAGCGAGAAATCCCCCGACACGTGCTTGAGCGCACCCGTGAAGATGTAGTCCAGCCCGGACTCCGTGGTGTCGACGAGCTGCTGGAGGTTTTCCGAGGTCCATTCCGCGGGAAAGATGAAGTGCCCCTTTCCCTGCGCCGGGTCGTCGTGAAGCCCGATCGCGCCGATCGGCAGATACTGGCCGGACAGGTGGAACGACTCGGCGAACCAGAGCGGCAGTCCTCGCGAGAGGCGGCCGAGCTCGTCCTCGGGCCGCTTCAATGCCTCGGCATGGTTGCGGTAGGCGCCGGGCAGCGCCAGCTGGGCAAATGCGACACGCCGGAGCCGGCCTTCCTTCGATGGCAGCAGCTGGTTCTCAATCTGCTCGAATCCGTAGTACCAGATCGGTCGGGAGAATGTGACGAGGGCGACCGTCGGCCGTTCCGGCGCCTGGGCGCCTGGTGCGCCAGCGACCGTTTCCGTTGATGCCGACGGCAGCGCCATCAGGTCCGCGATCGCGTTGGAGAATCCGAACAGACGCTCCTCCAGCTCGGGCCGGTTCAGTGCGAACAACAGGTCGAGCACATGCTGCGCGGCGTTCGGGTCGCGGAGGGCAAGGTAGGCCTGGAGGATGTTGATGCCGGTCGCCGGCCCGTGCCTCTGGGCGTCGTAGCGAGGGGCCACGAGCTCGACGATCTGTGCCACATGGCCGCTCGTCCCGAGGTCTCCGGAAATCGTCACGAGCACGTCCGGTCGATCGCCGGCGGAAGCGAGCACTTCCTCGTAGATCGCCATCGCTCCGGGCAAGTCGCGGGCCTCGAGCCTGAGCTTCGCGTCGGCGAGCCGCGGCATCACGCCCCCGGGCTGGCTTGCAGGCGCAGCTGCCGCTTCCGCCGTCGGACCGCTCGGCGTCGTGGCGGGGGCGGGCTGCGGCTTGCGGCCGGTCAGTTTGTCGAAAAGACCCATGCGGGCAGAAAAGCGGTCGTCGGGTGTCTGGCGAAACTAAAGCGCGGATTTCGGTGGGAACAGATTTCAGGGAAGTTGTAGGCCCGGGTGGGCAGTGGTCCGGGGACGGGTCAAGAACGAGTACTGTGGTAGGGCGGGTTGTACCCAGCCCGCCGCGTTCTACAAACTGAGAGAACGATAACGAGAAAGAGAACGAGTGGGAGGCGGAGGGTAGGGCGTTCTGCCGTTCGACACTGCTCAGGCCGGGGGCACGCCGCCTACAACAGCAGCCTGCCTACCTCGCAGGCGCAGGCCCGGAGTTTCCCTCGTCGTAGTAGGTTCTTCCTTCGACACGGCTCACGATGAGGTACTGCTGCCACGGCCTCGACCCAACCGTTGTCGAGGCGCGCAGGGTCTCGGTCTCGACGGCCGGTCCGGGCCCGGTGCTTCCGGCGAACGCCTCGCTCAGCACTCTGCCGTCCATGCCGGCGGGGACCTCCAGGCCGAGGAGTCGTAGCACGGTCGGGGCGATGTCGCTGTTGGCGCTCGGAGTCTCGCTCCGGAAGCCGCTCCGGAAGTCAGGACCGGCGGCAATAAGGGTGTTGGCCATGTCGAAACGAGACAGGCTGCCGTGCATGCCCATGCCGGGTGCGTAGTCGCTGGAGGGATAGATCAGCGTGCCCTGCGGTGCGCCCGCGCGGGCCGGCGTGTCGGACCCCCATCGCATCGAAACCACGACGTCCGGCGCGTCGGGCGCATCCATGCCGACATCGCTCAGGCGGAAGGTGCCGGGCAATCCGTCGCGGGTGAGCAGCACCCCGGCGTAGCCCGTGCCCTGGAGATGTTGGACCAGCCGAGTCGTGATCGCGGCGTCGCGTCCAACCACGTAGAGCGCGATGCTCCCCCCGAGGCCGACCATCACGACCGTCCCGCGGTCGGGCGCCTGGAGGAAGCCGCCGCCGATGCGGAAGCCGGCACGCGCGAGGTCGGTGCCGACATCGAAGTTCTGCGAGATCGTCGAGAACCCGTGGTCCGAGACGACGAGCACGTTGGTGGAAGCCCGGAGGCCGCGTGCGTCGAGCGACGCAAGCAGCAGGCCGAGCTGGGTATCGCTGCTCCGCAGCGCGGCGCGGGCGAGGGGCGTGCCCGGACCCGCTCCATGCTGCGCGTAGTCGGGCTCGCTCAACCAGACCACGCTGAGTGCCGGCAGCTCTCCTGTCCAAAGCACGTCGGTGACGGCGCGGGTGGTCCAGGCGTCCTGCGCGGAATTCACGAAATAGCGCCGATCGCGTGCGAGCGGGATCGGACCGAGCAGCTCGATGATGGCGTCCTTGGCGGCGCCGGGAATGGTGTCTCCCTCGAACACCGTTGCCGAATCGGTCGTGCGACCGGTCCGGCTGCGATCCCAGAGGAGCGAGACTCCCTTCGTGCCGGAAACGGCGGTCCGGAGTCCGGCTGCACGCACAATCTCCGGAAGCGTGTCGACGCCGACCCAGTCGCCGCCTCCCTCCCGGTCGCCATGCCACACGGCCCACGGATCCTGGGTGTCGACTGGGAAGAGCGGGTCGACAGTCGGGCGGTATTCGCGGTTGGCGACGATCATGCTGCGGCCCGGCTGCATTCCCGTCGCGAGCGCTGTGCCATTTACCTCGGTGCTCGAGATGTAGACGGCGTGATGCCGCGCAAAGAACGTCCCTTCCCCGGCGAGCCGCGAAAGGTTCGGCATGTCGCCAGGCACGACCGAGTCGGGCCGGAGTCCGTCCATGACGACGATCAGGACATGCCGGGTCGGCTCCGCTGCGCCCGCGGACCCCGCCGCGATGAGGAATCCGAGGACCAGGGGCAGGAGTTTCATCGCGGAGACGAAACGCATGCATGCGGAAAGAGTCAAAGGCACTCAGGAAGTACGCGGCCAAATCGCTTGCGAGCGCTGCGCGATAGCGGGCATGCTGGGCGGGTGCTGGGAAGTCGCGCGATTCTCCCCCTGATCTCGATCGGACTGCTCCTTCCGGCGGCGGCGACAGCCGCACAGGCTCGATCCGGCCGGTCGGCGCCGGCCCCCGTCATGCCACGAGTGGTCACGGAGCGCCTGCCGCACGACAGCGACGACCCGGCGATCTGGATCGATCCATTGAACCCGGCACGCAGCCTCGTGCTCGGCACGGACAAAGCGGTGGACGGTGGGCTGTATGCCTTCGGACTCGACGGACGAATCGTGCGATCGGTGACGCAGCTGCAGATTCCAAACAATGTTGCGATCGCCCAAGGTGTGTCCCTCGGCGGCGAACCGACGGACCTCGCGGTGGTGACCGAGGCGGGCGCGGGCCGCGTGCGGGTGTTCAGACTGCCGGGACTGGAGCCCGTGGACGGAGGCGGGATCAGGGTATTTGAGACCGGACGCCAGCCCTGGGGGGTGGCGACCTGGACGCGTCCTTCGGACGGCGCCGTGATCGTCACCTTGAGCAGCCTGCCCGCGCCCGCTCGCAATGCCCTCTGGCAGTACCGGATCGAGGACGCGGGCGACGGCTCGGTGCGACTCGTGAAGGTGCGGGAATTCGGCACGTTCAGTCGGATCCGCGAGGTTGAGGGCATCGCCGTCGATGCCGAGCTCGGGTTCGTCTACTATTCCGACGAGACGCACGGGGTGAGGAAGTACTTCGTCGATCCGGAATCCTCGGGTGATGGAAGCGAACTCGCGGAATTCGCCCGGACAGGATTCGCGGGCGACCACGAGGGCATATCGATCATGCCCACGGGCACCGGCACCGGCTACGTGCTGGTGTCCGACCAGGCCGCCGGATTCCTCAGGATTTTCCCCAGGGAAGGCGCCGAGGGGCAGCCACACCGGCACGATCTGCGGGCGAGCGTTCGGATTTCGGCGGTGGACAGCGATGGCAACGACGCGACGGCGGTTCCGCTGCCGGGATTTCCGCGCGGCCTTGTCGTAGCCATGTCAACGGATCGTACGTTCCACTACTACGCCTGGGAAGACATCGCGCGCGCGGCGGGGATCGAGTTGCCGGAGTGAGGGAGAGGGGCGGGGCAGGGAACGGTTCGAGAACGAGAACTGTGGTAGGGCAGGTTGTCCTCAACCCGCCGTGATCGGCGACCGGGCGGTGGCTTGGGGCAAGCCGACCTACCGCGCCAACGCCGCGCAGACGATGGCACCGGCTACTGCCGCGTTCAGCGACTCGGCCTTGCCGATCCGCGGGATCGTAACGCGGCCGGTCAGCCGCTCGCGCACGGGATCCGTCAGTCCGCGGCCTTCGCTCCCGATCACGACTACGACATTCTTCTGCGGCGCGAGTTCGTGCACGCTCTCGCCGGTAAGGTCGCAGCCGAGAACAGGGACCTTCGCTGCGGACAGTGCCTCGTCGAGGTCGGTCCTGAAAAGCGGCACCCGGGCGAACGAGCCCATGCTCGCCTGGATCACCTTCGGCGAATGCGGATCCGCGCAATCGGGAGACAGCAGCACGCAGGCGAATCCGAACCAGTCCGCCACGCGGATCAGCGTGCCGACGTTCCCGGGATCCTGGACGCCGTCGAGGGCGAGCGTGCGACCCGTCGCAAGCATCGACGGGACGAGCTCCTCGCGCCGCATAACGCAAACCGCGAGCACCGGAGACGGGGTCGGAAAATGGCTGATGCGCCCCATTTCCTCCTCGGAGACAACGACGCGACGGGGCAAGGCGTGGCGGCCCGCCGGCGGAGTCCAGGATTCGAGCGCATAGAGCTCCTCGATAGCGTGTCCCTCGGCGATGAGGTCGGCCACGAGCTTCTCGCCCTCGACCGCGAAGCGCCCGGTTGTCTCCCGGTGCTTCCGGTCGCGAAGGGAACGCAGGTCGCGGATCTGTGCCTTGGTCAACACGGGTCTTGCCGGATTGGAACAGGGATTGTGCCGATGGAAACTGCGAATTCGACGAGCCGCAGTCGATCGCCGGACATCCTTCCGGGAATTTTCGGGGCCGGCGGTAAATTTTCTGCAAACGCCCCCGCGCGCGGTAAAGGCCGGGTAAATGGCCCGTGCACCAGTGGCGCTCGTCGGAAAATCCCGATACGATGTGCGAGTCGGACACGTCACCAACTCAACCCTCACACGCGATGAACCCAGTAAAAAAGATCCTCGTCCTTCACGGCGACGCGAAGGTGCGCCGCCGTCTGGTGCTTCTGATTGCCGACCTCGGTCTCGATGTCCGGGCACGTCCCGACCTCGATGCGGCCGCGGACTGCCTGCGTACGAAATGGTTCGATCTGGCCCTCCTGGATCCGGATCCGGTGGGCGCGTCCATCCAGGACGCGGTCAAGCGCCTGCGCCAGGCGCAGCCGACCCTGCCGCTGCTGCTGGTCACCGCGCAGCTGGAACTCGGGCTCGTCGTCCAGGGCATTCGACTCGGCGTAACGGACGTGGTCGCACTCGATCCCGATCCCTCCATTCTCAGCCTCCGAATCTGCACGATGCTCGGAATCCAGGGGCCGGCCCAGGCGGCGCTCGACGATCTGGCGCAGGAAAAGGCGGCAACCTCCGCCGTCGTTCTGCCGACAACGGGTCAGCATGACCTGACCGACCTTTCCAGGGAGAATGCCGCGCTGACCTCGCGCGTGGAGCGGTTGATGCAGGAAAAGGCGGGCCTCAAGGCGGAGCTGGCCGCGCTGCTGAGCCAGGGTGTGGACACCCAGCGAATGGAGGCCGAACTGGCCGGGCTCCGGACGGAGCGGGAACTTGCCGCGGCCACGCAGGCGGCAATCGACGAGAAGGCCAGGGGGCTCGCCGAGCTGCGTGCGTCGGTTGCCGCGGAACGGTCCGCCCTTGAGAAGGAGCGGGCCTCGAAGGCCTCGGCCGCGAAGAGCCGGGAGCAGGTACAGCTTGAGGACTGGAGAAAGCACCTCGAGGCACGTGAGGACCGTCTGGCGGGAGAATCCGGGCGCATCCGCCAGGAAGCCGCTCAGCTCGCGCAGGAACGTCGACGCTGGCATGACGACCTCGACCTGCTGCGCGACCAGGAGGTGAACCTGCGCGACTACGAGCATCGACTTCGGAACATCCAGGCTCAGCTCGAGGCGGACCGGGTCCTATGGTTCAGCGGACAGGCCCGCTCGCCGCAGCCGACCCCGTTCATGAACGATGCGGCACTCAAGGAAGCCTGGGCTAAGCTGCAGCGGGCATCCGAGCTGCTCGAGGCAGAGAAGAGCAACTTCAAGGACGAGCGCCTGCGTGTCGACGAGCGCGAAGTCGCGGTGAAGCGACGCGAGGCGCAGGTGAGGGACCGAGAGATCAAGGCGTCGCTCAACGAGGCGAAGCTCAAGTCGCTGCCGCCGGTGCAGTCGAAGCCCAAGCCCTCGGGGTTCAGCCTGCCGCGCCTTGCACTTGGCCGCCGCGGCTGAGGGGGGCGTCGGCGCCAATCGCGGCGTGAGGGCACGCCGCCTACAACTGCAAACGCTGTAGCCGGGGGTGCCTTCACCCCCGGGAGATCAGTTTTCCGGGGAGGGGTATAGAATGAGAACTGTGGTACGGCGTTCTACCGTACGGCAGTGTCTCCAACGCGGAGTGATCGGCTATTCGAGAGAACGAGAACGAGAACGAGAATGAGTATGAGGGCGAGGGTAGGGCGGGTTGTCCCTAACCCGCCGTGATCGGCTCCCGGGCGGCGGCTTGAGACAAGCCGCCCTACCGGGTCTTCTCCAGTTCCGCAAGGCGGGCGGCGGCGGTTTCCCAGGCGGAGGTTGCCTCCTGGAGCTGGTCAACGACGGTCGTGAGCTCGCGGTTGAGCTGATGGGGCCTGCCCGGCTCCGAGTAGGTTTCGGGTGCCTCCAGCTGGGCGGTGAGCTCGTTCTGGCTGGCTTCCAGCTTGGCAACGGCTTCCTCGAGCCGGCCTACTTCGCGGCGCAGCTCCCGGATCTCAGCTTCGGCGGCCTTGCGCGCCGCCTTCTCGGCACCGAAATCCCGGCGCTCGGCTGATTTCTTCGCGGACTGCCGGGCCGGCCCAGGTCCGCCCAGGTCGGCGCTCGCGGCGGCGCGGGCATCCGTGGCCCGCGACTTGTCGAGATAGTAGTCGTAGTCGCCCGCGTACGGAGTGAGCCGGCCCGCCTGCACGTGCAGCACGGTCTTCGCCAGCTGGCGGATGAAATGCACGTCGTGGCTGATGAAGAGCAGCGTCCCCTCGAACTGGCGCAGCGCGCCGACCAGGGCGTCGATCGAGGGGATGTCGAGGTGCGTTGTCGGCTCGTCCATCAGCAGCAGGTTGGGCGGATCGACCAGCAGGCGCGCGAGGGCGAGCCGGGATTTCTCCCCGCCGGATAGCACGGACACCTTCTTGAACACGTCGTCCTTCCGGAAGAGGAACGCGCCCAGGATCGTCCGCGCCTGCTGCTCGGTGAGCTGGTTCTGCGCGGTGCGCAGCTCCATCACGTTGTCGAGCACGGTCGCCTCGGGCCGCAGCGTGTCGACGCGGTTCTGCGAGAAATAGCCGGGGAGCACGTTGTGGCCGAGCTCGCGCGTGCCGGCCTCGATGGGAACGACGTCCGCGAGGATTTTCAGCAGGGTCGACTTGCCCGCGCCGTTCGGGCCGACGAGCACGGTGCGCTGGCCGCGCTCGGCCTCGAAGTCGAGGTCGCGGTAGACAACCAGGTCCCCATAGGCCTGGCGTACGCCGCTCAGCGTGATGACGCGCTGTCCGGAGCGCGGCGGCTGGGGAAAGCGGAACGCGACGCGGTGATTGTCCTCCTCGGGCTCGTCGACGGCGTCCTCGCGCAGCCTCTCGATCTGCTTCTCCTTCGACTTCGCGCGCGTCGCGAGCGATGCCTTGGCGCCGAAGCGGTCGACGAAGCGCTGCAGGTGGGCGATCTCGCGCTGCTGGTTCTTGAACCGTGCGGCCTGGTTCGAGCGCCTCGCCTCGCGCTCGTTCACGTAGTCGTTGTAGTTCCCCGTGTACCGATTCAACGTACCGCCGCGCAGGTCGAGTATGCCGGTGCAGAGCGCGTTGAGGAAGGCGCGGTCATGGGAGATGACGACGAGCCCGCCGGGGTAGCGGGTGAGATGGTCCTGGAACCAGAGCAGCGCGTGGAGATCGAGGTGATTGGTCGGCTCGTCGAGCAGCAGCAGGGCGGGCTCGCGCACGAGCAGGCGCCCGATGTGGGCGCGCATGATCCAGCCGCCGGAGAACGTGCGGGCCGGACGGTCGAAGTCGGACTCCCGGAACCCGAGGCCGGCGAGGATGCGCTTCGCACGCGGCTCAAGCGTCCAGTCGATGTCGTGCGGATCCTCCTCCTCGGCGCGCGCGTCGACTCCCGCCGTACCGGTGGCGAGCTCGAGCACCGTCTCGTCGCCGGCGGGCGCGCTTTCCTGCGGCAGGTATCCGAAATCGGCGCCGCGTTCCCACTCGATCGTGCCGGTGTCCGGCGTTTCCTCTCCGAGGATCAGGTTGAACAGCGTCGTCTTGCCCGCGCCGTTCGGGCCCACAAGCCCGAGCCGGTCCGTGCGCGCGATGAAGAGCGACACGTCGCTGAACAGCGTGCGCGTGCCGTAGGCGCGGGAAACATCCGAGATCGTGAGCATGAAGGGGGCACACGGAACCGATGCGCGTCGCGCAGCGCAAATGCCATTTTCTATCTGCGTACCGCGGAAAATTTCCGGAATGCGCCGGAGGTTTTTCTGGCAATGGCGAGAGGCGACACCTTTGCTGGAACAGCGCCTCGATGAAAACCCGCCGCCGAACACGCCGATTTGAGGACGAAAATGCAGCCCGGGCGGCGCGCAAGGGCCCCGTTTCGCGCTACCTTGCGAAACATTACCGGCACTTCAACTCAGCCACGGTGCTCGAGGCCGCGAACGGCTACGAGAATCACCTGCGCGCGGGCGGCAGGATGATGGTCACGCTCGGCGGCGCGATGTCCACGGCGGAGCTCGGCATCTCGCTCGCCGAGATGATCCGCCGCGACAAGGTCCACTCGATCACCTGCACGGGGGCGAACCTCGAGGAGGATCTCTTCAACCTCGTTGCGCACGACCACTACGAGCGCATTACGAAGTACCGCGATCTCACCGCGGCGGACGAGCAGGCGCTGCTCGACCGGCAGCTCAACCGGGTGACCGACACCTGCATTCCCGAAACCGAGGCGATGCGCAAGGTGGAGGGCGCGATCTTCACCGAGTGGGCGCAGGCCGACCGGCTCGGCGAGCGGCTCTTCCCGCACGAGTTCATGTACCGGGTGATCCGGGCCGGGCGGCTCGAGTCCAGTTACCAGATCGACCCGAAGCACTCGTGGCTGCTCGCCGCCTGCGAGAAGAACCTGCCGATTTTCGTGCCCGGCTGGGAGGATTCCACGCTCGGCAACATGTACGCGGTGCACCTGATCACGGGCAAGATCCGCAACACCCACACCGTGAGGTCCGGGATCGAGTACATGATGGCGCTGACCGAATGGTACGCCCGCACGGCGCGAACCCTGCGCAATGGCGAGGGATCGATCGGATTCTTCCAGATCGCGGGCGGCATCTCCGGCGACTTCCCGATCTGCGTCGTCCCGCTCCTGAACCAGGATCTCGGGCACAAGGGCGTGCCGCTCTGGGGCTATTTCTGCCAGATCAGCGACTCGACGACGAGCTACGGCAGCTACTCCGGCGCCGTGCCCAATGAGAAGATCACCTGGGGCAAGCTCGGCGTGAGCACGCCGAAGTACGTGATCGAGAGCGACGCCACCATCGTTGCCCCGCTCATCTTCGCCTGGGTGCTGGGACAGTAGGAAACACCGATCGGCGAACGCCGATTGGAGCCGAATAGCTTCGCGGTCGTGCAGTCGTATGCGAAGGTGGCTCCATGTCCGCGAACCTCCTGGCCGGCGAAACCTCGCCCTACCTGCTGCAGCATGCAGGCAACCCGGTGCACTGGATGCCTTGGGGAGAGGCGGCGTTCGAGCGCGCCCGCAGCGAGGACAAGCCCCTCTTCCTGTCGATTGGCTATTCCACCTGCCACTGGTGCCACGTGATGGCGCATGAGTCCTTCGAGGACCCGGCCCTCGCGGCGCAGCTCAACGAGGATTTCGTCTGCGTGAAGGTCGACCGCGAGGAGCGACCCGACGTCGACCGCGTCTACATGGCCTTCGTCCAGGCGGCGACCGGTCACGGAGGCTGGCCGCTCAGTGCCTGGCTCACGCCGGACCTGGCGCCTTTCTACGGCGGCACCTACTATCCGCCGGCGGACCTGCCCGGTCGGCCTGGGTTCGGCACCGTGCTCTCGGCGATCGCCAGGGCCTGGCGCGAGCAGAGGCCGCGGCTGATCGCCGAGGGAGGACGCATGCTCGAGCTGCTGCAGCGCCATGCTTCTGGTGGGTCGGACGGTGAGTCGATCGACGAGGGATCATTGGCGGGCGAGGTGCGCGCGGCGGCTGCCTCCTGCCTCCGCCATTACACCGGGGCGTTCGATGCCAGGCACGGGGGTTTCGGCGGCGCGCCGAAGTTTCCCCGGGCGTCGGATCTCCACTTCCTTCTGCACACGGCCTCCGGTGGCGGGGCGCCTGCCGAGGAGGCGGAACTGGCAGTGGGGCTGGCGACAGCGACGCTTCGCGGTCTCGCGCGCGGCGGCATTCACGATGCTGTCGGCGGCGGGTTCCACCGATACTCGGTGGATGAGGCGTGGTTCGTCCCGCACTTCGAGAAAATGCTATATGACCAGGCGCAGCTCGCATCCGCCTTCCTCGATGCACAGGCGGCGACTGGGGATGCGCGGTACGGATGGATCGCGCGCGACGTGCTCGAGTACGTGACACGAGACCTGGCCGCAGCGGATGGCGGCTTTCATTCGGCGGAGGATGCCGACAGCCCCGAGCCCGACGGAACCGGTCACCGGGAAGGCGCGTTCTACGTGTGGACCCCTGCCGAGATCGCCGATGCGCTGGCGGGGATCCCGGAGCTTGAGTCCTTTGCGCCGGCGCTCGCTGCCCATTTCGGGGTGAAACCAGAGGGCAACGTCCCGGAGCGGCTCGATCCGCAGGGCGAGTTCCGGGGCCGCAATATTCTCGCGCAGGCGCGGACCCTTGCGGAAACGGCTCGCGAGGCGGGACTCGACCTCGAGGTGGCAAGCAGCCGCCTTGCCGCGGCGCTCGCACGGCTTCGGGAAACCCGGAAGCGCCGACCTCCGCCTCACCGCGACGACAAGGTGATAGCCGCCTGGAACGGCATGATGGTTTCGGCGCTGGTGCGCGCCCACTTTGTCCTCGGGCCCGACAGCGACTGGATGGGACACGCGGAGCGCACGGGCATGTTCCTCGAGAAGGAAATGTACGATTCCGGGCGCGGCCTGCTCCTGCGCAGCTTTCGCTCGGGCCGGGCCACCACGCCGGCGTTCGCGGAAGACTACGCGTGCATCATCCAGGCGTTGCTCGATCTGTACGAAGGCACCTTGTCGATCCGCTGGCTGCGGCTTGCCGTGCGACTGCAGGAGACGATGGACCGGCTGTTCCGGTCCGGCGAAGGTGCCTATTTTGACGCTTCGGCGGACGACCCGAGCCTCATAGTCAGGCTCAAGGACTCCTATGACGGCGCCGAGCCTGCGGCGAGTTCCGTGGCCGCCTTGAACCTCGTGAGGCTCGGCGCCTATTTCGATGGAGGACCCGGCGCGCCGAAGGGCGGGTACCGCGCTCAGGCTCTCGCGACCGTCGCCGCCTTTCGGCAGCACTGGATACAGGCACCGCAGGCCCTGCCCCGCATGCTCGATGCCGCCCGTGCGGCGCTGGCGCCGCCCGCGCAGGTTGTGCTCGCCGGCGAGCCGCAAGCCCCAGCCACCAAGGAACTTCAGTCGGTCGTGCTCGGCCGCCCGCCGGGCTGCCAGGTATCCTTGCTCCACGTCCCGATGGCGAATGTTCCCTCGGCCGACCGCGATTGGCTGCTCGAACGCGTGCCGTGGATCGCGGACGTGCCGCTCCCGCCCGAGGGACGTGCGACTGCGCAGCTCTGCAGGAATTTCACGTGCGGACTTCCGCTTTCGGAGGCCGGAGCCCTGCGTGACGCGATCGGCTCCTGAAACGGTTTGGACGTTGCGCGGAGCGGGATTTCCAATCCTGTTTGGGACGTGAAGATCCTTGCGGTCGAGGATGACCCAGTGGCCCGCGCTGTCCTGCGAAATGCACTGCAGCGTCTCAATCACGAGGTTATCGAGGCGAACGACGGGCAGCAGGCGTGGGAGCGCCTGCAGAAGGATCCGGTGCGCATTGTCGTGAGCGACTGGATCATGCCGCACCTGAACGGTCTCGACCTCTGCAGGCGCATCCGGCGGCGAACGGACGCCGACTACATCTACTTCATCCTGGTCACGGGCAACGACGCGACGGCTGAGAACCAGCGCGAGGCAGCGGACGCGGGCGTCGACGACTTCCTAACCAAGCCGCTGAACTTCGACGAGCTCTGGACCCGCCTCCGCGTCGCCGAGCGAATCCTCAAGTTCACGACACAGGTCCGACAGCTCGAGGAGATGCTGCCGATCTGCTCCTATTGCAAAAAAATCCGCGACGACAGCAACTACTGGCAGCAGATCGAGGGATACATCAACGAACGCACGGGAAGCGAGTTCAGCCACTCAGTCTGTCCGGACTGCTACAATCGGGTCGTCCTGCCCGAGATCGAGAAGCTGAAGCATAACTCCGGCAACTGACGCCGCGCCGATCCATGACGGATGACGAACGCCTTCGGACGCTCGAGCGCAAGCTCGCCGACCTGCAACGCCACGTGCTCGAGCAGGACAAGGTGATGCTCGAGCTTTCGACGACGATCGAGCGAACCAGACGCGAGATCGGACTTTTGAGGCAGATGCATGCGGAAGGCCGGCAACCGGAACCGGACGGTGAACCTGCCGACGAGCGCCCTCCACATTACTGACAGGGCCGAGCCATTTCACAGAAGCCCGCTAAGATTGTGGAACCGCATCCGAGGAATCCGTGAAATCCGTGGTTCGGATTGGGTTTAACCACTGATTGCACGGATTGGCACTCTGCGTTCACTGCGAGCCCTGCGGGAGACGTTTCGAAGCACTGGATTCTTGCCACTGAGACGCCGAGACGTTGAGGGCGAATCTCCAACCAAGATGAATGGTTTGCTCTCTGTGGCTCAGTGTCTCTGCGGCAAAATCGGTTCGGGACCTGCCAGGCTTGGTATCAGCGTTCCAAAACGCGCCGAAGTCAGTGCTCCCAAGCCATTTTTCACAGAAGAACGCTAAGGTAGCGAAGGGGGGCGCTGAAGTCAGTGCTCCAATCCAGGTAGTATTGGTGTAGGTCAGCACGCAGCACTGGTTGCCGGTTACCCCAACAATATCCGCTTCGGTTCGGCCTTTGCGTTCCTTCGCGACCTTATGTACAAAACGAACCTGATATCAGTGATCCCAAACCGTTTCACAGAAGCCCGCTAAGTTTTCGAAAGGTTTAACGATCCCAGGTCACTCGTCGCGAGGCGAAGACAGGCCCTCCGGGCCTCTGATACTCAGGAACTCTGGTACTCTGGAACTCAGGCCACCGGCTTACTGGCCACAGGCCACCGGCGCCCTCAGTTTCCCGTCGCCCGCGCTCTTGAAAACGCGGCCTGGGTCTGGAGCCACGATTCGTGGATTCCCTCCTTCGCGGGCTCCCAGCCCTCGGGCTGCACCAGCTCGAGCTCGCCCCGACGCCGCTGGAGGTCGGCGATTGCCGTCTCGAGCTGACGCATCATCTCGACGCGCGCCTGCTCCATGCCGGGACGCGACTCGGTGAGGCGGGCGGTCAGCATTGCGGTCTGAAGCTGGCTCAGGGTCGCGTCGACCTGGCCAAGGAAATCTCCGCGCCTCTCGATCGGAAGATCCTTCAGCTCCGGCCAGAACAGCGTCGCCCCGGGCACGTTCGCCACGCCCGGTGCGGATGCGATCGAGACCTCGGCGGCATTTCCGAGGCCGCCGAAAAGCTCCGGATCGACCGCGAGCAGCGTGCCGCCGAGCTGGGGCACCGGAACTGCGCCGCTCACGAGCAGCCTGGGCTCGGACACTCCCTCGATCCCCAGCGTCTCCAGCGTCGGGATCGGTTCCACCCACGCCGTGCAGCCGGAGAGCGTGACGGCGCACAGGATTCCGAGCGGCAGCGCGTCGACGTGTCGGGTTCGGAAAGGCGCCGGGATTCGAGGAGACATGGGCTCGTCGACGTAGTCGACAGCACCAGGGTAGTCCGGGCTTTCGGCCGGTCAAACAGGGTGCGGCGGATTCGAGCCGAACGACGCCTTGATCTGGTGTTCCTCGCCGGGGGCGATGCTCAGCTGTCCGGGCGATTCGCATTCCAGTTCGTCGTTCTTGTAGAGCTTGAAGTTCACGGGCGCGGTTGCATCGCGCGTCTCCCAGCGCCAACGGCCGATCGAGACGAACTGGAGCGGAGTGCCCTTTTCCCAGCTCAGCCCGCCGCCTTCGCCGCGGATGAACAGCCGGTTTCCGATTCCGATGTAGGCGGTGACGATGATGCGCGTTGCGCCGTCCTCCGCAGGCTGCACCGCGGGAGGCTCGGCCTCGACAGGCTGCTCGACCGGCGCGGGCTCCGCGGCAGCTGCTTCAGGGGAAGGCGCCTCCACGGGCGGCGCGCTGCGCGATTTGCGTGGGCTGCGCTTTTTCGGCGCCGGGGCCTCTTCGGCCGCCTTCGCTTCTTCAACAACGGGGGCGGCTGCGACCGGCGCAGCTTCGGGAGCAGGCCCGGTCGGCTCGTCCTTTGCCGGTGTCTCGTCAGCTGGCGGCGCGAGCGGAAGCTCGGATTCGGTTGCCTTGGCCGCGGCTGGCGGCGGAGCGACGGAAATCGCGGGCGCCTCCGCGCGCGGTTCCGGCTTCGCCGGCGGCGAAGGCTCGGGTGCAGGCGTGGGTTCGGCGTGGCGCTTCGGGCGGACCGCCGCGGCGGCGACCAGCTTGTCTGTCAGCTCGGTGGTCAGGCGCAGGTGCTTCTGCAGGACGCCCGCGAGTTCCTGGATGCCATTGGCAGCGATGCTGATCTGGTCGGCGGAGTCCGAGACCGTCCGGGAGAGTCCCTCGAGCGCGCGCTGGCGTTCATCGAGCACCTCCTCCTGCCTGCGCGCGTACTCGACGAGGAAGGGCACGGCCGCAATGGCGGAACCGATGGCGACGCAGGCGACGGCTCCCACGATTGCCGCGGGACCGGGAGGGGAACTGCTGCTGACGATGAGCCAGGCGAGCCCGAGAAGCGCGGCATCACCGACGATGAAGGGCCACTTTGGGAGACGGGGCGTTGCGTGCGGAGGCATCGGACGCTCCGGCTGTTCCGGGCGCGGGATCGCGCCTGCGAATCCACCCGGCGCCGGCTGGCGCACGGATTTCCTGTGCGCCGCGGCGAAAAAATTCAACCACCGATTGGCCGCGCGGCGTCAGAGCGCCCCGAGCACGAACAGGTAGCCTCGAACAAACTCTTCCAGGCTGAGTCCGCCGTCCTGGCTGCGGTCCGACGCGCGCAGCTGCTCCGCGCTCATGTAGGCAAGTTCGGCTCCGCGCGCGCTTCCGTCGCGGTCAACGTCCAGGTATCGGAACGCACTATAGAGCGCGCTGCTCAGCTCGGAGGGTTCCATGCGGCCATTGCGGTTGGCGTCCGCCCAGCCGGACTCCGAGAAGAGGGTGAACAGCTCGTACTCGAAGAATCGAATCCGCTGGTCGCGGTCGAGGTCGGCGGAATTGAAGATCGCGCGCCTGAGCCTCATGAACTCGGACTCGTCGAGCCGGCCGTCGCGGTTGCCGTCGGAGAGGTTGAAGGTCGAGGCGCTGCCGTCGCCGATTTCAGCAAGCGTCAGCGCACCGTCGAGATCGCGGTCTGCATCACGAAACAGTGCCAGCGAGGCGGCCTCCCATTCTGCCAGTGAGATCCCCTCGTCGAGATCCGTGACCGAGGTGTTCAGGGCGTCATAGGCCCGCCGGATCTCGGAGGTGGCGGGAAGCGCCCGCGCGGCGCTGGAAAGCGCGGCGAGGGCGAGCGAGAGCGAGACGAGAAGTCGGAGGGTCATGGCGCCACCGGGCGCGGGTTCATGCCCCGGACGGAATCAGAAGCTGTTGCCGCCGAGTTCCGTGGAGGCGAATGCCGCCTGGTTCGGTCCCATGATGCCGGCAAGCGCGACAGTGGCAATGGCCTCGCGGCCAAAAAGGCCACCGAGAGGATCGGGATTTGCCGACTTCACCGCTTCGACATTCGAGAAGTTCGTCGTTACGAAGCCGGTGCTCACGGAGGCGGTCTGGCATGCACTCGTGAAGGCCGCGACGGCCAGGAGGCCAGCGAGGGGAATCATGCGGAGGGCGTTCGTTTTCATGGCCCAATAGTAGCACTTTGTCCTAGGGTGTTTCACCGGTACTACTACCCGAACTGCAGTGGGTAAACCTACCCACTTGGCCGCCCATCTCCGGGGCCGTCCTCAGAACCGTCGAAGCGCCAAGCCTATCAACGACAACAACATGCCCACGCGTAGTGCTCCTTCAAAGGTCATGACCACCAGGACCCATTTCAGGGTGCACCCGCGCCGGATCATGAAGCCGAACCCGGTTATCAGGATTATGAGGATCGCCTGGGGTCGGCCCACCGGCTGGATGAGCATCAGCGCCATCCAGAGCCAGGAGAGCAGGATCGAGACGCTCCATCCGAAGGCGAGCCGTTCGCCAAGCTCCAGGTTGCGAGGGTCGGTCTCACCGTGGAGGCGCTTAATTCCGAGAAAGCGTTCCGCGACCACGAGCTGCCCGATCTCGAAGATCAGCAACAGCGGAATGAGGTAATAGAGGAGGGGCACGGTTCTCTGCCGGGCTGCCGCTGCGGGGTCGGTTCAGTCTTCCGGCGCTTCCTGCGCCTCGGAACCGATATGCTCCGGCTCGTCGACGTGGGCCTGATGGGTGAAGTAATGGTCGCTGGCGAGGCGGTGGAGCGAGCCGATGTCGTCGACCAGAGTGGCGAGAAACTCGGCGAGCTGCCGGCTGGATTCCGCATCGGGGCCGAAGTGCCGGTCCGGATCGAGGTCGCGGAGGCGGGAAAGCAGGCTTGAGACGGCCTCCTCGAGCGGGGCAGTCGCGTCGGGCGCGATGTCGATGGCGCGCACGGCGGCATCGATCTGCTCGAGATTGTTGAGCAGGCTGCGCGGCGCCTCGCGGCGCTTGAGGAAAAAGTCGGCGACCTCGCGGCGCCGGCTGCGGTTCCGGTACAGGCGCCGGTAGGCATCCTGCGAGCCGAGCATGCGGAGGAGGGCCGAGAGCTCGGGACTGTCCGCGCGCGAACCGTTGTTGTGGGCAGGCGTCGCGGACGCAGGGGCCACGCTGAAGACATAGCGCAGCGCCGTCGCGGTCATGATGGCGCGTTCCAGGTGCAGGCCGATGGCGAGGAAGCGCCAGCCGGCGTCATGCACCATTGTTCTCTCGGCGGTGCCCAGGAAGGCATTGACGTCGGTCAGCACCTCGCTGACGGCACCGGCTTGGAGCCGGGCCCGGATGCGGCGATTCTGCTCACCCTGGCGGCGCAGCCCATCGAGGTGGGTGAGCAGCCGATGGAGGACGGACCACGCCTCCGGGCTCACGCAGTCGCGGACCTTGCGCGCGTTGAAGACGGCGCTCGCAACGGACGAGTGCAGCGAGCTCGGATGCTCCCCGTCGAGCGTCATGCGCCAGCTCATCGAGCCTGTGATCGTTGCCGCCTCGCGGATCGTGATGCGCCGGTCGCCATGGCCCGTCGCCTCGAGCAGTCCCTGCCAAAGAGGCAGCCACGCGCGTCGCTCGCGGGACGGGATCTCCTCCAGGGCGACATCGTCGATGAGCGACAGCATTCGCGCGGTTGCCTCGGCGCGCTCGAGGTAGCGCCCGAGCCAGAAAAGACACTCGGCCGTGCGCGAGCCTAGGGCGTGGCTCGTTAGCGGCCCGGGATCGTCCTCGTCGGTACCTTCGGTGGACGAACCGCTGTCGGCCGACTCGGCACTGCGAAGGACGATCGCATCGGCGGTGACGCCCACGCGATCCACCGGCACGTCGGGTCCGTTCAAGTGCACGACGCCTCCGGGGATCACGGTGGCGTGCTTGCCTCGGGTGAGCACGAAGGCGCTGAGGGTCACGACAGGGCGGGGGTGCCCGCCCACGGACGTTCGCGAGGGCTTCGGCAGCTGCTGGGCGACGAAGGCGAAGGGGTTCTGGCGTACTTCGGGGGCAAGACCGCGCTTGTCGATCCAGGGCTTGGCGCTGCCGCGGCGCTGCGTGCCGGGCAGGGGATCGTGGGCGGGAAGGAATCGCAGCGAGCTCGCGTGCTCGAGGATGTGGTCGAGCTGGTCCGTGTCGCCGCAGGTGAAGGTGTCGAGCGAGCGGAGCGAAAGCGGCTCGCCGAGGTAGAAGCGGGCGAGCTTCGGCAGCCAGACGTCGAGGGCGCGGCTCTCGGCGACGCCGGTGCCGATGGCGTTCGCCACCACGACCTTGCCCGCCCGGATCGCCTGCATGAGACCGGTCACGCCGGCGGTCTCGCGGTCGGTCGTGAATACCACCGGGTCGATGTAGGCGTCGTTCAGCCTTCGATAGATCACATCGACCGGCTCGAGTCCGGAGATCGTCTTGAAGAAGACGCGCTGGTCCAGCACCAGCAGGTCGTCGCCGCGGGCGAGGGGCAGTCCCATCTTCCGGGCGAGGAAGCTGTGCTCGGTGTAGAACGGATCGTGCGGTCCGGCGGTCAGCACGACGATCGACGGCGCGCGCGTGCCGGCCGGCGCGAGCCTCCTCAGCGTGTCGAGCACCTGCAGCGGCAGGTTGATCGTGTTCTGGAAATCCGGCAGCCGGTCGTAGAGGGCCCCAGCCTCCTGGGAAAGCAGGCGCCGTGTCTGGACCACATAGCTGATGCCGGCCGGCGTGTTGGCGCGCGTCCGGACCACGCGCCAGTCTTCGCCGACGCGGACGAGGTCGAAGCGCAGCACGGTCGCGGGATCGCTCCGCCCCGGCTCCAGCCGGAGGCACGGGCGACGGTAGAACGGATCGCCGAGAAGGATTTCCGGGGGCATGAGGCCCTGGCGCAGCATCTCCTGCCGGTCGTAGGCGTCGGTCAGGTAGGCGTTCACCAACCGCGCGCGCTGCCGAAGCCCGGCTTCGAGGCGCTGCCATTCGGCTGCGGCAATGATGAGCGGCGTCGGCTCGATCGCCCAGAAGGGTCCGCCGGCGGGCGCCGGCTTGTGCTCGAGGGACCAGGGTTCGCCGAAGCCCGCGTCCCGAATCACATTGCGCAGGCGCCGGCGCCAGGCACGGGCTTGGGCCGGCGGAATCTTGGGGATCTTGGAGGAAGCCATGCCGCGCGATTCTCGGCAGCAGGGTGCAGCCTTGCGGCGCCGGTAAACAAGTAACAATTGGCGGGAATCGGGCCGCGGGACCCGCCGCCGCGGTTTTTCAGGCGAAGACTACGACATGCGAATGGGCTCCCCCGCAGGCTCATGGGCACTCATTGGGGTGATCAGTGATCAGCCGGAATTCTCACAGAAGGTCGCTAAGCTGGTTTGTGGAACACTAATCCACGCTTATTCTCGCTGATCCTAAGCCGTCTCTTTTGGGTGGAAGTCAGCAATCGGACATCGGAATTCTTGCCACCCTGCTTCGTCCCTCCCGAGCGCGACTTTGCAGGGCAGGCGAAAACTCACGAAAAACGTCCCCGAACTCAGAAGACCTTTTTGTGATTATTTGTGCCTTTTTGTGGCTAAAATTTCCGGGCTTCGAACCGTCTCCCGCAGGGCTCGCCGGGAGCGCAGAGTCCCAATCCATTCTTCCCGAGGTGCTCGCAAGGCAGGCTGCGTTTTCAAGAGCGGGTGCAACGGGAAACTGAGGCGCTGAGCACCACAAATGAATGGGTTTCTCTGCGGGCTCTGCGAGCTCTGCGGGAAATCGATTGGGTCAGTCTCCAGATGACTGATCCCCTCAGGGCTCGTAGGGTGCCTGTTCTCGGATCGATCTGCGTCCATCTGCGAAATCTGCCCATGATCCGATCTGACGACCGAGGACGGGTCTCTCATGCCGAAGGAAATCCGCGGACAATCCGGTTCCTGCTTCCGCCCACGGGCCGGGGGGTCCAGCGTCCGGGCCGATGATTCCGCTGCACAGCACGGCGCCCATCCGAGGCAAGCCCTGGGTGACCTCGCTGCTGATCGCCGCCAACCTGGGTGTCTTCGCCTGGGAACTCGTTCTGTTACTTGTTTATCAGGGCGGGGCGCTTGAGGCGTTCGTGGAACGCTGGGGAGTGGTGCCGGCCCGCCTGCTGTCTGGGAACGCCGGTCCGGAAGAGGCCTGGACGCTGTTGACGCACCAGTTCCTGCACGGCGGCCTCGCGCATGTCGCCGGCAACCTCTGGTTCCTGCGGGTCTTCGGGCAGAGCGTGGAGGATCGCCTCGGCGCATTCCGCTTTCTCATGATCTACCTGGCCTCGGGTGTCGGCGCCGCGGCCGCCCAGGTGGCGACAGGGCCTGGCTCCGACCTGCCGATGCTCGGCGCGAGCGGTGCGATCGCCGGAGTTCTGGGCGCTTACCTGGTCGTGCTGCCGGGCACGTGGGTTCTCGCGCTCGTTCCCTGGATCATCCCGATCCTTCCCGTGCCCGCCTTTGTCTTCATCGCGCTCTGGTTCGCGATGCAGCTCGCGAATGGAGTCGGATCGATCGCCGCGGGCACGGAGGGCGGCATCGCCTGGTGGGCGCATGCCGGCGGATTCGTTGCGGGGTTCGTGCTGGCCAGCGCGCTTGCGAGACGGCGCCGCAGAAAGACCAGCTGAGCGGCCGCCCCTTGGGGAACTCGGTCCACTGCCTGTCATCAGGCGTCCGGGCCTGCGCTTGCCAAGCCGGTCAAAAGGGCAAAGGGTCGCCGCTCTCAAAGACCGTATGCTGAAAAAGATCCTGTCGAAGCTGCGCGGAACCATCGCGCCCGCAAGTCCCGCAAAGCAACCAGGGCCGCATGCCCAACATCCGGCGTATGCCAAGGCTGCGGCCAAGGATCAGGGAAGCCGACACGAGGGGCAGGGCGGCCGCGGGCATGGACGGCGCTGCAAGGACCGCTCGGAACAGCAGCGTTCGCGCGGAGGGCAGGGCCACTCTGGCGGCGGCGCCCATCATGAGGGCCATGGAAAACGTTCTGACGAAGGCAGCGGACGCGGTGGGCATCAGGGCCGGAGCGGCGGCGGACGACCCCGCGGCGGCGGTGGAGGCGGCGGAGGCCGCCTGAGCCGGGGCGGTGGGCACGGTCGCGGCGAACGCCACGAGAAGCCGCGCACCGACAAGACTTACGATCATCCGCGACGCGGACCGGTGAAGCCGGTCGCACCGGTGGACATTCCGAAGATGGACACAGCTTTCACGAAGCTCGGTCTCTCGGATGCGCTCGCGTACGGCGTCCAGGAGATGGGGTTCGTGGAACCCACTCCGATCCAGGCGCAGGCGATTCCCCTAGTCCTCGCCGGACGCGATGTGATCGGTTCCGCGCAGACCGGCACGGGCAAGACCGCCGCGTTCGCGCTCCCGATCATCCAGCGGCTCGCCGGACACGGAGCACTTCGCTGCCTGATCCTCGAGCCAACGCGCGAGCTGGCGCTGCAGGTTGAGGAGGCTTTTCAGAAGTTCGCCAAGTTCACGGACCTCGAGGTGACGATCGTCTACGGCGGGGTGGGCTACGGCAAGCAGACAGAGGACCTCCGCCGTGGCATGGACATCCTCGCTGCGACGCCGGGCCGCCTGCTCGACCATCTCGAGCAGGGCAACTGCTCGCTCGACAAGGTCGAAATCCTGGTGCTCGACGAAGTCGACCGGATGCTCGACATGGGCTTCCTGCCCGACGTGCGGCGCATCGTCTCGAAGTGCCCAAAGGTCCGGCAGACCCTTTTCTTCACCGCGACGCTGCCCGCCGAGATCGAGCAGCTCGCTGCCTGGGCGCTGCGCGATCCGGCCAAGGTCGAGATCGGCCGCCAGCGCTCGCCCGCCGAGACCATCGCCCACGCCTTCTACCCGGTGGTCGCCACCCAGAAGTTCGAGCTGCTGCAGCTGCTGCTCGAGCGGACCGATTTCAAGAGCGTGCTTGTCTTCTGCCGCACGCGCATGGGTGCCGACCGCATTGCGGGTCGGCTCAAGTCCACCGGACACACGGTGGGCGTCATGCATTCCGACCGGAACCAGCGGGAGCGCATCGAGGCGCTCGAGGGCTTCAAGTCGGGCCGGTTCGAGGTTCTGGTTGCGACCGACATCGCAGCTCGCGGACTCGACATCGCCGGCGTCTCGCACGTCATCAACTACGACGTTCCGGAAAACCCCGAGGATTACGTGCACCGAATCGGCCGGACCGGCCGCGCCCAGAACACGGGCGACGCCTTCACGCTGGTGACGGAAGAGGACGTGCGCGACGCGCGCAGCATCGAGCGCTACATGGGCGTCAGCGTGGAACGGAAGAAACTCGACGGATTCCCCTACATTTACTCGGCGCTCTTCGACGAGAAGGCCCTGGCCGAGACCGCCGCCGCCGCTGTCCAGCCGACTAGCCGCCTCAGCCGCCGCATGCGCCGCTGACAAGGTGCCTCAGACTTTTCTTCACAGAAGGCCGCCCTGCTTCGCTCTTCATGCTTTGAGCTTCGCAGGGCAGGCAAAAAGAGTTGGCCCTCTGCGTCCTCTGCGGGAGGCGGTTCGAAGGTATTCAGCTAAAAACCTTTCACGCAGAGACGCTGAGAGCCGATCCCCATTCCAAATTCTCAATGGTTTGTTCCCTGCGTCTCAGCGTGAGAATCAGTTGTTAGCTCCTCCAAAAACCGATTGCTGATCTCCACCCAAAAAGCAGCTCGGGATTAGCTTCAATCAGCGTGGATTAGCGTTCCAAAACACACTGAAGTCGGTGCTCCCAATCCATTTTCACAGAAGGTCGCTAAGGGAGCGCTGATATCGATCCGGGGATTTTGTGGTGTTCAGCCCGCAGTGCCGGTCACTGGTTTCCCTAACAATATCCCCTTCGGTTCGGCCTTTGTGTCCTTCTGTGAAAATTTCGGCGGATCACCGGGTTGCCGGGACCCCGAAGAATTCCCGGACGCGGGCGTCCTCCGATCGCGCGGCGAGTTCGCGCGGACGGCCTTCCGCGACAATCCCGCGTGCTTCCCGGTCGATCATGATCAGCCGATCCCCGATTCCTAGGATCGACTGCACCTCGTGCGAGACGATCACCATTGTCGTGCCCAGCGTGTCCCGCAGCCGCACGACGAGCTCGTCGAGCTTGCGTCCGGTCACCGGGTCGAGGCCCGCCGAGGGCTCGTCGCAGAACACGATCCGGGGATCCAGTGCCAGCGCGCGAGCGAGTCCCGCGCGCTTGCGCATCCCGCCGCTTATCTCCGCCGGATAAAATTCCTCGAAGCCCGAGAGTCCAACCTGTGCGAGCTTGAGTGAGGCAAGGGCAAGCCGGTCGCGCCGCGACAGGTCCGTATGCAGCTCGAGGGGTAGCGCGATGTTCTCGCTGAGCGAGAGCGAGGACCACAACGCGCCTCCCTGATAGAGCACGCCGAAGGTGCGCAGCAGCGCCCTGCGTTCGCCGGGATCCTGCGAAAGAAAGTCCTGCCCGAAGTAGCGCAGCGAACCAGCCATCGGGATCCGCAGCCCGAGCAGATGCCTCAGCAATGTGCTCTTCCCGGAACCGCTGCCGCCTATAATGAAGAATATCTCCCCTCGTTGAACGGTGAAAGTGACCTCGCGCAACAGGGCCACGTCGTCGTAGCCGCAATCGAGACCCACCGCCTCGATCGCCAGGTCTGATTGATTCCCTTCGCTCATTACAATTCGCGGCTGCTTGTTCGGATTCGATTGGTCTCAGTTGGCAGTCTGCCCTCGGCGCTCCGTTTCACTACCACCCAAGGATCTGGAAGATCACCGCGTACAGGGCATCAGCCAGGATGATGAACAGAATGCCGGTCACGACGGCTGAGGTTGCTGCGCGCCCCACGCCTGCGGCACTGCGGTCCGCCTCGAGCCCGCGAAGGCAGCCTGCGATCCCGATGAGCAGCCCGAAAGTGGCGCTCTTGATCAGGCCCGTGGAGATATCCGACAGGTCGAGCGTGAGCTGCGTCTCGATCCAGTAGGCTGATGGAGGGATCCCGAGGAGCGCCATCGAAACGTACATGCCGCCAAGGATGCCGAGCAGGTTCGCGTACATCGCCAGCAACGGCATCATGACGCCGAGAGCGAGCATGCGCGGCAGTACGAGGAACTCGACCGGGGACACGCCCAGCGTCTGCAAGGCATCGATCTCCTCGTTCATCTTCATGTTTCCCAGCGTCGCCGCGAAAGCGGCCCCGGTGCGGCCGGCGAGTACGACCGCGGCCATCATCGGACCCATCTCGCGGACGACCGAGAGCCCGACAAGGTCGGCGACGTAGATGTCGGCGCCGAACTGGCGCAGCTGAACTGCCGCCTGGTAGGCCATGATGAGGCCGACAAGCAGGCTGATGACGCCCACGATGGGCAGCGCCATCGCGCCGCACTGTTGCATTTCGGCAACGCAGTCGCGCCAGCGGAACCGTTTGGGATGCCGCGCCGCCGATACGGCACCGAGCACGCAGGAACCGACAAAGCCGAAGATTCCCTTCGTGCGTTCCACCAGATCGAGCCCGGCGATCCCGATCGATGCGAGGACTCCAGGTCGGGACGCCGATGGGTTCGCTTTCGCTCGGGTGGCCGCAATCTCGGCGAGCATGGCACGCAGGCGCGGATCCAGGCCTTCCTTGTCGCAGCGTGCGCCCGCCTCGGCACACCATGCCTCGGCCTCAGAGACGAAAAGCAGCAGCGAGCTGTCCCAGCCCTGAAGGGCGCCGGCGTCGAAACGGACCACGGCCGGCCAGCGCTCGCCGCGAATGGCCTTCCAGGTAGGGCGTCGCACTGAGGTGCTCCAGCGCCCCTTGAGAACAACCGACATCTGGTCGCCCTCGAGCTGGGCCTCGACCAGGGAGGCTACCTCTTCCGATGCATCCGGCATGCGTCTCATTTCACCGGTCGACCTGCCTCCCCGCCAGAACAATCCAGTTCACCAAGGCACACCACACGGTCGGCAGGAAAGCCATATTGCACAGAAGGACACAAAGACCGAACCGAAGGGGTTCTTGTTGTTGGGTAACCAGCGGCCGGTACTGCGGGCTGATCACCACAATAATCCCCGGATCGATATCAGCGTCTATCAGCGGTTAAGACCACGCTGATTCCCGATGGCTGATTACCCCCGATAAGTGCCCATTAGTATGTATCAGTGGTTAAGCCGAACCACCGATGCGGTTCAGAAAACTTTGTGGCCTTCTGTGAAAATGTATCAGTGGTTTCTGTCGTCAGAACAGTGACCGGGCCACGACCCCGGCGGCGTTGATCGGGCCGGCGTCCTCCATGCCTTCCAGTGCGCGCTCGGCCTTCTGGAGCGTGCCGCGCGCGTCCCGGATTAGACTGTCGTCGTTGATCAGCTGGCCGAGAGTGCCTTCGCCGCTCGCGAGCTTGTCGGACACCTCGCGAAGATTCGCGAGCGTGGTGCGCAGGTTCTCAGCTGCTGCGGGATCGTAGACGAGCGCGCCGAGAGTGCCGCGACCGGAGTGCACCTCCGACGCGATCTCCTGAAACGAAGCCATGAATCGACGGGCATCCTCCGCACCTGCCCGGATGTCGGCGACCGCCGCGAGGAGTTCGTCGTGCAGCGCGGGGTCGTTGACCAGTCGGCCAATGGTGCCCTCGCCCCGGCTGATCTTGCCCGAGACATCCTCGAGGTGGGCGATCGATTGCGTGAGATTCTCGCTGTTCTGGGCGACCAGCGTGTCGATGCGCTGGAACAGGCTCGGTTGCCCGTCGCGTCCCTGCGCGAACTCGCTCAGCGAGCCCAGTGCTTCCTCCAGGCGCTGGCCGACATTGCCGAGATCGCTCATCACGCTGTTGAGATCCGGCGTCACGCGCGTGCGTATCTCCGCCCCGGGCGGAAGGGGTGCGGCGCCAATGCTCCCGAAGTCGATGCTGATGAAGTTCGTCCCCAGGAGCCCGGCCATGGTGATCGCAGCCGTGGCGTCGCCCGGGATCGGCGGCGCCTCGGGATTGATGCGCAGCACCGCCTCCGCACGGCGGCCCTCGAGTCGAGTCGACTCGACCGCGCCGACGCGCACGCCGGCCATGCGAACCTCGTCGCCGGGCTTGAGCGACTTCAGGTCGGGAAAGCCGGCTACGATCGTGTAGCCGCGGTCCTGGAACACCGTGCCATCGCTGAGCGTCTCGAACGCCACCCACGTGAGGGCGAGGCCGAGGATGAAGAAGAAGCCGACGCGGACGGTCTGCTGTGTGTTGTTCATGATGGAGTCCTTCTCTTGGTGGGGAAAGTCTGCGGGCGTTCAGCCCTGGAGTTTGCGGAAGCGCGGATTGTTCAAGTCGATCGCGGGATTCAAGAAGTCGGCCACCCGTGGGTCCTTCGGCTCGCGCAATTCGTCGGGAGTGCCGAGGAAGGCGAGGCTGCCTTCCATCAGGATGCCGACCCTGCGGCCGATCGCGAGAGCGAGGTCGCGGTCGTGCGATACCACGATGCTGGTCACGTGGTATTGCTGCTCCAGCGTCGCGATGATCTCGCTTATCGTCGCGCTCATCACAGGGTCGAGCTCGCTGGTGGGTTCGTCATAGAGCATGAGCTGGGGCTCCATGACGAGCGCGCGGGCAATGGCGACCCGCTTGCGCATGCCGCCGGACAGCTCGGAGGGAAACTTCGATGCCGCCTTCTCCAGTGAAAGGATCTGCAGCGCCCGCATGACTTTCTCCCGGATCCCCTTCTCGTTCGCGAGGCGATGCTCACGCGGATAGAGCGCGAGGTTGTCGTAGACTGACAGCGAGTTGAACAGGGCGCCGGCCTGGAATACGAGCGCCATGCGCATGTTCTCGCGCGTCTCCTCGTCGGTCGCGTCGAGCCGGTTCACGCGAACGCTGCCTGAGGTCGGCAACTCGAGCCCCACAATGTGCTTCAGCAGCACGCTCTTTCCCGAGCCGCTCGGGCCCATCAGCACGAAGATCTCGCCTGGAGCCACGGAGAACGTCAGGTCGCGCAGCACCGGCACCCCGTTGAAGTCCTTCGACAGGTGCTCGATCTCCACCCCGACGGCTGGAGATTTCTGCTCGGTGAACGGAGAATGCGTGGATGAATGGACGGTCATGGCTGTCTACATCAGCGCCTTGGTGACGAAATAATCCAGAATGAGGATCAGGATCAGAGAAACGACGACCGCCTTCGTGACGGCCGCTCCGATCTCGCGCGGGCCGCCTCGCGTGTTCAGCCCGATGTTGCAGCAGACCAGAACGATCCCGAATCCGAAGACCTCCGCCTTGATCATGCCGTTCATGACATCGCTGAACTTTACGTACTGGCGAAGGGTCGCCCAGTAAGCCTCGGGCTGCACGCTGATGATGTCCGTGTACTTCGAAATGATGGCCCCGCCGGTCCAGCCGACCATGTCGGCGATCACGCAGAGCACCGGCATCATGAACAGCACGGCAGCGAGGCGCGGGAGCACCAGGATGCGCTCGGGCGGGATGTTCATTGTCACCAAGGCGTCGACCTCCTGATAGACGCGCATCGAGGCCAGCTCCGCGGCGATCGCGGACCCGACCCGCCCGGCGAGCAGGATGGCCACCATGACGGGGCCGAGTTCGCGAGCCATCGAGAGGCCGACCAGCGTGCCGATGTACTCCTTGGCGCCGAAGGTCTGGTCCATCGAGTAGCCGGCCTGGAGGGCAAGCACGCTGCCGATGAAAAACGTCAGGATGGCGACGATCGGCAGGGTCGTGTAGCCGATCAGGTAGCACTGCTCGAAGAACCGGTTTGCCTGGCGCGGCAGCGAGGGCAGGTAGGCCAGCGAACGACAGAGCAGCACAAGTGAGCTGCCGAAACCTTCGAGGATTGCCTTGATCTGTCTCATGGGACGGAGGAGGCCTGCGTTTGGGCGCCACTCTCTGCCAGTTGCCCGGAAAAATCGAACCAGAAGGAACGCCAGCCGGCGCCGGCAGCCCGGCGCATGCCGAACAGGCCGCCAGCCACGGCCACCCGGGCAGCGTCGTCGGCGGCGGTCACGCCGAGCAGCGGACCGAGGTGGAACTCCCGCTCTTCCTCGGTGCGACGCCAGGTGACCAGGTCGAAGAGCGCCGCATGGCGGGTGCCCGAGTCAGGAGCAACTTCGTAGCGGTAAATCGCGGCGAGCGGGGACCAGTTGAGGCGCACGTTGTCGTTGTCGGGAAAAAACACCTCGAGGGGACTGAACAGCTGCACCTGGCGACTGCCCGCACCATTGTCCCAAGTGCTCACCAGCGGCCAGAGGTGGGTCTTGCGCGCGGCGGGCATGTCCGGGTTGGTCGCGCTCCGCTGCACCCTCGACCAGTAGAGGAAATAGAGGAACTGGATCTTGGTCTGGACGATGCCCGGGTCGGGCCAGGTTCGCTGCCTCCAGAGCGGCCAGAGGATCCAGGTCTTCTCCTCCCCGAGGAAAACGGAGTGGGTGTAGAACGGCGCCCACCGGTTGCGCAGGCGTTCGTCGCCCTGGCCCTGGACGAACAGGGGCCAGAACCAGCGGGTCTCGTCGTAGCGGTGCGGCTGGATTCGGTGCGTGTACCCAAAGAACGGAAACAACCAGGACTCCGCCGTCACCTCGGGGGTCGACTCCGCGGCATAGAATGGGAGCACGCCCCAGGAGCGGTTGGGCACGCGCGCGCCGAGGTTCGTGCGCACGTCGTAGACCAGCGGCCAAAGGTAGTAGTTGCGTCGGTAGTCGCCGGCGCGGCTGCGCCAGTCAAGCAGGGGCCAGAGGGAGAATCCCGTGTGCCCCTCGCCGCTGAAGATGCGCACGAACGGCCAGGGCGTTCCGGTCATCACGGCACCCCCGCGCTGCGTGCGCACATAGAGCGGAAAAAGGAACCAGCTCGTCCGATCGGAGAAGAGCCGGTTCTTCAGCGTTCCCGCGACTGGGAACAGGGCCCGGTATGAAGTCTCCGGATCGCCGGTCTGGCGCGAGAACCAGAACGGCCACAGGTCGAATCGCTCCTCGCTGTCGCGGTCGGGAGTGCCGCGGGCCGAGCTGCGGTTGACGAGCTGGAGCAGACTCCAGCGGAGACTTTCGGGCCCGGCCCGATAGGTGAACAGCGGGTACAATACACGGACTTCCTTTTCTGCGCCGTCAGGCTGCTGCCGGCGCAGGAAGAGCGGACGGAGGCCCGAGACTATGGTGCCATCATCCATCGGCTGGCGGTACACCAGCGGACCGACTGCTTGCCAGGAACGGATTTGGCCCGTCTCGTCGAACCGACGTACGACCACCGGCCAGGCGTTTTCCTCGAGCTGCGCAGCCTCGGACGGCGACACCAAACCCAGAGCGGCGAGCGTCAGGGCGAGTGCCGCGGGACGGAGGAGGCTCTTTGGAAACGGATTCAAATGAGATTCCCCGCGGACATCCGATTCCGGATTTCCACGGGGAGGTAGTTGGCAGGCTGCTGATAAACTCTGCGGAGCCGTCCCAGCAGACGGTTAGGTCCCTAATCAAGAAGGAATTCCGGTTCCCGCAATTCAGAAGCGGCGGAATCGGGCCTGCCAGGTAAGGGAAAGGTAAAAGCGGCAGTTCCCAGCACACCGATCACAGCGGTTCCAATCCATTTTTCACAGAAGCACGCGAAGTTTGCTGAATTCAATACGTGAATCGTTGTGGTGATCAGCCTGCAGTCCTCCCAAACCTTTTTCACAGAAGGACGCTAAGGAATTTATGGGGGGAGCCGTGATATCGGTCTTGGTTTTATTGTGGAAATCAGCCCGCAGTACTCGCGACCGGCTACCCGACAAAAACCCCTTGGGTTCGGCCTTAGCGTTCCTTTGCGACCTTCTGTGGAAAACAAACCTGAAATCAGTGCTCTAAAAGATTTTGCACAGAAGGACGCTAAGGTAGCGAAGTTCGATCCAGGTCTATTTGTGGTGCTCAGTTCGTAGTACCGGTCGCCGGCTACCCCAAAAAAAGAACCCTTCGGTTTGGTCTTAGCGACCTTCTGTGAAAATTCCGGCTGATCACTGATCGCCCCAATAAGTGCCCATGAGCCTGCCCTGCGAAGCTCGGCGCTAGCCGGGCGAAGCAGGGTGGAGATCAGTGGTTAACTCTTCCGAAGTCCGCTGCGCCGACTACCACCCCAAAAAGCGGCTCGGGATTAGCGTCAATTAGCGTGGATTAGCGGTTTAGAATCCCGCTGATCCCCGCCGCCATCCGTTCCCGCAGCCAGGTTACCCGGCGGCGCGATTCGCTGTTCCGCACGGCCATCGCGTAGGCCGCGGGATCGCCGACGATAAACACCTTCTTTCGTCCGCGGGTGACTGCAGTATAAAGTAGGTTTCGCTGCAGCATCATGTAGTGCGCCTTGAGCAACGGGATCACCACGACCGGGTACTCGCTGCCTTGGGATTTGTGGATGCTGATGCAGTACGCGAGGGCAAGGTCGCCGCTTTCGGACCGGGCAAACTCGTGGCGCTCGCCATCGAAGTCCGTGACCAGGTTCCCCTGCGAATCGATCGAGGTGACCGTGCCGATATCTCCATTGAAGAGCCCCTTGTCGTAGTTGTTGCGCAGCTGGATGAGCTTGTCGCCCGGACGGAACGTCCCGCCGGGCGCGCGAAACTCCGCCGCCTGCCCGCCTCGGGGAGGATTCAGCGCACCCTGCAGCTCGAGGTTCAGGTTGGCTACGCCTGCGACGCCCTTGTGCATGGGCGCAAGCACCTGGACGTCACGGACCGGGTGCGGCCACTTGAGCTTCCGTGGGATGAACTGCGCGCAGAGCTCCAGCGTCTTCGCGAGGCACTCTTCCTGCGAGTCCGCCTGGATGAAGCACAAGTCCGCCCATACCGGCGCGTCGCCGATTTCCCGGACGGGCGGAACCGGCACTCCGGCCTCGCCGCCGTTGATCGCATGGGCCGCCGTGACGATCGCGCTTTGGCCTTCCTGACGGTAGATCACCGAAAGCCGGGTTACTGGAATCGCCGATTGCGGATCCTGGCCGGCGATCGCGATCAGGTCCTTTAGCACATTGCCCGCCCCGACGCTTGGCAGCTGGTCTGTATCGCCCACCAGCACCACGTGTGCGCGCGAGGGCACAGCCTGCAGGACCGCGGCCGCGAGCCGCGTGTCGAGCATCGATGCCTCGTCGACAATAAGAAAGTCTGTCGCAAGCGGCGACTTTTCGTTCGCCTGGAACCCGCCGCCGGCGGGATCGAACTTGAGCAGCCGATGGATGGTCGAAGCGAATCCGCCTGTGGTCTCTGCGAGCCGCTGCGCAGCGCGACCCGTCGGGGCCGCGAGGTGCACGCGGGCGCGCTTTGCCTTCAGGACCTGGACGAGAGCGCGCAGGATCGTCGTCTTCCCCGTGCCCGGTCCGCCGGTCAGGATCGAGAACTTGTGGGTTAGCGCGTGCCGCACCGCCGAGCGCTGAAGGTCATGAAACTCGAAGCCCGCACGCTCCTCGGCCCAGGCGACCGCAGCTTCCACCTTGATGGGCGGCAGCCCGCTCGCGACCCGGGTGATCCGAGCGACCGCCCCGGCAATCCGCGCCTCCGCACGATCGAGGACGGGCAACTGGATAACCGTAGGCCGATAGGCCGGTGAGCCAGTGGCCGCCTGCCCTGAGCTTGTCGAAGGGGTGGCCGGTGCGTCAGTCGTCGGCTGTCTGTCCTCGGTCGATTCTTCCTCCCCCCCCTTTGCGACCTTCTGTGAAAATTTTTGAGTTCGATAACCGTCCGCCGACTGCCGCACCAGGTCCTTCGAGTTCACAAGCGCCTCAATGCGCGCCTCGATCCGCTCGGATGGAGTCTGCAGCAGCTCGGCCGCGTGTTGGATGAGGTCTGCCTCAGGAAACGCGGTGTGCCCCTCTTCCTGAAGTGTCTCGAGTGCGAACAGAAGCCCGGCGTCGATGCGTGGCGGCGCGTCGTTTGCGAAGCCCAGGTTGATCGCGATACGGTCCGCCGTGCGGAATCCGATTCCCTCGATCTCCCGCGCGGCCCGGTAGGGTTCGTGCATGAGGATTGATTTCGCCTCGGCTCCGAACCGATTGACGAGCTTCACGCACTGGCCGGGCGTGACGCCGTACGTCTGGAGGAAGATGTATAGCTCGCGCTCGGCGCGCTTCTCGTCCCACGCCTGCTTGATCGCCGTGGCGCGCTTGCGTCCGATGCCCTCAACCGTTCTGAGCCGCGCCGATTCCTCGCTCAGCACGCGGAACGTGTCGGCGCCGAATGCGTCGACGATCTTGTTCGCGTAGACCCTGCCGATGCCGGGCACGAGCCCGCTGCCAAGGTACTTGCGTATGCCGTGCACACTCGACGGCAGCTCCGACCGGAAAGCCGTGATCTTGAACTGGGCCCCGTGCTCGCGATGACGCGTCCACTCGCCCGTCAGGTGCAGGGTCTCGCCGCATTCGACGCCGGGCAGGGCGCCGAGAATCGTGACGGTCGGCACGGAGTCGCGTACCGAGGACCGCTTCGGCCGGTCCGGGTGCTCAGGACGAAACTCGGCGATCGTGTAGGCGTTCTCCTCGTTGAGGAAGATGATGCGTTCGAGGACGCCGGTGAGCGACTCAGCCACGCGTCCGGGTTACGCCGATTGCGACCCGGGCCAAGGGAAATCAGAGCCCGGGTCCGTTTCAGGCACTCGCAAAGAGCGAGCGGCCTATGGAGGCCAGGTCGTCATGCACGGCATCGGCACCGGCGGCCCGTAGTTCGTCGGCTGTGTGCGTGCCGGTGGTGACGACCCAGCATGGGATGCCTCCGTTGTGCGCCGCCTGGACGTCATAGGGGGAGTCGCCGACAAACAGGCTCGAAGCGACATCGCCACCGACGGCAGCCAGCGCATGGGCCGTGAGGCGGGCGTCCGGCTTGTGCCATGGCGTGTCCTGCGCGCCGATGACGGCCACCAGAAAAGGCGTGAGTCCGAGATGATCCGCGATCTCGCGCGACGAAGGGCCGTGCTTGTTCGTGAGAATGGCAGCGCGGATGCCGCGGGCCTTCAGGTCGCCGAGCAGTTCGAGTGCCCCGGGAAGCAGGACGACATCGTCGAGCATCGTTCGCGCGAAGTACTCCCGGTAGACGGGGACCGCGCGATCGACGATCTCAGCATTCTCCTCGCCAACGAGCTGACGGAAGGCGTGCTCAAGCCCGAGACCGACGGCGCGGCGCACCTCCGCCATCGTAGGCTCGGCGAGGCCGAACTGGCGAAGCGTGAAGGCGAGGCTCCGGCAGATCGCCTCGAAGTGGTCAATCAGGGTGCCGTCGAGGTCGAAGAGGATCGTGCGATAAGCTGGTTCCATTCGCGAACCACGAAACACGGGAAACCCGATAAAACGAATCAGTTTCCAGCGCTCCCGAACAATTTTTTCAGAAGGCCACAAAGTTTTCTGAACCGCATCGGTGATTCGGCCTAACCACTGATACACACTAATGGGCACTTATCGGGGGTAATCAGCTATCGGGAATCAGCGTGGTTTTAACCGCTGATTTTCGCTGATAGACGCTGATTTCGATCCCGGGAAAACTTTGTGGTAGTCAGCCAGCAGCACTGGTTGCCAGTTTTCCCATCAATATCCTCTTCGGTTCGGCCTTCGCGTTCCTTAGCGGCCTCCTGTGCAAGAAGATCTGTTCACAGAACTCCCAATCCATTTTCACAGAAGGTCGCTAAGGAACGCGAAGACCGATCCGGGTATTTGGGTGGGGCTCGGTTCACTGCACCGGGCGCCGATTACCCAACAAGAATAACCCTTCGGGGTAAGGTCTTTGCATTCTTCCATTAAAAAGATCTGTTCCCGGTGCCCTTCTGTGTGAAGTTTCTGAGTGTGGTCAGTGTCGCTCCCTGTTTTGAGTTCTGACGCACCTTTCTCCCATGATCCGAATCAACGAGAATTACACGAAGCTCCGGGCTTCCTACCTTTTCAGCGACATTTCCCGTCGCGTGACCGCCCACCAGCAGGCGAACCCCGACCAGCCGATCATCCGGCTCGGCATCGGGGACGTTACCGAGCCGCTGCCCGCGGCCTGCGTCGCCGCGCTGCACGCGGCGACCGACGAGATGGCTAAGCGCGAGACTTTCAAAGGCTATGGGCCCGAACAGGGCTACTCGTTCCTTCGCGAGGCCATCGCGCGTCACGACTACTCCGAACGCGGCTGCGCGATCGAGCCTGACGAGATCTTCGTTTCCGACGGCGCCAAGTGCGACTGCGGCAACATCCAGGAAATCTTCGCCGGCGACGTGAAGCTTGCGATCCCGGATCCGGTTTATCCCGTATACATCGACACCAACGTGATGGCTGGGCGCACCGGCCCGAACCTCGACGGTCGCTACGAGGGTGTCACCTACCTCGACAGCACGCCGGCCAACGGGTACGTGCCCTCGATCCCGTCGACGCCCGCAGACCTTATTTATCTCTGCTTCCCGAATAATCCGACCGGCGCCGTCGCGACGCGCGAGCAGCTCGCCGCCTGGGTCGCCTACGCAAAGGAGCACAAGGCGATCCTGCTGTATGATTCGGCCTACGAGGCTTTCATCACCGATCCCTCCATCCCGCACTCGATCTACGAGATCTCGGGCGCCCGCGAGGTCGCGATCGAGTTCCGGAGTTTCTCGAAGACGGCCGGCTTCACCGGCACCCGCTGCGCGTATACCGTCGTGCCGAAATCGGTCATGGGCTATGACGGCGCCGGGCAGGCGTTCCCGGTGCACCCGCTCTGGAACCGGAGGCAGACGACGAAGTTCAACGGCGTCGCCTATCCGATCCAGCGCGCCGCCGCCGCGGTATACAGTGATGAGGGAAAAAGACAGACCCGCGAGCTGGTCGACCTCTACCTTGGGAATGCGAAGCTGATTCGCGATGCGGTTGGGTCGCTCGGCCTGCCCTGCGTCGGCGGAGACAATGCCCCGTACATCTGGGTGAATACGGGTCAGGACTCGTGGGAGTTCTTCGACCTGCTGCTCAAGAAGGCCGGCGTCGTCTGCACGCCCGGCGCAGGCTTCGGCAAGTGCGGCGAAGGCCATGTGCGCATCAGCGCTTTCAACAGCCGCGCCAACGTGGAGACCGCGCTCGACCGGATAGCGAAGGCACTGCGGTGAACCGGAGGCCAGTGAGCCGGTAGCCGGCTGGGGGTAGGGCGGGCTTGGTAAGCGCGCCGCCTGTCAATTGAGATCAGGGGTCAGCCGGACGGCCTGTCAGGCCGTCCCTACCGGCTCACCGGCGTACTGGCAACGGGCAACCGGCAACGGGCCACCGGCTACAGGCTCACAGTCACCGCCAGTTCCGTCACCAGTGCACTGAGCGCCGCGACCATCTCGGACACGTCGCGGCCGTCCCAGGGTATCGGGTCCGGGCCGATCGAGCGGCGGGGCGGGGTTCCTTCGCGACCCGGCCGGTGCATCTCCACGGTGGCGAGCATGCGCACGTCGGCATCGTCGTCTCGGATCTCTCCCTCGAATCGCCTGATGTACACGACAAGTTCAAGATCATAGGCCTCGCTAGCGCGGTCCGTTGCGAAAAATCCCCGCTGGGCCAGGTTCTCTCGGAACACCCTCGCTATTCCGAGATCGAGCGGCTCGGACCACCAGTCCTGGTCGAGGAATTCAATTTCCGTGACGTTCCGGCGGATCGCAATCGCCTTGGATCCCTGCAGGTAGGCCGGCAGCTCGACGCGGCGCACCAGGAAGCGTGCCGCTCCTTCCTGGGGCTGGCGCATTTCCGCCTCGGGTGTCGTCAGCGAATAGAAGCGTGTGCGGTCCTCTCTCAGCCTCGGAATCACGCCGCATCCCGAAAGGAGGACAGCGGCCGCCAGCAGCCCGAGAATCGGCGTTCGCGCGGATCGGCGCCTATTCCGGCCGGCGTCCATAGATAAGGGCGTTCGGATTGCGCTCGAGGTACTCGGCAAGTCGCTGCACCGAGGCGAGCGCATCGGTGAGCTGTCGCAATGCGGAGCTGACATCGTCTCCCAGTCCACTCTGTGCCTGCACGAAGCCTTGGATGCTCGCCGCCGCCTCGTTGAAAGTCGCCAGTGTCGTCTGCACCTCGCGCAGCGTATCCTGCACCTCCCCGCCGGTTATGCCCACATGGCGATCCAGCGTTGCGAGGGTCTCGACGATTCGCAGCGAGGCCTCGTTGAGGCGCCGCAGCATCGATTCGACATCGGGGGAGCGAGCCAGGGATTCAAATGCGGCCCCTGTGCGCTCCCACTGTGCGGCGAGCGCAGGCAGGTCGGAGCGGGAGAGCTGGCGATTGGTCTCGACCAGGATCTGCTGCGCCTCGCGGCTCAGCGCGCCAAAGTTTATCTCGCGAAGGCCGTTCAGGATCTCCGAGAAGTTCGATTGAAATTCGGATATGGCGGAGGGATGCGCAGGCACCCGAGCCAGATCTCCGGGGGCCGGCTCCTCGGGTAATGCCACGGCGACGCCTTCGAAATCCATCTCCACGTAAAGCAGCCCTGTCGCCAGGCCCAGGATGCCGAGTCGCGCGCTGAGCCCCTGCTCGATCAGGCGGTCCAGCTGTTCCCGGCTCGACACGTCAATCATCGCGCCCTGGCCGTCCGTGATCCGGTTGCGGCTCAGCTCGCACGTAACCTGTACCATGGAACGGTTGCTCTGCTCATCGTAGCGCACGACGAGGTCAACGACGCGGCCGACGTGCACGCCGCGGAGCTTGACCGGCGAGCCGAGGTCCAGGCCATGGATCGTCTCGTCGAAGTACACGACGAATCGCTGCGGCTGGGAAAAGAAGGTGACTCCGCCGAAGGAGAGCAGCGCGACGACCGCCAGTGCACACGCCCCGAGCACGAACAGTCCGACAAGCGTGGGGCTGACCCGTGTCTTCATGATTTCACGATTGGGCGCTGGGTTTTCGGCAGAAAGCCGGCCGGTCCGACAAGGACCCACTAAAAAGAGCCCCGCGCTTCATGCAACCGCTGAACAGACTTGTTTCTCACAGTCGGTCACCGGGAACTGAGATTTTCCACAGAAGGACGCAAAGCCCGAACCGAAGGGTTCTTTTGTTGGGGTAGCCGGCGACCGGTACTGCGAACTGAGCACCACGAATAGATCCGGATCGAACTTAGCTACCTTAGCGTCCTTCTGTGAAAAAGGTTTAGGATCTCTGTGCCCTGACCACCACCAAATCCCTTGGAACGAACCTAGCGGCCTTCTGTGCAAAATGTATCAGCGCCAATCCGTGCGATCAGTGGTTAAACCCAAACCGAACCACGGATTTCACGGATACCACGGATGCGTTTCATCAATCTCAGCGGTCTTCTGTGAAACGGTTTTAAACTCTGTTAACCGTAACCCGTGAACGAAATCTTGAAGATGTCGGGTCCCTCCTGATTAATTCGAACCCGCCGTTGCCCTGGGGCAGCGCCAGCCCCCATGCAGCACGTCACACTGGCATCCGAACTCCGCAACCTGTCCTCGGAGTGGCGTCGGGAGGGAAAGCGGGTGGCGCTGGTGCCGACACAGGGGGCCCTTCACTCAGGACAGGCGGCCCTGATCCGCGCGGCGGTCGCAAAGGCCGACGTCGTGGTCGTCTCGATCTTCGTCAATCCGATCCAGTTCCCGGCCAGTGAGCTTCTGAAGGATTACCCGCGCAGCCTGGAGGACGACCTGAAGCTCTGCGAGGCCTGCGGCGCACACGTCGTATTCACGCCGGATGTTTCGGAAATATATCCCCCGGGTTTCTCGACCTTTGTCTCCGAAGAGGCGTTGTCCAAGCCGCTCGACGGGATATCGCGTCCGCAGCATTTCCGAGGCGTTGCGACGCTGATGGCGCGGCTGTTCAACCTGGTCCGGCCGGGTTCCGTTTTCATGGGACAGAAGGCCGCGCAGCGCGTGGCGGTTGTCCGCAAGATGATCGCGGACCTCGCGTGGGACATCGCTATCGAAGTTGTACCCACGGTGCGCGAGTCAGACGGGCTCGCCGCTGGCGTGCCGAACCGGCATTTCACGGCTAGCCAGCGTCAGGATGCGCTTTCGATACCCCGCTCCCTCGAGCGCGCGAAGGAGATGTGCGATAGCGGCGTGCGCAGTGCCGATCGAATCGCTGCCGAGGTCACGCACATCCTCGGCGAGCACCGCCGCATCCGCGTGATCTATGTCGGCGTAGTCGACCCCGTGACCATGGAGACCCAGCGCGAGATCGTCCCCGGCAGCAGCCTGCTCGTGATCGGCGCCTGGGTCGACGAAGTCCGGTTGATCGATAACGTGGAGCTCTGAGGGCCGGTAGCCGGTGGCCGGTGAGCCAGTGGCCTTCCGATCTGACCGTGTTCAGGAGGTCAGTGGGTAGGGACGACCTGTCAGGTCGTCCGCCAGATTACCGATCTCCGTCATCAGGCGGCGGGCATACCATGCCCGCCCTACCTCGAACCGACGCCAAGGCAACCGGCCACCGACGCACATGCCTACCGGCACACGGGCCACAGGCGTACCGGTCACGGGCAACGGGCCACAGGCGCACCGGCTACCGGCGTGCCGGTTCAAAGCCTCTTCAGATAAATATTCCGGTACTGCACGTAGCCGTTGCCTTCGATCTGCACCGCGAGGTTTCCTTCGGCCGCGAAGTAGTCTGGGTCCATGTCGTAGGTCTGGCTCATCAGGACGCCATTGACGATATGGGTCAGCGAATTGCCGCGGGCGATCAGGTGGATCGTGTTCCACTCGCCGGGACGGTCGACATTGGAGGTGTCCCCGAGGGTGCCGATGATCTGGTAGCCGGCGCGGGTGAGTCCCGGGACGAGAAGACCGACTTGGCCTGCGCGCACCACGATGCCGCGTCCGTCCTGCTCGTAGAGCTGGCCGGTGTTGGCGCCGCCAAGGTCAAACTGGTAGCCGCCAAGATCCCAGCGGGCAAAGGCGTCGGCGCCGGCGCGGCCGCGACCGAATGGCGGGGTGGGCTGGGCGCCCGGACGACCGCGCGCAGCCTCGGGAGTGACATCGGGCAGGTGACCGCCGTGGCCCTCCGCCATGCCGCCATTGCGGCGGGAGCGGTACTGCAGGCCGGTGTTCCCGCCATCGATCTTGTACTCGAGCTTGAGCTCGAAGTCGCGGACGCGTCCGCCGGTCCAGATGAGGTAAGTCGTGCCGACGATGCCGCCGTTGCGCGCGGTGATGGCACCGTCCTCGACCGTCCAGAGGCCCGGGGCGCCGTCCCAGTTGGTCAATGTTGCGCCGTCAAAGATGCTCTCGAAACCCGCGTAGGGGTCGGGATTGAGCAGGTCGGCGCCGGCGACACCGCCGCCGCGTCCGCCGCCACCGGCAGCGCGATTGCGAACGGCCTCAAGCTGCGCGGCATTGAGCGCGTTCGGACCGGTCAGCAGGCCGGCGATTGCATTCGAGCGGGCGTTCGCGAGCTGGAGTTCTGCTGCGCTGACTGCTGCAGCGGCACTTCGCACCGCATCGGCATTGGCGGGATCGGCAAGGCTGGCGGCGACGAGGGCGCTTCGGGCGTCAGTCACCGCGGTGGCCAGGGGAGCGAGCGTCGCCTCCATCTGCAGGTAGGCGTTGCGCTGGGCGAGGGTTGCCGGCGCATTGGTCGGCGCACCGCCGCGGCCGCCCGGAGCCTGGGCAAAAGCGGGTAGGGTGATGAAGCTGAGAACGAGGAGCCAGGTCGCTGTTTTCATAGGGGGAAGGGGAGTCCGGCGGGGTGAGGGTAGAGGACGGAGCTTGGCCAACGGTAGACGCGGTTGCACGCAGTTTCCGGTATGCCTGTAGCCGGTGGCCTGTGGGCAGTACGTCGGTTTGAGGTAGGGCGGGCATGGCATGCGCGCCGGCTGATGACAGAGGTCTGTAATCAGGCGGACGACCTGCCAGGTCGTCCCTACCACCGGCCACAGGCGTACAGGCCACCGGCTATTGGCTCCCGGCCACCACCACCTCGATCCCTTTTTCGCGCAGGCTGGCGATGAGTTCCGCGGGCGCGGCGGCATCGGTCACCACGACATCGACCGGCTCGAAGTCGGTGACGAAGAAAGTCGATCGGCGGCCGAATTTCGTGTGATCGAGGCAGAAGATCACCCGAGCTGCACCCGCGATCATCGCCCGCTGGATATCCACGAGCAGCGCATGCGAGTTGTAGATGCCGTCGTCTGAGATGCCACTGCCGCTGAGGATGGCGACGTCGGCATGCATGCGGGCGAACGTCTCCACCGCATGCGGCCCCATCAGCACGCCGAGGCGCGGGTAGATGACCCCGCCCGAGAGATGCACCTCGTGGCGGCTCGACGCCGAGAACAGGTTGGCGACCGGCAGAGAGTTGGTGATGATCTGCGCGACCTTGTCGCCGAGCCGCTTCGCCACGTGAAAGCAGGTGGTGCCGCTGTCGATGATCACGTTCTGTCCGGGCTGCACGAGCGCCGCGCAGGCCTCGCCCATGGCGTCCTTCTCGGAGACCTGGTGCGTGTCGCGGACATTGAACACGAAATCGTCCGTCTTGGGCTGCAAGGTGCGCGCGCCGCCATGCGTGCGACGCAGTACCTTCGATTCCTCGAGCACATTCACGTCCCGGCGCACCGTGGAGACCGAGGCGCCGACGTGTTTCGCAAGCTCGTCCAGCGAAGCATATTCGGCTTTTTGCAGGTAGGCCTCGATTTTCGACTGCCGCTCGGCGGGGTGCATCTGTGGAAGAATTTGGAAGAATCTGGAATCTTATGCAATGTTTACTTGACAGTTTGGAAGATTATTTTGGATTATTGGCCGACACCCCCAAACTTTCTTCCATGTCGCTCCCGCCCCCACAGCCGCATCGTGCGGAGATCGAGCACCTGATCCGCCGCGCGATCTACAACCGACTCGGTCGGACGCCTCCGAAGCACGTGCAGGCGCCGAACCCGCTGCTGGTGAACATCAGCGCGCGGCACTGTCACCTCACGCCACAGGCGGTCGAGGCGCTTTTCGGCAAGGGCCGCACGCTCACGCCGATGAAGTGGCTGTACCAGAAGGACCAGTTTGCCGCGAAGGAGACCGTGACCCTGGTCGGTCCCCGCAGCCGGATCATCTCAAACCTCCGCATCCTCGGCCCCTGCCGCGACCTCAACCAGGTTGAGCTGGCCCTCACCGACGCGATTGCCCTCGGCTTCGACGTGCCCATCCGGCAGTCGGGCAGCATCAAGGGGACCCCGGGCTGCATGCTCATGGGCCCGAACGGATTCTTTGAGATGGAGGAGGGCGTCATCCGCGCCGCGCCGCACGTGCACATGCATCCCGACGATGCCGCGTTCTACGGCGTGAAGCCCGGCGACTTCATGAAGCTCCGCGTCGGCGGCCCGATCGGCGTCACCTTCGACCGCCTGCTCGCCCGCGTGCATGCCGACTTCAAGCTCGAGGTGCACATCGACACCGACGAGGGCAATGCCTGCAACCTCCTGCCCGACACCCCGGTGCAGCTGATCAAGTGAGCGGGAAGAAGAACTATTTAGAATCCAACAACTGAGCGAGGTAGCAGGCCCCCGGGGCCCCTTAACCCAATCCAAAATCCAAAATCGAAAGTCCAATATTCATCATGAATGATTCCATCGGAATGGTAGAAACCCGTGGCTATGTCGGAAGCGTCGAAGCCAGCGACGCCATGGTCAAAGCGGCGAACGTCTCCCTCGTTCGCCAGATCCAGATCGGCGGCGGCTTCATCACCGTCGTGGTCAAAGGCGACGTCGGCAGCGTCAAGGCGGCCGTCGACTCCGGCGCCGAGGCGGCCAAGCGCGTGGGCGAGCTCATCTGCTCGCACATCATCCCGCGTCCGCACGCGGAGCTCATCCGCACCTTCAGCCTCTGAGGCGCGACGCACACCCACCCATCAACAAACTCTCAACGCAATTCCCACCATGGCACAGGAAGCAATTGGCATCATTGAAACAAAGGGTCTCTGCGCGCTGCTCGAGGGCGCCGACGCGGCCCTCAAGGCAGCCAGCGTCAACATGACTGGCTTCGAGGCAGTCGGCAGCGGCTACGTCACCGGCTTTTTCCGCGGCGATGTCGCCGCCGTGAAGGCAGCGGTCGACGCCGCGGCTGAGGCAGCCTCCAAGGTCGGCGAAGTCCTCGCCGTCCAGGTCATCCCGCGTCCGCACGAGGAACTCAGCGGCCTCGGCAAGTGGGTCAGCCAGGGCTGATGAACTGAAGGCCGAGGGCCGAAGGCGGAAAGCCGACGGCCTCAGGCATTTCACAGAAGGCCGCTAAGATTACAGAAGTAGCTACAACCGCCCACAGGCCACTCGTAGCGAAGCAAAGACCCTTCGAAGCCCCGCGTCAGCGGGGCGAAGTAGGGCTCAATCCAAAATCGTAAATCCAAAATCCAAAATCGGATGAACATCCTCGTCGCCAACCTCGGCTCGACGTCGTTCAAGTTCCGGCTCTTCCGTTTCGACGGATCCGGCACGGTGACGCTGCTTGCGCGCGGGGGCTACGAGAGGGTGTCCGATTACGGCAAGGCGATCGACGACTGCCTCGCGGAGCTGCAGAAGGCGGGACACGTCCGCTCCGCCGAGGATCTCGGCGGTGTAGGCTTCAAGACCGTGCTCGGCCGCAACCTCTCGGGCTGCGTGCCGGCCGACGATGCCGTCATCGCCGCCCTCGAGGGGTTCAAGGAGATCGCACCGGCCCACAATCCGCCCTACGCGTCGGGCATCCGGCGCTTCCGCGAAAAACTTCCCGGCGTCGCGCTTGTGGCGCTCTTCGAAACCGCCTTCTACCAATGGGTGCCCGAGGCGGGTGCCCGCTATGCCGTGCCCGAGGCCTGGCATGATGCCGGGGTCCGCCGCTACGGCTTCCATGGCGCCAGCCACAAGTTCGTCGCCGAACGCTCGGCAGAGCTGCTCGGTCGCGACGATATCGCAGAACGTGTGCGCCGCCTGTACAAGGACGGTCCCACGCCGACGAAGGGCAAAGCCCTGCGCGTCGTCTCTTGCCATCTCGGCGGCAGCAGCTCCGTCACCGGCATCCGCGACGGCGTCGCCGTCGGCACCAGCATGGGACTCAGTCCTCAGTCCGGTCTCCCGCAGAACAACCGGGTGGGGGACCTCGATTCCGCGGCCGTGCCGTTCGTGATGAAGACGCTCAACCTCTCGGTCGCCGACGTGGAGCGCCAGATGACGAAGGAGAGCGGCCTGCTCGGCCTCTCCGGCGTAAGCAACGACATGCGCGATATCCGCGACGCCGCGACCAAGGGCAATGCCCGTGCGCAGCTCGCGCTCGACGTCTTTGTCCATTCCACCCGCCACTGGATCGGCGCCTTTCTCGCCGCGCTCAACGGGGCCGACGCCCTCGTGTTCACGGCCGGCATCGGCGAGAACAACGCCGACCTGCGCGAGGCGATCTGCGCGAACCTCGACGATCTCGGCATCAAGCTCGATCCCGCAAAGAACGCGGCCCTCACGGGCGGCAAGGAAGGCGAGATCGGCGCCGCCGGCTCCCGCACCCGCGTGTTTGTTATCCCCGCCAACGAGGAACTCGTCGTCGCGCGGGAAACGATGCGCTGCCTTCAGAAGACAGCAGCCTGAACCTACATTTCACAGAAGAACGCAAAGTTTGGAAAATAGTTAAAAACACGATCCGCCCCGAACCGTTTCACAGAAGCCCGCAAAGTTTTTGAAATAGTAGCAGCAACCAGAAAATCAGCCCAAATACGAAACCCAAATAAGGAATTTCAACCGCAAGCCTGGAGAATCAGACCAATCCAAAATCCAAACTCCAAAATCAAAAATTTTTGCGGACAGCTAACTCTCAACTGAAAACCAAAACCTGGCCTCAGCGCCAACCACACACATGTCAGTCAAAGCCATTGGACTCCTCGAAACACGCGGCCTCACGGCCCTCGTCTCCGGCACCGACGCGATGCTGAAGTCGGCGAACGTCACGCTCGCCGGCCCGATGAAGCAGGTCGGCAACGCCCTCGTCACCTCCGTCGTCTACGGCGACGTCGCAGCCGTCAAGGCGGCGACAGATGCCGGCGCCCAGGCCGCCCGCACGATCGGCGAAGTCGTCAGCGTGCAGGTCATCCCGCGCCCGCATGACGACGTCGGCCTCGTCCTCCCGAAGGCAGCACCGGCGAAAAAGTAAGCCGGTAGCCGGTAGCCGGTAGCCGGTAGCCGGTAGCCGGTAGCCGGTAGCCGGTAGCCGGTAGCCGGTAGCCGGTAGCCGGTAGCCGGTAGCCGGTAGCCGGTAGTACAGATTCACCTAATAGAAATCCGAAAACGACTCAACCTCGGCACAAGGCCACCCCTTCAACTCCGCTCAGGGCAGACGCCCTCTCGTAGCGAAGCGAAGACCTTGCGTAGTCCCGCGTATGCGGGACGAAGCAGGGCGGCCACAGGCCACCGACGCACAGTCACACCGTTCACCATGTTCCTCGCCCGCGTAATCGGCTCCGTGGTCTCGACCAAGAAGGACGAGGCCATGCGCGGCCGCAAAATGCTCCTGCTCCGTCCGCTTCTCGTGGACGAGTCGGACCCCGCGAAGTTCCGTCCCGGCTCGAACACCATCGTGGCCGTGGACTCAATCGGCGCGGGCCAGGACGAAGTCGTGCTGTTCTGTCAGGGCAGCTCCGCCCGCCAGGCCAGCGGGATGAAGACCCTCCCGGTCGACTCGGTCGTGGTCGGCATCGTCGACACCGTCGAAGTGCTCAACAAACGGATCTATCCGGCATCGAAGTGAGGGGGACGGTTAACAAACACCGAACCATTTCACAGAAAGACGCTAAGTTTTGATTAGGGTTAAAACCACAAACCGCCCACAGCACTCCGAAATCTTAGAAGGCTACCGGCCACAGACTCACCGGCTACCGTCCAAAAGGCCACAGGCCACCGACGCACAGGCCACTGGCCACAGGCCACCGACGCACAGGCCACTGGCCACAGGCCCCCACTTCGCCCTTTCCACTTAAACTTCTCACTCTCTCCTCAAGATGAGCACTCTCCAGCTAGATGATAATGCCCTCCGCGCGATCGTGGACGAGGTGATGCGCGGTCTCGGGAAGTCCGGTGGCGCAGCCGCCGCTTCCGCGGCGGCACCTGCAGCAGCCCCGGCCGTCGTGAGCAGCCCCGGCAAGGGACTCGGTGTGTTCGGGGACATCAAGCAGGCGTGCGCTGCCGCGCAGGATGCATTCGTGCAGCTCCAGAAGAAGGGCATGGAGGGCCGCGCCAAGGTCGTTGAGATCGTCAAGACCCTGTGCACCAAGAACGCGCAGGCCTGGGGCCACTTCGAGTTCGAGGAGACCAAGATCGGCCGGCTCGACCACAAGGTGGAGAAGCTGCAGATCGTTAAGCTCGTGCCCGGCACGGATTGGCTGCGGCCCTACGCCATGAGCGGCGACCACGGCATCACGATGGAGGAATACACTCCATTCGGCGTTATCGGCGCCATCCTGCCCGTCACTCACTCGGTACCCACGCTTTCCGGCAACGTCGTCAACATCGTCGCTGCCGGAAACTCGGTTGTCTTCAATCCGCACCCGGGTGGCGCCCGCTCGGCCGCTCTTGCGGTTCGCGCCTTCAATGAGGCCATCAAGGCCGAGCTCGGCATCGAGAACCTCGTCTGCACGGTCGAGAAGCCCACGCTCGATACGTTCGACGCGCTCACGAAGAACGAGCACGTCCGCCTGCTCTGCGTCACCGGCGGCCCCGCCGTCGTCAACGCCGCCATGAAGTCCGGCAAGCGCTCGGTCTGTGCCGGCCCGGGCAACCCGCCGGTGCTCGTCGACGGCACGGGCTCGCTGAAGAAGGCGGCGGCCGACGTGATTGCGGGAGGCGGCTACGACAACAATCTCCTCTGCATTGGCGAGAAGCAGGTCTTCGTGCTCGAGCAGTTTGCGGACAAGTTCATGTCCGAGCTCGCCGGTGCTGGCGCGGCCAAGCTAACGGCCGGCCAGGTCGAGAAGCTGACCGCTGCCGCGTTCACGTTCTCAAAGGATGCCGGCGGCTGCTCGCACGCCGCCGTCAACCGCGCGCTGGTGGGCAAGGATCCCTCGGTGCTGGCGCAGCATGCCGGCACCTCCGTTCCGGCAAACACGCCGCTGCTCTTCGCCGAGACGCCCGCCGACCACGCATTCGTCATCGAGGAACAGATGATGCCGATGATCCCGGTCGTGCGCGTGAAGTCGATCGAGCAGGGCATCGAGTTCAGCAAGAAGTCGGAGCACGGCTACAAGCACTCGGCGATGATCCACTCGCTCAACGTCGACCACATGACCGAGATGGCCCGTGCGCTCGACACCACGATCTTCGTCAAGAACGGCGCCTGCGTCGCAGGCCTCGGCCTTGGCGGCGAAGGCTACCTCAGCTACTCGATCGCGACCACCACCGGCGAAGGCATCACTACGCCCAAGACATTCACCCGCACCCGCCGCTGCGTGATGGTGGATAACCTGCGGATTTACTGAAGCCCGAACATTCTCACAGAAGCCCGCTAAGATTTGATAAGGGTTAAAACCTCAAACCGCTCACAGCACACTGAAAACGTAGAAGGCTACCGGCCACCGACGCACAGGCCACAGGCTACCGAACATTTTCACAGAAGCCCGCGAAGGTCTTGAAGGGTTAATACCACGAACCACCGAACTCCAAACCGTTTCACAGAAGGCCGCTAAGATTAGGAAAAGGTTAAAACCACGAACCGCACTCAGTTCATCGGATAACCAAATCCAAAATCCAAAATCGGAAATCCAAAACCGAAAATGATCCTCGCACGCATCGACGGCGTCATCGTCTCGACAGTCCATCACAAGAGCATGGACGGCACGCGCACGGTCATCTGCCAGCCGCTCGACGAGAACGACCGCGAAGAAGGCCCGCCAATCCTGGCCATCGATCCGCACGCGGCGGGACAACACCAGCGGGTACTCGTCTCGACCGACGGCTCCGCGACCCGGGAGTTCGTGAAAGACCCGAAATCCCCGTTGCGCAACATGATCGTCGGGGTTGTGGACGAACCGGAGACAGGGATCTGACAGCAGACCGAACCATTTTCACAGAAGCCCGCTAAGTTTTTGAAAAGTTGAGACCACAAACCGCCCTCAGTTCACCGCATTCACATATCCGCACACCAAAATCTTAGAAGGCCACTGGCCACAGGCACACTGATGCGCCGGCCAAAAGGCCACCGGCCACCGACGCACAGGCCACCGAACCGTTTCACAGAAGGCCGCAAAGCTTAGGAAAAGGTTAAAACCACAAACCGCTCTCTGTTTGTCGGATCACAAAATCCAAAATCCGAAATCCAAAATCTAAAATCGAGTGAAGCTCGCCCACGTCATCGGTCGCGTGACCCTTTCCCGACAGGACCCCGCCTACAAGGGCGGCCGGTTCCTCGTGGTGCAGCCGTACGCGAAGGAGCAGTTCGCGGGTGCGCCGATGACCCCGCTGGCGAAGGGCAACAGCTTCGTGGTCTACGACAACCTCGGCGCTTCGACTGGAAACACGATCGGCATCATCGAAGGCTCCGAAGCCACCGCCCCATTCGACAACCCGACTCCGATCGATGCCCTCTCCGCCGCCATCATCGACGAAGTGTTCTACAACCCGCCGAAAACAAGGTAGGGCGCGCTTGGTAAGCGAGCCGCAGCACTGATAGACCGATCACAAACCATTTCACAGAAGGCCGCTAAGTTTAGAAAAATTGCTACAACCGACTACCGGCTCCCAGGCCACCGGCCACTCAATCCAAAATCCGAATTCCAAAATCCAAAATTCAGATCGCGGTAACCCTTTAACAGTAATCACCAAGCCATGCCCAAAGTAATCACCGCCAAGGACGCCGAGGAAATTCTCCGCAGGGGAGAGCAAGCTCCGGCTGACGCTATTCTCACGCCTGCCGCACGCGACGTGCTTGGCGGCGGCCACGGCGGCACGGCCTTCCGCGGCTCCGGGGCCAATGCCTCCGTGCCTGCGGTTGCAGCGGCCGGCCCGGCCGGAAAGCGCAAGGCGGCCAGCGGGCCTCCGTCGACGCCCGACCTGGAGTACAAGTGGAAGGCCGGCACCGACCCGAAGTCTGCCGCCGACCTTGAGAAGTTCTTCCACTCGCCCGCGCTCGAGATCCTCAAGGAGCGTATCTGCGACATCGGCCGGCGTCTGTGGGAGCGCGAGTACACCGACGGAAACGGCGGCAATATCACCGTGCGCGTCGGCGACAATCTCGTGCTCTGCACGCCGACCCTGATCTGCAAAGGCTTCATGAAGCCGGAGGACATCTGCCTCATCGATCTCGACGGCAAGCAGCTGGCCGGTTCGCGTCAGCGCACGTCGGAGGCCATGACCCATCTCGGCATCATGAAGCGTCAGCCCGCGGCGAAGTCCTGCGTGCATGCGCACCCGCCGCACGCCACCGCCTTTGCCATCGCCAACGTCGACATTCCCTCCTGCCTCATTCCCGAAGCCGAGGTGTTCCTCGGCAAGATCGGCATCGCGAAGTACCAGACACCCGGCACGCCGGCCAATGCCGACGAAGTCGGCGAGGTCGGCAAGACGCACCAGGCGGTGCTCATGGAGAACCACGGCGTGATCGTCTGGGGCAAGGACGTCGAGGACGCCTACTGGAAGATGGAGAACATCGACTCCTACTGCCGCACGGTGGGCTTTGCAGCCAGCCTCGGCGGCGGACTGCACCGGTTCACCGGCGGCCAGGCGAAGGAACTCATCAACATCCGCCAGAAACTCGGCATGACCGACCCGCGCGCGGGCCTGAAGGAATGCGAACTGTGCGACTCCGCCGACTTCCGCCCGGGCGTCGTCTGCCACACCACGGTCTCCGACCAAGCCCCCGCCGACGAGAAAGCCGACCCGCAGATCGAAGCCATCGTCCAGCAGATCGCGGGGCAGATTTTGCAGAAGCTCGGGGGCCGGTAGCCGGTAGTCCGTGGCCAGTGGCCGTTGGGCTGTATGCCGGTGAGCCTTCCCCCCGTGACCTGTGCGCCGGCACTTCTGTGGCCACTGGCTTACTGGCCACCGGCTACCGGTTACCGGAAGGTTTGCCCAACGCGCTGCGTGGCTTCAGCTTCGCGCCACTCCCGTGACTGCTCCCGATAAACGTCCGTCGTATGTTCGAGCCGTCCTGGACTTGGCGCGTGCGGGGAATCTCCCTTCGGTCGCGAGCAACGTTCTCGCGGCGTTCGTGCTGTCGATTGCGGATGCACCCATGCAGGTATCGACCGCGTTACTCGCGATTCTCGCAGGGTTCCTGGCATATGCGGGCGGCTCGACATTCAATGACGTCTTCGACTCTGCGTTTGACGCGAAGCATCGACCCGACCGCGCTATCCCTTCCGGTGTTATACCTCGGAGCGGTGCGATCCTGATCGGAAGCGTCGAGCTCGCGCTCGGGCTCGGGCTCTTCGTCGTCCTGGGCGCGTCACCGCTCATGGCGGCTGGCTTGCTGGTTATGATCCTTTCCTATGACTGGCTGCACAAGCGCTGGGCGGGTTCGGTGCTCCTGATGGCGGGCTGCCGACTCTTTCTCGCTCTCACTGTGGCGACATTACCGGGAGCAGGCTTCACGCCGCACTTCCTGGGATGGGCCGTTGCTGTTTACATCTACATCGTCCTGCTGAGCGTGATGGCGCGGGCGGAGTACCGGAGGCCGGTTGCCGGTGAGCCAGTGGCCGGTGAGCCAGTGGCCGGTGGGCCGGTGGCCAGTGGCCGGCACGCCGGTGAGCCTGAGGGCCACAGAAGTACCGGCCACAGGCCACAGGCTACAGGCTACAGGCCACAGGGTTTCCGGATCGGCAGGTTGCTGATGTTCATCCCGATGCTCGATGCGTTTGCCTTGCTGTATGCGACTGCCTGGGTTCCGGCGGTCCTTTGCGCCTTGGCAATTCCGCTCGGCGCCTGGGCGCAGAAGCGCGCGGCAGCGACTTGAGCCAGTGGGCCGGTGGCCGGTGAGCCTTCAGCGCGGGCGGCAGAACGTTTCGTGTTTCGCAATCATGGCCCCGAGCTTCTTGCCGAGCTTTTTGAATTCGGTCTCGAGGTTCTCGTGAGTCTCTTTGCCGAGATAGCCACATTCACTCGCAGTGGCCAACCAATGGAGGGTTTCCTGCAACTCGCCATCCGCGTCGGCTAGTTTTGAAACGAAGTGCGCGGGATAGGCTCGCTTGCTCCAAGCCTCAGCCAGATTCGCACCGATCGACCGGGAACTTCTTCGTATCTGATCGACGAGTGAAAAGCGCTCTCCGGAAGGCCAGTGCTTGGTTTCCTCGAAGGTGGCCTGCTGGACGCTGAAAGCGGCCTTGTATACGTCGAGTTCGAATGGAGACCGCGCCAATCCGGTATTTTCCCGCATACCACTAGAACGAAGATTTGGGCCACTTCTTTCACCGAAATTTGCCCGGCGAACTGCATCCGGCAAGCACGCCCACCGGCTACAGACACACTGGCCACCGGCTCACCGACGTACTGGCCCACCGGCTCACCGGTTAACCGCTTCCAGCGTCCACCTGTACTCCGACACCAGCTGATCCTCGATGCTCTGCCGCAGGTTTGGAGGCAGGACTTCCCAGGTGTAGGTTTCCATTTCGAGGTGGGTACAGGCCCCGGGGTGGGTCTTGAGCCAACCGAGTGCCCCGATAATGTGGTCGCGTGTGTCGAGGAAGGGTGCGCCGGGGGCGGCGTGCAGGGGAATATGGAAGTGCACGCGCCATTCGTCGTCGGGCTGGCTTGCCTGCGGGTCTGCCAATGCTTCGGGCAGGTCCGTGAAACGGCGGCGGACTTCGGTGCCCGAGCCGACGACAACCTGGTGCAAATAGGTCGGCTCAACGTAGGCCTTGAGCGCCTCGCGTCCTGCAGCATCGGGCTTCACCCGAAGTGCCGAGCTCAGGTGCAGCTTGCTCAGCCGAATCCCGGCCGATGCGATTCGGTCCAGCGCTGCTACGGGCTCCTCGAACTCTATGGCCAGATGACAGCAATCGTAATTCATGCCGACGCGCGACATCAGCGCCGTGACACCAGCGTCCGCGTCGTGCCACCGATCGAAGAACGCGACCATTTCCTCGGAGGTCTCGATCAGACAGCGCGGCTCCGGCTCAATGCCGAGATGCAGGTCGCGTCCTGTTCGCTGCGCCAAGTCGTCGATATATCGACCGATCGCACTGAAGTTGGAGAGGATGGCGGCTAGACGCGATGCGTCGCCATTGGCCTGTGCGCCGGTGAGCCGGTACGTCGGTGGGCCACCGGCCACGGGCTCACAGCCTACCGGCACAGAGAACCAGCCTTTGAAGGATCCAGGCGAGGTGCTGACGCTGCCGCCGGATTCGGCCGGGGCGATCTCCGCGATGAGATCGAACAGGCGCTTTGTGTAGGCAAGCCGCTCCGGAGTCGACCAGTCCGGCGCATAGACCTGCTCCTTCACCCGAGTGCCGTGGAAGCTGCCGTAGGGGAATCCGTTAAGGGTAAAAACATAACAGTCATGGCGATCGAGCCATTTGCGGAACGCAGTAAGCTCTGCCGGCTGCGCTAGCTCTTCGGCTGCGCGGTGCCCCAGGCGCAGTCCGATCGCATATGGCTTGCCCGGCGCCACCCGCTGCCGAACCGGAAGCGTGTGTTTCTCAAGCGCAGCGAAAGTCTCCGGCCACGTCTCGCCCCGATGCACATTGGTGCAGTAGGCGAGGTGCTCTCCGGATGGCAGTTTCATGTCGGCGGTGAACCTGTGGCCTGTGGCCTGTGGCCTGTGGCCTGTGGCCTGTGGCCTGTGTGGCGGATAGTTAGTATGTCACGAATCTTCGAGAATGGCTACAGGCTTACAGGCGTACTTGCTCACCGGCAACGGGCCACTGGCGTACCGGCCACCGTCCTCCGCCAACCGAAACTTCGGACACTGCGACAGGAACGTCACCGGATTCCTGTAAACCGCCCGGTCGATGAAGTCGGGGCTGTGGCCGCGGCGGCGCATTTCGAGCATGGCCTTCGGCACGGAGAGCGGGTCGCTCACGCCCCAGTCGCAGGCGGAGTTGATCCAGATGCGCTCGGCGCCGGTCATCTCCAGCATGTCGGCCGCGCGTGGCGGCGATGACTTCGAGTCGGGATAGAGCGTGATGCCCGCCCAGAATCCGCGATCCAGCACGTACCGGATCGTGTGCTCCTCGACGTGATCGATGATCACACGGCCGGGATCGATCTTCGGATTCGATTTGAGCAGGTCGCAGATCAGCTTCGTGCCCTTGAGCTTGTCCTCGAGATGCGGCGTGTGGACCAGGATCAGCTGGTTGTGGGCGACGGCGATCTCGATGTGGTCCTGCAGGACCTTCATCTCGTTCCGCGTGTTCTTGTTCAGGCCGATCTCGCCAACCCCGAGCACGCTCGGCTTCTTCAGAAACTCCGGGATGATCGCCAAAACGTCCTTCGCCAGCGCGAGGTCCTCGGCCTCCTTCGGGTTGAGGCAGATCCAGCAGAAGTGGGGGAGCAGGAACTTGGCGGCGCGCGCAGGCTCATACTCCGTGAGCTGGCGGTAGTAGTCCCTAAAACCTTCCACTGAACCGCGGTCGTAGCCCGCCCAGAACGCAGGCTCGCACACGGCCTTGCAGCCGGCAGTGACCATCGCGAGATAGTCGTCCGTCGTCCGGCTGACCATATGACCGTGGGGCTCGATGTAGCGCATTGCTGCTGATTTTGGATTTGGGAATTTAGATTTTGGATTTGGGGACCTCCCTGCTTCGCCCGTTGGGCTTCGCAGGGTCTCCGCTTCGCTTCGAGTGGGTGGTTCGCTTCGTTATTCGTTAATCGGGGTTCGTCTGCAGTTATTCAGCCCTCGGCCTTCTGCCCTCGGTATTAGCGGTCGGTCATTTCTTGCCGGAGGCGCGATATGCGCCAGATGCCGCTTTTCCTTCGGCTTTCGGAGCGGGTTCGGTTGTCGGATCGCTGAGTGATTCGAGAATGCGTCGGGCGCGCGCGGGGTTGCCGTCGGCCAGGGCCTTCGCGGCCTCGCGCAAGGCGGTGCAGCGGAAGTCGTCCGCGACGCCGTAGCGCTCGACGCGATCGAGGAATGCGGCGACCTCGATCAGGCTCGCGCGCACCGGCACGAAGCCGAGATCGACGACCTGCGAACGGACCGCCTTCGGCGGAAGCACGGACTTCTTCAGGGTATCGGCCATTGGGGATAAGGTATCCGGTTAACGGCGTGAGGCAAGAGGGCTGTGGGCCGGTGGCCGGTGGCCGGTGGCCGGTGGCCGGTGGCCGGTGGCCGGTGGCCGGTGGCCTCAGTTGGCCATATGTCAGGAATCTTTGATCAAGGCCACCGGCTTACGGACGTACCGGCTCACTGGTATCGGGTAGGGCGGACATGTCATGTGCGCCGGCTGAAGACAGCGGTCTGATATCAGGCGGACGACTTACCAAGTCGTCCCTACCACCGTGAACGGTAGCCAGTAAGCCAGTGCGCCGGTGGCCTTTGGTTTCAACGGCCACAGGCTTACGGGCCACCCCTTCGACTTCGCTCAGGGCAGGCGCCTATCCGAAACGCTTCGCCAGTTCCTCGAGGGACTCGCGGACGATCGGGCCGGACATTTCGTGCAGGTCGACTTTCTCGCCGGGGGCGCGGACCATCGGGATCGTAAGGCGTCCACCGAGGTGTTCGCGGAACTCCTCGAGTCCGTCGAGCATGTGCTGCGGTCCCGTGGCACCGCGCGTCAGCCGGATCGGCTTGAACAGCTCGAAGCCGAGGCGCTGCAGGATCGACAGGATCCGTTCCGCGATCGGCTCGGGCAGCAGCTTGGTGCGCTTCGCGTAGATGACGTCCATCGCCATGCCGACGGCGACCGCCTCGCCGTGGCTTACCTTGAAGTCCGACAGCTGCTCGAGCTTGTGCGCCGCCCAGTGTCCGAAGTCCAGGGGTCGCGCCGAGCCGCGCTCGAAGGGATCTCCTCCGCTGGCGATGTGTTCCATGTGCTGGCGGGCGCTCTCGCGGATCACGGCCTCGTAGGGCTCGCGCTCGAACTTCGCCAGTGCATCGACGCGCGCCTCGATGAACTCAAAGAACTTCGCATCGCGGATGAGCGCGACCTTCACCGCCTCGACGAGTCCGGCGCGGCGATCGCGCGGCGGGAGCCCGTGCAGGAACTCCAGGTCGTTGACAACCGCGTGCGGCACCACGAAGGAGCCGAGCCAGTTCTTCTTCTCGAAGTAGTTGACGCCGTTCTTAACGCCGATGCCACCGTCGCCTTGGCTGAGGCTGGTCGTCGGCAGGCGGACAAGCGGAATGCCCCGGTGGGCCGTCGACGCCGCAAATCCGATCATGTCGAGCATCGCCCCGCCGCCGAGCACGATCACGAACGAGTGCCGACAGAGCCGCGCCTGATTGATCGTGGCCCAGGCGCGTTCGAGGTGACGGAAATCGTTCTTCACTTCCTCGCCGCCGGGAAGGGCGACGAGGGGGACCTCGAGCTTAACGCGTGCGGCGTTCGCCTTGAACCAGGCCTCTATGCGCCCGGCGATGCCCGGAAACGCGAGGTCGAGACCGCCGTCCCAGAACATCACCGCACGTGCCTTGTCGCCCGGCTCGCGGGGCGTCAGCAGCTCGGCGAGCACCGGATTGGCCGGATCGAACACATTGCGCGTGAAGATCAGCCGATGCTGATGCTGGAGCTTGATGGGCAACTCGTGCCGTTCGACGAGATGGGGGTCGGCCATGGGGGCGATAACCGTGTACTGCGCACTGAAGGTCGGCAAGCTGAAGACTGAGGACCGTGGCCTGTGGCCGGTTGCCGGTCGCCAGTGGCCGGTGCGGCAGTACGCCTGTGGCCGTTTAGCCTGTGACCGGCTCAACGGCGTGCCGGCGACTGGCTCACGGGTATCAGGTAGGGACGACCTGTCAGGTCGTCCGCCTGTGATCTGATTTCCGTGCTCGGACGGCGCACATGACATGTGCGCCCTACCACCGCGAACGGTAGCCAGTAAGCCGGTGCGCCGGTGGCCCTTGGTTTCACCGGCCACAGGCCACAGGCCACGGACGCACCGGCTACCGGTCATCGGTCCCCGAAAACTTGCGTCTGATAGCCCACCGCGCCAACAACGTGTGACTTGAGAACCGCGATCCTGAACGTCGTCGGCCTGACGCCAAAGGTCATCGGCCCGCATACGCCGCAAATCAAGGCGGCAGCCGACGCCGGCGGTCTCATCCGGGTGAAGCCGGTGCTGCCAGCGGTCACCTGCACGGCGCAGAGCACGTATCTCACGGGTCTGCCGCCTTCCGGGCACGGCTGTGTCGCCAACGGCTGGTACGACCGCACGCTCGACGAGCACCATTTCTGGAAGCAGTCGAACCGGCTCGTGGCGGGGGAGAAGCTCTGGGAGGCGTGCCGGCGGAGTCATCCGGGGTTCACCTGCGCGAAGCTTTTCTGGTGGTACAACATGTACTCCACAGCCGACTGGTCGATCACGCCGCGGCCGATGTATCCGGCGGATGGGCGCAAGATCTTCGACGTCTACAGCCACCCGTCGGACATCCGTGACAAGATCAAGGGCACGCTGGGCGAGTTCCCGTTCCCTGCGTTCTGGGGTCCGGCCGCGGGCATCGCCTCGACAGAGTGGATCGCAGGCTCGGCGCGCTGGATCGAGGAGCTGCATCGTCCGGACCTGTCGATCGTCTACCTGCCGCATCTCGATTACAACCTGCAGCGGCTTGGGCCGGATGACCCGAAGCTCTCCGAGGACTTCCAGGCGATCGACCGGGTTGTCGGTGAGCTGATGGATTTTTATCGGCAGCGCGATGTGCGCACGATCCTGCTGTCGGAATACGGCATCACGAAAGTGCGCCGGACCGTCGCGCTGAATCGTCTCTTCCGCGACAAAGGATGGATCGGGATCCGGGAGGAACTCGGACTCGAACTGCTCGACTGCGGGGCCAGCCGGGCGTTCGCGATCGCAGACCACCAGATCGCGCACATCTACGTGAACGATCCGTCGATCCTCGGCGAAGTGCGCCGGCTGGTCGAGGGCACGGAGGGAGTGGCGCGTGTGCTGGATGCCGAAGGCAAGAAGGCCGCGGGACTCGACCATGCGCGGTCCGGCGTCCTCGTGGCGTTTTCTGACGAGGACGCGTGGTTCACGTATTACTACTGGAAGAACGACGCCAAGGCGCCGGACTTCGCCCGTTGCGTGGATATCCACCGCAAGTACGGATACGACCCGGTGGAGCTGTTCATCGATCCGGCGCTCAGCATGCCAAAGGCGCGCATCGCGGCCAAGCTGCTCAAGCGAAAACTCGGGTTCCGGGGCCTGTTCGACATCATCTCGCTCGACCCCTCGCTCGTGAAAGGCTCGCACGGTACGTGCCCGGCCGATTCAAGCGAGTGGCCCGTGCTGATCGGAACCGGAACGTCGGACCATCCGATTGAGGCGGTGTCCGTTAACGGTCGCGTGTTAACGGTGATCAGTGGCGGTAGCCGGTGAGCCTGTAAACCGGAGGCCGTGGTAGGGCGGACATGTCATGTCCGCCGGCTGAAGACGGAGGCCTGATATCAGGCGGACGACCTACCAGGTCGTCCCTACCACCGGCCTCAGACCACAGACCACAGGCGTACCGGTACACAGGCTACAGGCTCGACTCCGGCCGCGGCTCCGCTGTTTACTTCTCTTCTTCTCGTGAGCGATTCGACGACATTCGACCCCATCCCCAACGTCCTCGCTTCGCGTTACGCGTCGCCCGCGATGCGGGAGGTCTGGTCGCAGCACGGCCGCGTGGCTCTCGAGCGCGACTTCTGGATCGCCGTCATGAAGGCGCAGCGTGACCTCGGCGTTCCGATTCCGGCGGAGGCGATCAAGGACTACGAACGGGTCAAGGGCGTCATCAATCTCGAGTCCATCGCGAAGCGCGAGCGCGTGACACTTCACGACGTGAAGGCCCGCATCGAGGAATTCTCCGATCAGGCGCACCGGCAGTTCATCCATCTCGGGCTGACGAGTCGCGATCTGACCGAGAACGTAGAGCAGCTCCAGGTGCACCGGGCACTGAAACTGGTGCAGTTCAAGGTCGCCGCCGCACTGCTCGCGTTTGGGCGGCAGGCGGAGGGCCATCGCGACCTGATGATCACGGGGCGCACGCACAACGTGCCCGCCCAGCCGACCACGCTCGGCAAGCGATTCGCGATGTTCGGACAGGAGTTGCTGGTCGCCTCGTCCCGGCTCGAGGATCTCGTCTCGCGCTATCCCGTGCGCGGCCTGAAGGGAGCCGTGGGCACGCAGCTCGACCAGCTCACGCTGCTCGGCGGGCGCGCGGAGAAAGTCAGCGAGCTTGAAGGCCGCGTGCTCAAGCATCTGGGGATCCGGGCTTCGCTGTTTGCCGTGGGCCAGGTCTATCCTCGGGGCCTCGATTTCGATGTCGTCAGCGCGCTGCATCAGGTGGGAGCGGCAGGGGCCTCGTTCGCCACAACGCTGCGACTGATGGCCGGGGCCGGACTGCTGACCGAGGGATTCCAGGACGGCCAGGTGGGGTCCTCGGCGATGCCGCACAAGGTCAACGCGAGGAACTGCGAGCGCATCTGCGGCTTCTCGACGATCCTGGGCGGCTACGTGTCGATGACGGCTTCGCTCGCGGGCGACCAGTGGAACGAGGGAGATGTCTCCTGCTCCGTGGTGCGGCGCGTGGCGCTGCCGGACGCGTTCTTTGCGATCGACGGACTGCTGGAGACGCTGCTCACGGTGCTGCGTCAGCTCGAGGTCTTCCCGGCGGCGATCGTTGCCGAGAACGTGCGCAACCTGCCTTTCCTCGCGACGACCACCATCCTGATGGAGGCCGTGAAGCGCGGTGCGGGCCGCGAGACTGCCCATGAGGCGATCAAGGAGCACGCGCTTGCGGCTTCGAAGGCGCTTCGTGCGGGCAAGAACGGCGACGAGTCCGACCTGATCGCGCGGCTCGCCGGCGACAAGCGGGTGGGGCTCGGACGCAAGGCCCTGCAGGAAGTGCTCGCCGAGAGCCACCGGTACGTCGGTGCGGCCCCTGCGCAGGTCGATGCCTTTGTCGACGAAGTGAAACCGCTGGCCCGCCGATACAAAGGCGCCGCGGACTACCAGCCCGGGAAGTTGCTCTGAGGGCCGGTGGCCTGTGGCCGCCTGCCCTGAGCGAAGTCGAAGGGGTAGCCGGAGGGGCCCGTAGCCCTGCCTGTGAAGGCAGGGACTCGGCAAACCGGCACGTCCGTCCCTGCGCTCACGCGCAGGGCTACAGGTCGGTCGTCGTGTGGCCCGCCCGGTGACGGGCGGGATCCGAGTTCCGCCCCCAGCCGCCACTGCCGGGGACTCCGATTTCCCCAGCCGGCAAAATTGGGTTTGCATACCCTAGGGGCGGCCGGCTTCCTTGCCCGCTCCGTCGTTCATTAACTCCGTTATCGATCCCCTTTCTCACATGCCTGAACTCGTTGGAAATGTCCTGGTTGGCCAGTCGGGAGGCCCCACATCCGTAATCAATGCCAGTGTCGCCGGAGTCGTGGCCGAGGCGCTCAATCATACCTGCATCGAGGAGATTTACGGCTCCCTGAACGGCGTGCTCGGGATTCTCCACGAAGACCTGATCGACCTCGCCTCCGAGTCGCAGCAGCAGATCCGCGCCCTTCGTCACACCCCGGGCGCCGCTCTCGGCACCTGCCGCTACAAGCTCAAGAAGCAGGGCGACTTCGACCGCGTGCTCGAGGTCTTCAAGGCCCACAACATCCGCTATTTCTTCTACATCGGCGGCAACGACTCGCAGGACACCGCGGACAAGATCTCGAAGCTCGCTCAGGAACAGGGCTACGAGCTGCGCGTCATCGGCATCCCGAAGACGATCGACAACGACCTGCCGGTCACGGACCACACCCCCGGGTACGGCAGCGTGATCAAGCATGTCGCCACCACGGTCCGCGAGCTCGCCTGCGACAACGCCGGCATGGGCCAGGGCGACCTCGTGCAGATCCTCGAGGTCATGGGCCGCAGCGCGGGCTGGATCGCGGCGGGCGCGACGCTGGCAAAGCGCCGCGACCATCCGCATGATCCGCCGCACATCGTTCTGCTGCCCGAGATTCCCTTCAGCCAGGAGAAGTTCGTAGGCGAGGTGAAGCGCGTGCTTACCCGCGAGAAGTACTGTCTGGTGGTCGTCGGCGAGGGCCTTGTCGACGTCGACGGCAACTACGTGACCGCTGAGGCCACGACCGATGCCTTCGGCCACGCCCGCCTTGGCGGCGTTGGCGAATTCCTTCGCGAGATGCTCGACACGACGATCCCGAACGTGAAGACGCGCGTCGTCAGCCTCGGAACGGCGCAGCGCGCCGCTGCCCACTGCTCCTCGAAGACCGACAACGACGAGGCGTTCCTCGCCGGTCAGGCCGCGGTGCGTGCCGCCGTCAACGGCGAGACCGGCAAGATGGTGACGCTGGTGCGCGGCGAGGCCGATCACTACACCTGCGAGACCGGTCTGGCTCCGCTTTCCGACATCGCCAACGGCGTGAAGAAGCTCCCGCCGGAATGGATCAACGAGGACGGAATCAGCATGAACTTCCAGTTCACGCGCTACGCCCAGGCCCTGATCCAGGGCGAAGTGGCCGTGCCGTACGACAACGGCCTGCCCGTCTTCGCCCACCTGGAAAAAGTGCGCGTCGACCGCCAGCTCTCAGCCTTCGAAGGCTGAGAGCCGGTAGCCAGTACGCCGGTAGCCGGTGGCCGTCCACCTGCGCTCTTCGAGCTTCGGAGGATCTCCGCTTCGCTGCGAGTAGCCGGTACGCCTGTTAGCCGGTGGCCTGTTGCCGGTAAGTCCTGAGGTAGGGACGACCTGCCAGGTCGTCCGCCTGATATCAGACCGCTGTCTTCGGCCGGCGGACATGACATGTCCGCCCTACCCGATACCTGTGAGCCGGTAGCCTGAGCCGAATGCCGAAATCTGATTGCATCAGCCCTCGGTCTTCGGCCCTCGGCCCTCTAGGCCACAGGCCACCCCCTCACGGGCGTACAGGCTCACTGGCTCACCGGCCACCGACGTACCGGCCACCGGCTACTGCAGCCGATCTCCGACAACTGGCCTCTGAGCCCCCCCCCGCCATTCGACCTTCGTGAGCTCCATCGCGCCGTCGCCGGTTGCGACGATCAGGGGGTTTACTGATAGCAGAGTGCCGGGTGCCGGAGTGCCGACAGCTCCGATGGCCGAGGGCTGAAGGCCGACGCCCTCGGCTCTCGGCCCTCGGCCTTCCGCCTTCGGCGAGCGAAGCTCAGCCCACCAGACCATCAGCTTCGCGCCTCGGTATTCCGTAAATGCGCCCGGGTAGGGATCGGTGACGGCCCGGATCAGGTTGAAGATGTCGCGTCCGGGTTTCGACCAGTCGATGCGGCCGTCCTCCGGTTTGCGTCCTCCGAAGTAGGTGGCCTGCTTCGAATCCTGCGGCGTTTCCTTCGCAGTCCCCGCAAGCAGGGCATCGATCTGCCTTTCGAGGACGCGGCGGGCGCAGGGAAGTACCTTGCGGAAAGCCTGCTCGGCCGTGTCCCGCGGGCCGATGTCGACGCCTTCCTGGTCGACGATCGCCCCGGCGTCGGGTGCGCGGACCATGCGATGCAGTGTCATGCCGATTCGCGGCTCGCCTTGCAGGATGGCCCAGTTGATCGGTGCGCGGCCGCGGTACTTCGGCAGCAGCGAGCCGTGCATGTTGAAGGCGCCGAGCGGGGCGAGTGACAGGATGCGCTCCGGAATCATGTGCCGGTAGTAAACCGACAGGATGAGATCGGGCTTCATCTCCGCGATGCGCTCGGTCCACTCGGGACCCGAAAGGCTCGGCGGCGTGAACATTGGGATCCCACGACCCTGGATCTCGACTGCCGGCGTGCGAAACCAGATCTTCTCCCCGGGATTGTCCTCGTGCGTGAACAGTCCGACGACATTGCAGCCGCGATCCAGCAGGAGCTTCAGGCATTCGCTGCCGACCTCGCTGTAGCCGAAGAACAGTATCCGGGGCGCTGACATCGGGGTCGGTTATCGGAGAACCGGGTATGGGGTCAACGGTAGCCGGTAGCCTGTGGCCGGTAACCCGGTGCGTCTGTGAGCCTGATGCCATGGGTAGGGACGACCTGTCAGGTCGTCCGGCTGAAATCGGAAATCAGTTCACGGCCGGCGGACATGACATGTCCGCCCTACCGCCGGCGCACAGGCCACAGGCCACCGGCTACCGGCTACCGGCCACAGGCCCCCGCCATCCGCTTCAGCGCTTCCGTCAGCGTGGCACGCGGGCAGCCGAAATTGAGGCGCACGTACTTGCCGCGTTCGGCACCGAAGAGATGTCCGTCCATCACCCCTGCGCCGTGCTTTTCAAAATGCGCGGCGGGTTCGGGAAGCTTGAGATCGGCGATGTTGAGCCACGCGAGGTAGGTCGCCTCGATGGGTGCGTCGATCTTAACGCCCGGCAGGTCGCGGGCAATGGTCGCGATCAGGTGGTCGCGATTGCCCCTGAGATAGGCGAGCAGTTCCTGCCGCCATGGTTCGCAGTCGCGGTAGGCGGCCTCGCAGGCAGCGAACCCGAGGGTGGTGACCTCCGCGACGATGCCGGCGGCTGCCCGATTGAAGCGGGCCCGCAGGGCGGGGTCCGGGATCACGGCGATCGAAGTGCCCAGGCCGGGCACATTGTAGGTCTTGCTCGGGGCCATGAGCGTGATCGTACGCGCGGCGACCTCGGGCGACAGCGTGCTCGTGACCACGTGCGGCAGGTTGGCGTCGAGGATCAGGTCGCAGTGGATCTCGTCGGAGCAGAGCACGAGGTTGTGCCGCGCGCAGAACTCGCCGAGACGGGCAAGCTCGTCGCGACGAAACACACGGGCGACCGGATTGTGCGGATTGCAGAGGAAGAAGACGCGGGTGCGCGGCGTGACGGCTCGCTCGAGCGCGTCCCAGTCGATCTCCCAGCGCGCGGTTCCGGGCGCACCGCCTGAGCCGGAGAGAGCGAGGGGAACCGTCACCGGCTTGCGGTCGCCGTTGCGGGGAGCCGACATGAACGGCGGATAGATCGGCGTGAACGTGAGGATCTCCTCGCCGGCGTCGGCAAAGGCGCGGGCCGTGACGTTGAGGCCGACGACCAGGCCGGGCAGCCAGACGATCCAGGACGGATCGACCTTCCAGCCGTAGCGCGCCTCGCACGCGGCGACGTAGGATTCGACAGTCGATTTGATCGGGCGGGCATAGCCGAAGATGCCGTGGTCGACCCGACGATGCAGCGCTTCGACGATCGCCGGGGCGGAGCGAAAATCCATGTCCGCGACCCAGAGAGGGATCACGTCACGGTCGCCGTATTTCTGCCACTTCTGGGAGTCGGTGCCCCGTCGGTCCGGCGGATTGTCGAAGTCAAAAGCCATGCGGCAACAGACCATGAAACCGGAAGCGGATCACGAGTATTCTGTGACATGAGGGGCTCTGACCACTGATCCGAGCCGTTTTTCACAGAAGGCCGCTAAGGAAACGAACCAAGACGTTTTAACCGCTAATCCACGCTAATCTTCGCTGATTCTATCCGGGTGATTTTGGTGGTTGTCAGTCGATCAGCTGACAGCCGAAAACCACGATCCAATTTGCCACAAAGAGGCACAAAGATTCACAAGAATGGCATCCGGTTACCCGAAATCCTTTTTGTGCCTTTTTGCCTGCCCTGCGAAGCTCGAAGCATGAAGAGTGAAGCAGGGTGGCAAAATTGCCTTGGCCGAAAACCACCATTATCCCCCGGTTTGGTGTTAGTGAGAATCAGTGAAGATTAGTGGTTAAACCTGCCGATACCCCTTCGCGCTCTTCTGTGCAAATGGATCGAGATTCGTGTTCCTGAGTGAGGATTAGTGGTTCAAAGACCGGTTCACCCGTTTTGCTTTCCCCGGGAATGTGGCTATCGGGGGTGGTTCTCATTTTCAGATGAAGTCCATACTCGAGTTCCTTCAGTTCCGCATCCTGCAGCGCAGTCCCGATCTCGCGCTCCTCATCCTCCGCGTTTGGGCGGGGCTCATGCTGTTCACGCTGCATGGCTGGTCGAAGTTCACGAACTTCGGCGCCATGTCGGACCGGTTTGCCGATCCGTTCGGCCTGGGGCCGACCTTCAGCCTCGTGCTGGCGACGCTCGGCGAGACCGTGTGCCCGCTGCTTGTGGCGGTCGGATTCGCCACGCGCCTCGGTGCGCTAGGCGCGGGCGGGGTCATGGTGACGGCCTTCGTGACCGCGCACGGCGCCAACCTTCAGGGACCAGGAAACGGCGAGCTGCCATTCCTGTTCCTCGCGGTATTCGTCGCGATCTTCATCGCCGGCCCCGGCAAGTTCTCAATCGACCGAAAGTTCGGAGGAGCGTGAGCCGGTAGCCGGTGCGCCAGTGGCCGGTGAGCCAGAGATCCAGTGAGCCGATGCGTCGGTGGCCAGTGGTCTGATTGTCGGTAAGCGGAGGTAGGGACGACCTGTCAGGTCGTCCGCCTGAAATCAGGCCTCTGTTTTCGGCCGGCGGACATGACATGTCCGCCCTACCACGGGCGTACGGGCCACCGGCAACAGGCAACCGGTCCTCAGGCCAACGGCCTGCTGAGTCTCCCGGCGTAGCGCTTCGCGAGTTCACGGTTGTGCTCGATCGCGCCGGGCAGGTTCTGGCTCTTCAGGACCGGAGGCGTGTGTCCATTGGCAAGCAGCCAGTCGACGGCGGCGAGCATCAGCCAGTTGAGAACGGAGCAGCCGATGACAGTGGAGGTGGGTCCGGCCTTAGCCGAGCCTGCCGCCGGCAAGTCGATCTCGACGATCGAATCGCCCGGCACGCCGCCGTTGTCGAGAGCGTGGTCGGCGACTTCGAACAGGCGTTTGCCGGAAGCGTGCTGGGACTTGATCTCGCGCGACATGGCCAGGCAGGAGAGGGAGACGACTGTCAGTCCCTTCTCCTTCGCGTGGAGTGCGACGTCGATCGGCGATGCGTTCTTCCCGGAATTCGAGACGACGAGGAGCACTTCGCCGGCGTGCATGCCGAACTGCCGATCGTACCGCTCGGCGAGGCGCCTGCCGTAGTCGGGCAGGTTTTCGACAAAGCCTCCCGTCGGATCCGGGATGCCGGACACGCAGACGAGTCCGCCGGCGCGTCCGATGATCTCCCGGGAAATCACCTCGCTGTGCCCGCTGCCGAAAGTGTGGATCACGCCGCCCTTCGCGACCGAGGCCCCGATCACCGGTGCGGCACGCGCGATCACCGGCGCGTTTACCTCCCAGGCCTGCCGCAGCATCGCAAGGGACCGGGAAAAGTAGGAATCCGCCGAGGAGGACATGGCTGAGTTTCCCGGAAACCGGCTGAGCGGGAAGCTGAAAACGGTGAGTCGGTTAACGAATTACCTCGATCCATTTTCACAGAAGAACGCGAAGAGGGATCAATAGGTTTAACCACTGATCTTCACTGATTCTCACTAAAACCAAACCGGGAGTATTGTGGGGTGATCGGCGGTCGGTGGTTTTTAACCGCTAATCCACGCTAATTGATACCGAATCCAAACCAGGGCTTTTTTGGTTAACAGCTAATTGGATCGAGCCGATCTCCCTCTATGGGCTCTGTGTTCTCTGTGGGAAAAGTATTCGGCTGAAGACCTTCAAGCCGTCTCCCACAGAGCTCGCAGAGACCGCAGAGTACCAATCCAGGTTTTTCTTGTGGGTATCAGCTGTCAGCCGACACCCGGCTACAACCAATAAAAACTGAATTGGATCAGCGAAGATTAGCGTGGATTGGCGGTTGAAACGGCCTGGTTCGTAACCTTCGCGGCCTTCTGTGAAATGGTTTGGATCAGCGGCCGATGTTCAGTGTTCAGACCGGTGCCCAGCGCGCATAGATCCCGCAGGGCAGCATGCGGCCGTCGCGTTCGATGGGCAGGCCGACTTCGCCGGCTTCGACTGTCCCGTCGAGGTCTTCGAGCAGGCCGGCGAGCAGATTGGCAGTGACGGTCGGAGACAGGCGGGCGGTGTAGGAATTGATGAGGAAGAAGACGGGATCCTCGGACAGCAGTTCGCGGCAGTCCTTCAGGAGAGTCCAGAGGTGGTCCTCCAGCTTCCAGACTTCGCCGGCGCCTCCGCGTCCGAAGGTGGGAGGGTCCATGATGATCGCGTCGTAACGGCGACCCCGCTTGATCTCGCGGCGGACAAACTTTAGGCAGTCGTCGGTGAGGTAGCGGATCGGCGCCTCCTCGAGTCCGCTGAGGGCGGCGTTCTCACGACACCAGCGCACCATGCCCGCTGCCGCGTCGACATGGCAGACGGAGGCGCCGGCCTTTGCGGCCGCGCAGGTGGCGGCGCCCGTGTAGCCGAAGAGGTTGAGGACGCTGACATCGCGACCCGATTTGCGTGCCTTGCGAATGCGCTCGGAGCACCAGTCCCAGTTCACGGCCTGCTCCGGGAAGAGCCCGGTGTGCTTGAACGACGTCGGCTGGATGCGGAATCGAAGGCCGAGGGGCGCGTACTCGATGTTCCAGGAATCGGGCAGCTCGCGGCGAAACTCCCACTTGCCGCCTCCGCTGGCGCTGCGGTGGTAAAGGCCGTCCCAGTCCTCCCAGCTTGTTTCCTTTCCGGACCGCGGCCAGAGAACCTGCGGATCCGGCCGCACGAGCGTGACTAAACCCCAGCGCTCCTGCTTCATGCCGTCCCCGCAGTCGAGCAGCGCGTAGTCCTGCCAGCGGTCGGCAAGCAGCGGGGCAGGGCGTTCGATGGAAAGCATGGATGCGGTACGGGGAACTGGGATGTAGGGGACAGGCTGACGGACGCCAATTCCGAACCGTTTCACAGAAGGCCGCCAAGGTTACGAACCTGGGAAAACTTTAACCACTGATCTTCACTGATAATCACTGATCCGATCCGGGTTGTTTTGGTTGTAGCCGGGTGTCGGCTGACAGCTGAGACCCACAATAAATCCCGGAACGCTTCTCTGCGTCCTCTGCGAGCTCTGTGGGAGACGGCTTGAAGGTCTTCAGCCGAATACCATTCCCACAGAGCACATAGAGGGCAATCAGCTCGATCCATATTGCCCCAAAGAGGCACAAAGATTCACAAGAATGGCATCCGGATATCCGAAATCCTTTTTGTGCCTCTTTGTGGCAAAAATGCTTTGGCCAAAAACCCTAATAGGCCCCTGATTCGAGATCAGCGTTCAGCGGCAGATAACGCCTGCGGGATTGGACTCTGTGGTCTCTGCGAGCTCTGTAGGAGACGGTTTGAAGGGTTTCGGCCGAATACTTTTCCCACAGAGCACACAGAGCTCATAGAGAGCAATCAGCTCGATCCGTTTGGCCGATAACCACACAGAATCTTCTGGTTTGGATTTGGTATTCATTAGCGTGAATCAGCGGTTAAACCTGCCGATTGCCGACGACTAAAAGACAGGCTCGCCTTGGTTCGCCGGCTTGGATGGCGTTGGTGTCCTCCGCGATACCCCGATGCCCCGGCCGATCTTCCGTTCGCTCCGCATTCCAGCGCTGGCAGGTCTTCTCCTGTGCTCGGCTCTCGTGCTGGAGGCTGGGGAGCCGGCGCGGCCTCCGCGGACCTGGGCGATCGAGGTCTCACTCGACGCGACCGGCCGGACCGGGAACCGCGAGCAGTTCGGCACTGCCGCCTCCGCCAAGCTCACGAGGCGCCGCGAGAGAAACACGTTGGAGTTCCAGGCGTCCATCGACCGGCAGGAGACCAACAACCGGGTATCCGCTGACCGGCTCCGCCTGAGCGGCGACTACCAGACCACGCTTTTTGAGCGCTATTCCTGGTATATCCGGGACGAAGGCGGGTACGACCACGTCAAGGACATCGACAGCTACAACATCGCGGGCACGGGCATCGGCTATGACTTCATCCAGGAAGCCGATCACAAGCTCACGGTGCGCGTGGGCCTGTCGCATCGCATCGAGCTCATCGGCAACCCAAAGGTGCCCGACAAGCGCAGTGCCGGCTTCGACGTGGGCGTGAACCACGAGTACCAGTTCGAGGTTGCACGAATGATCAACCGCCTGGCCTACGTGCCGGACTTCGGGGAGCTGGGCGATTTCCGGTTCACGCACGACTCGAGCCTCGAAGTGCCGCTGAGTACCACCTACTGGAGGCTCAGGATCGGCGTGAGCAACGAGTACAAGAGCAATCCCGGCCCGCGCCTCGAGAAGATGGACACGACCTACTTCACGCGGCTCGTGCTGACGTGGCGGTGAACGGTAACCGGTGGCCCGTAAGCCCGTATCCGTGAGGACTGAAGTCAGGGTAGGGACGACCTGGTAGGTCGTCCGCCAGAAATAGGATATCAGTCTCCGGCCGGCGGACCTAACAGGTCCGCCCTACCCAATACCCGTAAGTCTGTGAACCGGTGGCCTGTAAACCGGGGACCGAGGTCAAAGATTCCGGACATACGGCCTACCGAGGCCACAGGCAACTGGCCCACCGGCCGCAGGTTACAGCAAATCCCTCTCCACTTTCCGCTCGAGGTAGTGCTCAAACTCCTTGCGCAGGCGCTTCTCCTTGCCGCGCAGGCCGGGCATCTTCGCCAGCCAGTGATAAACTTCCTCGCGCGTATACTTCTCCATGACCGGCTCCATCTTCGAGACCTTGTCGAACGCTCGCACGCAGGCGTCGGCGACGCGTTCGCACATAAGCTGAGCATCCGCGGAGGCATGCTGTCCCGCGAGGCGCACGACATCGTCCTGGGGCGCGCGTCCACGTCCTCGAATTGACCGGTACGAGGCGAGGCTCGGAAACCGGACGGTGACGGTGCGCGGGTAGTTGCTCGCCATGAGGTTCCACGGATCGGAACCGTCGCCACCGGCACGCACGTCACTGCGGAGGATGACGGACGGGATGTCCGCGAACTTCGCGATCATGAACTCGACCACGGTTCCGGAATCCAGGTCAGTGCCGTCGAAATTGAACAGCGCCAGATCGCACGAGACGAGTGCACGGATGTCCTGGTCGCGGACTGCAAGCGGGCCGCGTCCGCGTGGCTCGAAATCCTGGGGTAGGCGGCACAAGTAGCGTCCGTGCGAGCGGTCGTAGATCGACTCGGCGAGGTAGGCGTTGCCGATCAGGTGCTTCAGGTCGAACAGTTCGCCCGCGAGGTAGACGGTGCTGCTGTATTTCTTCTTCCGCTTCATCCGCGATCGTGGAGGTACGCTTGGGGCGTCGGGGGCCTTGGAGCAAAGCGTAAATGCAACGGCCGCTCCTCAGCGCGCCGCCGGCGGCCTGAGTTCCATCGTGTACAAAGCCTCGCCGGGCAGGAAGGGCGTCGGCTCGCCGCGCACCCAGGCGTCGTGGCCGGCTCGATAGAAGGGCGAGAGGGGGTGACCGCTCTGGCCTCCGGGCATGTGGAAGATGCCCTCGCCCTCGCGGCCGGGGGCGACGACGAACCGCTCGCTGGCTCCGAAACCGGGCGTTTGCACACGGGGCATGTCGTTGTCGCCCGGCAGGGGCACGGCCTCCATGTCGAGCAATCCCCGAAGCGGACTCGGCAGGATGCCGGAGAGCGGGTGCCGCATGCGCAAAGTATTGCGGCGGCCCCAGGTCGCGCGCTCCGCAGTGAGGCCTTCGTCGTCGAGCGCCTCGGATACCCGGTCCGCGGCCGCGAGCAGCAGGTCGTTCCAGAGCAGGTAGCGCGACTGGAGCAAGTGCGGGGGCTGTTCGTCGAGAATTCGCCAGAGTGCCGGCTCGTACTGGAACTCCTGCCATTCGAAGTCCGGATTGAGCTGGCGGCACTGAAGGAAGATCGGCTCGAGGACCATGGAGGCCACTTCCTGTCGCCAGGCGCGAACGATTCGGTAGCCGGAGGAGCCGACCGCGGCGCGTCCGTCCCAGCGCTCGATTGCGGACCGGAGCGCGGTCCGGTCGCGGTTGCCTGCTGTCGCTGCCTCGTCGAGCAGCGCGAGCATGCGTTCCCTCCAGCGACTCAGGAAGCGGGCGTCGTCGTCGAGCTGGATCCGAAGCAGCGCGGCTGGCGTGGCATCGTCGAGCTCGGCCAGGCGGTCGCGGATCTGTGCCGCGCGAGCGGGTCGGGCGTAGCCGCTGTCGCCAAGCACCTCGATGGCCCTGCCTCCGAGCGGGCGATTGTTTCCGGACCAGAGATTGCCGCCGGGCGGATTGCGAACGACGGGGATCTGGCCGGGAGGCACATAGCCGTTCCATGAACGGTCGCCGAAGTACCAGGACACCGGGAGGCGTCCTCCGAATCCCACGCGTCTCGGCAGTTGGCCGGCAATGGTCCAGGCGATGTTCCCGCCAGCATCTGCAACGATGAAGTTCTGCGTGGGAATCCCGGCTGCATGCGCGATGACGATGGCCTCATCCGCATTGGTCGCCTGCTCGAGCCGCGTGAGCTCGAGGTTGGCCGCAGCCGGATCGTGCATGGTCCAGTGAAGTGCAAGGGGACGTCCCGAGGCGTCGCTCGCAACGAGAGGGCCCCAGGCTGACCAGGGTACCACGACCTGGACGGGGTCTTCGCCGCGTACGGCGATCTCCTCCTGACGGCGCTCGATCCGCTCAAGGCCCCCGTTGATCCGGTAGAGCGATGTGAGGTCGCTCGCGGGGACCTCAACGATCACGAGGTCTGTCGTGTCGACTTCGGCATTGGTGAAAGCCCAGGCGATGTGCCCATTGCTGCCGGCAACCACGATGGGAAGCCCGGGCAGCGTGACGCCGGTCACTTCCGAACCCGGCCATTGCAGGGAAGCGCGATACCAGATGTTCGGTACGTTGAGGGACAGGTGCATGTCGCTCGCAACCATCGCAGCCCCGCCTGAGGCGGTACGGCTGCCGCTCACGGCGAATGCGTTGGAGCCCGGGGTGAACTCGCTCGGGACCGGTCGTGGGAGGGAACGGATGCGACCCGGCTCGGCCGGCCTGACGTCGATCAGGCGCTCGCTGGGTATGGGCGGCAGTGAAGCGGTCGAACCGTCGAGTGCTGCGTCGGCATCCGTGACCACCGGCGCGAAGAAGGCGATTCCGGCCTCGCCGTAGACATCGCGCAACGTGTTCAGCGATGCCTCGTAGCGGGCGCGGTTTCCCTGGAGCGTCAGCGCCATCGCGTAGAGCGTGAGCACGCTGTCCGTCGGAGCCCATTCGCGCGGCTCCGTTCTCAGGATGAGGTACTCGAATGGTTTTTCCTGAAGGTCCGCGAGGCCGGCGTTGACTCCTGCCGCATAGGCCTCGAGCAATTCGCGGTCGGGAGCCTCCGCGCGCTCGAGCACCTGGGCTGCCAGCCCTCGAAACCCGTGGACCCGCGCCTCCGCGTCCGCCTCGACGGCATCGGGGCCGAAGAGCTCGGCGAGTTCGCCGGCCGCCTGCCGGCGAAGAAGGTCCATCTGGAAAAAGCGATCCTGCGCGTGCAGGAAGCCAAGGCCTCGTGCGACGTCGAGGCGATCCGAACCGCTGACCACGGGCACGCCCATCGCGTCGCGCTTCACGGTCAGAGTCGCGTGCAAGCCCGGCACTGCCGCAATGCCCTCGATGCGGGGCAGGCTCTCGCGCAGCCGCGAATAGAACCTGCCACCGATGATGACGAGTGCCAGCAGGCCCAGGCTCATTACACTGGCGGAGATCGCGAAACGGCGGCGGACACTCAGGGTCATGGGCAAACGGCGAAGCGGGGTCTGCCGGGGGACGAGTCCCCGGTTCAGTCGCGGGCGAGGTAGATCGCGGTGGCGGCGAGGGCGAACAGGACTGTCGGGACATTCACCCAGTACGCGCTGACCGGTATCCTGAACTCAGCGACGAGCCAGGTGATGAGCCAGCATTTGAGCGCGATGAGAATCCAGGCGATGACGATGGTCTTCTCGACCCGGCGGCTGCGTGGCCGACGGTGGTGGACTGTGACCTCCTCGACGAATGAGAGCTCGTAGCTGGCCGACTCGGCCCGCTTGTCGAAATGCTCCACGAGGTTGGTGAACATGGGGATCGGCCGGAAACGTACGCCGGGCCGGGCGCGAAGCAAACAAAACACCGGTGCGTCAGTGGCCGGTGAGCCGGTAGCCGGTGGCCTGTACACCAGTAGGCTGTGCACCGGAGCTGAAGGCCGAGGGCCGAGGGCAGAGGGCAGATTGTGGGTAGGGCGGGCATGGTATGCGCGCCGCCAGTTTTCAGGCTACAGTCGCCTGTCGGACGACCTGACAGGTCGTCCCTACCACAGGCCACCGGCAACAGGCGCACCGGCTACCGGCCAGCCCGCCCGTACAGCACTGCAAGCTCCCTCAGGTACCCGGCGGCGGATTTGTGCAGGGCGGCGAGTTGGGAGGTCTCGTAGCGCCATTGCCAGTTCCCGCCGGCCTGACCTGGGGTGTTGAACCTTGCCGAGCCGTCTAGGCTCATCAGGTCGGCGAGCGGCAGCACGGCGAGTCGGCAGACAGATGCCTGTGCTGCTCTGACGAAATCCCAGCCGACCTCACTGCCGTCGACCCTGAGGTAGCGGCGCACATGGTCGCGAGCGGCCTCCTGGGCAGTCGCATACCAACCGAGCGACGTATCGTTGTCGTGGGTTCCGCTGTACACGACGCAGTTCGCAACATGGTTGTGAGGCAGGTAGAAGTTGGCGGCGTCGCCTCCGAATGCGAACTGGAGCACGGCCATACCCGGCAGGCCGGTCTGCTCTCGGAGGGCGACAACCTCCGGGGTCAGCAGTCCGAGGTCCTCGGCGATGATGCGCCCGTCCGGATTGTCTGCGTGCAATGCCTGGAAGAGCGGCAAACCGGGGCCAGGCTCCCAGCTGCCGTCGCGTGCGGTGGTAGCGCCGCCGGGGACCCGCCAGTGCGACTCGAATCCGCGGAAGTGGTCGATGCGCACGATGTCGTGCAGCGCGAACGCGCTCCGCATTCGCCGACGCCACCAGGCAAATCCGTCGCCGCGATGGCGATCCCAGCGATAGAGCGGGTTGCCCCAGAGCTGTCCGTCGCTCGAGAAGTAATCGGGCGGCACGCCAGCCACAGCGTTCGGTCGTCCCGTCGACGGGTCTAGGTCGAAGAGCGAAGGATCGGCCCAGACGTCGGCCGCGTCGATTGCGACAAAGATCGGGAGGTCGCCGATGATCTCGATGCCGCGGCGGGAGGCCTCGCTGCGCACGCGACGCCACTGGCCGAAGAAGACATACTGCGCGAAGGCGTGGTCGGCCGCGGCATTCCGGAGCGACGCTTCCTTGGCGACGGAGCGGATGGCTGCGGCGGCATTGCGAAACTCGGAAGGCCATTCCCACCAGGGGCGTCCGCCCTGTGCGTCCTTGATCGCGCGAAACGCAGCATAGGGATTCAGCCATTCGCCTTCGGTTTCCGTGAATCCGTCGAAGGATCCATAGATATCCGGGTTGCCCATCTTGCGGAAGCGGGCCGCGGCCTTTGCCAGCAGCGGCACCTTCACGCGGTAGAGCATTCCGTAGTCGACCCGCCTCGGATCCGAGAGGCCAAGCGGCACGAGGTCGGCCGGCTTTAGGAGACCCGCGTCGACGAGGGCCTGGAGATCTATCAGGTAAGGATTACCCGCGAAGGCCGAGAAGCACTGGTACGGCGAGTCGCCGTATCCGGTCGGGCCGAGCGGACAGATCTGCCAGGCGCGTGCCCCGCTGGCGCGCAGCAGGTCGAGCAGATCATCAACGGCCCGATCGAGCACCCCGATTCCCTGGCGGCCGGGCAGGCAGGTCGGATGCACCAGCACGCCGGAGGATCGCTCGGACAGCCAGTTATAGAGGGGAGCGATCATCGGTGCAGCGGAAGCGGAATGGGGATCAAGGGCCGAAGGCATCCGGGATTCAAGGGGGGAAGCAGGCGGGGCTTCCGGAGCCAGTTTCCAGCAGGAGCCGGGCCGTCGTGATTTCCCTTGCATTCGCGCGGCACCTCTGACTCCTTCCCGGCCATCGTTAGAGAAAGCGTTAGATGACAGGATCTGGTGAGTCGTAGGCTGAGCGTAGTGCTTAAGTGATGATTTCGAAACCCACGGTGGGAACGGAACTGGCAGCGGACGGTGGATCTACGAGACATCACAATGAGCAATGCTAAACTCTACGTCGGCAACATGTCGTTCAAGACGACTGAAGACGAACTCCGTTCGGCCTTTGGCCAGTTCGGCTCCGTCACCGACGTCTACGTCGCCATGGACAAGATGACCGGCCGCCCCCGCGGCTTCGCGTTCGTCACCATGGGCACCCCCGAGGAGGCGAAAGCCGCCGCGGAAAAGCTGAACGGCACCGACCTCGGTGGCCGCACGCTGACTGTCAATGAGGCTCGCCCGAAGGAAGACCGTCCGGGCGGCGGCTTCGGCGGTGGCGGCGGTGGCGGACGCGGCTTCGGCGGTGGCGGCGGCGGACGCGGCTTCGGCGGCGGACGCGATCGCGAGCGCCGCTACTGATAGCGGACTTCCCGCAATTCCTTTCGAGGACGGAGTTCTTTCGGAACTCCGTCCTTTTCTTTTTCTCCCGCCACTTGTCCTGCCGCTGACGCGGCTGCCTTCGCATGCCTTTTCGCGCACTTCAACTGTCCGAACCCATCCTTCGCGGCGTCCAAGCCGCCGGCTATTCCGATCCCACGCCCATCCAGCTGCACGCGATCCCCGCCGTGCTCACAGGCGGCGACCTGATCGCCTCGGCGCAGACGGGCACCGGCAAGACGGCTGCCTTTGCCCTCCCGATCCTGACGCGGCTCGGAAGGCACCAGCCGAACCGGATCCGGGTGCTGATCCTCGAGCCGACGCGTGAACTGGCCGCCCAGGTGGAGACGGCATGCCACGATTTCGCCCGGTTCACGGATATCCGCACGGCCGCGATCTTCGGCGGTGTTGGCTATGGCAGGCAGCGCCAGGAGCTGAGGCGCGGAGTGGACGTCATCGCCGCCACTCCCGGCCGGCTGCTCGACTACATGGGTGACGGTACCATCAACCTGAAGGGCATCGAGATACTCGTGCTCGACGAAGTCGATCGAATGCTGGACATGGGATTCCTGCCGGTGGTCCGCGACATCATCGGGCGGTGCCCGAAGGAGCGGCAGACGCTGCTCTTCTCGGCCACGGTTCCGCCGGAGATCGCGGCGATCGCCTCATTTGCGCTCAGGAATCCGACGAAGGTCGAGATCGGCGTCAGCCGTAGCGTCAACGAATCGGTCACACACGCCTTGTATCCTGTCGAGCAGCTCCAGAAATTTGAGCTGTTGACGGCGCTGCTTGAGCGCACGGAGTACGACAGCGTGCTGGTCTTCTCGCGAACGAAGCACGGGGCGGACAAGATCGCCCGCAAGCTGAAGGCGGCAAACCACTCGGTGGCGGTGCTGCACGCGAATCGTTCGCAGAATCAGCGGCTCGAGGCGCTGGAGGGATTCAAGAGCGGTCGCTACGAGATCATGGTCGCGACGGACATCGCGTCGCGCGGCATCGATGTCGCCGGGGTGAGCCACGTGATCAACTACGATGTCCCGGAGAATCCAGAGGACTATGTGCACCGAATCGGGAGAACGGGTCGCGCGCAGGCGGTGGGAGATGCGTTCACACTGGTGACGCCGGAGAACGCGGGCGACATCAGGGATATCGAGCGATTCATCGGGCAGAAGATTCCGCAGCTGCGCCTCGAGGGATTCCCTTATCTCAAGTCGACTCCGAGTGAAGTCCGACCGAGTCCGACCGGCGGAGGGCGCGGCCGAGGCCACGGCGGAGGCGGCGGCGGAGGCGGCGGTGGAGGCGGCGGTGGAGGCAAGGGGGGGCGTCGCTTGAATCGCGGGGGCGGCCGACGCCGGGGTGGGCGCTGGTGATTGCGAAAGCCATTGAACGCCACCTGAGGGGCCTCCGCGCCTGCGAGCTGTGCCCCCGCATGGGCAAGCCGGTCGTTGTGGGCCGTCCCGTTGCGAGCGATATTCTGCTCGTGGGCCAGGCGCCGGGTGATCGCGAGCCCGTGCTCGGGCGTCCCTTTGCCTGGACCGCGGGCCGGACGCTCTTCAAGTGGTTCGGTCGTTCGACTGGCTGGAATGAGGAGCAGGTGAGGGATCGGATCTATTTTGCCGCTGTGTGCCGCTGCTTCCCGGGCAAAAAGCCGGGAGGGGGCGACCGGGTTCCCGATCCGGAGGAGATTGAGGCGTGCGATACCTGGATGCGGCGGGAGTTTGCGCTGTTGCGTCCGCGCCTGGTCATCCCGGTCGGGAAGCTCGCGATCGGGCGCTTCCTGCCGCCTGCGCCCCTGACCGAGACGATCGGCAGGCTGTTTCCGCTCGAACGGGACTCCGGGCCGTTCGACTGCATTCCTCTGCCGCATCCATCAGGGGCCTCGCCATGGCACCGGATGGAGCCCGGGCTTACCCTGCTGAACCAGGCGCTGGGGCTTATCGGCAGGCATCCCGCCGTGAAGGAGGCCGGGGCAAGAGAGGTTTGACCGAACCGAGGCCCGGGCCAAGTTTTGGCCGCAAGTCCGAAACGAAGTCACGAAGCTCCTGTCAGAGACCGAACACATGCTTCCTCTCCGAATCCTGATCGCCCTGGTCGCGCTTGCGGCCGTGCCCGCTGCGCTTGCACAGCGGGAGAAGCTCTCGCTGCAGGACCTGAGGATCGTCGAGGAACGCTGGCCAGATGCGCAGCGGACGGCGACCGGCCTGCGCTATGTCATGCTCGTTGAGGGGCAGGGGGAGTCGCCGAAGTCGGGCGACCTCGTGGCCATCATCTACAGGGGATCCTTTCTCGACGGATCAGTATTCGATGAGGATTGGGACCGAGTACGGCCCTTTGCTTTCAGGCTGGGCCGCAATCTCGTAATCGCCGGCATGGATGAGGGCATCCGCCTCATGAAGCCGGGCGCGCGAGCCACCATCATCGTGCCGTCGCCTCTCGCCTATGGCACGCGTGGCGACCCGCCGAAGATCGCGCCGAACACAACGCTCGTCTTTGAAATCGAGCTGATCGGCGTGCAGCCCGGAGTTTCGCTCGAAACGCCGATCACGCCCCAGGCCGGGCGCTGATCGGGTAGGTTACTTCGAGCGAAGGGAACCGCGAGTCCGCTTCAGGTCCCGCCGCTTGCGCGAGGCATCCTCCAGCCGACGGCGCGCGGCCGCGAACGCATCCCGGATGGCCACGTAGGCGTCGCGGTGTGTCGGGTCGGCCTCGGCGTGCTTTGCGGCATTCCCGGACTCCTCGCTCAGGAGCACCTGGCGGGCCGGCGGCTCGTGATCGATCAGGATCTTCTTTCCGGGGATGCCGATCCGGTAGTGGTGTCCACGGCGATGATGCCTGTGGGGTGCGTCGACGCGCACGCGGCAGCTCATCAGCCGGGACTCAAACTTTTCCAGCTTGGCTGCCTCGGCCTCGATCCGCGCGACGATCGCCGGCGAAGGGGGCATGTTGTGGAAGCCGATATGAACGAGGGGTGGGGGATTCATGAAATCAGGGCTCGAAAAGTCGTCGGGAGACCGTGAAAGGTCCAGCATCTCCGTTCTTGGGATTCTCGATTCAATCGGTCCGACCCTCCTTGAACTCCGCGCTGACCTTGCCTGCATCGGCGCCGTCCGGGAGGGTGAAGCTCCGGGCGAAGCTGCCGTGGGACCGTTCGATTCGGTGGTAGCGGCGTCCCTTTTCCTCCTTTTCGAGCCGGCGTTCGCCGGCTAGGGAAAGGACGTCACGATCGATCGATACATGAACGTCCTCGCGTTTCACCTCCGGCAGCTCGGCTTTGACGAGCCACTCGGAATCATTCTCGACGATGTCGACGGATGGCGCCCATTCGGCGACTGCCATCAGTTCGCGTCCGCCATCGGCGGTGGCGGGGCTCCGTGAGTACAGGCGCGAGAGTCGCCCCTGCATCTGCTCCAGTTCCCGGATGGGATCCCATTGGGTGAGCATCTCCATTGTGTGCAGCGGCCGTATGCCATCCGGCCTGCCGGGCCGCCGAAGTCGGCCTGCCGGACCGCGGTCCTGTCCACTGGCACCCCCAGCGACAGAAGCCGTGGAGAATTGCTGCAGTATACACCCTTGCGACGTCGCTCCACCAGTGGACGGGAGCGAGAATCAGGTCGGCATGCGTCCCGATCAGGGAGCCTTATCCGAGGTCGGATCGCGTTTCCGACTTGCTCGTAAAAAGTGCAACAAGCGCTGCACCAATGGCCTGAGAGAGTTCTCCTAGAGTCGCGGGGACGATTCTCATGCGCTTCCTCTGCTCCGGAAATAAGTAGGGTTCTGCTGCGGCCCTGACTCCGTCCAGATAGCGCTTCCGAAACTCGTCTGTCGTGGCGCCTGGATCCATGAGGCCGCCTCCGATGACGACGAGCTCGGCATCGAGGGCCATTGTCATGGAGGCGAGGTGCAGGCCGAGTGCGCGTGCCTGGAAGTCGAAGATCTCGAGCGCGAGCGCATCGCCCTTTTGCGCGAGGCCGCGCAGCGACAGGGCCTTCTCCTTTGGAGAGGCGCTGGAACTTGCGAGGGGATGGTTGGGGTGTCGTGGAAGCGTGTCCTCCAGAAGCTGCGGGAGTCCGGAGATCGTCGTATAGGGTTCGATGCAACCCCAGTCCCGACCGCAGCCGCAGCGGTAACGGCGCGGATTGCCCAGCAGCTGAAGCGGGGCGGGCATGTGGCCGCCCTCCATGCCGGCGAGCGTATCGCCCTCGAGTGGAAGTCCGTCCCTACCGATGTAGGCGACGCCGAGGCCCGAACCGGGCGCGAGCATGAGCACGGTGCATGTGGTCGAGCCGCGGGCCGCATGAGCCTCCGCGACGCCGCCGTAGTTGCCGTCGTTTCCAGCGACCAGCGGGATCTGTCTGCCGGCTCGCTTGGAGAGCGCCTCGCCATACTCCTGCAGGAAGTCCCAGCCGGCAAAGGAGAGCGGCATGTTCGATGTGCGGTCCAGCACCCCGTAGCTTCGGAAGGGCCCGGGCAGCGCCAGACCAACCCCGGCAACCCGATCCCAGGAGAGATCGTTGTCCGCGAGGAACCCGGCTGCGCCCTCGACCCAGCCCGAGATGACGGCGGCGGTGCCGGCCTGTGCGTTGGTCGAGCTTTGGCGCAGCTGCATGGAAACCACGGAGCCGTCGGCACGGACGCCCGCCGTCTTTGAGGTGGTCGCTCCGCTGTCGGTGCCGAGGAAGATGGCTTCTTCTGGGTTCATTGTCGGGAGAATGGGGATGTTCGGATGATCCCCGGGCTGTTCGCAATTCGGATATGAGGAGCATGTT
>JAYQOU010000003.1:159734-182994 GCA_038144975.1 Candidatus Salsuginivita brisbanensis | reverse complement strand
CGCGGTTGACAAATGGGGCAACCAACCAACCCGCCCGGCGGGCCGCCTAGGGGTAGGCGACCCGCCAAATTTTTTTGCGGTAAGTAATGGTCCCGCCAAAATCTTGCATCGACAATCCGCCGCAGCGGGTTCAGTTGTTCACAAGATATCCACAACCAGATGGAAAATCAGCGTGGGGCGACTGCCCCGAGACTGCGGATCAGGGTTTCTGGGAAGGTAAAGACCTTCGTGCTCGACACGAATGTCCTCCTTCATGACCCGCAAAGCATCCTCAAGTTCGAGGAGAACAACCTGGCGGTGCCGGTTGAGGTCCTCGAGGAACTCGACTCGATCAAGGCGGAGCAGTCCACCGAGAGGGGTCGCAACGCCCGGCGGGTGCACCGCCTGCTTCAGGAGCTGCTGCCCGACGCGAGGGCGATGCACGAGGGGGTCGAACTGCCGAATGGCGGCACGCTCTCGGTGATCATCAATCCCTACCTCATCGACGGCGGACGCAACCATCCGTCGATGCAGCGCCTCCTCGGCATCCTTCCCGACATCACGAAGAAGGACAACCGGATCATCGCCTCGGCCCTTTTCGTGCAGGACCAGTTCCCGCCGCCGACCATCCTAGTGACGAAGGACGTCAACGTGCAGCTCAAGGCTCGCGCCGTCGGCCTGGAGTCCGAGGACTACCTCAACGACAAGGTCCCCGACGCCCCCGAGGAGGCGAGCTTCCGGGAGATCGGCATCTCGATCTACGAGCTCCAGCGGTTCTGTTCCGAAGGCAGCTTCGACATCGGCGATGCGGCGCGTGGCCTGGTCGCGAATGAGTACGTGCTCCTGCGTTCCGACGAGGGCAAGACGATGCCGGCGCGATACTACGGCGACAACATCGTGCGCCGTCTCAAGATCCCCGATTACGTGAAGGTGCCGGGCGGGATTGCGATTCGGCCCCGCAACCTGGAACAGCAGTTCTTCCTCGACGCTCTGCTCGACGACAGCGTTCACCTGCTCACCTGCTTCGGAAAGGCGGGCACCGGCAAGACGCTGCTTTCCATTGCCGCAGCGCTGCACCAGATTCTCGACGACCAGGGCCGCTACGACGGCGTTTCGATCTCCCGTCCGGTGATTGCTCTGGGCAAGGATGTCGGGTTCCTGCCCGGCACCCTGGAGGAGAAGATGCGCCCCTGGCTCCAGCCCTATTACGACGCTCTGGAGGTGCTGATCCCGTCGAAGCCGCCCAAGGATCCCCAGTTCGCGTCGAAGAAGGTTTCCGGCAAGAAGCAGCGTCGCCGCGAGAAGGACGTGCTCGCCGCGGGTGCGGCGCCCGCAGCGGGCGTCCCGCTGGTCAAGCCCTACGAGCGGCTGCTTCGCACAGGTATCGTGGAGATCGAGGCGCTGGCTTTCATTCGGGGACGCTCGATCGCCCGCCGGCTCTTCATCCTGGACGAGGCACAGCAGCTCACGCCGCACGAGGCAAAGACAGTGCTGACCCGGATTTCCGAGGGCTCCAAGATCGTGCTGATCGGCGATCCCACGCAGATCGACAACCCCTATGTCGATGCCCGGAGCAACGGCCTGGTTTACTGCCACAATCGCATGCGCGGGCAGGCGATCTCGGCGCATGTGCGCCTGGTGAAGGGCGAACGGTCCCGGCTCGCTGAGCTCGCTGCCGACCTGCTCTAAGGGGTCGAAGCCTTCCGCTATCCGGTTCGAGCCCCGGTGCGACGGCGCCAGGCCAGAAGCAACGACACCGAGAGGCATCCCGAGCCGACTGCGGCGGGAAACAGCACGGTCGTCGCGGAGTAGTTCTCAAGAGCCATCAGGATCAGAATGTTCTGGGCCGTGAGCATTCCGAAGAATGCGACCGACTCGGCATGCGGCTCCGCGTGCGCCTTGCGCAGGGTCGGACCGAAGCCGAGAAGGTCGATGGTGGTGAGGACCACGACGGCCCACAGCGGGTCGCTCGTCAGGTACCAGAACGGCAGCGAGGAAAGCGCGGCGCCGAGGAACAACCGGTCGATCCGCTTGAACGTCGCATCGGTCCGCTTGAGGAACGCGAGGGCGGCGATCAGGATGTTGATGCCGGCGGAAACGCCGATCGCCCAGGATCCCGCCCCCCCCTCCGCGACCCGCTGGGCGAGGAAGACCACGAAGGTGGTGGTTCCCCAGATCACCCAGGAGAAGGCGTGCGGGCGCACTTTCCCGCGCAGGATGGCGACGATGTAGGGGAGGAAGGCGGCGACAGTCACTACGACTGCGGTCGTTCCAACCATGCCTTTGAGGGAGCTATCCATGGGAAAACGTCAGGCCCTTCCCGGCCATTCGGCCAAGGTGGTCTGCCGCCCTGGATGCGGGAGGCACCGCCAGGTCACGCGACGCTCTTGTTGCGGGCGATTCGAGAAAAGCGCCAGCGCGCTGAGAAGCCGACTATCGAGAGACCGAGGACCATCAAGGCAGTGGTCGCCGGCTCGGGAAGCGCCGCCACCGCGACGCTCTCGAGCCCCTGGACCGAGAGGCCGATCTTCACGACTGCGCCGGTCAACGGATCGATCTTGAACAGGTGATTGATGTAGTCGTTGGGGTTGCTGCTGTCTCCTCCCTGGGCGAAGGACCCCCACAACGTTCCCGAAGTCGGGTCGAAATCCATTCCATTGATGCGGGGCGAGTTCGAGTTGAGGCCCACGCCTGCGAAGTTGAGCGTCACAGTCGCGATTACGGAACCGTTGGAGGGATCGATCTCGTCCAGCGTCCCGGCATGGGCGTAGTAGAGCTTGCCTGAACTCGAGAAGGCGAGGGCGCTCACGGAACCGAGTCCCGAGATCGTGGCCACGGTCGTGGCAGCTCCTGTCGTCGTGTCGAAAGTGACGATCTTCCCGGAGCGACGATCGAATCCGTACAGCTTTTGGTCGCTTTGCCGGAACGCCATGTCCGTGACATTGTTCGTGAAGCCGACGGAACCGACCGCAGTTCCTGCGCCGGTCGATGTGTTTATCGTGATCAGGCTCTGGATGCCGTCGGATCTGCCCACTCCATACAGGATCCCGGTGCTGCGGTTGATCGTGATTCCGCTGACGCGTGTGAACCCGATTGCCCCGACAAGACTCGCCTGGCCGTTGGTGGGATTGAGCGTGTAGAGCGACGAGGCTTCCCCGTTGCTGATGTACGCCGTGCCGTAGATCAACTGCGCGTTGAGCGCGATCGGGAGCATCGCGAGCAGCAGGCCGATCCGGAATGCGTTGGGCCTCCTTGTCATGTTCCGGATTTAGAGGTCCTCGGACGTGCCGTAAACCGGATTCCTGAAGCGCCTGTCACTAGGTGCGCCGCAGCACCCGCACCCGTTCGCGTCCTTCGCGTCCGCCGAAGGCGACGTCCGGCACGTAGTCCTCGACGACCCGGTACTGCTCCCCGAAGAGCGCATCGAGTTCCTCAACCGGCAGCGGGTAGGGCGGACCCTCCTCACCGGGGTCGAGGTCGGGATTGATGAACCAGACGCCGATCACGAGGCCGCCGGGCCGCAGGGCCAGGTCGACGCCTCGCCGGTAGTCGGCCCGCAGCGAGGGATGCAGCCCGCTCAGGCAGGTGTGCTCGAGCACGATGTCGAAAGCCCCTCGCATCTGGGCTGGCGGCTCGAACAGGCTGCCCGTCACGAAGCGCGTCGCAAGGTGTGGATACAGTGCCTGCGCCTCCGCGATCCCGGTCGGGGCGATGTCCAGGCCCGTCGCGTCAAGACCGTGTTCGACAGCCAATGCCACCTCGTGCCCGTGGCCGCAGCCGGGCACCAGCGTCCGGCCCCGCGCCGTGTTCCGCTTCAGGTACTGCACGAGGGGCGGCGAGGGGGCGCCCTTGTTCCAGAACACCTCCCCCTTCCGGTACACCTCGTCCCAGTCCATGGTGGTCGTCGGCGGGGCGGAAAGACGGGCGTCGGCCTCAGTGGCGCGCCAACGCCGGGCGGCCGAGCAGGCTGGGCCTGCCGGCCCTGAGCTCCGCGTACTCCATCGTCAGTGCAAACAGGCCCGTGAAGAGCAGGTCGCTGATGAAGGTGTTTCGGAAGAAGTAGAGCGTGGGAGGAAACTCGGGATGACCGATCGTCATCGCCTGCCACCATCCCGCGGCCGACTTCGCGTAGAACGGATCGCCGAGCCAGGAGGCCGAGTTGGTGACGAGATAGAACAGCAGGGATCCGCCGAGGGCCCCGCCCAGCAGGTTCAGCCAGTTCCTGCGTCCGGCAAGGCAGGCGCCGATGCCGAGCGCAGCGGCAAAGCAGGCGGTGCGTGCCGCGAGCCCGCCGAGGTTCCACTCATAGCCGAGACGGGTCGCGTAGTGATAGTTGAGGTAGGCGTCGGAGAGCGTCAGGGCCGCGAACGGGATGAGCCAGAGCCAGCGGTTGCGGAAGTAGACGCCGCCGCAGAAGGCCAGCGCCATCAGCGGCGCGAAGTTCGAGAATGCCGGCTCGTGAACCGCGAGCACCCGCCATGCCGCGGAAACGATGATGAGCGCGATCGCGAAATGCATGTCCCGCTTCTAGTCCCGACCGGTCGAAAGGACAGGCTTTTCTGTGTCAGGCCCCGGCCTCCTCGCGACGTGCCAGGAGCCAGAGAACATCGGAGAGGCGGTTCGCGAACCGGGTCACCTCGGGCCGAACGGTCCGACCCGACCGGGGCAGGGAAGCGAGCAGGCGCTCGGCACGTCGCGCGGCGACGCGGGCCTGGTCGAGCGCCAGTGAACGCGGGTTTGCGCCGGGCATCGCCCAGCCGCGCCCCGGTGGGTGCTCGCGCTCAAGGTCCGCGACGGCCCGGTCGAGCCGCTCGACGTCAGCGGTCTCCAGTCGCGCGAGCTTCGAGGCAAGGTATCGGCCGGCGTCCGCCTCCGCGCAGGAGACCTCGGCCATCAGCGCCACCAGGTTCTGCTGCACTGCCCCAAGCAGGATCCGCGATTCCGGATGTGTCAGCGCGGCACGCGCGGCTCCGATCGCCACGTTGAGTTCGTCGAACGCGCCGGCGGCCTCAACCTGGGGATGATCCTTGGCCACGCGCTGTCCGAAGAGCAGCGCTGTGGTTCCGTCATCCCCGGTACGCGTCGCAATTGAGGCCATGGAGCGCGGGATCGCAGCGAGTCACCGGGCCGATGCCCGGGTCTCCTTGGCGAGCGCCTTCACCGCCTCGTCGATGGTCGCCCGGGCGGTTTTTGCCATGCGGTCGATGAACAACACTCCATTCAGGTGGTCGACCTCGTGCTGGACGCATCGGGCGAAAAGGCCGTTGCACTTGAGGGTGTGCGGCGTTCCGTGCTCGTCCTGATAGCTGACCGTTATCGTGTCGGGCCGCTCGACGTCGCCTCGAATGCCCGGGAAAGAAAGGCAGCCCTCCTCCGCGAGGTCGAGTGGAGCCCTTGGGGCGGGCTTCACGGTCGGATTCGCGATCATCATCGGCATGATCAGGTCGAGCGGCGGATGCGTGCCGTCGATGGCCCAGTCGAAATCCCTGTCCGTGTCGCGCAGGTCGATCACGCACAGTCGCAGGGCCTTGCCAACCTGCTGGGCGGCGAGGCCGATGCCGCGCGCCTCGTGCATTGTCTCGACCATCGCGTTGCCAAGTGCCCGGAGCGCGTCGTCAAACGCGGTGATTGTCTCGCCTTTCCGGCGCAGGACAGGTTCGTTGTAGTGAACAATTGGCAGCGACATCGGTCGAACCGGAATCGAACCGTGAGTTTGCCCATTCGCTGCCGCAACTGAATATTCGAGGCGCATGAAACCTGCCGCGAAAGCAACGCGGAACCTTGCTGCCGTCTGGATCCTTGCCGGCGCGGCATTGCTCTTTGCGGCGTGGTCGCTGCCGGTGAACCTGAAGTCGGTCTCCCCGGCGCTGCTTGAGGCGGCGGGGCGCGGCACGCCCGGTGTCGGCATCTTTGGGCGGGACCTGGTCGACTACGAGAAGCTCGGGCCCGCCTCGATGGTGCTGCAGGTGGCGCGCGAGCTCGATGATCCGCGGGCCGGCGGACTGGCCGACGCGATTGCCGCGTTCGGGGAACGCCAGCCGGAGCTGGTGCCCTGGGGCGGCTGGGATCCCTTCCTCGACCCGCTGTTCGACCCGCAGGGGTCGCGCGACCTTGGGGCGAGCACGCCGGTGCTGCATTTCCTGATTCCCTCGGAGGCGCGCCGCACCCTCCTCGGGTTTCTCCAGAACTCCCGTTCACAAGGGGTGATCAGCCTGCTTGAACTGCGGGGGGTCACTTCGACGGGCCGCTTCTCGCCGGCGACCCAGGCCGGCGGCCAGCCGCTCGACGCGATCCTCCTGCTTTCCGCACTGCTCTATCAGGGGGATCATTTTTCCCCGCCGCTCCAGCGCGAGCTGCGAACCCTGGCCGACAATGCCAACGCCTCGGGTGCGCTCGGCGACCTCGAACCGTTCTTCATCGACCTGCTCTCCCTCGGCCAGCGCCTGGACTGGATGCAGCTCACCGAGCTCCTGCGGCGGACCCAGGACACTGGAACGGTCAGCCAGTATGCCCACCTTTCCCGCGTGGCGCCCGACCAGGTGCCCCTGATCTACACGGCGGCGCTATTCTCCAATTCCGCCGACCTCGTTGCGCGCTACCTGCTCGAGTACGGCAGCGCGGGCGTCGAGGACCTGAAGGTCGCGATCGCACATGGGCAGGGCGCAGCGGCGCTTCTGCTCGAACGACAGGTGCCGCTGAACCGGGGTGCGGTTGCCGAGCTCTCGGCTGCCGCGACCTTCGGCCTGCTTCATCCTCGCGCGGCCCTGGTCATCAAGTGGCTCGGCTTCCTGGCAGGCGCCTTCCTGCTGCTGCGCGGGCTCGATCGCCTCTTCTTTTCAGCCGACTCCGCCCTCGGAGCCCCGCTTCCCCATCTCCGGGGCGGAGTGCTTGCCCTCCTGGTCGCCGGACTCCTCGTGCTGGTCACCGAACCTTTCCTGCTCCAGGCCGCTCCACTGTCGGAATACCGCGTGCGCCTGGTCCTTCCTGTCCTCGCCGCCGCCGACTCGGCGGCACCCAAGGCATCAGCCAATCCTCCTGCCAATATCATGGAATCCTCCACTCTTCTCTCCATCGGGTTCTTCGCCGCCCTCCAGGTCGGCATGTACCTCATCTGCCTCCTCAAGATCCGCGAGATCGAGGGAAGGTTGCTTCCTCCGCTGACCAAGCTGCGGCTCATGGAAAACGAGGAGAACCTCTTCGACGGCGGCCTGTACGTCGGCATTGGCGGCACGGCCGCCGCGCTCGTGTTCCAGGTGCTCGGCATCATCGAGCCGAACCTGCTCGCCGCCTATTCCTCGAACCTCTTCGGCATCACGTGCGTCGCGCTCGTAAAGATTCGCCACGTGCGCCCCTACAAGTGCCGCCTCATTCTCCAGGGGGAATCGAAGCTCGCCACCGCCTGATCGGACATGAATCGCACGCTGCTCCTCATCCTCTGCGATTTTCTCCTTTTGAATCTCCTGGCGCTCACGCGCTGGGAGAGGGCGGAGCCGACCCGGCCGACGCAGGCGCCCGTGCCGGAACTTGCCGCCGGGGCGCAGAACGCGGAGGACGACCTCGTCGCCGCGATGCAGCTCGCGCTTGCCGATGAGCAGGCGACTCGGCTGGAAACAGCCGCCGACCTCGCCGCGCGGGAGCAGGCCCTCGCAGCGCTGCAGGAGGAACGCGCGGACCTCAGCCAGACGCTGGCGCAGACCCTGGCGACGGCCGAGCAGCTCAGCGGTCAGGTCGCCGCCGCAACCCGCCAGGCGACCGTTACGCAGGCGGAGCTCGATCGGATGCGGCGCGAACTCGATGCCCGCAATGCCGAGAGCGCGCGCCAGCAGCTGGAGGTTGAACGCCTCACGACTGCCCAGGCCGAGGCGCAGGAACGCATCCAGGGCCTCACCGTCGCTGTCCGTGTTGCCGAGCAGCAGACGGTGCTGCTCCAGGAGACCGCTGAGACGTTCCGGCAGCAGGCCGCTGCCGAGCGCGCCGAGCGCGAGCGCGTTCAGGAAACCACGGTGCAGCTCGCCCAGGGAGTCGGTCAGCTCGCCGAGAGTTCCACCGAGCTGCGCCGCGAGATTCAGGAGAACCGGCCGATCAACACCAACGTACTGTTCAGCCGCTTCCTCGAGAACCGGGTGAACACGCGCATAGCGGGTGCGCGTCCCACACTCATTAGCAGCGGCGCCCGGGAACGCGAGGCGCGCACGATCCTGGTACGAGATGGAGCCCAGACCTACGCGGTGCTGCATGTCGACGACACGCCATTCCTGCTGATGGAGCCCTTCCTGGAGTGGACACGGCTGCAGGTCGAGTTCCTGACCGCCTCGGGCAGCAGCCTGCGAGCGTCATCCGTGAACTTCTTGTCGCTCGATCCGCGACTGGTGGCGATCCCCGTCACGCCGGAACAGGTCACGGCTCTTGGTGTGACTCCCTACGAGACTGCGCTCGACCCGGTGAAATTTCCCGACGCGGTGCTGATCAGCGGGGGAGGCAATGGCTATGGTGAGCTGCCCTTCCGGCTCGACGCCTCGCAGCCGGGATACGTCCGTGTCGACAACCGGGTCGTGCGCCGCCTGTTCGGCGACTTCTCGCCGTCGCGGGGCGACCTGGTGCTCAGTCGCACTGGCGAGCTGCTGGGGATCATGGTCAACAGCGACTACTGCGCCCTGGTGACAAACTTCCTGCCCACGCGCACGCTGACGACCGGGGAGGACCTGCGCTCGCAGAACACGTCGACGCTGTTCACCGATCTCACCGCCCGACTTCGCTCGCTACCGCTGCGGCTCCAGTAGTTTCGCGGCACTCACTGCGCGGGGCGCCGAATCGCAGCATTGACCTGCGCTCGCGGATCGAAACACCGTCTACGGCCCCCGTCCCACCTTCATGTCGCCCCGCATCCTTCTTGCCACCCCGACTTTCGACGGGAAGGCCTACTGCCTGGATTTCTGGCTGCGCACGGTGCGTGAGATCCAGCAGACGACTCCCTGTGACGTCCTTCTCGTCGACAACAGCCCGGGCGACGCCTACACGAACGAGATCGCCTCTCGCGGCGTGAATGTACTGAAGAGTCCGGCGCACGACGAACCGATCCGGGCACTCGGAGAAGCCAGGCGGTTGCTCTACCGGCATGCGATCGAAAGGGGCTATGATTATCTCTTCTCGCTCGAGCAGGATCTGTTTCCGCCGCCGGACATCATCCGTCACCTGCTGTCGATCCGCACGAAGCTGCCGGATCCTCTGGCCGTCGTTGCGGCGCCATACATCGTCAAGTTCCTGTCGCAGGACAAGCCGCCCTACCACACCGTCGACGCGCTGACCTCGGTCGCCACGGGACTCGTGCGTTCTCAGAGGAGCAATCGCGAGGTCCAGGCCCTCGTCACCGGACTCGAGATGTCGAAGAATCCCGGCGTGCACCGGTTTCATTCGGCAGGTCTCGGCTGCGCCCTGCTCGACGTGCCGCTGCTGTCCAAGGTCGAGGTGCGCTATTCGCAGGAGGAGCGCCGTCCCGACGACGCCTACTTCTATCAGGACCTGGAACGTCTCGGTGTCCCGGTCCACGTCGACACGCGCCTGCTCGACAAGGTCATCCACATACCCGGCAACGTGCACTCCGTGCTGAGTTGGTGGTCGATGGCGACGAGCGTGAAGAACCGCAAGCCGCGCACCGCAGCGCCGGAGGGCGGTCCGGCGAAGGGCGACTGACCCATAAGTCCGCCCTTGATGATGAGGCATTGTGCTACACGGTGTAGCACATGAGATCGACCACGGTGCGGGAGCTGCGCAACAACTATTCCAAGGTGCTCAAATGGGTTGCCAAGGGGGAGGAGGTCGAGGTGACCCGCAGGGGCAAGGCTGTCGCCCGGGTCCTTCCGGTCGCCCCGACGGGGTCTGCGGAAATGGACTGGAGCAGGAGTGCGGCCTTGAATCGCAAGGCCTGGTCCGGGGTTCTGACCGCGGAGCAAAGCGCGGCGGTCCTGGCCGAAAGCCAGGAGGCCTGAAGTGGCCGCGATTGCCGCAGACACGAGCTTCCTGTTTTCGCTGTTTGGCGGTGACGTCCGCACCGCGGCTGCACGTGACTGGGTGATCCGTGCCAGGAAGCCGATCGCGGTCACGGCGCTGAATCGCTACGAACTCGGAAATGCGCTCAGGTTCGCAGCCTTTAGGAAGGTGATTTCCCAGGAGGATGCCCTCGCTTCCCTTGCAGCTTTCGAGGCGGATCTGAGGAGTGGGCTTCTCAGATTGGTCTCTCCCGACCTGGCGGAAACGATCAGGGAGGCCGACCGTCTGTCCAATCTGCATACGATGGCCGGCGGTCATCGTTCATTCGCCATTCTCCACGTTTCGTCGGCGCGTGTTCTCAAGGCGACGCTGTTTCTATCGTTCGATGCCAACCAGCGGAAGCTTGCCGGCGCCTCGAAGTTGGCGGTTGGTCCCTAGCTCACTGCTGGCTAAAGCGTCCGCCGGAACAGAAGCGTCGCCGTGCCCATGGTCACGATGGCGAACAGGAGGAGGACGGCGATGTCGGGCAGGACCGCGGTGAGGCCTGCGTCACGCAGGAGCAGGGTCTTGAATCCGTGCACCGCGTAGGTGAACGGGTTGACCGCGGCGATCGCCTGCATCCATCCCGGGAAGGCGTCGACCGGATAGACCGCCCCGCTCGGGAAGAACATCAGCACGTTGAGCACGCCGAAGAGCGCACGCGGCAGCAGCGGATCGCTGACGCGGACCACCAGCAGGAACATCAGGCTGATCAGCGCCAGTGCCGTGACGATCACGATCAGCAGCGCCCGGCCGAGCCTCAGGAAGTTGAGGGGGTCCGGCAGGCCTGCGATGAGCGAGCCGACGACAAGGATCACCGTGCCGGAAACGATCGCCTTGAAGACACCCGCCAGGTTGAAGCCGAGAATCAGCTCAAACTTGCTGATGGGGGTCACGAGGTAGCCCTCGTGCAGGCCCCGATTCTTGTCGTCGATGAAGATGATGCCGCCGCCGATCATCGCCGAGGCGAAGATCGAGAGTGAAATCATGCCCGGCAGAAGGAACTGGATGTAGGGCACATACGGATAGAGCTCCACGATCGAGAGCGACACTGCGGCAGACGACGGTGGCTCGCCGTCGCGGTTCTCCCGATTGAATGCTTCGACCAAGCCTCCGAGCGATGCTTGCAGCGCGGAGGAGGAAAACTGGTCGGTGTTGTCCTGCACCAGGGCGAGGCGGGGTGACGTGCCGGCAACCAGCCGTCGCGAGAACTCCGGGGGAATTTCCAGCAGGGCACGGATGCGTCCTTCACGCAGGTCGCGCATTGCCTCGGCCTGGTCGACGTACTCCTCGACTTCGAAAGTCTGGGCGTTGGCGGCAATCGCCTGGAACATCTCGCGCAGCTCGATTGCGGGCACCCCGTGGTCGTGGTCCACGAGCCCGATCGGCAGGTTGCGCACCTTGCCGCCAAAGGCGTGACCGAGGATGATCAGCTGCACCAGCGGCATCAGGACCGACAGCGCGATGAGCGTCGGGCTGCGCCGGAAGCGGCGCAGGTCGCGTTCGATCACGGCCCAGACACGGATCATCTCACGCCTCCCGTCGCATGTTCGGGTTCGCGCAGCGCGTGCCCGGTGAAGTGGACGAACACGTCGTCCAGAGTCGTGCTCTGCACGGTGAGCGAGGCGACCTCGGCATTCGCCTGGCGCGCCACCTCCATCAGCGCGACGGTCGTGCGCGGGCCGTTGTCCGTCGAAATCCGGAACAGGTTCCCCTCCGCCTTCACATGAGTGACGCCGGGCAGCTTGCGAAGCGTGTCGACCCAGCCGGGTCCGATCGAGGAGAAGCCCGCCTCGATCATCGTGCTCCCGGGTATTGAGGCCTTGAGGCGGAGCGGCGAATCCAGTGCGACGAGCTTGCCATGGTCCATGATGGCGACCCGGTCGCAGAGCTTGTCGGCCTCGTCCATGTAGTGCGTGGACATCAGCACTGTCAGGCCCTGGTCGCCGCGCAGCCGGTTTAGCAGTTCCCAGACCGCTGCACGCGACACCGGGTCGAGCCCCGTGGTGGGCTCGTCGAGGAAGAAGATCCGGGGGCGATGCACGAGGCCGCGCGCGATCTCGAGCCTGCGGCGCATGCCGCCGGAATAGGTCTTCAGGGGCTTGTCGCGCCAGTCGAGCAGGTCGACTGCGGCAAGCAGTTCGTCGATGATCGGCGTCGCCTGGGCACGGCCCAGGCCGTGGAGCAGCGCGTGGACCCGCATGTTTTCGTCGCCCGTGAGGTCGAGGTCCGAAGTCATCATCTGTGGGATGACGCCGATGCACCGCCTGACCGCGGTGGCGTCCCGCGCAATATCGTGCCCGCCGACACGCGCTGCGCCGGAGCTCGGGAGCACGAGCGTCGTCAGCATGCGGATGAGCGTCGACTTCCCGGCGCCGTTCGGTCCGAGCAGTCCGAAGACCTCGCCGTGCGGAACGGAGAAACTCAGGGCATCGACGGCACAAAAATCGCCGAAGCGCTTTGTCAGTTGCTCAACCTCGATGTCGGCCATGATCGGGATGAGCCGATGCCTTGGGGATCGGCAAACTCAGCGGCCGGCGGCCGAGGGCAGGTTGACGTAGGCCGTCATGCCGAGTGCGAGCGCGCGGTCGCTGTTGTCGCACCGAAGGCGCACCTCGAAGGTACGGATGTCGCGCTTGGATCGGTTCACGTCGCGCTGGGTTGCGTAGTCCGCGTCGACGGCGATGTGGAAGACCTCGCCCTCGCGCTCGAGTCCCGAGGGCAGGCGAACCGTCAGGCGGTCGCCGGGCCGGATGCCTCCGAGCAGGCTCTCCTCGACATCGATGCGCACCCAGTAGTCGTCGGAATTGACGAGGCCCAGGATCGGCCTGCCGGGAGAGACGACCTCTCCCTGGAGCGCGGAGCGGAGGTTGACGATGCCGTCGATCGGGGAGTGGACCTCGGCATAGGAAAGCTGCGTGGCCGCCCGGGCCTTCCGGGCGCGAGCCGCGGCCAGGACATCGCGGCTCGCACGCAGGCTGGCTTCACGTGCGGCGACCTGGCTTTCGCCAGCCCGGGCAGCGGCGAGTGCCGCATTCGCGGCCACGGCCTGCTGTCGCAGCGCCTCAAGCAGCGCCTCCGCCTCTGTGCGACGGATGCGAGCTTCATCGAACTCCTCGATCGAGGAGACGCCGCCCTGGCGCAGGGACGCGGCACGCTGGAACGAGATGGCAGCTCGCTCGTTCTCGGCTGCTGCCGCGGCGACGCGCGCCTCGGCGGCGGCGCTCGCTGCCTCGGCCTGCCCGATCTGGCTGGCTGTCACTGCCTGCTGATGCTGCAGGTCCGCGGCAGCCTGGGCTACGAGGGCCTCGGCCTGGCGCTCGCTGCTCTCATAAAAGTTGAGGTCGGCCTGCCATTCCTCCGCCCGGATCGCGGCGAGCAACTGGCCGGACTCGACGCGATCGCCCTCTCGCACGAGGAGCCGCTCGAGGCGGCCCTGGATCTCCGGGCTGACCATCACCATGTCGGTCGTGACAATGCCCGTCAGCGTGCTTCCCCCGCGGCTGCGCACGAAGACAAGTGCCCCCAGCGCGCAGAGTACAAGTGCGGCGACGATCAGGACTCCGCGTTTCTTCGTTGGAGGCATCGAGGGGTGGCGACTCGCTACCAGATGGGGCAAGCGCCCGGTGCTGGAAAGCGTGAAGTGGCCGGCGACGGAAGTTCCTCGCCGCCTGCCTTCCGCTGCATCACGACACGAACCGGATGCAGAGCGGGTACCGGTAGTATATCCCTTCCGAGGCCTTGATTGCCGCTATGATCGACGCGACAGTGGTTAGGACGGCGAGTCCCAGCAGCATGAAGATTCCAATGGTGGCCACTATCAGGATTGCGCTGCCGATGGCCCACAGGAAGACGGAAATGTGGAAATTGAGCGCCTCGCGAGCCTGCTCCGCCACGTACGGAGTGTCCTTGCGCATCACGAGATACGCCACGAGCGGAAGGATCAGTCCGAAACCGAGGAAGAAGGACAGGTGACAAAGCACCGCCCAGAGACGGTCGCTTCCCGAAATCGGACCGACATGCGCGGTCTCTTCTGCGGACGTGGTAGGGTTCATCGCGATGGGTGGGGTCAGAGGGAGAGAGTGTCGCCAGCCTTAAGCACATGAACCTTGTGGCCGCGCTTCGCCGCGGCGCCCGCGAATGCGTCAGCATCCTGTGCGATCGGCGGCCAGGTGTTGTAGTGGATGGGCACGCACGCCTTCGGCTTGAGCAGGTCCAGCGCGTCGAGTGCGTCGTCGGGTCCCATCGTGAAGTTGTCGCCGATCGGCAGGAGGGCGAGATCGAGCCCGGCTTTCCCGATTAGCTGCATGTCGAGAAAGAGACCGGTATCGCCCGCGTGATATAGCCGCTTGCCGTCGGCCTCGACGACAATGCCGCAGGGTACGCCCAAGTACACGGGGTTCAACCCCGCATTCACGCTCGAGGTGTGGTGGGCGATCGTGAGTTTCACGCGGCCAAAGGGAAAGTTCCAGCCTCCGCCTGGATTCAGGCCGTGTGTCTTTGCCCCCTGGGCGCCGAAGTACTCGGCGATCTCGTAGTTGGCCACGATGGTTGCGTCGTTCGCCTTTACGATCGCAAGGGCATCGCCGGAGTGGTCCTCGTGGCCGTGGGTGAGCAACACGTAGTCGCATCGAATGTCCGAGGCCTTGGCGATTGCCATGTCGTTGTCCGTGAGGAAAGGATCGATCACCAGCCGGGCCTTCGCGGTCTCGACCAGCACGCACGAGTGGGAGTGGTAGGTGAGAGTCATGGGGGGTGGCGGAGGTCAGGATTCGGAATTCTAGGAGTCAGGAGTCAGCTCCTTTCCGATAACGTTTGCTGGTGGTGGCGACAAGTGTCTGCCGAATTGGTCTGGCCTGACAGGGCGGTCGGGTCTTGCCTTGGCACCGGGCCGGACGAGACCCGATCATGCTTTTTAGGAGGCTGTTCAACTTTCGCAGCGAGGAGATCCAGCAGGCGGAGCGCAGGCTGATCAGTCGTTACACCGTGACGCCGGAATTTCCGCTGTCGCTGCGGGTGAAAATGGAGGCGAATGAAATCGATGCCACGGTTGTCGACTTGTCGGGCGGTGGGGTGGGCCTGAGTCTCGGCAAGGTATTCGAACTGCAGGTCGGGCAGTCAGTGCGGCTTGAGTTTCGACTCGATGACGAGCCCTTCCATGCGAGGGCGACGGTGCGTCATGCGCGCGTCAAGGATGGCCGGACTCACTGCGGTCTCGCCGTTGACCTTGACGATCTTGAGGGCCGCAAGGCCTACCTGCAGCTCCTGATCCCGGTATCCATTGGCTGCTCCCTGGCCCGGGTTGCACTCTCGCGAGCGCCGATCGAGGAGCCCGGTCTGGAGCGGCTCGTGTTCGAGGGAGAGTCGAACTCCCGGATGATCGTGTAGTGTCAGGCGGATGCAGGCGGGCAGCCGGATTCCTTCGAGTTCCAGGTCGGCGATTACTTTGTTCGCGGCCGGGGCTCGGACCATTCCCTCAGGGCCTATTCGCTTGTGGACGACGAGCGTCCCCATCGGACGAAAGACACCGCCCCTTTGTTCAGCACCGACACGCCCCTTGAGCAGGAGATCGGGCGCTTGTTTCGTTGGTCGCTGCTTAACACGCGCGACAACCTGCCTGACTCGATTCGCGACTTCCTGAAGCAGTTTCTGGAATCGTGGTACGTCCCTTGCCCGCGTCTAACTGGCCAGGCGGATGCGGTGGGCCGGCTCCGCTGTTCCGTCTGCGGCGATCGCCAACTCAATGTGCAGGGCGTCCTCGGCCAGGCGGGAAGCGACGCGCTCCGGCCACTCGATTGCGAGCCACCAGGGGGATTGGAGGAAGTCGTCGAGCAGGAGTGAGTCCAGCTGTCCGGGCGACTCCAGGCGGTAGGCGTCGAGGTGCGCCAGCAGGCCCCGCTTGCCGCGGTGCATGTTGCAGAGCGTAAAGGTGGGACTCGTGACAGGGCCTTCGACACCGAGACCCGCGGCGATCCCCTGGACGAAGGTCGTCTTGCCGACACCGAGGTCGCCATGAAGCGCGAGGGTTGTATCCGGTGGCAACTCGCTGGCCAGGCGGGCGGCGAGTTCGCGCGTCTCCTGCGCCGAACGCGTGAGCACCCCCTGCCTCAGTTCGTCGAGCACGGTCATCTTCACCGGGCTCCGAGGTGCTCGTAGCCGCGCAGGCGTCGCAGGTCGACCTTCCCCGCGGCGCGCCGCCCCCTGGGAACGAATGTCCCGAGGCAACTCAGCCGGGTTTTCGGGAAGCGCTTCTTCCAGGCTGCTGTGAATCGATTCCAGTCGGTGCGGGACGACAGTGCGAACAACAGCTCATAGTCCTCGCCCTCGCAGAGGGCCGACTTCAGGTCCGCACCGCGGCGAATAGGCAGGGCAGTGGCGTCGATCGCCGGCTCAGTGCCGGAAGGTGTGAGCGCGCGGACGTCCTTTGCCAGGCCGTCGCTGACATCGATCATTGCGTGTACATCGGCACGTCTGCCGAGCCATGTCCCTTCGGCAAGTCTGGGCTCGAAGCGCAGGTGATGTCCGCTCCGAAGGCTGTTGCCCAAGTGACCGGTCACGCAGATCCTGTCGCCCTTGCGGGCCCCCGTTCGCGTCGTGGGCTTCGACGAAAGGGCATCGCCAAGGAGACTGAGGCTGGCAAACACAGTCCCGCGGACTTCGCAGACAGCCCCTCCGACGACCGGCACCCGGTAGCGCAATGCGGCCGCGGCTAGTCCTCGGTGAAATCGCTCCAGCCAGAGCACGCTCGTGCGGCGATCGACGGCGAGCGAGAGAAGGGCAGCGGTCGGCCGGCCGCCGCCCATCGCTGCAAAGTCGCTTAGGTTTCGCTTGAGAAGCTTGGCGCCCGCCGCCTCGGGAGCGACGTTGGCGTCGAAGTGCCTGCCGTACACGACGGGGTCGACCTTGACCAGCTGCCGCCGGGATGATGGTGCGACGACTGCGCAGTCGTCGCCGATGCCCCGGGGGGAAGCCGGTGCCACCTTGCCGAGCCACTTCCGTATCCGCGCGATCAGCGCCTCCTCGCCGAGAGCGGCGATGGAACCTCTATGGCTGGAGGTGAAGGGAGAAAACGACATTTACGATCTGCGATGTACGATTGCCGATCTGGGATGCGGTAGTCTGAGGATCAGAATTCAGTGGGGACGCCGGCGTAGATGAGGACCAGGGTGTTCAGGTTGAAGAGTCCGTGGGCGATCATCGGCACGGCGATTCGGCCTGTGCGCTCGTAGGAAATCGAGAACAGGGTGCCGAGCATCACGAGGGGACCGAATGCGGCGAGCCCGTCCAGAGTGCTCCACTCCACATGCAGGGAAGCGAAGAGCATCGACGGCGCGAGGAGTGCGACAGGACGGGGAACGCGGTCGCGAAGGAATCGGAACAGCCCAGCGCGAAACGCGAGCTCCTCCGTGACCGGTGCAATGAACACGGCGAAGATAGTGAGTGCGACCACCAGGGCGCGCGGCTGCTCGTCCGATAAGAGCCCGACCAGGCTCTGGGGCTCGGCGGGAAGGCCGACGGATTGCAGCACGAGCTGCCAGGCAATCCCGGCGACCGTCACCAGTGGCATGATCACGAGGAAGGTGAGCACACCTGCGGTGACGGGATTCGGTGCGCTGCCTTCCGCCGGCTGCGAGCGGGGCAGGAATTTCAGGCTTAGGCAGCCGAGGAGCATGCCGATCTGAAACGCAAAACCGGCGACGAGGCGGCGGGGATCGCCCTCAGGCACCAGGGAGCCCGCGAGCGACACGAATGCGAGCTGCACCACGACGCCCCCGATGAGAACCGCCCATACGAAAATGAAGAAATCCACCGGTCGGACGGGCCAGGCGCCGAGGCGGGCCTTTGTGCGGTGCTTGCGGGCGGTTGGGCTCAGGGCGATCCGCCAGAGCACGATTCCCCCACCTGCGATCAGTAGCAGTTCGAGAAGCCCGGCCAGGACGGTGGGAAGCGGTGGCATGGCCAGCCAGTGCGAAGAAAAACAGGCGTGGCCGCAAGCGCGGCGCCTTCGGGAATTCGGAAGCGGCCGACCTGCCCGTCTTCGCCCGGTGGGCTTCGCCCAGGCAAGCCAGGCCGGCCCTACCTTAGGTTCCGGCAATCCGGCCGTTGTCGTAGACGACGCGGCCGTTCACGATCGTCGTCCGCACGCGGCCCTTGAGCTTCTTCCCGTGCCAGGGGGAATTGGCCGACTTGCTGAATCCGGCCTGGGCATCGTAGGTCCAGGCTTCGTCCGGATCGAACAGGCAGATGTCAGCGGCAGCGCCTTCGCGAAGCGTGCCGGCATCGAGCGAGAGGATCTCGGCCGGCTTGCGCGTCATGAGGTCGATGACTTTGGGAAGTCGGAAACGATTCTCACGCACCAGCACCTGCAGGGAGACGGCCAGCGAGGTCTCGAGTCCGATGATGCCGTTCGGGGCGAAGTCGAATTCACGATCCTTCTCGTAGTTCGTGTGCGGGGCGTGGTCAGTGCTGATGCAGTCGAGCGTGCCGTCCTTCAGCGCCTCAATAAGTGCGACGCGGTCCTCCTCCGTCCGCAGAGGCGGGTTCATCTTGAAGTTCGTGTCGTAGGTCGCGAGCGCGGCGTCGGTGAGCGCGATATGGTGCGGCGTGGCCTCCGCGGTGATGCGGGCCCCGCGCGACTTCGCCCTGCGGATCACCTCGATCGAGAACCGCGAGGAGATGTGCTGCAGGTGGATGTGGCCGCCGGTGTATTCCGAAAGGATGACGTTGCGGGCGACGACCAGGTCCTCGGCCGCGTTCGGCCAGCCGCGGAGGCCGAGCCTCAGGGACATCTCGCCCTCGTTCATCACGGAATCCTGGGTCATGGACGCATCCTGGCAGTGATCCATGACCGGCAGACCGAACATCTTCGCGTACTCGATCGCGCGGCGCATGAGCTCGTTGCTCTGCACGCAGTCCCCGTCGTCGGTGATGGCCACGGCGCCGGCGCGCTTCAGGGAGCCGATCGGGGCAAGTGTCTGGCCCTTTTGCCCGACCGTGATGCAGCCCGTTGGGAGAACCTTGACGACTGAGTCGCGCTCCGCGGCGTCGGTGATGTACTGGATCGTTCCCGCATTGTCGGCCGGCGGGGAGGTGTTCGGCATGCACACCACGGTCGTGAAACCGCCGGCGGCCGCCGCGCGGCTGCCCGTGGCGATCGTCTCCTTGTGCGTCTGCCCGGGTTCGCGGAAGTGCACGTGGATGTCGACGAGGCCGGGGCAGGCAACAAGCCCCTTCGCGTCGATGCGGCGCGCGCGTTTCCGGGCTGCCGCCGATAGCGTCGGCACGAGGCGGCCATTCGACACAAAGAGGTCGCCCGTCGCATCGCGTCGCGATGCGGGGTCGATCACCCGGGCGTTCGAGATCCAGAGGTCAGGCATGATTCCGGTTTGAGGGGCTTTGCGTCGCGTGCGGCATGGCTCGGTTCATTCCTGGCCGACGACTGCCTCCGGCTTGCCGCCGGAGCAGAGGTAGAGGACAGCCATGCGTATCGCGATGCCGTTGGTCACCTGTTCCAGGATGACGCTGCGTTCGCCGTCCGCGAGGTCGCTGTCGATCTCGACGCCGCGGTTGATCGGGCCCGGGTGCATGATGATCGCCTTGGGATTCAGCCAGGACGCCCGGGTCTTGTTCAGGCCGAACATGCTCGTGTATTCGCCGATCGAAGGGAAATGGCTGCTTGTCTGGCGCTCGTGCTGGATGCGCAGCAGCATCACGACCTCGGCATCGGCTAGGGCGGACTTCAGGTCGTGGGAGACCTTGACGCCGAGCGACGTAAACGTCTCGGGCACGAGCGTCGCGGGGCCGACCAGCGTGACATCCGCGCCGAGCTTGGTGAGCGCATGGATGTTAGAGCGTGCGACGCGGCTGAAGAGGATGTCGCCGAGGATCACAACCCGGCGGTCCTTCAGTTTCCCCAGTCGCTCGCGCATCGTGAAGGTGTCGAGCAGGCCCTGGGTGGGGTGCTCATGGGCGCCGTCACCGGCGTTGATCACCGGGATGCCGAGCAGGCGCGAGAGGTAGAGCGGGGAACCCGCCGCGGCGTGGCGGATCACGATCATGTCGGCCTGCAGGGCCTCGATGTTTCGGGCGGTGTCGCGGAGTGTCTCGCCCTTCGTGGTGCTCGAGCTCGAGCCCTCCACCGAGATGACGTCGGCGCTGAGGCGCTTTGCGGCCATCTCGAACGCCATGCGCGTGCGCGTGCTGGGTTCGAGGAATAGGGAGACGATCGTCTTGCCTCGCAGCGCGGGCACTTTCTTCACGCTCCGATCGAGGATCCGTCGGAACGCGCCGGCTGTCGCGTGGATCTGGTCGATCTCAGCGGGCGAGAGTTCCTCGATGGTCAGCAGGTGGCGTCGGTTCCAGGGCACGTCTGATTGCGGATTGCGGAATGTGGATTGCGGAAAGGGTCAGGCCGCACGGAGGAGGATACGGTCCTTAATGGGCTCGGCGGGATCGAGTCGTACGATGACTTTCTGCGACTCGGTGGTGGCGATCGCGAGGCCGCAGTAGTCGGGGGCGATCGGCAGGCGTCGCCCGCCGCGGTCGGCGAGCACGGCCAGTTCCACGAGCGCCGGCCTGCCGTGGTCGAAGAGTTCATCGAGGGCGGCCTTTGCCGTGCGGCCGGAGTGCAGGACGTCGTCGACCAGGATGACCGTGGCGCCCTGCGTGTCCGCCGGGATCTGCGTGGCGGCATACTCCCGGGTGATGGGATTGCGCCGGATATCGTCGCGGTGAAACGAGATGTCGATCACCCCGGCCCGGGCGCGCATGCGGGCGGGCGGAGAGCCCTTCGAGAGTGCGAGCGCGAGCCGCCGGGCCAGCTCGATACCCCCGTTGGCGATGCCGAGGATGAGAAGCTTTTCAGGGGCGGGATGGCGCCTCGAAATGGCCGCGGCCAGCCGCTCACTCGCGGCGTGGATCTCCCGGTAGCCAATCGACTTCGACGTCACCACGAGTCCTCGTTGTGACGACCGGAGCCGACGGAGGGAAGGTATTTTTTCGGCCAGCCGACCTGAATCCGCCGGTCAGGGGATCGAATGTGCACACCCCAGCACCTTGGAGAATAGGGGGTTGCGAGACCCGTGGGCGCAAGGCTCAGATGCCCTGCTGGCGGATGAACTCGACCGATCCGTCGTCCTCCTTGACCCGGATGGTATGCGATCCGCCGGTGTCCGTGCCGATAAGGTCCATCGATGCGGCCGCGAGGATCGGCAGCGCCTTGCGCAGGTCGCGGTCCTCGCTCTCGGTCGTGGCGTGCACGGACCACAGGGCTGCCGGGCGGTCCTGTGCAGCACTTCCGGCACGTGCCTGGATCTCAAGGAACTTCTCGTAGGTAACGTATTCGATCTCGTAGTAGCGCTCGCCGTCGTAAACGCGGTCGCGACGCTCGGGGATGACGACGTCCTCGTAGATGATGGCTCCCGTTGGCGTTCGGCCGACGGCCACCCGGACAATCTGAGGGGGAGTGATGACGGTGCGATAGATGGGTTCGGAACGCAGTTCCCGGTGCACCTGGGGGTCACTGACGCCAAAGTCGATCTCCACGACCATGTCGGCCATATCCGGGTCGGGTGCTTCGTACATGCCCTTGGCGAGCATGGCAGTGCGGACAAGGTCGGCGGCGTTCTTGAACCTCAGTGAGGATTCCTCGATCTCCCGATTTCCCGATTCTATTCGGTAGGAGATCGCATCCTCGTCAGGCGCATCCGGTGGCCGGATCGCGTCGACATTGACACGGTGCACCGTGGTGCATGCGCCGAGCAGCAATGCGGCAAGGATCGAGCAGGCCCTGAGGGCGAAACGATGCTGCATGCTCGATCGGCTCATCGTGATATTGCGAGGGTATTCCGGGTGACGGAGTTCGCAAGCGGGAGGCGGGCTGGGGGCCGCACATCTCTGAAACGCCGAAGCACGTGCCGGTTCCGTTCCCGTCGGCTGTTTTCAGGTGGTAGGGACGACCTGTGAGGTCGTCCGCCTGGATCCGGATCGCGGTCGCCGGCCGGCGCGCACACCGGGCCCGCCCTACCTCAGGCAATAGGATCATGGCAGCGTATCCTGTCGACTGCTCCCACTTCTCCGCCAGGGCACAAAAAAGCGGAAGCCGCTGTGGGCTTCCGCCTTGGAAAATGAGGGACTGACCTGCGTTACTTGGTCTCGGCCGGCAGTTCCCGGAACATGCGGTTCGAGGGATCGCCGCCGGAAATCAGATAGGCCATCATGTTGGCAACCTCGGTCTCGGTCAGGCCATTGATCATGCCCGCGGGCATTGGGGAGGTCCAGGAGTCTTCCATCCAGGAAATGTCGGCATACTTGATGCGAACCGTCGGGGGTCCCCAGTAGGCGGACATCGAGTTCGGATCGACCGAGAAGTTTTCCACCAGTCCGATTTCCTCGTCGTTGATAGGCACGAGACGGCCGCGGTACCACTTGCCGTCGGTGGTCTCGACTTCCTTCATGCCATAGAGGTCGCTGATGACGACATCGGGCTCGAGGATGGACTGCAGGATCTCGAAGGTCCCGAAGCGGCCGCCGACGCCCGAGATATCGGGACCGATGCCACCGGCGCCACCGCCGAAAAGATGGCAGAGGCGGCACCCAATGGTATTGAAGACACGTTCGCCCTCAGCGAAATCGCGGCCTCCCCTGAGCATTGGGTTAACGACCCGGGTCAGCTCGGTGGTGTCGTAATTCCGGGGCCCGGCGGGAGCAGCGGGTTCGGCGTCAGCAGCGAGCAGGAAACAGGTGCCGGCACCAAGGACTGTTAAAGTGAGGGCGGTAGCAGCGAGGGATTTCATTTTGGAAAGGGAATCTTAACAGGCCATCGCACAGCCGGTAAAGCAGACATTTCCTTTGGCGGGGAAGTTCCCTCCTGAATTAGCTTGGGAATTCCGTGTTAGGAGGAGAAGTACTGAGGATTGCCTGAGCCCCTCGGCGCGTTTTCAGGCTGAGATCGGAACGGGAACATTTTTCACAGAAGGACGCGAAGTAGTGGAATGCAGGTCGGACACAGGGCTCAGGTAAGATGGTTGCTGTGGGTTTCTCGGCGCCTCTGAGCCTCTGTGGCGAAATCCATGCATTCGGAAGGTGTTTTACCGCTGAGGCACTGAGACGCTGAGCCCGGAGCCCAAGACAAATCCCCCCAAGGATTTCTTCGCGGCCTTCTGTGCAAATGTATCTGACAACTGGATTTCAGAGGACAAACAAAGGCGGCCGCCCCCCCGGGGGGGGGCCGCGGGGGGAACAACGGGCCGGGGGG
>JAYQOU010000003.1:151118-159724 GCA_038144975.1 Candidatus Salsuginivita brisbanensis | reverse complement strand
TCTTATTAATGTGAACAGGGTTTTTCAGCCCACACCAACCGGGCGGGGACCGGGGGGGCGGGGGCCTTGGAATCAAACGGGACTCGTTGGGCTCAGAGTCCGCCGCGTCCGCCGGCCTGGCCACCGCGACCGGCGGCGGCAGGGGCTACTGCGCCTGCGCCACCGCGCACATTCCTTGAGGGATTGTACGTCAGCTCCTGGTCGATGAGGTCCTGAACCGCGGCGCGCTCGTTCGCAGGGATCTGCGAGATGGCGTCGGCGCGGATGGCCTGCTGGAAGCCGGCGAACTGGTTGCCGCCGCTGTAGGTGCGGGCTGCCATTCCGAACCACTCGAGGTATTCGCGACGCAGCTCGGGAGTCCATCCGACGGTCAGCGTGCGGAGGTACTGCGCGTACTGGATCTCGTCCATCTGCTTTGCGAGGAAGGCATTCCTGTCACCGCCTTCCGAGCCCGGCGTGTTGCGGGCGCGGTGCAGTGGATTGATGTACTCGTAGTTCGGGAAGTAGGAGCCCATCGGGGCCGATCCCGTGGTCCGCAGCAGACCCATGAGCTTGCCTGCGGCGCTGGGCGCCTGGAGGTAGGTCAGCATCTCGCCGACTTCCCAGTTGAGCTCGCGGTAGTTCGCGGGGAAGTGCGGGTCGAACTTCGCGATCAGGCGCTGGGCGACTTCCTGGCTCGGCGGGCCGAGGCGGATGAACGTGAGCTGGTAGGCGCGCAGCAGGTCGAGCTTGTCGGGTACGCTGAGCGCGCCGTAGTCGATGCGGTCGAGCGCCTCGACCATGCGGTTTTGGAGCGCACGGTCATAGGGCGGGGCATCCGCGGGGCGGTTGTAGATGTCGGGACCGTAGGTCCGGGCGAGGGCGACGATCGCGGCGATGCTCTTGCGCACATCGGTCTCGGCGATCGCGCGGTCGCGCCAGAGTGCCGGGTCCTGCCACTCGAGCGCGATGCGGGCGGCATTGCGGATCGCGCGGTCAGAGTCGCCGAGGTGGTCCCAGACGGCACCGATGGCGGCGGGATTCCGGTAGCCGTGGTACTGCTCGATGCTGTGGCGCAGGGCGCGCATGGCCGAGAAGCGGGAGTCGGGGCGGGTCGCCTGGGTGGACTCTGGCCCCGTGTAGGAGACGCGGTAGAACTGCGTTCCCGTGGTCTGCACGAGCAGCGAGCCGTCGGCCGGGTTCACGATGACGCCGCTGACGGCGAATGGGCGGCCCGAGATGAACTGGGTCGCCTCGCCCTTGTAGCTGGCGCCGTCGGGCTCGATCATCATGGCCCAGAGGTTTCCGTAGGACCAGTCGGCGATGAACATCGCGTCCTGGTAACGGGCGGGGAACTTCGCGCCGGTGCCGAAGATGGAGCCCACCGGCGAACCGGAGCCGACGACGCCGATCGTGCCGAAGTAGTCCATGTAGTACAGCGGGTGCTTGCGGGAGCCATCGCGCCAGCCGACGTCCGAACCGCTGGTCACGTGCTGCACGTTCGTCGGCACGTACCAGGGAGAGCCCATGTCGAACTCCATGTCGGAGTCGTAGAGGAACATCTCGCCGTCCTTGTTGAAGGAGAAGTCGACGGGATTGCGCATCCCGATGGCGAACACCTTGAATTCAGTGCCCTCGGGATTGAAGTTCATCACCCAGGACTCGGGGGACCGGCCGGGACCAGGTGCACCCATCGGGACGCGCATGACAAGGTTGTCCTCACCCCAGACCTCTGGAACCCGGCTAAAGGTGTAGTTGGTGAGTGGCGTCGCGTTGCCGCTCAGGACGTAGATCGACTGACCATCAGGAGCGAGGTGCAGCGCGTGCGTGCCGTGGTCACCCGAGCCGCGGAGATTCCGGATCACGCGGATTGTGTCGAACTGGTCGTCGTTGTTGTTGTCGGTCAGCTTGTAGATGCCGTGACGCCGGATGTTGCTCCGGTTCACGTTCATGTAGAGGCCGCCGAACGCCTCGACGAGACCCTCGGCTGCGCCGACTTCGTTCATGATTCGTTCCGTGCGAACCGGCTCATTGCTCCCGACGCGCGGGATCGTGAGGCGCAAGAGGTGGTCGCTGTTGTAGGAGGCGACGATCAAGCGACCCTGGCTATCCCAGGTCATTGGCACCCACTGGCCTTCCGAGGCCGTGTTGGGGGTGTAGAGCAGCTCGAGCTTGAAGTTGCGGATCATCGTGAAGTCGCGGCCGACGAACAGGCCGTCGGAGGACTCGATGGTGCCGGTGGCGGGATTGAGTTCGGCGACGGCGGCATTGGCGGAGGCCGCGATGCAGGCCGCGAGTGCGGCGAAGAGCAGTTTTCTCATGGGAGGAAGCAAGTTCGGTTGGGGAGATTGAGGATCAGTTGCCGCGCCCGCCGCGACCGGCTGCTGCCGGGGCTGGGGCGGGGGCGCCGCCGCGACCGGCGTTACCGGTTCCGGTTCCGGTTGGGCTGCTGGTGGCCGAGATGACCGCCGCAAGCTTGTCGGGCGAATTGACGTTAAGTTCGACACGGAGCACGGCCCAGCCGTTGGCGCGGGCGATTGCGAGGGCGGTCTCGGCAGTGGCAAGGGCCTGCGCCCTGGTGCGGATATTCGCGGCGTTTGTCGGGACTGCGAGCGAGGCGGCAACAAGTTCCTCCTGTGCGACACGGGCGGCGCGGAGCTCGGCGGCAAAGGCCTCCTCGAAGCGCGTGATCTTGGTCAGCTCGATATCGTCGAGCGGTGGAACGCGGACGACGGCGCTGTAGAGGTCGATCTCGGGCAGGGCGAGACCCGGGGTGCCGACACCGCCGCCACCGAAGCCCTGGGCATGGGCCAGGGACGCCGAGGCGAGCAGGATGCCGGATGCGATGAGGGCATGCGGAATCACGGATTTCAGTTTCATGATTGGGGCGGTGTGTCCGGGGCGCGCGATGGGGATATTTCCACGCAGCGACGGGGATATTCGGGAGGTTAGGGTGAATCGAAACCGCCAGGGGGCAGGCGGGGTCGGGGACCGACGAAACTAGGAAGCCCGGCCCTCCCGTGGCAAGCCGTGGATACGGGAGGTTGCGAACAGGTTTCGTGTTGCGAAATTGCCGGGCCGCGCCTTCCCAACTGGCCACCGGCGAATGCTCCCGACCGGACTTGGACTCCGACTCTGTTGGGGTTCCTCTATCGCTGGTCGCAATTGAGAAGGTAGCTAATGGCCGTGCCATCCGAAGCTCCAGAGGAGCGAAGGATGGTGCCCCCGCCCGGACTTGAACCGGGATTCGCGGTTTAGGAAACCGCTGCTCTATCCAGTTGAGCTACGGGGACTCTTCGAAGCCGGGCAGGTTGAGAGACCGGACTCGGTGGTGCAAGCCGTGTGCTTCCGAAGAGGACCATTGCGAGGACCAACTTCCCAGGAATTGTCACGTATTGCGTGACTTTGTGGCGGGGGCTGCGGAGTTAGGGTGAAACGAAAGATGCCCGGCTTTTTCGGCCGGGCATCGGGTGAGGGAGACTATAACTTCCGTCAATTGCCGGTGGTGGCGGGGGCGCCGCCACGACCGCCACCTCCGCCGCGGGCGGGAGCCGCGACGCCGGGGATGGCGCCGTTGACGCGTGTCTTGAAGCGCCAGCCCTGGGGCGTCTTCACCAGCGTGTCAGTGTACATGCTGGCGCGGGTGATCGACGGCGGGTTTGTGCCCATGTCGACGAAGAAGTTAATGACCGTGCCGCTGGCGCCTTCGGCGGTCGGCGTGATGATCGGGGTCATCGGCACGTGGCGCACCGTCGAGGTCTCGTAGGAGCGTCCGCTCGCGAACTCGATGAGCGCCTGGCGGCCCACGCGGTTGCCGAACGAGCCGTCCGCGGTGAACAGATCCGCGTAGGCTTCGCCGTTGCCGCTGTCGAGCGCCTGCGGGTACTTCGCGTAGAGCATCATGATCTGCGCGTAGTCCTCGGCGCTGAGCGTCGGCGCATTCTGCGCGCTGAGCGGAGTGACAAAACCGGCCGCGAGCATGAAGACGGCGGCCAGAAGGGGGATTCTAATGAGGGTATTCATGGCAGGAACGGCGACGCTAAGCCGCAATGCCCTCGCGGTTCAAGCACGGGTCAACCCGCAACGAGGCCGTACACGAGATCGGGTAGCAGTCCGAGAATCAGCAGCAGCGCGGCAGCGGCGATCAGCGCGACCGCGGTCGCGGGCGATACAGGGATCGGCGCGTCCGACTCGTTGCCCCGATTCACGTAGGCCTGCTTGAGCAGGATCAGGTAGTAGTACAGCGCGACGGCACTCAGCAGGATCGCGAACAGGGTCATCCAGCCGACAGGCCCCGACAATCCGCTCAGGCTGAACGCCGCGGCAAACACCGCGAACTTCCCGAAAAATCCAGCCAGCGGCGGGATTCCCGCCAGCGAGAGCACGTACACGGCAAGGCAGGCGGCGCGCAGCGGGGAGCGCCTGCCGAGGCTCGCGAGGTCGGCAATACGAGGTCCGACCCCGGCACGCTGCAGCACGCCGACGACCCCGAAAGCTCCGACCGTCGCGATGCCATAGGTGGCCGCGTAATAATAGAGGGGCCCCGGGCCGGAGACATCCATCGCAATGACCCCGAGCAGCAGGGCTCCGGCATGCGCGATTGCGGAGTAGGCGAGCAGGCGGCGCACATCCGATTGCGCAAGCGCGACGAGGTTGCCCAGCACGAGCGAGGCACCCGCAAGCGTCGTCAGTACGGGTCCCCAGCCGGCCGTCGCGGGTATCATTGCCGCGTTTCCTGCAACCGCACCGAGTCCGGGCCAGAGCAGCCGGGCGAACAGGATGATGCCGGCAAGCTTCGATGCCGAGGCCACGAGTGCGGCCGAGGGCGCGGGCGCGCCCTGGTACACATCGGGTGCCCAGAAATGGAAGGGCGCCGCGGCTGCCTTGAAGCCGAAGGCGACCAGCACCATCACCAGTGCCATCGCCATCAGGGGAGTCATCCCCTGAAGGGTAAGCGCGAACGCGATCTCCTCGAACTCGATCGAGCCAGTCAGGCCGTAGATTATGCTGAATCCGAACAGAAGGAACGCCGCGGACATGCCACCGAACAGGAAGTACTTCAGCGCAGCCTCGGCCGACTCCGGCCTGTCCTTGTCGAATCCCGCAAGCACGTAGAGCGATAGGCTCGCCAGCTCGATCGCGAGGAATGCCAGCAGCAGCTGCTGGGCGGTGGCCATCAGCGTGAAGCCCACTGTCGCGAGCAGCACGACTGCGACGAACTCCGCGGCATGCCGTGCCCGCGGCGCGCCCGTTGCCATGCCCAGCGAGAGCAGGGAGAGGAGTATCACGCCGATACGTCCTCCGAAACCGAGGCGGTCGACAGCCAACACATTCTCGTACACGGATCCGGGTGCGCCGACCATCAGCGCGAGTCCAAGCGCCACGATCAGCGCGAGTACGCCGGCGCCGACTGCAAACTGGAATCGAGTCTCGGCCGGCCTTCTCGCCCAGGCGGACAGGTCGAGCGCGAGCACGACCAGTGCGCCGACGACAAGGCAGGCCTCGGGCAGCAGCGCATGCAGCAGGGCTCCGTAGTCGGGACTCATGGCGCCCCTCCAATCAAGGTCCCCTGCATCAGGGGCGACTGAAGGCTCGGCAGGATCCAGTCGAAAAGCAGGTCGGGATGAAGGCCGATCAGCAATGTCGCAGCCACGAGCAGCACGGTTCCCACCTTCTCCGGCAGCGTGATCGGCTCATATGGATGAACCGGAGCATCGGAAACCTCGTCGATGCCCGCCTTGCCGAAGAAGCACACCTGCATCGCCCGCAGCGTGAACGCGGCTGCGACGAGCACGCCCGAGGCAGCGGCGAGTGCCCAGACGGGCGACACCTGCCAGGCACCCACGAGGATCGCGAGCTCCGCCGGGAAACCGCTGAATCCCGGCATGCCCATCGAGGCGAGCCCGGCGATCACGAACACGCCGGCAGCCCAAGGCATCAGCCGGTGCAGCGGCATCGCGCGCAGGTCCGCCAGCCGCCGCGTGTGCGTGCGGTCGTACACCAGGCGTCCGACCACCGCGAACAGCAGCCCGGCGATCACGCCGTGGGAGAACATCTGCAGCACCGCGCCGCTCAACGCGCGCTCGTTGGCGGCTGCGAGCCCGAGCAGGACGAAGCCCATGTGGCTCACGCTCGAGTAGCCGATGACGAACTTGAAGTCGTCCTGCACCAGCGCGACGAGGCCCGCGTAGACGATTCCGATCACGGCCAGCCAGGCTATCGTCGGCTGCCAGAACTCGAGTCCCGTCGGGAAAAGTGCCATCGCCACGCGCAGGCAGCCGTAGGCCCCGAGCTTCATGACGACACCGGCGAGCAGCATCGAGGCGGCCGTCGGCGCCGCGACGTGGCCCGTGGGCGCCCAGGTGTGGAAGGGAAACATGCCGGCGAGCACCGCAAAGCCGGTGAACAGCAGGGCGAACATTCCAAGCTGCTCCAGCCTGGAGAATCGCGCCGCTGCAAAGGCGAGTTCGTCCAGGCCGAAGCTCGTGCCACCCGCGGTTGCATGAGCCCACAGCAGGCCCGCGAGCACGAGCGCGCTCCCCGCGAAGGAGTAGAGCACAAGCTTCATGGCGCCGTACTCGCGGTTCGTGGAACCCCAGCGCGCGATCAGGAAGTACTTCGGCACGATCGCGATCTCGTAGAAGACAAAGAACAGGAACGCATCCGTGCTCAGGAACACACCGTACACGCCGCCGATGAGCGTGAGGTACAGCCCGAAGTAACCTCCCGCCCGGTCCGAGATGTTCCACGAGAAGAGCACGCCCGTCGTCGCCGCGAGCCCCGTGAGCACTAGCAGCGCGAGGCTGATTCCGTCGACTGCCAGACGGTAGTGCGCGCCGATCGAGGCGATCCAGGGAACGTCGACGAGCGTGACCATGGCCGGAGCCGGCTCGAAGCCCACGGCGGCGACCAGCGTGATCAGCCATGTGATGCCTGTGGTGCCCAGCGCGATCCAGCGCGCGACCTGCGCCGAGCGCGCACCGCCAAACGTGCAGGCCAAGGCGCCGGCGAAGGAAAGGTAGATTGTCCAGGGGAGCAGGCTCATGGCACCGGCAGGATCCAGAGGTTGATGAGCTGCAGCAGGGCCTGCGGCCAGAGGCCGAGCAGCAACATGAGCGCCACGAGCGGTGCCAGCGTGAGGATTTCGCGGCGCGACAGATCGGCGAATCCGGCCTGCGCCACGTCACCCTTCGGTCCGTGGAAGACGCGCTGGTAGAAGGTAAGCAGGAAGATCGCCGTCGCGAGCAGCGCGAGCGTCGCAGCCGCCGCGACCCACGGCGCGCCGCGGAATACCGACACGAAGATCAGGAACTCGCCCACGAATCCGTTCAGCCCCGGCAAACCGAGCGAGGAGAACATTGCGACCCCCGTGATCCCGGCGAACACCGGCGCCACGGACCTCAGGCCACCGAAATCTTTGAGTCCTCGCCGCCCGCCCGAACGGGCTTCAAGGATGCCGACCAGATAGAACAGCGCCGCGGCGGACAGCCCGTGGTTGAACATCTGGAGCAGGATGCCCGGCGTGCCGACATAGGCGTTCTGCCCGGGAAGGAACCCGACGAACAGGGCGAGCAGGCAGTAGCCGACGTGGTTGAGCGACGAATACGCGAGCATGCGCCGCAGGTCCTTCTGGACCAGTGCCGCAAACGCCCCGGCGAGCACGCCCGCCAGCGCGAGGCCCGTGAGCACGGGCGCGGCCGCCTGCACCTCGGCGGGGAAGAGCGGCACGAGGATTCGGAGGAAGCCGTAGACGCCCATCTTCGACATGATCGCCGTCAGGAACATCGAGACCGGCGCCGGCGCCTCCGCGTAGGTCACCGGCATCCAGGTGTGGAACGGGAAGAGCGGGGCTTTGACTGCGAAACCGAGCAGGATACCCAGGAACGCGAGCGTGGCCCATGGCACGGCGGACAGGCGTCCCGAGACCAGGCCGTCGAGCCTTTGCGCCAGCAGGTCGGCCGGGATCGACTGGAAGTCCGCGGTTCCCATCGCCGCGTACACCGCCGCAAAGCCGAAGAGCAGGAACGCGCTTCCGCCCATCGTGTACACAAAGAACTGGTAGGCTGCGCGGGCGCCGCCGGCTCCGCCCCAGATACGGATCAGGAAGAACGCCGGCACCAGGCTGAGCTCCCAGAAGACGAACCACAGGAAGAAGTCCTGCGCGAGAAACACGCCGAGTGCGCTGCCCTGAAGCAGGAGAAACAGCGCCCGGAACCCGCGTCCGCCCTTTTCCACCTCCCAGGCCGCGAGCAGGCAGATCGGGGAGAGGATGCCGGTGAGGATCACCAGCATCGCGGAAAGCGCATCGGCACCGAGCGTGTAACGGACGCCGAGCGCCTCGATCCATGAGCGCGACTCGATCACGGTCGCGAACTCCGGCCCCGCTGCGCCGTCCTGCCAGCCCCGCGCGACGAGCAGGGCACCGAGGAGCAGGGTTCCGAGGCTGAACGCCAGAGAGACACCGCGCGCCTGCCGGCCGGGCAGCAACGCCACGAAAGCGGCCCCGATCCAGGGCAGGAAGACGATGAGCGTCAGCAGCGGCATGGCTTCAGCGACCCGCCCCTCCCAGCGCCACGAGGAAGAGCGGCAGTACGGAGAACCCTAGCACCAGCAGCCTCAGGTAACTG
>JAYQOU010000003.1:55997-151108 GCA_038144975.1 Candidatus Salsuginivita brisbanensis | reverse complement strand
GCATGGCTTCCGCGACCCGCCCCTCCCCGCGCCACGAGGAAGCGCCCCAGTACGCAGAACCCGACCACCCGCCGCCTCAGGTAACTGTGAGTCTCGCCGGTCTGCGTGCCGGAATAGACGCGACCGCTGCCCCGCAGCGTCTCGCTGGTGCGGTCGAAGCCTGCATTGAGTCCGCCTTCGTCCATCTCGCGGTTCACGGAACCCGAGAACTGTGCGAACAACGCGAGAAAGGAAACCAGCCCGCCCCAGACCCACCGGTCCAGCGTGTCCATGGCCGCCGCGGTGAGTGAAACCAGCCGGCCCGCGGTGGCGGCGTAGAACTCGTCAAAGCCCAGACGATTTCCGAGCACCGCGAAGACTCCGGGCAGTCGTGCCTCGATTGGGTCGCGGGCCGTCGCGCTGGCCCGCAGCCGGCGGCCGTACAGCGCCCAGCCGGAACCGATGCCGACCGAGACGAGCAGGATCGACAGACCCATCAGGCCCGCACCCTCGAACAGCGAATGCGCCTCCTGGGGCATGCCGAGCATCGCCGATTGCAGCCACGGCCAGGCCGGCGTGCCGAGGAAGCCGAGCAGCACGGAGCAGACCGCCAGTATCCCCAGCGGCACGGTCATGACGCGCGGGTTCTCGTGGGCGTGTCCGGCGGCATCGGAGCGCGGCGCTCCGCGGAAGACCTCGGCCATGAGCCGCGTCATGTAGAATGCAGTGAGCACGACCGCGACGAGGCCGACGTAGAACGGCACGTGGCTGCCCTCCCACTCATGCGCCGCGTGCAGGATGGCTTCCTTGCTCCAGAAGCCCGAGAAAAGGAATGGCACTCCGGCGATTGCCATCATGCCGATGGCAAATGTCGCGAAGGTCGCCTTCATTCGCGGGCCGAGTCCGCCGAGTCGCCGGATGTCCTGCTCATGGTGCGCGGCGTGGATCACCGACCCGGCGCCGAGGAAGAGAAGCGCCTTGAAGAAGGCGTGCGTGAGCAAATGGAAAATCGCCGCCACCCACGAGCCCACGCCAAGCGCGAGCATCATGTAGCCGAGCTGCGAGACGGTGGAGAACGCGAGGATGCGCTTGATGTCGTTCTGTGCGACGGCGATCACGGCTCCGAGCAGGGCGGTGATCGCGCCGATCCAGGCGACGACCGTCAGCGCGTGCAGCGGCAGGTCCGGCACGGCGAGATCGGCTGCCATCAGTGGATACATGCGCGCGACCAGGAACACGCCGGCAGCAACCATCGTGGCCGCGTGGATCAGTGCGCTGACGGGAGTTGGACCCTCCATCGCATCCGGCAGCCACACATGCAGTGGGAACTGCCCGGACTTGCCGATGGCTCCGCAGAAGACGAGCAGCCCGCAGGCCGTGGAGAGCGCGAGCCCGCCGCCGACCGTGACCGCCCCCGCAAGGCTCACGAAACCGCCGTCGAGCAGGCCTTGGCCGGCATCGTACAGCAACACGGTGCCCTGGGCATCGTAGAGCCAGAGCAGGCCGAGCAGGAATCCGAGGTCGCCGATGCGCGTCGTCACAAACGCCTTCTTCGCGGCCGCAGCAGCCTCCGGCTTGTGGAACCAGAACCCGATCAGCAGGTACGAGGCGAGGCCGACGATCTCCCAGCAGATGAAGATCAGCAGCAGGCTGTTCGCCACGATGATGCCGAGCATGCCGGCCGCGAACAGGCTGAGAAAGCAGAAGAACCGGCTGAAGTTCGGGTCCTCCTTCATGTAGCCGGTGCTGAATATTAAGATCAGCGTGCCGACAAACGTGACCATCATGCACATCAGCGCGCCCAGCGGATCGAGCAGCCAGCCGAGGGAGATGTCGGGCAGCATCGCAAACGGGCGCGACTGGTTGCCGATCTCGAACCAGGTGAAGTTGGAGTAGCTGATCGCGGCTGCCCGGTCTGGTGATCGGGAAACATCGAACCAGACGCCTGGTTGCTCCGAGGCGAAAGCGACGGGGTTCGAATCCGGCGGTGCTGGTACCTGTATCGGCGGCATGCCGATGCGTTCGCGCGCAGCGGTGTCGGAGAACTCATTTGCGCTTACCAGTGCCCCGCACGAGAGAACGAACGACAGTGCCATCGCACCGATGGCTATACCCGCTGCAAACCGGCGCGCGCTTCGCGGCGCAAACGTTCCGACTGCCGCGGCGAGCAGCGGAAGGAGAGGAATCAGCCAGAGGTACTGGGCGCCAAGGCTCATGGGAAATTCCGAATGCCAAATGCCGAATGCCGAATGAACGGAAGGCGCTGCCGGCCACTGGCAGCCGGAGGCGAACCAATCGGAAATCGGCAATTGGAAATCGGCATTTGCATCATCCCTTCAGCCGCGTCGCCTCCTGGAGGCGGATGCTCCGCTGGTGCCGGTAGATCGCGATGATCAGCGCGAGGCCGACGGCCGCCTCGGCTGCAGCGACCGCGATTGAGAACAGCACGAAGACCACTCCGAGGCCCGCGGAGGGTTCGGGGCCGTATTTCCAGAATGCGATGAAGTTCAGGTTGGCCGCGTTCAGCATCAGCTCGATCCCCAGCAGCACGAGGATCGTGTTGCTGCGCGCCAGCGCACCCGTCAGCCCGATGCAAAAGAGGGCGGAGGAGATCAGGAGACAGATGTGGAGGGGGCTCATCGCGATTGTGGCATGCGGGATGCGGATTGCGGATTGGCGCGCGACGCGCGCCTGCTGTCGGAGGCCGCGATGACGACTCCGCCGAGCAGGGCGACTGTGAGCAGCACGCCGACGGCAAGCAGGCTCACGGCGTGCGGACCCATGAGCTGGGTGCCGATCTCGCGCACGGTGATCGAGGGGACGGCGCCATCCCCGACGACCTCGAGGGGGGTGCGGGCGATGGCGAATGCCATCACGCTGAAGGCCGCCAGGCCCGCGAGAATGCCCGCGGCGGCGCGTGCTGCGGAGTCAGGCGTCAGGGCCAGGTCCGTGCGCGAGCGGCGTGTCAGCAGCACCGCGAAGAGCACGATCATCGAGACGGCGCCGACATAGACGAGCACCTGGCCGAATGCGACGAACTCAGCGCCTGCCCAGAGGTAGAAGGCCGCCGTGCCGAACCAGCTCACGATCAGGAGCAGCGCGCTGTGGATGAGATTGCGCAGCGACATCGCCACGGCGGTGGCCGCGAGCATTACGGTAGCGATGGCAATCAGGGGAAGCATTTCAGGAAATGCCGAATTCCAAATTTCGAATGCCGAATTTTGGGGCCAGAGAAGCAGGGCGCAGAACACCGTGGACTCGATCCAGTGCGGTCAGATCGGCAATCGGCATTCGGAAATCGCAATTGTGGTCACGCATAGCGGTAAACCCGTGGTTGGTGGTGCCGCGTCATGGTGCGCGCGAGCAGGTGGAGGGGAATGACGACAATGGCGAAGGCGAGTGCCCAGCGGGCACCGAGGCCAAGCGCGGTGGCGCTCCAGCCGGCCGTGAGCTGCCACGAGGCGGCCGCGAGGAGGTTAAGCAGTCCGGCCGGGACCAGGAATTTCCAGGCGAGCCTCATGAGCTGGTCCATGCGGAGGCGCGGCAGGGTCGCGCGCACCCAGATGAAGAGGAAGAGCACGGAAAGAAGCTTCACCGCGAACCAGGCGTAGGAGGGGATGATTTCCAGGAGGGGCAGCGGGGCGCGCCAGCCGCCGAGGAAGAGCGTGACGCCCATCGCGGAGAGCGCGCACATGCCGAGGTACTCGGCCATGAAGAAGAGCGCGTACTTGAATCCCGAGTACTCCGTCAGGTGTCCGGCGATGATCTCGCTCTCCGCCTCGGGCAGGTCGAAGGGCGCGCGGTTCGACTCGGCGAACGCGGCGATCAGGAAGACGACGAAGCCAACCAGGCCCCACGGCGTGAGCACGTGCCACTTCGGGATGAAGCCCGCGACCCAGCCGTCCTGCGCATCGACGATGCCCGTGGTGGACAGCGTGCCCGCGAGCATGATCACGGGAACGAAGGAGAGCAGCAGCGGCAGCTCGTAGCTGATGAGCTGGGCCAGCGCGCGCATCGCGCCGAGCAGCGAATACTTGTTGCGGCTCGCCCAGCCGGCCATGAACACCGCGAGTTCCGACGCGGTTCCCGCTGCGAAGAAGTAGAGCACGGCGGCGTCGAGCTCCACCGGCACGATGTGGCGCCCGAACGGAATCACGGCGAAGGTGATCAGGGCGAACGCGACGAGCGACACCGGCGCGAGGAAATGCAGAAGCCGGTCCGCCGAGCGCGGCACGATGTCCTCCTTGGTCAGGATCTTCAGCGCGTCGGCAATCGGCTGGAACAGTCCGAAGAGCCGGATGCGCGTGAACGGGATCGTGGTCCGGTTCGGTCCCGGTCGATTCTGGAAGCGGCCGAGCAGCTTGCGCTCGGCGAGGGTGAGGGCTGCGAAGAGTCCGCCGAAGACCGCGAGGATGCCGACGATGACCAGCAGGCTGCGGACGATCCAATTCCAGGGATACGGCAGCGCCTCGCGCAGGAATTCACCGGCGATCAGCGGCAGGCGCTCGAGCACGGATTCGTCGATCATGGTGCCGGCGGGCTCCCTTCAGGCGGCTTCGGCGCCGGTGGCGCCGCTGTGGCTTCAGCCTTGGCCTTGGCGGCAGCTGCCGCCTTTGCTGCAGCGGCCGCAGCGGCGGCCTTGGCTTTCTCCTCGGCGGCCTTGCGGTCCGCGGCAAGGCGCGCGTCGACCGCCGCCGCCTCGGTAGGGTGAATGCAGTGGTAGTAGGCGTTGGATCGGGTCAGCCGGTCGCGATCGAAAAGCAGGCCGCCGAATCGGTCACCCGTCGCGATCTCGAACTCCTGGTCCATCTTGATCGCCTCGAACGGGCAGACCTCGACGCAGATCTGGCAGCTCATGCAGACGGACGTGTCGATGTCGAAGACCGCCGGATAGAACTGGGGCTTTCCCGTGGCGTCCGGCTTCTTGTCCTTGCTCTTCTCGATGTAGATGCACTGCGGCGGGCACTCCTTCTCGCAGATCTGGCAGGCGACGCAACGAAGGGTCTCAAGGGACTTGTCGCCGTCGTCGCAGACAAGGAACGGGAAATTGCGGAACGCCTCCGGGATCTGCGTGCGCTGCTCCGGGTACTCCGTGGTCACGAGCCGCTTCGGATCGTTGAACGAGCCCACGAGGTTTTTCGCGGTAACCGCGAGGCCGTTGATTATGCCGGAGCCGAGCATTGTCAGATTGCGGAATGCGGTTGCCGGTTGCCGGTGGCCGGTAAGCCGGCGGCCAGTGGCCGGTGGAGGGTGCAGATTGGCCAGTTCCCAATCCGCGATCCAAAATCCAATTTCCGCAATGAGTTCACCTGTCCACCTCCCCGAGCACGATGTCGATGCTGCCGAGGATGATCACGGCGTCGGCCACGGTGTGGCCGAGGCAGAGGTCCTCGAGGATGGTGAGGTTGATGAAGGAGGGCGGGCGCACTCGATAGCGGTAGGGGTTCGGGCTGCCGTCGCTTACCAGGTAGAAACCGATCTCACCCTTCGGTCCCTCGATGCGCCCGTAGGCCTCGCCGGCCTTGGGACGAAACCCGCGGATCTTCGCCTTGGGATCCATGACCGGGCCCTCGGGGATGTCGCGCAGGGCGGCCCGCAGGATCCCGAGCGACTCGCGCATCTCCAGCATGCGAATCATGTAGCGGTCGTAGGTGTCGCCATGCTCTCCGAGCGGGATGCGGAAGGGATAGCGCGGATACAGTCCGTAGCCGTCTACCCTGCGAATGTCGTAGTCGACTCCGGCGGCGCGCAGCATGGGGCCGGTGATGCCGGCGCTCACCGCGAGTTCCGGGGAGAGGCGGCCGACTCCCTGCGTGCGGGCCAGCAGGATCTCGTTGCCGTTGAGCATGCGCTCGTATTCGTCGAGGAAGGCTTCGAATTCCCCGACGATCCGCCGTGCCGCGTCGAGCCACCCGGCCGGGGCGTCCACGCGGCAGCCGCCGAAGCGCTGGTAGTTGCACATCATGCGCGAGCCGCTGAGCGCCTCGAACAGGTCGAGGATCTTCTCTCGCTCGCGAAACGCGTACATCAGCGGCGTGCCCATCGCACCGCAGTCCTGGAGCAGGAAGCCTGCGAGGCAGACGTGGTTCAGCAGGCGGGTGAGCTCGGCGAGGATCAGCCGCAGGTACTCGGCGCGCTCCGGCACGGCCTGGCCCGCGAGCTTCTCGACGGCCAGGGCGTAGGCCCAGTTGTTCGTCATCGAGCAGAAGTAATCGAGCCGGTCCGTGTAGGGCATCGATCCGAGGTAGGTCGTGCTCTCGCCCAGCTTCTCGTGATTGCGGTGCAGGTAGCCGAACACGGGCTTGAGCTTGACGATCGTCTCGCCGTCGAGAGTGGCCACCATGCGGAACACCCCATGCGTCGAGGGATGATGCGGCCCCATCGAGATCTCGAGAAGGTCGCCGTGGAAGGGGTCGGTTACCGAGCGGACGGTTGCGCCGGTGTCCGGTGGGCCGGTGAGCCCGTGGTCGGTGGCACTCATGCCTTCAGCCCTCCGCCTTCGGCCTTCGGATCCCCAACTGCTCCCTGCTCCTTGCTCCCTGCAGCCTCCACCTTCGGCGCATGCCTCGCCGACTTGGCCGCGACGTCGCCGTGACCTGTCGGCTCCCACTCGTAGTCGTCCGGTTCGGTGTAGTCCTTCCGCATGGGGAAGTCCTCGAACTCGTCCCACATCAGGATGCGGCGCAGGTCAGGGTGTCCCTCGAATGAAATCCCGTAGAGGTCGTAGGCCTCGCGTTCCTGGAATTCGCACGATCTCCAGACAGGCGTGAGGGAGGGCAGGGAGGCCGGGGCGGACCGGTCCGCTGATCGTACGCGAAGCACGACTGGGCCATGCTTCAGTGCCATCGAGTAGAGATGGTAGACGGCCTCGAGGAAGCCGCTGTCGTCGGCCGGCAGCTTGCCGGTGGCAGTCGGCCAGTCGATCCCGGTCATGTTCGAGCAGAAATCGAGCCGCAGCTCCGGGTCGTCGCGCAGGAATTTTGCGACCTCGACCGCGTGGGCCCGACCGACGAGAAGCGAATGCTGCGCCGCCGGACCCGGGTTGGTCACCACGGTGACATCCGCGTCCGGAAACCGGGCGAGGATGCGATCGCGGAGCTGTTCGGTCGGCGGCATCGTCGATATCTCAGCCGTCGGCCTTTGCGCCGCGGGGGCTTTCGGGCGGCTGCCAGACTTCCGTGTTCTTGGTAGGCTCGAGATCGTGGGCGCCGAAGGCGGGCACGGGGAACTCCCCGGTGTCCTCGGGGCGCAGGTGGGTGGGGCGGTCGCTGCCGGTCAGGTGCTGGCTGCGGATCTTTTTCTGGAGTTCGATCAGGGCGTGCAGCAGGGCCTCCGGACGCGGGGGGCACCCTGGCACGTAGACGTCGACCGGGAGGTAGCGGTCGATGCCCTTGAGCACGTTGTACCCCTGCTTGAACGGACCGCCGGAAATGGCGCAGGCGCCCATGGCGATGCAGTACTTCGGCTCGGGCATCTGGTTCCAGAGGCGCACGACCTGGGGGGCCATCTTCTTGGTGACCGTGCCTGAGACGATCAGCAGGTCGGCCTGGCGGGGTGACGGGCGGAACACTTCCGAGCCGAATCGCGAGATGTCGAACCGCGCCATGGAAGCGGCGATCATCTCGATCGCGCAGCAGGCGAGGCCGAACTGCAGCGGCCAGACGGAACTGCTCCGGCTCCAGTTGTGCAACTCCTCGAGACTCGTGAGCAGGATGCCGTGCCGCCGGAGTTCCTGTCGCTGTGCCTCGGTGATGGTCGCGCCCTCGGTCATGTCCAGTCCAGGTGCCCACGGCGCCAGGCCCAGATCAGGCCTTCGGCGAGAAGAAGGAGGAACACGAGCATGGCGACCAGAGCACCGGCGGGCAGGCCGGTGAACGCGACGGCGAACGGCAGCAGGAAGAGCACCTCGACGTCGAAGATCAGGAACAGGATCGCGTAGAGATAATAATGGGCCTTGAACTGGATCCAGGAATCGCCGCTCGAGGGCATGCCGCATTCGTAGACGTCGTTCTTGATGTCGCTCGGCTTGGGCGGCTGGAAGCTGCGGAACCAGAGTCGCGCAACACTCAGCGCGACAAGCGGGAACGCGAACGCCACGACCAGGAAAAGGGCGAGAAAGGCGTGGGGGTGCTCCTGCATTTGATACGGCGGCTGCGGCTGCGTACTTTGCTCTCAGAACCTCACGGATTCGGACGGGTTGGCAATGCCATTCCCCCCCTCGAAACGAACAAGAACCGCACTTCTTCAGGCGGTTCATGCAACCTAATGCCGCTTATGAGCGTCTCGACATCGATTCCACGACGCATTCCATTCCCCATCATGAATTCACCCCGCCGACCCCGCCGCATCGATGGCCGCGGCTTCACCCTCCTCGAGATCCTGATCGCCATTGCCATCCTCGGCCTGCTCGTTGGCCTGGCAGTCGCCAATTTCGGTGGCGTTTTTGAAACAGGACGTGTGGACATCGCCAACCTGTTCGTAACGGGCACGATGAAGAGCCCGATCGAGAATTATCAAATTCGGCACGGCAGCTATCCGGCAACGCTCGATGCACTTCGAACCGACCCGGGCGGCTTGCGGAAATCCTGGGGAGGGCCGTTTGTCCTAGAGGATGTCGAGTGGCCGCCGATAGATCCCTGGGGTGAGCCCTATCTTTACAAGTCGCCCGGCGACCGGAATCGCACCCGTTACGATCTCTGGTCGAAAGGGCCTGATCGCGAGAGCGGGACGGCGGACGACATCGGCAACTGGGTCGCCACACCCGCCGCCACCGAGGGGTCGGGTCAGTAGCGCAGGAGGCGGTGACCCGTGACGCGGGGCTCCGAATCTCCCGCTCGACGCGGCTTCACGCTGCTCGAGATCCTGATCGCGATCGCCCTGCTTGGACTGATCGTCGGGGTGTTCGCCTACGGTTCCGCCCGACTGATCCAGGAGGGCCCCGGTTCGGCTGACGAGGAGTTCACCAAGGCGCTTGCGGCGGCACGTCGGCACGCTGTCGAGAACTATGTCGAGGTGCGCCTTTCATTCGATCGTGAGCAAGGGGCACTCGTGTTGAGCGCCCTTCCGCGCAACGGTACGGCTGAGGAGTCCGCGCAGGTCGCTACATTCCCGCTGGTCGAGGAGGAAGTCCTCGTCGAGTTCGTCGCCGGGCAGGGCGGGCCGACCGAACTTATCGCCGGCGTGCTCGTGAACACGACGACCGTTTCGTCGGTGGCGTTCTATCCGAACGGAACCTGCACCGATTTTCAGGTCCAGATCAGGATTGGTGCCAGTGTCCAGCAGATCGACATCGATCCGTGGACGTGCGCACCGATATTGGAGCCCTCGATCAACCAATGAGGCGCCGACATTCCAGATCCGTGTCTGCCTCCGATCCCCGAGGCTTTACGCTGATCGAGGTCCTGATCGCACTGGCGATCTTTGCCATGGCTGCCGTGGTCCTGATCGGAGCCTACCTGAACGTGCTGAACAGCTATTCGATCGCGGCCCGCGAGCGTGGCGCCGATGCCGACGTGGAGTTTGCCCGGATGCAGCTTCTCAAGGAGCCGGATCCTGAGCTGGCGATGGAGGGCGGCGAGTTTGACGGAACCGAGGGCCGCCATATCCGCTGGACCTCGGAGATCGAGCCCAGCGCGACGATCCCCGATCTCTTCACGGTGCATTTCACCGCGGAGATCATAGAGGCGACAGCGCTCACGCCCGAGACCCACGAGGAAACTTTCTCGCTGCTGCGTCCAACCTGGTCGACCGACGTGACCGAGCGCACCCTGCTGCAGCAGGAAGTGCGGAATCGCATTGCCGAGTTCCAGGGTGTCGATCCTGCCACGCTGGGAGTCCCTGCGGGCGGAGGCGGTGGGGGAGGGCGAGGCGGACGTGGCGGTGGATTTGCTCCCGGCGATGGAACCGGCCGGGGTGGCCGCGGCGGGCAAGGAGGTCGGGGTGGCGGCTTTGCCCCGGGAGGAGGCGGTTTTCAGGGAGGCGACGCAGGTTTTGCTCCTCGCGGAGGTGCTGCGGGCGGCCAGCAGCCCGGTGCTGCTCGGGGTGGCGGAGCTGCCGGTGGGGGGGCGGCCCGCGGCGGCGGTGCCGCAGGAAGGGGATGATGATGATGCATTCTTTTCCAAAAGCGGTGCGCACGCGTGCCGGTTCCCGCTATTCGCGCGGCTTCACGCTGATCGAGATCCTGATCGCGGTGGCGCTTGCCGGCATGATCCTCGTAGCGCTCAACACGGTCATCTTCTCGATGGGAGAGCTCTGGGGCAGGGGAACGGACACCCGCCTCTTCGAACAGCATGCGCGCGCCGTGACGCGCTTCCTGGAGTCCGAGCTGCGTTCCGCGGTGCTGCCGCCGGCGGCCCGGCTGGGCGACACGCCGATCGCGCCGCGCGAGATCACGCCGGAGCTCGGATCCCAGGAGCCCATGCTCACGTTCCTGCTTCCTTCTGGGAGCCGCCTGATCAACTGGCCGGAACGCCCGCTGCCCGAGGTCGTCTGCTCCCTGCAGGCGCGCGAGAGCCAGGGGCTCATCCTGCTCTGGCATTCGCGCCTCGAGACGGCATTCGCTGACGAGCCGCCGCGCGAAACCGTGATCACTCCTTTCGTCACCGCGCTGCGCTACGATTATTACGACGAGGATTTCCGGACCTGGAGCACGGAGGACACGCTCAGGCGAAATCCCGACGGCACCATCGAGACCCCGCTCCGCCTCCGGCTGCGATTCGAGTACGGTGGTGACGAGCAGGAAGAGGTCATCGCACTGCCGGTGATCACGGAGGGACTTCCCGGCATATGAGGGGCTCCGCATTCCATCGCCCTGCGCGCCGCGCGCCCCGACGCCCTGCCGAATCCTGGCGAGGGAACCGGGGCTCCATTCTTATCATCGTGCTCGTCTCGATCGTGCTGACCGCCGCGATGATCACCCTCTTTATCGACAAGGCCAGCACCGACCTGATCATCGAGTCGCGGCATTCGCAGACCCTGGACCTGAGAAAGGAGGCCTATTCGGCGACGGAGGTGACGCTCGCCGTGCTTCAGAACTTCGTGGAGGCGGGAGGCAACGCGATCCGGAGTCCACGGGAAGGCTGGGATAATCCGCTGGAGTTTGCCGAATGGACGCCGCCTGAGGGCCTGGATATCGAGGTCACCTTCGAGGACGAGAGCGGCAAGATCTCGCTGCCGAATGCGGACGCGAACACGCTCACCGCGGTGTTCGAGTTCTGGGAGATGTCGGAGCCGGAGGCGCAGGAGCTCGCCGATGCCCTGCTCGGATGGATGCGCACCGACTACACGCCGCTTTCCGCGATGGTGCCGGAATACGAGCTCGGCGAGATCCCCTACGCCCCGCCAGGCCGCTCGCTGCTCTCGTTCGACGAACTCGCCGCCATCGATGTGGCTTCCACGGTTTTCTACGACGAGCAGGGTGCACCGAACGCCCTGTGGAGGAAGTTTGCCGACACGTTTTCGCTGTATGACTTCGACCAGCCGAACATCAATGCCCTGCCGGTACGGCCGGAAGCCATCGTTGCGATCGGCCAGTTCGACGCCACCGCGGTCGACCGCCTGACTGAGCACCTGACGGGGGATGAGACCTTGATGCTGCAGGGGTCGGGGTATTTCCGCACCACCGACGAGGCTGTCCCGATCCTCGGCCTCGGAAATGCCCAGGCCCTGGGCACCCAGATCCAGGCCCTTCGGATCAACGTCCTCGTTCGTCAGGGGGGCATTCGCTACCGCCTGAGCGTGCTGGTCGCACCCCCGAACGGCGCGGAAGCCGTGCAATCTCCTGCAACCAACGACCCGACCGGGACGTCTGACACGGCGACCGCAGCGAACGCCCCGGCAGGTCGGGGCGGGCGAGGCGGTGCCGCCACAGGCGGCGCAGCGAACACCACGACCAACACTCTCCAGTATCCCTTTACAGTCCTGGAAATCCGGGAAACCATGGAACCCTTCGAGCTTCCCGCTCCCGAGGACGATTCGGCAACCGACCCGATTGAAATCTGACCGCTGCCTCCCCTCTGTCCGGAACCAGCCGGGTCCGGGATGATCCCACCTCTTAGTACGTGTCCGCTTCATTCATCGAATACCTGAAATCCGGGCCGCCTCCGCCACGGGTGGCGCTGTTGTCCGACCAGCGTTTCTTCGTGCGGTTGGTCCCGATTGCCCCCGGTTCAGAGGCTCAGTCGGTCGCATCCCAGGTCGAGCTCACCCTTGAGGCCATCTCGCCCTTCCCGCCCGCCCAGCTCTTCTTTGGTTACTGTTGGTCGCCCGGCTCGGCGCATGCGCTCGTGTTCTCCTGCTATCGGAAGCGCTTCCCGATCGACCAGGTGTCCGAATGGGATTCTGCCGAACTCGTGATCCCGACATTCGCCGCTCTCGCCGCGATGGAGGTCAAGCCGGCGACGACCGTCCTTTATCCGACCGCCGACGGCCTGACCGCGGTCCACTGGGCGGACGCCCCGGTGCCGGTCAGGGTGCTCACTGCCCCGATCGCCGCGGAGGCGACGGACGAAGAACGCGCCAAGGTGCGCGAAGCACTTCTCCGCTCCGCAGGGGAGAGCCGCGAGATCATCGAACTCACGACGACGCCCGAGATTGCCGTTTCGGAATCGGAGCAGGCATTCAGGTTTCGTGCCGGCGAATTCGAGGCGCAGCTTCCCCGCGATACTGCAGCCACGTTCGACGTCAGGGATCCGGGCGAACTGGACTCCTATCGCCGCGGCGCGCGCCGCGACCTCATGCTGTGGCGGGTGACGGCCGGATCGGTGGTGCTGCTCGCTGCGCTCGCGGTGGGACAGGTCCTGCTCTCGGTCGGCGGCGGCATGCTCACGACCGCCCAGCAGATCCGGATCCGGGAGCAGACCCCGCTGGTGAACGAGATCGAGGGGCGGGAGCGCCTGGCGGCCAGCATCGAGCGCCTCGCATCCGAGCACCTGCTGCCGCTGGAGATGCTGAGCCTCATCTACGAACTTCCGCAGCGAGGGCAGATCAACTTCACGCGCGCCACCGCGACCGAGGCCCAGTTGGACACTCTCGTGGTCGCCTGCACGACGCCGAATGCCGCCGACGCCGAGAACTACCGCATCGCGCTCGAGGCGCTGCCGGAAGTCGAGGGGGTTGCTGTCAGCGGTCTCACTCAGGGCCGGGGCGGCGCCAACGCGTTCACGCTCACCATCAACTTTGTTCCGGGCGCCATGGAACGCGCCACCCGGATCGCATCGACCGAGCCATGAAGGCGGCCAAGGCATATTTTCTCAGCCGGCTTGCACGGGAAAAACTGCTCGTCGCGAGTTTTCTCGCGATCGGCGCCCTGGTCTGGCTGTTCGCATTCGGCGGCAAGGCGACGACGTTCTGGCAAGGATTCTCCTCGAGGCAGCGCACGGCCCAAAACAACGAGTCGATCATAAACCGGCGGGCCGAGGTGGACGCACGATCGCAGGCTGCGGTTGCGATGATGGTCCCGGCGCAGACGCTGAACTCAGGCGCACTCTATGCGGAGGTGGACCAGCTTGCGCGAACCGCGGGACTGGCGAACCGGAGAATGGGGAATGTCGTGACGACACCTGGAGCCGACTTTTCGGTTCACACGGTAACCCTCCAGGCAACCGGGATCACAAACTGGGAGGCGGTGAACAATTTCTACCTCGGCCTCTCGCGGCGCAGCCCGTACCTCAACCTGCGGGAATTCACGGTCACCGCCACCGGCTCGCCGAATCTCGTGCACGCGCTCTCGGTAGAGGTCGGATCGGTCGAACGCCCGAGGGAGTAGTAGACAGAACTGATTTTACAGAAGGTCGCGAAGGGAGGGGTAGGGTGAAGAGGTCCGCGGCTTCGAAACGGACGCGCAGAAGCGCGTCCCTCCATGGGAACCGCTATCCGAATCCATCACCTGATGGAGGGACCACCTTCCGGTCGTCCGCTTAGCACCGACATCCGATCTCAGCCGGCGGGCATGCCCATTCGGCAAGCTCAGGGCAGGCCATGCCCGCCCTACCTTTACAATCCGCACACCGTGGTAGGGACGACCTGTCAGGTCGTCCGCAGCCTTCTCAGCGGAAGCTCGCGCTGAGCTGGAAGACGGCGCTGACGATCGAGAAGGCGATGAAGCCGACGAAGACGAAGACGAGTGTCAGCACGCCGCTGGAGATGATTCGCGTGAAGGTTTTCAGCTGCCGGGAAATGATCTTCCGGTAATTGACGGCGATGTCCTTCAGGCTCGGCACGACGTTGCCGGTGTTCTCGCCGACTGCGAGGCGGTCGAGCACGAGGTCGGGGAAAAAACCGGTGCGTTGCAGCGCGAGCGAAAGCGCCTCGCCCTCCAGGATGCGGTCCGTCGCCTTGTTGATCTTGTCGCGGTGCTCGTGGTTGCCGATCTGGCGCTCGGTCATGCGCAGCGCCTCGGCGGTCGTGATTCCGTTCTCCAGCAGGACCCCGAGGTTCTGGCTGAACGAGAAGACGGTCTGGGCGATGGCGAACGGGCCGATCATCGGCACCCGGAGCATCATGCGGTCCGTGGCGGCGCGGCCGGCCTCGGTCCCCCGCCATTGCCAGAACAGGATCAGCCCGACCACCAGTCCGATGAGCAGGAATGGGCCGTAATTGATCGCGAAGTTCGAGGTCGAGACGAGGATCTGCGTCGAGACCGGGAGGCGTCCGCCGAGGGAGCGCAGCAGCACCTGCAGGCGCGGCAGCAGGAAGACGAGGAAGAAGATAACGACGCCGGCGGACACGACCATCATGAACACCGGGTAGGCGAGTTCGGAGAGCAGCTGCCGCTTCATCTCGCGCTGTTCCGTGAAATGTCCGATCAACCGATTCACAGTCTCGTTGAGCGATCCGGTGGCCTCGCCCGCGTTGATGAGGTTGATCGTCGCCTGGTCGAAGACGGCCGGGAAATCGATCATGGCGCGCGACAGCGTGGCGCCCTCGCTCAGGCGTTCCCAGAGCCCGGCGCAGAGCGCACGCAGCTTGGGTTCCTTGATGCGCACCGACAGCAGGCGAACGGATTCGCCCGCCGACAGGCCGCTGCTCATCAGGTCGTGGAGCGCCTCGAAAAACGGCAGCTTGTCGCGGCTTGTGGGCTGTGCCGCACCACGGCGCCTGAACGAGAATCGCCGGGCAGCGGGTGCCGACCCTTGCCGGGCCGAGCGCCCGCCGGCGGACCCCTTTTTTGGCTTCGCCGGGCTCCCCCCCGACTGCTCGGAAACGCCTGATACCCGAAGGCCACGTGCAGCGAGGATTCGCACCGCGTCGCGTCGGCTGGGCGCCTCGAGCACATCGGCGACCGATGAACCGGAACGGTCAAGGGCCTTGTAGCTGAAGCGGGGCATTGAGGGGATTTTGGATTTCCGATTTTGGAATTTGGATTGCCGAACCCGGACCTCAGATTGGCAGGGCGATCAGCGCCTGCCGTTTTTGGCAACCGGCATTCACCATTCGGAATTCGTCATTTTTCGGTCACCGTCACGACGCGCAGCACTTCGTCGAGCGTTGTGTAGCCGAGCTTCACCTTTTCCCAGCCGCTCTGGCCGAGGGTGCGCATGCCGTGGCGCCGTGCGCAGTCGGCGAGCGTCCGGGTGCTCTCGCGCTTGAGCACGAGCTCGTGCATCTCCTCGTTGAGGCGGAAGATCTCGAAGATGCCGATGCGCCCGCGATAGCCGGTGCCGCGGCACCGGTCGCAACCGACGGGGCTGCGCAGCTCGGAGATCGGGTCGGCCTCGGAGGGATCGCACCCGAGGATCGCGAGGCTCTCGAGCAGCTTGACCTTGGTCACGGGCTCGGGACGCGAGCATTCGGGACAGAGGCGGCGGACCAGGCGCTGGGCGATGACGAGCTCGATGGCGGAGGCGACCAGGAAAGGCTCGATGCCCATGTCGATCAGGCGGGTGATCGCGCCGGGCGCATCGTTCGTGTGGAGCGTTGAGAAGACGAGATGGCCCGTGAGCGAGGATCGGATCGCGATCTCCGCGGTGTCCTTGTCGCGGATTTCTCCGACCATGATCACGTCGGGATCCTGGCGAAGCACATGGCGCAGGGCATCGGCGAAGGTCAGCCCGATCTCGGGGCGTACCTGCATCTGGTTCACGCCGGGGACTTCGTACTCGATCGGATCCTCGATCGTGATGATGCGGAGGTCGGTCGAGTTGATCTTCCGGAGGAATGCGTTGAGCGAAGTGCTCTTGCCCGAGCCGGTGGGACCTGTGACGAGGATGATGCCGTGCGGGTAGTCGAGAATCTCGGAGATCTGCGACTGCTCGTCGACGCTCATGCCGAGCTTCTCCATCGAGAACGCCTCCTTCTTCTTGTTCAGAAGGCGCAGCGAGATCGACTCGGCGTAGATGGTGGGGATGGTCGAGACGCGGATATCGAGCGTCTGGCCGCGGGCCTTGAAGTTGATGCGGCCATCCTGGGGCAGCCGCTTCTCGGAGATGTTCAGGCGCGCCATGATCTTGAGGCGCGAGATGATCGCGTCCTGGAATCGCAGCAGGTTTTCCGGCAGCGGCACCGGCACGAGAAGGCCGTCAACCCGGTAGCGGATGCGGAGTTGCCCCTCCTGGGGCTCGAAGTGGATGTCAGTCGCCTGGTCCTCGATTGCCTGCGTGATGACATCGGTGACGAAGCGCACAACAGCCGCGTCCTCGTCGACTTCCTCTGCCTGCTCGAGGGCTTCAGGGGCGACGTAGCCGTCGTCGTCGGTGTCCTCAAGCGAGCCGGAGCCGACGCCGTAGTTCTCGATGATCAGCTGGTGCACGCGTTCCGGCACGGCGAAGTGCCAGACGAGCGGGCGGGCGGTGAAAGTATGGATCCAGTCGGCGATGGTCGCGTCGGGAAGCCATGCGGTGGCGAGGTGCAGCGGTCGGGTGTCGATCGGCGGCTCCTCCTGGTCCTCGCCGGCCGCTTCCGCAGGCGCCGCGCCATATCGAATGGGGATGATCTGGTAATCGTAGACGAGCCGGGCCGGCAGTACGCCCCGGGCGTCGGGGTCGGGCTCGAGATTGGTCGCAACGTCGAGTCCGGCTCCGGTCGCGATAGCGGCGAGTCCGTCGGGCTCGGACATCCCGAGGGCGGCGCTCAGCAGTGCGACGCGGCGCTCCCGCGGAGCCTCGACGACGGATTGTCGCTGCTCGTCGTTAAGCCGTGCATCGAGGTCGGCCGGGATCCGGGCTTCCACGGCAAGAAGCGGCGGGGTGCTGGTGGTCTCGCCCATGGGATCAGCGGATAAGCTCAAGCAGGCTCTCCTGCGGCCGGTTCGCCGGGTCCTGGAGATAGCGGTTCAGGTCCTCGCTGTTCGACATCTGGTCGATGCGCAGCTGGGTCTCCGCGGTGCCGCGGTTGCCCGGGATCACCTTGGGCCGGATCACGAAGAGCAGTTCGGTCCGCAGGTTCTGGCGCTCGCGCCCGGCGAGCAGGTTGCTGACAATCGGGATCTCCCAAAGAAAGCCGAGCTTCGATCGGGTGTTGGTGTTCCGGTTGCTCTGAAGGCCGCCGAGGATGATCATGCCGCCGTCCTGCACGTTGACGAAGGAGACGGCCTCGCGGTGGTCGATGACCGGCGTGTTGTTGCCGTCGATGACCTCGAACGCGGAGATGTCGTCCACGGTCTGGGAAATCTCGAGCTGGATGCCGCCGTCGCTGCCGATCAGAGGGGTCACCTGCATCGTGATGCCGATTTCCTCGTAGGTCGTCTGTGAGGTCACGGCGCCGGTCGCGTCGGTCTGGGTTCCGGTCACTATGGGCTGGTTGCGTGTCGCCTCGAACGTCGCCTCTCGGTTGTGGGTCGTGATGATGGTGTTCGACTGGAGCACGCGCACATTGCTGCGGCTGCCGAGGTCGCTGAGGGTCGCGGCCATCGCCAGCGGATTCGTGGTGCCGTTCGTGATGATCCAGCCGCCAAGGTCGCCGGCGAAGTTCGTGATGTGGGTGCCGCGGGTTCCGTCGGCCGCTGCGCCAAGAATGGCGGTGGTGCCGGCCGTGCCGCCCGGTACGACGGTGCCGAGCGGGGTATCGGTCCCGACCGTGAGGTTGAGCGCCGATATGCCGTTCACGTCGCGGTCAGTCAGGGAAACCTCTGCGATGATCACCTCGATGGCCACCTGATCCAGAAGGATGTCGATGCCGTTCACGATCTGCTGGATCAGGCGAAGGTCGTTAACCGTGCCGACGACATTGATGGAATTGGTGCGGGCGTCGGCTGCGACCGTGACAAGCTGGCTGAACTCGCTGTTTGCCGAGGCGCCGACGACCACGGTGTTGCCGCCGTCGGGAGCAGCCGCGGGGGCCGCGGGCTGCGGGGCGGCGTTCGGCCCCGCGGCACCACCAGGACCTGCGGCGGGCCCGGCTGCGACCTGCTGGGCCTGAGGACCTCCCTGTTGCTGCGCCTGCTGCTGGTTCTGGAGCGGCGTCTGGGCGTTGATGCGCTGAGCCGCGGCCGTCTGGCCGGTGATGATCTGGCTGAGAATGTCGGCGACGGTGGTGGCGTCCGCGTGCTTGATATAGATGGTTTCGATGAGGGTGTTAGGCGTCGCCGCGATATCGAGCTGGGAAATCAAAGTGTCGAAGAGCGGCAGCTGGCGGGCGTGCGCCATGATGATGATTTGGTTGGTCCGCTCGTCGGCGTTGATCGTCGAGGTCGCATTGATCTGCTGCTGCTGCTGCTGGCTGAAAGAGGCTCTCAGGCGGGTGGCGACATCGGTCGCGCGGGCGTTCGCGAGCTGGTACACCTTGGGCTGGAGACCCTCGCCGATCGGGCGGTCGATCGCGGCGATCACGCGCTCGATCTTCTGCAGGTTCGAGATTGAGTCGGAAACCAGCAGCGCGTTCGAACTCTGGAGCGGCACGGCGACGCCGCCCTGCTGCGTGTTTAGCATCGACGCCAGGACCGCCTGCAGCGCGGTCGCGTTGGCGAAATCGAGCGTGAACATCTTCGTGGCGGGCCGGCCGCTCGGCGGGAGATCCAGCGTCGATCCCTCGATGATCTGCGGCGCCTCCGTCCGGGCGAGGGCGGTTGTCGTCAGTTTAAGGAACTGGTCGTCCTGGTAGATCACGGAGAGCCCGTTGAGCTGGAGCACGGTCTCCATCGCGAGGACGATGTCGCGCCGGGTGGTGGGCCGGTTGATCACGAGGTTGAAGGTGCCGGCACCGGGCAGTGGCAGGGTGGAGGGCCGAAGCACCGTGCGGCCGGTGAACTCCTCCAGCGTGGCGATGAAGAGGTCGATCTCCGCGTCGGGCATGCGAATGAACTCCACGACCTCGTCGGCATTAGGAATGCCGAGCGGGTCGGCGGGAGCGGGGAGCGCCGGCTGGGCCGTGAGTGCAACGGGGACGGCGGCGAGGAGGAGCGAAAAACCGAGGGGACGCAGGTTCATTCGGAATGGGCTTTGAGGTTGCGAGCGCCGCCGTCAGTCGCGGGGCTACGGAAAGGACAAGGGGAGGAAATTGGGTTGTAAACGACGTTGCGCCGGCCCGCGTGGTTTTTCAGCAGCCTGCTTATGGGGAACGCTTGCTACCAGGGAGGATGTTCTCCCCCGCATAGACGGCGAAACCCCTGCCCGGGTTGCCTTTAATTTCGATTTGCCGCTTGCCGGGTTTCTGGGGGGGGCCAACCCTCGATGGGACGATGCCGAACACGTTTGGGAAGCTTTTCAGGGTAACGACCTGGGGGGAAAGCCATGGCCCGGCCGTGGGAGTCGTCATCGACGGCTGCCCGCCCAGGCTGCCTCTCGACGCAACTGCCGTCCAGGCTGCTCTGGACCGCAGGCGCCCCGGGCAGAGCGACATCGTGACCCCGCGCAAGGAGGAGGACCGGGCAGAGATCCTTTCCGGGGTGTTCGAGGGCCGCACGACCGGCGCGCCGATATCCATCCTCGTGCGCAATGCGGATGCACGACCCGGTGCCTACGACGAGATGCGGACCAAGTTCCGCCCGTCGCACGCGGATTTCACCTATCAGGCCAAGTACGGAATCCGGGACCACCGGGGCGGCGGGCGCAGCTCCGCGCGCGAGACCATCGGCCGGGTCGCGGCCGGGGCGGTCGCAACCCAGCTTCTGGCGACAGCCGGTGTCGAGATCCGGGCCTTCGTGACACGAATCCACGACATCGCGGCTCCCGAGAAGTCGCTTGCCGACTTTCCGTCAGCTGCCGCCGTCGAGGCGACAGCGGTGCGTTGTCCGGATGCCGCTGCGGCAGCCTCGATGATCGAGCGCATCAAGCAGGTTCGAAGCGACGGCGATTCTGTCGGCGGAGTCATCCGCTGCCGCGTGCGCGGCCTGCCGGCTGGGCTTGGCGAGCCGGTGTTCGACCGACTCGAGGCCGATCTCGCGAAGGCCATGCTGTCGCTCCCGGCGACGAAAGGGTTCGAGGTCGGGAGCGGTTTTTCCGGGACGCTGCTTCGCGGTTCCGAGCACAACGATGCCTTCGTACCCAAGGACGGGGGAGTGGGAACGGCCACGAACCGGTCCGGCGGCGTGCAGGGCGGGATCAGCAACGGCGAGGAGCTGGTCTTCAACGTGGCTTTCAAGCCGACCGCGACGATCCTGCAGCCGCAGAAGACGGTGGATGCCGAGGGAGCGGCGACGGAGCTTGCCGCGCGCGGTCGACACGATCCCTGCGTGCTCCCGCGCGCTGTGCCGATCGTCGAGGCGATGACCGCGCTCGTGCTCGCCGACCACTGGATGCGGCACCACGCCCAAGTCGGGGCGTTCAAAGTGGGCTAAAGTTGGAATAGGGACGAGAAGACCGGCATAGGACGCCAAGACGCCGGGGCTGTGGCATTGGGAGTTTGTGCTGGGCGACTGGCACCATTTTTGAAACCGCGCTTGGTCGACACGGGTCTTTCTGGTTATCAAATCGGCGGATGCTCTGGCTGTACCGCCTGCTCTTCCCGATCGCCGTGCTTGTCCTTGCACCGCGATATCTGCTGCGCATGCGCCGCCGGGGGGGCTATGCCGAGAACTTCGGCGAACGTTTCGGCCGGGTTTCACGCCTTCCTCCGAAGCGCGCAGGAGTGAAGCGAGTCTGGATGCAGGCCGTGAGCGTCGGCGAGATGCTCGCCATTGAGCCGATCCTCCGCGCGCTGCATGCCGACGGCGGCATCGAGGTCTATCTCACGACGACAACCAGCACGGGCTACCGCCTTGCTCGCGAGCGTTACCCGGACCTGGTCATCGGCATCGGGTATTTCCCGCTGGATTGGCTGCCATTCTCGCGGCGCGCCTGGGCGGCGATCCGGCCCGACCTCGCCATCCTCACGGAGGGGGAACGCTGGCCGGAGCACCTCGCCAGCGCCGAGCGGGCCGGGGTGCGGACGCTCTGCATCAATGCCAGGCTTTCCGACCGAAGCTACCGACGCCTCCTGGCCTGGCGCTCGGCTGCCGGGCCCGTGCTGGGGCGAATCGGGCGACTGCTGGCGGGCTCGCAGTCCGACGCGGCACGCTTTCTCGAACTCGGCTTCCCGCCAGGGCGGCTCGAGGTATCCGGGAACATCAAGCTCGACGTGACGATCCCGCCGCTCGCGGATCCGGAACGCGACCGACTCGTGAGGGCACTCGGGCTTCGTCCCGGCCTCGTCGTGCTCGGTTCCTCCACCTGGCCGGGAGAGGAGGCGGCACTGGTCGAGTCGCTTCGCCGGCTTCGGGATTCCGGCATCGCGGTGTCGCTGCTGCTCGTGCCGCGCCACGCGGAACGCCGCGACGAGATCGCGGGCCTGCTTTCCCGGAGCGGATTCAGCTGGCACCTGCGGACGAACGGGGCGGCCAAGCCGGAAAGCATCGATGTGGCAGTCGCCGATACCACGGGCGAACTGCGCCAGCTCACGCAGCTCGCCGATGTCGTCTTCGTCGGCAAGAGCCTGCCTCCACACACGGAGGGACAGACCCCCGTGGAGGCGGCCGCGTTGCATCGGCCCATCCTGTTCGGTCCGGGCATGGGCAATTTTCGCCAGATCGCGCCGCAACTGGTCGCGGCCGGGGCGGCCCGGATCGTCGCCGATCCGGCAGCGCTGACACCGGCGCTCCAATCGCTCCTCGAGTCGCCTGCCGAGCGGTCGGTCATGGCGGGGCGCGCCGCAGCATGGCATAAGGCAAACCAGGGCGCGGTCGCGCGTACGCTCGATGTCATCCGTGCGGACTTGGTGGCCGTGACGGGCTGAACCCGTGACGATCCGGTGTGGGTATTCGAGATGGAGGATCTCCTTCATTCGGAGGAGCCGCGGATCCGCGTACCATGCCAACTACCGCATCATTCCGCATCCCAATTGGGGATTGCCCCGCAGGTCCGGCGCTCTACTTTTCAGCCTTTTACGCGAATGCAATCGCACGGGCCGAAGCGCGTTTATACCCCACAGTCCCTTGAATCCTGGTTCCTCCGCCTGGGAGAGGGATGGGAGGCTCAGTTTACCTCCGGCCAGCTGGAACTTGGCCGTCAAATGTACCGCGACGGCGAGGTTCGGGAACTGGAACTTACCGCGAGGGACGCGATTGTGCACCGCAGGGTCGAGAAGCGCGACGAGTACGCGGTCATCGAACTCGAGCAGTCCGGCGACGGACTCCAGGTGCGCTCCTCCTCGACCGACCAGGACATTGCGTGCGCCCTCGCCGTTGCGGGGCTGCACGAGATCGAGGAACTGGTTGCCGACGAGCTGCCGGCATTGCCGGAGGAAGTCGGAGTGCAGGCGACAAACGGGAACGGCGCGCATGTCGGTGCCGAAGAAGTTGCACAGGCTGCGCCAAGGAGCGGTGCCCCGGCCGGCTCTTCAAACGGGAACGTTGCCGAAACCAATCGCAGCCTTCTCCTCGTCTTCCGCACGAAGACCGCCGGCCTCACGTTCAAGGCCTACTGGCAGGAGCCCGGCAGCCGCGGGAAAGTCCCGGCGCTCGGAGCTCAGAGCCAGTCGGATGGAAACGGCCATGTGTCGTCCGCCGAGCGCTCTAAGCTGATCGGCCTCGCCGCCTATGCGCGCAAGGCCCACTTCCGATACGATCAGGACAAGGGCACCTACCTGCTCGAGTCGCTAGTCGAGATCCCGAATTTCCTGAAGTCCGTGCTGCCTGCGTGGCGTCGCATGTTCGCGGTCGAGGTGGACGATCGCGCAGCGAACCTCACGAAGGGCACGCGCGTGATCGACATCGAGGCGGTGGCGGAGCCTGCGTCCCCGGATTCATCGGGCGCCGGGCAGGGTAGCGGACTGGGACTGAATCTCCGCTGGATCTTCAGGGCGGGTGAGCAGCTCCTTTCGCAGACCGAGGTCAACGCGCTCCTCAAGCGGAAGGGAGAGCCGGTGATTCTTCCCAACTTGGGTATCGTCGCGATGGACGGGCCGCGCTGGGAATCGTTCAACGCCTGGCGGCAGTATGTCGACGAGACCCACGGCGAGGGGCCGCTCTCTCCCTATCTCATCTTTTCGCTCTTCAACGATGCCAGGCTGAAGCTCGTGCTTTCGCCCGAGATCGAGGAGTGGCGCCATCGCGTGCTCGGGGCGCCCGTGGCTCCGCCCGCCATGCCGGAGGTGCTGCGTCCTTACCAGCGCCGGGGAGTCGAGTGGATGCACCACCTCGCCGAGGTCGGGTGCCACGGCCTGCTTGCCGACGAGATGGGTCTCGGCAAGACGCTCCAGGTCCTCTCGCTTCTGGCGATCCGGCCGGTCACCGACCGGCCGAGCCTGATCGTCTGCCCGGCGAGCGTCGTTCCCGTTTGGCGGGAGGAGATCGCGCGCTTTTTCCCGCATATCGAGGTCGAGGTGCTCAAGGCGGGTCACGACTTCGGAACGCGGGAGGGCCCTGTGCTCTGGCTCTCGAGCTTCACGCAGCTGCGCAAGCACCGGGAAATACTGCCGGCGCACGAGTTCGGCTACGCCGTGCTCGACGAGGGGCAGTTCATCAAGAATCCCGACGCGAAGGTGACGCAGACCTGCTTCGCGATCCGGGCCCGCCACCGCATCGTGCTCACGGGAACGCCCCTCGAGAACCGCCAGCTCGACCTCTGGAGCATCTTCCGGTTCCTGCTGCCCGGCCTCCTGGGATCGCGCTCGACCTTCGAGTCAGCGCTCGCCGCCGATCGCGACGCGACCCTCGAGCGGCTCCGGGCGCAGCTCGCGCCGTTCATCCTGCGCCGCACGAAGAACGAGGTCGCGCAGGAACTGCCGCCTAAGGTCGAGATGGACCTGCTTTGCCCGCTGACTGATGTGCAGCGCGCCGAGTACGCGCGCATCTGCACGGAGGGCCTTGTCAGGCTGGGCGACGATGTCGGCACCGCGATGCGCGAGAAGTCCTTCGGGTTCCTGGCGCTGCTCACGCGCCTCAGGCAGACATGCTGCGATCCTGACATGCTGCCCTGGATGCGTGCGCCGCTCACGGATTCCGGCAAGATCGGGCTCCTGGTGGAGAAACTGGCCGAGATCGTCGGCAGCGGGCACAAGGTGGTCATCTTCTCGCAGTTCGTGATGCTGCTGGACCGGGTGCGCGAGGCGCTGTCGGGTCAGTTCCCGGACCTGCCGCGATTCGAGCTCACCGGCATGACGCTCGACCGCCAGAAACCGGTCCAGGCGTTCCAGTCGGCGCCGGGAGCAGCGGTCATGCTGGTCTCGCTCAAGGCGGCGGGCACGGGCATCACGCTGCACGCCGCGGATTACGTCTTCCTTCTCGATCCCTGGTGGAACCCGGCCGTCGAGGCTCAGGCGGTCGACCGCGTGCACCGCATCGGCCAGACGAATACTGTCTTTGTCTATCGCATGGTCACCTCGGGAACGATCGAGGAAAGGATCCAGGAACTGAAGGCCTCGAAGAAGGACCTGTTCGACCGCCTGGTCGGCGGGCTCGGCGGCGATTTCGACCTGAGCCAGCATTTCACCTCGCTGCAGAGCCTGGTGCAGCTCACCGCGCAGGCGGAGTAGCTGCCTGACGGGCTGGGATGCGCCGACCCGGGAAAAAGCCGGTTGCGGCGGGGATGGGCCCGGCCATCACCTTGGGCATGCCGAATCGGGCGCCACCGGCCATCGTCGCCGCCCTTTGCGTCGCGATTGTCGCCTTCTACGCGGCGATTTGCCTCGGGCGTCCATCGGAGCTGGGGGCGGTGCGGCCGTCGGATGCCTATTACAACCTCCTCGTCGACGGCCTTCGCACCGGGCAGCTGTCGATCGCACGCGAGCCGCCGCCAGGCCTTGTCGCGTTGACGGACCCTTACGACTCGGAGGCAAACGCCGACTACCGCGGCTTCGTGTTCACGAGTCCCGACCGCGTGCACGACCTGAGCTACTTCGAAGGCAGGCTCTACCTCTATTTTGGCATCACGCCGGCACTGCTTCTGTTCCTGCCCTACACCCTGGCGACCGGTGGGCACCTCGGGCACGGAGCAGCGATCCTCCTGTTCGCTTCGGCGGGATTCCTCCTGGCGGCCCGGCTGCTCGTGTCGATCTGGCGGGAGCATTTCCCGGATGCGGGCAGGGCGCCGCTCGCGGCCTCAATCGCAGTAGTCGGGCTCGGCAGCGGTCTGCCGATCGTGATGAACCGGACGGATGTCTGGGAGGTTCCGGTGTACTGCGGCTTAGCGCTGGTGTTTCTCGCGCTCAATGGAATCTGGGAAGCGCTTCGCGGCGGACCGCACCGGTTCCGATGGATGCTCATTGCCGGGCTCGCCAGCGGACTGGCGCTCGGCGCGCGGCCTTCGCTGCTCGGCTGCGTCCTGATGCTTCTCGTGCCTGCGGGCGCCGCCATTCGCACCGGTGCGTCCCGGCGTGAAACGTTCAGGCTCGCGGCTGCGGCGCTGGTGCCCGTGGCCGTGATCGGCATGGGGCTGCTGCTCTACAATCAGCTCCGTTTCGGAAGCGCGTTCGAGTTCGGCCAGCAGTACCAGCTCGCGGGCGACCGGCAGGATCGCTCGCACTTCAGCCTGGCCTACCTCTGGTTCAATTTCCGCGCGTACTTCATCGCGCCGGCCGGCTGGGAATTGGCGTATCCGTTCGTGCGCGACATCGAGCTTCCGGAACTTCCCGCCGGGTACGGAAGCATCGAGTCGCCCTTCGGCGTCCTGGTGAACATGCCTTTCACGCTTCTCGCGCTTGCGCTGCCGTTCGCGGCACCCCGAAAGCTTCTCCCGGGCATGGTCCGCACGCTCGCGATCGCCGCTGCGGTGCATCTGGTGCCGACCGCACTTTTGCTCTGCCTGTTTTACGGTTTGTCCAATCGCTATCAGCTCGAGATGACTCCCTTGCTCGTGCTACTCGCGGGGGTTGCGTTGCTGGCGTTTTCCTCTGGGGGGCCGCGACGCCAGCGAGTCGTGTCGGTCGGGCTCGTGCTGGCGGTGCTGACGGTGGGCTTCAACCTGCTTGCTGCGGCAAAGTACCGGGGCGAACAGAATGCCTCTTACGGGATGGCGCTATTGGCGGACGGACGTGCCTCGGAGGCTGTCCCGGTCCTTCAGTCGGCCTTGCGGTTGAGGCATTCCCAGACGGCCGCGCGGGTCGAACTCAGCCTCGCGCTCGCGCTTACCGGCCGCGACGCGGAAGCGACGGCACAGCTTGCCGAGGCACTCGATCGCGACCCGTCTTCGGCAGATGGAGTTTATCAGCGCTACGCTCCGGCATTCCTGCAGTTGAACCGGGAGGAGGACGTCGACCGGATCCTTCGCGCGACACTCGACCTGCATCCTGACAACGCGGGACTGCACAACGATCGCGGTGCGGTGCTCGCGCGACTCGGCCGGAGTCCCGAGGCGGTCCTCGAGTTCGAGGAGGCTCTGAGGCTCGAGCCGGAGAATCCAGACGCGCTCGCGAACCTCGCCGTGCTTGCGATGCGTGCCGGTCGCATCGCTGAGGCGCGGAGCCTTCTCGAGCGGGCGCTGCGCTCGGCGCCGGATCACGCTGGCGCGCGCCAGTTGCTGCAGAACCTGCCGCCGGCCGGGAACGCCCGTTGAGCGGCGTGCTATTCCCCCGGCAGCCCGGCCTTGTCTCGAATCGGGCCGGCCCTAGGCTGGACGCACCGTGACCGAGCCGCATCCGACTCCACCTAGCGCCCGATCGAGGGCGTGCCGGTGCCGGACGGGAGGGAAGGGGGCCCGCCTCCCGAGGCCATGATCAACCCGGCTGAAGGTTCGCGCGTGCTGCTGCTCAAGGTGCTGCGGCTGTTGCGCTGGCGCGTCTGGATCATGGAGCGGCTGCAGCCGACTGCCTGGCAGGCCGTGCTGCTCTGGTCCGCGCTGGCGGGGTTCCTGGGCGCGCTGGGCGCGCTGTTGTTCCAGGTGATCGCGGAGGACGTCCATACGATCCTGACACTCTCCAACGAAGGTGTTGTTGAATCTTTCAGGCGCATGCCCTGGTGGGCGGCACTGCTGGTTCCCGCGGTCGGAGGAGCCTTCGCCGGGTTTTCGCTTATCCTCGGGAAGCGGCTCACGAAGGGGCAGAGCTCCACGGACTACATGGAGGCCATCTCGATCGGAACCGGACACGTGCCGTTGCGCGCGAGCCTCGGCAAGACCATCGCCGCCCTGTTCTCGATCGGCTCCGGCGGCTCGATCGGGCGCGAGGGCCCGATGGTGCAGGTGTCGGCGATGCTGGCATCGGTCCTCGGCCGCTGGCGGGGCTTTTCCCCGCCCCAACTCAGGCTGCTTGTGGCCTGCGGCGCCTCGGCGGGAATCGCGTCTGCCTACAATGCGCCGCTCGCGGGTTCCTTCTTCGTGGCGGAGATCATCCTCGGGTCGATCGCGATGGAGAGCCTGGGACCCCTCGTGGCGTCCTCGGTGACGGCGGCGCTCACGGTCCAGGGCCTGTCCTACGCCCACAACCTTTACGAGGTGCCCCAGTTCACGCTGCATTCGGCCTGGGAGATGGGGCCGTACATCCTCCTCGGGTTGCTGGTGGGCTCGATCGCGCCGTGGTTCCTGCGGTCGCTGCGGCGCGCGGAACGCATCTTCGTCGCCACCCGCCTCCCGCTGGTCGCGAGGCTTGCGCTCGGAGGCCTGATCGTCGGCGCGCTCGCGATCCTGGTCCCCGAAGTATGCGGGAACGGATACAGCGTGGTCGTGGAGATCCTTAACGGCGGGATTCCCTGGAAGCTGCTGCTGCTCGTTTTTGCGTTCAAGTGGATCGCCACCGCGTCGTCATTCGGCTCGGGAGCCCCCGGTGGCGTGTTCACGCCCTCGCTCTTCATGGGGGCGAGCACCGGATACCTGTTCGGCTCCGTGATCGCGGCAATCTGGCCCCAGGGCCTGGTCGACCCGAGGGCGTTCGCGCTGGTCGGCATGGGCGCCTTCCTGTCCGCTGCAAGCCGCGCGCCGATCATGGCTGTGATCATGCTCTTCGAGATGACGCTGAGCTACGACATCGTGCTCCCGCTCCTGGTGTGCAGCGTCATCGCCTACTACACGGCGAAGGGCATTGAGGAGGAGTCGCTCTACAGCGACGTGCTCAAGCGCAAGGCGGCCGAGCAGCCCCTGCCGGCGATTCCCGCGGGCCGGGTCGGAGACCTCATGAAATCCGACCCGCCGACGCTCGAGCTCAGCGCGCGGTTCTCGGACATCGCGGCGCGCTTCCTCGGGGTGCGCGTGAATTACCTGTATGTGACCGACGAGAACAGGCGATTCGTCGGCGCGATATCGCTGCACGACATCAAGCCGTATCTCGGCGACCCGGCGCTCGCCGAACTTGTCCTTGCGCGTGACATCGTCCACGAGGAGTTCCCGAAGGTGGGACCCGACGACTCGCTTGCGGAGGCGCTTGGCCGCTTCCTCGGGCTCGTCGCCGAGCGGCTCCCGGTGGTTGCCGCAGACGGTCGCCTGCTCGGGAGCATCTCCAAGGGCGACCTCCTTCTCACCCTCATGGAGCAGCGCAAGAAGCCGGCTTAGCAAGATTGCCGGCCCCGGGGCCGGCCGCTCGACCTCCCAAATCCGCCGAGGGACAAGTCACGGGGCAGCTGCAGCCCAGGATCCCCGTGAGGCGGGGAGCATTTGACCGCCAGGCGTGGGCGACATTTGGCCTCGTCGTAACAGACGCGTCACACGTCCGTAACATGCATGCGCTACTCAAGAGGGGTTGTCGTAACCATCCAACCCGACCTCCATGCGCAAAGCATACAAAACCATCCGTTGGCTCGTCGTATTCGGCGGCCTCATTTCCATTGCCGGCCCGGCTTTCGCCCAGGACAGCGGCCCGCTTATCCAGCTGCTGGTCAGAAAGGGTCTCGTGACCGATCAGGAAGCCGAGGAACTCCGAGCCGAACTTGCCCGCGACCTGAGCGCCGGCGTCGTTTCGACCATTGCGGGAAGCAGCGGAACCCTGGGGCTCCGTATCAACGGCCGCGCCCAGGTTCAGTACGCGGACCTTTCGACCGACGTCAGCGGCGCCGCCGCGGATCCGGTCACGACACGGCACGCATTCCTCCGCCGCATCTACCTCGGCGCACGCGCTGAGCTCGGCGCCGGCTGGGGCGGGACGATCAACTACGATTTTGCAGGGTCGACCTTCGATGCCGCCCACGTCACCTGGCGCAGGAACGACGCGCTTACCCTCGACATCGGCCTGCGCAAGGTACCGGTCGGGCTTGAGGAGTGGTACACGTCGAGCAGCAGCCTGAAGGCGATCGAGCGCTCGCCCGCCACGCGATACTTTGTCGAGTCCAATAACGGGCGGCGCCTCGGCGCCGGCAGCTACCGCATCGGACTCTACGCAGGCGGCCGTACCGGTACCACCGGTCCGTTCTACAACGTCGCCATCACCAATCCGGAGCGCGACGAATCGTCGACCGGCGCGGCCGGTATCGGCGGCGCCTCGAACAACCACCAGTCCTACTGGGGCAACGTCGGCTACATCGGCCGCGTTGGAGAACTCGGCACCGGCCTGACTTACACGGTCAGCGCATCTGCAGGCATTCTTCCCGACCAAGGAGGCAAGGTGCTCGGGGCAGGGGACGACCTCACGGTCTTCAATGCCTTTGCCCAGGTCTCGAAGGCCCCATTCGACTTCCAGGCCGAGCTCTTCTCGGCCGACGTCGAGCGTGGGGTTTCCGCGACCCGCGACGCCCAGCCATTCGGGTTCTCCCTTCAGCCGTCGGTCACCTTCGGCCAGTTCGAGTACGTCGTGCGCTACAGCATGGTCGATTCTGATGGCCGGGGCATCAACCTGAGCGACGGCATCCGCTCCGCGCCGAGCGGCGGCACCATGAACGAGCTCTCGGAGTGGTTCGGAGGCGTCTCCTACTTCTTCCGGGGCAACAACGTAAAGCTGCAGCTTGGCTACGTGCGCGGGGAGACCCGTGACACGGTGACCGGGGCTTCCGCCAAGGCGACCACCTCCGGCATCCGGAGCCAGATGCAGGCCAACTTCTGACAACCGGCAAACCCACGATACTCCACATGAAACGCACAATCGCATTCCTTTTCATCGCCGCACTCGCGGCAACGACCGCCAGCGCCCAGCGCCTGGTGATCAAGGGTTCCGATACGCTCGGCGCGCGGCTCGTCCCGCTCCTGGCCGAGCAGTACCGCGCCCGCAATTCCGGCGTGACCTTCGAGATCGCCGCCGAGGGGTCCACGACGGGCATTTCCGCCATTATTGATGGCACCGCCCAGATCGGCATGTCCTCCCGCCGCGCCCGTACGACCGAGCACTCGGCGGCAGGGGCCAAGGGGGTTGTCCTGCGGCCGACGATCGTCGCCTATGACGGCATCGGGGTCATCGTGAACGCCGGCAGCGGCATCACGAACCTGACTCCCCGACAGGTGGAGCAGATCTTCACCGGCGACATCACCGACTGGTCTGCGGTCGGCGGCAATCCGGGTCGCATCTCGATCTACACCCGCAACACCTCGTCCGGCACCTACGCGGACTTTGCCGAGCTGGCGATGAACCGACGGGACTATGCCGCTTCCTCGCAGAAGATGGCCGGCAACGAGCAGATCGTCGCCGAGGTCGCCCGGAATCCGAACGGCATCGGCTACGTGGGGCTCGCCTACATCACCAGCCCCGGCATCAAGGCTGCCAGCATCAGCGGCGTGCAGCCGAACAAGGCTGCCGTGCTCGACAAGACCTATCCCTATGCCCGCCCGACGTTCTACTACACGAATGGCCCGGCGACCGGCGAAGCGGAGCGGTTCATCGAGTTCACGCTCAGCGACGAGGGTCAGGCGGTCGTCGAGCAGGTTGGCTTCGTCGGCATCCGCTGACGTAGCTTCGTGGAATCAACACCACAAACCCCGAGCTGATACCAAATTTGCCTGAAAGCTGCAGGCGCCCGCATGACCCTTGAGGTGGCGGGCGCCTGTTCTTGAGCGGTTGTGTCAGATTCTTCCAAGAAATCCCTGAATGGCGCGGGCCCGGCCGGAAAGCGTCGCGCCCGGGTGCTTGGCCTAACGGTCGACGACTGCATCCGCGCGTTCTTCGGGGGCAACGCCACGATCGCGATCATCATCCTGGCGCTGATCACGTACTTCCTTGCCCGCGAAGGACTGGGATTCTTCGGACAGAACCACCGGAGCCTCCAGGTCTATCGACAGGCGGGGCTGGAGTTCGTCGACATCATCAAGCGGCAGCAGGAGGAGCACACCGCACTCACCCGGTATCTCAGCGACCTGCGCCTGCGGCAGTTCCAGGCGCTCACGGCAGCCGGAACCAGTATCGGCGATGCCAACACCGCGCTGACCGCGTTTGACGATTTTGCCTACGACTTCGGGTCTGCAGTGAATCCCCTGAGGGGCCTCATCCTGGACCTGACCGATGTCGCCACGATCGTTAAAGTGGAGTTCACGGTAGCAGAAGATCGCCGGGAAGAGATTCGGCAACTGCGGGCTGCCGGCCGCGATGCCGATGCCGACGCGGTCGTCGTGAACGAAGTAGATTTCTTGCAGGCCGTTCGTCCACTGATCGACAGCATTACTGTCTGGCGAGATGCCAGTGCCGAGATGGTGGAGGACATGGAGGCCGCCATGGGGAGGGCGCCTCCCATGGCCGCGGCGGAGCTCGAGGAGCGAATGGATCGCTTCCGGGAACTGGTGGCGGTCTATCGCGTGAGCATTCCCCGGACCGAGGCTGAGCTGCTGGCATGGGATCCCTCGGAACCGATCCCGTTCGGACGTGCGATCAGCTCGTTCTTCACGGGAAGCCGCTGGCTGACCGCGAGCGCCTGGCAGGACTGGTATGGCATCCTGCCGCTTTTCATCGGCTCGCTCCTGGTCTCCGGCGTGGCGCTCTGCCTTGCCGTGCCGCTTGGCATCGGATCGGCCATCTATGTCAACCAGGTGGCGACGCCGCGGGAGAAGGCCTGGATCAAGCCGTGCATCGAGTTCATTGCCGCGATTCCCTCGGTGGTGCTGGGGTTCTTCGGAATCGTCGTCCTGGGCGAGGCGCTTCGCACGATGTCGCAGGCGAGCTGGCTGGGATGGGTGCCGGGATTCCCAATGATCGAGCGCCTTAACGTGCTGACGGCTGGCTGCCTGCTGGCACTGATCGCCATCCCCACGATCTTCACACTCGCAGAGGACGCGCTGAACAACGTGCCGCGGGCTTATCGCGAGGCCTCGTTCGCGCTCGGCGCCAACAAGCTCCAGACCATAGCGCGCATCACGGTTCCAGCGTCCCTGTCGGGGATCATCTCGGCCGTGCTGCTGGGGCTCGGCCGCGTGATCGGCGAGACAATGGTTGTGCTGCTTTGCGCCGGAAACCGAATCGCGATTCCCGATTTCACGGCTGGCCTGGGAGTCGTCACCCAGCCTGTGCACACGATGACGGGAATCATCGCCCAAGAGATGGGCGAGGTGGTGCAGGGGAGCATCCACTACCGGGCGCTTTTCCTGGTGGGGCTGGTGCTGTTCTGCGTCTCCCTCCTGATCAACTACCTGGCGCAGGGCATCGTGCGCCGCTATCGGATCTCGATCGGCTGAGCCATGGAAACACCCCCTTCAGCCCATCCCTTCCAAAGCAAGCCGACCACTTCGGCCCGCCTGCAGGTGGGTGCGTTCTGGGTGCTGCGGCTCGCGACCTACCTGGTGCTGATTTGCGGTGCGGCGATCCTTGGCACGATAGCGGTCAAGGGATCACGCACGGTCTTCAGGTCGACCGCGCCTTTCGTAAACCTGGAGTTCCTGACCCGGGCGCCGGAAACGCTCTACGTCTTCGAATTTGAAGGGCAGGAGTACGAGATGGGAGACCGCGCCCGGCGCGCGTTCATCGAGGAGAATCCGGAAGCTGCAACAGTGCCGGTGCAGAACTACGTGTATTCCGCGGGGGGCATCTTCCCGGCGATCATCGGTACGATCCTGCTGGTGGCTGGATCGATGACGATTGCGCTGGTGCTAGGCGTGGCGGCGGCGATCTACCTCAACGAATACGCAAAGGACGGAGCGTTCATCAGGTTTGTTCGCCTCGCCATCCTCAACCTGGCCGGCGTTCCGTCCATCGTCTTCGGCCTGTTCGGCGTCGGCCTGTTCGTCCTCTTCTTCGGCTGGAACGTCTCGTTGCTCGCGGGCTGGTTCACGCTGGCGTTCATGGTGCTGCCGGTCGTCATCACTGCGAGCGAGGAGGCGCTGAAGGGCGTGCCCAAGGGATTCCGGGAGGGATCCCTCGCCCTCGGAGCCACGCAGTGGCAGACCATCCGCAAGAGCGTCCTGCCCTATGCCCTGCCGGGCATCCTCACCTCGTCGATACTCGGCATCGCGCGCGTCGCGGGTGAGACGGCGCCCATCATGTTCACGGCGGCCTATGTCGTGCGCGACCAGCTCCCGTGGCAGGTCGAACGCGCCTCGGAGTTCTTTTTCCAGGGAGTGATGGCCCTTCCGTACCACATCTATGTGGTCAGCTCGAAGATCCCGCAGAACGAGTACACCGAGCGAGTCCAGTACGGCACGGCGTTCGTGTTCCTGGCGGTGGTGGCGGCGATCGCGGCCACCTCGATCGTGCTTCGCAACCGCTATCGCAGCCGCTACCAATGGTGACCGATTCTCAGCTCATGGAACCGCCTGAAGCGCCCCAGAAGGACCTGCCTCTCCGCACGCTTGCAACGCCTGCGGCCGAACCGCCACCTGCTGCGCCGAGTGCGCCGGCCTCTCGCCCGATCATCGAGGTCGACGGGCTGGCCTTTCATTATGGGGCGGCGCAGGCGCTCCACGACATCAACCTCCGGGTCGACGAGCGGCGCGTGACGGCGTTCATCGGCCCTTCGGGCTGCGGGAAGACGACGCTGCTGCGGTGCATGAACCGGATGAACGATTTGATCGACGGCGCGAGGATCAGCGCGGGATCGATCCGGATCGGCGGAGTCGACATCAACCGGTCCGACGTCGACGTGATCGAGCTGCGCAAGCGGGTCGGCATGGTGTTTCAGAAATCCAACCCGTTCCCAAAGTCGATCTACGACAATATCACCTACGGGCCGCGCCTGCACGGACATGTGCGCAAGTCGAAGCTCGACGAAATCGTCGAGCGCTCGCTCCGCGGCGCCGCTTTGTGGGACGAGGTGAAGGACCGCCTGCATGGCAGCGCGCTCGGCCTGTCGGGCGGCCAGCAGCAGCGGCTCTGCATCGCGAGGGCCATCGCCATCGAGCCGGAGATAATCCTGATGGACGAGCCCTGTGCCGCGCTGGATCCGATCGCCACAGCGCGCGTCGAGGAACTCATCCACGATCTCAAGACCCGCTACACTATCGTCATCGTGACGCACAACATGCAGCAGGCGGCCCGCTGCTCGGACCGGACCGCCTTCTTTTACCTTGGCCGGCTTGTCGAGTTCGACGAGACAAGGAAGATCTTCATGAATCCGTCCAATCCCCAGACCGAGGCGTATGTGTCGGGGCGGTTCGGATGATCGCGTGATCGGGCCAAGCGCCAGTCTTTCCACCCATGAAACGCTATTTTGATGCCGAACTGGACACCTTCCGCTCGCACCTTCTCCGAATGGGCGAGGCCGCGGCGAGGCAGGTGCGCACCGCCATGGACGCGCTCGTCCAGGGCGAGCCGGAACTGGCCCGCAAGGTCGTGGCTGATGACGACGAGCTCGACCGGCTCGAGATCCTGATCGACGAGGAGGCGATGCGGTACATGACGCTGCGGGCGCCGGTGGCGACCGAACTGCGCACGGTTATCGTAGGCATGAAGACCTCGCACGACCTGGAAAGGGTGGGGGACGAGGCGTCGAATATTGCCAAGTGGGTGATCCGGCTCTCGGCCGAGCCACCGCTCAAGCCCTACATCGACCTACTCAAGATGTCGGACATCGCGCTCGAGATGCTCCAGTCGGCACTCGATTGCCTGCTGCATGGGGACGAGGAGAAGGCCCTCGCCGTATGCCGCCGGGACGTCGAGGTCGATCATCTCAACCGCCAGCTCTATCGGGAACTGACGAGCTTCATGATCGACAAGCCCGACACGATCTCGCGGGCCATCGAGCTGATGTTCATCTCGAAGTCGCTCGAACGAATCGCGGACCACGCCACGAACATCGCCGAGGAGACGATCTTCCTGATCAAGGGCAAGGACGTGCGGCACACGGACGACGTGAAGAAGACCACGGCCACCTGAATCGGAGGGCGGGCGGCTGCCGATTTGAAGGTTGCAATCCCCTTTCTAATTCTGCCCGCTCGTCGCGATTCTCACCCCGCGAAGACGCATGTTTCTGTCCTGTGATCCTGACTCCCGTTCACCCTTCCGTTTCCGAAGCCTCGGGGCGGTTCTTGGGTCGGTATTCCTGCTGATCGCCGCCGCCCGGATCGACGCCCAGCCGTCCGTTGTGGGCACTCTTCCCGAGGACCTGCTGCCCGGGCTACGCCCCATACTGCAGTCTGCGATGGCGCAGTCGCCCCAGATGCTGCAGCAGGGGATAGCGATCGCCCAGGCGGATGCGAATGAGCTGACGGCGCTTTCGGTGCGCTGGCCCAGTCTCAGTGCCTTCGGAAGCTATGGAGGCAGCGAGGCGTCGGTGGACTCTGCCGGGGGCACATCGACAAGTTCGAGCAGCGGTGCCTACTACAGCCTGAGCTCTGGCATCCGGATATTCGAGTTCGGCGCCATCAATGCGGGAATCAATATCGCGCGCATAGGCACGCAAATTGCCGAGCAGCAGCATGACGAGGCCTATCGCACGCTCCTGCTGACGCTTCGCGCCCAGTACCTCGACCTCATTGTCCGGAAGACAGGCGTGCGCAATGCACGCTTCGTCGTGGAACAGCGTCGGGCGGATCTCGAGGACACCGAACGACGCATCGCGACAAACGAGCTCTCGCCTGGGGCGATCAACGAACCCCAGGTTCAGCTCCTCGAGGCTGAGGTCGCGGTTGAGCAGACCCAGTACTACCTCGACACCGCACGCCGCGTGTTCATGCGCCTTGCGGGGATTTCCTCCCTGCCGGACGCGGCAATACCGGACACCGTACCCGTGCCCCCCGCGCCATCCTCCTCAGATGCTCTTTATTCGTCGTTTGTCGGCGGCGGCATTGAGCAGACCCCGCAGGCACGCCAGCTCGAGAGTATCATTCGGCGCAGCGAGCTTGAGCTCTTCATTGCAAATCGGAGGCTGCTACCGAAGTTCAGCATCGGTGCAGGCACTGGCATATCCAACAACACCTCGGTCGGTGTCGATACCGGCGGGAATGCCAGGGTCTCGCAGGCGGAGGTCACCAGTTCCAACATCAGCATCTCGGGCAGCTGGTCGATCTTCGACGGATTTGCCACGCGTGCAGCGAAGGAACAGGCACGAGTTGCCATCGAGTCGGGCCAACTTCAGCTACAGAACTACATCGACAACACGACGGATCGGGTCACGGACCTGCGCGCCCAGATGCGGATCGCCCGGATAAACCTCGAAATCACCGAGCGGCGGCTCGGGCTCGTGCGCTCGCAACTGCAGCTCTACCTCGATGCGGTACCTGCAACGCCCGCGATGACGGTCGCCGGGGCTCGTGCCAATGTGAACAATGCCGAGACCATCGCCTTGTCCGCACGTGGCGCCTACCTGAACCTCTGGTCGGAGTTCGTGTCCCTGGTGGGGGCGGACCCCGCAATGGACAGCATCCCTTCAGATCGTGGCCGGTAACTCCGGAAAGCTTGGCGTGAACCTCATGATCGCCCTCGTGGTGATCGCTGGCGGCGCAGCGGCGCTTCTGGCCGCCCTCCGGCCCGAGGTGCGAGTGGAGTCCGTGGCGCGCGGTTCGGTGACCAGCGTGGTCAGCGGAAAGGTCGAGGTCTATGCGGAGATCGACCAGCCGATCGAGAGCGAAGTCGGCGGTCGGCTTGTGCGAAGCTACTTGGAGGAAGGCAAGGAAGTCCGCGCCGGCGATGTGCTTGCCGAGATCGATCCTATCCCGATCCAGAATGACATCGCCCTCAATGCCCTGAATCTCAACGCACTGAAGGACCAACGCGATCAGGCTGCGAGCGAGACGGCGCCGGAACGGCTCGCGCTCAAGAATGCGCAGGACGATCTGGCTGCCCTGATCGCGCGCGGCGCTAACGTGGCGCAGCTGGAAGTCCAGCGTGCTCGGACCGAAGTCAGGCGCCTCGAGAACGATATCGAGCTGGCAGCGTCGAATCGGGACAAGGAGATCAGTACGCTCGAGATTCGCGCAGCGCAGCTTGAGCGAGACCTCGCGAATGCGACAATACGGGCGAACTTCGACGGCGTGATCGCGGGCGTGCAAAGGTACGCCGGTGCCCTGCTAAATCCCCGGACACCCCTGGCTTCGCTGATTTCGCGAGAGCGCAAGATCGAGGCCAAGATCGGCCAGGAAAATTTTGCTGCGATACGGGTCGGCCAGAAGGCGGTGGTGCGATTCTCCGGCACGAGCACACCCTATGAACTCTCGGTTGCGAGCATTCTGCCGACCGCGGATCCCGAGACCCAGCTCTACACGGTCAGGCTCACGACGACGGGTGTACCCCCCGAGCTCCTCGTGCACGGACTCTTCGGCGAGGTCGACATCACAGTCGGTGAGCATCGCGATGTGGTCGTGGTGCCGCGCCGGGCGGTGCTGCATGGCGAAATCTTTGTCGTCAGCGGCGGCCGTGCCGAGCGCCGCACGGTGTCCCTCGGTTACTCCAACCTGGCGCAGGCGGAGGTGACGTCGGGACTTGAGATCGGCGAGTTGGTTGTCGTCGAGGGACTCGGGCAAATCCGTGACGGCCAGCGGGTGAAGGTGCTTTCAGGGGAGGCCGGGCGCTGAGCCCGGCATCCGGACAACGGCGACGCGCGGCTAATCCGACCGCATGAACGCGACACGGAACCTTCGCATCGCCTGCCGCTTCCTAACGGCGCGGCGCAACGCGATGCTGATGAGCCTTTCGTGCACGGTGCTGGGCGTGGGGCTGTTCATCCTGACCCAGGCCGCCACGACCGGGTTCAAGCAGTTCTTCATTGCCACCATCCTCGGAACCGACGGCGCCCTGCGTGTCGAGGATCGCATCCAGGCGACCGTGAGCAGCCTCACGCTCGGTCTCGGCGACGACGGCGTGCGCTATGTCGAGGGTGTCGAGGAACCCCTGCGCATCCTCGACCTGCTTCGGTCCACCCCGGGCGTCACAGGCGCCTCGGGTGTGCTGCGGGCATCGGTCGAGATCCAGAACCCGTTCAAGAGCGACAGCGGCCAGGTTTACGGGATCGATGTCGAGAATCACCTGGCATCATCCGACCTCGGCCGGCAGGTGGCCTACGGCAGCCTGGCTGCCTTCCAGGCGACGCGAAACGGTGCTCTCATCGGCACGCGCATGGCCGAGAGGCTGGCGCTGACCGTGGGCTCGCCGATCACGCTCAACTTCCGCGGTGAGCAGCGCAACTTCGTCATTCACGGAATCTACGAGACGGGCGTCGAGGACATCGACAAGACGCGCGTCTACGTGCACCTGCCGGAGGCGCGCTCGCTGCTTCGCAAGCAGACCGGCGTGACATTCATCCAGATCACGCTCGCGGATCCCGATGCGGCGCCGGAACTCTCGGAGCGGCTGCAGGACATCCTCGGCCACAGCGTGACTCCCTGGCAGGAACGTGAGAGCTCCTGGCTCTCGGCATTCAACGCGCTCTCAATGTCGTCCGCGATCACGGTGTCGGTATTCACGCTGATCGCCGGCCTCGCGATGTTCAACACGCTCGCGATGATGGTCATGGAGAAGACCAAGGACATCGCGATCCTCCGGTCCATGGGCTACGAGCGCGCGGACATCACGAGCATCTTCCTGTGGCAGGCGGCCATCGTGCTTGCTGTCGGCGCGGTGCTCGGTGCGGCGGTTGGAGCCGGCGGCACGTTCGCGATCTCGAGGATCCCGCTTCCAATCAACGGCATCTTCAAGACGGAAACCTACCAGGTCACCTGGTCCCAGTGGCACTACATCGCGGCGGTCCTGACGGCGACGGTGATGGTGATGGCGGCGAGCCTGCTGCCGGCCCGCCGCGCGGCACGGCTCGAACCGGGCGACATTATCCGGGGGACGGCGCAATGAGCGTTGCGCCCGCCGTTCGCTGTTCGGGCCTTCACCGCTATCTTGGGCGGGATGAAGGTCGTGTGCACGTCCTCAAGGGAGTCAGCTTCGAGGCAGCTCCGGGTGAGGTGCACGCGATCGTCGGGCCGTCGGGCTGCGGCAAGTCCACCTTGCTCTATCTTCTCGGACTGCTCGACCAGCCCGACGGCGGCGCAATCGAGATCGCGGGAAAGGCGATGTCGAACTCAGACGACCTTGCGCGCACGGCGGCCCGGGCCGCGCACATCGGCTTCGTCTTCCAGTTTCACTTCCTGATGCTCGAGTTCACCGCGCTCGAGAATGTGATGATGCCCATGCGCAAGCTCGGGAAACTTTCTCCATCCGAGATGGAGCAGCGGGCGACCGACCTGCTCGGATCGGTCGGGCTCGGCGACAAGACGGGGCGCCTCGGAACCCAGCTCTCGGGCGGCGAGCAGCAGCGGGTGGCCATTGCCCGGGCGCTTGCGAACGAGCCCTCGCTCATCCTTGCCGACGAGCCGACGGGAAACCTCGACGTCAAGAACTCAACGCTCGTGTTTGACCTGCTCACACGGCTCGCGCGGGAGAATGGTCAGGCTGTGGTGCTGGTGACGCACAACCAGGAAATCGCGGCTCGGTGCGACCGGGTGCGGCCGATGCGCGACGGCGAGTTCGTCTGACACGGAACCGCGACTGACTGCGGAGGGTCAGTGGTCGGGCCGATTCATTGACCGCGGAAGCGCGGAAACGCTGAAGGGAGAGGGTGGCGGTCGGTGCTGACTACTGAATACCCCCAACGATCCTCTCACAGTTCCGTGTTTCCGCCCATTCGCCCTTCCGCGATTGGCCTACTTCTTCGGCTTTCCGGATTCGGGTGCAGCTCTTGTGAAGGAATACCCCGGCAGACGCCTTCGACCGCTGGGATGAGATCCGTGAGAGAACTTCAGTGGTAGCGCTGGTCGTCATCGAATTCGCATTCGTTGCGGGCGGTTCCCGGGGGTGCGGCACCATGCCGCGGCGACCCTGCCTGCCCGCGCCTGTGGATCCTGTCTGAATCGGGATCCGCCCGCATTGATCCGGATCAACGAACGCACGAAAAGCTGCGTCGTCCCCGGGCGGGGCGGCGTCCCGATGCTGAACAAACTAGCACACCCTGCGGCGATTCGCTCCGCATCGCTTGGCTGATGCCCTGCGCGGATTGCGCGGCTGGACAACGGGGCTTCGGCTGAACTGTTTCCGGTGGAATCGAGGTCTGACGGACCGCCCCGGCCCGATTAGCCGAACCGTGATTCGGTGCGCCCGGTTCTAATTCCCACTGGGGGGCATTCCTTAAGGGGAAATTATCGTTTACAAGGGTGTGGGGCCATTCTTGTTTCGGCCGGACTCCCTCCTCCCGATTCGAACGTGACCGACGCGTCCACACGCAAACAGTTCCTGCTTCGCCTGCTCAGCATTACCGCAATAGCCGGGCTATTTGGCGGCAATGCACTTGCCCGGCGCGCCGGCAAGGGTGGGGTTTCCAGCGAAACGTCGAATGCGCGCACTGCGCTTTCGCTGAACCTCAGGCAGGACGCCCGCAGCGTCGCCCGCGACGCCTGAGCGAGCATCGCCGGAATCCCCTCGGACCATGTCGAATCTTTTCCCGAAATCAGCGAACCGGCTGCCACTCCAGATCGTAATCTATCTCTTTGTCCTGGGTGGGGTTGCGACCGCAGGGGTCACGTACTACATGACCCCGAAGTACACCCGGGTCGGCTACGCCCCGGTGCAGCCGGTGCCTTTCAGCCACGCCCTGCATGCCGGCCAGCTGGCGCTGGACTGCCGGTACTGCCACTCCGGCGTCGAGCAGTCGGCACACTCGAACGTGCCGTCCTCGCAGACCTGCATGAACTGCCACACGCAGATCAAGGCCACGAGCCCGCTGCTCGAGCCGGTGCGTGAGAGCTACGAGACCGGGGATCCCGTTCCCTGGGTCTGGATCCACCATACGCCCGATTTTGCCTTCTTCAACCACTCGGCCCACGTGAATCGCGGCGTCAGCTGCGTCGAGTGCCATGGCCGGGTGGACCAGATGGATGTCGTCACCCACACGCAGCCGCTGAGCATGTCGTTCTGCCTCGACTGCCATCGCAGCCCGGAAACCCGGGTGCGCGAGCCGGGCGATGTGTTCAACCTGGGTTCGGAGACCATCGCGATCCGCGAGGGAGTCGCCGCCGGCGAGCAGTTCATCCACGACTGGAACATCAAGCCGCCGCTGAGCTGCTTCGGCTGCCATCGATGAAGCGCCAATTCCAGCATCCTGAATCCGGCAGCTCCACGGGCCGCCGCTACTGGCGCAGCCTCGACGAGCTCGCTGCCACGCCCGGCTTCCAGGAACAGCTGGCCCGTGAGTTCCCCGAGGGGGCCTCCTCGATGGAGGGGGTCAACCGCCGGCACTTCATGAAGATCATGGCCGCCTCGTTCGCGCTTGGCGGCGTGGGTCTGGCGGGCTGCCGTCGCCCGGAAAAGTACATTCTTCCCTATGGAAAGTCGGTCGAGGGCGTGATCCCCGGCGTGCCGCGATACTTTGCGACTGCGATGCCGCTTCGCAAGTCGGCCATCCCGCTGCTCGCCGAGACACAGCAGGGGCGTCCGACGAAGCTTGAGGGCAATCCGACCTACACGCCGCACGGCACGGCCAGCTCGCTGCTTGCCCAGGCCTCGGTGCTCGACCTTTACGATCCGGAGCGCGCGACGACACACACGCGCGATGGCGCGGCGATCGATGGCGCTGCGGTCAATGCGCTGCTTGACAGCATCGCGACCGACCATGCCGCGACGGGTGGCGCGGGGCTCGCCTTCCTGGCGGAAGAATCCTCATCCCCCACGCGCGCTCGTCTCGTTGCGGCGCTCCGGCAGCGTTTCCCTCAGGCGGTCTGGGCCGAGTATGAGCCGATCGCCGACGAGCCGCCACGCGTGCTGCAGTCCACCCTCAAGCCGATCTACCGTTTCGCCGCAGCCCGCAGGATTGTCTCGCTGGATGCGGATTTCCTGAGCGCAGAGTCGGGAAGCCTTTATTTTGCCCGCGAATTCGCGAAGGGGCGCCGCGTTGCCTCCCGCGAGGACCCGATGAGCCGCCTCTACGTAGCGGAGAGTGCGCTGACGCTTACCGGCTCGATGGCCGATCACCGGCTGCGTCTCGCGAGCAGCCACCAGGCGGCGTTTGCCGCCGCCCTGGCGGCCCGCATTGCGGGCACGCCGGCACCGGCCGCCGCCCAGGCGCTCGACCTCAATCAGGCCTGGATCGATGCCTGCGCCGAGGACCTCATTGCGAACCGTGGCGCCGGCCTCGTTGTGGCCGGCTCTCATCTGCCCCCCGAGGTACACGCACGGGTGCATGGCATCAATGTCGCTCTCGGCAATGTCGGCTCGACGATCGACTATGTCACAGTGCCGGTTTCGGCCGCTGCCACGATCGCGCAGCTTGCGACGGCAATTCAGGGCGGATCCATCCGCACCCTGGCCATTCTCGGTGGCAACCCGGCCTACAACGCGCCGGCCGACCTCGACTGGCCTGCGCTGCAGCGCTCGGTCGCCCAAGTGATCTCGCTCAGCGGTTATGTCGACGAGACTGCGTCGCTCGCGGGCATCCAGCTGGCGGCGGCCCACTACCTCGAGTCCTGGGGCGATGCGCGCACCGCTGACGGCACCATCGTGCCGATCCAGCCGATGATCGAACCGCTGTTCGGAGGCCTCACGCAGATCGAGGTGATTGCCCGGTTCGCCGGTATTGCCGACACGGATCCGTACGCGCTCGTTCGCGATACGATTTCCGGCATCGCCGGCGGCGATGCTGACCGCGTGATGCGCCAGTTCCTGCACGACGGCGTGCTTGCCGGCTCAGCCTATCCGGTCGCGACCGCTCCCGCGCTTACAGTGGCGGGAGGACCGGCGGCGCCGGCAGCTGTTTCAGCCTCGTCACTGGAGGTTCGCTTCATGGCCGACCACAAGGTGGACGACGGCCGATTCGCGAACAACGGCTGGCTGCAGGAGTGCCCGGATCCGATAACGAAGATCTCCTGGGACAACGCGATCCTTGTGAGCCCGCGGCTCGGGCGCGAACTCGGTATCGAGCCCGGCGGCTCGGCGATCCAGGTCGCGCGCAAGGAAGAGGCGGAGTTCCACATGGGTCGCGAGAATGCGCCGATCGGCGAGGTGACCCTCGGGGGCCGCACGGTCCGTGGTCCGCTCCACATCCAGCCCGGTCTTTCCAATTACACGATTATTCTTCCGTTGGGCTATGGCCGCACGGTGACGGGATCGGTTGGCAGCGGCGCCGGCTTCAGTGCCTATTCGCTGCGCACCACCGGTGCGATGCATGTCGCAACCGGCGCGAGCATCCGCCTGACCGGCGAACGTCAGCTGCTTGCAAACACGCAGGAGCACTGGTCGATGGAAGGCCGGGACATCATCCGCGAGGCGAACCTGCAGGAGGTCCAGGAGGAGGGCGGCGCGGGACTCGGGTTTGTCGACACATTCGGCATGGAATCCCATTCGCCGGCAGTCCTCGGTTCCGAGGGCGAACGCCCTGAGGGAGAGACGGACGAGCAGTATCTCGCCCGTATCCACGGCGGTGCGGCCTTGGGCCGGATGCCGCGGGGACAGTCCCTATACGACACGCCGGCGCTCGACGGCACGCACCAGTGGGGCATGTCGATCGACCTCAACACCTGCATGGGCTGCAACGCCTGCGTGGTGGCATGCCAGGCTGAGAACAACATCCCGATCGTCGGCCGCGACCAGGTGATGCGCGGACGCGAGATGCACTGGATCCGCCTCGACCGTTATTACTCGACGGGCACGGCGGATGCCGGGGCGTTCGGCGGCGAGGGCAACCGCGAGCTGCCCGAGGATCCCCAGGTTTCGCTCCAGCCGATGACCTGCCAGCACTGCGAGCTCGCCCCGTGCGAGACGGTCTGCCCGGTCAATGCCACGGTGCACGACGAGGAGGGCCTCAACACGATGGCCTACAACCGCTGCATCGGCACGCGGTACTGCGCGAACAACTGTCCGTACAAGGTCCGCCGGTTCAATTTCTTCGACTGGAACCAGCGCCAGCTCGACAGCCTGTACCTCGGCCCGGTCGGCCCGCAGGGCATGCCGGAGCTGGTCAAGATGGTGAAGAACCCGGACGTCACCGTGCGCATGCGCGGCGTCATGGAGAAGTGCACGTACTGCGTGCAGCGCATCCAGACGGCGAAGGTCCAGCAGAAGGTCCGCGCCTCGCAGGCCGGCACCCCGGCCGACGTCTCCGTGCCGGACGGCACGATCAAGACCGCCTGCCAGGAGGTCTGCCCGGTCGAGTCGATCGTCTTCGGAAACATCCTGGATCCGGAGAGCGCTGTTTCCCAGGCGAAGCGCCGCGAGCATGACTACGCTGTCCTCGGCTATCTGAACATCCGGCCGCGCACGACGTACCTCGCCAAGCTTCGCAATCCGAACCCGGCCATGCCCGACTACGCCGCGCTGCCGCACAGCCGCACGGAGTACGACGCAAAGAACCACCCGGTCCATGCGATCGAGGGTGAGGCCGGCGCCGCGGGCGCGGCAGCAGGCGGGGAGGCGCACCACTGATGGGCCACTCCGAATCAGCCGCCCTTACGTCGCGCCCGGCGATCCTCGATGAGGTGAAGCCGGCCGAGCTGCCGCGCGCGATCCTGGTTGAGAACAATCGCAGCTTCTCGTGGATCACCGACAAGATCTGCGGGATCATCGAGGGCAAGACACCGGCCTGGTGGTGGGTCTGCTTCGTCGTCGCCTGCTTCGTGGCGAGCTTCACGGTCGCCGGCCTGACGTACCTCGTATCGACCGGCGTCGGCGTCTGGGGTCACGCGAACCCGGTCAACTGGGCCTGGGACATCGTCAACTTCGTCTTCTGGATCGGCATCGGCCACGCAGGAACGCTGATCTCGGCCATCCTGTGCCTGCTGCGGCAGAAATGGCGCACCTCGATCAACCGCGCCGCGGAGGCGATGACGATCTTCGCCGTCGTCTGCGCCGCGATCTTCCCCGTCTTCCACGTCGGCCGCATCTGGTTCGCCTGGTACCTGTTCCCGATCCCGAACTCGAACTGGATCTGGCAGAACTTCCGGTCGCCGCTGGAGTGGGACGTGTTCGCGGTGTCGACGTACGGAACGGTCTCGGTGCTCTTCTGGTACATCGGCCTGATCCCCGACCTCGCGGTCCTGCGCGACCGGTTCTACGCGGCGGGCAACAAGGTTCGTTCCTTCCTGTACGGCCTGTTTGCGATGGGCTGGCGCGGCTCGAACCGCCACTGGAGCAACTACGAGATGGCCTACCTGATCCTGGCCGGCATCTCGACGCCGCTGGTGCTCTCGGTGCACACGATCGTGTCGTTCGACTTCGCCGTCTCGCTGCTGCCCGGCTGGCACACGACCATCTTCCCGCCGTACTTCGTCGCGGGCGCGATCTTCTCCGGCTTCGGCATGGTGCTCACGCTCATGCTGCCTTTGCGCGCGGTGTACGGCCTGCAGGACCTGATCACGCAGTATCACATCGACTGCATGTGCAAGATCACGTTGGCGACCGGCACCATCGTCGGGTACGCCTACGGCATGGAGTTCTTCATCGCGTGGTACGGTGCGAACCCCTACGAGGGCTTCGCCTTCATCAACCGCGCGTTCGGCCACTATGCCTGGGCGTACTGGATCATGATCTCCTGCAACGTGATCACGCCGCAGTTCTTCTGGTTCCGCAAGGTGCGTGAGAACACGGCGCTGGTGTGGGTGCTCTCGATCCTCGTCAACGTCGGCATGTGGTTCGAGCGCTTCGTGATCATCGTCACCTCGCTCGCCCGCGACTTCCTGCCCTCGAGCTGGGGCTACTACTCCCCGAGCGTGGTCGAGATCTTCACCTTCTTCGGCACCTTCGGCGTGTTCTCGGTGCTCTTCCTCCTCTTCATCCGCTTCCTGCCGGTCATGCCGATGGCCGAGCTCAAGGCGGTCACCCCGCAGGCCGACCCGCACGGGCACGGCACCCACGACAAGCACTGATGGCTGCCCCCGCACACGGCATCATCGCCACCTTCGACACGGCAGCCGCGGTCTATCACGCCGCGGAAAAGGTCCGTGACGCCGGTTACCGTCACTGGGACTGCATCACGCCGATGCCGGTGCACGGGCTCGACAAGGCCATGGGCCTGCGCCGCTCGATCGTTCCGCGCATCTCGCTGGCCGGCGGCATCACGGGATTCGTGACCGGCATGTCGATGATCTGGTGGACGGGTGCCTGGGACTATCCGCTGGTGGTCGGCGGCAAGCCGCTTTTCAGCCCGATGTTCGCCTTCCCGGTCTCCTACGAGCTGACGATCCTCTTCACCGCGTTCGCGACGATCATTGGCATGTTCGTGGTCAACGGCCTGCCGATGCACTACCACCCGGTGCTGAAGTACCCGCACATCCGCCGGGGAATGGACGACCTGTTCTTCATCGTGATCGAGGCCCGCGACCCGAACTTCAACGCGACGCGCACCCGCGCCCTGCTCGAGCAGGCCGGCGGCCGCGAGATCGCCGACCTGGAGGCCTGACCATGCGGTACGCCTATCTCATCACAGCCTTCGTAGGGGTCCTGATCGTCTCGGTCTTCGGTTTCCGTGGCTCGACGTTCACCGCTCCGCCGATCGAGGTGTTCCCGGAGTGGGCGTTCCCCGGCATGCGCGACCAGCCGAAGCTGAGGCCGCAGTCCGAGAGCGCCTTCTTCGCCGACGGCCGCGCGGATCGCCCGATCCCGGCAAACACCGTGGCGCGCGGCGACTTCCATGCGGACGAAGCGCTTGCGTCCGGCAGGGACGCGGCAGGCAACTTTGTCCAGGGATTCCCCGCGTCCCTGACCATCGACGACGCATTCTTCGCACGCGGCCAGGAGCGCTATGCGATCTACTGCCTGCCCTGCCACGGCGCCATCGGTGACGGCCAGGGCGTGACACGTGCCTATGGCATGAACGTGCCGACCTACCACGACGAGCGCCGGCGCGGCCTCGCGGAGGGCGAACTCTACGACATCATCGTCAACGGATCCCAGGCCGGCCTGATGCTTCCTTATGCTGACAAGCTCACGGTCGAGGACCGCTGGGCGGTGGTCGCCTACGTGAAGGTACTCCAGCGCGCGCAGCTTGGCACACCCGCGGACGTCACGGATGCCGATGCGAGAAGGGAGCTGGGACTGCCATGAGTTCGGAAGCTGCTTCCATCCGCGTTCCCTCCGCGACCGCTGCCGCCCCGGCAGCGTCCGCTCCCACGTCGGCGACGCTCGCGTCCAAGGCGCTGATCGCCGGTATCGTCGGCCTCGTGCTCACGGCGCTCGGCCTGTTCGTGTCCGACGCCCATGGCGTGGCGCTGTCCTATCTCGTCGGGCTCAGCTACTGGACGGCGATCGCCATTGGCGCGCTTCTGCTGATCCTGATCCACCACATTTTCGACGCGTCGTGGTCGGTCGTGCTGCGTCGCCAGTACGAACACGGGCTGTCGGCATTCCTCTGGCTCGGCCTGCTGTTCCTGCCGCTGCTGCTCGTGTCCTGGCTCGGGCCCCGGGACTTCATCTGGCCGTGGATGAATCCGGAGCACGATTTCCACGGGACAATCGTGGGCGAGGACATCCTCTACCAGAAGAAGGCCGGATTCCTGAACCTGAACATGTTCACCGGGATGACGGTGCTGTTCTTCGTCGTCTGGATCTGGCTCTCGGCCCGCCTCCGCAAGGCCTCGTTCACGCAGGACAGCGACGGCGACGCGCGCTGGACGCGGAAGAACCGCGTGACTGCGGCCATGGGCATTCCGCTCGTCGCCTTCTCGCTCACGTTCGCCGCGATCTACTGGGTCAAGAGTCTCGAGTACCACTGGTTCTCGACAATGTACGGTGTTTGGTTCTTCGCGAATTGCGTCCGCGGCGCGCTCTCGATCGGCGTCATCATCCTCGTCTGGCTGCATGCGCGCGGCGACCTGAAGGGTATCCTCAACACGAACCACTTCCACAGCATCGGCCAGCTGATGCTCGCGTTCACGGTGTTCTGGGCGTACGTGACGTTTTCGCAGTACTTCCTGATCTGGAACGCGAACGTGCCCGAGGAGACATTCTGGTACAACCTGCGCGAGATCAACCACGACGGGACCGCGAACCAGTGGAAGTGGATCGGCATATTCGGCATCCTCTTCGGCCACTTCTTCATCCCGTTCTTCTTCCTTCTCTCGTACCGATACAAGGTCACGCACGTCATCATCCGCCGCATCGCGATCTGGATCCTGGCGGTGATCCTGCTCGACCTCTGCTACAACATCCTGCCGGCGCTGAAGGATGAGCACGGTGACGCGCTGCCGCTGCTTTCAGTGAACCTGATCTGGGTGCTCACGTCCGTCGTGGGCGTCGGCGGCATCTGCATCTGGGCGTACCTGCGCAGCCTGCCGACCACGAAGCTGATCCCGATCCGGGACCCCCGGATCGTCGAATGCCTGACGCACCATGAGTGAGACAACGTCACGCCCCGTCTCCTGGTTCTCGGTCGCGGCCGTGTTCATCGGCCTCGGGTTCTTCCTTCTCGTGGTGAATCACTATTACGAGCCCCAGCAGGCGCCCCGCCCGTACAACATTGCCGGCGAGGAGCTCCCCGAGGACCAGCTCTGGAAGGCGACCCCGGAGGGTCGCGCCGCGCATCTCGCCGAACTGCAGGCAGGGGAGGGGACGGCCGTTTCGACCTACGCGTGGATCGACCGCGCCGGCGGAGTGGTGAGGCTCCCGGTTGACCGAGCGATGGAACTGACTGCCCGCGACATCCAGGCGGGCCCGCGCCCATGAGCAGCGACTCGCATATGGCAGCAGCCGACACCGACACGACCGCTCGCGGTCCCCTGTCGCTCCTGCTTGCCTCCTCGCTGGCCTGGCTCGTCGTGGCCGTCTCGCTCGGGCTGGTTCACGCCATCCAGCGTCACACGCCCTCGTTCCTGGAAACGATCCCGGCCTTCACCTACGGCCGGACGCAGGCGATGTACGAGACCGCCCTGATATTCGGCTGGGCGGCGAATGCGGCCTACGCGGTGGCGCTCTGGATTCTCGCCAGGCTCGGGGGCGGGCACTGGCGCGGGCTTGGGCTGATGACCGGCGGCACGCTCTTCTGGAATGCAGGGGTCACGATTGGCATCTTCTGTATCGGCTGGGGCGAGGGGACCATGCTCCGCTTCCTGCAGATGCCCGCATACGTCCATCCGCTGCTCCTGGTTTCGGGCGCGGCGATCTCAACGCCGGCTATCCTCGCCTGGACCGGGCGTCGCACCAGCGGCACCTATGTCGCGCAGTGGTACGCAATCGGCGCACTGTTCCTGTTTCCATGGTTCTATTCTGCGTCGCAGGTGATGCTGCTTGCGGATCCGGTGAGCGGTGTGAGCCGTGCGATCATCGGCGCATGGCATGCGCAGAATGTGCTTTCACTCTGGCTGGCGCCGATCGCGCTGGCGGCTGCCTATTACCTCCTGCCGCGGCTCACCGGCAAGCCGGTGCCGCACTACGGATTCGCCGGACTCGGCTTCTGGGTGCTCATCGTCGTCGGTTCCTGGACCGGCGGTCGCCATCTCGTCGGCGGCCCGGTTCCTGCATGGATCCCGGCCACGGGCATCGCCGCTGCCGTACTGCTGCTCTTCCATTTCATGCTCGTCTGGATGAACCTGTCTCCGGCGCTGCGAGCGGGAACGACCGACCCGCTTCGTTTCGTCCGTGCGGGTATTGTCGCATACCTGGCGGGTGGCGTTCTTGATGCCCTGGTGTCCCTCGAGGGCGCCGCGGCACGCCTGCAGTTCACGCATTTCCAGACCGGACTGCAGCAGCTCTTCGTGCAGGGAGCATTTGGACTGCTTGTCTTAGGGGCGATCTATGACCTCGTGCCCCGACTGACGGGACGTGCCTGGCCATCGCCACGCCAGATTCGCGGACACTATGTCCTGGCGCTGACCGGCACGGCTCTTTCGGTCGCAGGACTGCTTATCGCCGGCTGGATCCAGGGCGGCGCGCTGCTCCATGCGGACGCATCGTTTGCCGCGATCGCCGCGTCCACACGTCCCTGGCTTTACCTCGCCAGTGCGGGTGAGCTCACCTTCCTGCTCGGCGCGATGGTGGCCTCGGTGCACCTCGCCAGGCTTCTGCTCGGACTCTGCCGGCTCTCCGCAGCTGGTCAGTCAACCGCAACCACTGTCACGGCGTCATGAAAAGCGGCCCCCTCTTCTTCATCGCGCTCCTCGGGGTGCTGACCGTTTCCTGGGCATCCTTTGCGCTGGGGCCTGACATGCAGCTACGGACACTCGCGCCGTATTACGATGCGACGTTCGACTCGACCTTCCCGCAGTCGCCGAGCGGCCTCGCCGCCCGAGGGCGGGCAGTGTACCTTGAGCTCGGCTGCGCCTCCTGCCACACGCAGCAGGTTCGCAGGTCCGGTTTTGGTTCCGACCATGAGCGCGGCTGGGGCGAGCGGCAGAGCTGGGCTCGTGACTATATCTTCCAGGATCCCGTGCAGCTCGGGTCGCTGCGCCATGGACCCGATGTCGCAACTGTCGGCGACCGGATCGAATCCGAGGCCGAGCTGCATGAAATGCTCTATTCCGGCAGCGAGGGAATGCCGGCCTACGCCTACCTTTATGAGCCTGCGCCGCCCGCGGCGCAGGCGAATCCGCTCGCGGTGGATCAGGTTGCGGGTCGCGAGATCATCCCGAGCCGGCGTGCGGAGGCATTGGTTGCCTACCTGCTCAACCTGAAGGCTCCTGCAGCCTATGCACCCGAGGTCGCCAACAATGCGGTCGAGGAAGGAGAGGCGCACTGATGAGCACGCCCAGCGATTCCCGCGATCCGGGCCGTCCGCTCTCCGACGAGGAGCTGGTGCACCTGCACGACAATCCGCCTGCCGAGGCGGATGACCGCGGTCACTACCGGATGCTCCCGCTCTTGCTGCTCTTCGTGTTCAGCGGGTTGATCCTCTTTTCGGGCACCTACGTCGGACACTATTCCGGTAGCTTCAGTCCGATCGTTCACGATGCACGGGCTCATGCGGTGACGGGCGAGATCGAGGCGGGCCCTGTGGACCTGGCCGTGCTCGGTGGGACACTTTACACGGCGAATTGTGCGACGTGCCATCTGCCGACCGGACTTGGCCTGCCTGGGGCGATCCCCCCGCTCGCGAACTCGGACTGGGTGTCGGGCAGTCCCGAGCGCCTGATCCGGGTTGTCCTGAACGGACTGCAGGGTCCTGTGGTGGTGAACGGCACGACCTTCCCGGGTGCGGCAGCGATGCCGGCATTCGGTTCGACTGGCACGAACTTGAGCGATGACCGCATCGCTGCGATCCTCACCTACGTGCGTCAGGCTTGGGGCAATGCTTCAGACCCGGTCTCGCCGGAGCAGGTGGCCGCGGTGCGCGCTGATGTCGGTGCCCGTGCCGACGCCTGGACGGCTGCCGAGCTGCAGCCGTTCGAGTGAGGCGGCCCCGGACAGGTCCGGGACTAGGAGGCCCGCTCCATAACGAGCCTTTTGGCTCGCCGCCGACAATGCCAGGTGCAGGATTTCGCGCACCCTACACGTAGTTGCCGGGCCAGCACATCGAGGTTCGGCAGCACTCCAAACCCCTGATCCCATGAAGTCCCTGTCCTTCCTCGCGTTCCTGATTCTCGGTGCCTCACTGATTGCCCAGCCTGCGACTCCTCCTGACCCCCAGGCCGGTGGCCGCGGCGGCCGTGGCGGCGGCGGCATCGGCGGAGGTGCCCAAGCCGTCGATCCGGACTCTCCCGTGGTCAGCTTCGGCCCGACCCCGAGCGTGGCCCTTCTCGTCGGCGAAAAGAGCGGCGGCCGGCTTGCGATCATAGACCCGGACACGCTGGAGATCGTCGCGCGCATCCCGGTTGGCGGGAATTTCCACGAGCTCGCGACGGACGGTCGCTATGCCTACATGGGCACCAATCTCCCGGGAATCACGGTGGCGGACGTGCGGGAACAGCGCCGGGTTGAGCCGATCAACCACGACATCTACGGCAATTTCCACGGGCTGACCTATGCGGGCGACCGTCTCTATGTCGGTCACGAGCAGACCCGGCTCATCACCCGCTGGAACACCGCGACACGCGAGGTCGACCAGGTGCTCGGACTCCCCGGAGGCTCACACCTGATGGTCGTGACTCCCGACCAGGCACGTATCTTCACCGCAAGCAGCAATGGGCAGATAATCGCAATACTCGAGAACCAGGCGATCATCGCGGCCCAGAATCCCCAGCCGCAGGATCCTGCGGCGGCGGGTCGCGGCGGGCGCGGTGGTCGCGGCGGAGGCCGTGGCGGCTGGTCCTACTCGACATTTCCGGGCGACACCCGGATGGAGGGCATGGCCCTGTCGCCCGATGGAACGCAGTTCTGGGCGATAAACATGAACGCCCGCACGATCACCGTGATCGACGTCCCGTCGAAGCAGGTCATCGCCACGGTTCCCTACGAGGGCACCCTGAATAACCGCATCAAGTTCACTCAGGACGGGCGCCACGTGCTCATGAACCAGCTCAACGACACGACGCTGCTAGTCTGGGACGTCGCCACCCGGACCGTGGTCAAGGAAATCGAAATCGGCGCCGGCGGCGAAGGCATCTTCATGGCCCCCGACCGCCCCCACGCCTATTACGCCGTGAGCCGCGGCAACAAGCTCTCGATCATCGACACCAACACCTTCGAGGTGATCAAGGAGATCCCCGACCTGATCAACCCCGACGGCATGGACTGGTACATCGCGAAATGACGCGCAGCGTCATTTCGTAGGAGGCGTCCGAAAGCCTTCGCGGCTTCCGCTACAATGGAGGGCGACGCTCCCGCGGCGCCGGCTGATCATCAGCCGGCGCTGAACTTTCCCATCTTGCCGCGGAAATAGAGCAGCGGGGCGCCGTCGTGGGACGACGCGCTCTCGACCTCGGCGAGGAACACCGTGTGGCTTCCGCCATCGATCGCGTTGACGACACGGCACTCGATGTGGGCGAGCGCGCCGGGTAGCAGCGGGAGTCCATCGGCAGAGCGCGCCAGATTGATGCCGGCAAACTTGTCCGGCGCGCCGGGTTTTGCGAACTGCATGGCTAGACCAGCCTGATCCTCGCGGAGGATGTTCACGACGAATCGCCGTGTCTCGGCGACGACCGTGCAGGTGGCGGCTGCGCGGTTGATGCAGACGAGCAGCATGGGCGGGTCGAGCGAGAGGGAGCTCACGGCGCTGGCGGTGAGGCCGACGTCGGTCGTGGTACTGCGGGAGGTGATCACGGTCACCCCACTGGCGAAGTGCCCTATGACGTTTCGGAAGGCGTCGCGGTCGATGCTCATGCCCGACCACGAAGCCGCACTGAGGGGTGGGGTTCCAAGCTCAAACTGAGAACGGTAGCCGGTCGGATTTTACAGAAGGACGCGAAGGTGAAGAAGGATTCTCCAAGCCGGCTCCCGGCGAGCCCTGTCTCCCAACCTTTGCGAGCTTTTGTGAAATGGTTCGGGAGTTCTGGGAACAGAGCTGATTTGAACAGAAGCTCGCTAAGGGCGCTAAGACCGAACCGGTAAGGGATGCCTTGGTTGGGTTTCGGTACCCGGCTCTGCGCGGCGACATGCGACTGAATCCGGTTCGATCTTGGCGTCCTTCTGTTCAAAACAATCCTGATCGGGTGCAATGGCCCCGGTTCGTCGCTTCAGTAGGAGAACAGCTGATTCAGTTCCATGACTTCGACGTCCGCGGTGGCACGGAGCGATTCCAGGTCGAACCGCGCCACGTCCCCTAACACGGAGATTAGCCGCGGGCGGCCACGGGCATGTTCGCGGTGGAATGTGACGACGTCGTCGAGGTCGGTCTCCTGCAGGCGGGCAAACCGAGCGGGGCGAGGGTCGATCGGAACCTCAAGCCTTTCCCAGCCGCGCACGGCGCCGGCGATCTCGCGAAAGGTCAGCTTCCCCGTGCGATAGCGCGACAGGATCGATTCGCGCGTGGCCTCGAACCGGTCGCCCGAGGCTGGCATGTCGTTGAACAGTCCGAGAAAGGCGGAGAGGGCCTCGGTGGTTTTGTCGGCCTGGCTGCCGATGTAGCCGATCACGAGATTCTGTTCATTCCGTCTGGCGCCAGCCGAATAGATCCCCGCCGCGTCGTAGGCAAGGGCGCGCGCTTCACGGAGTTCCTGGAAGACGATGCCCGACATGCTGCCCCAGAAGTAATCGTTGAATAGATTCACGAGCGGCGTCGCGGACTCGTCGAAGAGACCATCGCCGTACTCGATGTACACCTGGGCCTGCGCCTGGGCCTGGTCGAACACCAGCACCCGGTCGCGCTGCGGGGCGGTGATCGCGAACTGACGATAGGGTGGGGGTGCGACGCGGGGAGTGGACGACTCCGGCACGCGGGTGATCACGGCTCGTACGTCTGCCTCAGGTACGGTTCCTGAGTAATCGACCGAACGGTGGTATTGCGTCAGGCCACGGACCAGTCCCTGAAGCTCCGTGACGGTCAGCGCCTGTAACTGGACGTCGGTCAGCGCCCTAAGGTACAAGGAATTGGTGCCGTAGCGGTTATACTGGCGAAGCGCCTGGATGACGGTCCGGAAGTCCTTTTTTGCGTCGGCGCGCTGGGCGAGAAGGATCGCCTTGAGCTCCTCGAGGGTTTCCGCGTCCACCTGCGGTGCGGTCAGCAGCTCGAACATCAGGTTCCAGGCGGGGCCCAGGTTGGAGTCGGGACCGCTGAGCGTGATGCGCGTTTCGTTCTCGCCAACCGTGATTCCGAAATCGGCGCCCAGCCGGTACCACTCCTCCTTGAGTGCCGTGGCGTCGAGCCGCGGCGTGCCCGCCTTGTCGAGCAGTTCGGCCGCGATAGGGAGTCGCATGTCGTGCCGTGACCCGATGTCGATCGTGATGCCGAGGCTGAACAGGTCGTTCACGGGATTGGGAACGTAGGTGAACGTGACGCCATCGCCAGCGGGCAGGCGGCGGTAGTCGCGTCCCGGCTCGATCCACTCGGGCTCGATCGGCGCCACCGGCATGGACTCGACGCGGCGGGCGAATGCCGATTCGCGGGTGGGGTCGATCTCGATCGGGTCGATCCCGGGTTTCTCGATCTGCGGGATGTCCTGCTTTTCGTCGATGCGGTTGCCGGCCACGTAGTCGGTGCCGAGGTAGCGATTGGCGGCGCGGACGATATCGGCCTTGGTGAGGCGTGCGAGCCGGTCGAGTTCGCCGGAGACGTAGTCCCACTCCTGGGAGCCGATGAAGGCGTTGACCATGAGCTCGGCACGCTGGTCGTCGGACTCGAACGCGGATTTCCGCATTTTGCCGAAGTCGGTGAGGATCGCCGGCACCAGCCAGTCCGGGAACTCGCCGCGCTTCAGGTGCTCGACCTGCTCGAGGAGGAGGGCCTCGACCTCCGCGAGCGTCTGGCCCTCCTTGGGCGTGCCCCAGAGGAACTGGCCGCCGAAGTCGTTGAGGAACTCCGGCCAGGACCCCGCGCCGCGCACGAGCTGGCGCTGGCCGAGGTTGAGGTTGATCAGCCCGGCCACTGAGTTGTCGAGGATCATGTCGACGAACTTGAGCGCGTCGGCATCGGGATGGTTGCGTCCCGGCAGCCGGAACCCGAGCAGCACGTATTCTTCGCCGGGATAGCGCACAGTGACGCGCTCGGCGCCGCGCAGCGGGTCCTCGGACCACGAGGGCTGCTCCGGCACGGGGCGGGCCGGCCAGGCGGAGAAGTGCTCGTCTATCAGCCGGATCGTCTCGTCGATATCGATCGCGCCCGAGATCGCGATGGCCATGTTTCCGGGCACGTAGTTGCGGTCGTAATAGGCCTGGACGTTTACCAGAGAAGGATTCTTGAGGTGCTCGACCTCGCCGATGGTCGTCTGTTGTCCGTAGGGATGCCGCTTGAAGAGCAGGCGATCCACGGCCTCGCCGATGAGGCGGTCGCGGTTGTCGAGGGAGCGGTTCTTCTCCTCGTACACGACCTCGAGTTCCGGCTGGAACAGGCGGAAGATCGGCTGGCGGAAGCGCTCGGCCTCGATGACCGCCCACTGGCTCAGCCGATTGATGGGCAGGTTCACCTGATAGACCGTCTGCTCGTGCCAAGTGTAGGCGTTGAAGCCCTCGGCGCCCATGGCGTTGTAGAGCCGGTCCACCTCGTTGGGGACGGCGTACTGGGCTGCCAATTGGTTCTCCCTGTTGATCTCCTCGTAGATCGCAGCGCGACGTTCCGGATCTGTCTCGCGGAAATGCTGTTCGTAGAGAGCGGCAATGCGCTCGAGGTGGGGGCGCTCGGCCTCGAAGTCGATGGTTCCCAGCTGGGTGGTGCCCTTGAACAAGAGGTGCTCGAGATAGTGGGCAAGGCCGGTCGACTCCGCGGGATCGTGCTTGCTGCCGGCGCGCACGGCGATGCGCGCGGAAAAGCGCGGCGTCTCATGGTTCTCGGAGAGGTAGACGGTCAGCCCGTTGTCCAGGCGGAAGACCTCGACCGCCATCGGGTCCCGCGGATCGGGCGCATGTATGCGCTGGAACGCGGCGAAGGACGGGCAGGACGAAAGGACAAGGACCAGGGCCGCGCGTTGGAGCAACGTATAGGGGCGCATGAGCAGCTACCGTACGGACACCTGGAAAAATGCCAAGTGCCCGGTGTGCTTCTGCGCCCGACAAGCGCTACCTAGCTCCAGCTGAGGTCCGTTTTCGAGAAGGGGAACTCCCGCAGGCGCTTCGGCTCGGTCGCGTCGCTCAGGTGCCGAGCACGGAGAAGTCGGCGAAGAGCGCGTAGAAGGCGAACACGAGGACAATCAGCGCGACGCCGACGATCCTTGCCTTCCGCCAGGGAGTGAGGTCGACCGCGCCGGCATCGGCTGCGGTCCAGGCCGTGGGCAATGGCCGGATCCGGCCGATCACCAGCATCACCGCGACCAGGAGCACGAACACGGAGCCGAGGAAGTGGTACTCGTGAATCGCCGCGATCCGTTCGCTGACCGACGGCACGAAGTACCCAGCGCCGATCAGGACGAATCCCGCGATCAGTGCCACCTTCGCCGCCACAGGGGGTACCCGGCGGAAGAGCATGCCGACGAGCACCACTGAGAATATCGGGATGAAGTACATGCCGTTCATCTGTTGCAGATAGGCAAAGATGCTCTCCTGGCCGGCAAAGAGCGGCGCGAGGGACATCGACACCAGCGCGACCGCCCAGCCGAACACCTTGCTCGCCTTCACGACCTGGGCATCGGTGGCATCCCGGTTCAGGATTCCCTTGTACAATCCGACGCTGAAGAGGGTGGTCGTGCTGTTCAGGGCGGAATTGAACGAGCTGAGTATCGCACCGACCATCACCGCCGCGAAGAATCCGGCGAGGGGCGGGGGCAGTACCAGGCGCACCAGTTCGCCATAGGCGTGATCTGGGAGCACGCCCCGGCCGGCGAGCAGGTGATACGCGATCAACCCGGGCAGGACGAGGTAGAGCGGGCCAAGCAGCTTGAGCGCGCCAGTGAGTAGCACTCCCTTCTGGCCCTCGGCCAGGCTCCTTGCCGCCAGTGTCCGCTGGATGATCTGCTGGTTCGTGCACCAGTAAAAGAGATGCAGCAGCAGCACGCCGGTGAAGATGGTGCTGAACGGTACCGATTGGTCCGGACCCCCTATCGAGTTGAACTTCTCCGGGGTGGCTTCCTTCAGCATCGACCAGCCAGCGGCAATCCCGGTGTTTCCGCTAACCGCCTGAAGGCCGAACCAGGTGATCAGGATTCCCCCGACAAGCAGGCCGATGCCGTTGAGCGTGTCGGACACGGCGATCGTCCGCATGCCGCCGAATATCGCGTAGATGGACCCGAGAATTCCGACGAGCCAAACGGTGAGCCACAGGATGCCAGTCTGCGACTGGATGCCCGTGAGCGCGGGCAGGTCGAGGATCGCTCTCAGCCCCGTTGCCCCCGTGTAGAGGATGATCGGCAGCAGCAGGAAGCTGTAGGCGACGAGGAATATCAGGTTGGTGATGACCTGCGTGCCGCGGTCGAACCGCTGTTCGAGGAACTGCGGCACGGTCGTGATGCCGCCGCGCAGGAACCGGGGTAGGAAGAACAGGGCCATGCAGACCAGAGCGACGACGGCGACGACCTCCCAGACCATGACGCTCAGCCCGTCCCTGAATGCGGCGCCATTCAGACCCACCATCTGCTCCGTCGAGAGATTGGTGAGCAGCATAGACCCGGCGATGAGCGGAAACGTGAGGCTTCGTCCGCCGAGGAAGTAGCCGGTGCTGCTCCTGTGGTCGTCCCGGCGGGTGATCCACCAGGTGATGCCGCCGACCAGCGCCGTAAACGCGACGAAGGAGAATAGCGTCAGCAGTGGCATTCCGGATCGGTGACTCGGGGTTTATTCGTATCGGGGCCTGGTTTATCTGTTTCAGCTGGGCTTACAGCAAGGCCGCAACGCGTTCCCTCCGGCTCGTCCCGCGTCTGCGGGACGGGGCTGGCCGCAGGCCTTCAGCGGAACAGCATCTGCGAGACTGTGTGGAGGTCGTCCTTCCAGAGGTTCCAGGAGTGGCCGCCGGAACCCCGCCTCCAGAGGTAATTCACCCCGAGCTCGTCGAGGTCGGCGAGGGCGGTCCTGCTGACGTTCCCGACGAGCGTGTCGACGTCGCCACAGGAGATCCAGAGGAGCTTGAGTTCCTGGTTGGTCGTTGCCGGCGACGTGATGAGATCGGTGATGCGCCGGGCATTCGGTGCCGGCGAGAAGGCGGCGACGTAGGCGAAGAGATCCTGGTGCGAGAGGCCGAAGTTTAGGGTCTGGCCTCCGCCCATCGAGAGACCGAGAAGGGCGCGGCTGAGGCGGTCCGTCCGCACGGAATAGCGCGACTCGATGAACGGAATGATGTCCTGGATAAGGTCCTGCTCGAAGTTTGAACCCCAGGCATCGTCGGCGCCCGCGGGAGCGCCGCGCAGCCCCGCGACCTGCTCCGGGGTCAGCCGGTTGTCGGATTGCTGCAGGGCCGCGAATGCATCCGCTCGCGCCAGGGAGGCGGTCCGTTCGGCCGTGGCAAGCGCCGCGGCCAGGGCGGCCCGGGAGTCCGGGCTTGCCGCGGGATCGAAGGCTGCCCGAAGCAGCGCGGCCCGGGCGTTTGTCACTGCGCTGACGGCGGCCTCGATCGCCGGATTCGTCAATGCGGCCTGCTGCGAAGGTACAAGGAATCGACGGGAGGCCTGGCCATTCGGCATCACCACGACGGACGGCACGACCAGTCCGTCGGCGATGAGGTTGTCGAGGATCGCGCCTGCGGAACCTTTGATGTCCCAGCCCGTCTCGTCATCGCCGCGTCCATGCAGCAGGTAGGTCACCGGGTACCTGGTTGCGGACGAGTATCCCGGCGGGGTGTAAACCGCCATGCGTCGCTTGATGCCGTTGGTTTCCGATTGGTACTCGACGTACTCGATCGTGCCGCGGGCGGTGTTCGGACGAACCGCGTCGTATCCCTGCGGGATCGGCGCGAACTCCCGATTGGATGCGGGAAGGTTCAACTGATTCTGGCCGGCCTGACCCTGGCAAAAAGCGCTTGCCGGCAGGAGGGCCAGCATGCCGAGAAGGACTGCGGTGGTGGTTTTCATTATGGGGTGATCGATGAGGTGAGAATGCAGGGGCGGCGGGAAAGCGGTGGCTCGGCCAGGACTACGGCCGAGTGGAGCGCCTGACGAGGTCCGCCGCGTGCGAAACGATGCCGGCTTCCGCGAAGCCGGGTTGAACACGCGAACCGATGACCTGGAAGGTGAGGTGGTGGTAGGCGTTGTCCGAGTAGATGTAACCGGAATTCGCCCTTCCGTTCGCCAGGGACACCACGAGGGTCTTGCTCGCGGGCGAGGCGCTCTTCACCGCGAGGCCGATATCGGTGTAGATCTCCGCGTTGACGCTCACGAAGTGGACCTCGCCGATGCGGAGGAGCCCCACGCGGATATTCACGTCCGGACCGTCGCTGTAACCGGGGAAGACATTCTCCCGCGCCGGGTCGGCGGCATCGTTCCGAATCCGGCCGGGCACGCTGAACCGCTCGAAACCTCCCCAGATCGGGGCGTCGTCCGCCCATTCCATGTCCTCGCGCATCACGCGCACGGCAGTCGTGCCGATCATCTGGCCCAGCATGGTCGCATAGTCGCCGACCCGCCCGAGCACCTTCTGATAGTCCTCCTGGAGATTGGCCGGGATCTCCGTCCTCTCTGCCGCCGCAGTCGCCGGATTGAATCCCCGCCCGGCGGCAGGCTGTGCGCCGCGAGCCGCACCGGTCGGTGCCAAGGCGCCCGCGCCTGTTCCCCCGTTGCCGCCGATTGGCGGAGCGACCGTTATGAGAGGCGCGGGCTGTCCCCTCCTGACGGCTCCCGTCGAATAGGGTGGTGAATAGCCCAGACGGGGATTCTGGTCGCCGGACGCCGCCTGGCTGAAAAGGGCCACGGTGCGGCCCTCGAACAGCTCCTCGACGTTGCGCGACGCCTCTCCCGGGAAGTCTGCGCTGACCACGCCGCTCTGGTAGAAGTTGATCGGGTGCATGCCGTAATTCATGTAAACCGCGATCGGTACACCGTCGGCTCCCACGAACCCGACGACGGCGAGCGTCTTGTCGGACACGCCTTGCGGGTTTGGCCCCTGGCGCCATTCCTGCTGGGCGTTGTAGAGGTCGCGGTTGACGTTCAGGTCGAGCTGAGCCGTTCCGTAGCCGATCCGGGCCGGGGCGAGGCGAGACTTGGCCTCATTCACCGCCGACACGATTGCGGCCGCGGTTCGTTCCGCCTGCGTGCCCCCGCTGCTGTGGGTGTGGGTTGCGGAGATTAGGTAGTTTGCGGGAGGACAGCCGGTGGCTGCCGACGATTCGGCGATCGCGGCATTCACGATCTCGTCGCTTAGCCCGCCGACGTCGACCGAGACGATAACGGCGCTGGCCTGCCCGTTCTCGACGTAGATGGCGCGCACGTACAAGGGGTCGCGAATCGTGTCCGTGGCGATGGCGAAAGTCGCCGGATCGGGTGAGATATCGACCTTTGCCGCACCGGCGCGCAGACCGCCTGCGGCGGGCGCCTGTGCGCTTGCCAGGATTGGAGCGAACGCCAGCAGGGCGATCGCCAGCCACGGACGCACACGCGGAAGAGAGCAGGTGTTCATGGGATTCCTTTCGCTTTGCCTTGGGTTCCGCGGACGCTCCCGGGTCATCGGGTGCCTATTCCCGGAACAGCCGCTGGACGAAGTGATAAAAATTGCTGCTCATGACGGCGGTGTCGTGACCGCTGCCGTCGAGGCGCCAGAGGTGGGGGACGCCGGTCTCCCGGAGGTGCGTGTGGACCCCCATGCTCACGCGCATCAGGGGATCCCTGTTGCCCACGCCGAGCCAGAGGAGATTCAGGTTTCTGAGGGGTGCGGGGTCGGGGACAAGCTCGGCAGGCGGCCGGGTGTTGGGCGCTGCGGCCACGGCTGCGACCCAGCCGAACAGGTTCAGGTGGGACAGCCCGATGTTCAAGGTCTGGCCCCCGCCCATCGACATGCCTCCGATCGCACGGTGGTCGCGGTCGGTGATCACGGAGTACCGGGATTCGACGAACGGAATGATTTCGTTCAGCAGGTCGTTCTCGTAGGCGGCGCCGTAGGATTCCTGCGTGCGGTCTCCCTGCTTCTGGTCATCCACCGTCGCGGTGGCGTTGCCGCTCGGGAAGACGATGATCATCGGCAATATTTTCCCCTCGGCGAGGAGGTTGTCGGCGATGATCGGCGCGCGCGCCCGCTGCGTCCACTCGGTGCTGGTGTTGCCCAGACCGTGGTGCATGTAGAGCACCGGATACCGGCGCTCCGCGGAGTATCCGGGAGGCAGGTAGACGCGCAGCAGCCTGCGCGTTCCCAGCGTGCGGGAGTCGTATTCGACGACACTGAGTTCGCCGTGCGGAATATCCTCGCGTGCGACGTTGTAGCCCTCGGGCGGCACCGGGAAGGCATCCATGCCCTCTTCCGGCGCCTGGGGCTCGACGGGGCCCAGCGCACCGCCGCGTCCCGCGCCGCCTCCGCGGCCGGCCGGGTTTGCGGCCGGGGCTGCGCCGGGAGTGTCCGGAGCCGCGGTCTGGGCCGGCAGTGGAGGTAGGGCGCAGGCGATTGCGAGCACGGCGAGCGGCAACCGGAAACCGGGCCGTGCCGTGCGGACACGGAAAGGAGTGGCGTAGGGCATCATTGGGTTGGGGTGCCGTGCAGGATGCCATGACCGCTGCCACCGCGTCTTGAACTGCGCGGACAAGCTCTTGATTCCCCGAGCCAGAGGCCCCGTGACGAGAACGACGCGCCGCTCTTCAACGGAGAGCCAGGCGCGTCATTTCCGGTGGTGCAGGCGGTATGCGCCCGGGGTCTCGCCCATCAGCCGGCGGAACTCGCGTGTGAAGTGGCTTTGGTCGGAGAACCCGAACTCGTCGGCGATGGAGGCGAGGTCCTTCCTCGAGAATACGAGCGCGTGGCAGCTTGCGCGCACGCGAACGCTGCGGACATACTCGTGGGGAGACGCACGATAGGCCTCGCGGAATTTCCTGTGAAACGCCCGGCGCGACATGCCGCAGAGCCGGGCGAGTTCGTCCACGTCGAACTGCTCGCGGAATTTTTCGCTGATGAACCTCATGGCTGCGGCGAGAGGGGAATTCTCCGGCACGGCGCTCATGCCCTGGGGAAAGGCGTGGCTCAAACCCGCGGTGCCGATGATCCGCCCGCGTCGGTTGCCCATGGGGATCTTCGAAGTGACCACCCAGGTCATGCTGTGGTCGAATCGCCCGATCATCTCTATGCGCGACGCGATACGCGTTCCCTTGAGCACTTCCTTGTCGTCCTGCACGTACTGGGCGGCCAGCGCAGGAGAGCAGAGGTCGAAGTCCGTCAGCCCGAGGACTTCGGTGCGCTTGTGCATTCCGTTGTGAAGGAGAAAGGCGGTGTTTACCCAGAGGAAACGGCCCTGGGTGTCCTTTATCCAGAAGCCGGCGTTCTCGACCCGGTCGAACAACTCGATCAATCCGAGGGCGGAGAATCCCTTCACCTCGAGGCCTGCGATGATGCGCTCATCCGCGTCGGTCCTCTTTCCCCTTCCCTTGAGGGTTTTCGATGCCTTGCGGCCTTTCATGGCACCACCCTCTCGCCGTTGACGCGGTCGAACGCGAGAAAATCCGCTCCCGGCTCCGCGTCTCGATGTCCGTGGCGGATACCGGGGTGGAATCGTTTGCCGCTCAGCATAGGGGGCCGCCTTGCCGCAAATCCCAAAGTTTGGCACATGAATCCTATTTGGGAGGCTGTGACTGTGCTACCATCACGGCCGAATTCCTCACCCCCCTTGCGCCCGGGGATCCGCCCCTCGGTCGCAGCAATCAAAACGACTGAATCACCCCTGCTACGATGCTAGAGGACCTTCTGCGCCCCTCTGCGGAGCGCTGAGGTTTTCACGACGTATTTTGCATAGATGCGAAATCGGCGCCTCTCGATAATCCAATCAATCTCATCTCCCAATAACATGTCCGACTCATCGAATAGCGGCGTCAACCGCCGTCAGTTTATCAGTTCCGCCGCCCTCGCGACTGCCGGTGTGGCTTTGGCCAGTCGTTCAGCGTTCGGTCAGGCCGGCGCGGCGAACTCGCCGATTCCGGGTACAGCCAACTCCATTGCGGCCAGCAATTATGCCAGGGCACTGGTCGAGGCATACGGCCGCCCGAACTCGAGGTTCAATGGCGTGCTCGTCGGCACGATCACCTATTCATTCCGCGCGCTGCCGAGCTCGGCGGAGGAGCTTCTGAAGTACTGCGTCGCCCTCGGAATCAGCGGAGTCGAGATGATGGGCGGTCCGGCGGACGACTACATTTCGGGGGCGGGTGCCGGCGGTGCACTGCCCGGCGCCACGGCGGCCCAGAACGAAGCATTCGGGGCCATGACGGCCGCGCTGACTCCGCTGACTCAGGACCTTCAGACCGCGCGCACCAACCTTGCAGCGGCGAGCCTGCGCAATCCCGCAGGGTCGGAGCCCATCCGGGCGGCTGCGGGGGAAGTCGCCAGGATTGAGCGTGCCTTGGCGGACGCTCGAAGTGAACAGCTCGCGGCGATCCAGGGTTCAGCCAACAGGCTCAACCCCGACCAGGTCGCGGCCGTGAGTGCGGCCAATGGCGGGCCACCGGCTGGTCGTGGCGGCGGTCGTGGCGGTGGAGGAGGGGGCGCTGCGATGCCGGGCTGGATGGACGCAGCCGCACTTGCCCGGCTTTCCGACCTGCGCCGCATGTACGATGAGGCCGGAGTCCACATCTACGGTCTGAAGAATGTCGGCGGAGGCCAGTCAGATGCCGAACTCGACTACCGATTCCAGATGGCGAAGGTGCTCGGCGCGACGCATGTCACCCTCGAGCTGCCGACCGATCCCGCCGTGACCGAGAGGCTCGGCGCCTTCGGCCAGAAGCATCGCGTGATGGTTGCCTATCACACCCACACGCAGGCCAGACTCGACTCGTTCGACGTCGCGTTGGGGCAGTCGACCTACAACGCCATCAACGTAGATGCCGGCCATTTCGTGGCCGGAACCGGAGAGAGTGTGCTTCCCATGCTGAGAAAGTACCCGGATCGGGTTGGCAGCATCCATCTCAAGGACCGCCAGACCCCGGAAAATGGGGCGGGGAACCTCGTCTGGGGCACGGGCGACACCGACATCGTCGAGATCCTCCGGACGATGCGCGACGAAAGGTGGAGCTTCCCGGCATCGATCGAGTACGAGTACTCCACGCCGGCGGGTTCCAATGTGCTCACCGAAATCGGCCGCTGCCGCGCCTATGCGGCCGCCGCGCTGATGACCTGAGCCAGGGATTTGACGCAGTGCGCGATTGATGTCGCGCACTGCTGCACCTTCACGCCAGGTCGCCGAGCTTCTTTCCGGGGGCGAGGTAGTTCCTGACGTAATCGTCGACGGCGTCGGCCAATGGAGTCATCGGCCGGTCGTAGCCTGAGCTGCGGAGCCGCGTGATGTCGGCCTTGGTGTAGTACTGGTACTTGTCGCGAAGTACTTCCGGCATGTCGATGAAGTCGATCGCCGGCGGGCGGTCCATGGCGGCGAAGATCGCGTTCGCGAGTGTGATCCAGGTGTTGGCCTCGCCGGAGCCGAGGTTGAAGAGACCGCCTGCGGATGGCGCCTTTTCCGAAAAGTGCAGGGTCATCTCGATCGCGTCCTTCACGTAGAGGAAGTCCCGCTTCTGCTCGCCGTCCTTGTAGTCGGGTCGGTGGCTGCGGAAAAGCTGGAGGCGGCCGGTCGTCCGGATCTGGTGAAAGGCCTTGTTCACGAGCGAGCGCATGTCGCCCTTGTGGTCCTCGTTAGGGCCAAAGACGTTGAAGTACTTGAGGCCGACGATGCGGTCGAGGATGCCCTCCGCCTGCGCCCATCGGTCAAAGTCGTGCTTCGAGAGCCCGTACAGGTTCAGAGGCTGGAGACGCGAAAGATCCGGATTATTGTCGTCCATGCCCGCGGAGCCGTCGCCGTAGGTGGCCGCTGACGACGCGTAGATGAATCTTGTGCCCTGGCTGAGCGCCCAGCGGGCGAGCGCCTGCGTGTAGGCGAGGTTGATGTCATCGAGAAACGCCTTGTTCGACTCGGTCGTCGAGGAGCAGGCACCGAGGTGAAAGACCGCGGAGAACCGGCCGAGCGAGGCAGGGTCGGCGAGCACGCGGTCGCGGAGCACGTCGGCCTCGATGAATTCGGCGAACTTCAGGCCGCGCAGGTTCTCGCGCTTCTCGACGGCATGCGGCGCCACGACCACCTGGTCCTTCCAGCGCTTCGTTCCGTCGAGGAAATCGCTCACGACGATGTTCGTGATGCCGCGGCCGTTGAGCGCCCACACCAATGCGCTGCCGATGAAGCCGGCGCCGCCGGTGACGAGGACTTTGCCGTTGAGATGGCTCATGTGAGATGCGCCGTGGCGCCAGCGCCTCGGCGAACGAACTGATCCCAATGACCATTGGGGTGGACGCCAAGGGAATCCGTGGATGTCCCCTTTGGCAGGTACATGGCCTGTCAGGTCGTCCGGCAGATCTCCGACCCCTCGACAACGCGGCCTACCTTGGCGCGCCTTCCTGTCCGGGCGTGAACAGGTAGTCGTGGCCGACCATGGCGGCCCCGGGTGTTTCGTCGGAAATCGCGGCGTCCCCTCCGATCCGGTTCCACCCGTATCCGAGCGGCTTGAGCAGCCCGATCACCCCCTCGACCTCGGACTCGCTGTGGAAGGCCACGATCATGATGGGTCGCCTGTCGGCCAGGGTTGCCCGGCAGCCCTCAAGTGCGCGATGGGCGTGGCCCTCGACATCGACCTTCACGAAGTCCGGCGGACGGATGCGGCCGCCGGCCACCAGCGTGTCCAGGCGTACGGCCTGTACGGGCTTCATGGCACTCGACTCGGGCGGGACCTCGCCGTCGTAGGCAAGGTGCGCGGCAACGCTGCCGGTCTCACCGTCCGTAATGAGGGCGGCGATTCCGTCGACATCGGATACCGCGGCGTTGAACGCGGCGAGCCACTCCAGCCCGTTCATGCGGCGGTGGCGTTCAAGCCGGCCGAAGCTCGCCGCATCGGGCTCGAATGCGGCGACGCTGCCGGAGGGGCCGACAAGCCCTGCAAGTCCCACGCTGTAGTATCCGAAGTGCGCGCCGAGATCCCAGCAGCTCTTCCCGCGCAGGTCCCCGAGTCCCAGGATCGCCTGCTGCACGTCGGGCTCGTGTCGACCGCGCCAGTAGCCGGTCCAGGGGAACAGGGTCCAGCGCGCGCCGGCCGCGATGCCTCCCTTGATCCGCACCGGCAGCAGTTCCAGCCCGGTCCATGCCAGGAGGCGTCCGACGATGCCCCGGGTGCGGCCGCGTCGTTGCATGTCAGCGGGGGCCGACCTTCTCCGCGATCTCCTCGAGCGGGTAGGTGACGATCTCGGCCAGGGTCGGGTGATACCAGGGGGCGCGCAGCATGTCATGGACGGTTGCGCGCATTGCCAGCGGACCCGAAAAGCTGTGGATCAGTTCGCCCGCGTCCTTTCCGACAATCTCGGCGCCGAGAATTCTTCCGCGCCGGGGCTCGGCGATCACCTTCACGTAGCCATAGTTCGCATCCATCAGGATGGACTTGCCATGGTCGTCGAATGGGTAGGTCGCCACCACGAACGGCGTGCGGCTTGCGGCGAGGTCGCGTTCCAGGCGGCCGATGGTCGCGAGCTGCGGGTCCGTGAACACCACGTTCAGCAGCATGCCGTAGTCGACTGCCTTGAGTCCGCGCACCCCGGCGGCATGGCGCGCCGCGAGTTCGCCCTGCTGGATCGCGATATGCACAATCTCCGCGGGGCCGCTGCAGTCGCCGGCCGCGTAGATGTGCGGCACGTTTGTCTGTTGCCACCTGTTGATGCGCACCTGGCCGTCGGGTGCGGTGCGCACTTCGGCTTGGCTAAGATCGAGCCCGGCGGTGTTTGGTTCGCGGCCGAGCGCGTTGAACAGGTGGGCGGCGCGGCGCACGATCCGGCGTCCGTCGTGGGAAAAGGTCACCTCGACGCCGCCCCGGCGCGCGACGACCTGCTCGACCTTCGTGCCTGCGAAGAGCTCGATGCCCTCGTCGACAAATGCGCGCTGCACGACGGTCGACGCCTCCGAGGAGTGGTCCTTCAGGATGTTGGGACTCCGCTGCACCAGGGTGACGCGGGAACCGATCCGGTTGAGAAACTGCGAAAGCTCACATGCCACGATGCCGCCACCGAGCACGATCACGCTCTTCGGTATGAAATCCAGGTCGAGCACGTCATCGCTCGACCAGTGCGGCGTTTCCGCGAGGCCGGGCACCGGCGGCACCGAGACGCGCGAACCGGTGGCAATGAGAAAACTCCCCGCTCGGAGACGCCGGCCATCGGACAGGGCCAGGGTGTTCGCGTCGAGGAAGCGAGCCTTTGCCCGGATCAGGTCGAACCTGCCGGACTTGAGCTGCTTTACCCGGTAGCGCGCGAAATCGGCGATGATTGCATTCTTGCGCGCGTGAATGGCTGCCATGTCGGCCTCCGCCCGTGGAATCCGGAGTCCGAACTTCCTGCCCTTCTTCGCGAAGTGCAGGACCTCCGCCATGTAGAGAAGCGTCTTTGAAGGCATGCAGCCGCGCAGGATGCACAGGCCGCCAAGGTCGCGGGATCCATCGATGACGGCGACGCTCCGGCCAAGCCCGGCGGCAACCCGGGCGGCGTTGAAACCGGCGCTGCCGCCCCCGATCACGGCGAAGTCGTACGTTCTCTTCATGGGCCTCGATTGGGAAACTCGGCCTCCCCGTGCGGCGCCATCAGTGCGACGATCGCGCTCGAGTCGAGCCCTCCGGATAGGAACGCACCGACGGGAACATCGGCAATCGCGTGTGCCCGGGTGCTGTCCCGCAAGCGGTCGTGCAGTTCGGAAACGAATTGCTGGTAGTTCTCGCAACGTTCTTCCGCTCCCACCGCGTCCCGCCCGAAGTTCCAGTACGTTCGGATCGTGAGAAGACCCTCCTTCCACACAGCGCACTGGCCTGGCCGCAGGCTGCGCACGCGTCGAAAGATCGTACCGGGTGAGGGCACCGAGAGATAGGCGAGGTAGGCGGCGACCGACCTTGGCTCAATCTCGGCGGCGACCTGTCGCGAGGCGAGCAGGGCTCGCAGCTCCGAGGCGAACAGCAGGCTGCCATCATCGCGCCATGAGTAGTAGAGCGGCTTGATCCCGAACGGACCCGGGGCGAGGAAGAGTTCGCGCTGCACCCGATCCCAGATGGCAAACGCGAACATGCCTCGCAGCCGGTTCAGGCACCGGGCCCCCCACTGAGCATAGGCTGCGAGGAGTACCTCGGTGTCGCAGCGCGTTCGAAAGCTCCATCCGGATTGCTGGAGTTCCTCGGCGAGCTCCCGGAAATTGTAGATCGCGCCGTTGTAGACCAGGGCGTAGCGGGCGTCCGGACTGAGCATCGGCTGGTGCCCGTTCTCCGGGTCGAAGATGGCGAGGCGCGTCATGCCGAGAGCCGCCGGGCCGTCCTGGTGCAGCCCGCGGTCGTCGGGTCCGCGATGGCGCATTGCCGAAGTCATGCGCTCGACGGCCTCGACGGCCGTTGCGGGCGTCTCGCGCAGCGTCATGAAGCCTGAAATGCCGCACATTGCTTTGGGGGATGGGTGAAGATTGCGGGTTGGAGACGTCGGCCCGGCCTGGGTTATGCGGGGACCGCGGGCTTTCCCAGCGAACTCAGCGGGAAGGCCGCGCCTGGCGGGAAGCTTTTCGCTTACCGATGAAACTCAGGAACGCATCGTAGTCCCTCAGGTAGTCCCGCTCGTCGAATCTTGCGCTTGCGAGCACGAGTATCACGCAGTCGTACGTGAATGCCGACATGGTGTGCCACAGGCCCGGGCCGAGGAGGACGCCGAATCCGGGGTCATCCAGGCGCAGGCGTTGGGTGGTCCTGCCGTCGTCGAGATGCAGCGTGAATGACCCGCTGACGCAGAACAGCACCTGCTTCAGGCGGCGATGTGCGTGCCGGCCCCGCACTGCCTTCGGGTTGGCGAGCGTGTTGATGAAGTAGACGCGCCGAATTGGAAAAGGAACCTGCCTGCCCACCTCAGCGATGAACAGGTTTCCATCCGGAAGATCCTTGTGCTCCTGCAGGCGGATCAGTCCGCTGTTTTTCACGCGAAGGCGGAGTTTGCGGTTCATGAGTTGGGGCAATCCGTTGCGGTTAATTGAGGGGCGGCGGGAATCATTCCTGCGAGGTGCCAACACTTCGTCCCGTCACTTCCGTTCGGCAGCGACTCTTTGGGTGCCTTGGAAATTGTCCCGTCAGGGAGGGCTGGGGGTTTTACCCCAGCCGGACGTATATGGCCCGAGTGTCGCTAAGACGCAATCCCGTTGATCGACAGGGGCATGTAATACTTTCGAGCGTTCGGGCCAGCAACCGAGCCGGAGCAACTCGACTGCGAAGGGGAGGCCGGCACGATCTTCGTTTAGCGATGGCCGGGAATTACGAGGCATCGCCGGTGCTTCCGAGTTCCTTGGGTCAGGGAAACTCGGATCCCTCCGATTCATGCGCAGACGCTTGAAGCGATCTCCTGGGATTTCGCTTCGGAGGTCAGCTTCTGAACAAGCAGCAGACCAAAATCGAATGCCGTGCCCGCCCCCCGCGAGGTCAGGACCCGACCGTCCTCGACGATTCGCTGGTCCGCCAGGATGGCGGGCAGTTCCTTGGCCACGGAAAAATGAGCCGTGTAGCGGCGTCCCTCGAGGAGGCCTGCATCCGCAAGCACGGTCGGCGCGGCGCAGATCGCCGCTATCCAGCTGTCGGCGGCAACATGACGCCTGACGGTCCCCGCGACGCGGAGGTCTGAACGCATTCGGGCGACTCCCGGTCCGCCGGGCAGGAAGAGGCAGTCAAAGGTTCGGGCTCCCGCCGCGGCCAGGGTCTTGTCGGCCTTGATCGCCATGCCGTTCCGGCCGGTAACATCGAGGTTCCATCCAAGTGAGGCCACCGTCACCTCGATGCCGGCCCGACGCATGAGGTCGACCGGCGCCACCAGCTCAATTTCCTCGAAACCTTCCGCCAGGAGGGCGAGCACTGTGGGCATGCCGAAATCCCTAGCAGCCGGAAGCTCCGATGCCCAAGGAAAAGTTTTTCCCTCGGGAGAGGGGAAACGCATGGCTGTGCTCGGGGCAGGGTATCTGGGAAGTTCGCTGGCTCGGGCGGCGGCATCCGCCGGCTGGCAGGTGAAGGCACTGACTCGGAACCGTGTGCGTGCAGACGACCTGCGCTCCAGTGGCATCGAGGTGATCGTGACCGACCTTGCCGATGCCGGGTGGCATGACGAGTTTTCCGAAGGGGCCGATCTTGCGGTTGTCTGCGTCGGGGCCGGCGCACCCGATGCCGAGGCTTATCGTCGATCCTATGTCGGGGGAATGTCTTCCTTAGTTGCCTGGAGCCGACGCGCCCCGTTGGGAACCCTGGTCTACACCTCGAGCACTTCGGTGTACCCGCAGGGAGCGGCGGCCGGGGTACCTCCGGCGGTCGTCGACGAATCTTCTCCTGTCTCATCCGGCAATGACCGGTCAGGCATCCTGGTCCAAAGCGAGGAACTCGCCCGGGATGCAAGGGCTGTCCGCGTGATCGTACTCCGCCTCGCGGGAATCTACGGGCCGGCGCGCCATTCGATGCTCGACCTCGTGCGTGCTGGGACGGGTCGACTTCCCGGGGCAGCTGACATTCCGATGAACCTCATCCATCGTGATGATGTCATCGGGGCAATCGGTGCGGCCTGGAGCCGGGCGCCCACTGGAAAGGACGTACTCTTTAATGTCTCGGACGGTGCAGCGTCCTCGCGCGGCGAAGTCGCCGCATGGCTTGCGTCGCAGCTCGGGCGGCCAGCCCCGGAGTTCGACAATTCTTCGGCAAACCGACGTCGCCCCCAGCGGAACCGAATCATTAGCAGCCGTCGCGTTCGCGAAGTCCTCGCCTGGGAGCCGACCTATCCCGATTTCCGTGTCGGGTTTGGGCCGCTTCTGGCGGAGTCAGGCCCGGGAGATTAGGGAGTTGGCGGCCACCGGCTGCTCGCAGTCAAAAGTGCCTTGCCTCGGTGCCCGCCGGGCCGCCCAATCCGCATTCCTCATTTCGAAACCCACAATTCCGAATCACCATGGCCGGCTTGGGCAAATTCCTGAAACAGGCGCAGAAGATGCAGCGCGGGATCGAGACCCTTCAGGGGGAACTCGAGAAGAAGGAGATCGAGGTCACCAGTGGCGGCGGAGCCGTACGCGTCCGTATCAACGGGGCCGGCAAGTTCCTCTCGCTGACGCTCGAACCCGAGTTCCTGAAGGAGGACCCCCAGCTCGTGGCGGAGACGGTGCTGGCCGCGGTGCAGGATGCAGCCAAGCAGGCCAAGGAGTACAATGACGCCGAGATGCAGAAGGTGACCTCCGCATTCCAGATGCCGGGAATGATGTAGGATGTCCGCGTTCGAAGACCTCCAGAAGCAGCTGAAATCCCTTCCTGGAATCGGTTTCCGGTCGGCGGAACGAATTGCACTGCACCTCCTTGTCGAGAAGCCGGAACGGCTTCCGGAGCTCGTTCGGGCCCTCGAGTCGGCGGGCCGCGCGGTCAGGCGGTGTACCCGCTGCGGCAATCTGGCAGAGGAGGAGCTCTGCTCGATCTGTGCTGATGGAAGGCGTCAGGAAGGCGTGGTTTGCGTGGTGGAGCAGGTGCCCGACCTCGTTGCCATCGAGCGCTCGGGCGCCTACCGCGGGCGCTTTCACGTGCTCCATGGCAAGCTTTCGCCGATCAACCGGATCGAGCCCGATGATCTCAGCCTTGCGGCACTGTTCAGTCGGGTCCAGTCAGGCGAGATTTCCGAGCTGATCCTGGCGCTCTCGAACGATATCGAGGGGGAGGCCACCTGCCATTACATCACGGCCCACCTGCCACCGGAGAAATCCGTGAAGGTGACGCGCATCGGCTTCGGACTGCCGAGCGGCGGCGGGGTGCTCTATGCGGACGCGGTGACCCTGCGAAGCGCGCTGGAGGGCAGGCGTGATTACTCCTGACGCGGTACTGCGCAGGCAGCGGATCAGAATCCTCGCCGCTGTAGCTGTTCGCTGAGCGACTGGATGAATGCCTGGCTGTCCTCGGGAGAGGGCCGATAGCCGGGCTTGCTGATCTGGCTGAAACCGGGGCGACCGTACTGGTCCACGACCCACTTGCCGGTAACGCCGTCGCTGAATGTCACGGAGCCGCTGGCAAGCGCTCCCGGGATTAGTGAGACGGCGTCCACATCGACTCGGACCGACCCGCCTGCTGCCGGCGCGGCGTCCTCCAGATCCTCGGCCGGCAAATCCCCGGGCTGCTCCGCGGCGCCGAGGCCGAGCTTTTCCTTGGCCTTGTCGATCAGTCCTTTCTGGGCCGGCTGCTCCCGCGATTCCGCGGCGGGCTGGGCACGACTCAGGTCGGAGGCATCCACCTTCGGTGCCTGGTCCTTCAATTCGAGGCCGAGGTCATCGACAAGGAACCGGACATCCCGGTAGGTCAGGTTGATGCCGCATTCGCTCGCGAGCTTGGACTGGATTGTCGAAAGGTTGTCGCCAGCCTTCACCCAGGTGGCCACGGCCTGCTTCTGTTCGGGAGTCAGCGTCATTTCGTGGGAGAGTCCTTACTGAGGCGATCCTGGCCGATCTGGCAAGCGCCGGCCGGCCGATTCACCTGCTGCCGATGGTTCGAGTCTGGACCCCCGGAAGGCTATCCTGCCGCCGCCAGCGCCGGAGCGGCGACCCTCAGCGCGACAACTGCGCGCGCAGGAAATCCACGCTGCCGCGCATCGAGGAGTCCTGCTCCATCATGTTGTCCACCGCCTTGCAGGCGTGGATCACGGTCCCGTGGTCCCGGCCGCCGAATGCGTCGCCGATTTCCTGCAGCGAGTGCTTGGTGAGCGTCCTCGACAGGTACATGGCGATCTGGCGAGGGATCGCGATGTTGTTCGGCCGGCGCTTGCTGGTCATGTCGCTGTGGCGGATCTGGAAGTGGTCGGCGACGCGCTTCTGGATCGTCTCGATGGTCAGGATGTTCTGGGCCTGCTCCATCAGGACGTCCTGCAGCAGCATTTCCGTCGTCGGGAGGTCCACGGGGCGGTTTGTCAGCTCCGCGTAGCTCGCGACCTTGATCAGGGCGCCCTCGAGCCGCCGGATGTTCTTGGAGATGTTCTGCGCGATGAAGTTCAGGACGGCCGGGGGGATCGTGAACTTCAGGCTTGCTGCCTTTGCCCGGAGGATCGCCACGCGGGTCTCAAGGTCGGGCGGCTGGATGTCGGCCGGCAGTCCCCACTCGAAGCGGGACACGAGCCTCGACTCGAGCTTCTGGATCTCGCTCGCCCGCCTGTCGCTCGAGAGGACGATCTGGCGACCCGACTCGAAGAGGTCGTTGAAGGTGTGGAAGAACTCCTCCTGGATGCGTTCCTTGCTTGCGAGGAACTGCACGTCGTCCAGCAGGAGCATGTCGACGTGACGGTAGCGCTGACGGAATCGCACCAGGCTGTTCTCCTGGAGCGCCTGGATGAACTCGTTCGTGAACTTTTCCGTCGAGAGGTAGGCGACGCGCGCCTCGGGATTGCGGCGCAGGACCGCGTGCCCGATCGCCTGCATGAGGTGGGTCTTCCCAAGGCCGGTATCCCCGTAGATGAAGAGGGGATTGTAGGCCTGGGCGGGCGACTGCGCGACCGCAAGGGCCGCGGCGTGGGCCATCTGGTTGTTGTTCCCGACGACGAAGGTGTCGAAGGTGTTCCTGGGATTCAGCGTGCCGTTGATCGGGGAGCGATCGTCGGCCCGTGCCGCCTTCCGGCCGGCCGCATGCCTCTGGCGCGGCGCCGCGGTCTCTCCGCCCTTCGTGCTCCCGGCCGCGACGCCGGGCCGTGCGGTCGAGGCGTCGAGCTTGCGCAGTGCGACGGTGATCGTCCGGCCTGCGTTGAGCCGCAGGCGCTGCGAGATCAGGTCGAGGTAATTGTCGTGAATCCAGATCGCGGCGAAGTCATTCGGCACGCCCAGCACGATGGAGTCCTCGGTGGATTCGACGCAGACGAGGGGCTCGAACCACATCTGGAAAACCTCCTCGGGGAACAGTCCCTTGAAATCGCACTTGGCGGTTTCCCAGAGATGGCTCGTGGCGGACGGGGCGGACATGTGCGGCGATTTGGCGGATTTATTCACACGGCGCCGTCGGTGGGGTAATCACACACGACCGCAGGGACACCGGATCCGCGCTTGAGCCGCAAAATTTGGTCTTCCGCCGCACCGGAAACACGAGTTCCTGGGGGCTGGGAGTAAGCCTCTGAGTATCAAAGGCTATGGTTGGGGCACTGCTCGAGCTGACTGGGCATCCCTGACGTGTGTGGAAAAGAACCTGCGACTGACGGCCTGACTGATGAACGAGCGCCGAGTAACTGGGAACCCAAAAGTCATTTCAAGAGCAACTTTCCGACAAGTTGTTCACAACGCACAAACGCGATGTTTTTCGAGATTTTTGTTGCCTTCCGTTGAACAATTTCGCCGCACGCGACACGTATCATTATGCAGATACAACGCCGCTCTTCGCCGTCTCCAGAAGGTGGTAACGCCCGGCAGCCGGGTGCCCGAGGGCGGGTAGGGGGCCCGATGGATACGCTGCTCAGGTCGCGACCGGTTCCGGCTCGATCCACTTGCCGTGCTCGCGGATCAGGGCGACGAGGCGCTCGTCCGCCTGCTCCTGCGGCACATGGTACTGCACGCACTGGCGTCCAACGTAGAGGTTGATCTTTCCGGGCGCGCCACCCACGTAGCCGAAATCCGCATCGGCCATTTCCCCGGGGCCGTTCACGATGCATCCCATGATCGCGATCTTCACGCCCTTCAGGTGCCCCGTCCGTTCGCGGATGCGCTGGGTCGTGGTCTGGAGGTCGAACAGGGTGCGGCCACAGCTGGGACAGGCCACGAACTCGGTCTTCGAGATGCGGGCGCCGGCGCCCTGGAGCACGTTGTAGGCGAGTCGGGTGGCACGTACCGGATCCGCCTCGGTTTCGATGCTAATCAGGTCCCCGATCCCGTCGCACAGCAGGCCTCCGATCAGGAAGCTCGATTCGATGAGCCGGGAGAGGAACACGGGGGAGGCATCCACCGATGCCCCCTCTGTCTGCCGGATCCAGATCGGGGCGCGGCACCCGATCGCGGCGAGCGCGGCGGCCAGCCGCCGGTATTCCCCGACTGCATGGGCCGGCGGATGGAGGGTGTCATGGCTGCCGAGGGTGACGATGAGCCTTCCCGGCTCGATCGCATTGAGAATTCCCGCCAGGGCGGGGATATCGCCCGGATCGATCTCGGCCGCGAGGCCGTGGGAGCTTCCGGCGAGGCTTTTCACGTATGCATTGAGCGGTGACTCATCGCCGGCGCCGAATCGGCGCAGGATCCAGCAGCCCGACGGGAACCGGGCAACCTGATGATCGAGCACCGCTGGTTCGACTTTTGGCGCCAGGTGCAGGACGAACCCGGGCAGGTCCAGTCTCGATGTGGCCACCACGTCGACGAACTCCTGGAGCGCCGCGTGGGAGTCGATGTCCACCATCAGGGCCTCGGCAGGAGTCTCATCGAGCGCGCGGGTGCCGGTGCGCGCGAGCGCCTCCGACAGGCCGGATGGCTTCCCTACGGCCACCACGACGCGTGGCGGCTGCTCCGGCCCGACAGGCGCGGATGGGGTGAGCGAGACGGCCACCGTCTCCCTGCGCCTGAAATGAAACGGATCGACGGGATCAGGCGGGATGGAAGCTGCCGGGCTGGCGGCGGGCGCGGCCGCCCAGAGGCGCATTGCCTTGTCGGCAATCGCCCGGGCCACTGGTATCTCGTAGACGCTGTCCTCGGTCAGCGAGACACGGATCGTGTCGCCGAGCCCGTCGAGAAGCAGGGATCCGATGCCGATCGCGCTCTTGATGCGGCCGTCCTCCCCGTCGCCCGCCTCGGTCACGCCGAGGTGCAGCGGGTAGTGCATGCCCTCGCCGGCCATGCGGTCCACGAGCAGACGGTAAGCCTCGATCATGACCTTCGGGTTCGAGGCCTTCATCGAGAGGATGATCTCCCGAAAGTCGTGTGACTCGGCGATACGGAGGAACTCAAGTGCACTCTCCACCATGCCCAGAGGAGTATCCCCGTAACGGTTCATGATGCGGTCGCTCAGGGAGCCATGATTGGTGCCCACGCGAAGCGACCGGCCGAGTTCCCTGGCACGCTTCACGAGGGGCGAGAACGCCACGGCGAGCCGCTCGAGTTCGCGCGCATAATCGGCATCCGAGTACTCCTTCACCTGGAACTTCTTTCGGTCCGCGTAGTTGCCGGGATTGATGCGGACCTTCTCCACGTGCTCGACCGCCTCCATCGCGGCCGCGGGCTGGAAATGAATGTCGGCCACGAGGGGAATGTTTCCGAAACCGGCCGCCGTGAAGCGTGCCCTGATGTCCTTCAGGCAGCGCGCCGCCGTGACGTTCGGTGCCGTGATGCGGACGATCTCGCAGCCGGCCTCCGCGAGGGCAATCGACTGCCTTACCGTCGCCTCGATGTCCTGCGTGTCGCTGGTCGTCATCGACTGGACGCGAATCGGATTCGCCCCGCCGATGCCGATAGCACCGACCCTCACCTCACGGGTCGGGCGCCGGATCGAGACGAATCGGGACGCACAGTAGGACATTTTCAGGGGATGAGTTTTCCCAGCATATGAAGGCAGCTGTACGGTAAACGCCAGAAACTCCCCCTCAAAAGCCTGTTCCTGTGGCCCCGAATGGCCTGCACAGGTTCTACGGCTGCGCGGCGGGCTCGGATCCTGCCTCGGCGGGTGCCTGGGCGGGCGGGTTGTTCGAGCGGATCTGCTGCGACACTCGTCTTACGTCGAAGAAACTGACGTACAGGATCATCGAAAAGAGGAGCATCATGAAGACGCTCTGGGCGGTCATGATTAAGTTCGCCGGCAGCGGCTTCCCGAGGACTTTGCCGATCGTGGCGAACAGCATGTGACCGCCATCGAGCACGGGAATAGGGAGCAGGTTGAAGATGGCCAGGTTGATGTTGATCAGGATCGTGAACCAGAGGACGAAGCGGATGCCCTCGGAAGCCATTGCGTAGAAAATGTGGACGATGCCGACGGGTCCCGAGACCTGCGAGAGCCCGATATCCGTTTGCGGATTGATGAGGCTGGCCAGGGTACGGAAGGTCCGGCCGACGTGCTCGCTTACCTGCGCGAGCGGGGTGGGGTAGACGTAGTGGTAGCTCGTCGTGAACTGCAGGTTCAGGCCCGGCCGGTCAACGGCCTCGGGGCGGGGCGGTATCGTGATGGACAGGGTCTCGTCCCCGCGTGCCACGCCAGCAACGACCGGACGCAGCCGGTTCTCGATGAGGTACGACTGAAATGTCGTGATATTGCGCACGAGCGTAGCATCGAGACTCAGGATCGTGTCGCCCACCTCGAATCCAATCTGCTTCCCAAGGGACTCCTCGGGTGCCTCGCCCACGATCAGGGCGTAATCTTCCACAGGGCTGATGCCGATCTGGCGGACGTTGTCCTGTCCCGCGAGGACAGGTTCGACGACGATGTCGACCATCGCGCCCGCGCGCTCGACGCTGAGCACCGCCCGGGGACGGCGGTCCTCCGTGCGCCCGGAGCCTAGCAGGAGCGATTCCCGAAGCTGGTTCCAGTCGTTCACGGGCCGACCGTCGATCGCCCGAATCGTGTCCCCCACCTGCAGCCCTGCGCGCGAGGCAGGGCTCGGGACCTCCGTCCCATCGGCCAGCGACAGGGTGGGATAGACGACCCCGACCTGGGTCGTCTGCAGATCGTCGGCCTCCGGAAACCCGGCGATCCAGATGATGCAGGCGAGCGCGAACGCGAAGAGAACGTTGAACGCCGCGCCGGCCACGAACACGATCATCTTGCTCAGGTAGTCCACGGGAGGAAGGCGCTCCGCGCCGGACTCCGATTCCCCCTCGATCGCACGCATGTCGGCCAGCTGCGGCAGTGCGACATAGCCGCCCAGCGGGAGCCAGGAGAGCCGGTACTCGACCCCATCCCTCCCTCGCCAGCCGAAGATCTTCGGGCCGAAGCCGATCGAGAAGCGCGTCGCGCGCACCCCGCGCCACCGGGCCGCGAGGAAATGCCCAAGCTCGTGCACGAAGATCGAACCCCCGAAGAACAGGACGACCAGCGCGACCAGCTTCACGTTCGTGAACAGACCGTAGATGAAATCGGATGGCACGGTGTCAGGTGGGTCAGCTGCGGGAGCCTTGCGTTCCGATCCGGGATGCGGCGAGGCGCCTTGCCTCGGCATCGACGGCGATCACGCCCGCCAGGTCAGAAGGAGTGGATACGGTCACGGCTTGCAGAACATGTTCAACGACAGTGGAAATCGCAAGGAACGGAAGGCGTCCATCGAGAAAGGCGGCAACGGCCACCTCATTCGCCGCATTGTAAGCGGTGGGAATCGCGCCCCCGGCCAGCATCGCCTGCCTCGCGAGCCGGAGCATCGGGAAGCGCGTCTCGTCGACCGGCTGGAAATCGAGCTGCTGCAGGCGGGTGAGGTCGAGCGGTGGCTCGACTCCCGGGAAGCGTTCGGGATACAGCAGCGCGTGCTGGATGGGGAACGTCATGGAGGGAGGGCAGAGCTGCGCGAGCATGGCACCGTCGGCAAACTCCACGAGGCAGTGCACGATGCTCTGCGGATGAACGACAGCCTCGCATTGCTCGGGTTTCAGGCCGAACAGCCACTGTGCCTCGATCAGCTCCAGGCCCTTGTTCGCGAGCGTGGCGGAATCGACGGTGATCTTCGGCCCCATCGACCAGTTCGGGTGCTTGAGGGCGTCGGCGGGAGTCGCCTGCGCGAGGCGCTCTGCAGGCCAGTCCCGGAATGCGCCGCCGCTGGCCGTAAGCACGACGCGGCGGACCCCGGACGCCGGATGGCCTTCGAGACACTGGAAGACGGCGTTGTGCTCGCTGTCCACCGGCAAGAGGCGCACTCCCTTGCGGCGGGCCGCCTCCATTACGAACCTGCCGGCCATCACCAGGATCTCCTTCGACGCGAGCGCAAGGTGCTTTCCCGATTCGAGAGCCGCGAGCGCGGGAGCGAGGCCGGCGGTGCCCGAAACCGCCACGAGCACGATGTCGGCCTCCTTTATCGAGGCGATCTCAACGAGGGAATCCGCGCCTCCGATCAGCCGGGTGCCCGCGGGAAAGGCGCCTGCCTGCCGCGCGGCCATGAACGCAGCGTCGTCATGCAGGGCTGCAACCGGAACACGATGCTCGGCGGCGATGCGCGCGAGCTTTTCCCAATTGCTACTGGCGGCGATGCCGACGAGTTCCAGGCGGTCGGGATGGGCAGCGATCACGCGCAGCGTGCTTTCCCCCACGGAGCCCGTGGCGCCGAGGAGGATCACGCGTTTGCGGCGGGGTGCGTTCATCGATCGGCGGGTCAGGGCCGCAGGAGCAGGTAGCCGAGCGGTGCCGCGAGCAGCAGGCTGTCCACGAGGTCGAGCACCCCGCCGATACCGGGGATCCAGTTGCCGGAATCCTTCTGGTTCGCCTTTCGCTTGATGACGGATTTCACGAGGTCCGAGACGACTCCCGCCGCTGCGAGCGGGAATGGCGATGAGGGCGCCGACCAGGGGCGTCAGGTGGGACGGCGCCCGGCTGCCGAGCAGCCAGGCGCCGACGGCACCGACCAGCATCGAAAGCGCGATTCCCCCCGCCATCCCTTCCCACGTCTTCTTCGGACTGATGCGCGGCGCGAGCTTATGCTTCCCGATGGCGGAACCTGTCAGCAGTGCACCCACGTCACAGAACTTCACCACCGCGACGAACCAGATCGCGGTCAGCAGGCGCGCCTCCTCGCTCCTCAGGTCCAGCGCACTTGCCGGCATGACCAGGCGCACGAGCAGCTGCATCATGAGGCTCACGTAGATCAGGCCGAAGAGCGTGGAACCGAGCGCCTCCACCCGATTCTCCGGTGTGCGTTCCCCGAGAATGCGCACAGAGAACGCCAATGCGGCGAGGCCGAGCAGCACCGCTGGATCCGCGACGGGAGAATCGATCCAGGGAGCCAGCGTAACAAGCGCGCCGACCGCCAGGCTCATGCTCTGGAATGCGGGATGTCCGCCGTTGCGCAGCAGCGAATTGAGTTCCCGGAGCGCAAGCACCGAGAGCACGGCCAGCATGAGGACCGCCCCCGTCGTGCGAAACAGCCAGATGACGGCGAAGACGGAGGCCCAGAGGGCCACGGTGCTTAGGACACGCTTCGTCACAAGGGCCGAGGTCGGTCCTACTTGGTGTGGGCCGCTGCGGGTTGCGGCTTCACCTGTTCGCCGGTCTGGCCGTAACGCCGCTCGCGCCGGCCGAACTCATCGCACGCGGCGGCGAGGTCGGCCATGGTGAAGTCCGGCCAGAGGACCGGGACGAACACGAACTCGGCGTAGGCGCCCTGGAGAAGCAGGAAGTTGCTGACGCGGGTCTCGCCGGAGGTGCGGATGATCAGGTCGGGGTCGGGGAGGTCCGCCGTGTACAGGTAGCGGCTGAACGTACCCCAGGACTCATCGTTGAGCTTTTCGCGCCCGGAAGCCACCGCGGCCGCGTAGGCACGGGCGGCGTCGAGGATCTCCGTGCGCGCCCCATAGTTCAGGGCGAGGACGAGCGTGTGTTCCGTGAACTTCTCGGTTGCCTTGATCGCGGCCTCGAGCGCCCTCCGCACGACCTCGGGAAGCTCGTGGATCCGGCCGATGCAGCGCAAGCGCACCTGGTTCTTGACCAGTGTAGCCGTCTCGCGCTTGAGGAAGAACTCGAGGAGGTTCATCAAGGCGCCGACCTCCTCCGGGGGACGCTTCCAGTTCTCGACCGAAAAGGCGTACAGGGTGACGTAACGCAGCCCGAGTTCCCGGGCGGCATCGATCACGCTCCGGACGGTTTCCACGCCGCGTCGATGGCCCTCAATCCGGGGCAGGCCGCGCTGGCGTGCCCAACGGCCATTGCCGTCCATGATGATCGCCACGTGCACGGGCAGCCTGGAAGCGGGCTGCTGCGGAGATTCAGGTTTCGGGGTCGCTGCCATGCGGTTGATTGCATTAGGAACCGCCCGCCCGGTTTGACAAGCAGCGTTCTGACGCGGGGATCGCGCGCAGGAGGAGAGGGGATTCCGCTGCGCTTTGCCGCTGGAATCAGTGGGTTGCGGCGGGTTGACCGTTTCGGTGCTGCAGTCATCCTAAACACATGGGCGCGCCCCTCAACCCAGATGAAATCCGTGCAGGCCTCGAAGGGTTGCGCGGCTGGACGCAGGAACGCGATGCGCTTCAAAAGACTTTCAAGTTCGGGACCTTTCGCGAGGCCGTGAGCTTCATGGTGCGGGTGGCATTCGAGGCCGAGGCGATGAACCACCACCCTGATTGGACGAACGTCTACAATCGCGTGGAGATCCGGCTTAGCACCCACGATGCGGGCGACAGGATCACTGGGAAGGACCTGGAACTCGCGCGGCGCATCGAGAAGGTTTCCTGGGTCGATTGACCGGCGGCCCTCCACGGCAGGAATCTGGTTGTTCCGGATTCGGGGGGGCGGAATGCTCGGACCATGACGGTTGCGTTTCTCGGCGGCACCTCGATTGCCGAATCGTCGGCATTCTCCGGCTGGGAATCGGGAGAGATCACGACGGAGTTCGGCCGGACGTTTTTCCGCAAGCGGGGCGAGCACGTCGTCGTCAACCGCCACGGGTCGGGAAAGCCGCTGCCTGCGCACGCGATCGACCATCGGGCGAACATCCGGGCGATCGCGGACCTCGGTTTCGGCGACGTCGTCGCGTTCAGCTCGGTCGGGTCGCTTCGGCCCGGGATAACGCCCGGAACCTTCGTCTCCTGCGATGACTACGTCGGCCTGGCGGTCGGCCCCGCGACATTCTTCGACCGCGAGCTCCGCGGAGGCGCGCCGGGCATTGCGAACAACCTCGTGCCGGAGATCATCCACGCGCTGGCGCCCGAGTTCACGGTCGCGACCGGGCTGACCTACGTGCAGACGCGCGGGCCGCGGTTCGAGACGCGGGCCGAGATCCGGATCCTGAAGGAGTGGGGCGACGTGGTCGGCATGACTGCCGCTCACGAGGCGGACCTCTGCACCGAGCTCGGCCTTCGTTACAACAGTCTCGGGATTGTCGACAATTTCGCCAACGGCATCGAGGGGACTGCGATCGACCTCGAGAAGTTCATGGGCCTGGTGCGCTCCCATCAGGAACGGGTCGACCGGTTCATTCTCCGGGTGATTGAGGCGCTGTCCTGACCCTGGTTCGGTGCTGAAAGCCGCCGGCCGGGCCGCCCCTAGGGAGTTGCGCCCCGGGCGGCCATGTGCACCCTTGCAGGACCATGAGCGACTTCGTGCAGGCCGGGCAGATTACCGAGGCCAAACGGGCGATCGATGCCCTCCGGGGCAACATGGCCCTGACGATCAAGGGCAAGGATGAGGTGATCGACCAGGTGATCGTTTGCCTCGTCGCCGGCGGGCATCTCCTGATCGAGGACCTTCCCGGCGTCGGGAAGACCACCCTGGCCTATTCGCTTGCGCGCTCGATGGACTGCGCCTTCTCGCGCATCCAGTTCACGAGCGACCTGCTGCCTAGCGATGTCACGGGCGTGGCGATCTACGACGAGAATGTGCGCGAGTTTGTCTTTAAGAAGGGCCCCGTGTTCGCGAACGTGGTGCTAGCCGACGAGATCAACCGCACGACGCCGAAAACGCAGTCGGCCCTGCTCGAGGTGATGGACCGCGCCAGGGTGACCGTGGACGGCGAGGCCCATCCGGTCGGTACGCCGTTCATGGTGTTTGCGACGCAGAATCCCGTCGATTACGAGGGCACGTTTCCCCTGCCGGAGAGCCAGATGGATCGCTTTCTCCTCCGCCTGAGCATGGGCTACCCGAAGGCCGGGGACGAGCTGGAGATCCTGCGGACGGCCCAGCTCAACTACGACTCGATCCCGCTGAACCCCGTGGTGACCCGGAGCGACGTGCTCCAGCTGCAGGCCACGGCCCGCCAGATCTTCGTCGAGGACAGCGTGCTCGAGTACCTGCTCCGCATCGTCTCGGCGACGCGCACGGAGTCGGAGTTCAAATCCGGAGCAAGCGTGCGCGGCGGCCTCGCGCTGCGCATAGCGGCCCAGGCCCGGGCTCTGCTGAACGGCCGCGACTTTGTCGTTCCGGAGGATGTCACGGCACTGGCGGTTCCTGTCCTTGCCCATCGGCTGGGACTTGCCCGCCAGACGAGCGATGCACTGGAGGAACGCCGCACGGTCGGTGCGGCGCTGAAGAGAATCCTCGGATCCATCCCGGCGCCCGTCTGACCGGCCTGCGGTGCCGGCTGCGTCCCAGGAAGTCAGAAACCGAGCATGAATTTCGAGATTGAGGAGACCAGGAATCCCTCGAGCCACGCCGGCGAGAAGACCAAGCGCCGGTGGTGGCGCTTTCGCTGGAGCGATATCCTCTGGGGTCTCGTTTATCCGCGGGGGGGACCCCGCATCACGGCGACGCCATCGGGTGCGGTGCTGATCGCGCTTGCTTTCGGAATCGGCCTCGCGGCCTACAACGCCTCGAACAATATCCTCTTCATCACGCTCTCGCTGCTGCTCGCCTGCCTGATCCTGAGCGGCATGATGTCGACCGTGAACTTCAGGGGCGTCGGGTGGCGCGTCCTGCTGGCGCCACCGCTTCGCGCAGGCCACGACGCGCTCGTCACGCTCGAGCTCACCAACCGGAAGCGCCTCCTGCCGAGCTACGGCCTTTGGTTCGACCTTGTCGCGATCCCGCCACTGCTGGCAGGTCTGCCGGCCGTGCGTGCCTCGGACAGGCCGCGGAAGCGGCTCTTCCTGCGCGAGCGCCTCGGGCCCGGCACGAGCGTGCGGCTCGACTGGGTGTTCCGTCCCGAGCGCCGGGGCCTGCAGCGTTTTGAGCTCGAGGGGGTTGGGTCGCTGTTCCCGTTCGGCTTTCTCCGCAAGAGCATCGCGAGTGCGCTGCGGCGCGAGATCATAGTGTGGCCTGCACCGGTCGAGTACCGCTGGCAGGGAGCGGCGTCCGCACGACCCCAGCCATCGGGGCAGCGTTACCCCCGTGCCGGGGCCGGGTCCGACCTGCTCGCGCTGCGGCGATTCGCGCCGGGCGACTCCCACCGCATGATCCACTGGAAGGCGAGCGCGAGGCAGCAGCAGCTCCTGGTGCGGCAGTTCAGCGCCGAGAGCCAGCAGGTCTTCGCGCTCTGGGTCCGCACGCCGGCCGAGGTCTGGACGCGACCCGAGCAGTTCGAGCTGCTCGTGGGCTTCGCCGCCAGCCTCGCGGAGGACCTCTTCCGGGCGGGCCGACTCCGGACGTTGTCGCTCAACGGCGGCCGGGCCCGTCCCGTCGGCCGTGTGCGCGACCTTGAGGCGTTCCTCGACGAACTCGCGGTTGTGCAGCCGGTCCCCGAGGCCGACCTCGGCACCGTTTCCTCGGACAATTCCGGGGACGGGATCTCTTCAACACGAAACCTGCTGAGCTTCGTCCCGGATGGACCCCGGGGCGTGGCGGCATTGATCGATGGCAAGCGCGCGGCCACAGCTTAGCCTCGACGAGCTGCGCCAGCTCAAGTGGCTGCTCGGCGGCCTGCTGGCGGTGCAGGCAATCTGGACGGTCCTCTACCTGGAGCTCGACACCTGGACTCTGCTCATCCCGGCCACGGTCGCGGTGGCCGCGGCGATCGTCTGGCCGAGGATCCCTTCGCTGATACCGGCGGCGCTGCACACGCTCGCGTTCCCGATCATCCTCGTGGTTTTCCTGGGCGACCTGTGGCTCAACGGGCAGCTCCTGCCGGCGATGATCCGGCTCGACGTGCTGCTGATCGTCTATCGCTGCATGAGCTATCGCGCGCGCCGGGACGACCTCCAGCTGATCGTGCTTGGACTGTTCCTCATCGTCGTGGCCGGCGTCGTGACCGTTTCCCTCGTGTTCGCGCTGCAGATCCTGGCGTTCACCGGCTGCGCGCTCGCGTTCCTCTTCATCATCACGCTGGTTGACGCCGCCGAGGCGAAGCATCCCGCTCCGCGAACGCCGCTCTTTACCTGGGGAGGCGCCGCCGAGACCCCGGGCTGGATCGAGCGGGCGGACTGGGGGCGGCTGGTCTTGCGCCTCCGGGCGGCGGCGGACTGGCGGCTGCTGGCGCTCGGAGCCTTCCTTTTCGGGGGTGTCGTCGTCGTTTCGGGCCTGCTCTTCCTTGCGATCCCTCGCTTCGATCTCGGCGGGAGCTTTTTCCTCGAGCGTTATCTCACGCGCCAGGCACGCGTTGGCTTCTCCGAGAGCATCCGGTTTGGCGAAGTCACCGATATCATCTCGGACAACAGCCGGGCGCTCAGCGTGGAGATCACTGACGATGACGGCGAGCCGGCCGTGGAGGGCGTTCCGGCCGTGCCGTATTTTCGCATGGTCGTGCTCGACGAATATCGCGACGGCACATTCTCGATGTCGCCGCGGCTGCGAAACCAGGTGAACCGGGCACGGCGAAACACCTTCGTGCTCCAGGGGACGGAGCGGGAGCGTGGGGATCCGCTGGTGTTCTGGACCTTCTACTTCGAGCCGGGCATCAGCCGATTCCTCCCGATCCCCGGCTCGTACATCGGCCTGCGTTTCCAGGGAATGCAGAATGTCTCCGACCCGGTCGACCTCCAGCTGGTCGCGCTTGAGAACGAGCCCGTCTCGATGGTCGCCTACCAGCTGCGGAACGTTTCGGTGTCGCTGCGCGTCGAGGACAATCCGCTCGGCCGCAGGCGGCCGGATTTGCGCCCACCGCCCCCGCCGGGAGGACGGCCGCCACTCAACGAAGAGGCCTACCTGCGGCTGCCCGGCCTCGGCGATTCGGACCACGCAGCCCTGGAGCGTGCGATCACGGAGCTGACGGGCGGACTGACGCTCGAGGAGGCCGGCAGGCTGGATCCCATGGATTTCGCGGGGCGCGTCGGCCAGTGGCTCGCCGACCGCCACACGTATTCGCTGCAGTCAGCGCTCCCCACAGGGCCCGGCGATCCGGTGGTCCGCTGGATCGGGGGCACCTCGCCGGGGCACTGCGAGCTGTTTGCCGGCGCGCTCGTCGTGCTCGCCCGCAAGGCGGGATTCCACGCGCGGGCGATCGCGGGCTTCCGCGGCGGCACCTGGAATGCGTTCACGGGAAACCTCACCGTGCGCAACGACAATGCCCACGCCTGGTGCGAGATCTGGGACCGGGACGAAGCCTGGGTGCGCGTGGACCCGACGCCGGGCACCACCGACGAGGCTGCGACAGGAACGGTGTTGGCGCGGAACTACGACAATAGCTGGGCGGCCCGGCTGGATAGCCTGCGCATCCTCTGGTACCGGCGCGTCGTGAACTTCAATGAGAACACGCAGCGCGATGTCGTACGGTCCGTGAGGGATGCGGCGCGCGAGAGCGGCGAGCGGATGCGCGCGTTGCTCGATGGGCTGGAGGCCAGGATCAAGGCTTGGGTGTCCCAGCCGTGGACGACCCGGCGGACTGCGGGTGTGGCGACGGGCGCCGCGGCGCTGGCGCTGGCGTTCTGGGCCTGGCGAGTCTGGGGGGACAAGCTCCGCTGGGGCGGCGGGCGCGGGTCTTCGCGTCGCGCAGATCCCGTGCGTGCCGAGGCCGGACGCTGGCTTTCAAGGTTTGCGACGCTGTCGGCCGCGGGAACCTTGCCGCCGGAAGGCGCGCTGGGAGAACTGACGCGCCTGCGCTACGCTGCTCCTGGATCCTGGCCGAAGCCCGAACGCGTATTCCGCGAGGCGCGCGAGCTCTGGCGCCTGCTCCGTCGATCGCGCTGATCCCTTCAGGGCCGCGCAGTCCGCTTGTCCAGCCAGGCCTTCAGGATGCCATGGGCGACAGGGACGGCGTAGCGTCCGCCTCCTGTTTCCTCGCCGGGCGTGTCTCCTTCTACCATCACGGCGATTGCGATCTGCGGATCCTCGACAGGGGCGAATGCTATGAACCAGGCGAAATTGATCGTTCCATTGGGGGTCGAGCGCTGGGCCGTGCCCGTCTTTCCGGCGACACGAAGCCCGGTCAGGGGGGCAAGGCCGCTCCCCGGGGTCGTGAGCAGCCGGCCCGAGCCGGTCAGCGTCACCTGTTCCATCGCGCCGATGAGCGCTGCGTAGTCGGAGGGCGCCAGTCCGATCGGCTCGCTGTGCTGTGGCGGGCGGCTCGGATCGTGGAGGAGCGTCGGCCGCGTCAGGGTCTCACCCCGGGCGACAGAGGCGACGAACGCCGCCATCTGCAGCGGCGTGATGTCGAGGTCTCCCTGTCCAATGGAGAGATTGGCTGTGTCGCCCTGCGTCCAGGGTCCGCGGCCCTGCTCCCGTTTCCATGCGGGATCGGGAACGATCATACGCGTTTCCTCGAACGGCAGGTCGATCCCGGTCGGATCATCGAGCCCGAAACGCCGCGCCTCGGCGGCAATTGCCTCGACGCCGATCTCGAGCCCGAGCGTGTAGAAGTAGGCATTGCAGCTCTTCTCGACTGCGGTCCTGAGATTCACGGGTCCGTGCACTCCGTGGCAGCGGAAGAGCCGGTTGCCCACGAGTACCGCGCCGGTGCACAGGATTTCGTGTTCGGGATCGAGTTTCCCGGCTCGGAAGCCCGCGATAGCCATCAGGATCTTGAACGACGAACCGGGCGAGTAGACGCCGCGTGTGGCGCGGTTGAGCCAGCCGCCGGCCGCGTTGATCTCCTCGTTCTTGGCGTTTGAGAAGCGGGGGGAAACTTCGTTGAGGTCGTAGTCGGGTGCTGAGGCAAGGGCGAGCACCTCGCCCGAGGCGATGTCGATCGCCACCGCGGCGCCGGGCAGCTCGTTGACGGCGAGTCCCTGCTCGGCAGCCTGCTGGAGCTCGACGTCGAGCGAGGTCACGAGCGTCTGTCCCTGGCGCGCCGGAGATTCCTGAACCGTTTCGCTTCGAAAACCGCTGGGGTCGACGCGCAGAATGCTCCACCCGAGTCCACCGGTCAGCTGGTCGTTGAATTTGTATTCGAGTCCAAGTGCACCTGCAATGCCCGCCATCCTGAAGGTCGTGAGATCGTCGCCGGGGATGTCTCCAACCTCATAGTCGGGCTCCACGCGAACCCTTCCGAGTACATGCGCCGCGAGACTGCCATAGGGGTAGACGCGGGCGCTCGACGGGTAGATCTTGAGCGGCGAGTCGATCGGCAGCTGCTCGAGCAGTCGGGCGTAGTCGGCTGGCTCAAGGTCCGGTACCAGCACGTAGGGAAGCAGGGGGCGCACGTTGTAGTGGCGCTCCAGACCGTCCGAATCGAGCGTCAGCCCGCGGCCGGTGATCGCGTTCACCTGGTCGAGGTAGACCTGCATCACGTTCGCTCGGGCCTGTCTGTTGATTTCCCCCAAGCTGGGCCGGTCGACCTCTGTCTGGCCATCCTCGATCGCCTGTTCGTAGCTGCGGTGGATCCGGTTCGCCTCGCGGCGGAAAGTCGCGCGCAACTCGTCGAGCAGCACCACCACGGAAACCTGGGGCCGGCTTCCGGCGAGGATGCGTCCCTCGCGGTCGCGGATGTCGCCGCGCGGGCCTGGCGTGACGATGCGGCGCTGGTTCTGGACCCGTTCGCGGTCGTCGTAAAGGTCGCGCTGAAGGATCTGGCGGTAGGCCAGACCGCCGGCGAGCACGGCGAAGAGAATCGCCAGCACGAGGTAGAAGAACACCACGCGCGGCTGGTAACCCTTGTGCGCCTCGATCAGGCGGCCTCCGCCGTCGGCAGCTTGGTTTGTCGGTGCGGCCACAGGCGGGATCTTACGAGTGATTTTCCGAGAAGAGAGAAAAATCAGACGGAGAGCATTGAAAACGCTGAGTCGACCGGACCGCTAGACCGCGCCGCGGTCCGCCGCGAGTTTCAGGGTGCGTTCCTGAAGGCTTAGGAACCAGGGTGTGACGACGGCGACGACCAGCTGCGAGATGATCAGGTCGGAAAGGGCACGCATCCAGGTGGCGCCGACCGAGGGTCCGGCACCGCCCGCAAGGCAGAGAGCGAGGAAGAGCAGCGCATTGAGCGCCAGGACGACAGGAAGAGGCGAAGTGAACTCGTCGCTTCCTCGTTTCTCCCTCAGGTGTCGGATGACCAGGCAGGCGCCCACGAACAGGAATGCCTGGAGCCCGAAAGGAACCGGAGCCGTCGAGTCCATCCAGAGCCCCGCGAGGATGACGGCCAGAAGCGAGGTTCGGGGTTCCAGTCGGAGTGCCGCCCGCGCCGCGACAAGGCCGCCGACGTAGAGGTGGACCTGCAGGGGAGCCAGCAGGTGATTCACCTCGCCGGCGATCACGATGAGCACGAGGAGGTGAAGCACTGCGGCGAGTCCTTTCATCGGTCTCCGGGGCCTTTCAGGGCAGGTTCGGATTTGCCCGCGGCACGAGTACGGTGACCTCGCGGAGCTCGGAAAGGCGGGGATCGAGATGCACTTCCCCGCGCAGGTAGAACCCATCGGAGCTGCGCGTGAGCTCGATCACCTGTCCGATGGCGAGCCCGGGCGGGAAGATGCCGCCGAGCCCGGAGGTCACGAGCTGCCGGGGCTCGGTGGCGCTTGCGTGGACGTCGAGCGGGGCGAACTCGACTTCCCCAAGGGGCGGACTGAACGGAACGTTGGAGCCTCCGGCGAAGCTCACAGGGCGGTTGTCTCCCTCGAACACGGCGGCGAGCCGGAAAGCGGGACTGCTCACGAGCTCAACCGTCGCCGTGTAAAGGTGGAGCTCGACGACCCGCCCCGCGAGGCCGCCGGCGAAGATGACCGGGGCATCGAGCGTAAGGCCGTGCAGGCGACCTTTCTGGATCTCGAGGCGCTGCCACCAGCCTGTGAAATCCCGGCGCGAGACGCGCGCAACGATCTCGTCGTGATCGGCGAATCCCGGCAGCGAGAGGAGCGCGCGCAGGCGCTCGATCTCGGAGCGAAGCGCGGCATTGTCGCGAACCGTCGTCTCGTACGAGGCCGTCAGGCGTCCGAGGTCGCGGCCGGCCGCGATGAGCTCGTCGTTGGAATGGAGTCGCAGCGACCAGTAGTCCTGGAGATCCCGTACCTTGGCGGCGGCCAGTGAAACCGGGGCGTGAAACTCGAAAAAGGAGGCGCGAAGGAAGCTCTTGATCGCAGTCGGTACGATGGCCCAGGCGAGGGCGACGATCCCCAGGATGAGGAAGGGACGCGCCTGATCGATTCGTTTCCTGGGAAGCACGGCTCTTAAGAATGCTGGAATCCGGGTTGGCGCCGCGAGTCAGCCCCCGGGTGCGACCGCCGGCGTCCACGCGGGCGGGGTCCGGCCATCAGACGTGCTGCAGGACCCAGTTGAGATCGTCGAGCACGGCTCCCGTGCCCATGGCGACGGCGGACAGGGGATCCTCGGAGACTGTCACGGGCAAACCGGTCTTCTCGCTAAGCAGACGGTCGATGCCGCGAATGAGCGCACCGCCGCCGCACATCACGAATCCGCGGTCGACGAGGTCGGCCGAGAGCTCGGGTGGGCACCGTTCCAGGGCGGCACGCACGGCCTCGACGATCGCCGCAGCGGTGTCGCTCAGCGCCTCCCGGATCTCCTGCGACGTCACATGGATGGTCTTCGGCAGGCCGGCGACCGAGTCCCGGCCCTTCACCTCCATCGCAAGTTCCTCCTCGAGAGGGTAGGCGGAGCCGACGCGCATCTTGATCTCCTCCGCGGTGCGCTCGCCGATCAGCAGGTTGTAGGCCCGCTTCATGTAGTTGATGATGGCGCTGTCGAGCTCGTCTCCCGCGACGCGGATCGACTTCGAGAACACGATGCCGGAAAGGGAGATGATCGCGATCTCGGTAGTGCCGCCGCCGATGTCCACGATCATGTTCGCGGCGGGCTCCTCGATGGGGAGGCCGACCCCGATCGCGGCCGCCATCGGCTCGGGCACGGTGATGACGTCGCGCGCGCCGGCGTGCAGGGCCGACTCCTTGACGGCCCGCTTCTCGACCTCGGTGATGCCGGAGGGAATCGCAATCACGACTCGCGGGCTGACGCGGAAAGCCTGTCCCGTGACCTTGCGGATGAAGTAGCGGAGCATCGCCTCGGTGACGTCGAAGTCGGCGATCACGCCGTCCTTCATCGGGCGAATGGCGGTGATGTTCCCGGGAGTGCGGCCGAGCATGCGCTTAGCCTCGTCACCGACGGCCCGGACCTTGCGGCTCACCGTGTCGAGTGCGACCACCGAGGGTTCCCGGAGCACGATGCCCCTGTCCTTAACGTAGACCAGCGTGTTGGCGGTGCCTAGATCGATGCCAATATCGTTGGAGAAGTAGCCGAGAAATTTGGCCATGATGGAATACGGGAGCGGCCTTTCCGCCGTTGGAAACGAATCGTCGCTGTTGCGGGGTGTCAACGAGGGAAACGCCTGCGGCGCAACGGCGGAAACCACGCCGCGACCACGGCGGGGCTTGAGTCTCCCTGTTGAACCCAGTCTTCTGGAGACCTCCCATGGAAGCCGAGGCGATGCACTTCATCCAGGACCTCGCGGTCATCCTCGCGGTGGCTGCACCGGTTGCCTGGCTCTGCCAGCGAATCGGCCTTTCCGTCATTGTCGGCTTCATCGTGGCGGGGGTCGTGGTCGGGCCGCACGCGCCATGGCTCTCGCTGGTGACCGATGCGGAGCGCATCGAGGTGATGGCGCAGATCGGCCTGGTGTTCCTGATGTTCGGCATCGGGCTCGAACTGAGCATTCGCCGCCTCCGGCGACTCGGGGTCGGCCTGCTGCTCGCCGTCTCGGTCTACGCCCTCCTGATCTACTTTCTGGTGCGCGTGCTGGTCTTCAGCATCGGCGGCACCTCGACGGAGGCGCTCTTCCTGGCCGGCATGCTCATGATCTCGTCGTCGTCGATCATCGGCAAGATCCTGAGGGAAACCGGCGCGACCCATGAGCGGCACGGCCAGCTGGCGCTCGGGGCGCTGGTCGTCGAGGACGTCGTCGCCGTGCTCATGCTGACGTTGCTCGGCTCGATCGTGCAGTTCGGCGGGGCAGGGGAGGGCACCTCGCTTTTGGGTTCAATCGGTCGCCTGGGGGCTTTCGTTATGCTGATGGGCATCGCCGGGCTCCTCCTGGTGCCATGGGCGCTCAAGAAGATGAGCATCGCGGCGGACGAGGAACTCCAGACGCTCGGAATGGCCGGGCTGCTGTTCTCCCTGGCGGTCGTCGCGCAGCTCGCGGGTTACTCGCTCGCGCTGGGCGCGATCCTTCTCGGCGCGATTGTCGCCGAGACTCCCCACCGAATGCAGATCGAGCGCATCTTCGAGGGCATGCGCGACGTGTTCAGCGCCGTGTTCTTCGTCGCGATCGGCATGCAGATCGACCTGGGCCTGCTCGGGGAATCCTTGCCCCTCGTGGTTGGCATGACCTTCTTCACGCTACTCGTACGCAGCGTCACGGTGACGACGGGACTCTCGCTCATCGGGACCACGCCAAAGGATGCCCTGCGGACCGGCCTGACCATGACGCCGATCGGCGAGTTCTCCTTCATCATCGCGCAGCTCGGCGTGGCGGCAGCCGTCGTGCCGGAGCGGTACTACCCCGTGGCGGTGGGAGTCTCGCTGTTGACGACCCTGATCGCCCCCTTGCTGACCCGCAGGTCGGACCGGATCGCGACCGGGCTCATTGCGCGCCAGCCCCGGTGGTTGAGCGACTGGCAGGGATACTACCACGGATGGCTCGAGCGCCTTTCAGCACGTTCGAAACGGAATCTGTTCTGGCAGCTCACGCGCAAGCGACTCTTCCAGATATCCGCGGGCCTGCTCTTCGTCTCGGGCCTGATCGTGTTTTCGCGGGACCTCTTTGCCCTCACGGTTTCCTGGCTCGGGCCGGACTGGCTGTTCCCGAACGGCCCGGCGGTGATCTTCTGGACACTGCTCGTTCTCGCCATCCTGACGCCCATGGTCGCCATCTGGCGCAACATCTCCGCCATGGCGATGCTCTATGCGGAGATGACGACGCGCGGGAACGAGCGTTCGCGCCGCTTCCAGCCGATCGTGGAGCTTGGGCTCAAGGCGGCTGCCGCGGCCCTCCTGTACCTTTGGCTCATGAGCATCCTGCCGGCAGAGGGCACCGCGCGCTGGCTCCTGATGCTCAGTGCTGCGATCGCGGCGGTTGCGGTCCTCGTGCTCCGCAGGCGCATGATCTACTGGCACAGCGAACTCGAGGTCGGAGTCATGGGAATGATCAGCGCGGAGGCGCGGTCGATGACAGCCACCAGCGCCCCGTGGCTCCAGTCGCACGACGACTGGAGCATCAATGTCGCGGAATGCGTGATCCCGGACCTGGCCGACTGCCAGGGCAAATCCATCAAGACCCTCCGGCTCCGTTCCCGGTTCGGTTGCACGGTGGTGGGAATCGAGAGGCACGGTTACATGGTCCCGCTTCCCGGGCCCGAGACCGTGCTTTTCGCGAGGGACAAGGTGCTGCTGATGGGCAATCCGGAACAGGTGGCGCAAGGGCGCAGGTTTCTCGGTACTGTTTCGGGGACACCCATCGTCAACTCGGACTTCGAGGAAGTCTGCATGGAGGCGCTCATCGTTCCCGCCGGAAGCCCCGCGGCGGGCTGCACGCTTGCCGAGCTGGCCCCCGCACAGAAATACGGCGTGCTGGTCGCGGGTCTCCACCGTGGAGGTTCGCGAATCCTGAACCCGGATGCGGGCGAGAAGGTCGGGGCAGGCGACGAGATCCTGGCCTTAGGAACGCCGGAGCAGATCCGGAACTTTCGATCGTGGCTGGCCGAGACGGCCGCCGAGTAGCGCGGACCGCGAGCCTCAGTTGGCGCCCGCGTTGCCGCCGGGACCGGCGGACTTGTGCGAGTCGGAGGACTTGGGTTCCTCCTCATCCTTCGAGGCCTTCTTGAACTCCTTCATCGACTGGCCCAGGCCCCGTGCGAGCGACGGGAGCTTCGACCCTCCGAACAGAACGAGCAGGATGATCAGGATGACGATCAGCTCGGTGGGACCCAGGCCGAAGACGCCGGCGCCGAGTACGTGCGGAAGGGTGGTCATGGAGGTAAAGCTATCCTGCGACTTGGGGGTGTAAAGGGGGAAACCCGGAGCCGGGGGGGGGGGGGGGGGCGCCCCGCCCCCCGGGGGGGGCCCGGGGCCCGCAGGGCGGCGGCGGGG
>JAYQOU010000003.1:0-55987 GCA_038144975.1 Candidatus Salsuginivita brisbanensis | reverse complement strand
TATAGGCCCCGGGTTTCTGGGGCAACCCGGGGCGCCGCCCCCGGGGGGGGGGGGGCACGAACCGGATGTCAGGATCCGGGCTTCTCGGGAGGAAGGCTGGGGAGCTGTCCCGGCTGGATCTGCAGGCGCGCGGCGGTGGCCGCATTGAAAGCGTTCTGCTGGGTGTCGAGCTGTTCCGCGTCGAAGAAGCCGTGCAGCTGGCGGATGCGCGTCGGATGGCGCATCTTGCGGAGCGCCTTCGCCTCGATCTGGCGGATGCGCTCGCGGGTGACCTTGAATTGCTTGCCCACCTCCTCGAGGGTGCGGCTGTAGCCGTCGACAAGGCCGAAGCGCAGCGAGAGCACCCGGCGCTCGCGGTCGGTGAGCGAGTCGAGCACGTCGATGATCTTTTCGCGCAGGAGCGAATAGGCCGTCATGTCGTACGGGTTCTCCGCGGACTTGTCCTCGATGAAGTCACCGAAGCTCGTGTCGTCACCGTCGCCCACGGGCGACTGCAGCGAGATGGGCTGCTGCGCCATCTTCATGATCTGCTGCACGCGCTCGACCGGCAGGTTCATCTCGTCGGCGACCTCCTCGGGGGTCGGCTCGTGGCCGTACTCCTGGAGAAGCTGCTTCTGCACCTGCATGACCTTGTTGAGGGTCTCGATCATGTGCACGGGGATGCGGATCGTGCGCGCCTGGTCGGCGATCGAGCGGGTGATGGCCTGGCGGATCCACCAGGTCGCGTAGGTCGAGAACTTGTAGCCTCGGCGGTACTCGAACTTCTCGACGGCCTTCATGAGGCCCATGTTGCCCTCCTGGATCAGGTCGAGGAACGAGAGTCCGCGATTCGTGTACTTCTTCGCGATCGAGATCACGAGCCGGAGGTTCGCCTCGACCATCTCGGTCTTGGCCTTGTGGGCCTCGCGAACATGGGTCTGGGTCTGCGCGACCACCTTGAGCAGGTCATCGGCGGCGATGCGCTGGCCCACGCCGATCTGCTTCAGGCGGTGCTGCACCGCGCGAGAGTCGATGTTGGCATCGCGCTTGGTTCTCGGGTGCTTGGCGCGCTCGAGCTGCCGCTGGCACAACTCGATCTCGTCGAGCACCGGCTGCAGGCCCCTCAGGTAGTCCTCATAGACCTTGAGCTTGAAGTAGAACTTCGGGAAGTGGGTGCGGAGCGCGGTCTCGCGCTTGCGGTGCTTGGAAAGGACGCGTTTGCGGTCGGCCTCGGTGCGTGCGCGGCAGTACTCCAGCCAGGACTCGGCGACGGCGCTCTCGGCCTTGCGGGTCGTCTCGACGAGCTTGGGCAGGGATTTGAAATACGCCTCACGCGAGTCGATCTTCTTGTCGATGACGATCCGGTCGAACCGGTCCTCGCGGTTGAGCAGCTTGGCGCCGAGGCCGGCGATGTATCCGCCGATGTTGGACGCCTGGAACAGCGCCTCCTGCGCCTTGAGTTCCGCTGTCTCGATGCGCTTCGAGATCTCGACCTCCTGCTCGCGCGTGAGCAGCGGGACCTGGCCCATCTGCTTGAGGTACATGCGGACCGGATCGTCGAGGATGTCGTTCTGGGAGGAGCGCGACTCCTCCTCCTCGGCCTCCTCCTGGCGCTGCTTGTAATCCTCGACCTGGTTCGGCTCGAGAATCTCGATCTCCAGGTTCTGGAGGATCGAGAGTACGTTATCGATCTCCTCCTGGTTTTCGACGGACTCCGGCAGTGCCTCGTTGATGTCGTCGAAGGTCAGGTAGCCCTGCTCCTTCGAGAGGCGTATCAGCTGGCGGATCTTCTCGTTGATCCCCGCTGGGGCGCCATCGGCGGTTGAGGGAGGATCCGACTTGAGGGCGGACTCCACGGCTTCGGCGCGGGCGTCAGCGGCCCCTTCAGTCTTGGCTTTGCGCGGCATGTGGTCGTTTGCGGTGGAGAATGAAAAAACTCACACGACTACGGGCAGCCCGATCGGTTGTTGCAGCTGCCTGCGAAGGTCGGCGAGTTCCTTTAACAGTGAAATTGCGTCAGCGTTACTGTCCGCAGGGGGTTTAGCTAAATCAAGTTCTATTTGGCGGAGACGCGGCTCGAGGGCTCGTCGACGGAGTTCCGTAAGCGCTTGTTCTGCATTTCCCCGCGGATCGCCGAGGTCACGGTAGGTTCCGTCGGCGCGCGGCGATTCGAAGAGGAAATCGGCGACAATCCGACGTTCCTCCTCGTCCTCGAGCAGGCTTTCCACGTCGGCCAGGCCATGCGCTTCCGTATCCGCGAGCAGCCGGTTGAGCAGGGCTCCCTCCCGTGATCCGGGGTCGACCCATTCATGGGGAAGGGCACGTGCAAGCGCCGAACGCATATCGGGATAGTGCAGGCAAAGGTAGAGCAACTGGTGCTCGGCGGACCGGTTGACGGTGCCTGCGGTGCCCGAGCCCGCGGGAGCTGCCGGAACGCCGGCACGGGACCCGGCGCGGGCGGCATGGCGCATGAAATCCTCCCGGAATCGTGCCGAGGTGGCGCGGAGATGCCGACCGGCCTCGGCGAGCAGCATCTCCTGCGTCGCCTTGGACTCTGACTGCAGGATGAGGTCGAATACCTGTTCCTGGTCCCGCTGCAGGCGTTCCGGCGACGCCCTTTCCGGCTCGGGCTCGATGCAGCGCACGAAGTAGGCCATCGACCCGACGGCAGTCGCCCGAAGCTGCTCGTAGGCGGAGAGACCTCCGTCGGCCAGCAGAGCGTCGGGATCCATCTTCACGCCACTGCCGCTACCGAGCAGCCGCACCTCGATGCCTGCGCGGAGCGCGAGCGGAATCAGCCTTAATGCAGCCTTCTGTCCGGCACTGTCGCTGTCGAAAAAGCACTCTATCTCCGGGTGGTAGCGCCGGAGCAGCAGCAGCTGGGCCTCCGTGATTGCCGTCCCCTGGGGGGCCACGGCGGTGCGCAGCCCGACCGACCAGCACCGGATGGCGTCGAGCTGTCCCTCGACGAGCACGAACGGATGACCTTCGCCTACCTTCGAACGGGCGCGATCGAGACCGAACAGCAGGTTTCCCTTGGTGAAGATCGGGGTCTCGGGTGAGTTGACGTATTTCGCCTCGTGCGCCGGGTCGTCGGCCGGTGTCAGCGAGGTCTGGCGGGCGGTGAATGCGACGACGCGGCCCTGATGGTCGCGGATGGGTATGATGAGTCGGCCCCGGAAGCGGGGTCGCAGGGCGGCCGGCGTCAGGAGGGCATCGTCGCGGATGAAGAAAAGCCCGCATTGCCGGATGGCCTGCTCGGAAAAGCGCCGGCGCATCAGCGCCGCGCCCAGGTCGGAACCCGCCGCATTGGCGCCGCCGATGCGAAACTCCTCGGCGATCTCAGGGGCGAAGCGCCGCTCCCGGGTCCAGTAGTCGCGCAGGAACCGTCCGGTGTCGTCCTCGGCTCGGAAGGCCTGGTGAAAATGATCGGTCGCGAACTCGTGCAGTTCGAAGAGTTCCTGCCGGAGCGAACGTTCCTCGCGGCTTGGTCCCGAGCCCTCCTCATACTCGATCACGACGCCGTGCCGCTGCGCGAGCGTCTCGACGGCCTCGGTGAAGCTGAGCTGCTCGGTCTCGCGGACGAAAGTGATGATGTCGCCCGCCTTGCCGCAGCCGAAGCATTTGTAGAATCCCTTGTCGGGATCGACGTGGAAGGAGGGGGTCTTCTCCTGGTGAAACGGGCACAGCCCCTTGTAGCGGGCGCCTGCCTTGCGCAAGGTGGCCACTCGGGAGACCACGTCGACCACGTTCACGCGAAGTTTCAGGTCGCGGACGCTGGTGGCTTTGATGACGGGCATGGCGGCGCCGGTCGGGCTGCGGGGCAGGTCGCAGGGTGGTCGCACCGGACTACGCGATGCGGCGACTGGAGGCGCGGCTCGATCGAAGAATGCACTTTCCCCTCCGGTGCCCCACTGTCAAGTTCGGCGCCGAACGGGGAAACATTTCCCGTTTTTTCGCGACTCAGATACATGCGCTTCGACCCCCGAATCCTGCTCGCCGGCCTCCTCGTACTCGTCCCAGCAAGCCTCCGGGCAGGGGTGGCAGCGGCCCAGGCGCCTGCCATACGACCGGTGTGGGAGGTACAGCTTCAGAATTTCGACCGTCCGATCTATGAGCGGGAGGTCGAGGCGCTGGTGGCCGCCTTCGAGACCGCGGCGGGGCGACGCCTGGTGCCGGGAGCCAAGGGCAAGGTCGGCCTCAAGATCTATTCCGATTCCGGCCCGGGGCTTGCGACCCCAAAAAACCTGGTCCACGGGGTGATCGCGGCGCTCGAGCGTCGGGGTTTCCGAAAGGAGAAAATCTTCCTGGTGGGCCTGAACCACCTGCGGCTTCGGATGACCGGCTACCTGCCTTCCCCGCTGGAACGCGAGACCCAGTTCGACGGCTATCCGCTCTACGTGCTCGAGTCGGGCCGGTACTACGACCCGCTGTGGTTCTACGACAGCCCCCTGCCTCAGACGCTCGATTTCGTGCTGGCTGAGTCCCAGATCGAGGGCATTTCGCCGACAAGCACGCGGGAGCAGGACCTAAGGAGCTTCCTTGCGACGCCTCTCTTCCTGGATGCCGACTTCTGGATAAACCTGCCGGTGTACACCGACCACGCCGTGCTCGGCGTGAACGGCGCCCTCGTCAATGCCACGCTCTGGAATGCCTCGAACACGGCGCGGTTCTTCCGCAGCTCGGCGAGCGCTCCGGCGGCCGTGGCGGAGATGAGCGCGATTCCCGAGCTGCGCCAGACGTGGGTGTTCACGATCGCCAGCCTGCAGCGGTACCAGTTCATCGACGGGCCGTTCTTCAATTCGCTTTACTCCGCCTCGGAGCCGCTTCTCTGGCTGAGCGCGGACCCGGTCGCGCTCGATTCCCTCATGCTCGATCGGATCAACGATTGGCGCCGGCGCAGCGGATTCCCGGCGGTCTCACCCGACATCCCGACGCTGGCCTATGCGGAGCAGCTCGGTGTCGGCACCGCGACGATCGATCCTTCAAGGATCATCCGCGTCGGCGAACGTATCGGACAGTAGCGGACTGGCTGCGCGGGCAGCGCCAAATTCCCGCTTGTCTCCACTGTGGCGTGACGGGACCATTTGCCGGTTATCGCCATGGAGTCCGCCGCCTATCTGCCGTTCCTGATCCAGTCCATTCTCGCGGGTGGACTCGCCGTCGTGATCGTGGGCGCGAGCCACCTGCTAGGACAGCGGGCCCGTCGCAATGCGATCAAGGACAGCGCCTATGAGTGCGGCGTGCCTTCGCAGGGGCTTATCCACACGCGGTTTTCCGTGAAGTTCTACCTCACGGCACTGCTCTTCATGCTTTTCGACCTCGAGGTCGTGATCCTCATCCCGTGGTGCTTTGTGTACCGGGATTTTCTCGCCAACAACATCCCCATCGTCGCGCCGATCTTCTTCTTCATCGGGCTGCTCACCCTCGGTCTCGTGTACGAGATCCGCAAGGGAGCGCTGGAGTGGGAGAAGTGAGTGCGGGCAAACCTGGGAAACATTGAAATGCGGAAAGTAGAAACAGGCGTGCGGGACTAGCGGTTCTACAGGTTTCCACTTTCAGGATTTCCTAGGTTTCCCGAATCCTTCCGTCGATGCGCCTGGAGAAGATCATATCGCGCAACCGCGTTATCGACCTGAGAAGTGTCGATCTCAAGGGCGCGCTTGAGGAGCTGCTGGAGGTTTCCGTCGAGCATTTCCCGGACCTCCGCGCCGAGGCGCTGCTCAAGGGGCTTCTGGCCCGCGAGAGCACGATGACCACCTATCTCGGCCAGGGCGTCGCGCTCCCACACGTGCGCGTGAAGATGGGGCGGCGCTACATCCTCGCGATCGGACGGAGCCGCATCGGCATCCGCCAGGACGGCGCCAGCAAGGGCGAGGAGCCGGTCCGGCTGATCCTGATGCTGATCGCCGACGAGAAGGCGAGGGACTACCTCCAGGTGCTGGCCGCGATCGCGCGCCTCGTCCAGGAGCCTGCGCTTGTCGACAGCCTGGTGCATGCGCCCGACATCGCGGCGCTCCATGAAAGACTCATCGGCGGATTCAGTGGCATCCGTCCGGTCCAGGAACAGCGCAGCCGGGTCAACCGCCTGATGTTCCGTGAGGCGGAGCGGGTCGCCAAGGGGGCCGGGTGTGCCGGGATAATGGTGTTCGGCGATACTTTCGTCGGAGGCGTGGAGGCGGGGGTCTTCCGCGCCAGGCAGAAGACCATTCTCGTGACCCGCACGCCCACGGATTCGGTCGAAGGTCGGAAGGAGGAATTCACGGAAACGATACAGGTCCGCTCGTTCTCGAATCAAAGGATGGCACAGCTGCGCAGCGCGATCCTCGTGGCTCTCACGCGTGGCGTGATCAAGTTCACGGACCGCCTCTGTTGCCTCGGGGGGGTGATGGGCAGCAACCAGTTCGATACCCTCGTGGTGGTCGACGTCCGGCGCGAATTCCAGACCCTGCTCACGGGCCAGACCGACCTGCTGCCGGACGACGTAAAACCCGAGGTCCTGGAGCGCATCATCGGCATCGCCACGGAGCTGTCGGTTGAGGGCAGGGAGGGGCGCCCTGTCGGCTGCCTTTTCGTGCTGGGGGATATCGACAAGGTCGAGAAATTCTCCAAGCCTCTGGTTCTCAACCCGTTCTTCGGATACAAGGAGGAGGATCGAAACATCCTGAATCCGTTCATGGACGAGACCGTGAAGGAGTTTTCGTCGCTCGACGGGGCGTTCCTGATCCGTGGCGATGGGGTGGTGATCTCGGCGGGCAGCCTGATCCAGGCGGCGGATTACGAGCATGCGTTGCCGAGCGGGCTGGGCAGCCGCCATGCAGCGGCCCTCGCCGTGAGCGTCGCGGCCCAGTGCATCGCGGTGGTCGTATCCTCGAGCACGGGGCAGGTGACCCTGTTCCGCCGGGGAGTGATGCTGCCCCTCACGGATAGGAAGATGACGGGCGGGGCCTGAGCGGCTGGCGGGCTCCCAGGGGGCCCAATTTAGGGATTGCTGGGAGCGTGCGGGCTGTTTGTCCTGCCCGTTCACCCAATTCCCGACATGCAAGAACTCGTAACACTGGAGTGCACGGAAGCCCGCAAAGAGGGCAAGCCCGTCTCCCGCTACCTGACGACCCGCAACAAGAAGACGGTCACGGAGCGGATCGAAAAGAAGAAGTACAACCCGCACCTCAAGCGGCACACGGTCCACAAGGAGATCAAGTAACGGAGCCGGCCCCGCCCAGGGGTCACGCACTCCAGCCAGTCCGGCCGGGCCCTGAGCCCGGCCTTTTCATTTCCGGAGGTCAGCCCGAGGCTGCCGCCTTGCCCGATGTATTGCGGATGCCGCCCGTCCCGTTTGTGCGCCGGGCTGAGCGCCAGCTTTCCCGGTGCTTCCGTATCCAGTCGAGCAGGGCGCGTTCGAAACCGATGTCGTAGCCCAGGCGTTCCGATTCCAGCCACTTGTGTCGAAGGATCTCCTCCCGCTCGGCCAGGAACTCCTGATAGAGGTTCGACTGCTTCACGAATTCGCGCGAAGTGTCGTTGTCCTTGATGCCGGGTGCCATTGCTCTGGTGGAATTAAATGAGAACACCGCTCCGGCACTGTCAATGCCGCGGATGGGTGGTTTGCCTCATGTCAGGTTGCGGTTGTGGGTTTGTGAACACGGCTGAGAAGCGCCTGGGCGATATTGCGAAAAGTCTCCGCACCCGGGCTTTGCGGCGCCGAAACCACGAGTGGGTTTCCTTGATCGCCGCCTTCCCTGATCTCGGGAATGAGCGGTACCTGCCCCAAAAGGCTCGTGCCCAGCATCTCTGCCGTGGCCGCTCCACCTCCTGACCCGAAGAGCGCGTGGCGGTTCCCGGCGGGGTCGACGAAGTAGCTCATGTTCTCGGCCACGCCGATGAGCGGCACGTTGACTTTCTGGAACATCAGGCCGCCCTTGCGCGCCACGTTGGTGGCCGCGGGCTGGGGCGTCGTGACGAGCACGGCGCCGTCGAGCGGCAGCGTCTGCACCAGCGAGAGCTGGGCGTCTCCCGTGCCCGGCGGCAGGTCGACCAGCAGGATCTCCAGTTCGCCCCACTTCACGTTCTGCACGAACTGCTGCACGGTCTTCATGATCATGGGACCGCGCCAGACGACGGGCGTGTTGTCGTCGACCAGGAAGCCCATGCTCATGACCTTCACCCCGTGACGCTCAATCGGGACGAGGCGGGCCTCGGGACCGGAATCCTCGATCTCCGGCCGCGCTCCGTGCAGGCCGATCATCAGGGGCACGCTTGGGCCGTAGATATCGCAGTCGAGCAGGCCGACCCGGCCCTTCTGGCCGTTCTCCTCGAGGACCTGGGCGAGCGCGCAGGCGAGGTTGACCGCGAAGGTGCTCTTGCCGACCCCGCCCTTGCCCGAGGCGATGGCCACCGCGTAGCGGATCGCCTTGGGGGCACCCGCGCCGCCGGCGAGGTTGCCGCCGCCTGCCGTGGCCTTTGGGGCACTCACCGCGATGTCGACCACCACCTCGGTCACTCCGGGCAGGGCACTGAGGCATTGCTCAACCTCGCGCTTCAGCTGCAGGGGCACCTTGGGGTCGGCCGTGGTGATCGCCAGCGAGACATGGGCCGTGCCTTCGACGAGTGCCGCCGAGCGCACGAGCCCGAAAGAAACGATATCCCGGCTGAATCCGGGATACTTCACCTGCTTGAGCTGGTCCTTGATCTGGTCGGGAGTCACGTGGGTCGGAAGGTTTCTGCGGGAAATTCCAGTTAAGGGTTGAGAAGGAAGTCGCCCGCGCAAATAGAAAGAGCGCGCAGAATGGGAAGCCCCCGCGTACCCGCATGCACTCGTTACTTCGCCTTTTCCTGCTGCTCGCGCTTGCCTCGACGAGCTTCGCCGGCGCCGCGCGCCAGCTCGACGCGATCGACATCGCCATCGACCGGCAGACGATTCCGATCCGGGTTTCCTCGCCGAGCACTTCGCTGCAGGGTCTCGCGATACAGGCGTTCGGCGTCCACGGACGCTACCGCTTCGATCCCACCTTTCGCTACGACATCGTATTCAATCAGGCAGGACCGGCCAGGGTCCAGGTGGTGGTGAGACAGGGCTCGGGCGGACCGGTGGTGCTGTCGCAGGAAGTCGACGGCACGGGTCCGTCCTCCGAACAGGCGCTGCGCAATGCACTGTTGCGTGCCGCTGACCTTGCGGTGGAGCGCACGAACGAGGCGGGGCTGCGAGGCTTCTTCACGTCGAAACTCGCGTTCATCGGAGAGCGCAGTGGCTTTCCGGAGATCTACACCACCGAGGACCTGTTCTTCGGCGGCACCCAGCAGGTCACGCAGTACCGCAACCACACGCTCTTCCCGCGCTGGATGCGCGATGGCACTCGTCTCTCGTTCACGAGCTACTGGCGCAGCGGCGCGGCGGACGTGTTCGTCCTCGACCTGCGCTCGATGCAGGTTTCCCAGGTCGCGAATTTCAAGGGCACCAACCAGGCGGGGCCGTTCAGTCCGGACGGTTCCCAGCTGGCGATGGCCCTGAGCGGCACCGGCGTGTCGCAGATCTATGTCTCGGGTGTCGACGGACGAAACATGCGGCAGATCACCTTCGACCGTAACTGGGAGAGCACCTCGCCGGTGTTTTCGCCGAATGGTTCCCAGATCCTTTTCTCTGCGCGACCGGGTCCCCGGCTCTACCTCGTGCCGGCTGGCGGAGGATCGCCGCGTGCGCTGAACACCGGCTTCAGCCACAATGCCGAGCCGGATTGGAGCCGCGGGAATCCGAACCTGATTTCGTTTACTATTCGCGACGGCGTTCGCTTTCAGGTGGCCGTTTACGATATGTCGACGGGGCTCGCTCGCAAGGTCTCCAACGCTCCCTACGATGCCCAGCAGGCTGTATGGCTTCCGGACGGGAGACACCTGGTGGCGACGTTCTCGAACGCCAACTCGAGCGAACTTTGGATCATCGACAGTGTTACCGAGACCGCCAAGGCGCTGAGCCGTCCCGCGGGGTTCATCTGGAAGGCGTCGCAGGCGAGCGTGCTGGCGCGGTGACAAAAAAAGCCCTGCCGAAATCGGCAGGGCTCGTGAATCAGAGGGATGGCGGATCTTTACCTCGTCGCTGCGATGAAGTTCGCCTCGGCGGCGTCCCAGTCGACGACGTTCCAGAAGGCGGCGATGTAGTCGGGCCGGCGGTTCTGGTAGTTCAGGTAGTAGGCGTGCTCCCACACGTCGAGGCCGATGACCGGCTTGCCCTCGATCCCGGCGACGGCCTTGCCCATGAGCGGGCTGTCCTGGTTCGCCGTGGAGCCGACGGAAAGCTTCTTGTCCGGGCCGACGACGAGCCATGCCCAGCCGGATCCGAAGCGGGTGGCACCGGCCTTCGAGAACTCCTCCTTGAACTTGTCGAACGAGCCGAAGGTCGAGGTGATGGCGGCCGCGAGCTGTCCCTTGGGCCAGCCGCCCTTGCCGGGGCCAAGAATCTTCCAGAAGAACGAGTGGTTGCTGTGACCTCCGGCGTTGTTGCGGACGCCGCCGCGGATCGCATCGGGGACCTTTGAGAGATCGGCGATGAGCGCGTTGACATCGAGGGCTGCCAGCGCGACGTGGTCCTTCAGCAGGTTGTTGGCGTTGGTAATGTACGCCTGGTGATGCTTGCCGTGATGGATCTCCATTGTCTTTGCGTCGATGTGCGGCTCGAGCGCGTTTGCGGCGTAGGGAAGTTTCGGAAGTTCGTAGGCCATGACGGGAATTGCGTGTTTTTCTGTTCGTTGATGGGACGGTCACCTTTCCCCAGATGACGCGTTCCGTCAAATACTTCGGTTGCTGATGACACGCGGGCATCGGCCCGGCGGAAATTTTCCGGCAATTCGATGAAAGAACCACCCGGGAATTTCCGTTCTGGATGCTGGAGCCGCGAATCCGGCGCGGACGCATCATGAACGGTAACAAGGAATCCAAACAAAATACATTTCGCGACCTGCTGGTCTGGCAGAAGGGAATGGGTCTCGCGATCGAGGCTTGTCGCCTTGCGGCGAGCTTCCCGCAGGCGGAGCGCACCGGCCTCAGGGAGTTGATTTGCCGCACCGCGGTAGGCGTGCCCTCCGGACTGGCGGACGGGTACTCGAGGCATGGATCAGGAGAGTTCCTGCAAGCGGTATCGGGGGCCTCGGGCGCTCTCTCGGCGCTGGAGACGCAGATCCGGATCGCCGTGGAACTGCAGTGCTGCGCCGCGACGGCTGCCGCGCCACTGTACGAGATGATCGATTCCGCGCGACGTGTGCTCTACGGGCTGAGGCGCAGCATGCAGAGCCGGACGGAAACCGGGCGGTAGCGGCAGCTGTCCGTCACCGGCCGTGGGCTTGCGGCGCTTGACGATGAAGTGTAACTGGTGTCACTTCGCCTCTGTGAAGGCGATCTCCATCAAGCAGCTTCATGCCGAGACCGGGCGGTGGGTGCGGGCGGCGAGTCGGCAGACGATCGTGGTCACCGACCGGGGCCAGCGCATTGCGATGATCCAGCCGTTCCCCAAGGAGGACGAAAGGCCGGTGTTCAGGGGCCGGGACTGGTCGAAACTGCCCAAGGTCGATGCCGATTCCACGAAGTTCATCTCGGAAGAGCGGGATCGCTGGTGATCTATCTGGACACGTCACTGCTGCTGAAGCTTTACGCGGATGAGCACGGCTCTCGCGAAGTCGCCGAACGGTTGGTGGGAGTCCGGGGGATCGTTTGTTCGCGGCACGGCCGGCTGGAACTGCTGGCTGCACTGAAACGGCATCAAAGGGAGGCGAGGCTGGATCGGAGAGGCCTGCGACAGTCGATCGCAATGCTTGAGGCTGACGAGAGAGACCGTGTCGTTGAATGGCTTCCGGTGGGTGATGGGCTGATCGACGCGGCATGTCGGCGCCTTGTCGACATGCCTCCGGGTATGTTTCTGCGCGCCGCCGATGCCTTGCACCTCGCGTGTGCATCAGAGGCAGGACTGAAGGAGATCCACAGCCACGATCGGCACCTGCTGGCCGCTGCGCCGCACTTCGGCCTGAAAGGCGTGGACTTGCTCGGCGGCCGGGATTGAAGCCGGCTTGCGTCCGGTTCATTTGTCGGATTCCCGCGGTCGGTGACGACTACGGGGTGAATGGAATCCGAATCGGACATTGATCTGCTGAAGCGATTCGCGAACGACGATGCGGAAGAGGCGTTCTCCGAGCTCGTGCAGCGCCACGTCGACCTGGTGTTCACGGCTGCGCGGAGGCAGGTCGGTTCCCCACAGCTCGCCGAGGAGATTGCCCAGTCGGTTTTCGCGGAGCTGGCCAAGCTGGCCCGGAGCCGGGTTCCCGATATTCCGCTCGCGGCCTGGCTTCACACGGTCACTCGACGGCGCTCGATCGATGCCATCCGGCGGGAATCCCGTCGCAGGGCTCGGGAACAGGCTGCGATGGAACTGGCCGCGACGAACTCGGGCAGCGACGCAACCTGGGCGAGTGTGGAGCCCCATCTCGACGAGGCTCTCGAGGCGCTTCCAGCTGCCGACCGCAGCGCCATACTCTTGCGGTTCTTCGAAGGACGCAGCCTGCGCGAAGTGGGGGAGGCGCTCGGTTCATCCGAGGACGCTGCACAGAAGCGGGTCAGCCGCGCCCTGGAGCAGATCCGCGGATTCCTCGGCCGCCGCGGCGTCACGGTAGGCAGCGGCGCCCTCGCTGCCGACCTGGCCGCGAACGCCGTCGAGGCTGCCCCGCTTGCCCTCGGGGCGGCGATCTCGACGGGGGCCCTGACGGGAGGCGCTGCCTCCGCGGCAGCACTGACACTTGCCATGACAACAACACAGAAAGTCCTCATCGCCACGGCGATGGTCGCGGCCCTTGGAGCCGGGATTTATCAGAATCGCCTCGTTCAGCTGGAGCGAAGTCGTGTCGCCGAACTCGAGCTTGCCGTAGCCGATGCGAGGCAGCGCGAGCAGGTCCTGCGCGCCGATCGCGACGAACTCCTGCAGCGAATCGAGGCGGCACCCGCGTTGGCTCCAGCCGATGAATCCCCGGAAAACGGAAATCCGGCGGCGCCGTATCTGGCGACGATTAGTCGCGTCAAGGAATGGATCGAGTCCCTGCCAGAGATGAGCATTCCCGAGATGGGTCTGCTTTCGGACGTGGACCTGATGGTTCTTGCCGGTGACAAGCCGCCGAGCACCAGCGCCGAGGCGCGCGAACTCATCGCACAGCTCCGCATCAAGGCCCGGGAGAAGTTCACCCCATTGCTCCTCACGGCTCTCGCGACCTATGTCGCCACGCATCAGGGCATGCTGCCCGCTGATGTCTCCGAACTTTCGGATTACTTCAGGCCGGCGATCGATCCGGCGATCCTCGCGCGGTATCGGATGCTCCAGTCCGGAACGGCATCAGAAGTCGGGGGAAGGGAAGTGATCGGGGAGCGTCACGACGCGATGATCGACGATACCTACGACGTTCAGTTCTGGTACACTCTCACGGGAGTGCGCGCCACGGCCGTGACGCGACAGGAACGCTTCCAGCAGGCACTGGAACGCTTCGCTGCCGAGAATGCCGGGCGGCGACCTGTACTGCCCGAGGAACTGAATGCTTTTCTCGAACACCCGATGGAGGCGGAGGTTTTACGGCAGCTCTTTGCGGCAAATCAGAACTAACCCTCGAGAGATGCTTCCGTGATCAGGACTCGTTGCGCTTCAGTCGAAAGAACTCCCGCAGCATTTCGCGGCATTCGTCCTCAAGCACGCCGCCCGCGGTCAGCTCCAGGTGATGGTTCATCCCTGGGACGTCGTTCAGGTTCGTGGCGCCGCCTAGGCAGCCCATCTTCGGATCCGGAACAGCGTAGCAGACGCGCTTCACGCGCGACATGAGCATCGCGCCCGAGCACATCGGGCAGGGCTCCTTGGTCACGTAGACCGTGGCGCCTTCGAGCCGCCAGTCGCCGACCTTCGCCGCGGCCTGCGTGATCGCCAGCATCTCCGCGTGCGCTGTCGGGTCGTCGTTACCCTCGACCGCATTGTGCGCCGAGGCGATGACTTCGCCGCCGACCTCGATCACGGCGCCGATCGGCACCTCGTCCTTCCGCCATGCATCGATCGCCTGGTTCCAGGCCAGGCTCATGTAGAACGCGTCGTCGCGGATCAGCTGCGATGGGAATCGCTTGTCAAACGGACAGGGAAGCGGGGAAGGGGAGGACAAGCTGAAGTGAGATTTACGAATTACGATTTACGAATGGCTGATGCCCCATGACCAATGCCTATAACAAATGAACCTTGGCCAATGACGAACCCAAACCCCGAACGGTTAGACCGTAGTTGCAACCTGTCCCTGGTAGTCCGCAGTGCGCACCACCCATTCTTCCCTCTTGCCACGCCCTTCGGAATGCTCCTTACACAGGGCACCTATTCCCTTGAATTCCCAGACTTTCACGAACTTCGTCCCGACTTCCCAGCGGGTGTTTTCCCATGCCTGACGGCGACGCGATCGAGGTCGAGGGCAAGGTGATGGCGGTGCTCCCCGGCACCATGTTCAAGGTGCAGCTGGCGAACGGGCACGTGGTCCTCGCCCATATTTCGGGGAAGCTGCGCAAGAACTTCATCAAGATCGCGGCCGGCGACACGGTGAAGATGGAGATGAGCCCCTACGATCTGGAGAAGGCGCGAATCACGTTCCGCATGAAGGAGCAGAACGCCTATACGCCGCCTCCGCATCGTCGGCGTTACTGACGGCCCACCGCGGCCGGGAGCGTCGGGAATCCAGTCCGACACCCAGAGACAGATGTCCAAGCGGCCTGCAGACGAATCCCGTGCGCCGGGTGCCTTTGCGGAAGCGATCCAGGGGTTCCTCAACGAACTCGCCCTCGAGCGCAACCTGTCAGCCAACACGCGGGCTGCCTATCGACGGGACCTCGACGAGTGCGCGGCGTTTCTCGTCGGACGGCGCCGGTCATCCTGGCAGTCGGTGACCCCGGCCGATGTGGCGGCCTGGGTTCAGACGCTCGGCGCGCGCCGCCGGGCCATCACAAGCGTGGCCCGTAAGATCAGCGCGCTGCGCATGTTCTCGAGGCATCTCGTGAAGGAGCGGGTGCGCGATACCGATTTCACCGTGCTGCTGCAGGCCCCGCGACCGGCCCGCCGCCTTCCGGGTTCGCTCACCGAGAAGGAGGTGGACCTCCTGCTCGCTTCGCCCTCCGGCGGAGATGCGGCCTCGCTGCGGGATCGCGCCATCCTGGAACTCTTCTACTCCAGCGGACTCCGAGTGTCGGAACTTGCCGCGCTCACGCTGCAACAGGTAGACCTCGAGGGCGGCAGCGTTCGGGTGTTCGGCAAGGGGTCGAAGGAGCGCCTTGTCCCGGTCGGGAAGAGGGCCCGCGATGCCCTGGCAACTTGGATCGAGGCGGGCAGGGCGGCATTCGTCGTCCCGCGCACGGGGAGCGAGGTTTTTCTCAACCGCAGGGGTGGCGGGCTCACCCGGGTCGCGCTCTGGATGATCGTCCAGAAGCACGCGAAGCGGGCGGGCATCCGGGGCAAGGTCAAACCGCATGCCCTGCGTCACTCGTTCGCGACCCACCTGCTCACCGGGGGCGCCGACCTGCGCGCGATCCAGGAGATGCTGGGACACGCGAGCATCGCGACGACCCAGATCTACACGGCCGTGGAACCGGCCAGGCTCGTGGATCATCACGCGAAGTTTCATCCGAGAAACCGGACCGCAAGCGGCGCCACGCCGCAGGGCCGGAAAACCGGTCGCGCGAAGAACTGATCCCGGCGTGGTTGATGCTCCGGGCCCCGGGCTATTGCAGCTTGCGGCGCGGGAGCGTCTGACTTGATCTGGCCTCGCATGTTTTCGCGCGGCGAACTCACCCTCCCGGCGCTGCTCGAACTGGCGGCCAAGATCTACTGCATCGTTCACCTTGTGCGGAACGACCGGAGCTGGCTCTGGATCTGGCTCATCCTGTTTTTCCCGTTCGGCGGCTCGATCATCTACTTCATCGTGGAGATCTGGCCGGACCTGAAGGGCGGCCGGCGGTTTCAGGCTGCGGCGCCGAAAGTCCGCACCCGATCGATCGCGAAGATCCAGGAGGACCTCGAGTTTTCCAACACGGTCGAGAAGAGGGCCGAGCTTGCCCGCGCCTTCGCGGCGGCCCGCCGCTTTCCGGAGGCGATCGAGACCCTTCGCGAATGCCTGCGCGGTGCGTTCAAGGATGACCCGCTCCTGCTCATGGAGCTGGCGGAGGTCCATTTCCTCGCAGGGGAGTCGGAGGACGTCCTCGGATGCATCGAGACACTCGAAAGGATCCAGTACAAGGATGCCCGTTCGCGGCGGGCGCTGCTCGCTGCAATGAGCCTCGAGAGGCTCGGCCGCCCGGATGAGGCCCGCAGCCGTTACGAACAAGCGCTCGAGACTGCGATCGGTGAGGAAGCACGCTGTCGTTACGGCCTGCACCTGCTCAAGGCAGGCGACGCCGCGGCTGCGCGCCGGGTCTTCGAGGAGATTGCCTCCAACGCCAAGCATGGTGGCGGCGCCTATCGCCGCGAGAACCGCGAGTGGATCGAGCAGGCCAAGGCACGGTTGGCTGAAATGCCGCGTTGAGCCGCCTGCTTGCCGCCGGCACCGCCGCCGTGCATGGTTGGGGCATGGCCCAGCCGCTCAGAATCCTGGCATTCGCAGGCAGTGCCCGACGCGAATCGCTGAATCGCAAGCTTCTCGTAGTCGCCGTGCAGGCGGTCCGGGACGCCGGGGGTCAGGTCAATGTCATCGACCTGAACCAGCTTGAGATGCCTTTGTACCACGGAGACCAGGAGGACCAGACCGGAATGCCGCCCAATGCCACGCGCCTGGCGGAGCTCATCAGGACCCATGACGGCTTGTTGATCGCCTCTCCCGAGTACAATACGTTCCCGACGCCGCTGCTGAAGAACGCGATCGACTGGTGCAGTCGCGCCGACGAGAACCCGTTCGAGGGACGGGTTGCCGCCGTCGTTTCCGCCTCTCCCGGCGCCTTCGGTGGCATCAGCTCCCTGCGCCATGTGCGCCACCTGCTGCTGCACCTCGGCTGCCACGTAGTCCCCTCATTCGCCGTGCTGCCCAGGGCGGGCGAGGCGTTCGACGCCAACGGGGTGCTCAAGGACGCCCGCGCGATGAAGTCGGTCCAGAAGGTTGCGGCGGGACTGCTGTCGCTTGCCTTGAAGCTGCGCGCCTGAGCGGGAATCTTGCGCCTTGCGCCCGCTGCCTGAATACCCCGACATCGGCGACTCATGAAGAAAGCGTTGATCACCGGCATCACGGGCCAGGACGGCTCCTACCTCGCGGAGCTGCTGCTCGAGAAGGGCTACGAGGTCCACGGCGTCATCCGCCGGGCCTCGACGTTCAACACGAGCCGGATCGACCACCTGTACCGCGACCCGCACGTCAATGGCGTGAAGCTGCACCTGCACTACGGTGACCTGGCCGACTCGGTGCAGATGGTGAAGCTGCTCTACGAGCTGAAGCCGGACGAGGTCTACAACCTCGGCGCGCAGTCACACGTACGCGTGTCCTTCGACATCCCCGAGTACACGGGCGACGTCGACGGCCTCGGCTCCCTGCGCATCCTCGAGGCGATCCGCGAGGCGGGTCTCGTGAAGCAGGTGCGGTACTACCAGGCCTCATCGTCGGAGATGTTCGGCAAGGTGCAGGAGGTGCCCCAGACGGAGACCACGCCGTTCTGGCCGCGTTCGCCCTATGGATGCGCGAAGGTGTACGCCTACTGGCTCACCGTGAACTACCGCGAGAGCTACGCCCTGCACGCGAGCAACGGGATCCTCTTCAACCACGAGTCGCCGCGCCGCGGCGAGACGTTCGTGACGCGCAAGATCACGCGGGCCGCAACCCGCATCAAGCTGGGCCTCCAGAAGGAACTCTACCTCGGAAACCTCGATGCGCGCCGCGACTGGGGTTACGCGAAGGAGTACGTGGAGATGATGTGGCTGATGCTGCAGCAGGAACGGCCTGACGATTACGTGGTCGCGACCAACGAGACGCACAGCGTGCAGGAATTCTGCGAGCAGGCGTTTGGCGCCCTCGACCTCGACTGGAAGAAATACGTGAAGCACGACGCCCGCTACGAGCGTCCCGCGGAGGTCGACCTGCTGATCGGCGATCCCGCAAAGGCGAAGCGGCAGCTCGGCTGGGAGCCGAAAGTCCGCTTCAAGGACCTCGTGAAGATCATGGTCGAGGCGGACCTCGACCTGGCAAAGCAGGAGGCGCAGATCGCGGCGCTGGCGAAAGGCTGAGCGGAAGTAGCGGGTAGTGAGTAGCGAGTAGCGAGCATGGTGCAGCGAGCATGCAGCGCACAAGGCAGCGACCGGCTCCTTCGCGATGAACTGGATTGAGTTTCCAATGACCTGGAACTGGCATCGAACTACTCGCTACCCGCTACTCGAATCCAAAGCCTTGAAACTCTACATTGCAGGACACCAGGGGATGGTCGGGTCGGCGCTCGTCCGCCGGTTTGGGCGCGAGCCCGGCGTGCAGCTCGTTCTTCGCACGCGCCGCGAGGTGGATCTTTGCGACCAAGGGGCGGTGGACCGCTTGATTTCCGCGGAGCGCCCGGACGCGGTGATAGTCGCGGCGGCCAGGGTCGGTGGCATTCACGCGAACAACACCTATCCGGCGGATTTCCTGTTCGACAACCTGGCGATCGCGTCGAACACGATCCATGCGGCTTTCCGCCACGGCACGCGCCGCCTGCTGTTCCTCGGCAGCTCGTGCATCTATCCGAAGCACGCGCCGCAGCCGATGCCCGAGGATTGCCTGCTGACCGGGCCGCTGGAGCCGACCAATGAGGCCTATTCGATCGCTAAGATCGCGGGCCTGAAGCTGTGCCAAACCTATCGGAAGCAGCACGGAGTGACCTTCCACTCGGCGATGCCGACCAACCTCTACGGGCCGGGTGACAACTACCATCTGGAAAACTCGCACGTGCTGCCGGCGCTCATCCGCAAGTTTCACGAGGCAACCGAGGCAGGCCGGACGGAAGTGGTTGCGTGGGGCTCGGGCAAGCCGAAGCGGGAGTTCCTGCACGTTGACGACCTGGCGGATGCCTGCGCGTTCCTGCTTCGGCTCGAGAATCCGCCCGACTGGATCAACGTCGGGACCGGGTCGGATGTCACCATCCGCGAACTCACCGAGACCGTGGCGGCAGTGACGGGGTTCAAGGGCCGGGTCACCTGGGATGCCTCGAAGCCCGACGGAACCCCACGCAAGCTGCTCGACGTTTCCGCCCTGACAGCGCTCGGCTGGAAGGCCGCGACGGGCCTTCGCGAAGGCATCGAGCGGACCTTTCGCTCCTACCTGGAGGAAAAGGCCGCCGGCACGCTGCGGGGGTAACACCACGACCGATGGGGGTTTGCGCCGAATGCTGCGGAGTCCCGGGGGTTCCCAGGGTCGTTTTCATTCGTGCGTTTCGCGCCCATCGTGCTGCAATGTCGGCTACCTGATACCAATCCATGATCGCACCCGAGACATTCGACCACATCGAGAACATCAAGAAGCGCGCCGGCCAGCTCTGGAGGTTTCTTTGACTGCGAACAGAAGCAGCGTGAGATAGAGGCGATGGAGGCCGCGATGGCGGCGCCGGGCTTCTGGGACAACCAGGACCGTGCTCAGAAACACATCTCGAAGCTCAACGGACTGAAGCGCACGGTGCTGCCCGTGGTGGCCTATCGCGGCAAGCTGGCGGACGTGGATGTCATGAGGGAACTGGTCGAGTCGGGATCGCCGGCCGAACGGGAGACGTACGAGCGCGAGCTGGAGCAGACGGTCGATGGCCTGATCGGCGAGCTCGACGGCCTTGAGATCGCCTCATTCCTCACAGGCCAGTTCGACCGCAACAACGCCATCCTCTCGATCCAGTCGGGCGCCGGCGGCACGGAATCCAACGACTGGGCCGACATGCTGTTTCGCATGTATGTGCGCTGGGCCGAGCGGCGCGGCTACTCCATCGAGGTCCAGGACGTCCAGGTCGGGGAGCAGGCGGGCATCACCAAGGCCACGCTGCTCATCAAGGGCGAAAACGCCTACGGTTATGCCAAGGCTGAGCGAGGCGTGCACCGGCTCGTTCGGATCAGCCCGTTCGATGCGAACAAGCGCCGTCATACCTCGTTCTGTGCGGTCGATGTGATCGCCGAGGTGAACGATGAGATCGACATCCAGATTCCCGACACGGAACTACGGGTCGATGTATACCGCTCTTCGGGCAAGGGTGGCCAGGGCGTGAACACGACCGACTCCGCGGTGCGCATCACCCACCTTCCGACTGGCATCGTGGTGGTCTGCCAGAACGAGCGCTCGCAGATCAAGAACCGGGCCAGTGCGATGAGCGTGCTTAAGGCACGGCTCTACGAAAAGCGACTCGACGAGCAGCGCAGCGAGATGGAGCGCTTCTATGGCGAGAAGGGCGAGATCGGGTGGGGCAGCCAGATCCGGAGCTATGTGCTCCAGCCCTACCAGATGGTGAAGGACCTCAGGACCGGCGTCAGCACGAGCGGCACCCAGGGCGTGCTCGACGGCGACCTCGACGCCTTCATCACCGCCTGGCTGCGAGCCGGCTGCCCGCGCCACAGGAACAAGGACATCCAGATGGACGAGTAGGCGGTGCGGAGCACCGCATGTATTTTCGATTTTAGATGTACGATGTACGAATGATGGTCAGCGGGGAGCTTCCGAGGCAGTGCCGTGTATCCTGGCGCACGCCCCGCGAACCCGGAGAAATCATAAATCGTACATCGTAAATCGTACATCCAATGCCTTTGGCCCACGAGACCATCCGCGCCGCCCTGGCCGCGCAGCCGCTCTTCGAGGACAAGTCGTGGAAGCTGTCGCCGGAGCCATGGCCCCTTAGCCGCGACCAGGTTGCCGAACTCGAGGCAATCGGCGCCGCGTGCCTCGAGTTCCACCAGGCGCTAGAAACCCTTTACCTGCGCTCGGCCTCGGGGCGAAACCTGCTCCGCAATCGGACGCTGGTCGCACCTTGGGTCGCGGACTACCTCGACCGCGGCAAGCCGCCGGAGCTGATCGCGCACGCCAGGGAGTCGAAGAACCGCGGGGTGTTTCCGACCGTGCTCCGCCCCGACCTGCTGCTCACGGACGATGGGTTTGTGATGTCGGAACTCGACTCCGTGCCGGGCGGCATCGGCCTGACTGCATTCCTCAATCGCCTCTATGGGGCAGCCGATTCGGGTGGACCTTCCATCCTGGGCGCGGGCGATGCCATGCTTCGCAATTTCCATGCCTCGATCGCTTCCCTGCGGCCGGAGCTCGCGAACCCGGTGATAGCGCTCGTCGTGAGCGACGAGGCTGCGACCTATCGCCCCGAGATGACCTGGCTTGCCGACGCGTTGCAGCGGCTCGGACACCGGGTGACCTGCCTGAGGCCTGACGACGTATTTCCCCTGGGGGACGGACTCTGCTTCGACGTGGAGGGGAATCCTGAGCGCATCGATATCATCTACCGCTTTTTCGAGCTCTTCGACCTGCCGAACCTGCGCACGGCCCGTTTCTTCCTCGAGGCCTGGCAGAAGGGCGAGGTCGCGCTTACGCCGCCTATGCGTCCGTTTCAGGAGGAAAAGCTCACCTTCGCGCTTTTCCACCACCACCTGCTCCAGGAGTACTGGAGGGAAGCGCTCAGCAAACTGACGCTCCGGCTTCTGCAGAAACTCATTCCGCCGACCTGGGTGGTCGATCCCGCACCGCTTCCCCCTGGTGCCGTTCTCGACGGACCGAGGGCGGCTGGCCGGGCACTCAACAACTGGCAGGATCTGGCCGGTGCGACGCAGAAGGAGAGGGAGCTGATCCTAAAGGTCAGCGGCTATCATGAAACCGCCTGGGGGGCCCGGAGCGTGGTCCTGGGCAGCGATGTTCCCCGGGAGGACTGGACCTCGGCCATCGCACGTGCCGTCGAGATGGCGGATCACAACCTGCACATTCTTCAGGCATATCGAAAGCCGAAGCGCCTCGAACATCTGGTGTATGTCGACCCCGACAACGCGAAGCGCGCAATGGGCCGCCTCAGGCTTTGTCCGTACTATTTTGTGGTCGACGGTGCGTGCCGCCTGTCGGGAGCACTTGCCACCTTCTGTCCGCCCGACAAAAAGATCATCCACGGGATGCAGGATGCTGCCTTGCTTCCCATAGGGGTAACACCCTAGACCAGCGTCTGCTGTTGCCTGTAAAAGCCCACCGCGCCAGCTTCCTTTCCCGGAAGCAGAAGGTTGCCCTCATGGCGGCTCTTGCGGCGCTTGGCCCGTTTGTTCCGCTCGCCCTACCGCAGGCGACTGCGCCGACGAACATGGCGGATCTCACGATGCGCGCGGACACGGGCGATCCCGACGCGCTCAACACCCTGGGCAATTTGTACGCGAGCGGCCAGGGAGTGCAGCAGGATTTCACCCAGGCGCTCCGGTACTACAATCTCGCGGCGGCAAGAAACCATGCACCGGCCCTGTTCAACCTGGGCATGATGGCGGAACTCGGCCGCGGCCAGCCGCCGAACATTGTCGAGGCGTTCAAGTACTACCTCCGCTCCGCGCAGCTCGGATTTGCGCCTGCGCAGTTCAACGCCGGGAACCTCTACGCCGAGGGCCGCGGTGTCATCCGCGACTACTTTGAGGCCGCACTCTGGTTCCGGCAGGCTGCCGACAACGGACTCGCGGAGGCGCAGTACAACCTGGCTCTCGCCTACGAACTGGGACGCGGCATCTCAATGGACGAAGTCCAGGCGCAGCGCTGGTATCAGCAGGCGGCGGATCGAGGCTATGACCGTGCGCGGTACAACCTCGCCCTCATGCTCGAGGAAGGCCGCGGCTCCTCTGTCGACGAGGCGCGGGCGCTGCAGCTTTACCGTGCGGCGGCCGCGGGAGTCCTGAATGGCGCGGCAACGGGCGCAGTGCCGCCGGGGTTGAACACGGCCGCGGTGCCCACGGGACTTCCTGCGGCGCCGCAAGGGACTGCGACTACCTACACGGTCGTCGAGGGCGATTCGCTTACGCGGATCAGTCTTCGGTTCTACGGAACGGGCACCCGCTGGCAGGATATCTACGAGGCAAATCGTGATATCCTGAGCGCCGAGAACGCGCTGCGTCCAGGCCAGCGCCTGAGGATTCCCTGAGGCGGAGCATTCCTAAATCGTACTCCTGCTCTTTATCTTACTCTTACTCGATCGACCACCGACTGCTCGGGAGAACGAGAAAGAGTAAGAGTACGAGTAGGAGTACGAGGGACAATTGAGGCGGGTAGGGACGGCCGGTCAGGCCGTCCGCCCGACCTCAGGCAACTGCAGTTTCGAGCACGGGATCCGTGGTCTCGCTTTCGTTGCCGAAGTGGGTGAGGAAGGTGTCGCGGCGCTCACGGGCCACCTCGACGTCGCGCGTGCCGAGGGAACGGCGGATGCGCTCCTTGGTGAACGGCGTCGGATGGATCGTGTAGTGCAGGAACCAGACCCCGTGGTTGTTCCAGAGGTGGTGGTTTTCGTTATCCGGTTGGATGCGGACGCGGAGGACGGGCGTGAACCCGGTAGTGGCGGTGTCTGTTGGCATGATGTGATGCGTGAAGGGTTGAGTTTCGCGCATCAGGATCGTGAAAACAAAAAGCCGACCCGTGGCATCAGGTCGGCTGTCGTCCTCGGGAGCGTTGTTGGTTCACAACCTGGAGGGGTTGTGCACATCCGGATCCCTTTCGGAATCCGATCCACCGTGGCCGCTCCCGGCCCGGTTGGCGGAACCGGCTTGTGGAGGGCCGGCTCGTTCCTGATGCAGGGCGGAACGTGCGGGCTTCAGCCGGCCGGCGCCAGCCAAAAAAGTGTCATAGCATGAGGAGGCTGGGCTTCACGCCCTGCCACCCGAGCTATCCCGTTGGGTTCAAGCGAGCTTTACGCCCTGGGCACTGGCGGCGCGGAGGAGCGCGTCGGCCATGTCGGACGGTGTCACGGCCACCTCGATGCCGCATTCCTTGAAGACGGCGATCTTGGCGGCGGCGGTATCCTCGGCTCCGCCGACGATCGCGCCGGCGTGGCCCATGCGCCTTCCGGCCGGCGCGGTTGCCCCGGCTATGAACCCGGCGACCGGCTTGCGGCAGTTCTCCTTGATCCAGCGCGCGGCCTCGACCTCGGCGTTGCCGCCAATCTCGCCGATCATGATGATTCCCCGTGTCTCGGGGTCCTCGTTGAACAGGCGAATCACGTCGAGATGGGAGGTGCCGTTGACCGGGTCGCCGCCGATTCCCACGCAGGTGCTCTGGCCGATGCCCTTCACCGTCAGCTGATAGACCGCCTCATAGGTGAGCGTTCCCGAGCGGGAGACTACGCCGACGTGGCCCTTGCGGTGAATGTATCCCGGCGCGATGCCGATGCGGCAGCCGCCGTGCGAATCCTTTCCGATGCCGGGCGTCACTATGCCGGGGCAGTTGGGGCCGACGAGCCTTGTCCTCTTCCCTTCCATGGCTCGCTTCACGCGCACCATGTCGCGTACCGGGATTCCCTCGGTGATCGCGACGGCGAGGTCGAGGCCGGCGTCGACGCACTCAAGCACGGCGTCGGCGGCGAAAGGGGGCGGAACGAAGATCGCGGAGACCGTGGCCCCGGTTGCCTTCTGGGCATCAACCACGGAGTTGAAGATCGGCACTCGTTGGCCCGCATGCTCGAAGAACTGCCCGCCCTTTCCTGGAGTGACGCCGGCGACGAGCTTCGTGCCGTAGTCGAGCGACAGGCGGGCATGGCGGCCGCCGAAATCGCCGGTGATGCCCTGGACGAGGATCTTGGTTTCGGGAGTGACGAGAATGGACATTTCGGAAAGGGGGAAAGTGGGGAAGGTGATGTTGAAGATGAAGGTTAAGTCGAGGTGCTGGGAGTCGGATCCGGTGAGTCTGCTTGAACTTAAACTTCCGACTTCAGCAGCGAGGCGCTAGGCGACGAGCTTCACGATCTTCTGCGCGGCATCGGCCATCGTGTCGCCGGACACGAGCTTCAGTCCCGACTTGTTCAGGGTTTCCTTGCCGGCGACCACGTTGTTGCCCTCGAGGCGGACGACCAGCGGCAGCTTGAGCCCGACTTCCTTCACGGCCTCGACGATGCCTGAGGCGATCACGTTGCAGTCCATGATGCCGCCGAAGATGTTCACGAAGATCCCCTTCACGTTCGGGTCCCCAAGGATGATCTTGAACGCCGCGACCACCTGGTCCTTCGAGGCACCGCCGCCGACGTCGAGGAAGTTCGCCGGGTTGCCGCCGTAGTGCTTGATGATATCCATCGTGCTCATCGCCAGGCCGGCGCCGTTGACGAGACAGGCGATGTTTCCGTCGAGCGCGATGTAGTTGAGGCCGTGCTTTGACGCCTCGATCTCCTTGGGATCCTCCTCGTTCAGGTCGCGCAGCGCCTGGATGTCGGAGTGCCGGAAAAGAGCGTTGTCGTCAAAGGACACCTTGGCGTCGAGGGCCAGCACGTCCCCGGTGGGCGTGCTGATGAGGGGATTGACCTCGACCATCGAGGCGTCGGTTGCCCAGTACATGCCGTAGAGCGCGCGGATCAGCTTCGAAGCGTTCTTCGCCTCCGCCCCGGCGAAACCGAGCTTGAAGACAAGCTCGCGCACCTGGAAATCGGCGAGGCCGTAGGCGGGATCGATGAAGACCTTGAAGATCTTGTCCGGCGTCTCGTGGGCGACCTTCTCGATCTCGACGCCGCCCTCGGTCGAAGCCACGATGACCGGCCGGGATGTCGCGCGGTCGAGGAGGATCGCGAGGTAGTACTCCTTCTTGATGTCGCTCGCCACGGTGAAGTAGACGGTCTGGACCTTGCGCCCCGCGGGCCCCGTCTGGAGGGTCACCAGCGTGTTGCCGAGCATGCGCCCGGCGATCTCACGGGCCTCGGCCTTGGTCTTGCAGAACTTCACGCCGCCCTTGAATCCGTCGGTGAACGTGCCCTTGCCGCGGCCGCCGGCGTGGATCTGCGATTTCACCATGGTCGGACCCTCGGGGAGCTGGGCGAGGGCATTGACAAATTCCTCGGTGGTGGTCGCCGCCGCACCCTTCGGGACGGGGACCCCATGCTGCTCGAACAGCGCCTTCGCCTGGTACTCGTGAATGTTCATGAAACGTCAAGGTTTGCCAGAATCGACCATGCCAATGCACGCAAATTGTGCTCCTGGCGCCCCCCGGACACCCGTTTCCGGGAAGCTTCTCACCTTGCGCCCCCGGTCAGATGCTCCTTTCGTCGGGGGCCATGGAACCCCACGAGGTCATGCGCGAGGTGCTGCGAAACACCAGCGCCAAGAGGATAGCCGCGGACATGGGACTCTCGCTGTCGCTTGTTTACAAGTGGGCGGAGCCGCCCGCCAAGCCGGGCCAGGCGGGCAACAGCCCGCTCGAGCGGGTCAACCAGCTGGTGCAGATCACGGGCGATACGCGCATTGCATCCTGGGTCTGCGAGCGTTCGGGCGGGTTCTACATCCGTAACCCGAAGACAGACGGCACCACCAGCGAGCTCATCCCGGCCACGAACGACATCGTCCAGGAATTTGCCGACATGCTTCGGACGATCGCACAGTCATCCGCCGACAGTGTCATCACGGCGGACGAAGCGAAGCGCATCCGGGCTCGTTGGGAACAGCTCAAGAGCGTGACGGAGGGATTTGTCCAGGCAGCCGAGCAGGGAAGCTTCCGTCCGGCGGGAACCGGCGCGGCGCCCGCCACTCTCAAGTAGCCGCGAAAGGCGGGTGACAGTGGCGATCGACCGCGGAAGCGCCGAAGGTTGGTGCTGCGACGCAAACGCTGAGAGGGAACTTCAGAGGATCGCGGAAAGGCGAAAGGGCGGAAACGCGAAATCCAAAACCATTTTTTTGGATGGGTTTCGGCGATTCGGCCCTTCCGCGCTTTCGCGATGGATCGATTTGATCGCCGACCCTCATTTCGCGGTTGTACCGCGTCTTGCGCTCAGGGGAACGGCGTCTTCGAGAGTCCGAGTCGCAGCCGGATTCTCCAGAGGTTGAACGTCTCGTCGCCGAATCCTTTCAACGTCGATTTCTCCGAGGTCACCTCTCCCTGGGCCTCAGGGCTGGCCAGCCACGAATCGACCTCGGGGTCGTGGCGCACCGACTCGGAAAGCATGATCTCCGAACCCGAGCAGATGCCGCAGAGCCGGGACGCGATGTTCACGGTCGATCCGAAGTAGTCGAGGCGCTCGTTCTGGTTGATGGCGAGGCATGGTCCGCCGTGGATGCCGGACTTCAGGGCGAGCGGCTTCAAAGAGGACGGAGGCAGCGTGACACCGTCGGGCACCGGAAACTCGGCTGGGCGGGCCAGCCAATGCTGCGCCTGCAGGATCGCGCGCAAGGCGGCGAGCGGACGCGGGAAGACAGCCAGGATGGCATCGCCCATTGTCTTCACGATCCCGCCGTTCTCGGCGGCGACCGCCGCCTTGAGGATCTCGAAATGGGTCAGTACGCGCCCGAACGCGGGCGCATCGCCGATTTCCCGGTAGAGGCGCGTGGAGTCCTTGAGGTCGGTGAACACGATGGTCATCGACCCGACGCTGATCTGTTCGCCGGGGCGCAGGACCTCGCTCGAGAACAGGTCGCGGAACAGCTGCAGGGATGTAACCTCGGCGGCGGTCGCAGCCTGGTCGCTCCATGAGACGTGCTCGACAATCGCGATGCCCGTGGCGTCCGAATGATTCTCCAGCACCAGTCGGCCGTCCCCCGCGATGACGGGTTCGTGGCTGTCGGCGACACCGAGCGCCAGATGCGCGACCGGCTCGCCGCCCGGGGCGACGCGGAAGGCCGGGCGGACGGGCTCGCCGGGGCTCCTGACCCGGTAGCGCCCGTTGCCGAGGGCCAGGGGAATTTCCTTGGATTGGCGCGGCTTGATCCGCTGCTGCGCCAGGATGTGGGGCGTCACCTGGGGCCCCCCGATGCAATAATCGGTCCGGTGCACCGGGCGCACCGAGGGGCTGCTGATGAACGTCAGCTCCACGGACTGGTCGAAGTTCGCGGTGAAATCGACGTCGCACGACGGGCAATGCGCCTGCGGCGAGATCTGCGTGAGTGAATGCTTCCCCGGGGTGGCTCCCCTGCAGTGAGGACAGACCAGGTCCCAGCTGAAATCGAGCAGCCCGACCCTGACAGCGTGGAGGAACAGGTGGAGGGTTGCCCTTCGATCGAATCCCCATTCGTCCGCCAGTGCATAAGGGCGCATGCGCGCGACCGAAAGGTCGTCGGACTTTGCGACGAACTCCGCGAGTCGTTCGACAAGTGCCCCTGGCTGGCCGCAGGCTCCGACCAGCTGCTGCCGCAGGCGGGCGAGGCGCTCGGCTCCTCCTGGGGCCAGGCTTACACGGCTGCGCGGACGCGACACCTGCTGGCCGCGCCGGGCAAGTTCGTCATATCGGCGGAAGACCCGGTCGGTTGCGCGCCGGGCGTTCCACCCGAAGAAGAGCGGCGAAAGCAGCTGCCCGATTGCGTTGCGGGGCGTAACCCGAAGCTCGTAGGCGAGCGAGGTGCCGCTGCCTGTCGGGGTGAGTTCGCAGACGGTGACGAGCCGGCCGACCGGGCCACGCACAAATCGGTGGTCGACCATGAATCGAAGCGGCTCGATCCATTCGAACGGAAGCTCGTCCCACTCCGCGGTCAGGCCCCAGGCACGTGCGCGCAGGCGCCTCGCGTTGTCGACTGGCGCCACGGGCGCGCGGCTTGCCCCGAGGGTGTCCAGCTTCAGGATCACGACCGAAGGGTATCCGCAGTCGCGGTTGAAACGGTCGGTGTTGGAAACCAGCGGCCACAGCTCCGCCGGGGAGGAGTCAAACTCCCAGGTCCAGCGATAGACGAGTTCCTTCCGGCCTGCCATGCGGGCGATTGCGCCTGCGTGCGCTATGCGGACCGCGAGTCTAGGAATGCCTGCTGCATCCGGGCGAGGTCATCAAGCCCCCGCCGGGCCAGGCCGATCAGGTCCTGCAACTGGTCGTGGGTGAACGTGGCCTCCTCGCCGGAGCCCTGGACCTCCACGAAGTGCCCGCCTCCGGTCATGACGACGTTGCAGTCCACCTCGGCATCCTTGTCCTCCGCGTAGTCCAGGTCGAGCAACGTGCGCCCCGCGTGAATACCCACGGATACGGCTGCAACGGAATCGCGGATGGGTTCCTCGGTCAGGCGACCCTCGGCGACCAGCCTGCGGACCGCGAGGCGGGCGGCGAGATATGCCCCCGTGATCGAGGCCGTGCGCGTGCCGCCGTCCGCCTGGAGCACATCGCAGTCGATCCAAAGCGTGTTTTCCCCGAGCCGCTCGAGGTCGATGACTGCGCGGAGGGAACGGCCGATCAGGCGCTGGATCTCGACGGTGCGCCCGTCGACCTTGCCACGCGAGCTGTCGCGCTGCTTCCGGTCGTGGGTCGAGTAGGGCAGCATCGAGTACTCGGCGGTCAGCCAGCCACCCTTGACTCCCTGCTGGCGCATCCAGGGCGGTACACGGCCCTCGATCGTGGCGCCGCAGATGACGCGGGTGTTGCCGAACGACACCAGCACCGAGCCGGTGGCGTTCGGGGCAATGTCGGCCTCGAAACGGATCGGGCGCAATGCGTCGTCGGACCGGCCTCCGGAACGGGTGGTAGGTTCGCTCATCGTCAAGTCACTCGATCCCGGGCTCGTGGGTGTAGCTCGTGGCCTTGCTCTCGGGCTTGCCGCCGGCCATCAGTGAGATCAGGCGTTCGTTGAACTCCTTGGCGGGGTCGTGCCCCATCCGCTTCAGCGCGAACGTCAGTGCCGCCACCTCCACGAGCCTGGCGATATCCCGCCCGGGCCGGACGAAGAGCTCCATGTGGGAGAGCTGGCGGCCGAAGATCTCGTAGAAATTCTCCTCAAGCCCGGTGCGCTCCTCGATCACGTCGGGCGTCCATTCACGGAGGGAGATGACCATGTCGATCCGCTTCTCCGGGCGAATGGATCGGACGCCGAACATCTCGGCGATATTGATGATGCCGATGCCGCGGCACTCCATGTAGCCGCGATTGAGATCGCGGCTCGACGCCATGAGGTCCCGGTCGTTGACGAGCCGGATCACGGTCAGGTCGTCCGCGATAAGGGAGTGGCCCCGCTCGATGAGGGCGAGCGCACACTCGCTCTTCCCGATGCCCGAGTCGCCGCGGATCATCACCCCGACGCCCTTCACGTCCATCGTCGTGGCATGCTCGGTGGTCTCCGGGGCGAACTCCACGTCGAGGCAGTGAATGGCCAGGTTCACGAAATCCATCGTGATGAGCGGCGTCCTGAAGACCGGCAGCTTCAGCCGCTCGGCGACCTCGCGGAGCGCGGGGGTCGGATGGAAGCTGCGGGTCAGCACGATGCAGGGAACCCCCTTGCGCACCATGGTCTCGAAGATCTCGCTCTGCCGGGCACGCGAGATGCCCTTGAGATAGGTGAGCTCGGCGGCGCCCATGACCTGCACGCGGCGATGGGCGAAATAGCGGAAGAACCCGGAAAGCGCGAGGGCCGGACGGTTGACGGTTCCCTCCCGGATCATCCGGTGCAGGCCGTTGCCTCCGGTGACGAGGTCGAGCTTCAGCCGCTCGCGGTAGGTCTCGTAGAAGTGGGCGACGGTCGTGCCCTGGATGGCCTTGTGCATGAGGGGCTGGGTGAGACGGACGGAGGTTTCCTACTTCCTGTTTTTCCTTTTTCCCAGTTTCAACTTTGGCCGCATGGCATTTGAGCAACCGGCTAGAGCTTGAAATCCTCGCCGAGGTAGAACTTGCGGGCCTGCTCGTCGTTGATGAGGAATTCGCTGGTTCCCTCGGTCAGCAGGTTGCCGTGGTGGATGAGGTAGGCGCGGTCGACGATGCGCAGGGTCTCGCGCACATTGTGGTCGGTCACGACGACGCCGATGCCGCGGGACCGGAGCTCGAGGATCATCTTCTGCACCTCGGCGACGGAGATCGGGTCGATCGCCGCGAACGGCTCGTCCATGAGCAGGAACTTCGGTTGCATGACAAGCGCCCTGGCGATCTCGAGCCGGCGCCTTTCCCCGCCGGAAAGCGTGTAGGCCTTCTGCCGCGCAAGGGGCAGCAGGTGCAACTCGTCGAGGTGCTGCTTCACCCGGTCCTCGCGCTCGCGCCGGGGAACGCCGACCGCCTCGACGATCGCGAGGATGTTCTCCTCGACGGTCAGCCGCCGGAAGACGGAGGACTCCTGCGGCAGGTACCCGATGCCATGGCGTGCTCGCTCGTGCATGCGGTGGCGGGTCAGGTCCTTGCCGTCGAGAAGCACGCGGCCGCCGGTGGGCGGCACGAGCCCGACGATCATGTAGAAGGTCGTGGTCTTGCCCGCGCCGTTCGGACCGAGAAGTCCAACGACCTCCCCGGCGCAGAAGCGCAGGTTGATGCCGTTGACCACGGCGCGCTCGCCGTAGCGCTTCGCGAGTTCTTCCGTTCGAATCTCCGAGGTCGCGGTGCCGCCGGCGGCAGGCTGTACGCCGGTGGCGGGACTCATTGCTGTGGTGCGGCCGCAGGCGCGGGCGTGGTCGGGCCAAGGTCCTCGAACCCTAGGTCGCTCACCTCCGGTGCGAGGATGCGAATGTCCTCGCCGATGATTCGTCGTTCGCCCCGCCGCAGTTCGAGGCGCGATCCGAACGTCGTCACGCCGGTGTCCCGATCAGTGACGACCGGACCCTCGGTGAGCAGGACCTGGCCCTGGCGGGGAAAGATCTCGACCCGGCCGGCATTCGCCTCGCGCTGTCCCTGGAAGATTCGGACATTCCCGGTCGCGAGCAGGTATTTGAAGCGGTCGGTCGACGGCAGGTCGGCGCCGGGGCCGTCGATGCCCTCGGCTATGATTTCGAGGCGATCGCAGACGATGCGCAGGTTGGTGCCGGTGACGGTCACCGACCCCGTGAGGAGACCGTGGGTCTCCCCGGCGACTGTCCAGAGGTCGAGCTTGTCCGCGCGAATCTCCGTTGGCTGCGGCGCCGGCGCGGCGCCGGCCCGGACGCTGCCGGGCGCGGCGAGCGAGAGCAGGAGGCAGGAGAGGACTGCGCGGAGAGGGTTCATTGGAGAATGCTCTGCAATTCCGCCCGGATGACTACCCGGACCTCTCCCTCGATGGAAATTCTTTTCTCTCCGTCCAGGTAGGACCAGGTGTTTCCGGACGCCTCGAACTCGTCGCTGACCAGGCGCACGCCCGCATCTCCCTCGACCTCGTGGGTGGGCACGTGGAACCGGGCGCGCGGGCTCAGCAGGACGGCGTCGACCTCGTTCTCGGGAGCGTTGCGGAAAAGGGTGAGGTTCATGTTCGTCACCTCAATGTTCTCGTCGCCGAGATAGCGCGCTTCCGATCCGCGCAGAAGGTGGGTGCGCCGCCCGGCCATGTCGAATAGAGGCAGCGAGAAGTTGATGCCGGCGGTGCCGGTGGCGACTGCGGCCATGACGAGTAGGGCGGCGAGCTTCATCGCTTCCCGGGTCGACTGCGCGCGGCCAGGATGAATTCGCAGATCTCGCGCACGGCGCCGAGTCCGGCTGGGCGCCTGGCGACCAACCTGGCGGCAGACAGCGCGTCGGGCATTGCGCCGGCGACGCTGACGCCTATGCCCGCCCAGGCGATCGCCGGTGCGTCGATGCTGTCGTCACCCATGTACACGCATTCCCGGGCAGCGAGTCCAAGCCGCGTGGCGATCTCGCGGAGCGCCTCGAGCTTGTCGATGCGCCCCTCGACGACATGGGGAATGCGCAGTTCCGTTGCACGGGCGGCAGTCGCGCCCGAAGGCCTTCCGCTGATCCATGCAACGTGGATGCCGGCCATGATGAGCTGCCTCAGGCCCATGCCGTCCAGGATCGAGAACTCCTTGGACTCGGTTCCGTCGCTGTGGATCTCGACGGTTCCGTCGGTGAGCACGCCGTCGACATCCATGGCGAACAGGCGGATCCGGGCCCAGTCGGCGCGGGTCGGCGCCTTGCGGCGTGTGCGGCGTCTTGCGGCAGGCATGGGCGTATTGGGCGTCGTTAACGGTGATCTGTCTGCGAGCGCTCCTCTGTCGTCCAATCCGACCGGTTCCGCAATCCGCAAACCACATTCGGCCATCGACTATTGGCGATCGGCAATAGTCGCGGTCTCATTCCATCCATCCGGCGATCGCCTCGATCAGGGTCTCCTTTGTCTGGCGGAACGCCTTCTCGAGTTCCGGGGCAAACGGGACCGGCATGTCGAGCGACGCGAGACGGAGTGGAGGAGCCTTGAGCGCGCGAAACTGGTCCTCGGCAATGCGCGATACGATCTCGGCGCCGAAGCCGTGATTCCGCCGCCCTTCGTGGGCGACGATCAGGCGGCCGGTGCGCGCGACCGAATCGCGGATCGGTCCGAGGTCGAGCGGTGCAAGGCAGCGCAGGTCGAAAAGGTCGAGGGTCACTTCGTATTCGGACTCGAGGTAGTCGCGGACCTCTCCCGCCACGTGCGTGGTCTCGCCATAGGTCACGAAGGTGGCGTAGTCCCCGCGCGCGATGTGCCGGGGCTTCCAGACGTTGCGGTAGTCCGGATCCCAGGCGACGGGCTGGCGTCCGCGCCGGTACAGGATCTTCGGCTCGAAAAGCAGCACGGGGTTGTCGTCCTCATAGGCGGCGAGCAGGGCGTTGAATGCATCCTGTGCCGTGCTCGGGTAGATGGCCTTTAGGCCCGGCATCGAGAGGAAGAGCGACTCGAGCTCCTGCGAGTGAAAGGAGCCGAACGTGAGGCCGCCGCCGCAGGGCAGGCGGTAGATCACGGGAGCCTTGCCTCCGGAGCGGAAATGGAAGGTCGCCGTGTTGAGCGTGATCTGCGTCACCGCCTCGGTGGCGAAGTCGGCGAACTGAAACTCCTCGATCGGGCGGTGGCCGTTGGCGGCCAGGCCGAGGGCATATCCCGTGCACGCGCTCTCGGCGATCGGCGTGTTGAGCACGCGCGGTCGACCGAAATCCGCGAGAAGTCCTTCGGTCACCCGGAAGGCGCCGCCGTAGTTGGCGATGTCCTGGCCGAGCAGGAGCGACTCGGGGCGCTCGGCGAGGATCTTGCGAAGCGCCCGGTTGAGCGCCTGTGCCATTGTCAGGGACTCCTCGCCGGTCGTCGCCTTGGGATCGGAGCCGAGGGACGGGACCCACGGCATCGCGGGCGCGACTGGTGCATAGACGTCCTCGAGCATGCCCTCCGGCGAGGGCCTTCCGACGGCGAGGGCGATCTTGATGCAGGCCTCGTTGAAGGCGGCGATTTCCGACTCGACCGCCGCAACCTTGGCCTCGCCGATGGAACGGACCAGGTCGGCGCGAATCCGGGGCAGGGGATCGCGGGACTCGAACTCCTCCTGTTCGCCGAGGCGCAGGTATTCGCACGTGTCGTAGGCGGCATGGCCGCGCAGCCGTAGCGTGTGTGCCTCGATCAGGACGGGACGCGATGTCTTCCGGACCTTCTCGATGGTTGCGGCGAGCGTGCGCGTGACGGTCGGCACGTCGGTCGCGTCGAGCGCGAATCCCTCCATGCCGTAGCCCTCAGCCCGCTTCCACAGCTCGGTGCCCTCGAGGTACTGTTCGCTGACGTGGGTCGAGTAGGCGTACCGGTTGTTCTCGATGATGAAGATGACCGGGATCGAGAGCAGCGAGGCGAGGTTCAGGTTCTCGTGGATGTCGCCGGTGCTCGACCCGCCGTCGCCGAAGAACGCGAAGCCGACCGCGGGCCGGTCGAAGCGGCGCTGGGAATCGGTCATCCCTACGACCGGCGCGAGCATCTGCCCGAGATGGCTGATCATGGGCAGCGATCGGTTGGCTGGGTCTCCGTGGTGCACGTTGCCCTCGCGCGCCTTGGTGGGGCTGTCCGCGTTTGCGAAGTACTGGTTCAGGTGCTCGCAGAGGTGGCCGCTCCAGATCAGGTGACCGCCGAGTCCGCGGTGCGTGAAGGACACGACGTCAATCCCCTTGTCGGCCAGCAGCGCGAGCGGGACGATCAGGCCTTCGTTCCCCTGGCCGCCGGCCACGGTGCCCTTGATCAGGCCCTGACGGAACAGCTCGAGGATCCGGTTATCGGCCGTCCTTGAAAGGTGCATCCAGGCGTAGATGCGCAGGAGGGTGGCGTCGGGATGCTTGTCGAGGTCCGCGGCGTCGAGGTCATGCGAGTCGAGAATCGCGGGAGGTTTCGGAAATGCCATGATCCGCCGCTGAAGCTGGAGCGCGGCCGGTGCAGCGGCAAGCGAGAGATTGCGCGGTCATTCCCGACCGGTGAAACGCATGAAATGCCGGGGCGTTAGCGTCTTGTCGCCGTGAGGCGGGACGCAAGTAGGCGCTTGAGCTCGTCGAGCGTCGTGCACGAATTGATCTCCGATGCGCTGAGCAGGATCGGGACTGTCTTGCTGTCTCGCCGGAGCACGGCTGGAGGCTTGAGGTCGCCGAGAGGCAGCTGTTTGCGCGCCTCGTCGGCGTGCAGGAACTCCATGTCGCAGTCGAGCGATTCGAGGAACGTCCTCCATTCGCGGCGCATACCTAGGTGTCCATGGGTGAGGGCACAGAGGCGGCAGGCGTAAGTAGACGGCGACAGGAGCTTGTGGGTGATGTCGGCGAGCCCGTTGAACAGCCCGCTGTCGGCGTTGTAGATGAAGACCAGGGTTGGCCTGGACTGAGACGCGTTGCCCATCCTGCGAAAAGGGAAGCCCGGCAACCGTGGATTATTCCCCGATCAATGCGCGGGCCGGCTTGTCGAACCATCGGTTCGTTCTCCGCGCCTCGGGGCCTCGGCGGCAAGAAACGTCAGGGATTGGCATCCAAGCCGATTTTGCCACAAGGCTCACAAAGACCACAAGGGAGAGTGCGAATCCGTGGTGCTGGATTCCCTCCTTGTGAGCCTTGTGGTCTTTGTGGAAAAAATCCGGCCCGAGTCCCGATACCCCAAGGCATTCTCCCGCGAAGTCCGCCGAGGGCGGGAATCGATCTCTACTCGGGCAGCGCGCCGCCGCCCTCCGGGGTCGTGCCCGGCTGCTGCTGGGGCTGGGCGCCGTTTCCTCCGCGCGGTGCACGTCCGCCGGGGAACCTGCCGCCGCGCTGTTGGCCATCCGGATTCTGCCCGCCGATAAACTGCGGGTCTCCGCCTCGTCCACCGCCACCTCTGCCGCCACGGCCCCCGCGCCCAATCCTGCCGGCCAGGCCGTTCGTCTGTTCCGAGCCGAGCTGGGCGTCGTTGGCGGGATCGTTGAGCAGCGCGATGAACCGTTCGTTCGCCTGAAGCGGCGACCAGCGCAGGTCGGTGCGAAGCGTGTGCACCGTCTCCGTGAACCCTGCGGTCCTCAATAGGCGTCCGATCGTGTCGATCGCCGTGTCGGTGTCGCCGACCCACGCCTGGACCAGAGCAAGCCTGGCCTGGTAGATCGGGTGTTCAACGGCATCGACCTCCAAGGGGAAGAGATCCGCGGCTGTCTGCGCCGCTTGGAGTGCCTGTGCCCGGTTGCCGAGCAGCGCCTCGGCGAGACCGAGCCATGCCCAGAGGTCGGCGTTGTCGGGTTCCTGGGTGAGTCGCTGACGAATCTGCGCGGGTATGGCGCCGAGCAGCGTGCTTGCGCCGTCGACATTGCCCGCGACACGCAGGGCGAGCGCGTTATCAATCGTTCGAAACCACGAAGGGGAGCCGTCATCGTACTGGGGCTCGGCCTGAAGGCGCAGCGTCTCGTCTAGGTTTCCCGTCATGCGCGCCCACTCGGTTCTGAGCGACACGACGAGCCTCGAGTTCAACTGGTCCGGCGACATCTGTGTGAAGAATGCCTCCCCGCGAGTCGTTTGCCCGGTATCCTGGAAATCGATCACGGCGTCGCGGAACTGCTCCTCGGGGCGATTCTGGAGGATCATATTGATGCGATTCCGAATATCGGCGGCCTGCTGGAAGTGGCGGGTATCGAGCAGCGTCTGCTCCACTGTTCGCAGGTGGGTGAGATTCAGGGCGTCGGTCCTCAGGGCGATATCGAGCTCGCGGAGCGCCTCGTCCCTCTGCCCCTGTCGCCTGAGCACGGCGGCTGTCAGTCCAAGGGCGTTGCTGTTGTTGGGCTGGACTTCGCGCAGGCGGCTGAAGTGCGCGAGAGCTGCGGGAAAATCGCGAAGTGCACGCAGACTGAAGACGCCCTGCGCGCGAATCACATCGGGGGAGCCCGGCTCGAGGGCGACGGCTTGCTCCACGGCTTCGCGGGCGCGTTCGACCTGTGCTGGCCCCGTGACGTAGTTGTTTGAAATTTGCAGGCTGCGAACGACGCCAAGCAGGGCCCACGCGCCATCGAGATCAGGGTCCTGCTCCACGATACGCTCAAGGCCGCGCTCCATGTTCCGGAGTCCCGCGGGGGTGGTGGCGTCGCGCCAGAGCGTCTCCTCGATCTGACGGAAGGCATTGTATGCGTCGAAGGCTTGGTCGGCTCCGCGGCCGGCGCGCCCGCCTGGTCCCCGGCCGCCCCGCGGTCCACCGCCACCGGGTCCGCCCGCGAGTTCGACTCCCAGGGCATTCGCGATCTGCCCTGCAATTGGACTCTGCTCTGAGAACAGGTCGGTCAGGGATCCGGTCTGTACCAGCGACCGGCGAGGCGCCGTCGGGTCCTGGGCGTTGATCAGATTGCCGCTGATCCGGATCGATTCGCCGTCCCTCAGGATGGTGCCCTCGACCAGATAGTTCACACCGACCTCCGAGCTGATCTCCTCGATCGATTTCGTCGTGTCGCGGTATTGGTTGAGAGAGGTCCGGGGAATGGTGGTGAGGCTGCGATTGCTCCCGAGGGCCAAATTGATTTCGTCCTGCACGAGCGATGCGAGGCCGCGCACCGTATTGGGGTCTGCGCCAGCGGTGACATCGATCGTATCGAAGGGCAGGATGGCGATGGAAAGCTCGGCGATGGCGGCCGGCGCAGGCTCGGAAGCCGGCGGCTCGAGCATGGCGCTGATCCGCGGCCAAATGGCGACTCCGGCGATTGCAAACAGGACTAGGAAGAGGGTCGCGATGAACGCCGGCTTGAGGCTGGTTGGCGCCGGGACGGCGGGGGCCGGAAGGGCCTTCGGCTGCGGCACCGGGAAAGGCGGACGCGTCCGTGCGATGTCCGCGTCGGCGTCGCCGGCGAGCAGGACCTTGACGCGGTTCACGAACTGCTGAGTCGGTACGCCGTTCGGAAGCTTGGTCCACTGGACGTCGAGAAAGGAGTCGGGCACGTCGGCGTGGTGTTCCGCGATCGACTCGTCGATGCAAACGGGCACCAGAAACGCCTTCGAACGGCTCATCAGGTGGGTGCGCTGGTCGGCGAGGCGCCATTCGAGGCGGAAGTAGCCCTCGGCGCGTTCCTCGGTGTTCCTCGATATTACGGGGACCAGCAGGGTGCACTCGCGGATCATGCGCCTGATGTTCTGGTCCCAGGCATCGCCCCCCCGTAGTTCGCTCCTGTCGAACCAGACCTCGATACCGGCGTCGCGCAGGCCCTTGGCGATGCGCAGGGCAGCCTCCACGTCCTGCGAGGCGTAGCTGATGAATACTGCGCTGGAGGCCGGCTGGCTCATCTTCCGCCGGTCATCGTCACAATTGCCCGTGGGAATGCAATAACCCACGAAGGCATATGGCCGGGGACGGTGCCGACGGAAGGACCTGATGCTAAGCGGTTCACCACTGGTACTGACGTTTCAGCCGGCTGCGGGTTTCGGCCGAACTGGTGCGATTCCCGCCGCCCCGGTTCACTCGTGCGCAAGGGGGGGCTAGGATCCTGAGTCCAGCCAGGCCTTTGACGAGGCCAGGTCAGCCGGGATCAGTCCATGGCCGGCATGCTGGAAGATCACCTCAGCCGTTGCCCCGCCGGCCCTCAGTAGCTGCGCGAGACGCTTCGGATGATCGTTGGGGACGATCGGATCCGCATCGCCGCTGCAGATCAGGACCCGACGTCCGGCGAGCGAGCCGGGTGCAACCGCCTCGTCGAGCACGACCATCGGGCGCAGCAGAATGCCGCCGCCGAGAGTTTCCGGACGCAGCAGCATGAGCGTTGCCGCGATGTTGGCTCCGTTGGAGAAGCCGATCGCGATCATCTTTGCCGAATCGATCCCGTATCCGGGCGCCGTCTCGGTGATGAAATCGGCCAGCGCATGCGTCCGGCTGCGGATCTCGTCGGGATCGAACACGCCCTCAGCCAAGCGTGCAAAGAAGCGCCAGGCGCCACGTTCGCTCACATCGCCCCGGGGGCTCAGGATCGCCGAGCCGGGGGAGAGCGTTTTCGCGAGGGATACCAGGTCCCGCTCCGTCCCGCCGGTGCCGTGCAGCGTCAGAATGGGAGGGGAGGAGGGATCGGAGCCGGGTTCGAAGATGTGGTGGTAGCTGTGAGGCACGGCGGTAAAACAAGAAGCAGGAGCGAAGGGAGAATGCCGAATTCCGAATGTCGAATTCCGAATGATGGAAATCTTGCCGGGGAGTGTTTTTGCCGCAGCGGCACGGAGGACGCAGTGGGTGGTCGGTTGGTCTTATCCGCCGATGAACGCAGATAGACGCCGATTTGAACTGGGGGAGTGCTGTGCTTCCAGGGACATCATGGTCACGGGTCGCAACAAAGTGCACCGGCCTGGATCTGCGCCCATCCGATTGGATCAGCGGATAAAAAAAGTCTGACCGCTTTCCGTGACGATAGAACGGAGATCGAACCCGCCTCGCGGCCCTCGCGGAAGGAATCCAAGCTTCCGCTATCCGGATGCTCCCTAGGCAGGTTCGTCGATCTTCCGGACGCGGGGAATGTGGCGGCCGCCTTCGAATTCAGTGGCGAGCCAGATCTTCACGATCTTCAGCGCCTCTTCCTGCGAGATGGTCCGCTGGCCGAGCGACAGGCAGTTCCCGTCGTTGTGCGAGCGGTTCCAGATGGCGACCTGCTCGTTCCAGCACAGGCCGCAGCGGACGCCCTTGACCCGGTTGGCTACGATCGCCTCGCCGTTGCCGGAACCGCCGAGGACGATGCCGCGCTCGTATTCGCCTCGAGAGACCGCCTCGGCGACCGGCCGGATGAAGTCCGGGTAGTCGCAGCTCGCCTCGGAGTCGGTGCCGAAGTCACGGACGGTGTGCCCTTCGGCGAGCAGCATGGCCTTGATGGCCTCCTTGTAGGCAAAGCCGGCGTGGTCGGATCCGATGGCGATCGAGAAGTGCTTCATGGATGGATGGCGCTGCAGTCTGGTTGCGGCTCGTGGATTGAAAACCTGAAATTCCGGCGGGTGACGCTCAGCTGCATCCTATTTTGCCGCCGCGATCCGGATCACGCTGCCCTCCGGGTTGACCTCGAGAAAGGGAACCTGTTTTCGGAATCCGAAGAACGAAAGGGCGTGGAGGATCTCATCCCGCTCCATCCAGTTGGCGTGGCCGCTCGATCCTCCCCAGAAGGTGCTGTAGCTGTCCCGGCTGCCGTATTCATGGTGGTGCAGCGTGTGCTCGAAGCACGCATGCGAAACCTTTTGGGCCTCTCCCCGGCCGCCGCCGGCCTGCGGATGCCGCGCGTTGAACTCCGGGTCCCAGTAATGCGTCCATAGGAAAATCCCGCGGCACCACCGGCTGGCGAGTTCGATGAGTTCCACCGGGTTTGCCAGATGGTAGAGGATTCCGGAAGCGAAGCAGATGTCGAACTGCCGATCGTTCGCCTTGAGGTACTCGATAGCGTCCCCGTAGAGGAAGTTCACGCGCTGGATCCCGAGGAGCTCCTTTACGACGAGACATTTCAGGAACGCCCGCTCGTGTGACTCGATCGAGGTCACCGACAGCGCACCTGCATTGCTCAGTTGCCAGGTGTGGGCGCCTTCGAGCGGACCAAGCTCCAGCACGTGCGACGACTCGATCGGCAAGCCAAAACCCTTGAACTGCTCGATCGCCCAGGGGACCCGCGGGTCGTCATCGAACGCGCCGGCCTTGCCGGCAGTGACGGCACCCAATTCCTGCGGCATGCGGCATGCCCATTCGCCGCGGAAGAGGTCGAGTGTGCCCTGCACCGACGGCGGTTTCGAGGTGTAGGGAGATTGATGGCTCATGTGGGCTGCTGAGGGCAGGTCGCACTGCCTGAGACCCGAGAACGAGAACGAGAAGCGGGGAGATTACGAGTATGAGATTGGGCGCGAGGGAGTCCCGGCAGCTGACACGGGGTCAGTGGCTGGGCTTGCGCCCAAGGATCACTGTGGCCGCTGCCAGCTCGAACTGCGTTTCACGGGGAAGCTGCTTCACGAAATCCTCATCGAGCAGCTTCAGCGGATCCCTGAGCAGATCCCGGACCTGCAGCGCCTCGAAGCGCTCCGCCAGGTCGGGAGGTAGCCCGTCGCGGTAGCGCGACAACAACCAGTTGACGGACCAGATCGGCAACCCGCTGTCGAGGACCCATTGCTGGCCGATCTCGACACCGCCGGCGAAGAGGTTGGCCAGCCCCTGGTGCGTCATGTTGTAGTAATGGTGCGGGTACCCGTGGTAGGGCTGCAGGAAGGGGACCGATGCGTAGAGATCCCCGCCGGGCTTCAGGACGCGAGTGATCTCCCGGGCGCACGCGAACGGGTCGCGCACATGTTCGAGCACGGAGAGCGAAAGGACCGCGTCGAATACCCCGTCGGCGAACGGCAGATCCTCACCGGTGCCGAGCACGTCCGTGCTCGGGTAGGGCACAATCTCGAAATTGACGACGTTCGGCAGGTATTCCTCGCGGCACCCAGCGCCCGCATCGAGGATGAGGCTGCCAGCGTGCCGCGCTATGAGGTCTCGAGCCACGCCGTCGTAGTCGTTGCGGGAGACGGCGTCGACCTCGGCCGCCATGGCCTCGGGTCGCTGCGACTCGCTCAGGCAGTCGAAATAGTACTCGGTGAGCCGCGCTGGGCGATCCGGTCGAAGCAGCGGGGCGATCCGCCGCAGTTTCGCGGATTTCAGTGCCATGTCGACCGCGGGGCGAAGCGGCCTGCGGTGGCGCCTCTCGATGCCGCCGCAGGAGTAGACGACCGCGATTTCTCCGTCCTCGGCCCACCGAGCGGCGACCTTGCCTGAGAAGCCGCTCACGTGTGAGCGAGCCGGGTGCTGGGCTGCGGCGTCGGGCCTCGGGACCAGTGGCAGGGGGTCGCTGCGAGAGCCGTCGGGACGCTCGACACGGACGGAATCGATGGGGGTGTCGGACGCGACCCATCCCTCGACCAGCGTCTGCGTCGAGGCCGGCAGATGGTTCGGCGCATCCAGCCAGAAGTGGGTTACCGTCGGAGTTCTCACGATTGAGGCGACTTTTTGAGAATGGCCCGTTCCTGCATCATGGACGAGTCGAGCCATCCAGGCTCCAAGCTGGAATCTTCAAAATGCAGCGCCAATTCCCGGTGCCGAGTCGGGCCTCAAGGCGGAGCCAATGCGTGCCGGGAGGGGTGTCGAAGGTTACCTCAAATCCCGGGTGCGGTCCTGCGGCCTGCGGGCCGATTTCGGCGGCAGCCTCCGGCGACGGCATGCCGAATCGTCCGTCGAAAGTGCGGCCTGCGAAGCGCACGCGAATGGCGTCAACGGGGTCGCGCTCGCGCGAGACGACCCAGCCGCTCAGCGTGCAGCCGCCGGGGCGGTAGATTCGGTAGGGCGTTGTCGTCAGGTGGTAGTCGAATGCTCCCGCGGGAACGTCGACCTCGCGGGATTTTCCGCGGCCGAGCAGGCGGCTCAGAAGGCGCTCGAGTCCGGTCTTGCCGCGAGCCACGCGGCTGGGTCTGCCCGTCGAATCGTGCAGCAGTCGACTGAAAGTCTCGAGGTCAGCGCTTGCATCTGCGAGCCGCTTGCGGATGTCGGCCAGCGTGCGTTCGAGTTTCTCGATCTCGACTCCGCGAGTTCCGATCACGGCGGCCTGGGCGCGCAGACGCTCCTGCAGGGACAGCAGGTCTTCGGCTGACTGGCATCGCTCTTTCCGGATCTGCTCTTCCAGCGTCGCTAGCTGGGCTTGGAGCTGATCCGGGGTGTCCATGGCGAATGCGGAAGGCGGGATGCAGCTTGAGGATTTCGAACCCTATTTGCCGGCTGTCCAGGAGCGCGGCGGTACGGCAAGAGAGAAGTCGTTGAGCTCGAGCGTCAGGTTCGGGTTGTAGGCGGGATCTGAAGTCAGCTTGGGGCCCCAGCGCAGCTGCATGGCCTCGATCTCCCGGCGAAACCGGTCTGCCTTGTCGGGCGTGTCGTCCGCGCCGCGGCTCGCGCTTTCGTGGTGGTAGAATTCCGCGAATGGGGTCCAGAGGTTGCGGTAGCCGGCGGCCCGCACCTTAAGGCAGAAGTCGACGTCGTTGAAAGCGACGGCGAGTTCCTTCTCGTCGAGGCCGGCAACCTGCTCGTACACGTCCTTGCGTACGACGAGGCAGGCGGCGGTCACCGCGCTGTAATTCTGCACCAGCCGTGCGCGGTTGAACTTTCCGTCCGTGCCTCGCGGAAAATCCCGGAAAGCGTGGCCCGCCACGCCACCCACGCCCAGCACGGTGCCCGCATGCTGGATGGTGTCGTTCGGGTAATAGAGCATGGCGCCGACGCAGCCGATATCGGGGCGGATTGCCTGTGAGACCATCTCCTCCAGCCAGTCCGGCGTGATCACCTCAAGGTCGTTGTTGAGCAGGCCAACGACTTCGCCACGGGCCTCGTGGACCGCGCGGTTGTTGATCGCGGAATAGTTGAAGGCACCGGGCTGGTGCAGCACGCGAACCTGGTGGCGTCCCGGCCGGATCAAGGGATGGGTGCCGCCTGCCAGCTCGCCGAGCAGTGCAAGCGTGCCGGGCTCGTCCGAGTCATTGTCGACCACCACCAGTTCGAAGCGCGGGTAGGTAGTCTTCTCGAGCAGGCTCTCGATGCAGCGCCTGAGCATGTCGCCGCGATTGCGCGTGGGAATGATCAGGGAGACGGATGGCGGGCTGTCGGGCAGGGGATAAGCGACCCGCCAGTGGTCGCCGGGAACCGCGTCGAGCCGGACGGAGCGGCCGATGCGCTCGAAGTGATCCCCAAGGGCACGGCGGGCGGCCTCGACGGGGTAATTCTTCTCGCTGAGGAGCAAGGCGGTGGATCCGGGAATCGCTCGCCAGTGGTATAGCACCTTGGGGATATGTCGGATGCGCGACGGCTCGCTCCGCTCCACGACGCGGAGCGCAAGATCCCAGTCCTGGCTTCCTTCGTAGCCAACCCGGAACCCGCCTACTTCACGCACCAGCGCGGTGCGATAGACGGACAAGTGCGACGTGTAATTCTGGCCGAGGAACAGGTCGGGCAGGAAATCCGGCTTGAAATATGGGTCGTGGCGGCGGCCAGCCTCGTCGATCTTGTCCTCGTCGCTGTAGACATAGTCGGTCTCGGGCAGGGCATTCAGCAGGGAGGCGACCTCGAACAGGGCGTGCGGTGCGAGTTCGTCATCGTGGTCCAGCAGGGCGATGTAGTCGCCCGTGGCCGTCTCCAGCGCCGAGTTGGACGCAGCGGAAATGTGGCCGTTTGCCTCGCGAAAGACGACCTTGATGCGCGAGTCCGCTTTTGCGGCCTCCTCGAGGATCGGGCGGACGTGTTGCTGGGTGGATGCGTCGTCGGCTAGGCAGAGTTCCCACCTGGGCCAGGTCTGCGCGCGCACCGACTCGATTGCCCGCTGCAGCCACTGGGCTGGCGTGTTGTATACCGGCACGATCACTGAGATGAGCGGTTGACGTGCCAGGGTCGGCGCCAGTTCGCGCTGGCGCTGCAGGCTCGCTTCGGTGCGCCGGTCGTAGGTGCCGATCCAGTGCTCGTATGCCGTGAGGTCGACGGCGCCGAAGCCCTCGCCGACCTGCAGATCCGCGTGGAAGAACCGGTGCCAGCGCCCGGCCTCATCGCAGGCTTCCAGTTCGAGAACCTGGTCTCCTTCGCGGAACTCGACCTCGATCTTCCAGCCGCAGTACTCCGCCTGGGGCATCGTGCGGACGGAAGCGAGGACATCGAGGCGCTTGAAGCCGTAGGTGCCAACGATGGTCCGGTCAGGCAGCACCGCGCGGATCGCGGTCAGCTTGCGAGCATCCTCTGCGAAGCACCAGCCGCGCAGCGTCGCGGTTCGCGGGGGCAGACTCCAGCTTTGCGGATGATCGACGCTGTGCCAGATCGGGGTTCCTTGGGTCGGTGCTGAGCGTGCCGGCCCGTCGATGCCCCCGACAGCGTCCGCGGGCGCGGCAGCTCGATCCGGAGGTCTCGGCTCCGTGGTCGGCGCAACGGGCCGCTGCCATGGATCGATGAGGTGGCGCCGAAGGAAGCGAAGCGGCGCGGTCAGCTTCCACGATGCACTGTCCTGCATGGCCCGAACCTTTGCCGCGGTGGCCTCGCGGTCGCGCGCCATGCGGGAGAGCTGATCGCCGAGTTCGGAAACGCGCCGGTGGAGGGCGTCACGCAGTTCCTCAAGGTTCGCTGCATGCTGCCGGGTGAGTCCGAGTTCAGTCTGCAGGCGCTCCTGCTCGCGGCGCGTTCGCTCCCGAAGCTCCTTGATCGAATGCGTCAGGTTGGCGGCGTGCCGCGTGGTCGACTGGAGTTCCTGTTCGAGGTGCTCGGCGTGGTGTGCGGTGGACTTCAGCTCGTCCTCGAGATGACCGGCATGTTTTCGGGAAAGCTCGTAGTGGTGGCGCCAGTGTTCGAGTTCGCGCTGCAGGCGGCGCTGCTCGGCCGCGCCCGAATCCAGCCGCTCGATCTCGGCGACGAGCGGGGCGATTTCCGCCGCGATGGCGGCGACGTCGGGGTCCCTCGATTCCGAGGCCAGCCGCTGCAGGACGAGCGTGACTTCGCTGGCTCCCTCGGGAACGCCGGCCGTGGCACCCGCCCTTGCCTGCAGCTTCCGGATTTCCTCGTAGAATCCCGCGAGGGACCGGGAATTGGCACTCAGGTCGAATCGGCTGCGCGCGAATGCCGATGCGTTCTTCGCCAGCTTGGCAGCGAGCCTGGCGTCGCCGAAGATCCGCTCGCAGGCGCCGGCGATCTCCTCCGGCGAGCCTTCGCGCAGCAGCAGGGCATCCTCGCCGTCCCGAAGATCGAGCCCGATGTTCGAGGCTGGCAGGACCACGGGCCTGCCCATGCTGAGGAATTCAGGCACCTTGGATGGCAGCCGGAAATCGTTGAACGGACCTGGACGGCCGGGCTGGACGAGTACGTCTGCCAGTGCGAGCAGGCCCGGCAGCCGCGACTTCTCGATGAAGCCGAGATCGATCGCATTTTCCCGGGCTGACTCGGGCAGGGCCTCGAGGAACTCGGGGGGATTGATCCCCGTCCGAACGAGGCGGACTCGATGGCCGCGCCGGTTCAGTATGTCGACCGCGAGGTAAAGATCCCGGGTCTCCGCCTGGTTCGCGAAAGTCGCGCTGCCGGTGAAGACAATGACCTTATCGCCTGGTTTGAGGCCGATCGTCCGGCGCAGGCTCTCATCCGGGGCACCAGGCTGGTACAGGGAGAAATCGACGCCGGGTGGCAGCAGGAGGGAAGGCACACCGGGCGGCACGAACGTCGCTAGCGAAGGCACGATGTGCGTGATGCCGTCGGCAACCCGCAGCAGCTGGCGGAAGCGTCGCGGATGGGAGAGCGCGGGCGATGCGCGACTCGCGAAGTCGGACTCCGTAAGCTCCTTGACCGAATCGGGCGACGCATCGAGCCAGGCCGCGAGCAGGTGATCCTCGTTGTCCTCGAGATGTATGATGAGCCGTGCGTGCGCCGCTCGCTGGTAATCGAGCACGAATCGCCGCACGACCTCGCGCGGCGTCCAGGCGTGGATGATGTCCGCCGGGCGTCCGTCGGGAAACCGGCCGGGGGTCTCGAGAAGCTCGGAGTACAGGACGGGCTGGAATGCCGGCTCGCGGATTGCGTCGATCGTTTCCGCGCCCTCCGGAACTGCGACGAGGCAGGCATTGCCAGCCGCGGACAGTTCCTGCGCAAAGCCCGCGATGTGGTTAAGGCTGTTTGTCGTGAAATCGCCGTAGTTGACGAAGAGTATGTTCACGAAGATTCGGGGCTGGTGACCGGCGGCTCGCGGGGCACTTCACCGGACGGCGACGAGCGGTGCAATTCCAGCCTATCGGAACGGGGCGACGTCGCGGGACGCGTTTCCGACTTCCTCCGATTCCGGCAGCGGCAGGTTCTGCCACCCGGGGAGGTAGCGTAGCACGACGGCATCCCAGGGCGCGGCGCCGCGGGGCCGCTGGTTCGGGGCGAGGCTCCAGGTCATGATCGCCTCGGCGAGGATGAGCGGGTCCTCGATCGACAGGCTCGATAACGTGGCAGGCCGGGTGTCGAACTGGACCCAGGGCGAGTTTACCTCTCCGCGGAAGAGTGCGAGCGCGATGCGGTCGGCCTGCCCGGGTTCCCGGGCGACGAGGGTGGCCTGCTGGGCTTCAGCCAGGTCTTTCCTGCCGGCGAAAGCGAAGGCCTCGATCGCCTTGAACTCGGCTGCGGTACGACGCTCTCCGGCCAGACTTACGATGTGTGTCTGCACTTCGTCGAAACGTTCGAGAACTCCGAGATGTTCCACGTAGGCCGCGTGGAGTTCCGCGGCCGCTGCCGGTTGAGGACGTGCGCCCAAGGCGGCTCCGTAGAAGGCGAGAAGCTGGTCGGACTGGCTGTTGCCGGCCGGGAAGAAGGTCCGGGCGACCGCCGCGACGTCATCGCGGACTTCAGGCCGAAGGACGGAGAAGTGTGGCGTGTTGATGCCGGTTTCCGGATCGATTGTCCGGCGAAGGGCTGCCGCCCTCTGAATCTCGATCTCGCGAAGGACCATTCCGTTAAGGACGCCGAGCTTCACGGCATCCTCGGGATGCTCGTCGAGGAACGCGGCGATCTCCTCCCTCGGGACGCCGCGCAGCGCATGGGCTTCGCCGAGCATGGCGTTCAGTGCAATGAGCCGTGCGGGGTCCTCCTCTGCAGCCAGGAGCATCTGCTCGACGATGTCATCCGAACCCTGCCGGGCGGCCACGCGAAAAATGGCGTCATTGCGCCGTGGCAGGTCGGAATCAAGCACCGGGAAATCGAAGGCCTCGCCCCATCGTGCCCTTCGGGCCAGGACCTCGACGATCGCCTCCATGGCCCGGCGCCGGGTCTCGTCAAAGCGCATCGGGTCCCGATTGTAGAGGAAGACGGCGCAGCTCGCGTCATCGACTGCGTAGGTGCGCTTCTCTTCGAGTCGCGGCAAAACCCGGTCGCGAAAATATTCCAGGTCGAAGGGGCCTGCCCGTAGCGTGCCGTCCCGAAGTGCAGCCGCGGTCGGCGTCGTGTCGTAGACACGCAGGATGCGCTCCAGGTTGCCCAGGGCATTGAGCCAGTAGAACTGGATGTAGGCGTAGGAGTAGGGCCCCTCGTCGATCCGGTTCAGGTAGCTTGCGGCCTCATCGTAGAGGCGGCGGGCCTCGGCGATGCCCTCGGCCTCCGTGGCGCCATCAGCGAAGACGGACTCCCGCTGGCTGCAGCCAAATGCCAGGACGGACAGGCCCAGGATCAGGGCGGCGGGAAGAATGTTGGCGGGGCGGAAGCCGAAACGCATGAACCGGGGAGCGTAGGGGGCCGGGGCTTGGCGCGGAAAGCCAATAGTGCTGTTGCCGGGGCAGGCGAAAGGCTCGCCCTAGCTCCGGGCTGATGCCCGGCATGCCACGGCCGCCCAAGCCCTCGAAGTGTCAGAGCTTGTAGCCGGCCTCGGCCGCGTCCTTCGCGAACATCTTTACCGTGTCGAGCGAGAGGGCGGTGAGGTCCATGCCGAGCAGCTTCGCGGCCTTGGCGAGGATGTCGTGCGGGACCGTGACGATCCTGCAGCCGGAATCCTCTGCTTGGAAGATATTGAGCACTTCGCGAACGCTCGCCCAGAGCAGCTCGGCCTTGGGCTGGCCCTCGAGCAGGGCGCCCGAAGCGCGCATGAGCGGCATCGGGTCGACTCCCGTGTCCGCGATGCGGCCTGCAAACACCGAGACGACCGAGGCCACGGCAGGATTGAGCGCGTCGGCCACGCCGGCGACCTGCTTGAGGGTGAGGATGGCCGTGACGTTGAGCTGCACGCCCTCGCGACCGAGTTCGCGGACGACGGGCAACGAGGACTCGCCGCGCGAGTTCGTGATAGGGATCTTCACGTAGACGTTCTTCCCCCACGAGGCGATCTTCTTGGCCTGGCGGAGCATCTCGGTGAACTCGTCGGTGAACACCTCCAGCGAGATCGGCTTCGCGGTGACCGTCTGGAGAATCTCTTTGGAGAAGGCCTCGTAGTCCTTGATGCCCGCCTTCTTCATGAGGGTCGGGTTCGTCGTCAGGCCCTTGATATAGGGCTTGGCGTAGAGGTCGAGGATACCGGCTTTGTCGGCTCCGTCGGCGTATAGGTGAACCTTTAGATCGGAGAGGGACTTCATGAAGGGTTTGGCCGATTTAGCTTTCCGCCCGGATGCTGGGCAAGGATAAAGCCGACTGCCGCGTCAAATGAGGCGGCGACATGGTCGGGGCGCTCGCGCAGATCCTCCGCGTATCCGAAATCGATGAACACCGTGCGGACTCCGGCCCGGCGCCCGCAATCGATGTCGCGCCATCGGTCGCCCACCATCCAGGATCGGGAAAGGTCTATTCCCATGACGGAGGCGGCATCGAGCAGCATGCCCGGCTCCGGCTTGCGCCGTCGGGAAGGCTCGCCTCGGCCGGGATCGTAGCAAACCTCGACCCGGTCGATCTCGGGAACCAGCTGAAGGAGACGCTCATGCATGGACTCGACCACATCCTGGGGCTGATCGCCCCTGCCGACGTCGGGCTGGTTGGTTGCGACGACCAGAAGGAATCCGGCATCCTTCAGGCGCCTGCAGGCTTCCGGCACGCCCGGAAAGAGCCGAAACTCGCCGAGATTCGCCGGCGGGTAGGGCTTGCCGTCCCGAACCACCTGGACGTTTAGGGTGCCGTCGCGATCGAGGAAGACGGCGGGGTTCCCGCCGGCTGGAGCCGGGGCGGGAGGTGGAAGGGAGGAGGGAGCAGGGGGCAAGCGGGGCGGGATCGCCGGGCGGGTGGGGGGAAGGAGCAGGGAGAAAGGAGCGTAAAGACGGGGAGTCGGTGTATGGACGTCGGGGCCAACCGCCTTCGGCCCTCGGCCTTCGGTCAGCCCCCTACGCCTTCGGCGTGCCGGCCACGCTTTCCCATTTCGTCTGTGCGACCTTGAGGTCGGGGTGGGAAACCCAGAGGTGCCAGATGACTGCCTGGAAGGCCTCGCTGTGCGGCGTGATGTTGCCCTGGTTGACGACGGGGACGATGACGCAGGCATCCGCGACTTTGGCGGTGTAGCCTCCATCCTTGCCGACGATGCCGATGACGCGTGCGCCGACCTGCTTGGCGAGCTGGAGCGCCGTCACAAGATTGGGCGAAACGTTCTTCTCCAGGTTTCCGCCGCCCACCGAGAAGACGAGAATCGCATCCTTGGAGTTGAGTCGCGACCCTTTCAGCCATTCCACGAACACGGATGCCCAGCCCTCGTCATTTGTGCGCGCGGTGAGTTCCGAGACGTTGTCGGTGGGCGCATAGACCTCGAGGCCGCCGATCTTCCTGAAGTCATTGACCGCATGCGAAGCGTTCGCCGCGCTGCCGCCGACGCCCAGGATGAAAAGCCGGCCGCCGCGGGTGCGGACTCCAACGAGCTCGCGGACGCACTTCTCGCAGTCCTCGGGGTTGATCTTGCCGACGATCTCGGCGGTTTCCTTCAGGTGCTGGACGGAATACATGGGATCGGGAGGAGGGGGGAGGGTGCGGAATCTAGAATCCAGAATTCAGAATATAGGATATAGGAGTCAGGAGTCAGGAAGAGGGAATTCAGGATTCTTGGATTCTTCCAACTCCAAACCCTAGCGCTCGCAAAGATCGCGGGACCGGGCAATGAGAAAGCTGTGGCTCCGGTGTGTTCATCGATTTTCGGCAATTCTCGGATATGGCGAGACGCCATCTGATCGTCGACGGAGCGAATGTGGTGCATGCGTTGCCCGGGCTTGCGACGCTCGCCCGACGCGACCGGGTGTCGGCAAGGGAGCGGCTGACCGTGATGCTGCGGACCATCAGGGATGTGGAAGATTTCAAGGTCACGGCGGTCTTCGACGGGCGCGGGACGGAGTTGTCCGTGCGCGAGGACCCTGGCGATCCGGATTTCACCGTGATCGTGACTTCGTCGGCGGTCACCGCAGACGATGTCATCGAGCGCCTTGTCGGAAAGGCCGCAGTTCCATCGGACTGCGTGGTCGCGACAGCGGACCGATTGGTGCGCCAGACGGTCGAGGCGACAGGTGCGACCACGTTGATGCCGGATGAGCTCGGGGCATGGGTTGAACGGGCCGAGCAGCGAAGCCGCCGGCGAATCACCCGGATGCGCGGACACTCCCTGGAAAAGCGCGATTCCGGCATCGGAATACCCCGAACCCCGAAGATCTCCCACCCGCGTGACACGACGTGATTTATTGAAACTTGGAGCCGGGACGGCAGCTGTCTCGGCCCTATCGAGAATCTCCGCGTTTGGAGCCGGCGCGGAAAGCCCGATTCGAACAGTTTCGGCCGGTGCGTTGCTGGCGAAGCCCATACCCGGAACCGCGGAACGGCTGCCGGTGATTGGAGTCGGCACCTTGGGGAGTGGGTATAATTCCCCAACCGACGAATCCAGGAGCAGGATCCGCGAGATGTTCCGGCAGTTCGTGGCGGAGGGCGCGACAGTGATCGACACGGCGCCGGCTTATGGAGCCTCCGAGGAGCTCATCGGTGAGCTGGTGGAAGAACTTGGGATCCGCGACAGAGTGTTCCTGGCGACCAAAGTCGGAGCGGACGGGCGGGAGGCCGGGATGGAGATGATCGAGAATTCCTTCCGGCGTCTGCGCGTGTCGCAAATCGATCTACTCGCGGTTCATAGTCTCAGGGATTACCAAACTCAGCTGCCCGCTCTGAAGGCCCTGAAGGAGGAGGGAAGGATTCGCTATCTCGGGATCACGACCTCACGAGGAGGCCAGAATGATGAACTCGAGGGGATCATGCGGCGTGAGCCGCTGGATTTCGTCCAGGTGACCTACGCCGTTGACGATCGCGATCCGGACCGGACGCTGCTTCCGCTGGCTGCTGACCGCGGCATTGCCGTGATGATCAACCTCGCCTTTGGCCGGGGTCGGCTCTTCGAGGCGGTGCAGGGCACGCCGCTGCCCGAATGGACCTCCGAATTCGATTGCGGCAGCTGGGCCCAGTTTTTTCTCAAGTATGTCGTCTCGCATCCGGCGGTCACCTGCGCGATTCCCGGCATGTCCCGGGTCGAGCACCTGATGGACAATCTCGGCGCGGCTCGCGGCAGACTTCCCGATTCCGCCCAGCGCCGAATGATGGAGCAGTTCATCGACGGACTGGGCTGATTCCGTGCGGGCAAGGCGAACCGAGTGTTTACGCTGCCTCCGGTGCGCTGAAACCCTTGCTGTAGATTCCTGACCGGTCAAAGCAGCACACGCGGCGTTTCCCGCCTGCGAGCATCCGGCAGGCACCCGCCACGCGGCGGTTGCGAGTCTCGGCCTGCTTCGCCGAAATGATCCACTGGATCCAATCGCGGCGCGCGATCGCTGTGATGTCGGACCAGACAGCCCGCGCCTTCGGTGAGGAGGCCAGGGCTTTCCTCAGATCCGCCGGCACCCTGGGTTCCGGCTGCTTTTCTGAGGGCCGGATCTCCAGAGTCACGCTGTCCCCTTCCGCAATACCCGCTGCCTCGCGCAGATTTTTCGTCACCTTGAGCCAGTGGCTCCTGCGTCCGTCCGGCTCCAACACCGCCCGGAAGGGATGCCCACCAATCGTTCCCTCGACAGCCGACATGGATCGTGTCGGCAGCTCGGAGCTGGCGGCGATTGGCAGGACCAGGAAGGACCACGAGCCGTCCTTGCTCGGAGTTGCTGGGCGCAGCAGGCGTGCCTTGAAGCGGATCATTGAAACCAATTCGTTCGAAACGGGAACCGGGTGTCGATGGCGGAGTGGCCGGAACGCGTGAAGCGAAGTGGGAAGTTTAGGTTCAAGAAGAATGGTGCCACGGGTGGCAGTTGGACGGTCTTCCCCGGGGTGAGGGCACCTCGGGCGACAGCCCCCACATAATCTTACTCGTTCTCGAGACCTACTGCGCGCTGCGCAATATCGCCGAAAAGTCGAGTACGAGTACGAATTCGAGCAGGCGGGACGCCGCGGCGAGGCTTTTCCCCGGATCGAGTCACTGTCCGCTTGAGTCCGATCAGGAGTGAAACCATAGCTTGTGGACCGCTACCCCTCGAAGCGGTCCCCTCAACACTGCTACCCTATGAATGCATCAATGGCATCCCATGCCAGGATGGGCGCATGCGCGTTCCTGCTTGGCTTTTTCTTCGTTTCTTCCGCCCTCGCGCAGGGCCGGGCAGGGTTTCCGCCGCCTCCGGCATCCTCGGGATTGCCGCCAGGTGGCACGGTGAGTTTTGGTGGTCGTAGCGGCGGTGTCGTCGGCCTCAGCGATCGGCAACAGACTGAAATCACGCGGATCGACGAGGCGGCAGAGCAGAGCCTGCGTGCCCTAGCCAATGCGAGGCGCGAGCTGCTGACAGTTGTCATGAGCGACAATCCGGCGCCGGCCGCGATTGAGGTGGCTGTCCGTGCGCAGTCGGAAGCCGATCTCGCCGTTTCCCTGGCGCGAGCGGACGCTTTTGTTCGCCTCCAGGCCTCGCCCCTTCGGATCCGGGACGACCAGGTTAACTCACTGAGGCAGTTCTCCGCGCAGGCATTTCCCGCGATACCGGTCATGAACGTTTCTGCCGCGCCCGGCCCGGGACCCCGCACTGCAGGCGGTGCGCTCGCGGAACTCGACAGGCTCGAGGGGGCCATTGGCAATGACCTCTACCTCGCGCGCAACGTCACCCTGCTGCCGGACTTCAAGCTCGAGCTGATCCATGTCGTGCCGACGTCGATGGGTTCCTGGCTGCCGATCACCTTCGACAATCGCGGACGCATGCTGGTCGCCGCGCACAATTCGAATCAGATTTTCCGCGTGACGCTGCCGGGCATCGGCACGGCCGACCCGGTGCGGGTCGAGCCGCTCGACCTCGATATCGGCTCGGCACACGGGCTGCTGTACGCGTTTGACTCGATCTATGTCACGGTCGGCGACGAGGAACGCCAGGGCAGGAAGGCGTCCGGGCTGTACCGCATCCGCGACACGAACGGCGACGACGTGTACGATGAGGCGAAAGTGCTCCGCAATCTGAACGGCGGAGGCCAGCACGGGCCGCACGCGTTGCGTCTCTCGCCTGACGGCACCTCGATCTTCATGATCAACGGCAACGCCACGGTTACGACTGACTTCCAGTCGTCCCGGGTTCCCTACATTTGGGGCGAGGACAACCTGGTCCGGCGCGTCGGCAACACGCAGGGCTCGGCCCCGCAGGGATGGATCACTCGTGTCGACCCGAGCGGAGAAAGCTGGGAGCTCTACGCCATGGGCTTCCGGAATCCTGTCGACTTCGCGTTCAACAAGGACGGGGAGCTCTTCGAGTACGACGCCGACATGGAATTCGACAAGGGGCACCCGTTCTATCGTCCGACAAATGTTGCCCACGTGATCAGCGGCGCAGACCTGCACTACAGGACCGACAGTGGCACCCGCAAGCGACCGCAGTACGATATCGATGGCTGGCCCTCGGCGGTTTACCTCGGCTCGGGATCGCCGACCGGCGTATCGTTTGGAACGGGAGCGAAGTTTCCCGCTCGTTACCAGGATGCCATGTACCTGTCGGACTGGTCCTACGGCAATGTCTATGCGGCTCACTTCACGCCGGACGGATCGACCTATACCGGCACTGCGGAGCTGTTTGCCAGCGGCCAGCCGTTCGGCGCCGGCGACATAGCGGTCGGTCCCAATGACGGTGCGCTCTACATCGTTATCGGTGGCAATGCACAATCGGTCATCTACCGAGTGACCTACACCGGTGAGCAGCCGACGACTCCCTCCGCGCCAGACACGCTGCATGCGGCGGCCCGCGAGCAGCGCAGGAGCCTCGAGGCGTATCATGGGCGCCTCGACCCGGCAGCGATCGATGCTGCCTGGCAGCATCTTGGCTCCGAGGACCGAGGCATCCGTTATGCCGCACGTACCGCGGTCGAGTTCCAGGACCAGTCACTCTGGCGCGAGCGTGCGCTGGCGGAAACCGATCCCCGGCGTTCCGTTGCGGCCATGGTTGCGCTGGCGCGCGTGAACGGCACGGACGAATTCTTCCGCAACGAGAGCGATCCCGCACCCGACCGGGCGCTCCAGGCGAGAATGATCGCTGCGCTGGATCGCATCGATTGGCACGGTTTGTCCTACGAGGAGCAGCTCGACCTGCTTCGCGCCTATAGCCTCACCTTCATCCGGCTGGGAAGGCCCGATGTGGAAACGACGGCGCGGCTCGTCGCCAAGTTCGACCCGCTCCTTCCGGCAGCTTATCGCGAACTTAACTGGGAGCTTGCCGAGATGCTCATCTATCTCGAGGCGCCAAGTGCAGCCACGAAAGTGATGGCGCTCATCAGGAACGCCCCGAGCTTTCCGCGATTCCCGACGCCGAGCCAGTACCTGAATCCGCTGATGCTTGCGCGCGGCACGCCGGGCGCAGCCGCGTTCGGCAACGAAAACGTGATGCTGGCGAAGCAGCAGGACCAGATCCAGTACGCTCACCTGCTGCGCGAGCTCCGCGTCGGATGGACCCCGGATCTGCGCCGCGAATACTTCGAGTGGTTCCTGATGGCGAACAGCGACTACAACGGCGGCAACACCTTCAAGACGGCACTGTCATCAATGCGCACCGACGCGATCGCGGCGCTCAGCGATGCCGACCGTGCGCCCATCCAGGAAGTACTCGATCGACCCTACGTGGTCGTCGGGGGCCGCGGTGGAGGCGGTGGCGGCGGCGCCGCGGGTCGAGGAGGCGCCGGCCAGGCGGCTCCCGCAGGTGCCGGACGTGGAGGTCAGTAGTCGTGTAGGAAACCCGGGGTGAACAACCCCGGCTTCGTCCCGCGCCCGCGGGACTACGCCGGGCTAGCCCCCCGCATAATCGTAATCCTACACTTACACTTAATCGTTAACGTTCACGTTCT
>JAYQOU010000002.1:81770-246903 GCA_038144975.1 Candidatus Salsuginivita brisbanensis | reverse complement strand
CCCCCCCCCCCCCCCCCCCCGCCCCCCCCGCGCGGGGGCGCCCCCCCCCGGTAAGCTGGCGGAGCTGAAGCGAGTCGCCGTCGGCAAGCTCCAGTGCGGCGGCGATACCGGAGTCCGGGGCATCCGTGACGGTGCTGGAGAGGTCAAAGACAAGATAGGAGCCGCGCTCGATCGTCGGCGCATCCCCGCCGCTGCCGACCGCGATGATCGCGCCGAGCACACCGAACCCGAGGACCACGGCCACGATCGAGAAGACCGCCAGCCCCGCGAGGGTGCCGAGCAGGGAATGGAGGAACTGCTTCATGGGCCGAGACCCTACGCCCTTCCCGCCGTCCAGCGAGCCGGAAAGCCCGCTTCCGCTCTCCCTTTTCCGCTCGGCACGGGACCCAGGAGGTCCATGATCCCGGCATGCCCCGCCGACCCCGGGTGGCTGCCCTGATTCCGGCCGCGTCCGGCCTATCCTGACATCTAGGCACGGAAGGCGCTCCATGATTGGAACGTGCTTCCGGTCCTTTCAATTTCCGATCCGCTCCTGTTTAATGCAGGCCAAGGCGACCCGATGAGCGAGCAGAAGACACTCCTCACCACGAATCGAAAGGCGCTCACGATCAACCTCGACGATCGTCGCTACGGCACGTTCGCCGAGATCGGAGCCGGCCAGGAGGTCGCGCGTGTGTTCTTCCAGGCCGGCGGAGCCTCGGGAACCGTCGCGAAGACGATCTCGGCCTATGACATGACTTTCAGCGATGCGATCTACGGGAAGGCGCCTCGCTACGTCTCCCGCGAGCGCCTCGCCCTGATGCTCGACCACGAGTATGCGCTGCTCCACGAGCGCCTCGGCGAAAGCCGCGGCGACCGCACCACCTTCTTCGCCTTCGCCGACACCGTCGCGACGCGGAACTTCAAGGGAACCAACGAGGCCCACGGATGGATGGGCATCCTGTTCCAATCCGAGCCCGGTGCGGAACCCAGCTCGGTCGTGCTGCACGTTCGGATGGCGGACCGGGAGGCGGTGCTCCAGCAGGAGGCGCTGGGCATCGTCGGTACCAACCTGATCTACGGCGCATTCACCTACACCGACGATTCCGCGCAGCTCATCAAGTCGCTGCTCGACAACCTCAGCCCCGAGCGGATCGAGGTCGACATGCTGAAGTTCGAGGGCCCCGCGTTCGGCGCCGTCGACAACCGACTCATGTCGCTACACCTCGTGAACAACGGCCTGACGCATGCGGTGATGTTCGCCCCTAACGGCGAGGTGCAGCAGCCGTCGGAGGTGCTCTACAAGAAGGCTATCCTGGTCGAGCGCGGCAGCTTCCGTCCCGTGACGCACGTCAACGTCGACATGCTCACATGCGCTACTGCGCAGTTCGTGCAGGAGCCGCTCGTCCAGAAGCGCGAGGTCGTCGTGCTGCTCGAGATCACGATGAACAACCTCCTGGCTGCCGGGGAGCTCGACCCGCACGACTTTCTCGCGCGTGTCGACATCCTGGGCTCGCTCGGCTTCACCGTGCTCATCTCGAACTACCCGGAGTATTACCGACTGACATCCTACTTCCGGAGATACACCCGCGAGATGATAGGGGTGGCAATGGGGATCAACAACCTCCTCGAGCTCTTCAACGAGAAATATTACGAGAACCTGCCAGGCGGTATTCTTGAGGCATTCGGGCGGCTGTTCCGAAACAGCGTGAAGCTCTACGTCTACCCGATGCGGCAGGAGGCGTACAACCGGTACCGGAAGACAGGAGAGACAACGGCTCCATTCGGACTCGGAAGCGCCGCCCCGACCGCATTTTCGTCCAACGTGCTCATCACGGCGAAGAACGTGCAGGTCGCGGGACACCTGCAGAACCTTTACGCGCACCTGCTGGAGAATCGCTTCATCGACAGCATCTCGGGCTTCAACACCGAGATCCTTGACATCTTCTCCCGCGACGCCCTCCGCCGCATCCAGGAACAGGACGCCTCCTGGGAAAACCATGGTCCCCGAGACCGTCGCCGCCGCGATCAAGACCCGCGGCCTCTTCGGCTGCCTGCCAACAACCGGCGCGGACTGAGAGTCCACGCAGGAATTTCCGTGCCTCCGGCGGATCCCCCGGCCAACGTGCCGGCCTCGCGATGCATTTTCACAAGTACCACGCCCTTGGCAACGACTACGTCGTGCTGAACCCTTCCGACTACCCCGACTGGAAGGGATCCCCCACGCCCGCCCAGGTCCGGGTTGTCTGCCATCGCAACTTCGGCATCGGTTCCGACGGTATCCTCTGGGGTCCCCTCCCCGCCAAGGGCGGCGCATTCGGCCTGCGCATCTTCAATCCAGACGGCGGAGAGGCCGAAAAGTCGGGCAATGGCACGCGCATCTTTTCCCGGTTCCTCTGGGACCAGGGCCTGGCGAAGGGATCCTCGCTTTCGATCGAGACACCCGGCGGTGTCGTCACCGCGGAATCTCGCGACGGCGGCCATGTCGTCACCATGAACATGGGCACCGTCTCTTTCGACAGTGCAAAGATCCCGGTCACCGGCCCGGCCCGGGAGGTCATCAACGAATCCATAAAGATCCTCGACCGGGAGTTCACCTATTGCGCGGCGACGATCGGCAATCCCCATTGCGTCATTCCGCTCGATTCGATTTCGCCCGAACTCGCGCACCGCTACGGGCCGGTCATCGAAACCCACCAGAATTTCCCGAATCGGATCAACATCCAGTTCCTGCAGGTCCTCGACCGGTCGAACATCCGCATCGAGATATGGGAACGCGGTGCCGGCTACACGCTTGCCTCGGGCACCAGCAGCAGCGCGGCCGCAGCGGTCGCACGGCGCCTGGGACAAGTCGACAGCCACCTCACGGTGCACATGCCGGGCGGCAAGCTCGGCGTCGTGATCGGCGAGGGCTTCTCGATCGAGATGACCGGGACCGTCACGAGGGTTGGCTCTGGAAGGCTGGACCCGGAGCTGTTCTCGGTGACGGTTTAACAGGCTGCGGTAGTGACGCCTCGGTGGGCGTCCGGCTGGCCATGGATCTCGGGTATCAGGCGGCCCATCTGACAGGTGCGCCCTACCTTACCTACTGTAACCTGTGGTAGGGACGGCTCGGTGAGCCGTCCGGCTGGCCACGGATCTCGGTCGTCAGACGGCGCGCATACCATGCGCGCCCTACCCAAAAAACCGGTCAGTTCGTCAGGCGGACGATGAACTTGGCGGCGTACCAGCCGGTCCTGAGCCGAATTTCCTCGGGGGTCTGGGGCGCGCCGATGTATATGATATCGCCGACCCGATCCGAGGCATCGAGCGTGCCGCCCTCCGGATGCAGCGCGATCCAGCATAGCAGCTTCAGGAGCTGGTCGGCCGGAAACGCCTTGCGACAGTAGTCGAGCAGCGCCAGCGGTGCATGCGCCTCGATCGGCACCCGGGCCACATCGGCGACCGCAATGATGTAGAGGAGGTTTCGCAGCCGTTGCTCCGGATCCTCGACCTTTCCCGGCGCCCAATCAGGGAGCGCTGCAAGGATCTGATCATACTCACGCTTGAGGTAGGCATCCGTGGGCACCTCCCAGGCGAAGGGGCCCTCGTTCCCGTCGTCCGGCGGAAGGCTCCAGTAGTCGATGCGGTAGAAGTCGAGTTCGACCACATCCTGCCAGCGTTCGGGCGGCTTGCTGGGCGAGACCGGAACTTCATTGGCCTCCGCGGCGTCGCTCGCCCGCGCATTCACCGGAATCAGTGCGATCGCGAAGGCAGAGAAAAGAAGCAGGGTTTTGGATTGGAAAGGCATCGTGTGAGGCGCGTTGCCAATATCTGCGACAGGTTGGCTCTGGCTGGGATCCGCGCAATCCAACAATATCCATTGTCGCCGCGGCCGTCCAAACCCCACGCGCCAAGACCGAGAACCGCGGAGGCGCCCGTGAAGGCGCCGGCGCGAAACCCAGAGACCCGGTCGCCGGGAGACGTGTGATGCGGTCGTTCCGGCTGCACCCCGACACCCTGACCCGCCTCGAACGGCTGGTGCGCCTGAAGCGGTTCCCGTCACAGGCGGCCGCAATCGACTCACTGGTCGCCGGCGCCTCGATCCTTCGCTGATAGAGCAGAACCCCAGTAACTCAGCACCCCAGACACAAAGAACCCCGGGTCCGAAAGGCCCGGGGTTTCTTGCTTACTGGTGGCGCTCCTGAGCGAGCTCCACGAGCCGGCGGATGTCCTCGGCGGTCACCTCACTGCCCGCCGGCTGGCCTGCGCCGCCGGCGAACACGTTACTGGACCCCGAGGGTTTGTTTCCGGCGCCCCAGTTCAGCTTCGAGCGAAGTTCCTGCCCAAGTGTGGGACGCGGAGTCGTACTCTTCGCGTCCGAAGACGCGGGTGTCGAAGTGTGATTCTTGCTCATAGGAGAAGTTACCGGAGTGTTACCGATCTCACCTGTGTGAGAGGTGGAGGCGCGGGCCGGAATCGAACCGGCGCATAGAGGTTTTGCAGACCTCGGCCTTACCACTTGGCTACCGCGCCCTGAGACAGGGACCGGGAACTTGTCTACAGCCCGGCCGGCGCGCAAGTACCGAAAATCCACTCAGTCTTCCCTGCCCCGATGCAGGCGAAGGCTCAGCTCCGCGTGGACCTGCTCGGCAAGGGAGTCGGAAAGCGGTAGGTCGAACCCGTCGCGCAACCAGCCCTGCAGCGTGGAACTCGTGATACGCGCCTCGCGCGCAAGGTCACCCCAGAGCAGCCAGATCAGGAAGTGGGTCTGCACCAGGCGCAGTTCCTTCTCTTCCAGCGATTCGCGGCTCCGCACTCCCCTTTTCTCCGGAGTTTCCGCCTTCACAGAAGCGAGATCCAGGATTTGCCGCACAGTCGTCCCTGAGAACACCGGCTCCAGTCTGGAATCCATTCCGCGCACAACACGCATCAACTGGGAAGCAATCAGCCGAAGCTGACGACCGTTCGTCGATCCTTCTCCAACGAAGTGGCCGAGGGCGCGAACCAACGCAGCAATCAACAGTTCCGGAGGCCGACTTCCCATCGTGTCACGGTCTGCAAGGTCTTCAAAGCCGAGATACCAGGCCCGCGCAGCGGCGAGTTCCCCACAGAGGGGCATTTCCTCCATGCTGATCGGCTCGGCCGCCTTTCGGTCATGCAGGTACCTGTGCTCATCGCCAAGTTCCCTGAGACGTCGGTCGAGCAGGCCGAGCCGGGTCGCTTCCGCACGCCGGGATTCATGGCTGCCGGATAGTTCCGGCTGGGCTGAGGGGCTCGTCACGCTGTATCCCGACGGAAATACGCGAAAAAAGTTTCTTTTTTTCTTCCGTCTGACCAACCCGTTGGGCTCGGGATTGCCTGTCCGGCCCAGCGTCAGCCGAAATCATTACGGAGAGGATGACATCAGTGAAACGTTCAGTTCCAAAACGTCGCCATCGCGAATCACCCTGAATCGGCCGCCCGCCGCGAGCATCGCCAGCATCCCCATCCGGAATCGCACCGCCGCAATTTCGCCACCGACGTGGGTAACAAGGTCTCCTTCCCGAAACCCCGCCTGATCGAAGAGCCCCCCGCATCGACTTCCTGGAGTCGGATCGCGTCGCCCTCGATCCCGAGCCAGGCACCCGGGCGGCGCGCCGGGTCCGCCGGCCTCGACTCCGGATAGTGAAAGACCAGCGGCTCGTTCAGGAATGCAATCCGTCGCGCCCTCGCGTCGATCGCCATTCTGAATCGGGATATCGCCTCCGTGCCAATGCTTTCCCGGGTACCCGCCACCTGTCGCCTGACAAATGGATTCACGAGGCTGACCGGGCCCAGGCGTGCGACCCCGTCGATCTGCGCGTTTGCGCCCCGCTCAACAGCCCTCGAGCCAAGTCCGGCGCCGCCGAACCCATCCTCCTCCACCCACGGGTATCCGAGAGGCAGATTCAGGTCGTCGCGCAGGATCAGGCTGAAGTTGCTGCCCGTGTCCAGGATCGCCGGAACCTGCGATTCACCGATCGCGAGGGCAACCAACGGAATCGTACCCCGGTAATCGACTCCCGGCTGATCATCGAGGTCGCGGTATCCCCGCCGTTCCACGGCAACCACGCCCGAAGGAAAATCCAGGTCCAGCAGCACTCGCGAGAAGACAGCGATGCCCAGGATGCCGTGGATCTCCGGGATCAGCGATCGAACCGGCGCAAAGTCCGCGTCAGGCATGATCGCCGCATTGATGTCCATCGCGTGAAAACCGCCGGCATCGATGCGTTCGATCCGGGCACCACGCGCCGTGACCCCCTGCACCCGTCGCATTGACCACCCGGAATACCAGGCCGCGTCCCCGCTCAACGCCGACCTCGTCCGCCACCGATTGCGGCAGCGCAAGGCCCAGCGCCCCCGTATCGACGATCAGGTAATAGGGTCCGATTCCGTTGATTGCCGTCTCGACCAACAAGAGCCCCTCCACTCTCTCCGTCGGCAGGACCACCCGGTCGGCATCGAGATCCACCCGCGACGGGGAAGCCCAGCGCGCCGCCGACAGGCAACCTGTCGAAGCCATGGCGATCGCGAAGAGCAATGGCAGCACGACACGGGCGGCTCGGCGCCCGGCATCCCGTCGCTTTGAGTAGTCGCTTCGCTGCGGCACACGGCGACGCTTGCCGAATCGCCCCCGGAGGAACAGCGCAATTGGACCCGCCCCGGTCACTTCGCTCACAATTTTGATTGGTCATTGGATCCCCGTCATTACTGACTCTGCCGATGCCGACGACCGTCTTCACCATCGCCAACCAGAAGGGAGGGGTGGGCAAGACCACGACGGCCGTGAACCTGGCGGCGGCATTGGCGGCAAGGAAAGTCCCCACCCTGTTGATCGACCTCGATCCTCAGGCAAATGCCACCAGCGCCCTTGGCATCGAGAAGCAGGAGGGGCGCAGCCTGTATGGCCCCCTGCGCGGCGAGGGCGCGGCCACGGGATTCATCACTCCCACACGGTACGAGCATCTGGCAATCATTCCGGCGGAGGAGGATCTCGCGGCAGCGGAAATCGAACTCGCGCAAACCGAGAACTACCTGGCCCGCCTGCGCAGCGTGATAGAACCGATCCGGGCCAGCGGTGGATTCCGGGCCGTATTCATCGACTGCCCGCCCGCCCTGGGAATGCTGTCGATGAACAGCCTCGCAGCTGCGGACCATCTCCTGATCACCCTCCAGTGCGAATACATGGCGCTCGAGGGACTCGGCCAGATCCTGCGCAACCTGGAGCGACTCAAGACGGCCGGAATCAACCCGTCCCTCGAACTCGGAGGAGTTGTCATGACGATGTTCGACGGACGCACCAATCTCTCGCGGCAGGTGGTCGACGAGGTGAAGCAGCACCTCGCCGAAAAGGTATTCGGCACCGTCATCCCGAGGACCGTGCGCCTGAGCGAGGCCCCGAGTTTCGGCAAGACGATCTTCGAGTACGATCCCCACAGTCCCGGTGCGGCAGCCTACGGCCAGCTCGGCGACGAGGTCGTGCGGCGATTCGGGCTGGCGGGATAGTTCGGAGACGGGCGGACGGCCTGACAGGCCGTCTCTACCTTGAAGGCAAGTTCGACGGGTAGGGACGGCTCGTCGAGCCGTCCGCCAGGGTACCGTTTGCCGGACTCTCTAGCCACCGAAGTGCCAGTCCGCAGGATGAGGTCCCCAACCGGACGACCGGAAGGTCGTCCCTCCACAATCCCGATCTCTCCTCTCGCGTTCTTCCACGTCTCCCCATCTTCCACGACCCTCTCTCGCGTTCTTCCGATTCTCTCCCCTGCCCTTGCGCTTCGCCCGACTTTTTGCGGCATTGGCCGCGACATCCGCATGCTCTCCGTCCTCAACAAATATCGGCACGCGTTCCTGGTCGGACTGCAGAGCAATCTCGTCTATAGGATGAACTTCGCCCTCCGGGGCTTTTTCTCCCTCTTCCACCTGATCGTCGTCTTCCTTCTCTGGGGAGCGGCCTTCTCCGGCACCACGGAGATCGGGGGCTTCGGCCTCAACCAGACGCTGACCTATTTCATCGTCCTGCTCGCGCTCCAGTTCTTCATCAGCGCCTTCAACGAGGATTACCAGATCAGCGAGGACATCCGGAATGGCCTCATCAACCAGTTCCTGCTCAAGCCGATCAACTACTTCGCGTATCGGTTCAGCATTTTCGTCGCGGCCCGGGTGGTTTCCGGTGCGCTCGTGCTGGTCCCCCTGGCAATCGCGATGCCGTTCGTCCACGAGCACCTCGCGTTTCCGTCGGAAGGCTGGCGTTACCTCATGGTGATTCCCGCGATGGCACTCGCTGCGATGATCCAGTTCAGCATCGCGTACTGCTTCGGCCTGCTGACCTTCTGGTTCGTCGAGATCCAGGGATTCGTGATCCTGTCGCTGGCGATCGAGTCGATCCTCGGCGGACAGATGTTCCCGCTGGACCTGCTGCCCGAGGCCGTATTCCGCGCCGCGCAGTACCTGCCCTTTTACTACCAGATGTATTTTCCGGCCGCCATCCTCACCGGCCGCATCGACCAGTCCCTCGCGACCCAAGGACTGCTGATCCAGGCATTCTGGGTGGTCGCACTGCTCGGAATTAACCATCTCCTATGGACCCGCGGCCTGCGCCGCCACACCGCAGTCGGTGGCTGACGCCACCGCCAGTTGCCGATTTCCAAATGCCAATTGCCGAATTCACCACCAGACGGGGAAAACCAAGAGGCCGTTGTCTCTTGAACAGCCGAGCCGAATCCCGCCGATCGGGCCACTTCACACCCATGCTCCGACGCCAAAATCGGAAATCGTAATTCGAAAATCGAAAATTCAGCCGTGCATTACCTCCGCGTCTGGCTCGCCACCGCCCGATACTCGATCATCCGGACCATGATGTTCCGGTTCGACTTCTTCCTATGGGCGATGGTTGAGCTGTTCTGGATGACCGTGAACCTGCTGCTGGTGGCGGTCATCTACCGGCACACCGAGTCCGTGGCCGGCTGGAACAAGTACGAGATGCTCATCCTCGTCGGCACCTCGATGCTCATCCAGCGGTTCCTGATGGGATTCTTCTGGAGCAGCGTCTTCGAGATGAGCCGGAACATCCGCACCGGGCACTTCGACTTCTTCGTGGCACAGCCGGGCAACCTCATGTTCATGGCGACGACCCGAAAGCTCGACCCCGACGGCTTGATGAACTCGCTCGTCGCCATCGGCGTGATCGTCTACGCCGCGCGCCAGCTCGGCCTGCAGCCCGGACTCGGGGACATGTTCCTGTACGGCCTGCTCGTGGCCTGCGGCGTCATGATCCACTACAGCGCGCTGGTCATCGTCGCCGCGCTCTCGTTCTGGACAACCGGAAACCAGGGTGCCGAGGGCGGGTATTTCACGCTCTTCGAGTTTGCGCGCCTGCCGCGCGAGGCGTTCCGGGGAATCACGCGTATCGTCTTTGTCTGGATGCTGCCGGTCGTGGTCGTCAGCAACGTGCCGGCCAGCACCCTGCTTCACGGGTTCGATCCGCTCATGGCCGCGTGGCTCGCAGGCATCACGATCGCCTGGTTCGGCGTCGCGATCCTGGTGTTCAGGGCAGGTCTTCGCCGGTACTCGAGCGCCTCTTCCTGATCGCGGGGTCGCCATCGCAGTCGTGCACGCCCGTATCCGGGCGAAATTCGGAGCAGGATTTCCTTTGGAATTTCGAGCTAGGGAGTTTGGAATTTCAGGAGTTTCGTTGTCCTCGCATTCCACAAAATCGGTCATCCAGCTCCAGCAACGCCTCGGCTATACTTTCCGCGACGCGGCCTTGCTTGAGCGCGCACTCACCCACCCGTCGCTCCTCCCGGAACGACCCGATGCCGCCGAATCCAACCAGCGCCTCGAGTTCCTCGGTGACGCGGTGCTGCAGCTTTTTCTGACGGAGGAGCTGTACTCGGGTTACCCCGAGGAGCGGGAGGGTCTTCTCAGTAAGAGGCGCGCGAGCCTCGCAAATCGATCGTTTCTTGCGCTGCTCGCCCGCGAGATCGGACTCGACCAATGCCTGCTGCTCGGTGCCGGCGAGGAGGCATCAGGAGGACGCGAAAAGGACTCTGCACTGGGAGACGCCTTCGAGGCCCTGCTCGGGGCCGTCCATACCGACAGCGACTACGCAACTGCACGCCGTGTGATCCAGACGATCTACGGCCCGCTCGAATACCGGCTCGCCGGGCACCTCGAGTCGGACAATCCCAAAGGCCGACTGCAGGAGCATATCCAGCCAAAACTCGGCAACAACGCGCTCACCTATGAGGTCCTTTCGACCGAGGGTCCGCCACACGAGCGCAATTACCTGGTGGAAGTACGACTCAACGGCCAGGCGATCGGATCCGGCCGGGGCACCTCAAAGAAGGCGGCCGAGGAAGCCGCGGCCCGCGAGGCGCTTGGATCGCTGAAGCGAGGGTGATCGGACAGGCTCACCGCCACTCGTGACGCGGGTACCGGCGGGACAGCTCCGTCTTGATCTTAGGATACTGCTCGCGCCAAAAATTGCCTAGGTCGTCGGTGATCTGGATGGGCCTCTGGTTCGGCGCCAGCACCTCGATCTTCACGGGCACCCGACCCTGGCCGAGCGTGAACTTCCCATCGACTCCGTAAAGCTCCTGGATGCGCGCACTCAGGATCGGCGGCCCCTCTGCCGCATAGCGGAGCCGCGAACGGCGACCGTTGGCCATCGTGAGCTTTTCGGGCAGGTAAATGTCGAGGACGGCGAGCTGTTCACTCGTAAGCCAGTCCTTCAGCACCGGCATCACCGGCTTGTCCCTGAGGTCCTTCGCCCCGAGCTCCCCGTAGCAGATCTGCTCGATCAGCGTCGCACGGTCCGCCTCCGTGATCGGGTTGACCTCCAGTTCCGGAAACCACTCGGCAAGGCGATTGACCCTCGTGATCCACTGCTCGACGGACTCGTCCCAGGCTTCAAGCTTCAGCCGACCCGCAAGCACTTCCCGCGTGAGAAGCGCCGCCGCCTCGTCGAGCGGGGCCTCGTCAGAGCTCGAGCGCGAGTCGAGCACGAGGTCCCTGAATTTCCTCTCCCGCCGCGTGACCACCCGCTTGATCTCGGGATCGTAGGTTACTGAGCGCGTTTCCCTGAAATCGCCGGGGAACAGCTCCGACAGCCAGGCTTCCTCGACAGCGCTCGCGAGCGAGAGCAGCACCTGAACCTCGCCTCCCCGGCCGCCGATCTCGCTGATCTCCGCCGCCACAAACAGCGGCGCCTGCTGGATGGCACTCTCGCGAGCGAGCGTTCCCTTGCGACCATGGACCAGCTCGCACCTGAGCGTGCCGCGATCGAGCCGCTTTGCCAGGTGATCGGGGAATCCCGCCAGGACACACTTCCGCACATCGGCACCGTCAATGCGGCCCTCGGCCACATCGAGTCCCTCTTCGCGCGCGATCTCGAGGAACTGCTCGAAGAGTGGTCCCACCTGCCTGGCCGCCTGGGCATGGATGCCGAGCAGCCTGCATGCATCCAGGGCATAGCGCGACTGGTGCGCATGCCGCCATGCCCGCATCAACAGGAAGAAATCGCTCTCATGCTCCTCCCCAAAAAGGTCCTCCCGGGCGTTCTCGACCGCCCGTGGTACCCCGCGTATCAGGAATCCGCGCCCCTGGGTGAGCGCCGCCATGAGGGCCACCGGACGGACACAGCCCCGCTCCTGCGCGGCGAGGAACATGCGGGCATAGCGCGGATGCACCGGGAATCGCAGCATGCGCCGGCCGAGATCGGTGATGGATCCCGCGGCCTCCATGTGGCCCTGCCCGGGAGGGCAGGGATCAGGTGTATCCTGATCCCGCCCCTCCCGGGGCGGGCTACATCTGATCGCCCCCAGGTCCGCCAGCAGAGTCTCCGCGATCTGCAGCGCCTTCGGTTCCGGCGGCTCGATCCATGGAAAGGCCGCGATATCCACGATGCCCGCCGCCTTCAGCGTCAGAACGACCTCGGCCAGGTCCAGGCGGCGCACCTCGGGCAGTTCGCGAAGCTGCCGCATGCCGTGCTCCTTCTCGGTCCATAGCCTCAGGCAGAGACCCGGCGCAGTCCGCCCCGCGCGCCCCGCACGCTGCTCGGCACTCGCAACCGAGATCTTCTCGATCAGCAGCGTGTTGATGCCGCGGTGCGGGTCGAAACGCGCGATTCGCGCGAGTCCGCTGTCGATCACCGCGGTGATCCCGTCGATGGTCAGCGACGTCTCGGCAACGTTCGTGGAAACGATGATCTTGCGGCCCTCGCCACGCGCCACCGCCCGGTCCTGCTGGTCGGACGGCAATTCGCCGTGCAGGGGAAGGACCGCAAAGTCCCGGAGCGAACGGCTGCCCTGCAGCGCCTGCACCGTGCGGGAGATCTCGTACGCTCCCGGCATGAAGACGAGCAGGTCGCCCGCGGTTCGCGCCGCAATTTCCTCGCAGGCCGCAGCCGCGACTTCCCAAACCACCTCCCGCTCGAAATCCGCCGGCTTCGGCAGATAGGCAACCTCAACCGGGAAGCTGCGTCCCTCGGAACGCAGGACTGCGCAGGGCTTCAGATAATCGCGGAGCGTGTCCGTATCGAGCGTCGCCGACATCACGATGATCCTCAGGTCGGGCCGCGTCGTCCGCTGGATCTGCAGCGCACGCGCCAGGGTGATGTCACCATAGAGATGGCGCTCGTGAAACTCGTCGAAGACGAGAACGTCGACGCCCGGAAGGGACGCGTCGAAGGTCAGCTGCCGCAGCAGGATCCCCTCGGTCACGAACCGGATGCGCGTTCGTTCGCTGACCCGGGACTCCAGTCGGATCTGGTAGCCCACGTCTTCCCCGAGCCGGGTGCCGAGTTCCTCGGCGACGCGACGAGCCAGCATGCGCGCGGCGAGGCGCCGGGGCTGGAGAACGACGGCCTGTCCCGTCTCGCCCAAAAAGCCGTGCCTTAGCAGCATCTGTGGGATCTGGGTGGATTTTCCCGAACCGGTGGGAGCCTGAACCACCACCCGGCCCTGCTCGCGGACAGCAGCGACGAGCGCAGACTCGAGTTCGTAGATCGGCAGGTCGCGGGGAGACATGAAGGAAAGTACGATGTACGATGTACGATTTTGGAATTACGAATGGCGATTGGCGAATGCCGAGAGGGAAACAGTGCCGGACATGAGCCTCATGTGGCCCGCTCCGGGAGGAGCGGGATTCTGCTGAGACCGAAAGCCTGGCGGCTCGCCTCCGCCGTCCCTTCGCGTCCCGGCCGTCACCGGCCGGGCTACATCCGATATCCCCCCACCGCTGTCGCCCGCCCTGGGAAGGACGGGATCATGCGCCGCACCGTCAACAACCCGGGGTACAAATTTGTCCCCAAGTTATTCACCACGGATCCGGGGAACCGATTGTGAAGAACCTCGGCTTTTCATTCGCCCCTGGCGATGCACGCTTTGCCCGTTCCTTGATAGAACAGCCGCAGCGCGACGAACTGAAACGTTCACTCGTTAGCACGGCTGGGATAATCCCGGGCGACCGGGGAAAGGCGGACGGCAACTGGTGCCGTCTCCCCCTCCGACGCGGCTCAACCCGCATGCGGCAGGCATTTATCACCAGTTCCTCTGGCCGGAGTCGTGTCCGGCCTGTTTCACGAATCAGGAACTGAGCGGCGAGGTGCGATTAGAAACCGCACCGAGCCCAGTTAGGCCCGGCGGGATGTTTCGGCCCGCGCGCCAACGCAGTTACCCAGAGGGTTATGGTTGCTACTGTGCATGACCAGTACGCAGTCACACATCCGGCGGTGCATAGCCTCCGCCAAAAGGCCCGGCTCGCAAAGCGAGCGGGGCGCGCAAATGAAGTGTGACCGCGGGGAGCGAGCGGACTCGGCAAAGTTCGTCAACCTTCTCAATGGGGCGGCGAGAAAACCCCGTCACCCCGCTGCAAAGCAAACGCAACTTGAGAGTTAAGAGGTCAGACCCGTAACGTGGGGCCAACGTCCGGCCAAAAGCTGGAGCCGTCCCCGCGGTCACGGTGCCGACGCGAAGAGCAAATCTTGCAGGCGTGTCTGCACCACGTCCGGCGTGCCGTCTCCGGCAGGAGATGTCCGAACCGGGCGAAGAGGCCTCACTCAATAGATTCCGGCCGGCAACGGCCGGGACGGTCCCGCCATGAGACCGAGACATCCGCCTTGCCGCGGAGAGTGGCGTCGGGGAGCACACGGCCCGCGAAAGCGAGAGCGCCCAATGTGTGCCATCGGGAAAGAGCGCGTGGCGAACGCCCACCCCCAAATTTGGCCCCGGGACCTAACGGTTCCGGGGCCTTATTTTTTTCTGAAATCGGATCGACGCGCGCGGGTATTGGGTAGGGCGCGTTGTCAGGTGCGCCGCATATCGTATTCCTACTCCTACTCTTTCTCTTTCTCGTTCTCGAGGCAGCCGATCCGAGTACGATTAGGATTAAGAGTACGAGTACGATTGGGGTGGGCCGGGATCAGGTCCCCGATCCTCCAATCCTGGGCGGCGGCTATCAGGTAGGGCGCACCTGTCATGCGCCGACTGACGACAGCGAACGGATCACGCCGGACGGCCTGGCAGGCCGTCCCTACCCCGATCCTGGCCCTTTCCGGCCGGGCCATGTCCAAATCAAAAGGCCGCCGGCACCAGCCGGCGGCCTCGAATGCTTTCAGGCTCAGAGGCTGCGTCAGTTGCCGCCGCGCGCGGCGCCAGCGGGCAGCGCTGCACCGCCTCGGGCACCGGCAGCCGCACCACCGGCCTGACCTCCTCCTCCTCCTCCTCCTCCCCGGCCGCCGCCGGCCGGGTTCTGGAGTGCGGAGGCGATTATCTGGCGCCTCTCTGCGCCAAGATCCATGGTGAGCCGCTCGAGGGCATTGGCCTGCGCATTGGCGAGCGCAAGCTCGGCGGCGCCGAGGGCCCTGGCTCGGGCGGAGAGGTCATTGCCACCGCTGAGCGAGGCAACAAGCAGGCCTTCCCGAGCATCGCGGACGGCCTGGGTTTCAGCACCGAAGGAGAGCTCGACGCGCGTGATGGTCGTGAGTTCGAGGTCGTTAAGGGAACCTCCGCGGGAGCGGGCTCCATAGAAGCCGCTCGGCAGGGCCGGGGCTCCGACGCCGGGGGTGCCGCTTCCGCGACCCCGTCCACCGCCGCCACCACCTCCGCCGCCTCCGAAGCCACCGCCGCCGCCCTGCTGCTGGCCGCCCGCCGCTGGCGGGCCGCCCGCTGCCTGGCCGAATGCAACGAGTACACCGCCGACAGTGAAGCCGGCGAGGATCGCGAGAACCGTGAGTTTGTTTCTGGAATTCATGTCAGTGTTGATCTGGGTCTTTCGGTTTCGGTCACGCGCTCAGTTGCCGGCCTGCTGGCCGAACGGGATCATGGGCTGGGCAATGAGCTCGGCCATGCGCGTGCGCTCTGACTCGGGCAGGTTCGAGATCGCGTCGATGCGCATCGTCTGGAGCGAGCCCTGGAAGGTGTTGCCGCCGCGGTACGAATTCGCGGCAACCGGGAACCACCGGAAGTACTCCTCGCGGAGTTCCGGGGTCCAGCCGTTCTCGACCATGCGGAGCAGCTGCGCGTACATGATCTCGTCCTCCTGCTTGGCCAGCTGGGAATTCCACATGCCCGCCGGTCCGGTCATGCCGGGATTGTTGCGGGTGCGGAGCTGCGGATTCGAATACTCCGGGATGGAGTAGTAGGGCGCCGATGGCGCGGTCCGCAACAGGGCCATCAGCTTGGCCGGCGCGCTGGGGGCCTGAAGGTAAGCCAGCATCTCTCCCAGCTCCCAGTTCATCTCCCGCTGCGTGGAGGGCAGGTACGGATCGAACTTCGCGATCAGGCGCTGGCGGGTGGCCTCGTCGGGCGCACCCATGCGGATGAAGGTCATCGAGTAGGTCCGGAGGAGGTCCAGCTTTTCCTGGAAGGACAGCCCGTTCCAGTCGATGCGATCGAGCGCCGCGAGCATACGCGCCTGGAGGGCGCGGTCAGGCGCCGGCGTGCCGGGCGGACGCATGTACTCATCAAGGCCATTGAGGCGGGCGAGGGCGACCATCGCCGACATGAGAATGCGCGGGTTTGTCTCGCTGAGCGCGCGATCGCGCCAGGTGGAAACATCCTGCCACTCGAGCGCCGTGCGGGCCGCGACGCGGATGGTGCGGTCCTGGTCGGCCAGGTAAGGCCAGATGATGTTAACCGCGGTCGTGTCATGACGGCCATGGAAACGCTCGATGCTCTGGCGCAGGGCGCGCTCAGGGGCGAAGCGGGTGTCCGGCGTCGTGGGGGAGGTATCCTCCGATCCCGTGTAGGTGATCCGGTAGAGCTGCGTGCCGGTGGTTGCGACCAGCAGGGAGCCGTCGGCAGGGTTCACGATCAGGCCGGATACCGCAAACGGGCGACCGCTCGCGAACGGCGTCGTGTAGCCTGTGTAGCTCGAGCCATCCGGATTGATCATCACCGCCCAGAGATTTCCGAACGACCAGTCGGCCGCGAAGATCGCGTCCTGGTAGCGGGCCGGGAACTTGGCTCCGGTGCCGAAGGTCGTGCCGACGGGCGAACCGGATCCGATCAGCGCCACCGCGCCGTTGTAGTCGAAATAATACTGCGGCTGCTTGCGCGATCCGTTGCGGAAGCCGAAATCGGCGCCGCTCGTGATGTGCTGGATCTGGGTCGGGCGGTACCAGGGTACGCCCCAGTCCCATTCCATGTCGGCGTCATAGGTGAACAGTTCGCCGTCCTTGTTGAATGCGAAGTCGACGGGATTGCGCATTCCGCCGGCAAACAGCTCAAAGTGCTGGCCATTGGGGTCGAGGTTGGCGACCCAGGCCTGCGGGGCATAGGAATAATCCATGAATCCCGTCGGGATGCGCAGGACGAGGTTGTCCTCGCCCCAGAGGTGCTGGGGCATCCGCATGCTCTGCCACTCGGTCGGAGGAGTCGAATTGCCGCTAAGCAGGTAGATCGATCGGCCATCCGGCGAGAGGCGCAGCGCGTGCGTGCCGTGGTCGCCATTGCCCTGGATGTTACGGATCACGTTGATCGTGTCGTATTCGCCGTCGTTGTTTCCGTCTGTCAGTTTGTAGAGACCGTGGCGCCGGGTGTTGCTCCGGTTGACATTGACGTAAAGGCCCCCGAACGCCTCGAGTAGTCCCTCCGCGGCCCCAATGCCGGTCATTATCCGCTCGGAGCGGACCGGTGCGTTGCTGCCGACCGGCGGGATCGTCAGCCGCAGGAGGATGTCGGAATTATACGAGGCGACGATGAGCCGGCCCTGGCTGTCCCAGGTCATCGGCACCCACTGTCCCTCTGTCTGGGTGTTCGGCAGGTAAATCAGCTCCATCCTGAAGTCCTTGGCCAGGGTCATGTCCTGGCTGCGGAAGAGCCCGTCGGGGGACTCGATGATCGCTTCGGCAGGATTGAGTTCGGCAATGGCGCCCTGGAGCGCGGTGGCCGCGAGCGCAGCCACGAGGGTAGCGAGCAATGGTCTCATAGGATTACTCTGGTCGGCCCCAAATGGGGCTTCGGGTGCTTGGGTATCGAATGCGGGGTACGCAAAAGCGGCAGGGAGCCGCAAGCGTGGCGGGGAGAGCTAGATGGCACCTTAACGGAATGCAAGGTTTCAGCCGTCAAAGTGTTTTCGTCTGTTCCCAGGCCCCCCGCCGGGTTCCAGATAGCTTGACTCGTGAGCGGTCGAACACGGGATAAAGGCACGAGATGAACCGAGCCCCCAGCCCCGGACGGGGCCCCGCCAAGCCGAGGGTGAGTATTCACTGGTTCCGAAGGGACCTTCGCACGGCGGACAATCACGGCCTTTACCGGGCGCTGCAGGATCACGGCGCCGTTCTCGGACTGTTCATCTTCGACGTGGAAATCCTATCCCGGCTTGAGGATAGGGAAGACCGTCGCGTCGACTTCATCCACCGGGCCCTGACTGGTCTGCGGTACGAGATTGGGGAGGCCGGCGGAGGAATCCTGGTCGAGCACGGGCAGCCGCTGGAGGCCTGGAGACGCGTGCTCGAGAAGTTCGAGGTCACCGCTGTCACCACGAATCATGACCATGAACCGCGTGCGATCGCCCGCGACAAGGCCGTAGGCGAGCTGCTCGCTTCGAGAGGCATCCCCTTTCGCACCTTCAAGGACACCTCGGTGTTCGAGCGCGACGAGGTAATGAAGGGAGACGGCACCCCGTACACGGTGTTCACGCCCTACTCCCGGCGCTGGAGGGAATCCTGGACGCCGGAATGCGTCCGCCCCTTCCCCAGCGCGCGTCACCTAGACCGGCTCTGGCGGTCGCGCTCGCTGCCGATGCCTTCGCTCGGTGACATCGGATTCCGGGAAACCGATCTCGACGTGCCGTCGCACCGGCTGCCCGTGGCGCTCCTCCGCCATTACCCGAAGACCCGTGACTTCCCGGCAGTCGCCGGCACCTCCCGGCTGGGCGTGCACCTGCGCTTCGGCACGGTAAGCCCGCGGGCGATCGCAGCCAGGGCACGCGAGGAAAGCGACACGTTCCTGAACGAGCTGATATGGCGCGAGTTCTTCATGCAGATCCTCTGGCATCATCCTCGGGTTGAGAGGCGCCCCTTCCGGGCGGAATACGAGGCCGTCCCATGGAGCCGTGACGATGCTGCGTTCGCCGCGTGGTGCGAGGGCTGCACGGGATATCCAATCGTCGATGCGGGCATGCGCGAACTCCGGGCAACGGGTTTCATGCACAATCGCGTGCGCATGGTCACCGCGAGCTTCCTCGCAAAGCACCTGCTGGTTGACTGGCGACTCGGCGAAGCGTGGTTCGCGCGTTGGCTGCTCGACTTCGAGCTCAGCAGCAACAACGGCAACTGGCAGTGGGCGGCGGGATGCGGCTGCGACGCGGCGCCCTACTTCCGGGTATTCAGCCCGGAACGCCAGCAGGAGAAGTTCGATCCCGACGGAGCCTATGTTCGCCGCTGGATCCCGGAACTCGGCACCACGGACTACCCACAGCCGATCGTGGACCATGCCTTCGCGCGAAAGCGCGCGATCGAGACATATCGAAAGGCATTGGAGAGCAAGTAGCGGAAGCCGGCAGGCTTTTGGTTGCCGGGCACAGGCCGAAATGCTGGCGCATTCCGCTACAGCCGCCGCGCGCCTGCGAATGTAGCCCGCCGCGGGAGCGGCGGGATGCCGGGTTTACCCTGGTCCCGCCCTTGCGAGGGCGGGCTACAACAACCGCTGGGCGACTTCGCAATCCCTACCCGACAGGCAGGAATGCAATTCCGGCTTTCCTCATTCAGGTAGGTTCGGTGCTGCGATCGCAGCTATCTCCGCGATCGCACGGTCCCGCACTTCGCGCGGCACGTCCGCAACTTCCCAGCCGTTGCGCGCAACCCGCGCGAGCTCGGCCCTGGTGAATCCCGTCTCCTTCGCGAGCACCTCATATTCCATGGGCACGGTGTTGGCGAAAACGAGAGGATCGTCGGTGCTCACCGTGCAACGCACGCCGGCATGCATCAGCGCGCGAATCGGATGCTCGGCGAGCGTGCGGCAGACCCCGAGCTTGAAGTTGCTGATCGGGCACGTGTCGAACGTGACACCACGGTCCCGGGCCAGCGCGACGACCTCGGAATCCTCGATCGCCCGAACCCCGTGCTGCACGCGGGTGACACCGAGTTCCTCGATGGCCTCACGCACCCGTGCGGCGCCGTCGAACTCGCCCGCATGCGCCTTGGTGACCTTGCCGGCCGCACGCAGGCGGGCCCAGACCTTTGCCGTCCACGGTTCCGTCGGCACCTGCTCGAATCCGTGCAGATCGACACCTGCGAGTTCGTCCCAGTTGCCGAGATCGTCGATCACGCTGCAAAGCGGCTCCACGTAGTCGGTGCGCAGCATGCCCGCGAAGATCCGGACCTCCAGATCCGGCGGAACCGCGGAGCGGATGGCTGCGATGATCTCGCGCGCCGGCACGTTGATAAACTGCGAAACCGGCAGATGGAAACTGGTCTCCACGTAGCGCACATTCTCGGAAACGAGGCGCGAGAAGGTGCGTTTCGCCGACTCGTGGTAATGCTCCGCCGACGTGAACCACGGGAGCAGATGGCCCAGCAGGACCTTGTCGAACTCAGGGAAGCTCGGGAACCGGTACTCCGGCTTCCGGAAGGCCGGGTGCTCCGGATAGACGTCGGGCTTCCATTCGCGGAGCAGCTCGTAGGGCAGCGCCCCCTCGATGTGCAGGTGCGTCTCCGTCTTCGGCAGTGCGTGGATGAACGGGCTGATTTCAGTCATCGGCCGTCAGGGGCAGGTGGGGAGCATGGCGCAAGGGGAAGGGAGTAGGATGAAAGCCGAAGGGCTCAGTGACAGGATGCCAAATTCATAAGGCTGCGGGCATCAGAACCTGGGCGCTTCTTGCTCCCTTTTCCCTGCTCCATGGTCCCAACGTCCGCCCCATGCTCCCTGCTCCATACTTATTGCTCCCTACCCCCTCACCGTTTCCCAAGCAGATACTCCGGATTCAGCTTCTGCAGCGCCGGCGGCACGAACAGTCCGTCCTTGCGAACGAGCTTCCCGTCGAACCGGATTTCGCCTCCGCCGTATTCCGGTCGCTGGATGCAGACGAGATCCCAATGGACCTGGGACTTGTTGCCGTTGCCCGGCTTGTCGTAGGCCTGCCCGGGCGTGAAGTGGAACGAGCCCGCGATCTTCTCGTCGAACAGGATGTCCCGCATCGGACGCTGGATGTGCGGGTTGAACCCAAGCGCGAATTCGCCGATGAACCGGGCTCCCGGGTCGCTGTCGAGGATCTCGTTCAGGCGTTTGGTGTCGCTGCCGGTTGCCTTGACTATCCGACCCTGACGGAACTCGAGGCGGACATTGTCGAAGGACGAGCCGAGGTACACCGTCGGAGCGTTGTATTGGACGACGCCCTCAACCGAATCCCTCACCGGACAGGAGAACACCTCGCCGTCGGGGATGTTTCGTAGGCCGCCGCACTCCTGCGCCCCGATTCCCTTGATGGAGAACCTGAGGTCCGTGCCGGGTCCGGTGATGTGCACCTGGTCGGTCTTCCGCATGAGCGCCGCCAGGGCACGCATGCCCGGGATCATTCTCGAGTAATCGAGCGTGCAGACGCGGAAATAGAAATCCTCGAACGCCTCGGTGCTCATGCCTGCCTGCTGGGCCATCGACGGGGTCGGCCAGCGCAGGACGACCCACTTTGTCTTCAGCACCCGGTAGTCCTGCACCGGCTTCATGAGCCGCGAGATGAGCTGCACACGGGACGACGGAACGTCCGACGCCTCGAAGATGTTCTCGGAACCTCGCAGCGCGATGTAGGCGTCCATCTTCTGCATCCGAGCCAGCTCGACATCGGCGTGGGGACCGAACTGCGCCTCCTCCGCGGAAAGCGTCAGCTCGCGAGTGATCCGGGCCCGGTGCAGCTGGACAAGCGGATGCGCACCCCTGGCCCGCACGGCGCGGATCAGCGCAATCACCATGCCATCGGGGATGTCGAATGCGTCGATCAATACGCGTTCGCCTCGCTTGAGTGCGGTTGAGAACGAGACGAGGCCCTTGGCAAGCTGGGCAAAGCGCGGATCGAGGAGCATGGGGGAGGAGTTCCGAAGTTGGATTTCCGATTTCCAATCTGGAAACCGGCAGTCCGTTCATGGGCTGACACGGACAAAAATCGAGACTCGAAAAGAACAGCAGTCGGAACCGATCCATTTCACAGGAGGCCACAAAGGGGGATCTGTGGTTTTTAACCACTAATCTCCACTAATGGACGCTTATCCAAACCCGGGGATTCTTGTGGGCTTCGGCTGGCAGCAGACGCCCTGATCTCCACATGAATCAGCGACTATCAGCGGTTAGAAACTGCCGACCACTGATCCCCTCCCAATCAGTGCCAATCCGTGCAATCAGTAGTTAAACTCAGTCTGAACCACGGATTTCACGGATTCCATGGATAGGGCTCATCAAACTTTGCGTTCTTCTGTGAAAAGAATCGAACCACCGATCCTTCAAAAACGCCGTTCACTGACATCCCAAAAAAACCGGTCTGGAATCAGTGTCTATCAGTGGATCAATCCGGTCCTGTACCGACTGCAGACTACCTGTTCCGCGACGGTTCAGCGTTTCCTGAAGCAAATCCGCGACACGGCCTCCTCGAAGTTGGCGGCGCCGTTCAGGATCTCGATCTCGAGCCGGAGGTAATAGAGCGGCACCGCGAAGTCGCGGCCTTTGGCGATGCGCACCGCGTCCTTTTCCGTCGTCACCAGGCAGTCCGCCCCCTCGCGGCGGGCCAGCGCGGACAACTCGGCGAGATCATCCTCCTGGTAGCGGTAATGGTCGAGGTAGCGTTCGCGCGCCATGATCAGCGCGCCGAGGTCACGGAGGAATTTCTCGAAGCTCTCGGGCGTCGCGATGCCGCTGAATGCCACGACACGGCGGCCCTTGAGCCAGGAAAGCAGTTGCCGGTCTTCGGTACCCGATCCGTAGCGCTGCAGGTACTGCGGACGATGGGCGCACTCAATGACGTCGACTCCGGGATTCTGTTCCTGGATAAGTGCCTCGAGCTCGGGGTCGGGCTCACCATTGGACTTGGTGAGGAACACATAACTGGCCCGCTTCAGGTGCTTCACCGGCTCGCGCAGGATGCCCCGGGGCAGCAGGTGGCCGTTCCCGATCGGGTTCGTCTTGTCGATGAGCAGCAGGTTGAGCCGGCCCTTGAGCGGCAGGTACTGGAAGCCGTCATCGAGGATGAGCGTGTCGCAGCCGAATTTCTTGATGGCATAGGCCCCGGCCTTCACCCGGTTCTTGTCGACCAGCACGAAAACCCCGGGAAGGTTGCGCGCCAGCATGTACGGCTCGTCACCGGCCTGCTCGCTGTCGAGCAGCACTGTCGTGCCGTCGCTCACGACGCGCGGAGGCGCCTCCTCCGTGTGCGTCAGCCGGTACCACCAGCGCTTCCAGATCGGCGGCGCCTTGCTCTTGTAGCCGCGGCTCAGGATGGCGACACGCCGCCCCCGCTCATGGAGCGCACGGGCAAACTTTTCCACCACGGGCGTCTTGCCCGTGCCGCCGACAGTGAGATTGCCGACCACGACCACCAGGCACCCGAGCGGCTGGTCGTGCAGGATTCGGTGCCGATAAAGCCAGGTACGGACCTGAACCGCCGCGCTGTAAAGATAGGACAACGCCTGCAGGAAGGCACCGTAGACGGCCGCACCGAAGTCGTCCCGGCGTCCGAGTATCACGTCGATCGTGTACAGCTCGAACGCGTTTACCTTCTTGTTGAGCCAGGAGGACATGGACGGTCGGTCGGCTATCTCAGCGAAATCCGGCGTGTTGCGCAAACCTCTGCATCGGAAAACCGCCCGCGGAACGACCGGTTGGGGGTCCCTCCGCTATGCCGCCGCATGTCCGGTATTCGATGATGACAGCATGGGAATTTCGCAATTTGGAATGAAGGTTGACGCACCTCGGAGCGTAAACTGTTTTCCATCCTTTGCCACGACCACGACGCCCATGAGCTACAAACTGTTCATTCCCGGACCGATCGCCGTCTCCGAAAAAACCCTGAAGGCGATGACCCGCCCGATGATCGGTCACCGCAGCACCGACTTTGTCGCCCTCTACCGCGCCATCCAGCCGGACCTCCAGTCCCTGATGGAAACGCAGGATCCCGTGTACCTCTCGACGAGCAGTGCCTGGGGAGTGATGGAGGGATCCCTGCGCAACGTCGTCACGAAGAAGGTGCTCAACTGCATGAACGGTGCGTTCTCGGACAAGTGGAACGACGTCTCGCAGCGCGACGGTCTCAAGGCCGGTGCACTGAAGTTCGAATGGGGCCAGCCGGTCGACCCCGAGGCCGTTCGTCGCGAGCTCGCCACCGGTGCCTACGACGCGATCACGCTGATCCACAACGAGACTTCCTGCGGCTGCATGAGCAACCTCGGCGCCCTGATGTCCGTGATCCGCGAGTTCCCCGACGTGATCTCGATCGTCGACACGGTCAGCTCGTTCAGCGCGCTGCGCATCCCGAAGGACGAGCTCGGCATCGACGTGCTGATCACCGGTTCGCAGAAGGCATTCGCCCTGCCGCCCGGGCTCTCGCTGCTCTCCGTCTCGAAGCGCGCGCTCGACCGCGCCTCCAAGGTTGCCGGCCGCGGATATTATTTCGACTTCCACGAGTTCCAGAAGAACCACGAGAACGGCATGACGCCGAGCACGCCCGTCATCCCGCTGATCTACGCCCTGCAGTCGAAGCTCGAGGACATCAAGGCCGAGGGCATCGCGAACCGCCACGCGCGCCACGCGCGCCTCAACAAGACCGTGCGCGATTTCGTGCTGGGCAAGGGGTTCGGCATGTTCCCGAAGGAGGGCTACGGCTCCGTGACGCTCAACTGCTTCGCGAACACGCTGGGAATCGACGTCGCCGCCCTGAACAAGGTCCTCAAGGCCAAGCACGGCCTCGTGATCGACGGCGGCTACGGCAAGCTCAAGGGGAAGACCTTCCGCATTTCAAACATGGGCGACGAGACCGACGAGACCATTGCCGCCATGCTGAAGTCCCTCGACGCCGCCCTGGCCGAGACGCCGAAGGCGGCGTGATCAGCAAATGCCGGCGGATGCTGACATCCGCTTTGACTTGCAGGCCCTTGTGCTACACTTGTGTCACATGGCCGACACTGCGACCACCACTATCCGCCTTAATCCTGCAGCAAAACGGCGGGTGAACGCCGCCGCGCGAAGGCACGGGGTCAGCACCCACAAGTTCATCGTCGATGCCGCCCTGGCCCGGGCGGAGGCTCCCACGAACGACGATCGGCTCGCCCAGCTGGCCGCACTGATCAACCAGCTCAAAGGTGCCGTTGAGGACGAAATCGACTTTCGCATCGCAGACGCCGCCTGGAAGCGACACCTGAAGGAAAAGACCCGCCTCTATACCCCCGAGGAAGCGAAGCGTGAGCTGGGATTATAGGCTGGAGGCCCGCGCACTCCAGGATCTCCGTCAGCTCGGACCGTCGACGGCGTCCGAGATTCTTGGATGGCTCGACTACCGCATTCGGGGCACCGCAGATCCGCGAAAGCTCGGAAAGCCTCTTCGCGGCCGGCTCAAAGGATACTGGCGATATCGTATCCGCGACTGGCGTCTCCTGTGCCGAATTGAGGATCGCCAGCTCATCGTGATTGTCATCGCGGCGGGACATCGCTCGTCGATTTACGACGACTGAAAATGCACTCGCGCATCAGGTGCGCGAAAAACAAATCCTTGTCATCGCCAAGCACGCCGCCTAACGGCTCGCGGCGTTCATGAAGTCACTCGTCATTGCCGAGAAGCCCTCCGTGGCAGCCGACCTTGCGCGCGCACTCGGCAAGGTACCCAAGAAGGGCGACCACTACGAGAACGACAAGTACGTCATCTCGAACGCCGTCGGGCACGTCGTCGAACTCGAGATGCCCGAGGACATCGACAAGAAGAAATACGGTTTCTGGCGCCTCGAGACCCTTCCGATCATTCCCAAGAAATTCGGCCTGAAGCCGGTGCCCGAGTCCAAGGACCGGTTCTCCGCGCTCAAGAAGCTGCTCCACCGGAAGGATATCGGCCTCGTCATCAACGCCTGCGACGCCGGGCGCGAGGGCGAGCTCATCTTCGCCTACCTGTACCAGCTCACCAAGTGCGAGCTCCCCGTGAAACGCGCCTGGATGCAGACCATGACGGCCGAGGGCATTCGTGAAGCCTTCACCAACCTGCGCGAGGGCGAGCAGATGCGCGGCCTGGCCGATGCCGCCCGCTGCCGCAGCGAGAGCGACTGGCTCATAGGGATCAACGGCACCCGCGCGCTCACGAAGCGCATGTTCGGCTCGCGCGCCGGCAACGTGGCCTCCGTCGGCCGCGTCCAGACCCCCACCCTCGCGATCGTATACGCGCGGGAGCTCGAGATCCGGAACTTCAAGCCGCGCAACTACTGGCGCGTCACCGCCACCTTCGAGGTCGCCGCCGGCGCCTACGAGGGAGTCTACCAGCGCCCGGAATTCAGGAAGGCGGCAGGCGACGAGCACGACCGGGTCGACCGGATCTGGGAAGAGGCAACCGCCGCGGCCGTGCACGCGGCCTGCCAGGGCGGACCCATGGCCGCCGTCCGCGAAGAGAAGAAGCCCAGCACCCAGGCGGCACCGCGCCTCTACGACCTCACCACCCTCCAGCGCGAGGCAAACAACCGCTTCGGCCTGCCCGCCCGCCGCACGCTCCAGATCGCACAGGCCCTCTACGAGCGCCACAAGATGATCACCTACCCGCGAACCGATTCGCGGGCGCTGCCGGAGGACTACATCCCGACGGTGCGCGAGACGCTCGAAAGCCTCGGTGGCGGCCTGCAGCCGCACGCCCGCCAGGTGCTCGATTCCGGCTGGGTGCGCCCGAACAAGCGCATCTTCAACAACGCCCAGATCTCCGACCACTTCGCCATCATCCCCACCAAGCACAACACGGGGCATCTCGACGATCTCGAGGGCAAGGTGTTCGACATGATTGCGCGGCGCTTCGTCGCCGCATTCTTCCCGTCGGCCGAGTTCGACGTCACCACTCGCATCAGCACCGTCGCCCCGGGCCACGACTTCCGCACCGAGGGCAAGGTGCTCACGGTTCCCGGCTGGCTTGCAGTCTACGGCAAGTCCGCGGTCGACGATGACGCACCCAACTCGAAGGCACTGCCCCCGCTCGCGGCAGCCGACAACGCCCAGGCGAAGACAGTCGCCTCCGAGCTTCACGCCGAGACCACCAAGCCCCCGCCGCGCTACACCGAGGCCACGCTGCTGTCCGCCATGGAGGGAGCCGGCAAGCTCGTCAGCGACGACGAGCTCGCCGAGGCAATGAAGGAACGCGGGCTGGGCACGCCCGCGACGCGCGCCGACACCATCGACGGGCTTATCAACCAGAAGTACATCGACCGCAACCAGCGCGAGCTCGTACCGACGACAAAGGCCGAGCAGCTCATGAACTTCCTCGCCGCCGTGAAGACCGAGGAACTCACGAAGCCCGACATGACCGGCGAGTGGGAGTACAAGCTGCGCCAGATCGAGCACGGCAACTTCTCGCGCGACGCGTTCATGAAGGAGATCGTCGAGGTCACCAAGGGAATCGTCGACCGAACCAAGACGTTCGAGGAGGACGAGACAGCCGCGCGCGTGACCGACATCGTTTCGCCCACCGACGGCAAGCCGCTCCGCGAAACCCTGCGCGGCTACAAGTCGCAGGACGGCACCCTGATGGTCTACAAGGTCATCGGCGGCCGGAAAATGGAGGAGGCGGAAGTGAAGGAACTTGTCGAGAAGCGCGTCGTCGGCCCGCTCGATGGGTTCGTCTCCAACAAGACACGCAACCGCTTCGCCGCCCTCCTGCGCCTCGTGCACGATGAGGAGAAGGGCATCTGGAAGGCCTCGCTCGATTTCGGCGACAAGCCCGACCTCACTACGCTCACTCCGTTCTGGAGCGATCCGACGACCGGAGCCGACCTGTGCGAGGCGGGATCGAGCTACATTCTCCGCGAACGGGACGGCGAAGGCTTCAAGCAGGCGTTCCGCGTCGGCCGCATTCTCTGCCAGAAGCCCCTCCCGCGCGAGGCCGCCATCCAGCTGGTGACGGCCGGCAAGACCGACCTCATCCAGGGATTCATCTCGAAGAAGGGACGCCCATTCGACGCCTACCTGAAGAAGGAGAACGGACGGATCGCCTGGGAGTTTCCGCCCCGCGCCCCGAAGGTTGGCAAGGACGGCAAGCCGATCCCACGCCGTACCCGCACACCACCTGACCTTTCCCAGGCAACCGTCATTGGTGAGAGCCGGGCCCATGGCGGCGGCGAAGTGCTGCAGACGCCCGACGCCTTTTACGTGCGCAAGCCCGAGCAGGACAATCGCATCGTGTTCACCATCAAGCGTCAGCTTTGCCAGAAGGAGATAACTTCTGAGGATGTCCGGCAGTTGCTCGATGCAGGACGCACCGGCCTCATCGAGGGCTTCGTTTCAAAGAGAAACACACCGTTCAACGCCTACCTGGTGCTCTCGAAGTCGAAGTCCAAGGCGGATTTCGAGTTCCCGCCGCGCTGACGCCGCTTGGCATCATGCCAAACCGAAGCCAGGTTGCCGGTGCCCCTGCGCCCCTGTAACTTCCCCCCGGCAGACTCGTCTCCTCATTCATCGTGAACCCTTCCCGCACTTCCCGCGCAAGCGTTGTCCTTGTCACCCTGTTCGCCCTCGCCTCGCTCGGCCTAAGCGTCGTCGCTTGGAATCAGTACAAGGAACTGATCGGGCTGCGCACCGCCAACGTGAGCGCCGTCGATCTCGAGGCGGAGAAGAAGCGGGCCTGGGATGCCGAACAGCGCATCCGCGAACTAGAGGCACAGATTGCCGCTCTCCGCGCCGGTCAGCCCGAGAACGCCGGCAACGCGGAAACCGAAGCGAATGCGGCCGGCGAAAACAGGACCGCGACGGCTGACACCAACGCACCTGGACGTGGCGGCCGCGGTGGACGTGGCGGTCAGGATCCCGCCGTGCAGGCTGCGATGCAGGCCGTGTTACAGGATCCGAATTACCAGCGCGCCCAATTGCTTCAGCAACAGGCCGCAATCGAGCTGCGCTACGCCGCCCTCTTTCGTTCGCTGAATCTTACTCCGGACCAGATGAACCAGCTGAAGGCGCTGCTGGTCGACCGACAGAATCTCAATCAGGACATCCAGGCAGCGGCCCAGGCACAGGGACTCCAGGGCGGACGCGGAGCGATCCAAGAACTGGTCCAGGCCGGTCAGTCCGAAATCGATACAACGATTCGTTCCCTGATCGGCGAAGCTGCCTTTGCCCAGTACCAAGGGTACGAGTCGACCGTCAACCAGCGCGAACAGGTCACGCAGCTCCAGTCCGTCGTTACCCTTGCCGGCGCGCCGCTCAGCGATGCCCAGGTTAACCAGCTCGTCCAGACGCTGGCACAGAATTCAACCAATGGCGGTGGCGGCAACAGGGGTGGACGCGGTGGCGGCGGTTTCGGGGGTCCCGGCGGTACCAACGTGAGCCAGCAGGTGCTCACCGCAGCCCAGTCGATACTCACGCCTGCCCAGCAGCAGGTCGTCCAGCAGGTGCAGGTGCAGCAGAGTGCCCAGAACCAGATGAACACTCTCATGAACGAAGCCACAGGCGGCGCAGTAGGCGGCCGCGGTGGGCGCGGTGGACGTGGCGGCGGCGGCTGAGCAGGCTGCCAGCCAACTGGGAATCCCTGTAGCCCGCTCCTTCCCCGTCCTCAGGATCGCGCTACCTCGGCTACTTCCGAAACTCCTCAGTCGTTCAGGCGGCGCGTGAAGTACATCACAGAGGGCGGCGTCTTTCCCGCTGATCCACACTAATAGGCACTGGTCCGATCCAGGTGGTTTTGGTTATGGTCGGATTGTCAGCTGATCACTGAAATCCACCAAAATCCCCCCGGTTTGAAATGAGTGCGCATGAGTGTGAATCAGTGGTTCAAAGAACCTGCTGACTTCACTTCGCGTCCTTCTGTGAAAAGGATCGGCAGAATTCCGATCACAGATCCCCGAACTGCGGCCGGAGCACGATCTCCTCGACCACGGTCCGTCGGCTGAGTCTCCAGGCACCGAGGAATGCTTCCGCAACGTCTTCGGCAGCCATCATCCGTTTGGCAGGGATGCTACTGCCCTTCCAGGTCGGCGACTCGGTCGCGCCGGGAAAGACACAGGTGACGCGCACCCCGCAATTCCGGTATTCCACACGCATCGCCGCGGTCAGGCCTGCCACCCCGTGCTTCGCAGCGCAGTAACCGACCGCTCCCGGATACCCACGCCTGCCGGCGATCGATGACATGTTGAACACATCGCCTCGTCCCCTTCGGGCCATCGCCGGAACGAATGCCTTCGAGACCAGGAAGACGCTGCGAAGATTCGCTGACAGCATCCGGTCGAAGCCGGCCGGGCTCTCGTCATCGAGTGAACCAGGCGCAAACACACCGGCATTGTTCACCAGCACATCGACATGACGGAACCGACGGCGAACGGACGAAGCGAGCCCGTCGACAGCCGCGGGATCGGTCACGTCGCACGGGAACACTCCCGCCGTCGCTCCAAGTCTGCGGCAGGATGACGCCACCGCTCCCAGGCGAGTGGAGGAACGGGCGACCAGCGCGAGTTTCACTCCAGGAACACCACGGGCAAACGCCCGGGCGATGGCGGCGCCGATACCCTGCGATGCGCCCGTGATGAGGACAACAGGCCCCGAACGAACTTCGGATTTCTTGGAACGGCCGACCTTGTTCATGGGCACCACGAACTCTTTCCGACCGTCATCGATCTCTGCAATCAATTCCATCTCACGGATGCGGACGGTGCTCGGAAGTGTTAACTGCAGATGCCGCAGATAGTCGCAGATTCAATCCGGACAGCTTTCGAACTTCTGCCCACCCATTAGGAATTCCAAACCATCTGCGTACATCTGCCTCATCTGCGGTTAAATTGCGGCTGATTACCGATCACCGGCAACTCCGCGGAATTGGTCCCGGAAGCTCCCGATCCCATCGCGGAAGCGCTGAAGGCCGGAAACACCTAACCCAATCGGGGCGGGTAGTCAGCGAGGTGCAGGCAGCAAGTCTCCCAGAACCCCGCCTCCCGATCGCCCCATCAAAAAATCCAGGATCGATTCCGCGCTATCGCTCTTCCGCGTCTCCGCGAACGAGCATTCCCACCCCGCTTCGCGTTCCTTTGCGACCTTCTGTGAAAAATCCCGGCCCCTGTTCACCGACTTCTGTGATCAGCACACCAGCGATCCGAAATTCATGAAATCCGCGGTGAAGCCTCCCCTGACTCCCTTGCAGATAACGCTCACGGCGTCGTGTGAATGCAGCGACTCGAGGTGCGAGCAGACGATCTGGAAATCACGGATGCGCTTCTCCCCGTCGAACGCGCTGTAGAGCAGGCGGGCGGCGTCCTCGACGAACTTCAGGTGTGCGCCGTTGAGCTCCGCGAATGCCTGCTCGTCCTCGCGCTTCACCATCACCTGCGTCTCGGTCTGGAGCGCCTTCACGCACAGCGCATGAAGGTCCTCGATCCAGATCCGGCGGCCCTCGGCCTCTTCGATGGTGATCCGTGCCTTGCTGCGCTGGGAATGCGGCACCGTGTACTCGCCGCGCACGTCGCGCGCGTGCTCCGAGAGCTCGGCCGAGCAGGGGCAGGCCGAGGAGTAGACGAAGTCGAAGTGGATGAAGCGCCTGTACTTCCCCTCGTGGGTCATCACTCCCTCGAATGCGACCTGGTAGTATTGAAAACCCTCCAGGCGGCTGCGCAGGCTGCGCTGCAGCATCGGATACGAAAAGCTGATCTTCAGGCGGGCGTCCTTGCTCTTCACGCGGCGCAGGTAGGCCTTGAGCACGCGCCCCATCCACTCGCCGGTGAACACCTCGTCCTTGTGGTCGTAGAACGAGCGCACGATGCGGCTCATGTTGATGCCCTTCAGTTCCGCCTCGAGCGAGACGGTGCCGGTCACGCTCGCCTCGAGCGTGAGGATCTTGCCCTGCTTGGCGCGGAACTTCAGCGGCAGTCGGAAATTGTGCACTCCCACCTGCTGGATCGGGACGTTTGCGCCCTGGATGGCGCTGTGCGCCGAGTCCATCATGTCGGGCAGCGACCGAAGGTAGGATGCCGACGTGCGGAACTTCCTGTCATAGCCGCGCCGGATGCGCGCCGGCTCGCCGCTGGCTGCCTGGTGCAGGTACATGGCCGACTTCGCGGCCTTCTTCTTTTTCATGTCGTTTTTGTGGAGTTTCGCCGTGCGGCTGGGACCGATAACAGTCCGCCCGGGATCGATTGGGATGTGATGGCTAATGCAGCCAGGGGTTAAAAGGATCCGAAGGCGGCGAATTGCAAGCCCGCCCCCCGTCACCCCGCCCCGACTCCTAACTCCTGTCTCCTGACTCCTGTCTCCCCCTGTTCCATGTCTCCCCCTCTCCCACGTCTTCCCCGCTTTCCGGCTTTCCACATTTCTCCTCAGCCTTCGCCCGGCCCGAAATAATCCGCGAAGTTACGCGGCGTCTCGTAGAGCCGCACGCAATGCAGGGTGCCTCTGTCGACAAGCGGCTCAATCTGGTTCCAGAAGGCGACCACAAGGTTCTCGGTCGAGGGATTAATCCCCTTCAGGAACGGCACCTCGTCATTGAGGTTTCGATGGTCACACGGATCGACGACCGCGCGGTGCAGGATCCGCTTCAGCTTGCCGAGGTCGATGATGTAGCCGGTCTCGGGGTCCGGCGAGCCCTTGAGGGTCACCTCAAGCACGTAGTTGTGTCCATGCCAGTGCGGGTTCGTGCACAGTCCATACATCTTCTCGTTCCAGCGCTGGCTGCGCTTCGGGTTGTACAGGCGGTGCGCCGCATTGAAGTGCACCTGCCGGGTGATGAACACGGGCCCGGCCTGGGCAAGTACGGGTGCAGCTTTGCGTCTACTCTTGGCGGGCATGGAGCGAGGACAGTGTAAGGTCCAATTGGCGCGGTCAATCGCACGGGTTTGCCCTAGCTGCATACCGATTCGCGCCAATTCTCCTTCCATTCAATGGCGGCGCCTCATTCCATGCCGTCCATGCCGATGCGTTTCTGCATCCTCGGGAGCGGAAGCTCGGGAAACTGCGCCCTGCTTCAGACCGAGCACGCCCGCGTGCTGGTCGACGCGGGCTTCGGAATCCGTCGCCTGGAGAGCCTGCTGTCAGGAATAGGAGAATCCCTGGAGCGAATCGATGGGATCTTCCTCACGCATGAGCACGGCGACCATGCCGCAGGAGTTTCGGGGCTCCGCAAGCATCCTCATGTCAGGGTGTTCGCAAACGCGGAGACCGTCCGATCAGTCCAGAGGGGACTCGGTTTCCGCCCGGACTGGCAGGTCTTCGAGACCGGATCCCGGTTCCGTTTCCGCGACATCGAGGTCGACAGTTTCTCGGTGCCGCACGACGCGGCCGATCCGGTCGGGTTCGTGTTTCATACGGGACAGGAGGACGACCTTCTCGAACCGCGCCGGAGCCTCGCGTGGATGACCGACCTCGGCCACACCCCTGCCCACCTGCACGAGCACGCCCGACGGGCACATGTCGTGGTGGTCGAGGCCAACCATTGCCCCGAGATGCTCAAGGCGGACACGCGCCGGCCCTGGCCGATCAAGCAGCGCATCGGCGGACGCCACGGTCATCTCTCGAATGCCGCTGCCCGCGACTTCCTCGCAGCAGCCGCGAGCCCGCACTGGCGCCGCGTGTTCCTCGCCCACTTGAGCCGCGACTGCAACAGCCCCGCCGCAGTCGAGCGGGCCTGCGCCCCGCTCGGCCTGCCCTTTTCCGTCGTGGCCCCCGGCGGCAGCACTCCCTTCTTCGACCTGGACTGAGTGGGAAATTCCGAATTCCAAATTCCGAATGCCGAATGTTGGCTTCGGAGTTCCGCCCTCGGGCATCGGGTTGGGAATTCGACACTCGGCATTCGGAAATCGGCAATTCCCCATTCTGGATTCAGAATTCCAGTTCCCATTTCGGCGTGGCTTGTGCTTTGAGCGTCGCACATCTTAACCCCCAGCCAAGCCATGCCATTGGAATTCCGCCGCACGAAGATCATCTTCACCCTGGGTCCTGCCACTGAGGGCGAGGAGGTGCTCCGGCGCCTGATCTCCGGTGGAGCCGACATTGTCCGGCTCAATATGGCACACGCCGGCCATGAGTGGACACGTACCGTCGTGCGCCGCATCCGCGCCATCTCCGCCGAGGTCGGCCGCGAGGTTGCCGTGATGATGGACATCAAGGGGCCCGAGATCCGCACCGGCGACGTTGCCGCCCCGATCGAGCTCAAGCCGGGCGAGGTATTCGACTTCACCGTGCGGCCCGGTGCCGACCGTGGCTCCAATTCCGAGGAGATCCGCTCGGTCGACGTGAACTACCGCGACTTGGTGAACGACATCAAGATCGGCGACACCGTGCTGGTCGACAACGGGCTCATCCGGCTCGAGGTGCTCGAGCGCCACGAGGGACACATCCGCTGCCGGGTGCTGATTCCGGGGCAGCTTTCCTCGCGGCGCCACATCAACCTCCCCGGGGTCAAGGTGAACCTGCCCGCGTTCACCGCGAAGGACCGAGCCGACGTCACGGTCGGCCTCGAGGAAGGAATCGATCTCATCGCGATGTCCTTCGTCCGGGAGCCCGCCGACGTGCACGGGCTGCGATCCTTCCTCGAGGAGCGCAAGTCCCGCGTGCGCATCATCGCCAAGATCGAGGACCAGACCGCCATCGCCAACCTCGACGAGATCGTCGAGGTCTCCGACGCGCTGATGATCGCGCGAGGCGACCTTGGCATCGAGTGCCCCTTCGAGGAGCTTCCCGTGATCCAGCGCCGGGCCGTTTACGCCTGCCTGGCGCGGGCGCGTCCAGTCATTGTCGCGACCCACATGCTGGAGAGCATGATCAGCCAACCGGTGCCGACACGGGCGGAGATCACCGACGTCGCCAATGCCGTCTTCGAGCGCGCCGACTGCGTCATGCTTTCCGGTGAGACCACCGTGGGCCGATACCCGATCGAGTGCGTGCAGATGCTCGACAAGATCGCGCGGCGCATCGAGGAGGAGAATTCGAGCGGCGCCCCGGTGACGGTCTTCACCGCGGAGAAGATGAAGGTGCTGCACGCCGCGGTCGTGCTCGCCAACCAGATCCCGAGGTCCCACATCCTCGCATTCACGCGATTCGGGTTCACCGCAGGGGCTCTCGCCGCCTTGAGGCCCACGCGCGCCCCCATCCACGCATTCACTCCCCAGTTGGAGACCCTGCGCCAGCTCCGCCTGCTGCGCTCCGTCGACCCGCGGCTCATGCCGTTCCAGCCCAACGCCGACGCGACGATCGAAAACGCCATCGCCAATCTCAAGCGCGAGGAAATCGTCGCGCCCGGCGACAAGATCATCGTCGTCTCCGACATCGTCGCGCTCGACCGGATCGTCGACAGCGTGCAGCTGAGGACGGTTAACTGAGGTAGGGCGTTATGCCATTCGGCAGAATCCCCAACGCGCCGGGACCAGGTCGTCGGACCGCGGCTTGGGACAAGCCGCCCTACCCCGGGTGAGGGCTGTGGGCGGCGTGCCCCCTCGCCGCTTCCGTTCTAGCACCGATGTCAGGTGATCCCCGGAACAATTCGACCCAGCGGTGGCACAGGAGTATTGTAGCAGACCGATCCCAACAAGAAACGGGAAGGAATCCCCCACTTCCGTCCTCTATCACCAACACGACCATGAAAACCCAATATCCTGCCGCATTCTTCTCCCTGGCCGCGGCGGCTCTTGTGCTCGGAGCCTGCATGACCCAGCCCGAGCCGACGCCGGTCGTCACCGCACAGCAGACCGGCCCCGCGAACAAGGCACCGGAGGTCGAGATCGACATCACTGAGCTCGTCGAAAGCATTCGCTATCAGCTCCGCGTGAACCTCGATGACCTCGGCCTAAACGCATGGACCGAGCAACAGGTCAATGTCTACAAGGTGCGATACCCATTCGTCGTCGACGTCTGGCATGGAGCGGAGGTCCTGCCGGGCCTCACCCCGAGCGGTGGCGAACGCCGTCTGATCAGCACCGTCGAGCTGTATGCCGACTACGAAGGTCGCCACATTGCGCTCATCGCGCAGGTCACCGACAACGAGGGCAATCCGATGCCTGACCAGCAGCTCGCACTGGAGCAGCTGGTGAACCGGATCGCTGACGTCGAGCAGATCAGCTTCCGCCTGCGGCACCCGGCAGTATTCATCGATGAGCAGATCGACCGGAACCTGCGCATGGCACCGGTGGAATCCGACATGCCCGGGACCTGAGGCCGAAATCCGGGCAATTCGAACTTCCGCTCCCCGGCGCTTTGCGCCATGCATGCCGGAACAGCCGGCATGATACTGGAAGTCGTCACACTGGATATCCGCGAGGGGCAGGAGTCCGCCTTCGAGCGGGATTTTGTCACCGCCGCCGCGCTGATTCGACAAAGCCCGGGCCACCTCGGGCACGAGTTGCAGCGCTGCGTCGAAAAGCCGAACCGATACGTGTTCCTGGCGCGATGGACCTCGATCGAGGCCCACACCGAGGGATTCCGAAAATCCGCCCTCTACCCGGAGTGGCGCCGCCTGCTGCACCATTATTACCTGCCCACGCCGACGGTGGAGCACTATCGACTCATCAATGAGCATCCTCACTCGTCGGACTAATCCCCCGATTCTCCAACTCGCTGCCCTCGGCATTGCGCTCCTTTTCGCAGGGTGCGCCCGGGAATCCGTCCCTGCCGACGCTCCCGAGGTTCGCGGCGTGGTCCAGGACCTTCGACCCGGCAACGGAACCATCCTCGTGAAGCACGAGGACATTCCCGGAGTCATGCCGGCAATGACCATGGCGTTCCGCGTCGACGAGAACACCCTGCGGCGCGTTCAGCTCAACCAGGCGATCACCGCGCGGCTTGTTCGCCGCGAGGACGGATTCTGGCTGGTTGAGGTCGAGGCGGCTCCGGACGCCAACAACTGACGGCCGACTACATCGTAGCGGAACGCTCCAGCGTTTCGGCGCTCAGATTAATCCGGATATTTGTTTCCCGTGGTAGGGACGACTCGCCGAGTCGTCCGGCCTTCCGTTCCCCTGACGGACCGGCAGGAGCCCTTCGACAGGTTCAGGGCGAGCCGGTCCATCCATCTGCGCTCATCTGCGTTCATCTGCGGATAAAGAAACCGACAACTGCGGGTGCACTCCGCGGAGATCGACGAGATCGGTGAGCGGAATTTAACCGCAGATCCAATCGGATGGGCGCAGATTCAAACCGGGAGCTTCTTGTTGGGGACGGTGATCAGGGACCCGCTGCCCCGGTCGTCCGCGGTTTCAGAAGCGGCCCGGCGGGAGCCGGGCCCTCCATTAGCATAGCGTCCTCAGCCGGCGCACCTGGCAGGTGCGCCCTACCGATTATCCCCTCGCACTATCTTCCCATCAGCGCCTTCAGCTCCGTCCTCAGGATCCCTCGTGCGCGGTATAGCCGAGTCTCGACGGCCTTGGCCGTGCATCCGAGCGCGGCGGCAATTTCCTGGTGCGAGAGTTCCTCGTACTCGAACAGCACGAGCGGTTCCCTGAGGTGCCGCGGCAATCCGGCTATCGCGTCGCGGACGGTCACAGCGCGTTCCCTGCCCTCGGCACTCCGCAAGGGATCGCCCTGCGCGCCCTCGGGCTCCGTTCCTTTTTTTCCCAGCCAAGCATCCAGTGACACCACCGGCCGGCGCCTCCACCAGCGCAGCCGGTTACGTGCGAGGTTCACGGCTATCGCAAAGAGCCACGGACGAAATGCTGCTCCGGTGCGAAAACGCGCCCGCTGCTGCCAGACGCGCACGAATGTCTCCGCCGCCAGTTCCTCCGCCTCGGTCGCGTTGAATACGAGTCGCGCAAGCAGGCCCTTCACGCGGAGTTCCCAAGCGGCCATGAGCGCGCCTAGCGCAGCTTCGTCTCCACCCTGGACCCTGCGCATCAGGTCGTCCGAGGAATCATCCGGGGCCTGCCCGCGTCGATCGTTGCTCGTGCTCGTGCTCGTGGTCGGGTGAGGTTGCTGAATCAACCTGACCACAAAGGCGAACGCCTGCGAGAACGAGAACGAATTATCCCCGCACCGGGCTGTTGCCCCTTCACTGTCCGCTCGCTCCCAGGATGTCCGGGGCCGTGCGGTGGTCGAACGAAGCGATCTTCGGCAGGACCAGGTCGAGATAGCGCGCCCCTGCGTTAGCCGGCATCAGCGCCGCCACCGCCCGAAAATGGCGGGTCATCGAGTCGACGCACTCGGACTCGATGACCGCGATCTCGGCGGCCGGCATCCCCGCAGCACGCGCCGCCAGGATGCGGTCGCAGTGCTCGGCACACGTGCGCAGGTAGGTTTCGTGAAGCAGGCTGATGGAGGCGAATTGGGCATCCGTCAGGCCGAATTCCTCCCGGATCCAGGCGACAGGCACCGGCTCGGTACGCGCGCGTTCCAGATGGTCCTCCCGATTCGAGTAATAGAAGGCCAGGAAGGACACCGCCCCGACGGTGAAAATGAACGCTATCGTGAGGCCGAGATTCTTCATTGCGACGCCGCCATCCAGCGGGCATCGAGCGCCTGCACGTACGCGGAAGCCACGGCATCGCGGTCCGCCTGTGACTGCATCCGGGCAAATCCCGTTCCTCCCAGTGCCCCGAGCAACACCACGAGCAGGGCAGCCGCCCCGATCGACGCCGGGTTGGCCTGGAAATAGGCTAACCAGCCCTCTCCGCTTCCGCTGCGGATGCGCCGCCAGACCTCGTCCCGAAAACCGGGATCCCGCGGGTGCGAAACCCGCCACTGCCCGAACTCGCGCCGGAGGGCCTCTGGAGATTCATGGTCAGGATTCATGATGGGTTTCTCTCCCGCTAATAACCCACGCCTGCGGCAAACCCTCGCGAAAATTCCGGGATTTTCGGGAGGGATTCCCTTCCCCCGGGTGTAATACGCACATAACCATTCCGTCACCCACATCGAAACATCCCACCATCATGAACTTCACGCGAAGCCTCGCCCTCATCGTTCCGATCCTCGCATTTGCCGCCTGTTCGAAGCAGGAGGTCGCCGCCCCGGCCACGACAGCTGCCAGCGTCGCCCGCGGCACCCTGGTACCCATCGCCTCGATCGCCGACACCGCCTGGGTCGCGGCGGCACAGGCCGCCTACCCCCTCACCACCTGCATCATCTCGACCGACACGCTCGGCGGCATGATGGGGCCGGTCCAGGACTACGTCTACCGCGTGGAGGGCGAGCCGGACCGCCTCGTGCGCTTCTGCTGCAAGGACTGCCTGCCGGATTTCATGCGCAATGCCGATGCCCTGATGGCCCAGATCGCCAGCGGCACCGCCGCCGCCCCAGCGATGCCCGCCGCGATGAACCATGATGCCCACTGATCATTCCAGGCTTGGCTCGCGCGGCAGGACCGCGCCCGCCGTACTCGCGATCCTGGCCTCAGTTGTCGTCGTCGGCGGCGTCGCATTCCTGGCGCTTGGCCGGGGGGGCGCCGAGCCGCACGACGAGTCCGCACACGCCGGTTCCCCGGTCTATGTGTGCCCTATGCACCCATGGATCCGTTCCGAGGAGCCGGGCAAGTGCACGATCTGCGGCATGAGCCTCGTGGGACGCAACCCGATGGACGCCATGTCGACCGCCTTGCCGGCAGGCGTCGTCGCTCTCTCGGCTTCCCAAGTCACCACCATCGGCGTCGAGACTGCCGAGGTCGCCCTACGCCCGCTCGTCCGCACCCTGCGGGTGACTGGACACATTGCCGAGGACGACACCCGCCGGCACGTGCTATCGGCACGAGTGCCGGGACGCATCGAGCAGCTGCACGTCAAGTCGATCGGGGAATACGTCCGCGCCGGCGATGTCGTTGCCACGATCTTCAGCCCCGATGTGCTCACGGCACAGCGCCACTATGTCGAGCGACTCGGTGCCGGACTCATCGCCTACCCTGCGGCCGAGGTGGCAGCCGCACGCGAGCGGCTCCAGCTGCTCGGCATGACCGAGGATGATATCGCCGCGCTCGAGGAAAGCCGCACGCCCTCGGCCATGGTGCCCGCCCGCGCAACCGCCGACGGCACAGTCATCGTCAAGAACGCCTACGAGGGCCAGTACGTCGCGGCCGAGGACGCTCTGTTCGAGACCGCGGACTATTCGCGCATGTGGTTTCTCTTCGACGCCTACGAGCAGGACCTTCCGTGGCTGCAGCCGGGACAGCTCGTCGAGATCACCAGCGCCTCGTTCGCAGGTGAGAAGATGGTCGAGGCCATCGAGCTCGTTGAGCCCTACTTCAACATGATCACACGCACCGCGAAGGTCCGCGTGCCCGTCACCGAGCCGCACTTCCTCGCCGGCGACGTCCATGTCTACGTTTCCCATCACGTGCTGGCCCAGGGCCGCGTGCAGCTCGATGCGCCGCAGGTCCTGACCGTTCCGCGGTCCGCCATCCTCAATGGCGGAACCGGGCCAGTGGTGTATGTCGACGTCGGCATGAACGCCTACGAGCAGCGGAAGCCCGTTCTCGGTCGCTTCGGCGACACGCACGTCGAGGTGATCATCGGGCTCGAGCCCGGACAACGTGTCGTCACCCGCGGGGCCCTCCTCGTCGATGCGCAGGCCCAGCTCTCGCGCGAGGCCGAGGGCCACGCGATGCCATGATCAACCGCCTCATCCGGTGGTCGCTCGAGAACCGCTTCCTGGTACTCTGCGGCACTGTGCTACTGCTGGGATGGGGAATCTTCGCGCTGCGCCGCGTCCCGATCGACGCGATCCCGGACCTGAGCGAGAATCAGGTGATCGTATTCGCCGACTGGGAGGGACGCAGCCCCCAGGAGGTCGAGGACCAGGTCACCTACCCGCTTTCCGTCAACCTGCAGGGCCTCGCCGGCGTGAAAACCGTGCGTGCGACGTCGATGTTCGGCTTCTCGCTGATCACGGTAATATTCGACGACGCGATCGACAATTACTTCGCGCGCACCCGCGTGCTCGAGCGGCTGAACTACCTCGGGAACCTGCTGCCCCCAGGCGTCACGCCACGACTCGGACCAGACGCCACCGGCCTGGGCTGGGTGTACCAGTACTACCTGAAGGTCGACTATTCGCAGGTGGCTCAGGCCGAGCCTGGCGGGGCTGACCGCTACGACCTGGGCGCGCTGCGCGCGCTGCACGACTACTACATCCGGTACCAGCTTGCCGCCGCGCCGGGGGTCGCAGAGGTCGCCGGCATCGGCGGATTCGTCCGCCAGTGGCAGGTCGAGGTGTCGTCGCTGCGAATGCGACAGATGGGGGTCTCGTTCGGCCAGGTGATGGACGCGATCGCCCGCAACAATCTCAACGTCGGAGGCCGCACACTCGAGGAAAACGGCCAGGAGTTCGTTGTGCGGGGCGTAGGACTCGTGGAAACGGCGGAGGACATCGAGCTGATGGCCGTCGCCACACGGGATAACGCACCGGTCTACCTGAAGGATGTCGCAACCGTTCAGATCGGCGGCGAGTCGCGTCGCGGCACGCTCGACGTCGACGGCCACGAGGTGGTCGGCGGCACCATCGTGATGCGCACCGGTGGCAATGCGTGGCAGGTGATTCAGGACGTGAAGGCGCGCATTGCCGAGATAGCTCCGGGGCTGCCGCCAGGGATCACCATCGAGCCATTCTACGACCGCAGCGACCTGATCGGGCGCGCGATCGACACGCTTCGCCACACCCTGCTCGAGGCGGTTCTGCTGGTCACGCTGATGCACGTGATCTTCCTGTTCCACTTTCGGAGCATCCTGATCGTCACCATCCCGCTGCCCGCCTCGATCCTCGTCTCGTTCATCCTGATGCGGCAGTTCGGCATCCAGTCGCACATCATGTCACTGACCGGCATCGCCATCGCCATCGGCGTGCTGGTCGACGCGGCGATCGTGATGACCGAGAACGTCATCCGGCACTGCGAACAGGCGGAAGCGGCCAAGGGCGGCAAGCGCCTCACCGCCCGGGAGACGTGGGACGTCACTCTTGCGGCGTCGCAGCAGGTCGGCCGCCCGATCTTCTTCGCGATGTGCATCATCATCCTGGCCTTCGTGCCGATCTTCGCGCTGACCGGGCAGGAGGGTAAGCTCTTCCACCCCCTGGCCTGGACGAAGACGTTCGCCATGGTCGGCGCCACGATGCTCGCGGTGACGCTTGTCCCGGTCCTCTGCACCCTGCTCGTGCGCGGTCCGTTCCACGGCGAGGACCGGAACTGGGTGATGCGATTCCTGCTGAGGCTCTACGATCCCGTCCTGGACTGGGCGCTCCGCCACCGGATCACAGTCGTCTCCCTGGCCGCCGCGCTGCTACTCGCCTGCTCCCTCATCGCCTTTGGGATGCCGCGAGCCGTCTCGCAGCGGATCGCGGCAGTCAGCCCGGGGCTGGCAGCGGCCCTGCCGGACGGCTTCGGCTCCGAGTTCATGCCCACACTCGAGGAAGGCAGCCTGCTCTTCATGCCGGTCCTGCTCCCCAGCACCTCGCTCACCGAGGTGAAGCGGATAATGGCTTGGCAGGACCGGGTCATCCGGACCACTCCGGAAGTGGCCTCGGTCGCCGGCAAGCTCGGCAGATTCGACACCGCAACCGATCCTGCGCCTGTCGAGATGATCGAGACCACGATCATGCTGCGGCCCCGCGAGGAATGGCGGGAGGGAATGACCAAGGACGGGATCATAGCCGAGCTCACGACCAAGCTGTCGGAGGTGCCCGGCTACGTGCCCGGCTTCCTGCAGCCGATCGAGAACCGGATCCTCATGCTGTCGACGGGCATTCGCGCCCAGATCGGCGTGAAGATCTTCGGCGACGACATTGCCGCGCTCCAGCAGAAGGCCTTCGAGGTCGAGCGCGTGCTGAACTCGGTGACCGGCGCGGCCGGCGTCGCCCCCTCGCGCGTGCAGGGCAAGCCCTACCTGGAGATTTCAGTCAATCGCACCGAGATGGCCCGCTACGGGCTCTCCGCCGAGGACGTCCTGACCGTCGCGAGCGCGGGGCTCGGCGGCCGGACGGCTTCGACCTCGATCCAGGGACGCGAGCGCTGGCCGATCCAGGTACGGCTCGACCGGAGCGACCGCGAGGACCTCTACGCACTCGAATCGCTCACGATCGCGAACGGCGATGGCGTCTTCGTTCCCCTCGGACAGGTGGCGACGGTCTCGCGCGTCCAGGGACCCAATGAGATAGCCAGTGAGAACGGCCGGCTGCGCGCGTTCGTCCAGGCCAACGTGATCGGCCGCGACCTCGGTTCGTTCGTCGCCGAGGCGCGGGAAAGGGTCGCCTCCGACGTGATGCTCGATCCCGGCATGACCATCGAATGGAGCGGAGAATACGAGAACCAGATCCGCGCCGCCCAGACCCTGAGGATGATTCTCCCCGCGGTGATCGGCATCATCTTCATCATACTCACCGTCACGTTTCGCTCACCGGCCGAGGCCGCGCACGTGGTGCTCGCCGTGCCGTTCGCGCTCACGGGCGGCGTGCTGTTGCAGTGGATGCTCGGCTACAATTTCAGCGTCGCAGTCTGGGTCGGTTACATCGCCCTCTTCAGCACCGCGATCCAGACCGGCGTGGTGATGGTCGTCTACCTCGAGGAAGCCGTGGCCCGGGCCAGGGCCGCCAAGCCGGCCGGAGTCCCGCTCGATGCGATGGAACTCGTCGCGGCCATCAAGGAAGGCGCCCGCCTGAGGCTCAGGCCCAAGGTGATGACGGTCGTCACCGCGATCGCCGCCCTCGTGCCGATCTTCTGGAGCAGCCGCACCGGGGTCGAGGTGATGCGCCCTCTGGCTGCGCCGGTCATCGGCGGCATGATCTCGTCGCTGATCCACATCCTCATCGTGACCCCGGTGATCTTCGCCTGGCTGCGGGAACGACACCTGCGAAGCGAGGTGGAGGCGGCGTAAGGGACGCGGCACGGGGGCATTCGTCTCCGCTCAGGCAGGGGGCAGGCCTATGGAGGGACCAACCTTGGGTAGGGCGGGCATGTCATGCCCGCCGGCTGATTGCAGACATCAGATTCCGGGCGGACGACTCGGCGAGTCGTCCCTACCAAAGTGTACGGAAATTCGGATCTTTCGGCCGCCGAAACGCTGGCGCGTTCCGCTACAAAACACGGACGGCCGGACAGGCCGTCCCTACCCCAGGCGACCGCCGCCTACCGGAACGTCGTCGTGGGCGTCCAGTCGACGATGTCACCGTTGGTGTAGTGCTGCTTGATCCGCCAGATTGTCCGGCCGGCAGCGGCAGGGCCTGACGCGGTCAGCGCAACGCGTCCGGATTCACCAGCCGGCACGGTGATCGTCCAGACGACCTTGTCGGGTTGGCCGTCGGCGCCACGCTCGAAGGACGCGCTTCCGCCCTCGGGCACGGCGAGCGCCGTCACGCTAATCCCCGCGGGAACCGAAAGCTCAACCGATCGGGTCGTGCGCCCGCCTTCTGAGGGTACGCGAAAATTGAAGGTGATCGTGGCCGAGGCTGCAGCCTCCGTCGGATCGACGGCAACGTGCGCCCGCACTGCCGCACAGGAGGCACCGAACAAAGCGAGGAAGGAAGCAAGTCGAAGGAACTGGGGGCGCAGCGGGTACATGGTGTACCGATCAATACACGCAGCTGTCCGCCCAGTTCGAGCCCTACTTCGCGGTACACATAATTGCACGGCAACGAAGGGTTTGGCACCCGCTTGGGTTATTGCTAATAGCAGGCTGTTCTCGAGGCCGGTCGCCAATCCGGGCAATCGCCGAAAGAGGGCCGTCTCGACTCCGTCCACCTAGGCATGAACTCCCATTCCCACCATGCCTCCCATGATATGTCGGACGACTCAGACGACGCGCCAGTTTACATGGGCCTGCCGCACGAGAAGCGCCTGCGCCCACGGCTCTGGGTCGCCCTACTGCTCGGTCTGCCCGTCGTCCTGCTCGCGATGGGGGCCATGCTGGCCCCCGGAATCGTGCACGAAGTTGATCCCGTCCTTCTCGGGTGGGTGCAGCTTGTGCTGACAACCCCCGTCTTCTTCTGGGCCGGCGCGCCGCTGAATCGGCGCTGGTTGCTGTCAATCCGCGAGCGCAGCACGAATATGTTCACGCTGATCGTGACCGGCACCGGCGCCGCCTACCTGTACAGCACCGCCGCGGTCCTGTTCGGCGGTTGGTTTCCAGACTCCCTCCGAGGGGATCACGGCCTGCCTCTCTACTTCGAGGCCGTCACTTTTATCACAGCCATGGTCCTGCTCGGCCAGATCCTGGAACAGCGGGCACACTCCCGAACCGATGCCGCGATTCGTGCGCTGATGCGCCTCGCCCCTGACATGGCCCACCGCATTGAGTCCGACGGCACCGAGGTCGACGTGCCTATCGAGTCCGTCTCTCCCGGCGACCTGCTGCGGGTGCGTCCCGGTGAGCATGTTCCTGTCGACGGTGCCGTTGAGAATGGCACCACTGAGATCGACGAGTCGATGCTGACCGGCGAACCCGTTCCCGTGGCCAAGCGCGGCGGCGACTCAGTCAGCGCCGGCACCCTGAACACGACCGGCGCAATTACCTTCCGGGCGGAACGCGTCGGCAGCAACACGCTACTTTCCAGGATCGTGAAGCTCGTTGAGGAGGCTCAGGATAGCGAGGCGCCGATCGCCCGACTCGCCGATCGCGTTGCGGCATGGTTCACGCCCCTCGTGCTCGCGCTCGCCGCGCTCACCTTCGTAGAGTGGCTGGTGCTGGGACCTTCCCCCGCATTCACGCACGCCCTCCTCAATGCGATGGCCGTGCTCATAATCGCCTGCCCGTGCGCCCTCGGCCTCGCCACGCCTGTGTCACTGGTGACCGGAATCGGACGGGGCGCCCAGGCGGGCGTGCTCGTCAAGGATGCCGCCGCACTCGAGCGACTCTCCTCCGTCACCACCGTGCTGATCGACAAGACCGGAACCCTCACCCAGGGAGCCCCAAAGGTCGTGCGCGTCCAGCCGGCCGGGGATTTCACTGAGAATGAACTGCTGCGTCTCGCGGCTGCAGCAGAGGCCTCCAGCGAGCATCCCCTTGCCCGGGCCATCGTGGCCGCCGCAGAGGAGCGTGGCATCGCCCGCCCATCCGCCAGCGATTTCCGAGCCGAACCGGGAGTCGGCATCGAGGCGACCGTCGAGGGAAGGCACATCGCCATCGGAGCGGCGAAGACCTCGGATGACGACAAATCGACAGAAACGATCATCAGCGTGCGGATCGACGATCGCGATGCCGGAATCCTGGCCCTTGCGGACGCGATCAAGGAAAGTACACCGGGCGCGGTGCGCGAGCTTCAGCGGCTCGGCATCCGGGTAGTGATGGTCACCGGGGACCGCGAGGCAACCGCGGCAGCAGTGGCCAACAAGCTCGGACTCGACGGCTACCACGCCCGGGTTAGTCCCGCCCGGAAGCAGGAGATCGTTCGGGAGGCGAAAAGCGCCAATGGAGCGGTTGTCGCTTTCGCCGGCGACGGCCTCAATGACGCGCCGGCACTCGCCGCGGCCGACGTCGGCATCGCCATGGGCACCGGCACGGACGTCGCCATGCACAGCGCCGGTCTGGTGCTGGTCACCGGTGACCTCGCCGCCATGGCCCGGGCGGTACACCTCAGCCGGGGAACATTGCGCAACATCCGCCAGAACCTCTTCTGGGCATTTGCCTACAACATCGCCGGCCTGCCATTGGCCGCCGGCCTGCTCTACCCCTTCACCGGCTGGCTGCTGAACCCCATGTTCGCCGCCGTGGCCATGAGCCTCAGCTCGATCACGGTCGTCGGGAACGCCCTTCGCCTGCGGAGCCTGAAGCTGTAATGGAGGGTCCGCTGAAACTTTTGCTCCCCACCGGGGGTCGTATCCGGTATCGCTAGCACACTCCATTGGGGCTACGCCATTCGGCACGAGCCACGAAATCCCTAAAAGCACCGACCCCCATGCAACGCGCATCCCTCCTCATCGCGCTCGCCGCAGCCCTCGTCCTCACGACGACCGGATGCGTTTCCGCCCATCGCACCATTGTGAATGATCCCGACCGGATCGCCGTGAACTTTGCCTCCGAACGGGCCGGCCGCGTCTTCTACGAGGCATTGAGCCGCATGCCCGACCTGGGAAGCCGCGAGGAGAATCGGAGTTCGGTCAGCCTCATCCTGATCAACGTCGGAAGCCGGATTATCACCGGCCCGAGCGCGAAGTTCAACGCGGCCGTGGCCATGGCCGACAGCGATCGCAACGGGATGATCACGGAGCAGGAAGCGGACATCTTCGCCTCGACTGCAAACCTCGCCAGGCTGGATTGATCTCTTTGCGGAGGGGACATCCCCACAAAGAAAATTAGACTGGTGCGTGCCGGCTAGCCGACAGAAGCAATGAACGGACAGCAGGCACCCCGGCTCACCGGAGTGGCGCCCGTGCTGCTCGTGAAGGACGTCGTGGCGGCGGCTGAGCACTACCGGGACAAGCTGGGATTCCAGTTCCCCCGATTCTGGGGCGAGCCTCCGGGTTTCGTTATCCTGAACCGCGACGGCATGCACCTCATGCTGAAGCAGGCCGAGGATCCCGCGCATGTCGTCCCGCACTGGAAAGTCTCCGACAAGCTCTGGAGCGCCTACTTCTGGGTGGCCAATGTCGACGCCCTCCACGCGGAGTTTGTGAAGCGCGGCGCGACCATCGACTACGGACCCTGCGACCAGCCCTACGGCTGCCGTGAGTTCGGCATCCAGGATATCGACGGCCACGACATCGGATTTGGCGAGGTGAAGGAATGACGGGCATCCCGGCGGCTCGAAATCCGCAGTTTTGATGAGCTGCGACTGCCACATTGACACCACCGACGCGGCGCAGCGGGGCGTGCTGCGGACGCTGCTGGGTATCAATGCCACGATGTTCGCAGTCGAGATCGTGGTCGGCATCATCGCGGACTCGGCGGGCGTTCTGGCCGACTCGCTCGACATGCTTGCCGACGCGCTGGTCTATGGGGTGGCGCTGCTCGCGGTGGGGCGCGCCAGCGGGTTCAAGGCCGGCGCCGCCCGCTGGAGCGGCTGGTTCCAGATCGGTCTCGCCACCGCGATCGTGATCGATGTCGGGCGGCGTGCACTGTTCGGCAGCGAGCCCGACACGACACCCATGCTGCTGGTCTCCGCGGCTGCGCTCGCCGCAAACCTCACCTGCCTGATCCTGCTCGCCCGCCACAGGCACGGGGAGGTCCACATGCGCGCGAGCTGGATATTCACGCGGAGCGACGTGATTGCGAACGCAGGCGTCATTCTCGCGGCGATCCTCGTGTCGCTCACCGGCACCCGGTGGCCCGACCTGCTCATCGGTGCAGCACTCTCCTGCGTCGTTCTGTCCGGCGGCATCTCGATCATCAGGGATGCTGCGAAAGAAGCACGGAAGGCGTGAGTGCAGGCCACGCTGTAGCCCCGGGTGTCACCACCCGTGAGGTCCTGCCCTCCCTCGTACTCTTACTCGTAATCGTACTCTTACTCTCATGAGACCCCGTAGAAGCGCGAAACGCTGGCGCGTTCCGCTGCTCAGGGACCCGACGGACGGCCTGACAGGCCGTCCATCCCGGCGCGTTGGGGATTTTGCCGAATGACAGAACGCCAGCCCCTAAATCCGCAGTTGCCGTTTAGCGAACCGCCGCCACGGCCCGATTCCGTCCACCCGTCTTTGCGGCGTAGAGTGCCTTGTCAGCGGCGGCAAGCAGCGCCTCGGCTGAATCCGCATCGCGCGGAAACGACGCCGACCCGGCGCTGATAGTGATCGGCAGCGACTTTTGCCCGGCGTCGACCTCCTTCGCGCGCACTGCCGCGCAAAGCCGCTCCGCCGCGCCAAGTGCCGCCGTTCCGTCCGATTCGATGAGGATCAGCGCAAATTCCTCGCCTCCAAGGCGCGTCAGCCGGTCCACCGTTCGGGCCAGGCCATCGAGACGGCGGGCGACTTCCCGCAATACGGCATCGCCCGCCGGGTGACCGTGCCGGTCGTTGACCTGCTTGAAATGGTCGACGTCGAGAATCACCAGTCCCATCGGATGCCCGAAACGCCGGGCGCGCTCGATCTCCTCCGCAAGGATCCTGTCGAACTCGCGTCGGTTCAGCAGTCCGGTGAGCCCGTCGCGCGTGGCCATCCGGCGCAGTTCCTCAAGCGTTCCGCCCAGCTTGACCGCGTAGCGCAGCGAGCGCTCGAGCATTCGGGGCGTCATCTCGCCCTTCACCAGGTAATCCAGCGCACCGGCCTCCATTGCCGCAATATCCACGCCGGCCCCTGATTCCGCAGTGAGGAAAATGATCGGCGTGCGACACCCCCGCTTGATCGCGGTCCGGAGCAGTTCCAGACCGTCGCGTTCGCCGAGCCGGAAATCCAGCAGGCAGGCCATGTAATCACCCCTGAGCAGTCGCTCCAGGCCTTCGTCCCATGTCGCCACGCAGTCGAGTTCACACAATGCGTCGCTGAATCTGCGGAACGCCGCGCGGGTCAGCTGGTGCTGCAGCGGGTCGTCGTCGACCAGCAGCACCTTGCTCGTTTCTGGACCCTCGGACATATCGCCCTCCTCAGGTGCGGTTACCGCGGACCGTTCCTGCAAACAGGTCGACCGCCTTTTCGCCAAGCGCCTTCGCGATCTCGCCCCGTCGATCGAGGCGGTCGCGGATGCAATTCACGAGGGCGCTCCCGACAACCACGCCGTCGGCATGCGCCGCCACTTCCGAAACCTGGGCCCGGGTGCCGATGCCGAACCCCACCGCAATCGGCAGTGTCGTGTGCTTTCGAATGCGAGCGACCGCCTTCGGGATATCAGCAGCCACCCGATCGCGGACGCCGGTGACGCCTTCCCGCGAGACATAGTAGATGAAACCAGATGTCGCCTTCGTGATGACCGGAATCCGGGCATCGGGAGTCGTGGGAGCCACGATGAACACGGTGGCGAGCCCGTGCTTCCTGCAGGCGGCGATGAGTTCGCCGGCCTCTTCCGGCGGCAGGTCGAGGGTCAGCAGTCCGTCGACGCCGGCATCCTTCGCCGCCTTCACGTAGGCATCGACGCCCTGGGCATGAATAAGGTTGTAGTAGGAGTAGAAGATGATCGGCGCGGTGGTGGTCGGCCGGAGCCGCCGCACCAGGTCGAGCACCTTTGCCCCAGTCATGCCCGACTCGAGCGCCCTCTGTGCGGCGAGCTGGTTGGTGAGCCCGTCGGCAAGCGGATCGGAGAACGGCACGCCGAGCTCAAGCACGTCGACCTCGCAGGCCAGCAGCGAACGGCACGCTGCCAGCGAGGTGTCGAAATCCGGGTCTCCGGCGCAGAGGTAGGCGACAAATGCGGCGCGGTTCTGCGCGCGGGCTCGCTCGAAGGCCTGGGCAATTCGGGACATGGTCATCTGAGGACAGATGACACGCGCCAGAAGGACAGCAAAAAAGCGGTCCCTGCGCTCCCGCGCAGGGCTACATCAGGGACCCCCGGCCCTCCGGTACTCTGGTACTCCGGCCTACAGGCCACCGGCTCACCGGCTACCCGATCCCAAACTCGACCATCACCGGACGGTGATCGGAGAGAAAGGTCCGCACGATGCGGCTTTCGGCGTCGCGACAACCATCGGGAAGGAATACGAAATCCAGGAGCCGCGTGGGCAGCGGCGAGGGAAACGTGCGGCCTTCGCGCGGATGCAGCGTGTAGTCGCAGTAGTCGAAAAGGTGGCTGAGCAAGGTGGCCGTGGCGTCTGAAAGGTGTCCGGGATTGTTCAGGTCGCCGCAGAGTATCGGTAGCACCGCCCAGTCTCCCCGTCGCCTGCGCTGCTTGTCGTGCATCCAGGCGAGCAGTCGCTCGGTTTGCACGAAGCGGTGGTCCCTGGAGCGGTAATGCAGGTGCAGATTCACGAGCGGCACGTGCATGCCGTTCACGTCGACCTCAACAAACAGGAACCCCTTCTCCCCCACCCGGCTGGCCCCGAACACGATCGTCTCCGATTCCAGGATCGGATGCCGCGACAGGATCGCGTTGCCATAGCTCAGGTTGAGCAGACCGGACCGCCGGTTGGTGATGCCGAACACCGCGTACTTGTAGCCCGCGTGCAGGCGGAGGTAGTCGAGATGATCGAAGTTGCCTGCCCAGCGGGAACACTCGTCCACCTCCTGGAGCGCGACGATGTCCGGGGAGAGCCTCTGCAGCATCCTCGCGATCTTGCGAAGGTTGACGCGGATCTTCCGCCCGGACGTGAACCCCTGGATCGGCGTCAGTCCACGGCCGTGTGCGACGTTGAAGGTAAGAATGCGCAGCCGCTCCATCGGACGACACAGTCAACGCCCACCGGCTCTCCCGCGCAAGCCGAAGGCGGCAGCAGAGCGCACCACGGATCCGTCAACCCGCCCGCGGCGCGAGTCGGTAGTGCGAGACGATCCATTCGCTGCCGCCGCGGTAGCCCCAGAGTTCCGCGCAGGCCATGAAGAACACGCGCCAGTAGGCGAGCCATCGGCTGGCGGCCCGCCCGTGCGTGCCCCCGAGGATCTTCAGCACCGCCTCTCTCTGGCCGTCCAGATTCTGCAGCCAAGCCTCGGCGGTACGCGAATAATGGGTGCCCGGAACCTGCCACTTCTGCTCCACCACGAGCCGGTCGTCGATCCGCGGCAGCAGGTCATCGGCCGGCATCATGCCGCCGCTGAAGAAATACCGGCTCATCCAGTCCGTCGCGTCCTTCACCTCGAACAGGTAGCAGGCGCGGCGATGGGTGAAAATGTGGATGAACAGCCGACCATCGGGTCGCAGCCACGACGCTATCCGGCCGAGAAGCAGCCGCCAGTTCCGCATGTGCTCGAACATCTCGACCGAGACGACCCGGTCGAAGGAGGCCTCGGGTGCGGAGAAGTCGTTCATGTCGGCAGTGACGATGCTCAGGTTGGCGAGGCCCCGGCGACGGATCTGCTCGTCGATGTGCTCCTTCTGGGTCCGTGAATTGGAGACAGCCGTGATCTTCGCATTCGGGAAGTGCTCCGCCATCCAGAGCGAGAGCGAACCCCAGCCGCACCCGAGTTCGAGGATGAGCTGGCCGTCCTTAAGCCCGGCACGCTCGCAGGTCAGGGCAAGCATCGCATCCTCGGCCTCCGCCAGGCTGCCGACCCCGTCCCCCCAGAGTCCGGAGCTGTACTTCAATCGCGGTCCAAGGCAGCGCTCATAGAATGCCGTGGGCACCTCGTAGTGCTGCTCGTTCGCGGCGGCGGTCTGGAGCGCGACCGGGGCGGCATCCATTGCCTCGGTGAAACGGCGGATCTCCTGCTCGCGCGCAGCCTCGCCCGAGGGCAGGGACTCGCGGAGGCGCTGTCGCAGCAGCCTCCTGATGCCGAGGCGTATGAGAGAGTCGGGAACCAGGTCCCGGGAGATCAGCGTGTCGATGGCATTCATGGATTCCCAATCAGGAGTCGGCAGGAAGCTGCCGGTTGCGTCGGAGCCGAGGAGGCATCGGAAAGAAGGCGCTCGTTTCCCGCTGGTAGGCCCGATACTCGTCGCCGCGCGACTCGATCGCCGCCGCCTCGACCGCGGGTATGCCCGTCAACCGCAGCAGCAGGAAGAGCATCGTCGCGGGAGCGGCGAGCCCGAGCCATCCGTACGACGCTCCCAGGCAGGCGACCGCGAGGCCCACCCACACCAGCCATTCGAAGAAATAGTTAGGATGGCGCGAACAGCTCCAGAGCCCCTCCCGGCAGATGGCCCGTGATCCGACATGCCTCGCCTTGAACGACTGCAGCTGCCGATCCGCGACGGCTTCGCCGAGGAGCGCCGCTATCACCAGGACGAAGCCCGCGAGATCCCAACCGCCAGGAAACGGCGAACGATCGGCCGCGATGAGCAGTATCGGTAGCGAAAGCGGGAGCGAGACGACCGCCTGCAGCAGGAAGAAGCCAAGCATGCGCCGGTTCGTGCGTCCGCCCCATTCCGCCCTGAGTGCCGCGTACCTGCGGTCCTCGACTGGATGGGCCCTTGCGATGCGCAACGCCAAGTGCAGTCCGAGGCGCACGCTCCAGAATCCGACGAAAACGACGAGCGCAATCCGTCGGGAGGCATCGCCGTCGAGCGCGAGCGCATACCAGGCGACCAGGGGGGTGAACTGAAACGACCAGACTGCGTCGACCGCGCCGAAATTCGCGATCGAGCGGCAGAAGACGAAAGTCGCCACCATCAGCGCAAGCATGCCCGCCAGCCCCCAGGCCGCGGTGGTTAGGAGCGGTTCAACCATCGATGGATGAAGGTTTCCTCCGGCGCAGCAGCACGTCCTCGAAGGAGGCGTCGGCCCGTACGCGGAAAAGCTCGCGCAGGCAGTAGGCCGTTATCGCCATGCTCCCCAGGCAGGCGATCGCCAGCCCCCAAGCCGTCCGCGCCGGCCAGGTCCGCTCCTTGTAGGCGACCCAGGCGAAGAAAGCCGCGAAGGCGATGTAGATGTCGACCATCGTGGTTCGGAACCACGCGTCGCCGGTGACCTCGCCGGGAATCGCCCAGAGCGGCGTGTCTAGGCTCGCGCGGACAACCGCGACCGTGATCGCGACAAACAGTGCCGCACACACCACCCGGAGTGCGACGATCATGCGAAATCCCCCACCGGGATCGCGACGCCGTGCAGCGCGCGATTATTGGGCCGGCTGTACAAAGCCTGCACCACGCTGATGTTCCGGGTGTCGAAGCCCGCCTCGCAGTAGGCAAGATAGTACCGCCACTTTCGAATGAAGGTCTCGTCGAAGCCCAGACCGCGCACTGCATCGAGTCGCAGCTCGAAGCGCGAACGCCACTCGCGCAGCGTGCGCGCGTAGCAGGCCCCAAGGTCGTGCAGGTCGTGCAGGGCAAAGTTTCCCGCTGCGCCGAACAGCCTGCCGAGCCGCTCAGCCGAGAGGAGGAGCGACCCGGGAAAGATGTGCTTCTGGATGAAGTCCACGTTCCGACGCAGCTTGTCATAGCGCGAGTCAGGGCAGGTGATGTACTGCAGGCCGATGAGCCCGTCGGGCCCCAACAGCCTGGCGCACGCATTCGCGAAATCCGGCTGATAGCGGTGACCCACCGCCTCCAGCATCTCGATCGATGCGATCCGGGTGAATCGACCCTCCACATGGCGATAGTCCTCGATGCGGATCTCGATCCGGTCCCCGAGGCCCGCGGACGCAACCCGCTCCCGTGCAAGCGCCGCCTGCTCGAGCGACAGCGTGAGTCCGGTGACCCGGCAGCCGTAGCGCGAAGCCGCATGCAATGCGAAGCCGCCCCAGCCGCATCCGATCTCCAGCACGGAGTCACCCGGTCCCAGGCGCATCTGGCGGCACAGGCGGTCGTACTTGGCCTCCTGGGCCTGTTCGAGCGTGAGATCGTCCGACGGCCAGTAAGCCGAGGAATAGGTCATACCCGGGTCGAGGAATTCAGCGAAGAATCGGTTCGAAAGGTCGTAGTGCTCCCTGATGTTGCGCGGGCTGCGCCCCACGGAGTTGCGGCGGAGCAGGTGCCGCAGGCGGTTCACGATGGCGAGCACGTTGAGTCCGGCGCGCCCGCGGCGCGTTCCGGAGAGCCCGGGGGAACTCTCGACGTTGGCCAGGAACCAGCGGAAGACCGCAACCAGGTCGTCGGTATCCCATTCACCGGCAAGGTACCCCTCGGCAAACCCGATGTCCCCGAAAAGCAGGCAACGCCTGAAGAAGCCCTGGCGACGCACCCGCACGAAGGCGACCGGACCCGACTCGGGACCCGATCCGAACTCGAGCGTGCGCCCATCCTCGAGCATGACGGTCAGGCGGCCGTTTTCCATAGCGGAAAGCGCCGCGCTGAAAAGGCGTTCGCCGAAGGTGGCCGGCCTCGGGTCAGCGTGAGCCAGTTCCGAAGGCGTGGTCGTGAGTCTCATGTGCGGGCCTGAATGGTCTGTCGGTCAGCGGTAGGGACGGAGGGCCGGGGACTGAAGTTGCGTTGGAGTTCGGCCTGCTCGTCCTTGCGCCACCAGGGGATCCGCTTGAGGTAGAGGCGGAGCGCCTGGAAGTGGATGCCGGCAAGCACCTGGAGTCCGAGCAGCGGGTACTACACCGCATACCAAGCCAGAATTCCGTCGTCGAGAGGACTCACCATGCCAGCCAGGCCGCTGCGCAGCACTGTGCGGGAACCTTCATGTTCGTCGATCCTGACATCGATTCGGTTCGGCTTCAGCGAAAGTCGGAACTCGAAGTCGAGCCCCGCATCGGAAAACGGGGAAACGTAGAAGTGCTTCGGCATCCTGCCGCGGAATACCACCCCTCCCCGCTCAGCGCGCGGCGGAAGGAAGTATAGCTTGGATTCGCGGAACGTGTTTGTGACCTCGGCTATCGCGCAAAGCGGAACGCTTCCACGGTAGCAGAAGTGAAAGGCTACGGGATTGAACTGGTGACCGAACATTCGCGGAATGGCCACGAGCACGACCCGTAGGTCGTTGCCCGGATTGATGCCACGTCGGACCAGCCAGGAGCGCGTTCGCTCCAGGAGTCCCCCGGATTCCGGGTTCTTCCCGGGCATACGGAGAAAATCCTCCTCACGCAGGCTGAAAAGATTCGGTCGGTTCAGGGAAAACAGGAGCAGGCGGCGATGCAGCGATTCGAGTTCGCCCAGGTCGGCAGCCAGCAGGAAGATCCTGTTGCGGAAACGGTGCTCGCGCGGTTCGAGCCGGTGGTGCACCAGGTGGCATTCGAGAAGGGAGGAGTTCATTGTCACGCTGCGACTCCAGCCGCGACCAATGGCTCGGGGTCCCGAGCCTTCTCATATCTCATCCACGCATCCCGCTGGAGGATGACAGAGGCTGCCTGATGGGCCGAGGCGAGCGCGTCCTCATGGAAACCGTAGCGAAAATAGCTGCCGCAGAAGAGCGTCCTGTCACCGGCACGAAGGAGCGAAGGCAGCTCGGCCTGCGCCCGAACCGCGCGAAGGTCGAAAAGGGGATGATTCGCCCGCAGGCGCCGAAGCACCGCCCCTGGCGCGATGCTGTCTTCCGCATTGAGTGAGACGAAGTAGTTCCTGCGGTCGGACACGCCCTGGAGGCTGTTCATCCAATAGTGGGTCGAGCAGCCGTTCCGGTCGCGCGACGTGCAATAGTTCCAGGATGCCCAGGCTCGACGCGTCCGAGGCATCACGGTCTCGTCGGTATGCAGCGTCACCGGGTTGCATTGATAGCGGAATGCCCCGAGCAGCGATCCCTCCCGGGCCGTTGGATTCGCGAGCATCCCGAGCGCCTGGTCCGCATGGCAGGCAAGCACGACACGGTCAAAACGACGCCGCGTTCCATCCGAGAGAGTCAGGTCCACGCCGTCCGGTCGCCGGGAGACAGCGACAACGGCGCTGCCGCTTTGAAAGTTTCCATCAATCGCGCCTGTGAGTCGGCTCACGTAGGAGCGGGAGCCACCGCAAACCGTCCGCCAGGGATGCTGGGTGTGCAGTCCGAGGAATCCATGGTTGTGAAAGAACCGCAGCAGCGTCGCCGCCGGAAAGCGCAGCATCTCGGCGGGTGGCGCCGACCAAACCGCCCCGCTCATCGGCACCAGGAAGTATTCCATGAATGCAGACCCGTAGCCACGGCTCCTGACATACTGCTCGAGCGTTAGCTCACGCGTGCCAGGGTCCTCCAGCGCTTCAACCGCATCGCGATTGAACCGGTCGATGCTCAGCAGGAACCGCCAGAACGCCGGACGCAGGAGATTGCGCCGCTGCGCGAATAGGTGGTTCAGGCTGGATCCGCAGTACTCGAGGCCGGAGCGGTCATCCCGGACGCTGAACGACATGGATGTCGGTTTCGTCGGCACGCCAAGCTCGCGAAACAATCGCGTGAGCATCGGATAGGTCACCTCATTGTAGACCATGAATCCGGTATCGACGGGAATTTGCCTGGCATCCTCGTCGACTTCGACCGTATGGGCGTGGCCGCCCAGCCTGGACTCCATCTCGAACACGGTCACCCGGTGGTGAGGCGCGAGGAAATAGGCGCACCCGAGCCCGGCGATGCCTGCACCAATTACGGCGATTTCCTCTGCCATGCTTCGCCCCTATCGGGTTTGAATCCCGAAACTGCACCACCTATGTGTCCTCGAAGGATGATTCATAACGTTCAAAACGTTCTTTTCATGTTTTTTGTTAGTCAACCAAATCATTTCGTTTTACGTTTTTTATTATGATGTTCCGACATTCTTGATTGAAGAGGTTATCTTTTTCGTTCAATTCGTTCATTTAATGGAGATGCTGCTTTCGCCCAAGGATCTCGCCGCCGCGATCGGCGTCAGCGAGTCGTCGGTAAAACGTTGGGTCGACGAAGGCCGCATACGCGTCATGCGAACTGCAGGAGGGCACCGCAGGATCCCGGTTCGCCACGCCCTGCAGTACATCCGAAAGAGCGGTGCAGAAGTTCTTCATCGCGACCGGCTCGGCCTCGGCGAAGCCGGCATCCAGTATCAGGCGGAGGATCCGGGCTCGGACGAAGCGCTCGTATCGGCACTGGTCACAGGCGACCAGGCTGCCGCGCGTGCGTGGATGCGCGATCGTTACCTTTCAGGCGATTCTCCCGCGAGAATCTGCGACATGCCGATCGCTTCGGCACTCACGGAGGTCGGGGATACTTGGCGACATGAACCGGACGGCGTCGCCATCGTGCACCGAACCACCGAGACCTGTCTTCACGCGCTCGGATATCTCAAGAGCCTGCTGCCGCTGCCGGAGACGGACGCACCGACCGCAATGGGGTGTTCGCCTGAGGGCGACCCGTATCAGGTTCCATCGCTGATGGCGTCCCTCGTTCTTGCTTCGGTGGGCTGGCGCGAAATCAATCTCGGTGCAAACCTGCCGCTCCCTTCGCTGTGCGCTGCGATGCGGAGCCAGCGCCCTGCCCTGGTTTGGATCTCCCTCAGCTCCGATTCCGCTCGTGAGAAAGCCAGCATCGACCTGGCGTCCGTCGGATCAGCCGCGGCGGAGGTCGGTGCGGAAGTCGTTGTCGGCGGTCGCGCATTCCTCGGCGCATCGGCTTCTGAAGGCACCCGCATACACCACCTCGCAAACATGCAGGCGCTGGCAGCCTACGGCCGCGGCCTTTATCCGGATCACATCCAGCACTGACGCCCTAAATCGCGCCCACCTTCCGATCCACTGACACCGGCATTGACAGCGGACGAGTCGCTCGCGACAACTCGCCCTCCTAATTTCACGGCGGCCATAGCTCAGGTGGTTAGAGCACAAGATTGTGGATCTTGGGGTCGCGGGTTCGAGTCCCGTTGGCCGCCCCAAAATTGCGATGTATTTCGTCTACATCCTCCACTGCAGGGAAACCGGTCGGAGCTAAGTTGGACACACGGATAATCTGATCAGGAGATACCGCCGTCACGTGGAGGGTTCGACTCGCACCACTCGTGAACGCCTGCGTCAACCGGAAGTCATTTACTGGGAGGCGCACCCGAGCCGGAATGCCGCGGTCCGTCGGGAGCGCTATTTCAAGCAGGGATCGGGTCACAGTCAAAAGTTGATGCTCATTCGGGCAGCCCGCGCCGGTCTGGTCCCCACCCCGCATTAATGTTTGAGAAACGCGCGGGTTCTGCGGAGAGTATTCCACCCCCGATGCAGCCCGTTCCCAAGCTTCCGCAATCCGGCTCGCGCGCTCTCATGGCCGGCGCCGCTGCCGTGGCGTGCTTCCTGGCAGTCGCGCCGGTCCCGACCGCCCTTGCACAGGCTGGCAGTGCGGTCGGATCGATGCCGGGCTCCTGGAGCGCCGAACGCGGCGGCGTGAGAAGCCGAAATATTCGAATCTTCATGCCGCCGATGCCTCCGCGCCTCGGCGCGGCGGTCGAACCGCCCGCCTTCGAACCCGGCCAGCGAAACGCCCGACGCGCGCCGGAAGGCCTCGAACCCTACGTCGATGAGGTATTCTACATGCCTCTCGCAACCCGGCTTTCCGAGGACGGGGTCAACGAGCGGATGCAGCGCCGGCTTGATTCCTACCTCGCGGCCAAGCTTTCCCTACTTAACGAGCTGCATGCCCGCATCGATGCGGTATCGAACGAGTCGGCGGCGGTGCGGGAGCGGGAGTTCCGAATCCTCGCCGAGGCCCAGGCGCCGCAGCTCGAGGCACTCGCCGAGGAAGCCGAGGAGATCCGGCGCGACTTGATTTCCGGAACCTTCCTTCTCCAGGAGGATGTCGACTGGAACGGTGCACGCAGGTGGCGGCTGGGCGCCAGCAGCTTCCATACCGAGGACGATGCCGTCCGCGCACAGATCCACACGCTCCTGGGAGTCGCATACTACGAAAAGGATGTCCTGCCCGAGTACCGATACCTCCTGCGCGAGATCGCATACGAGATCGGCGAGCTTTGGAATGCCCCTGAAGGTGTGACGGACGCGCTCGAGTCCGGCACCACCATCCAGACCGACACCAGCCCTCTCCTGTTTTTCTCCCCCCACCTTTCCCGCGTGCGCCTTCCTGCGACCCTGCCCCAGTCCCTGCTCGGCAGGATCGCGGATTACGAGGTCGAGAAGTCCCGAATCAAGAAGGAGCTGGTCGATGTCATCAGCACGGAGGACGCCTCTATCTTCGGTCTCACGCGAAGTCGTGCCTATCGCACGATGATCGAGGATCATCAGCAGCGCCTGGCAGGCCTCGAGCAGATGGCCGACGAGATTCGGCGCGAACTCGCCGCCTACCCGCTGCCACGGCCTCCCGCCCCCCCGCCCGTGCCGCCGGAGCTCGGGCAGCGCATCGAGGCCCTCATCCGCGAACGGTCTGAGTCCCGCGGGCGTCTGGCCAACATGATCGAGGAGGTCGAGCGCATCGTGTCGATCGAGCGCATCAACACCTCGCGCAACGCCGGCGGACAGCAGACGCTCAGCGTCGGCATGCGTTCGCTCACCGGCGATCCCTCCGACGTGCGCGAGGCCAACCAGATCATCGGCGCCTTCAACCAGCAGACCCGGCTTCGCAACGAACAGTCGGCACGCGATATGATCGCGGTGCGCAATGAACTCGCGCTTCTGCTCGGCCCGCTGCCGGAGCCGGAACTGTCGAACGCGATAAACCAGGTGTGGGACAGTTATTCGAACGCGATGGAGGAACTGAGCCTCTGGGTTCGCTATCAGGATTACCGGAGCGCCGTGTTCGAGCCCGGCCTTTCAGCCGCACAGAGGCGACTGCTTTTCGGCGGGGCAATAGCCGCCCTCGAACTCGAACTACCCGACAGCGAGGCAGGCCCGCGGGAAACGATCATCCAGCCGATCCAGCGGTAAGGGGGATCTGATTCTGCCCTCCTGCGCTCGTGCCGAGCTTCGGAGGGTGCCATCCGAAGCTCCGCAGGAGCGCAGGATGGCGGGATGGACGGGACTCGAACCCGCGGCCTTCTGCGTGACAGGCAGACGCTCTAACCAACTGAGCTACCACCCCGGCTCCTGACAAAGAGAGCGGACCGTAGGTTCGCGAAATGGCAAGTCAAGCTGCGGTTTCGCGACCGCAATTCGCTCAGTAACCGAGCTCCTTCTTGCGGGCCTCGGCGGTCGGCAGCGGGTCCTTCTTGGCGGTGATCGCGTCCTTCCCGGCATCCTTTATCTCCCTGGACTGCGCACCGTTGAATTCGATGTCTCCCTTGAACTCGTCCGGCAGGTCACCTTCGGCATAAATCGCAGCCACCGGGCAGACTTCCACGCAGGCCGTGCAGTCGATGCACTCCTCGGGGTGAATGACAACCTGGTTGTCCAGCTCGTAGAAGCAGGCAACCGGGCAGACCTCCACACAGTCGGTGAATTTGCAGCCGTTGCATTTGTTGGTGACGATGTGCGCCATGATGGGATCGGGGATTCTGGGTTAGGGTTGCGGGAAGCGTTCACGGGCCGCCTTCGCACCGCAACCGGAAAATTGAAAAGCGGCCGGCAACGCCGCGCGCAACCGTTCAGGCGTCGCCGCCAGTGCCGCCTTTTCCGATCGCCGCCAGTGCCGCGCGGTATCGGGGCTCGAATTCGCCGAGCGAGGAAACGCTGATCCCGAGGTCGCGGATCAACCCGTCTCGCAGTCCGTAGATCCATCCGTGCACCGTCAGGTCCTGCTTACGCTCCCAGGCGTCACGCACGAGCGTCGTCTGGCACACGTTGATCACCTGCTCTATCACGTTGAGCTCGCAGAGGCGGTTCATCTGCTCGGCCTCGCCAGGCAGGGCGTGCACGCAGGCGCGGTGCCGCTCATTCACGTCCTGCACATGCCTGAGCCAGTTGTCGGCGAGCCCGATCCGGTCGCACCTGAGCGCGGCACGCACGCCGCTGCACTCGTAGTGCCCGCACACGATGACGTGCTTCACCTTCAGGACGTCGATGGCGAATTGCATGACCGAAAGGCAGTTCAGGTCCGTGTGCACCACGACATTCGCAATGTTCCGGTGCACGAACAGTTCCCCCGGCAACAGGTCGACGATCTCGTTCGCCGGCACCCGGCTGTCTGAGCAGCCGATCCAGAGATACTCGGGAGACTGCTGCCTCGACAGCTTTGGGAAAAACTCGGGGTCCTCGGCGCGAATGGCTGCCGCCCATTTCCGGTTCTGCGCAAACAGGTGATCAAGCTGGCCCATGGCACGCGATCCTCCGGGTCCTTTCTGAGTTGTCGACTGGATTTCGCCCTTGCACCGGGGGCCCTTCCGCTTGCGTTCGTTGTCGATCCCGATTCCTTCGATATACCCCACCGCCCAGCCCCGGGTTCCCCATGCACTCTCCGTCCTCTTTCGCAGGAATATCACCCCAATTCCGCCGTTTCCTCTGCAGCTGCCTCGGAATCGTCCTTGCGATCACGGCGTTCGGCGCCGAGTCCGCACCGCGACGCGTGGCGCTGGTGACCGGCTCCACTGACGGTCTCGGCCGCGTCGTCGCCCTGCGCCTCGCGCAGACAGGCGCCCACGTGATCGTGCATGGACGCAATCGCGAGCGCGGCGAGGCCGTCGTGCGCGAGATCGAGGCCGGCGGCATCGGCAGCGCACGTTTCTACCCTGCTGACTTCGCGTCCCTCGCCCAGGTGAACGCCCTCGCCGATCAGATTTCTCGAGACCACGACAGGCTCGACATCCTCGTCAACAACGCCGGCATCTGGCTCAACTCGGGCAACCAGAGGCAGCTCAGCGAGGACGGGCAGGAACTGCACTTCGCCGTCAATTACCTCGCCGGCTACTCGCTCACCCGCCAGCTGCTGCCACTGCTTCGCGCCGCGGGAACCGCACGCATCGTCAATGTCGCCTCAGCAGCCCAGTCGCCCCTCGATCCGACAGATATGACCCTCGCGCAGGGATACAGCGACTCCCGCGGCTATTCGACCAGCAAGCTCGCGCAGGTGATGTTCACCTTCGACCTCGCTGAGGAACTGGCAGGCACCGGCATCTCGGTCTTCGCGCTCCATCCGTCGACGTTCATGGACACCAACATGGTGACCTCGCGCGGCAGCACGCCCAGGTCCTCCGTCGAGGACGGAGCCGACGCCGTGATACATCTCATCGAGGCCAACGGACTCGAAAGCGGCCAGTATTTCAATGTGCAGACGCCTGCCCGCGCGAACGCTCAGGCGTACGATAGGGCAGCTCGCGTCTTCCTAAAGGGATATAGCAACAATCGGGTTGCGGCTTCTCGCCGACCTGCGACGGAGTGAGACGAACGCAGTTCTCTGACTCCCTTAGCATTTCTTGGCGACCTTCCGTGCATTTCTGTTCCCGGCCGATATTCACAGTCGGCCGCTGAGCACGCGAAGTACGCGATTGGAAATCGTTTCAGCTCTGCGCCTCCTCCACTCCGCGGCAGGAAGGCGTGCCGACCGGACTATTCGCCACCGAGACACGGAGACACAGAGTGCCAAACCACAATCAAGATGGCCTGAAGTGGTTCGGATCAGTGGCCATCAGTGCGAATCAGTGGTTTCCTTCCCGCCCTCCCCCTACCGCCTATTGCCCGCCGCCAACTTCCTATGGCCCATCGCCGCTGACCCCTAGCCCATCACGATCTCACCGCCACCGGATCACCCGCAACAGGCTTGAGTGATCGTCTGTCCAGGCCGGTCGGCCTCCTTCACGGCTCGGTTGCCAGCGTACGTCACCCGCCAACGCAGCAAGGTCCTGCTGCGAGCGCGCCATGACCATCCAGACGGAGGGCGACTTGCCCTCGGCCTGCTCCGCCGCGGTCAGCGCCGTATCGTCCCGGGTCAGGGCCACAAGGCCGGCATCCCGCGCCAGGTCCGCAAACACCGGTTCCAAGTCGAGGTGAAGGTTGGAGATGTGGAAAGCCAATGCACCACCCGGGGCGAGTTTCTCAAGGTACAGCGCAAACGCCTCGCGGGTGACGAGGTGCACCGGGATCGCATCCGAGCTGTATGCATCGAGAATGATCAGGCCGAAGGAGTCCGCCGTCTCCCGCGCGAGCGTGAGCCGTGCGTCGCCCAGCACGGTGCGCACTGATCCATTCGAGTCCGCAAGGTACGTGAAGCACTCGACGTCGGACGCTAACTCAAGGACCAGCGGGTCGATCTCGAAGAATGTCCAGGGCTGGCCTGGCAGCGCATACGCAGCCACCGACCCCGCGCCCAAGCCCACGGCCGCAACCCGGGTTGCCGGATTCGAGGCAAATAACCCGATTAGCTGGCCTGCCGGACCGGTCCGGTGGTAATAGGCAAGCGGCTCGCCGCGCTTCGCAGGGTCGGTGCTTTGCCGACCGTGCAGCGTGCGCCCGTGCACGAGTGCCTTGAACGCGCCGTTTTGCTCAACACTGAACCGGTGCACGCCGAAGAAGCTGCGCTCAGCCATGAGCACCTCGCCGTTGTCGCCGGGACGAAACTGCCCCGAGGCCAGCAGCGCCGCGACAGCGATCGAGAAGCGGAAGGGACGCGACGATAGGAAATAACAAAGCAACGCGGGCACTCCGAATATGCCCGCGACGAGCAGCGGGGCGTTTGCGAGATCAGCGTCGCCCGCCATATAAATCAGCCCCGTGGATCCGAGCCCGACCGCAACACCCCAGGCAACGTCTCCGGGCCGCACGCGATCCGGACCCGAAAGCCGGCCTCCCGTCATCCCGGCAATGCAGGCGAGCACCAGCAGGATCGGGTACTCGGCAACCGAGTTGAAGATGAGCGGCGCCACCAGTGCCGTACCCGCACCTCCCAGCACACCTCCGACCGCCAGCCAGAGGTAGAACTCCGTCAGCCGACCGGCCTCCGGGCGATCGTCTGCTAGGGCGCCATGACACAGCAGGGCGGCCACGAAGAAGACGCTGAGGTGAAGCAGCATCAGCGGTCCGATCGGGGAGATCGCACCCATGTTGAACGCCATCAACAATGGCACGAGCAGGATTGGGAGCGTTCGCAGCACCAGGCTTCGCGGAATCGCCGTGCGCGGCGCGAACACGAGAACAAAGCTTAGCAGGTAGAGGGAAAGCGGAACGATCCACATCAGCGGCACAACCGCGACGTCGCTCGAGATGTAGTTCGTCACGCCGAGCATCAGGCCGGACGGCACCAGGGCCAGGCCGATCCAGCGCAGGCGACGTCGAACCGCGATCGGGGCACCGGAGGGCTTCACAAGCGGCGCTGCGCGATCGGCGGCACCGCGCCAGGCAACCAGCGCACTCAAGCCTGAGAGGAGAACCAGCACGCCATAGCCCCAGGTCCAGAGCGTGCTCTGCGAAGCGAGTCGCAAACCGGGTTCGAGCACGGCCGGATAGGCCAACAGGGCCAGCAGCGAACCGGCATTGCTCGCAGCATACAGAAAGTAGGGATCGCGCGCCCGGGCATGCCCCGAAACCGAAAACCAGCGCTGCAGAACCGGACTGGTCGAGGAGACCGCAAACAGCGCCGGGCCGACTGCCACCGCCATCAGTCCGAACATCCAAAGCGAGGGGCTTCCCTCCGCCGACGGCTCCCATCCTTCGGGAATGCCCAATGGAAGCGTCACGATGGGAACGAGAAGAACCACGAACTGGAGAAGCACCTGACGCCGCAGCCCGAGCCGCATCGAAAAATGGGCGAAGGCATAGCCGGCGAGCAGAATTGCCTGATAGAACACCATTGCGGTGTTCCATACCGCGGGAGCCCCGCCGAGCAGCGGCAGCACCATCCGGGCAAACAGCGGCTGCACGACGAAGAGAAGGGCAGCAGCCGTGAAGATGGTGGACGCAAACAGGGCGATCATCGAGTCGGCAACCTTCGCGGAGATACCTCGCACAATGCAACCCCGCTCGAACGGGGAAGACGTTCACATATCGCCTCTCGCCACCGACCACCGGCCTCTCGCTGCTAGCCATTCGCCCATTGCCCTCCATCCACCGGCCACCGGCTACCGGCCACAGGTTAGGAATGGCCGTGCCATCCGTCTTGTCCGCCATAGCCCAACGGGCGACGGCGGAAGCCCTGAGCTAGTCGAAGGGCGAAGGATGGCGCGGTGGGGGAGACTCGAACTCCCGACCGTCGGTTTAGAAAACCGATGCTCTGTCCGGCTGAGCTACCACCGCGGAGCCGGACCGCCTTGGCGGTCCGGCAATAACCAAATCCGGATGACAAATGACCAATCGCCACCGGGCCGGCAAGGCGGGAGCGGTGCTGCAAGATCGCCTCAGCTCCGCCCGGGCGTCCCGTGGCCCTGGATCGCCACGTCGATCGCGGCGAGCAGCTGGGCATGGGAAAACGGCTTGGCCAGCACTTCGTCGGCACCGAGCCGTCTCGCCATCTCGAGATAGTATTTTCCGGAAACCTGCCCGCCACCGGAGATCGCGATGAATGCCGTTTCGCGATGCTTTCGCCGGACTTCCGACAGCAGCTCAAGCCCGTCGCGCTCCGGCATCAGCATGTCCGATACGATGAAATCGAAGCGCTCCTTCTCGAGCGTCTCGGACGCGTCGACACCGTTGGCGGCGGTCTCCACATGGAAGCCGGCGGCATCCAGCGCGACGGACATGGTGTCCCGAATCGCCTCCTCATCATCCACCACCAGTATCGAGCGTCGCGGCATTGCAGACAATTTGCGCACTGTTTCCGACAGCACAAGTCTCCATGATTGAGGACTATACCCCATGCCGACTCGGGATTCTACCCAGCCGGCCTGAGTGCCTGGCGGCCCGTTGGTTGCGTGCAGCACCCGGTTGACCCGGGGATTCACCTACGCATGGTAGCGGCAAAAGTGACCCCAGATGGCTGAATTCATTGAGAAACCGAACGCGCGTCTCGAACGAGCGTTCCTGGTCGGTATCCAGACAGCAGGAATGGCCTCAGGGGACGGACAGGAACTGCTGGCCGAGCTTTCCGAACTGGTCGAGAACCTCGGGATCGCCGTCACGAGCAGCACCCTGGTCAACCTGCGCTCGCCCACTCCAAAATTCCTGGTCGGCAGCGGCAAGGCGGCGGAGCTTGCCGAAATGGCCCGTGCCGAAGGCGCGGAGGTCATCGTCTTCGACGAGGCGCTGACACCCGCCCAGCAGCGCAACTGGGAGGAACTCTCGGGACTCGCCGTCATCGACCGCCAGGAGGTGATCCTCGAGATCTTCGCCGATCGCGCGCACACACGTGAGGCGATCCTGCAGGTTGCCCTCGCCCGCATGCAGTACTCGCTGCCGCGCCTGACCCGAGCCTGGACCCACCTCTCGCGCCAGCGCGGCAAGGGCGCACTCGGCGGCGAGGGCGAAACCCAGCTCGAGCAGGACCGGCGCGTCGTGCGAAATCGCATCGCGCACCTCAAGGCCGAGCTGGCCGAGGTCGTGCAGCAGCGCGCCGTGCAACGCCGCCGCAGGCTGCGGGTTCCCGTTCCTACCGCGGCGATCGTCGGTTATACAAACGCGGGTAAGTCATCCCTGCTCAACCGGCTCACCGGCGCACACGTGCTCGCCGAGGACAAGCTCTTCGCCACGCTCGACCCGACCACCCGGCAGCTCGCCCTTCCCGGCAATCGCAAGGTGCTCCTGACCGACACCGTCGGGTTCGTGCGCCGCCTCCCGCATGGTCTGGTCGAGGCGTTCAAGGCAACGCTGGAGGAGGTCGTGGTCGCCGACTTCCTTATACATGTCCTCGATCTCACGAGCCCTCACCTGGAAACGCACCGCGAGACGACGCTCGCCGTGCTCGCCGAACTCGGAGCAGCGGACCGACCTACGATCACTGTGCTCAACAAGGCCGATCTGGCTCCTGCCGACACCATCCGCAATGCGCTGAGACTTGTCCCGGACGCGATCGTTGTCAGCGCCCGCACCGGGAAGGGTCTTGATACCCTGGTCGCGCACTGCCTCGAACTCATCTCGAGCAGGCTCGACGTGCGCGAACTGCTCGTGCCGCCCGACCGCTACGATGTCATCGCCAAGCTGCACCGTTTTGGGCAGGTGCACCACCAGGAGCATCGCGACGACGGCGTGCACCTGCTCGGGCGCTTTCCCGACAGCCTCGCGGGCTACTTTCGACCCTTCCAGATTTCCGCACGCTGACCCGCCGGTCAGAGCGCCTCGCCGCTCGCCGGGTCGAACAGGTGCATGCGGGCCGCATCGAAAACGACATGCGCCTTCTGGCCGGCTGCTGGCCGGTCCGCCGGACCCGCCCTCACGATGAACTTGGTGGCTCCCGTACCCAGGTGCACATGGGTCTCGGCACCCATCGGCTCGGACAGTTCGACGTCAACTGACGAGGCGCCTGCCTCACCCTCCCCACAGAGCCGGATGTGCTCCGGCCGGATCCCGAGGAGCACCTCGCGTCCGCCGCCAGCCGCGGCCTTGCGCGCCGCCTCACCGTCCGGACGCAGCTCGATCCCATTCATTGACCCAGCCTCCCGGAATACCGGCCCGCCCTCGCCTTCGGTGAGCGTGCCGCGAAAGAAGTTCATCGGAGGGCTGCCCAGGAATCCCGCGACGAAGACATGACGCGGCCGCTCGTACAGCGCGATCGGCTCGTCGACCTGCACGATCCTGCCGTCCTGCATCACGCAGATTCGGTCACCCATCGTCATCGCCTCAACCTGGTCGTGCGTCACGTAGACCATCGTGGCTCCCAGGCGCGCGTGCAGCCGGATCAGCTCTGCGCGGGTTCCCGCGCGGAGCCTCGCGTCGAGATTCGAGAGGGGTTCGTCGAAGAGGAAGACGCTCGGCTGGCGCACCACGGCCCGCCCGACTGCCACCCGCTGCCGCTGGCCGCCCGACAGCGCCTTCGGCCGCCGGTCGAGCAGCGCATCGAGCCCCAGCATTGCAGCCGCCTCCTTCACGCGCCGGTCAATCTCCTCGCGGGGCAGCTTGCGCAGCCTGAGTCCGAACGCGAGGTTCTCGCGCACGGTCAGGTGGGGATAGAGCGCGTAGTTCTGGAAGACCATCGCGATGTCGCGGTCCTTGGGAGGCACCTCGTTCACGCGCCTGCCGCCGATCGAGACGGTTCCGCTACTGATTTCCTCAAGTCCCGCGATGAGCCGCAGCGTCGTGGACTTGCCGCAGCCCGACGGGCCCACGAGCACGAGGAATTCGCCGTCCTTCACCGACAGGTTGATGCGGTCGACCGCCCGCACCTCCGTGCCGCGGTCGCGGTAGACCTTCTCCAGATTCTCGAGGACGACGTCTGCCATTCGGGGCGCGGCCGCGACGCTCGCGGCGTTCGCACGCGGGCGCAATCCCGCATGGAGATTTTTATTGCATGAGCAGCGTTGCGCGTGCCTTCTCCGAAGACCCCATCCCCAATAACTCAATCATGGCCCACAAGTCTGTTTCCAGCTGGGCACCCCTTACCTTCGATCTGACCGAACCCCAGGTCACCAAGATCGAAAAAGCCCGCCGGGCGCTGCGACTGCGCACCGCGAGCGAGGTGGTGCGACTCGCAATCTCGAACTTCGATTTTTCGACCTACCAGGCGAAACGTCCGCCGCACCAGCAGATCTCGGTGCGCGTGGCGCCGGACCTGCGCTCCCGCCTGCGCCGGCACGCAAAGCTCAAGAACGTGAGCATCGGCGAGCTGCTGCGCGTCGCCCTCGACAGCTTCTCCCCGGCCCAGCCGACGGCGCGCCGCGGCAAGGCGGGCGCCCGTTCGAACGGACGGCGTCGCTGAGACGCCGCCCGGCGGGCTTGCCTTTGGAATGGGCGGCTCCTTTGGTTTCAGCCCTTTGGCATGAAACCGGCACCCGCTCCACTCTCCACTTGGGCCCGCAACGTAGCGCCCTCGCCCACCCTGGCGATCGACGCCAGGGCCAAGGCCCTCGCCGCTGCCGGTGAGGACGTATGCTCCTTCGCGGCAGGCGAGCCCGATTTCGACACGCCGGAACACATCAAGGCGGCCTGCATTGAGGCAATACACTCCGGGCAGACCCGATACGCGCCCACTCCCGGAATCGAACCGCTGCGCGAGGCGATCGCCGCGCGCTATGGCGCCGAATACGGTCTCGCGGTAAAGCCCGGCCAGGTGATCGTCAGCCCGGGCGGCAAATTTTCCTGCTACCTCGGCATCCTCGCCGTCTGCTCGCCGGGTGATGAGGTGATCATTCCCGCGCCGTTCTGGGTGAGCTATCCGGAAATGGTGAAGCTGGCGGGTGCCGTGCCCCGCATCGTGCTCGCGGGGCAGTCGACCGGCTTCAAGCTGACACCCGCCCTGCTCGATTCGGCGATCACGCCGCGCTCGCGCATGCTGGTGCTCAATTCCCCGTCGAATCCGACGGGAGCCGTCTACACCCGGGAGGAATTGGCGGCGCTGGTCGAGGTCGCCGTGCGCAACAATCTCTTCATATTGTCGGACGAGATGTACGAGCACCTGGTCTACGACGGCACGAAGCCGACGTGCGTCGCCACGCTCAGTGCCGAGGCCGAGTCCCGCACGCTCGTCGTCGCGGGATTCTCCAAGACGTACGCGATGACCGGTTGGCGCCTTGGCACGCTCGTTGCGCCGCCCGTCATTGCACGCGCGGTCGCCGAGCTGCAGAGCCAGATGACCTCGAACGCGACAACCTTCGCGCAGTTCGGGGCACTCGCCGCGCTGAAGGAGGCCGACAAGACCCGCGCAGCCCTGGCGAAGATGCTCTCGGCGTTCGACCGCCGCCGCAAGGTGCTGCACGCCGGGCTCAACGCGATCCCCGGGATCGAATGCCTTCTCGCCAAGGGTGCGTTCTACCTTTTCCCGAACATCGCCTCGTTCGGGGTGAAGGACGTGGATTTCTGCGCGCGCCTGCTTGACGAGGCGAAGGTAGCCGCGGTGCCCGGCAGTGCTTTCGGAGCTGAGGGACACCTCAGGCTGAGTTATGCGACCGGCGACGCCACCATCGCGAAGGGATTGGAACGCCTCGCGGCTTTCTGCGCCGGCCTGAAGCGCTGAACCGGCAGTCCGCGCATCGGCATCGGGGACTCCCCAGGGCAGCGGTCAGACGATAGCGGAAAGAACCCACATTCGGTTGCCCCGGCCCTCGCGCGGCCCCTATCCTGCTGTTCGAGCGCCATGTTTCCCGAGTTTGAGTCCAAGCTGCAGCCGATTCCAGATATCCGTGACACCGCGCTGCTGACCTACATCAACCTTAAGCTCCGCGAGATCGGTCAGCCCGGCGTCAACCTGCCCGGAGAGGATCCCACGGAGATCCTGGCTGGAGAACTGCTCGAGCTTAGCCGCGAGAAAGACCGCGCGCTCGGCAGCCGCCTCTGCCCGGCGGACCATCGCATACAGGATTACCTTTACGACCTTCTCGACGGTTGCGGTGAACGACCGCCGAGGCTTCCAGGAACAACACTGGTGCTCGACCGGCCCGGCATGGCACGCGCGCTCTCCCTGCCTGTGAACGGTGACGAGCACCACAGCGAGATTTCCGCGTCCTACCGCGTGCGCCAGGGCGTGCTGCACAATCCACGGAGCGACCGCCGCACCACCCAGGGCATCTTTCACGTGGCAGAGGGAGGACTGCCAATCCCGGACGACAAGAAGGCCGTGCCCCTCCCCGTCTTTGCACGCCTGCTGAGCCGCGCCCTCGAGCCTCCGGATTCCCTGCTCCGCCTGCCGCTCTCGGCGGGCAGCGAGACGCCGGCCTCCTGCTTCGTCTCGCTACACCTGCGACCTGTCGTGCAGCCCGCCGTGCCGGGCTTCTGCCCCGCCCGCGCGATGGAGACGCGCTTCATCGCCCCCGGCTCGCTCGTCGCCAACCTCGATTTCGTCGAGAGCATCTTCGGCAACGCCGGCAATCCGTTCCTTGCCACCCACGATGCCGCGCTCGATCCCGAGCATTGGACGGGCCACACGGGCTGCATCATCCTCGCGCCGCACCTCAACGGCATCACCAAGAAGGAACTCGGGCTGCCCGAGTGGAAGGACGCAAACGAGCGCCAGCGCCGCGACGGCATGTGCTGGAAGGACCCCGCCGAGCCGTACAACGACGGCAGCGCCTTCAAGCTCACCTCGCGCAGCGCCGCCGGCATCGTCGTGACGATGATCTCCGACAACTATTTCGGCTACTGCAAGAAGGAGGTGAAGACGCAGATCGGCTATGCTGCGAACCTAATGGGGCGCGCCGAGGAGGAGCACGCCGGCGGCGCCATCGTATTCCCGAGCTACGACCTCGGCGAGGACTTCAGGCTCGATGCCACGCGGCCCGACGTGAACCACACGCTCGAGCAGGCGCTCAAGGCGCTAGGCGACACCGCGGAGCCGCAGCCTGGCGGCTGGGCGATCGACTGCCGCTTTCCCGACATCCGGTATGTGCCAGCGGACGCCTTCTTCGACCTGCGCACCCAGCAGATTTCCTGGAACGACCGCAACGGCACCGGCCAGAAGCTGCGACTGAGCCCCGGCTGCACCTACGTGCTTCCCTCGGGCTACAAGGTCGAGCTGGTGAAGTCCCGCGCCAGCAAGCGCTGGCAACTCCGCGGCACCACCGCCGAGGGACTGCTCTGCCACAAGCCCTGCACAGTGTCCGGCGGCGGCAAGTCCGAGATCTCGAAGTCGATCGCCGACGCAATGCTCGCGGGACCGGTCTTCGTGAACAACCTCGAGGCCGACCTCGATGCGGTCGAGGCCATCCTGAAGCGCGATTTCCGGGCGCGATTCAAGGACGGCGGAGCCAACGCCCGCGGTCGCTCGATCCTGAGCCCGGATCGCTCGCTCGGATCGGTGATCAAGCTGCTAAGCCCGGGCCTGGAGTTCACGCCCGAGTACAACGAGTGGGTGAACGCGATCCCGCGCTACATCCGCGACCTCGTCCTGCTTCTCAAGCTGCGCCACAAGCCCGAGTGGGGAGACGACTGGCGCAGCCACTTCAGTGTCGACCTCGTCAACGCGATGCCCGGCCACGAGCTCAAGTTCGGGCGTGAGCCGGTGCTGACGCACTACCTGCGCGTCGGCTACACACGCGAGGGCGGCTGGCGGACATTCAGCCTCCGATCGGACTTCGCACGCGCGAAGAAGATCCAGGCGGAAGACGACATCACCGCCTCGGCCGTGGCGCCCACCGCCTCCGTGCCGGGCATGCCTGCCTGGGTCACTGAGCCTTCCGTGAAGTTCGTGCACAACTGCGAGACCCGCCTGTTCCAGCGGCCTGACGACGCGATCGTCCGCGGCTACGACCAGCGCACCGAACGGGATTTCGGGCGTCCTGGAAACTTCTTCTCCAACTACGAGCCCGTGACGCGCGAGCACGCGCAGGCGATCGTGGAGGACGTGATCGGGTTCGAGGCGTTCACGCCGCCGATTCAGGCCGTGTTCCAGGACTTTCTCGCCGCGCCCAGCCCGGCGTTCGTCGTCTCGCCCGCGCACCCGAGGCTCGTCGGCGGAAAGCCATCGAAGAATCCGCGCTACCTGCAGGATCGTCCCGACCTCGAGGATCCCCGCTCGACCTACCTCGCTCGGGTCGGCGCCCGGCTGTTCCGGCGCCTCAGCGCCAACGACCCGGTCCCGTTCCCTGTGGGTTCCGTGATCATGGGTCGCCGCCTGAATCCGCCCGACAAGGGCGTGCGCCCGCTCTGCATGTTCGGCCCGATCCACTACCAGGAACTGCCCGAGGCCTTCATGGACCTGATCTCGAGCCTCACCGGCAAGTCGCCCTCGACGACCGGAGCTGGTTCCGAGGGAGCGCTCACCAAGGGGCCGTTCAATGCGCTGCCTCCGATCTACGATCTCAACGCCGCGCTGGTCAGCTACCTGCTGACCGGGCTGCCGATCTTTTCGACGGCCGCCGGCTGGATCGGCCCGCATCATCGGGTCGATCACGACATCAGCCTGCTCGTTCCCGAGATCTGGTGCCGCATGACGCCGCCCGAGCGCGAGCCCGCGTCGCTCATCGCCGGCGGCCATCTCGAGCAGTGCAGGGATTTCGATCACAAGGGACGCCGCGTGCTCGCGAGCCGCCTCGGCTGGCGCATAACCGAGCGCTTCGTGCACACCTTCCTCGGCCGCGTGTTCAGCAATCCATCGCGCATCTTCGACGAGGAGTTCCTGCGACCGGAGACACAGGATCCCGACGTCTTTGCCGACGGGGTAGACAACATGGTCGAGTCCATGCGCCTCGCGGCAGACCGGTATTTCGCCGACGATTCGGTCGCCCTCGCCTGCCCGCCGCTGCAGGCGCTGCTGCACATCATGCGGGACGGCACCTGGCAGGGAAAGGAAGCGGATGATTCCGAATTCCGAAAGATGTTCACCCGTGAATCGCTTCTCGAAAGCGACTGGTATCGCGCACGGCTGAAGGCCCAGGCAGCGCTCGATGCCGAGGCGGCTGAATCGCGCGCCCATTATCTCAAGAAATTCCTGGGCCGGTCGAACTATGCCGACCTGGCGGAGTCCCTCGGCATCCGCGAGCGTTTGGACACCGTCACCGCGAGCGCCAGAGCTGCGCGGAAATCCGAATACGTCGACAAGTTGGTTGGCAGCATCGGAGTGGATCCGTCCATACGCAATTCCCTCGGGACAGCCTGACCGCCGGCGAGCGCGAAATCGCAGTAATAACCTGAAACCGCCCGAGGGCGGCATCGTCTCCTTCGCTGAGCATGCCCGCTTCCTACTCCCTCCGACGCCCCGCACTTTGGCTTACCGGCACAGCCGCCGGCCTTAACTTGCTTCCGATCGGCGGCAGTCTCCAGGCTACCGTCGCCCCCGTGCGCATCGAACCGGGGAACGTGGCGCAGCCGATGTCCGCCGTGCAGCGCGCAACGAGCATCGACCATGTGCTCGGCACATCGCTCGACCTAATTGTCGAAGCTGCAGGAGAGGAAGCAGCGAAAGCCGCCGAAGAGGCTGTGCTCCTGGAAATCAATCGGCTCGAGACACTGCTTTCGACCTACCGGCCCGACAGCGAAATTCGAAAGGCCATGGCGGGCGCGCCAGTCACTTCACCCGAACTGCGCGAGCTGATCGAACTGCATGAAGCGTGGTCCCGCGAAACCTCCGGCCTCATCGATATCAACCTCGGCGGCGTGATCGCACTCTGGAAGTCAAAAGGTGGCGGCGACGCGGCGCCGTCGGCGGGGGCTTTGCGCGCCGCCCGATCCCTGCCCCGCTCCTGGAACGTCGATGCCCTTGGCAAGGGTTACGTCATCGAGCGTGCGGTTGCCGCCGCGCGCAACCATGCGCCTGCTGGTCTGTTGAACCTTGGCGGCGACCTTCGCGCCTGGGGATCCCGCGACTGGCTCATCGGAGTCGCGGATCCTTCCAGACCGGCCGACAATCAGGGTCCTTTTGCAACCACAGTCATTCGCGAGGCCGCGATCGCAACAAGCGGGGGCTACGCGCGTCCAATCCTGATCGCCGGCGCGGCCTATTCGCATCTCATCGACCCCAGGACAAACCGTCCCGCACCTTCGGGAAACGCTGCGACGGTAATAGCATCCGATGCCGTAACCGCGAACGCACTCTCGACGGCGGCCACCATCGCCGGTCCGGAAACGGCGTCAGCGCTGCTGCCTCTGGCCCGCACTCAGGGCAGCTACATCACGGCTCTCGGCGGCCGTACAGCCGCCAGCGGGGATTTTGCCGTAGTCGCGACGGCGGCCGCGGCGCAAACCGAGGCCGCAGCTTCCGCGTGGCCATCGGACTATCAGGTCTCGATCGAAATCCGCCTGAAGGATTTCGGGGGGAACTCGGGCGGGGGCCCCGGCGGAGGTCCGGGTGGACGCGGCGGGCGCGGGGGACCTGGCGGACGCGGCGGAGCCAAAAGACCATTTGTCGCCGTCTGGATCGAGGACGCCTCCGGACAGCTCGTGCGAAACCTCACGCTTTGGGGCAATCAGGACCGCTATTTTTCGGACATGTCCTCCTGGTGGAACAAGATCAAGGGTGACTGGAATGTCGCCTACGCGGTCTCCCGGGCGACGCGTCCCCCCGGCACATACACGCTCGCATGGGACGGACGCAATGACGCGGGAATCGCCGTACCACGCGGCGAATACCGCGTGCGGGTGGAAATCAACCGCGAGCATGGAGGTCACGTGGTGCAGACCGCGGTCCTCGCCTGCTTGGACACGCCGGTGAGTGCCGAGCTGCGCGTCAGCTCGGAATCCGATGCATCGACCGTGAGATACGGTCCGCGCACGCCCTGACGCCCCGATGAGCAATCATCCCCCCCAGACGCATCCCGGGCTCGACAGGCCATCCCATGCGGCCGGGCGCCACGGCGGCACCCGCTCGCCCTTCGCCCATGCGCATCCGGCACCGGCCCGCCCGCGCCGCAAGAGGCTCTGGACGCAGGTCCACGCCGTAAGCCGGGCAGTCCATATCTACCTCACGATGCTCGGGCTGCTCGTGATGCTGCTATTCGGAGTCACGGGCTTCACGATCAATCACGAGGCATGGTTCGGGGCGACCGAACCGCGCCTAATCGAGGTCAGCGGCACGATACCAACAGCCCCCCTCTCCGCCGGGGACCGGCTGGGTGTCGTGGAGGCGCTGCGTGCATCATTCAACATCACCGGCGCCGTGACCGCTTACGACGACTGGGACGGCGAGATCGCTGTCGCCTTCAAGGAGCCGGGGCAGATCTGGGAAACCCTTGTCAATGCCGAGACCGGATCGGTCGAAGTGCGGCACGAGCTCTTCAACTTTGCGGCAATCGTGAACAATCTGCACCGCGGCAGATACACCGGGGAAGCCTGGCGCTGGGTGATCGATCTCAGTTCCCTGCTCATCTTTCTGGCATGCGTCACTGGATTCATCCTGTGGATGGCGCTGCCCAAACGGCGACGTCTCGGTGTGGCGTTTCTTGCCGCTGGGACTATTCTCACAATGGCGGTCATCTACTGGTTTGTACCAGGCGCCGACCAGAATGTCCTGCCCCGCGTAACCGCGGAGGCGATCCTGCAGTAGTTCGCCATCCGGTGGCGCGCGGAGCACGCCCATAGAAATGTTGAAACCGGCGCAGAACTGTAACGTCATCGTAACATTGGCCTGCCCATCACTCTTCATGAATCACTCCAGCGTAGTTACTTATACAGTTCCAATGATTGCACGATCCGCCTGCATTCTGGCCGCGCTCCTTCCCACCCTCGCCTTTTCGCAGGGCTTCCCCGGCGGACCTGGCGGCGGCCGCGGTTTCGGCGGACCGGGAGGATTCAACGCTCCCGAGCGTGAGCTCGTCGACCAGTTTGACCGCGACGGCAACGGCAGGTTGAATCTCGCAGAGCGACAGGCTGCGCACGAGTTCCTGACTGCGGAGGGTGCAGGCGGCGGCGGTTTTGGGGGACGGGGCGGCCGAGGAGGACGCGGAGGGCCCGGCGGACAGACAAGCGGACCCGCGCAACCCGGCGAACGCATCGCGCCGGCAGATGCCCGGCCCGGCGGCAGCGCCCCGCTCTACAATGAGTCGACGCTTCGCACTTTCTTCATCCAGTTCGAGGAGCCGGAGTGGGAATCCCGCATGGCCGCGTTCAACAACACGGACATCGAAATGCCCGCAGTGGTCACCGTCGACGGACGGACCTACCGCGATGTCGGCATTCATTTTCGCGGCGCGTCGTCCTTCGCGTTCGTGCCCGACGGCTACAAGCGCTCGCTCAACCTCACCTTCGACTGGGTAAACGAGGACCAGAACCTGCTCGGTGCCCGTACGCTCAATCTGCTGAATTCGAACGGCGACCCCACATTGATACGCGGTGTGCTCTTTCTCGGCATCGCAAGGCAGTACATTCCCGCCGCCCGCGCCAACTTCGTCCGCGTCGTCATCAACGGCGAGAACTGGGGCATTTACCAGAACGTCGAGCAGTACAACAAGGACATGGTGCGCGCCTGGTTCAACACGACTGGAGGCGCGCGCTGGAAGGTCCCTGGAAGCCCGAACGGCCAGGGTACACTCGCCTACCTCGGCGACAACCCCGACAGCTACAAGCAGATCTACTCGATCAAGACCAAGGACGATCCGGAGGACTGGCAGGCGTTCATCGCCATGCTTCGCGTGCTCAACCAGACACCGCCGGACCGGCTCGTCGCCGAACTCTCCCCACTCCTGAATATCGACGGGGCACTCAAGTTTCTGGCGATCGACAATACCTTTATCAACGAGGACGGCTATTGGACCCGCGCGAGCGACTACAACATTTACCGGGACGAGAGCGGGAAGTTCCACATCCTGCCGCATGACGCCAACGAGGCTTTCCTAGCCCTGATGGGCGGACCCGGAGGACGCGGCGGAGGTCGGGGCGGCAGGGGCGGCCCTGGAGGCCCGGGAGGTGCGCCGGGTTTTGGCGGGCCCGGAGGCCCTGGCTTCGGGGGACCCGGAGGCGGCGGCGCGGAAAGCGTCAGCCTTGACCCGCTGATCAATGAGAACGACCCGAACCGGCCCCTTGCCTCGAAACTATTTGCTGTTCCGGAGCTTCGCGCACGGTACCTGTCCTACGTCCGCGAAATGGCGGAGACCTGGCTCGACTGGAACCGCCTCGGCCCGATCGTCCAGACACACCGTGCCGTGATCGCCGACGAGGTCGCTCGCGACACGAAAAAGCTGAGCGCCACCGCCGACTTCACTCGCGGCACGGCAAACGAACCCGGCGAGGGCACCGGGGCGATCACGCTCCGCGATTTCGCGGACCGGCGCCTTGCCTACCTGAGGCAGCGGCTCGCCGAAATCGAGGGTCAGTGATCGAGACTGCGCTATCCGGCGCGCACCACCTGAACCGCCACTTCTTCGCGGACCAGATCGGTCCGGCGTAGTCCACGCCCACTCGGGGCAATGCCTGGATCGAGCGCGCCCGGACGATAATTCCGGCATCCTCGATCCAGAGCCCGCTCGCCCGGGCGGCCGGAGCGCCGTTGAGTGCCCGGTCGATCGCAAGGCTCTTCGTGACCCGCCCCGGGCCAATGATTCCCTCGACCCCGCGGATCAGCACCGCTGCCGGATAATCGGAAGAGCCAACCACGAGATTAAGCATCTCGTGCACCCCGTAGCATAGGTACACATACCAGACGCCGCCCGGCCGATACATGACCTCGGTCCTAGGCGTGCGCCCCGCACGGGCATGACAGGCCAGATCCTTCTCACCGTCATAGGCCTCTGTCTCGGTGATGAACACGGCAATCCTCCGTCCGTCTGGGAAAGCCCGCACGAGCCGCTTGCCGAGGAGTGCGCGGGCAATAGCGACGGGGCCGACCTCCTCGAACGCTTTCGATTTCACAATCGAGGCCATGTTGCCCATTGCATGCTTCAATCGACGGCATGAACGCAATCCTGCCCAGTCACGACCGCGCCGCGCACCGATCGGACCTCGAGCGGTCGCTGCGCCTCTGCGTGGTCGAGGGCATCACGGCCATGCCGATCGTGACGCTTTCGCTGCCGGCGAACGTCGTGCTGACGGCCCTGTTCGCACTCACGTTCCCGCAGAACAAGATCTCCCTGGGAATAATCTGGTCGGTGCCCTTCCTCGCCAACTTCCTCCAGGTTTTCGTGCTGCCGCTGATCACTCGCGGGCGCACCGCGAAGCGACTCACAGTCTTTTTCGCCATCCTGCACTGGTTGAGCTGGGTGCTGCTGATTCCCATGCTGTCCTGGCTGCCGGGGGACGACCCCGTGGCAGCAGGGGCGTGGTTCGCGCTCTGGTTCTTCGTTTCGAGCTGCTTCTCCTCGGTGACGGGCGTCTCCTGGAGCGCATGGATGCAGGAGTGGGTGCCGCCACCGCTTCGCGGCAAGTTTTTCGGAAGACGCAACGCCGTGCTCCAGATCTCCACGCTCCTGTTCGTGCTCGGCTCAGGCTGGATACTGACCCGTCTCGAGTACGCGATCACCGCCTACCAGGTTGTCATCGGCGTCGCCGTCCTGTTCCGGGTGCCCTCGCTCTTCTGGCTCGCAGCCAGCCCGACACGTCCGCATCGCCGGCACACCGCGCCTCCCGTGCTGCCTCTGCGCGAGCAGTTCCGGCACATGAGGCGGTCGCACTCGCTGCCGCCGTTCATCGCGTTCGGCGCGCTCTGGGCCTTCGCCGCGAACTGCTTCGGGCCGTTCTACCATGTGTTCATGCTGGAGGAGCTGAACCTGTCCACGTTCGACGTCGGCATCTTCGTGACGCTTTCACAGCTCGGCGGCGCCCTTTCCCTGCCCGCCTGGGGCCGCCTGCTCGACCGGCACGGCAACAAGTCGGTCATGGTCGCCTCCCTCCTGCTCTGGCAGCTGCCGAACTTCGCCTGGTACTTCATCGAACCCGGAAATACGGGCTGGCTCTACATCATCTGGACCTGGATCGGAATCGCCGGCGCAGGATTCATTCTAGGCCAGTTCACGCTGCTCATCCGGCTCGTCCCGGTCGAAGCACGTCACCTCGCGATCGGGGTAAACCTGGCCGTTGTGTCCCTGGTCGCCGCGGCGGCTCCGATCATCGGCGGCTGGGCGCTGTACACCGGGTTCCGGACGCTGCCGGACCGCATCCAGGTGTATCATTTGTCATTCCTCCTTCTCCCGATTCTCGCGATCGCCGCAGCCCCGCTGCTGCTGCGCGTGCAGGAGCCCCGCGCGAGTTCCCTCACGATGGTGTTTGGCGCGATGCGAAACGTGCGTACCCTGAGCGCCATGGTCGGCCTCGGCTTCCTGGTTAATTACGTCTTTTTCCGGCCCTCGCGGAAGGTGCCGGCGCGTCGGCAGTGAAAGCCGGTCCTCTTCAGATCTTCACGCTGACCGGCAACCTGCTTGCCGAACGCACGCTCGATTTCCGCGACTGGGCGCCGGGCCGCACCCAGCGCGCGGAGTCCGAGTCCTTCCAGGTCGGCGGCAAGGGCATCAACGTGAGCCGCATGCTCGCCCGGTTCGGCGTCGAAGCCACGGCCCTGTGTTTCACCGGCGGACACCTCGGCGCGGAATGCCTCGCCTGGCTGACCGCTCGCGGACTGTCGCACCGCGCCTTCTCCGGCTCCACCCCAACGCGCACCGGCATCGTGATTCGCCGGCCAGGCGGGCGCGAGACGACCTTCCTCGGCCCGGACGCTGCGCCCGACGCCGATGCGATCGCCGCCTGCGCACAATTTCTCGGTGAACAGCCGGACGGCGGCGTGCTCGCGATTTGCGGCAGCTTCCCCGGGTGGGAAGGCGCTGCATTCGATCCGCTTCGCAAGGCATTGGATGCATGGATAAACCGTAGCACGCTGATCGCCGACACCTACGGCCCGCCGCTGGCCTGGCTGGCGAAGCGGCCGGTCTCGCTCGTCAAACTCAACGCGACGGAGTTTCGCGGACTGATCCGCCCAAACCGGAAGGACGGCAGTTCGTTGACGGACCCCGAACTGGAAGCCGCAGCGAAGGAAACTCCGGTCCGCAACTGGATCGTGACGGACGGTCCAGGCCTGGTCTGGGTGCGCGAGGAGAACTCATCGCCCATTTATCTGGAGCCTCCCAAAGTCAGCGAAGTCTCCGCAACCGGGAGCGGCGACGTGATGCTTGCCTGCGTTATCGAGGGCTGGATGCGGCGGCACATGCCCCTTCGGGAGGCAGCCGTGTTCGCCCTCCCCTACGCCGCATCGAATGCCGCACATTCTGGCGTCGCGGAGTTCGAGATGCCTGAGAACTGAGGGGGTCAGGTGCCGGCCTGACGACCTGTCCCAACTACCGACAGCGAGGTAGGGCGTGCCTGGTAGGCGCGCCGGCTGATATCCAACCTCAGGCGGACGGCCTGACAGGCCGTTACTACCCCGGCAATCAGTGGTTCCTTCCGCCCGATCACTTGTGCCGGCCGTGGCGGATGATGTCCCAGATCACGTACAGGCCCAGGATCGCCGAGAGTACGAATCCGATGATGCCCAGCATCGGGTAGCCGAAAAGGTGCGGCTGGATGCCGGTCGTGACGATCATCGAGGAACCGATGATGAGCGCGCCGATGATCACGCCGAGCGCGATCCGGTTGGCCGCAACCTTCATTGCATCGTCATGGCGTTCGAGTCCGCGCAGCTGCATGTTGATGGTCAGGTCATCGTGCTCGAAGCGACGGACCAGCCGGCGGAGCTCGGCCGGGAGGCCCTGCAGGCTGGCCGCGAACTCGCGAAGCGTCTCGCGCGAACGCGCCAGCATCGCCGAACCCTGCCTCTCCGCGCTTCGCGCGGATCACTCCGAGTCGTAGACTTGGAACTTCGCCCAGTACTGCCTGCAGGTCTCGATGAACGCCAGGTGTATCGGATCGACCTGGTAGGTATCGTGCGCGGCCAGGTCCTTGAAGATCGTAACCAGCGCCACGTCGTAGCTTGAGTCGATCACCGGCCTCCGCTCGGTTCCCGCGGGGCTGCCGACGTGAAATCCGGCGAGAGACTTGATGCCGCCGAGTGACTCGACTCCCTTTCGGAAGGCAGCGCGCTGCTCAGCGGTGAGTTCGGGTTTGAGCCAGAAATAGACGGAGTGGACGAGCATGCTGCAATCGGATCCGGAAGCCTTGGCAACGGCAAGCCTGGGGGTCGCCACGGCGAAGATTTGGAGTTTGTAGCGGAATTCGAACGCCGCAGCGTCATCCTGCGGCACCCCGGATCACGCCTTTGTGGGGAATGCCCGTGGCGCGCCGCACCTCTCCCTTCATACTCCCCCTCACCTCGCCATGAATCCGATTACACGTCGTCAGTTGATGAAACTCGGCCTGGGCGCCGCCGCCCTGTCGTCAATGCCCCGCGCCTTCGCCCAGGTTGCAACTCCCGTGCAGTCGTCCGACGAAGCGCCTGCCGGGGGGAACACCTTCGCCGCCACCGGCGCGATCATCGCCAAACCCATTCCGTCAACGGGCGAGCTCATCCCAGTGATCGGCATCGGCACTGCGCGGCGCTATGAGCAGATGACCGAGGATACTCGTCCTGAGCTGAAGGAAGTCCTGCGTCTCTTTCCCCTACTCGGCGGCCGTGTCATCGACACGGCCCCCGCATACGGCGAGGCGGAATCCGTCGTCGGTGAACTGACCGAGGAGAACGGAAACCGTTCGCGCTATTTCTTTGCGACCAAGGTCGGTGGTGGCGGCGGTGGTCGGGGCGGCCCAGGACGCGGCGGACCTGGACGGGGCGGTCCAGAGGGTGCGGCGGGACGCGGCGCACCCGGAGGTCCCGAGGGAGCCCCTCCGGGCGCCCGGGCCGGACGTGGTGGCGGCGGTCGGGGCGGCCTGACCGGGCTCGAGTCGATAGAGCAGTCGTTTCGCAATCTGCGCACCGACCGCATCGACCTCGTCGCCGTGTGGAATCTCGGCAATGTCGACGAGAACCTCGCCATTCTGCGCGAGCTGAAGGCGGCCGGACGCATCCGCTATCTCGGAGTCACGACGTCAAGCGAGGGACAGTATGAGCAGCTCGAGCAGATCATGCTCAACAACGACCTGGACTTCATCCAGTGCGACTACGCGATCGACAACCGCGAGGTGGAGGCGCGCATCCTACCGCTCGCCGCTGACCGAGGCATCGGGGTGATGACGAACCTGCCCTTCGGGCGCGAAAGGCTCTGGACAGCAGTACAGGGACAGTCGCTGCCGGATTTCGCCCGCGAATTCGACTGCACCACCTGGGCGCAGTTCTTCCTGAAGTACATCGTCTCCCACCCTGCCGTGACCTGCGCCATTCCCGGCACCGCCCGGGTTCGCTACGTGCACGATAACATCCAGGCAGCGATGGGACGCCTGCCCGATGCGGCGATGCGCCGCCGCATGGAAGACGCAATGGCGGCGATCTGAGCAAACACCTTCATCACTATAGTCCGATCTGAATTCCTGTACCTTTCGTGACATCCAACAGCCTTTCCCTGCCCGCGATCCTGCTCACCGGTCTGCTGGCAGTATCCACGCTCAATGCAGCCGAAGTGCCCTCCCAGATGCGCGCAGTCGTGGTCCGGGACGGCGCCGTCGCCGTAGAGCAGGTCAATGTCCCCGCAGTGAATCCGGGCGAGGTCCTTGTCCGCATTCGTGCCGCAGCCGTTAATCCTGTCGACACCCGCATCACGCCGGAGGCCGGACGCGGACCCGGCGGTCCGCCGCCGGGTGCGCCCGGCAGGGGCGATGGACCGGGGCGCGGCGGACGCGGGGGCCCGCCTGCGCAATCCGGGCCGAACATTCCGGGTTTTGATGCCTCCGGCACAATTGCGGCCCTGGGCGAGGGCGTTTCCGGGTGGAGTATCGGCAGCGAGGTCATCGCCTTTTCCGACCGTCGCGGCGCCTATGCGGAATACGTTTCGGTTCCGGCATCCGCGATCGTCGCCAAGCCTGCCGCCCTCTCATTCGAGTCGGCGGCGGGAATACCGACCGTCGCTTACGCTGCCTGGGCAGTGCTGGTCGACATCGTGAACGTTAAGGCGGGCGACCGCGTACTCGTCCACGGCTCCTCCGGTGGCACCGGTTCTGCGGCTGTCCAGATCGCGAAAGCGCGTGGCGCCTGGGTGATCGCGACTGCTTCCGCGCAGAATCACGATTATGTGCGCTCGCTCGGAGCGGACGAGATGATCGACTACCGCAGCGAGCGGTTCGAGGACCGGGCGAAGGACATCGACATCGTCTTCAACAACGTCGACACGGACACGGCAAACCGCTCCATCAGCGTCGTCCGCCCCGGGGGAATCATTGTCTCCATCACCGGTACGATTGACCAGGAGCGGGTGGCGGCGGCGGGCATCCGCTACTCGGGCAGGATGCCCGGCGGCACCCCGGTGGGCGAGATGCTCGGTCAGGTCGCGCAGCTTGCCGTGGAGGGCAGATATGACGTCAATGTCGACAGCACGTTTCTCCTCGACCAGGTGAACACAGCCTGGGACCGCCTCCGCAACGGAAGCCCGCGCGGCAAGATCATCCTTACCCTACCCTGATCCCAGCCATGAGTTTCCATACCCCTCACCGCACCGGGGGCTTCCTCGGCCGATTTGCGAAGATCGAGCCCGGCGAGACCGGCGCGGTCGTCGCCTCTTTCCTCCTCTATTTCTGCGTGCTCGGCGGCTACTTCGCCGTGAGGCCGGTGCGGGAGACGGTGGGAACGCTGCTGGGCGACGAGCGCGTGCGCGACCTGTTCGTGTGGACCTGGGTCTACGCGATAGCGATCGTCCCGCTCTACGGCTGGCTCTGCTCGAGGTTCCGCCGGCAGGCCCTGCTACCGTGGACCTACGGCTTCATCGTCCTCTCGTTCCTGACATGCGGATTCGTGTTCATGCAGGAGGGCGACGAGCACATCGCCACCGGCACGTTCTTCTATGTGTTCATCAGCGTGCTGAATCTCTTCATCATTTCCCTGATGTGGAGCTTCCTGCTCGAGCTCTTCACCTCGACACAGACGAAGCGCCTCTTCGGCGTGATCGCGGCGGGCGGCACGTCAGGGGCGCTCGCGGGTCCCTGGATCACCGGTCGCGTCGTCGAGTGGATCGGCAACGAGGGCATCCTGTTCATGGGTGCCGCGATGTTCTTCGTGGCGATCGTCTGCCAGAGAATCCTGATTGGGATCTGGTCGCGGGCCGAATGGGCAAGCACCGGGCAGGCGGCCATCGAGCGGGAGCGCCCGCTCGGCGGAAACCCCTTCGCCGGCATCTTTCTCGTGCTGAAGTCGCCCTACCTGCTCGGCATAGCGACCTTCGTCATCCTGCTGGCTGCCGTTAACACGTTCCTCTATTTCGAGCAACTGAGGCTTGTGAGCGAACGCTTCTCGGACAGCGCGGAGCGGACCCGGGTGTTCAGCAACATCGATTTCACCGTGCAGAGCCTGACTCTCGGCCTCCAGCTCTTCGCCACGGGACGGCTCGCCTCGCGCTGGGGCATCGGCGTGCTGCTCACCGCGGTGCCGATCCTGATGATGCTCGGCCTCGGCGTCCTGGCGGCGGCCAATACCTTCGCGGTGTTCGTTGTGATCATCGTACTGCGACGAGTCACGGAATACTCATTCGTGCGTCCGGGCCGCGAGATGCTGTTCAGCCGCGTCGACACCGAGACGAAGTACAAGGCCAAGAACTTCATCGATGTGCCGGTGTACCGCGGCGGCGATGCCCTCGTGGCCCAGGTGACCGGAGGCTTCCAGTCGGCGGGGATCTCCGCGGCGGCCGTCGGCGCCGCAGTGGCGGCCGCCTGGGCCGTAAACGGCTGGTGGCTCGCGAGCCGGAAGGAGCACAAGGTGGCCGAACAGCAGTCGTCTGCCTCCTGAGGTTCCGCTCCACCGGTGTCAGAACGAACCGATCCATCCCGCTCCTCCCGGAGCGGGCCACATGTGGACAGGTCACCGACACGGAATTGTCACTTTTCCTGTTGCCGGAACGGGTCCTCGGGCGTCGTTGTAGGGAGCCGTCCATGAAGTCCTGTCGCTCCATTAGAAGGTCCGCTGCGGGCTTCGGCCTGATTGCCGTCGCCGTCGCCGCGGTGCTCATCCCGGCAGAGGCACTCGCCCAGCGGGGCGGTGGAGGTGGACGCGGAGGGTTTGGCGGTGGACAGATCTATGTGGCTCCAGGCACGCGCACGGCCCGTGAGGTTCCCACCCGGAGCATCGATACTCCAATGTGGGACTACACGCTCGGCCTCGACGCCGACGTATTCACCTTCGCCCGCCTGCGCTACGACCAGCAGCGGTTTTTCCGCAATGCCGGCGGCGGGGGGTGGACGACCGACCTGCCCGACAGCGACCTGAATCTATCCTACCGGCTACAGCAAATGACTGCCATGCGAGCCGATCCGTTCGCGCGACTCATCCGCGCCGACGATCCGGAGCTCGATCGCTATCCGTTCCTGTTCGCCGCCGCGCCCGGTGCCTTGACTCTCAGCGAGAACGAGATCGCCGCGCTAAGGAAGTACCTGCTCGCTGGTGGCTTCATGCTCATGACCGACTTCTGGGGCGAGGCCGAGTGGGCAAACTGCGAGCGCATCTTCAAGGAGATCCTTCCCTCCCACAGCTTCGTCGAGCTTCCGCTTGAGCACCCGCTCTATCAGAGCGTCTTCAAGATCCGGGAGAAGGGCCAGGTGCCGAACATCCGCAACGGGACCGCCCTCGAGGGCTGGGATCCGAGCCAGTGGCAGACCTGGGAACGCAGCGACGGGCAGATCGTTCATCACCGCGTGATCTTCGACGAAAAGGGCCGGATCATGGCCATGGCGCTGCACAACTCCGACGACAGCGACGGCTGGGAGCGTGAGGGCGAGAGCGACTTCTATTTCCACAACTTCTCGGAGCGGATGGCCTACCCTCTCGCGATCAATATCCTGTTCTACATAATGACCCACTAGCTGGGTTTTACAGAAGCACGCGAAGGAAGCTGGGAATTTCCATTTGGTGGATTCGAACCGCAGCCTTCTGGAGTCCGAGTTGTAGCCCGCACCTGCGGGACGAGCGGCGTGGAAGCCCGAGGGTGCAAGGGCGAAGGAGGCTCGGAACAACCCGAGGTCCGAGGTCAGATTCGGAATAGCCGAGTAGCGAATGCCTAAATGCGTTTGCAGGCGTCGCTCCTGCGCATTCCCTTGTTGGCGATGTCCCTCCCGCCGCTATCGCGTCTCCCGATGCCGCGCAGCGTTATCGTGCTGTCGGCCTGCCTCTCGGTCGCATCGACGGCATTCGCCCAGTTTGGCGGACGCAACTTCGGAGGCGGCGGACGGATCTGGGTGAGTGAGACAACGGAGACGGCGCGAGAGGTGGGCACACGGAATTATGGCACGCCGATCTGGGAGAATCCCATGGAGTTCCAGCACGACGTCTTCACGTTCGCCCGGCTCCGATGGGACCGGGGTTTTTCGCGCAGCGGCAGCGGTTCCTGGACCACAGACCTGCCGGATGCCGACCTGAACCTTTCCTACCGGCTGCAGCAGATGACATCGATGGCGGTTGATCCGAACGGACGCATCATTCGCGCCACGGATCCGCAGCTGGCGCGCTTTCCCTTCCTGTTCGTGTCGGCTCCCGGTTCGATGGAGCTGCGGGAGAACGAAGTGCTCGCACTTCGACGGTACCTGAACAGCGGCGGATTCATGCTCTTCGACGACTTCTGGGCAAACCAGGAGTGGAACAACCTCGAAAGCGTGATGAGCGAGATACTGCCGGGCCGCAGTTTCCAGGAGCTCTCGCTGGAGCACCCTCTCTACCGCGCCGTGTTCCGCATCACCGAGAAGGCCCAGGTGCCGCGCATCGGCATCGGAGTCCAGGCGCTATTGTACGGAACCGGCACATGGGAACAAGGTGACCAAGGTCGCGAGGTGCACCACCGTGCGATCCTCGACGACAAAGGACGCATCATGGTGCTGGCACTGCACAACACCGACACCGGCGATGGCTGGGAACGCGAGGGCGAGAACTACGACTACTTCCGCGAGTTCGCCGAGAAGTTCGCCTACCCGCTCGGGATAAACATCATGTTCTACATGATGACGCACTAGCCCGTTCCGCTGGTGCGGAACGGCAGGGCGCGAGGCTGGAAGGAGCAAGGAAGAAGGGCGAAGGAAGATCAGTTCCTCTTCCCCTGCTCCTTATCCCCTCCCGCCTGCTCCCTGCTCCTTTCCCCTTCCCCCCTGCCCCTGCGCCGAAGGCGTCACGGCATTTCGATCACAACATGCCCGCGGGTGCCGGGTTGCCGGGCGAATGCCCACGCCTCATTAACTTCCGCGAGCGGAAAAATCCGCTCGATGTTCACGTCGACCTGGTTCCGGTCGATCATCCCCACGAACTGTCGCAGGATCTGTCCGGCTGAAGTTCCAGTCTCCGGCCACGCGCCCAGCCGCACACCCGCAGCCGAAGCCGCCGCGATCGAAGCCGCGTCAGGCGTCTCCGCGACGAGCACGATCCCGTCCCTCTTCGTGGTCCGGATCGCCCGCGCCGTGAGTGCCGGACCGGCCGCGTTGAAGACGATGTCGAAGGCTTCCAGCTCGGACTCGAACGCACCGCCAGCGGAATCGACGAACTCAGTGGCACCGACGGCGAACAGATAGCTTCTCGTACGCGCGGGACCCATAGCGGTCACCGCGGCACCGCGAGCGCGCGCGAGCTGGACCGCCTGGTATCCCAGCGGCCCGTCACCGAGCAGCACGAGGACACGCTGTCCTCCCGAAACCTCGGCAACATCCATCAGCAGCGTCCAGGCGACGACTGCCTTGGTCGGAACTGCAGCCGCCTCCTCGAAAGTGATGTTGCGGGGCTTCGGTGCGACCGAAGCAGCCGAAACGACGAGGTGGGTGCCATAGGCCCCTTCCCTCGCCGAGAAAGCGATCACCTCGTCGCCCGGTCGGAACGCCGACACGCCGGGACCGATCGCGGCGACAACTCCCGCGGCATCGAAGCCCGGCACAGCCGGGCCGTTGACAGGAACCGCCAGTCCAACCGATCCATCGGCACCCTGAAGCATGGCTGAGCGAGCTGCCGTCACCGCCGTACCGGGACTGCGCCAGTCAGATGCATTCACGCCTGCGGCGCGCACCCGGATGAGCACCTCGCCCTCACCCGGCTCCCGCACTGCAATTGTCTGTACCTGAAGGCTATTGCCCGTCAGCACCGCCGCACGTGGCGCCGGCTCGGCGGCGGGCAGGGAGAGGGCGCCCAAAAAGGCACTCAACAGGGAAAGGGACAGGGCTCGAATCGACATTCGGCAGGATGACGCTCTGGCCGCCGCTAGGATGCAAAAAAGCTCGGAAAGCGAAGATGGCGGCGATCCCGTCGAGTACTGGCCCGGATTTGTCGCACTATGTAGCCCTGCCCGCGAGGGCAGGGATGCCGATCTCGGATCCCGCTCCTCCCGGAGAGGGCCACGTCTCAGAGCGCCACCTTGATGCCCTTGCGCAGGTAGGTCGGGACGTCGAGGTCCTGCCCTTCGAATAGGTTGCGGTCGGTCTTGTCGAAGTAGCCGCGGCTCTCGATCTCGCCGAAGGTAAACTCGTCCTGTGCCACGGGCTTGCCGTTGCCTGCATGCTTTGCCTGGTGCACCGTGCCCCGAGCGGCGGAGGCCGGCACAGGCGGAGGCAGTGCGCTTACTGGCGAAGCTGCCTCACCGGGCAGCTTGCTGCGCGGCGCTGCCAGGGGGCGGCGGGTCGCGGCACGCGAGCCCATGTCGCAGGTTCCAAGGATGCAGATCTCCACGCGGTCCTGCATCTCCTCGTCGATCACCGCGCCCATGATGACATGCGCCTCGCGTCCGAACTGGTCGGTGGCCGCAGTCATCAGCTCGTTGACCCGAGCGAGCGTCAGGCTCGTGCCACCGATGATGTTGACGAGCAGTCGGTCCGCCCGGCGCGACGCCTCCGGCGTCGCCAGAAGCGGGCACATCCTGAGACTCTCGATCGCATGCGAAATGGCGTCCTCACCGGACCCGTTCCCAAGCCCGAAAAGCGTGCGCCCGCCCCGTGCGGTCGCGAAGGCGCAGCGCAGCGTGGCGAAGTCGAGGTTGATGATGCCGGTGCGGAAGAGCATCGCCCATATCGATTTCACCCCGCGGCCAATCCACTCATCGGCGCGCGCAAATGAATCCAGGACGGTCTCCGATTCCGCCGACTCCTGGAGCAGCACATCGTTCGGAAGTACGATCACGGCGTCGCAGACGCGGCGCAGGGCGACGAGGCCCTCCTCCGCCTGCTTGAGCCGGCGTCCTCCCTCGAAGCTGAAAGGCAGCGTCACGAATGCGACGACCAACGCTCCCTGCTCGGCCGCGACATCGGCCACAACGGGCGCCGCGCCGCTTCCCGTGCCTCCGCCCATCCCAGCAACGAGGAAGACTATGTCACACGCACCGATTACCTCGGCAATCTTCTCGCGGTCGGCCTCCGCGGCCTCGCGACCCAGGTCCGGATCGCCGCCCGCCCCGAGGCCGCGCGTGACCGCACTGCCGATAAGCACCTTGTCCTGGACAGGGGATGTGTTGAGGGCCTGCAGGTCGGTGTTCACCACCGCCATTTGGAGGCGCTCCAGGTTCTCCATCTTGAGGCGGTCGACGGCGTTTGCGCCGGCCCCACCCACTCCGACCAGCTTGATGGCAATATCGCGATCCGTAAGGATCTGGTGCTCGAGGGGAAGTTCGCTGGGGTTCATGGGTCAGGCTGATGCAAAGAGACTCTGGAGAAACCCGCGGCGTTTTCGGGATACTGGCGCTCCGGCGCCGTGCGAGGAGACTCCGTAGTGCAGGAGTCCGATCGCCGTCGCGTAACCGGGGTCGCGCAGGCTGTCCTCCCGGACCCAGGACGGCATCTCGCCGAGATGAGTCGGCACCCCGAAGACATGCGCGGCGCATTCGGCTGCACCGGGGATCTTCGCGGCTCCGCCCGTGAGGGCAACGCCCGCCGGGCAGGTCTCGGGCGCGAAAGCGTTACCGAGCTTCTTCCTGACCACCTCGAATAGCTCCCGCATCCGGGTCGCAGTCACGAGTTCGATCGACTGGAGCGGAAACTGCCGATCGCCGATCGCGAAATTGCCGTCGAGCCATACCTTGTCCGTCCTCGTCCGGGCCTGCGTGGTCGCCCGGCCGTGGCGCAGCTTGAGCTTCTCCGCCTTCCCCTCGGTGAGGCGGAGCGCCAGGGCGAGGTCATTGGTGAGGTGCGTGCCTCCGACGGCGACCACCCCGGTCGTGTGCGCGCTGCCGTCTCGGTAAAGGGCGAAGTCCGTGGTGCCGGCGCCGATGTCGATCGCTAGAACGCCGTTCTGCCGCTCCTCGGCGGTCGTCACGACATAGCCCGAAGCGAGGCTCGATGCGATCAGCTCGCGGACCTCGAGATTATACCCGCGGATCACATGGATGTTGTCGGCAAGCCGGCTCTCCTGGCCGTGGACGGTCCAGTAGCCGACATCGAGGCGGGTTCCGACGAGATGCTCGGGGTCGCCGGGCACCAGGCGTCCGTCGACCCGAAACGGCCGTCGAATGTTGTGCACCACCATGCGCCCGTCAGGGAGTTTCTTGGCGGTGGCGAGCTCGCACACCGTCTCGATATCCTGGGCGCTGACCATGTTGTCCGCCGACTGCACGCTGACCGACGCTTCGTTGTAGAAGCCTTCCAGGTGTCCGCCTGTCTGCGCCAGGAAGACGTGGTCGATACGCTCCCCGGCGGTCTGTTCCGCCGTTTCGAACGCGCTGTGCACGCAATCGCTGGCGGCCTTGTAGTTGGTCACGACGCCCTTGAAGACGCCGCGCGACTGGCATTCGCCGAAGCCGATGATGTCGAGCGCCTCGCCGGAATGGTGACCGACGAGCACGGCGACCTTGGAAGTGCCGATCTCTACGGCAGCGATGATTCTGCTTTTAAAGCGCACGGGGTGTCTGGAAGGAGGGTGGCAACGGGGGAAAGTTCGGAAACGGTGCGCGCCGGTCCAGCATCCCGGTGTCATCCGGGACCGGACGGGCGAGTCGGGGTGCGTTCTCGTCGTACGAGACGACGACACGTGGCCCGAGGCTGAGGTCGACCTTGGCAAGCGCCGGACCGGGCTGGTCCAGGAGATAGTCGAACCAGGCAAGCTGGGTGAAGAAATCGGCGTCCGCGCCGAAGACGATCCGGGCGACTTCCACCGAGCGCACCTCGATCTCGCGGTCTGACTCGAGGCGGGTCAGATCGACCACCTTCCACGAGTCGTAGACCTGCGGCGCCACGAGACGGGCCAGTCCAAGGAGATCGGATACCGCTTCCATGCCGGGAACGGGACCGTACGTGCCGCCGTCCCAGGCCAGGCTGTCGAGGTTAAGCCAGGGCAGCATCTCGAGGAGTTCGGGATCGTAACCGATGCCCTCATACACGACACCATCACGGGCAACCAGCAACTCGGATCCCGCGCTGGTCATCAGCCGGGCGACCGGGGAGCGCTCGGAAAGCGTCGCCTCCAGCACATCCGGAAACCGCTTTGTGACGGAGGCCTTCTCGACCTGTGGCCGCGCCTCAAGCCGCGCCTTGAGGACCTCGATGTCGATGTCGAGCAGCGTCGTGCCGGGCGCCAGCGCAAGCGTCCGCTGCAGCCAGGCCTCGTCCAGCACCCCGTCGGTCGATTGAAGCGTCACCCGCGCGATCGGCTTCGCGTCGACGGCATTCGCGAACCATGCGCCGCCGCCGCTCCCAAGCCGCACGAGTTCCCAGCCAGCCCAGGCCACGCCACCGATGACGACCAGGACAATGATGGTTCGGAGTGTTCCGAGCGCCAGGCGCCGACGGCCGCCACGCGACATCGCGCGCGGCCTCACCTGCTGCGGGATGTCCCGCCAGGATCGCGCGTCGGGGGATTTTGCCTGCGTTTTTTTCATGCGTGCACGTGGGCCCGGGCCGCCTGAAAACGCCGCACCGCGGGCATGACCATCTCCCTGACCAAGGCCGGAAACTCCAGCCCCCCGCAGAGTGCGCTGATCGGCAACAGACTCGTATCCTTCATGCCCGGCAACGTGTTGATTTCGAGAAAAAAGAGTCCTCCGTCGCGCTCCATGAAATCGACTCGCGCGTAATCCCGGCAACCGAAGGTCTCGAACGCCCTTTCTGCGGCGTTTCGTACATCATCGGTGAGCCTATCGCCTATCGGCGCCGGCGCATGGTACTCGGTCAGTCCGACCGTGTACTTGCTGGCGTAGTCGAACATGCCTGAGCGCGGGCGGATCTCGACGACCCCGAACGCCCGCCCGTTCAACACGCCCACCGAGAATTCGCGGCCGACGATGCGCTCCTCCGCCAGCCAGCTTCCGGGAGTCAGTCCCCGCAGCGCAGTGCCAAGGGATTCCTCGTCATCGATGACCTGCAGCCCGACGCTGCTGCCCTGGTCGTTCGGCTTGAGAACGATCCTGGATCCCAGTTCCGAGATCAGCTCGGCCGCCCCGGGCGGCTTCGCCGCATCGAACACCCTTCCGCGGGCGACCGAAATACCGAGTGCCGCCATCGCATCCCGGCAACGCCCCTTGTCCATCGTGATGGCACTCGATGCCGCATCGCACCCGGCGTACTCGATGCCTGCTTCATCCAGCCGACGCTGCATGCCGCCGTCCTCGCCGAAGGTGCCGTGGAGCGTCGAGAAGACCACATGCAGGGAACCATCGAGCTCGGCCGGAAGTGTCCGCTCCCGTATGTCGAACAACCGGGTCGGAAAGAACCTTGTGAGCGCCTTGGCACATGCCTTGCCCGAGCCCAGCGATACCTCGCGCTCGGCTGAAACGCCGCCGCTGAGCACACAGATGATCGGAAGAGGGGGCATCAGAGATTTTGGATTTCCGATTTTGGATTTTGGATTTTGGGCATCCGTTTTCCGCTGGCCGGATCCCTGGCGTACCGGGCCCTCATTCGGCAATCGACATTCGAAAATCGCAGGTTCACAGCACTTCCCTCCAGTCCTTGCCGTACAGGAGCACTTCGGGTTCGAGCGAGACGCCGGTGGCATCCCGCACCCGGGAGCGGACCTGGCGCACGAGCTCGAGCACGTCCCTGCTCGTCGCGCCTCCGCGATTGACGATGAAATTGGCGTGGACCGTCGAGACCTCGGCTCCGCCCACACGGAGGCCCTTGAGTCCGCTCTCGTCGATCAGCCGGCCCGCCGAGTTCCCGGGCGGATTCCTGAATATGCAGCCGGCGCTGGGCTCCCGAGGCTGGGCCTCCTGCCGGGTTCGGCGATAGACATCCATCTGCCTGGAAACGGCACCCGCCTCGGCCGCGACCCCGGGCCTGAGCACGGCTTCGATGGCAACGGCATCCTCGAGTTCCGCGCAGTGCCGGTAGGAAACCTGCAGTGCCTCCCGGGGCAGGACCTTAATCTCCCCGCTTCGGTCCATCACGGAAACCTCGCGGACGACGTCGTACATCCATCCGCCCATCGCTCCCGCATTCATGCGCAGCGCGCCTCCCACGGTTCCCGGGATTCCCTCAAGGAACTCGAAGCCCGTCAGCCCTTCGCGCGCAGCCAGGCCGCACAAGTTCTTCAGGCGAAGCCCTGCACCAACCCGAAGGCCGTTGTCGGGCTCGATGGCGAAGCCGGACCAGGCGGCTCCAGATAGGGCCACGACAATGCCGTCGACCCCCTCATCGGGCACGATGAGATTCGACCCGCGTCCGAGCAGCAGGACGGGAACGCCTCGCGAGTTCCCAAGCCGGAACACCGCTCCAAGCGCAACGGGATCCGCAGGCTCCGCGTAGATCCGAGCCGCGCCACCGACCCGCAGAGTCGTTCGTCCGGCGAGGGCTTCCTCGCGCGACACTTTTCCGGCCGCACCGAAAACGTCCCGAAGCTCCTCAGCGAGGGCATCCCACGCCTCAGCCCGCAGGGGCGAGCTTCCGAGCGACTCAAGCCAGGGCTTCGCCATTCCCTCGATGTCTCCCGCGCCGACGAAGGCGACCATGTCGCCCGGCCGCACCTCGGCGGCGAGCGCGCGAAGCGTTCCGGAGTCGGCTCCCGGCATATAGCGCACGGGCAGCCGCGGCGCTGCATTCCTGAGCTCCGCATAGATGTCGGCGGAGGTCCCGCCGGCGACGGGAGACTCCCCCGCCCCGTAAACCTCAAGCAGATTGACGTCATCCGCCGCAGCCAGCGCAGCCGCAAACTCCGCCTTGAACTGCGCCGTGCGACTGAATCGATGCGGCTGGAAGACGACCATGAGGCGTCCCGCCGGCGACACGGCCTTGCGAAGGCTGCCGAGGAGGGAGCGAATCTCGGCCGGGTGATGCGCGTAGTCCTCGATTACCGAGACTTCGTGGCTCTCGCCCACGAGCGACTGGCGCCGCCTCACGCCCGGGAAATCCGCCAGCAAGTCTGGGCTCGGTACACCGCCCATGAGCTGGAATGCAGCCAGGGCCGCCAGCGCGTTGGATCCGTTGAATTCCCCGTGGGCCCGGACCCGGGCTTCGGGAATCGTGAACCGGCCGCCGAGCGAGAGTGTCAGTCCCAATGCATCCTCCTCGGCGACGCTGCCGGTGAAATCTCCTGTCCGGCCGACCGAAAGATTGGCAAAGGCCGCAAATGTCGATCCCGACGAAACCCGTGCAGCCACGATGCGTGCCGACTGCGGGCAGCTGTCGCTCACGAGCACGCAGCGCTCCGTGCGGGCGAACAGGGCCGCAAAAGTGGTATCGAGGTCGGTCGGCTCCTGGTAGTGGTCCGGATGGTCCCAGTCCAGGTTCACGACAACTGTGATCTCAGGCGAGAAGGCGTCGATCGTGCCGTCACTCTCGTCGACCTCGGCCACGACCCAGCGGTTCGACCCCACCTGCGCGGGCGGCGTGTCGTCGCGGAATAGTCCGCCGAGCACGTGCCCGGCAGGGATCCCGGCCCGCCTCAGCGCCGAAACGAGCATCGCGGTGGTGGTTGTCTTCCCATGGGAACCGCAGACGGCAACGACCCGGCAATCGCGCAGCACTTCCGCCAGGAGTTCGCCGCGGCGGATCTTCGGAATCCCGGCCTCCAGGGCCCGCCTCAACGTGCGATGGTCACCGCCAATTGCCGAAGAATGAAACACCAATTCGGCATTGGCAGGCATCGGCCCGAGTCGAACCCCGGCTCGTTCGAGCCACGGGGCCATCGGGCCGACGGGACCGTCGTCCTCGCCGCTTACGGAGAATCCGAGCCGGGCCAGGTAGACCGCGAGCGGTCCCATTCCCATCCCCGCGATGCCGATCCCGTGCAGGTGCAGGGGCTCGGCGCCGTGGATTCGGGGTCTGGGCTCGGAATTCATGGCTTTCGTCTACGCGGTGGCCTGTGCCCCCATCGGCGGCGGCGTTTCGGTGAAGTGCACGACCCCCTCGAGGTCGCGCAGCATCAGGTCCAGCGAGTTTGCGCGATCCATGCGCTGGAGGTTTGCGCGGAAGCAGCGCAGGAGCCATTCGTTCGAAATCAGGTGCTCCACTTCGGCGCGAAGCTCTCCGAGCGAATGGTCGGCAACGACGATCCCGCCTCCCTGGCGCTCGAAGAACGCCGCATTCACCCTCTGGTGGTCGTCAGCCGCATGGGGATAGGGCACAAGCACGGCGGGTGCCGAGCAGCGCACGAGCTCCGCGATCGTGCCCGCACCCGCGCGCGAGACGACCAGGTCGGCGGCTGAAAGCAGGTCTGCAACGCGATCGCAGAATGGGATGAAGACGGACTTCACGTCAGAGCCGTCGGGTCCGGGGGCGGCGACCGTCTCGGACTCACCCTTCCCCAGCCCGGTCACGCAGCATACCTGGATGCCTTTCGCGGAAAGGGCACGCAGTTCGCCGCGCACCCAGGAGTTCAGGGAGGCGGCTCCCTGGCTGCCGCCGAACACGACCAGCACCTTGCGCTCGGGATCCAGCCCGAGGGACTCCCTTGCTGCCTCGATCGGCTGGCGGCGGATCTCCTTCCTCACGGGCAGCCCCACATGGCGCACCCGGGCCTGCCGGACGCACCCCAGCCGAACCGCCGGCGGCAGGTAAATGCGGTCCGCGAATCGCCCCACCGTCCGCACGGCCAGTCCGGGCACCCGATTCGCCTCATGGATCGCTACCGGCACCCCCTGCATCCAGCCTGCGAACGCCACGGGGACCGACGAGAAGCCTCCAAATCCGATGATCCCGTCGGGGCGCGTCCTCCGGATCAGTTGGCGACACTTGAGGAATCCACGCAGGAGCGAACCGAGGCAGCGCAGCATTCCCATCGGATGCCAAGTGAAGCCACGACCGGGTATCCGCACGATCTCGAGCCCGGGATACTTCCCGACCAGGCGCGTATCGACCTGCTTCTCGCTGATCAAAAGCAGGGCGCGGTGCCCGCGCTCGGATAGACCCTCTGCAAGGGCAATGCCCGGCGACAGGTGTCCGCCGGTGCCACCGCAGGAAATGAGATAGGTGCTCATGGATGTTGATCGATCAGGCGGTGACTTCCCTGAGACGGGAACGCCGGGAATGGCGCGGCATGCGGCCCCAGGTGCGCTGTGAATTGAGCAATACCCCGAGCAGCATGCCCATCAGCAGCAGGTTTGAGAGGCCGGCACTCAGGAAAGGCAGGGACATCCCTTTTGTGGGAAGCAGGCCCGTCACCACGCCCATGTTGATGATCGCCTGGAGCGAGATCAGCACGATGCAGCCCGCGACAAGCAGGTACTGGAACAGGTTGGGCGCGCGGCGCAGGTGCAGGAGTCCGGCCACGAGTATGGTCGCGTAGAGGATGACGACCCCGAGCGTGAACCAGAGGCCGAGTTCCTCGCCGACGACAGAGAAGATGAAATCCGTATGCGCCTCGGGGAGGTAGCTCAGCTGCTGGCGCCCCTGCCCGAGTCCCGCCCCCTCGGTACCGCCGGCCGCGAATGCCGCTAAAGCCTGGTAGAGCTGATAGGTGCCTCCCAGCTTGTTTTCCTCGACGTCGAGGTAGGCCATGAACCGGTTCAGACGGTTCGGATTATGGATGACCAACACGGCGAAGCCGAAGGCGGTGATCAGGACGGTTGGGAGTATGTAGCGCCATTTCGCGCCAGCGAGGAACAGGAGCACGAGGCCGACTGCGACGACCAGGGCCGCGGTGCCGAAGTCCGGCTCCAACACGATCAGGCCCGCGAAGGCACCGATGATGGCCAGCGGATAGAGGAACCCTCTCCTGAAATCGCCGATCCGCGTCTGGTTCTGCGCGAGGTAGTGCGCGAGGCAGAACACGAGGCCGAGCTTGGCGAACTCCGAAACCTGGACGGAAACGGGACCGAGGTTCAACCAGCGGGAACTTCCGTTCACCTCGCGTCCCAGCCCGGGAACGAACACCAGGCAAAGCAGGAAGAGCATCCCCCCGGCAACCACCCAGGCGAAGCGTCGCGCGAAATCGAGGTTCACGCGGCTCACGACCGCGCAGAGGCCCGCCGCAAGCGCAACGCCGATGACCTGCTTGGTCACATAGTAATAGGGCCCGGTCGACATCCACGCGCTCGCGCTGAACAGCACCGTGACCCCGAGCACCGTGAGCACCACGGCACAGGCGACGATGAACGTCGCCGGCTGCAGGGCGAATGAGCTGCCTGGGGATTCGGAGGGCTTATCCATTTTCAGGCACCAGGCTCAGGGAGCGTTCAGCCCTTCGAGACGGATCACGGGAATCTCGCTCGGGCGCGGAAGGTTGGGCACGGTCGGCACCGTTGCCGCCGGCGGCGGGGCGTCGTTCCGCGGCGCGGGTGCCGCCTGCGCCCGCGCGACGGGCGCCGGACCGACGGTCTGGAATCCCGGTATGATCAGCGACATGCCCGGGCGGATGAGATCGGAGTTCACGATCCGGTTCGCCTCCTGGATCTCCGCAAGGCGTACGCCATACCGCTGGGCGATCGCGCTCAGCGTCTCGCCGCTCTGCACCACGTGCGCGGAGGCGCCGTCGGGCGTGTTGCCCGATGCGGGAGCCGCACTGGCGGCGGCAGCGGCGCGAGACGGGGGAATCGTGAGACGCTGGCCGACGCGCAGGCCGGCGCTGCTCGGCAAGCCGTTCGCCGCGGCCAGCTCGGAGAAGCTGATGCCGTAGCGCTTCGAGACGCTCCAAAGGCTGTCGCCCCCCACCACCGTATAGACGATGGGCTCCTGGTTTTGCGGTGCCGCGGTCGCCTGTTCGTTCGTGGCCGCAGGCGCAGCCGGTGCCGCGGTCGCGATCGGTTCCTGCGGGGCCGGCGCAACCGGTGTGGGAGGGGCCACCTCGCTGGGGCGGGTCGGGCTGTACCGGCCGGGGGGCACGGCAGGGGCATTCGGATCGAAATTGATCGCCGCTGCGAAGTTCGGCGGCGGCATCGACACGGGCAGGATCGACGGAGCGGCGGCCTCGGCGGCATCGCTCGTGCCTTCATCCGTAGATGCGGTGGCAGCGTTGGAGGAGGTGCACCCGGGGTTCGCGAAAATGACCACGAACGCGAGCACGTGAACCGCAAAGACGGCTCCAAAAATCTTGAGAATCTTCATTGGATTGGGCGGACGGTGGGTTGTAGGCGGTGGCGGCTGGCTTAACAAAAATTGGCGTTTACTCCCAAGTTATTCACAAGGGCCTCAAAGCGGTTTCCTCGGTCCTCATAGCTCCGAAACATGTCGAAGCTGGGGAAGCCCGGACTGAGCAGGACGTGGTCCGTGGGGCGGGCCGCCAATGCCGCGCGGCGCACCGCCTCGGCAAGGTCCATGCAGCGTTCGTTCTCGATGTTCGCCGCACGCATGGCCTCCGAGAGCGCGGAGGATGTCTCGCCGATGAGGTAGGCGGCACGAACCTGGGGTGCGATGCGCCGCACGAAGCCCACGAGGTCTCCACCCTTGGAGCGTCCTCCCGCGATGAGGAGAACGGGTCTCGGAAAACTGCGGAGCGCCGCCTCCACCGCATGAAAATTGGTGGCCTTGGAATCGTTCCACCACGTCACGCCGTCGACGGTCGCCACGCGGGACAGTCGATGCCTTCCGGGGCGGAAAGTGCGCGCTGCAGCCAGCAGTGCGGATTCGGGATGCCCCTCCCGGTGCCACCAGGTCTCGGCGAGCAGGTAATTCTCCCGCTGCGGCGGACATGCGAAGATGGTGCCCGAGAGGTGCTCATCCTGCGTTTTTCCCTCTGAAAACACCTTGGATTCCTCCGGAACCTCGATTCCCGCGCCAACGGCGAATCGCCAGGCCGACTCACCGAGGATCAGTCCGCCGCGGCGCGTGCGCGAAGCTAGTTTCCACTTGGCGGCAAAGTAGTCCTGCATCGACGCATGGCGCTCGAGGTGATCCTCGGCGAAGTTTGTCCAGAGCGTGGCATCAGGATTCAGGTGCTCGAGCGACTCGGCCTGGAAGGAACTAACCTCACAGACAGCTACCCGATTCGAGGCGTCCTCGGCGGCCGCGAGGGTTTCGGCGGTGAGCCTGGAAAAGGGAAATCCGATGTTCCCGGTGGCCACCGCATCGATCCCGATCGTGCGAAGCGCGTGGGCAAGGAACTCAGTCAGCGTCGTCTTTCCGTTGGTGCCGGTGACAGCCAGGATGCGCCCGGGCCAGAATGCCGCGGCAAAATCGAGCTCTCCCAGGCAAACGCCGCCGGACTCCCGGGCGATCCGCAGCCATCGATGGCCCTTCGGGAAGCCGGGCGAGTGAATCACCAGCGGCCGGGCGGCCGCTTCCTGCGGCCCGAAGTTATTAACAAGCCCTTGATCGGTCAGATTTTCGTCAAAAACGACCCCTTCCCCACCCACGCGGGCAAGGAGTTCGAGGGCACCGGCTCCGCTGACGCCCCCGCCTAACACGGCAGCCGGTCCGGGCAGCACGTATCGGAGGAATTCAGGGGCTCTCGGAAGGGTCGTCATCGGAGCTTGAGGGTTGCCAGGCCCGCCAGGGCGAACCCGAGCGACACGACCCAGAACCGCAGGACCACCTTGGTCTCCGGCCAGCCGCACTTCTGGAAATGATGGTGCAGGGGAGCCATCCGGAACACCCGGCGGCCCTCGCCATACCGCCGCCGGGTATACTTGAACCACCCCACCTGCACGATGACCGACGCCGCCTCGGCCACGAACACCCCCCCGACGATCACCAGCGTGAGCGGCTGGTGGATCATGAATGCCATTACCCCGATCAGGCCCCCAAGGGCCAGCGATCCGGTGTCCCCCATGAATACCTCGGCCGGATGCGAATTGAACCAAAGGAATGCCATGCAGGCCCCGATCAGCGAGCCGCATACCACCGCGAGTTCCCCCGCCCCGGGAACGTGGCTTATCAGCAGATAATCGGAAACACGCGCATCACCTGCCGCATAGGCCATGATTCCAAAGACGAGCGCCACCGTGATCGTGCATCCGACCGCAAGCCCATCGAGCCCGTCCGTGAGGTTGATCGCGTTGCTGAAGCCGACGATCCAGAGGTAGATGAAGACAAGCAGCAGCGGCACCGGCATGGCCAGGAGCAGCGGCGACTTCAGGAAGGGCACCCAGAATTCGCGAATCTTGTCGGCGCTGGTCGGATGCCAGACCAGTGCCGCCAGCGCGATGAGTGTCGCGGCCGTCTGCCAGGCGATCTTCTCCCAGGAGCTTATGCCGACGCGGTTCTTGTGCACGACCTTCAGGTAGTCGTCCCTCCAGCCGGGCACCGTCAGCGCGGCATAGACGAAAAGGCTGACAACCACCCATATGTTCGGGGCGGCCCAGAGAGCCGAGCTGGCGAAGGCCGCTATGAAGATGATCAGGCCTCCCATCGTGGGCGTGTGGGCCTTGTCGAGGTAGCCGGAGCCCAGGGCTCCGGTGCGGTCGTCGACATATCCGTGGCCGAGCTTGAGCGTCCTGAACCGCGCGATGAGCCAGGGCCCAACGATGAAGCCGATAACCAATGCCGTCGCGGAACCGAGCAGCGTGCGCATCGTCAGGTAGCGGAGCAGGCGAAGCGGGCCGAAATATTCCTCGAAGTTGGCGAGATGGCTCAGCATCAGCGTGTCCCCGCGGTTTCCGGCTCGGCCCTAGCCTCCTCGAGCACGCGTTCGAGCTGCCAGCGGCGGCTCCCCTTGATAAACACCGACCCCCGGAAATCGGAGAGTCCCTCGGCGATTTCCCGGGGAGACTCGGCCAGCGATAGCTGGTCGGCGGAGGATCCCGCCGACACGGCCCCTTCGAGGACGGCTCGCGACTGGTCGCCAATCGCGACCAGGCGGTCCTGGCTCCTAAGCGGAACGGCGGCTCCCAGCGCCCGGTGCATCGCCTCGGATGCTGCCCCCAGTTCCTCCATGCCCCCCAGGATGTAAAGGCGCGGCTGGGTTGGCGGTGTCACGGAGGCAAACAGCCCGATGGAGTCCGCCATCGAAGACGGATTCGCATTGTAGCAATCGAGGTAGATGCTCCTGCCCCCGTCGTTCCGCCATTCGCCCCGCAGCGGCGCCGGAGTCCAGCGCGGGAGACGTTCCTGGATGACGTCGCGGGAAACGCCGAGCCACAGGGCGGCACAGATCGCCAGTGCCGCGTTCTGGGCAACCCCGTCGGACACGCGTCGCATCGTGAACGTGAGCGGCGGCGGTGGCCCGTACGCGAGCGCGATGGCGGTGCTGTCGCCCCGCTGCGTCACGGTGAAATAGACCCGATCCTTGGGGGGCTCGGCGGGCCGGATGACATCCGCCCGTTCGAGTATCAGGCGGCGCACCGACAGTTCCCGGAACGCCCCGAACTTTTCGCACTCGCCGGGAAACAGCGCGATCCCTCCTGAATGCACGGCGGACGGAAGCGCGGCCTTCTCCCTGGCGATGTCCTCAACGCCCTTGAATGCAGCGAGATGCGCCGGGGCGACCATCGTGATGAGCGCGATGTCGGGCTGGATCATCCGTGCCAGGGGCTCCATCTCTCCCGGGCCGCCGACGCCGGCCTCGATCACCGCCACCCGGTGCACGCGTGGATCCAGGCGGGTGAGCGTGAGCGGCACGCCGAGTTGGTTGTTGAGATTCCCCTCGCTCGAGAGCACGTGGGGCGAACCCCCGAGAAGCACGGCGAGCAGGTCCTTGGTCGAAGTCTTGCCCGCGCTGCCGGAGACTCCGACGACCGGGCCGCCGAACGTCCGTCGGTGCTCGCGCGCGATTGCCTGCAGGGCCCGCACCGGATCGGCCACGACCAGCTGTGGCAGCTTCAGCCCGCCGTGCGGACTCGCTACGAGCGCGCCGCAGGCTCCCGCCGCCTGGGCCGCCCCGAGGAAATCGTGGCCATCCCGTCTCTCCGTGCGCAGGGCGACAAAGAGCTGCCCCGGACCGAGTCGCCGGCTGTCTATCGAGAAGCCGCTGGGCTTCTGCTCCGGGAGGGTCGTCCAACGTCCCCCGGTCCAGCGGGCCAGCATGACTGGATCGAAGTCAGGCATCGGCTGGGGAAAGTGGTTGGCCCAAGGCTTTCATGGCTTCAGCGCCTTGATTCCGATGAGTTCGCGTACGACCTGGCGGTCGTCGAACGGGATCACGGTGTCGGCAAACTCCTGGTAGGATTCGTGTCCCTTGCCCGCGATAAGCAGGGAGTCACCCGGACGCGCCGCATCCAGGGCGAGGCTGATCGCCCGGCGACGGTCCTCGACCCACGTGATGCGCTCCGACTGGCTCACGCCCGCCCGCATGTCCTCGAAGATCTGCTCCAGCGGCTCGCTCCTGGGATTGTCCGCCGTGGCGAACGCGAAATCGGCCCGTTCCTGCACTGCCTGGACCATCCGGGGCCGCTTCGTTCGGTCACGGTTGCCGCCGCAGCCGAAGACCACGAGCAGCCGACCCGGGGTCACCGCTCGCAGCATGCCGAGCGCATTGCGGAGTGCGTCGTCGGTGTGTGCGTAGTCGACCAGCACGTTGAAGCCCTGCCCTGCCTCGACCAGCTCCATGCGTCCCGGCACGCCGGCAAAGGTTGCCAGCCTCGGAAGCAGCGCGGCCGGATCCCGGCCGAGGCCCCAGGCGGTGGCGACTGCCGCAAGGAGGTTGCTCACGTTGTAACGGCCCACCATCGGCGAGTGGACGGCTACGGAGCCACCCGGCCAGAAAAGGCGGAAATTGGTGTCCTTTAAGCCGAGGTGCACATCGAACGCATGCACCGTGGCTTCCGGGTCCTCGCCGTAGGTGACGACCTTCGACTGGGCGGGAACCCGTGCGGCGAGGCTGCGGCCGTGCGGATCGTCCAGGTTGATCACGGCGAGCCCGGGAGGCGCCATCTCTTCGCTTCCCTCGAACAGGCGCGCCTTCACCTCGAAATAGGCCTCGAGATTTTGATGATAGTCCAGGTGATCCCGGGTCAGGTTCGTGAAGACGGCCGCCGCAAACTGCATCCCGAGCACCCGGTGCTGGTCGATGCCGTGTGAGCTAACTTCCATCACTGCCGTGCGGCAGCCTGCCCCCCGCATCTGCGCCAGCATGCCGAATAGCTCGGGCGCCTCGGGAGTCGTCTTGAAGGAAGGCATCGTGCGCTGGCCGATGTCGTAGGCCACCGTCCCAATCAACCCCGTGCGCCCCCCCGCCTGCATCAGGTGCTGCAGCAGGTGCGTCACCGTCGTCTTTCCGTTCGTGCCGGTGACGCCGATCACTTCGAGCGCACGGTCCGGTTCCCCGTGGAACAGGCGCGCGACACGCGCCAGGGTGCGGCGTGGCTCGGCGACCTGGACGAACGTTACCCTTGAGGGAGTCGACGTGGGAATGCGCGCGGTGATCACGCCCAGCGCGCCGCGCGCGACGGCCTCGTCGATGAAGCGCGCACCATCGGTCCTCAGGCCGGGCAGCGCGATGAAAAGCGTGCCCGGCACGACCCTCCGGCTGTCCATCGCGATGCCCGTGACCTCGCGCGCCAGGTCCCCCCGGATCGAGACGATGTCAGCGGCAGGAATGATTTCCGAGAGTTTCACGGTGGCTTTGGGCCTTGGTCGCACCCTTTGGCGAAGGCGACGGAGGCGGGCGATTTCGGTCTGCGGTCGGGGCTGGGTCCGGGGCGTCACCTTCCATCCTCCTGCCGGGAGGCGATGAGGCGGGTCGGCGCCCGGACCGGCGCGACACCCAGGTAAGGAATGAGCTGCTCGGCGATCTGGCGGAACGCGGGAGCGGCGACGACCCGGCCGTATGCAGGGCGCCCGTTCGCCGGATGACCGTCGTCGACGATGACCGAGATGACGACCTCGGGGCGGCTTGCAGGAAAGAATCCGACAAAGGAGCCGACATGGTTTCGATCCGAGTACCTTCCATCGATGAGCTTCTGCGCGGTGCCAGTCTTGCCGGCGACCTGGTAGTTCACGATGGCAGCCTCTGGCGCCGTTCCGTCGGGGCCGGCAACGCCCATGAGCATGTCGGCCATTGCGGCCGCCGTCTGTTCCGTAAGGACACGCCTTTTCTCGAGCCTGTCAAAGCGCTGGACCGTCTCGCCGCCGGCATCCCGGATCTCCCGGATAAGCTGCGGCTGCAGCAGCACGCCGCCGCTGGCGATGACGGCCATCGCGTAGTGGATCTGCAGTGGCGTGGCGGAGACGCTGTAGCCCGCGGGAATGCGGGTGATCTCCAGGTCGCTCCACTGCTCCGGCGGATTCAGCATGCCCGGGATCTCCCCGCCGAAGGGAAAGCCGCTCTTCTCGCCAAAACCGAATGCCCGCGCGTAGTCGTAGAGGCGCTGCTCGCCGAGGAGCATGCCGAGCTGCGCCGCTCCGACGTTGCTGGAGTGGCTGATGATCTCCGCGACAGAGAGCGGATGTGCCCAGGCGTGGTCGTCCGGTATGAGCCGACGGTCGCGTCCGTTGTACCGGATCACCTCGAGCGTGCAGTCGAAGAGCGAGCGTCCGTTGACCAGCCCCTCGTTGAGGGCCCCTGAGGCCGCCACGATCTTGAAAGTGGAGCCGGGGTCGATCTGGTTGGTGATCGCGATGTTCCTCAGCACCGAGATGTCGGTGGCGGCAGCGGCGCCGTACTCGTTGAGGTTGAAGCTCGGCGTATTGCCGAGCCCGAGGATGAAGCCGGTGCGCGCGTCGCTGACGATGATGCTCGCGCCCTCGGGACTGAATTCCCGCTCGATGCGCGCCAGCGCCTCCTCGACCATGAACTGCACGGCGGAGTCGATCGAGAGGACCACGCTGTATCCATCGCTGGGTGACACCTCGCGCGCGCGGAACTGGGCCATCTCCCGCCGCCGGCCGTCGAGTTCGACGTCGCGCCAGCCGTCCTGCCCGCGCAGGTAGAAGTCCGCGAACGCCTCGACACCCGCGGCGGCCTCCCCCTCCCGGTTGACGAAGCCCACCAGGTGGGCGGCGATCTCGTTCTGCGGGTAGATCCGCCGGTACTCGTGGTCGCCGCCGACACCCCGCACGCCGAGTTCCTGGATCCTGTCGAAGGTCGCCTCGTCGACCGCGTCGGCGAGCTTCGCCCAGCGGATCGTCTGCACGGTCGGCCCCTGGGCGGTGCCGGCCTCGGCGGGCCCGCCTGCGAGCCGGGGGCCCTCGGGCACCGCAGCCGTCGCCTCGGTTTCGACCATCCGGGTGCGTCGCCTCAGGATCTGCTCCACCTCGGCGATAGGCCTGCCGAGCAGGGCCGCAAGCTGGGGCCACTTCTCCTCGTCCTCGGGACGCAGAAACGACGGGTCCACCCAGACGAGAACCTGGGGCTGGCTTGTCGCGAGCAGGTTTCCCTTGGCATCGAAGATATCGCCGCGCCTCGACTCCTGCACGACCTGCTGGCCGCGAACCCGCTCGACGTAGGGCAGCAGCTTGTCGCGATCGATGACGTGAAGGTGGACCAGCCGGACGCCAATGGCACCGAACGAGACGATGAGGACGCTCGCTAGCAGTACGATGCGGTAGTTTGACGCAAACCCCCGCGACATGACTTTAGAGGCCCCCTCCCAGGACCAGGCGCGTTTCGGGGAGGCCGGCATCCGTCAGCATCCGGTCGTTCCGCTTGCCGGCCAGGCGCGCTGCCACGTCGATGTCGACGCGCCTCACCTGGACGTCCTCCCGCGGCATGACGAGGCCGAGCTGCCAGTCGCGGTTGCGGCGGAGGAGCGATTCCCAGCGCTGCTCCTGTCCGACCTCGACCGTCACCGCAGCGAGTCGCCTGGAAATGATCTCAATGTCCCGCTCGAGGGACTTGCTCGCGTTGGCCGAGACGCTGATCTGGTGCTGCAGCCAGACGGTGCCGAGACCGACACCGCCGGTGGCGCAAACGAGCACCAGGGCACCTGCGAGCAGTTGATTGACGAATGCCTTGCTGGAGATGGTCTTCATGGGAATCAGAGTTTTCGGATCGCGCGCAGGCGCGCCGAACGGCTGCGTGGGTTTGCGGCTGCCTCGTCCTCGCCGGGACTGAGGGGGCGCCGGGTGAGCGGTTCGGCCAATTTCACCCGTTCGTCCTGCGGGCGCCCGTCGGCCGCGCTCTCGGGCAGGCCACACCAGCGCCGGAACTGGCGCTTGACGATCCGGTCCTCGAGCGAATGGAAGCTGATCACGGCGAGCACGCCGGCGGGCGAGAGCTTCGAAAAGGCAACCGGCAGGGCGCGCTCCAAGGACCCGAGTTCGTCGTTTACGGCGATCCGGATGCCCTGGAACGCGCGCGTTGCCGGGTGAATTCTTAGGGTGCGCCTGTCGCGCGCAGGTATTGCGTTCGCAACCAGGTCGGCGAGGGAAGCGGTGCGTCCGAGCGCCCCGGTCCCGCGCGCGTCGAGCAGGGCGCGCACGACCCGGCGCCAGTGGGGCTCCTCGCCGTAATCCCGGATGGCGCGGGTCAGCATCTCAGGCGTCGCGGTCTCGAGCCATCGAGAGGCAGGGACGCCCGACCGGGGATCCATGCGCATGTCGGCCGGCGCGTCGTTGCGAAATGAGAACCCGCGCTCCGGGTCGTCCAGCTGGTAGGAGGAAACGCCGAGGTCGAAGAGGATTCCGTCGAATTGCTCCAGCGGAACCGAGTCGAGTCGCCCGAACTCCCTGTCGAGCAGCGTGAATCGCTCCCCAAACGTGTCGTAGACAGGCTTGGCCCTCCCCTGTGCCGCGGGATCGCGATCCAGCGCGACCACCGTCGTTCCCGGGTCGGCCTCGAGGATTGCCCTCGCGTGCCCGCCGCCGCCGAACGTGCAGTCGAGGTAGCGCCCGCCCGGCCGCGGTGAAAGGAAGTCGAGCACCTCTGGAAGCAGGACCGGCCGGTGACCCGCGCTCATGATCGGCTCAGCGCAGGCGCGCATCGGAGGCGGGGTTTTTCGGGTGTGCCGTCTGGACCGACCGGCATCCGGTGAAGATCGCCTGGAGTGCGCGCCTCATTGTCAGATGCCGATGCGTCGCATGAGATCGCCGAGCTGCTCGCCCGAGGTGCGTTCCTCGAGCTGCTTCCATCGGGCCGGCGACCAGATTCCAAACTTGTTGAGCGTGCCCACCAGCACCGCCTCGCGGCGCACGTCGGCATGAGCGAGGAGGTCGGTGCTCAGGCCGAACCGACCCTGCTTGTCGAAGGTGAAGGCGAGCGTGCGCGAAAAGAATCGGGCGAAGGTCTCCTGCGCGGCACGGTCGGTCAGCGCCTTCTCCGCAACCTTGCCGTGAAGCTTCTCCACCTCGGCGGGCGGAAGAATCGCGATATACCCGTCGGGATGCGGCGTCGCGAGGAAGAGATCGTTCTCTCCATGGACATACCTCCAGGCGGACGGAATCGTCAGCCGATTCTTGTCATCGAGGTTATGCCGGAACTCCCCGGTATAGGAATGTTTGCCGAATTGAGACACTGGGGCATGGTGCTTCCACCAAAACGCCCCATTTCAACCCCTTTTACGCCACCAAGGTCAAGCCCAGAGCGACGCAATTCGTTAATAAAGATGATAAAGAAGCTACTTGGCGCGCGCGCCGTTTCGACTGCAGCCTTGCGAACGGCAACGGCAGCCTGCGGCATGTTTGCCGATGCCCCATGCGACCGACAGCCGCATTTCGTTCCCTGCTTCGATCGCGGGTTGCCCTCACAGCGCTACTCGCGCTCTTTCTCTCGTACGCGGCCCTGCTTCTGCATTATGCCCGAATGAAGCGGTTGCCTGAGGGTCTCGCGTTCGCCAGCGCACCGATTCCGGTCGATCCCGCGGCCGTCGAGTTCCTGGCAGACGTCACCTGGGAGCGCGACGGCAGGCGCGGCACGGAGCAGCAGATTTTCGATCGCCTGATCGGGATGATCCGCGGCGCCGAGCAATTCGTCGCCGTCGACCTTTTTCTCTTCAACGGGTATCTCGGCCAGGAATCCTCCGCACATCGGGCGCTGAGCCGGGAGGTGGCCGATGCGTTGCTGCAGCGGAAGCGAGAGAGGCCGGGGCTCGCGGTCGTCGTGATCTCCGACCCGCTCAACGAGGCGTATGGTGGGGCGCGCCTGCCGCTCTTCGAGGAGATGCGAGCAGCGGGAATCCCGGTCGTGCTCACCGACCTCGCACAGCTCCGCTATTCCAATCCCGCCTACTCGGTATTCTGGCGCATCGGCGTGCAGTGGCTCGGCGTCTCCGAGGGAGGGTCCCTGCCCCACCCGCTCGCCGCCAGCGCGCCACGCGTCGGACTGCGCGCCTGGCTCGCGCTCATGAATTTCCGGGCAAACCATCGAAAGACGGCGATCGCCGACGTGCCGGCCCCGGGTGGCGGGCGCACCTTTGCCGCCCTGGTGACGTCCGCAAATCCGCACGACGGCAGCAGCGCGCACGGGAACGTGGCGCTGTTGGTCAGGGACGACGCCGTCGCTCGCGCATTGTGGGAATCGGAGCGCGCCGTGATCCGCTTTTCCGCTCCGGACTCGGATCCCGGTCCCCTGCCGGAAACGGATTCACCGCGGGCACAGGATGCCGATGATCCCCACATTCGGATCCTGACCGAGAACCGCATTCGGGAGGCTGTGATCGATGCGCTGGGAGCTGCCGGGTCAGGCGATGCAGTCGATCTGGGCATGTTCTACCTGTCGGATCGGGGAGTCGTTGACGCGATTGCCGGTGCCGCCGACAGGGGCGCGATCGTACGGCTGCTGCTCGATCCCAACCGCGACGCATTCGGCTACCGCAAGAACGGCGTGCCGAACCGACCGGCGGCAACCGAGCTCGTGCGGCGCGGTGCCGGCCGCATCTCCGTGCGCTGGTACGAAACGCATGGCGAACAGTTTCATTCCAAGCTCCTGCTGGTGCGGCGCCAGGCCGGCTCCTCGTCGCTGCTGCTCGGGTCCGCGAACTACACCCGGCGCAACCTGCAGGCATACAATCTCGAGACCTGCCTCCTGCTCGAAGGCCCCGCTTCCCTGCCCGCACTCGCGGCAAGCGCCGACTATTTCGAAAGGCTGTGGTCGAACCGGGACCAGGCCTACAGCGTGCCGCACGAGCGCTATGCGGACGACGCGATGACCCGCCGCCTGCAGTATCGATTTCAGGAAGCCACCGGCATGGGCACCTTCTGAATCTGAGCGCCGCTACCCTCCGGTACTCGGGGACTCAGGCGCTCCGGAACTCCGGCTCTCAGGCCCACCGGCTCACTGGCCACCGGCACACCGGCTACCGGCCAAAGGCCAATTGCATCGGATTGCATTTGCCGCGGCCCGGATTTTGCTCGGGTAACGCATGTCACTTTCCCTCCCTCTATTCCTTGCTGCCGGAGCCGGCACGGGTGATTCCGCAGGAGCCCTGCCGATTGCGCTTTCGACCTATGCCGATCCTTCCGGAGGCAGCCTTTGGGATGTGCTGGCGTACAGGGCGGGCTTCGACCCGGTAAACCTCGCCGCGCTGATCATCTTCGGTTGCGCGATCCTGCACACTTTCTTCACCGCGCGCATCCGGCACTGGGCCCATGTCATCGAGGCACGCCATGCGGAGCGCGTGGGCCGCACCGGGAAGCCGGGAGATGCGGACGCGGACGGCGTTCCGGATGAGGTGAGCTTCGCCGGCCAGATCCTGCATTTCTTCGGCGAAATCGAGGCGGTGTTCGGCATCTGGGTACTGGTCCTGGCCGGAACCGTCACGTTCCTGAAGGGCTGGGACTCGGTGGTCACCTACATCAGCGAGCACGTGACCTACACGGAGCCGGTGTTCGTCGCCGTGATCATGGCAATCGCCGCAACCCGACCTGTGCTCAATCTTGCGGAACGCTGCCTGCGGATGGTCGCATCGATCGGCGGTTGCACGCCGGGAGCCTGGTGGCTCTCGATCCTGCTCATCGCCCCGATCCTCGGGTCCTTCATCACCGAGCCCGCTGCGATGACGATCGCGGCACTGCTGCTGGGTCGCATGTTCTATGAGCTCAAGCCGAGCCCGCGGCTCGCCTACGCCACGATCGGCCTGCTCTTCGTCAACGTGTCGATCGGCGGCACGCTTACCCATTTCGCGGCGCCTCCCGTGATCATGGTCGCGGGCACCTGGGAGTGGGGACTCGCGTTCATGTTCGAGCACTTCGGCTGGCGCGCCGTCACGGCGTCCACTTTCTCCACCCTAGTCTACTGGGTGATCTTTCGCCGCGAACTCGCAGCGCTGCAGCCGGCACCCGATGCGGCCGTCAGGCGCCAGCGGCCCGCGCCGCCTGTCTGGATCACCGTGGTTCACCTCGGCTTCCTCGCGTTCACGGTCTGGCAGGCGCACCACATGGCGATGTTCGTGGCGGGTTTCCTGTTCTTCCTGGCATTCGCACAGGCGACCGGACATCACCAGAACCCGATCGAGCTGCGCTCACCGATCCTCGTCGGCTTCTTCCTGGGCGGCCTTGTGATCCACGGCGGCCTTCAGGCCTGGTGGATCGAGCCCATCCTGTCGCGACTCGGCGAGATTCCGCTCTTCGCTGGGGCGGTGATCCTCACGGCATTCAACGACAACGCCGCGATCACGTTTCTCGCTAGCCAGGTCCCGGAGTTCACCGAGGCGCTCAAGTATGCCGTGGTCGCAGGCGCAGTCACCGGCGGCGGCCTGACCGTGATCGCCAACGCACCCAATCCCGCGGGCCAGGCGATCCTCGGCCGCTATTTTCCCGACGGCGTGGCGCCGCTCGGCCTGTTCCTCGGCGCCATCGGTCCGACCCTGATCGCGTCGGTGATCTTCATTCTTATCTGAGGTCCCGCTTCCGGTTTGGGTCAGCCAGGATTAGTCAAGTTCAGGCGGTCGCAGAAACCGCATCCACGCCCTCCGTCAATCCCGTGGGCAGCGTGAGGTGAAAGATGCTTCCTTCCGGCGAAGCGGGCTCGAAGCTGATATTGCCGCCCAGCACGTTCATGTACGCCTTGGTGATCGCGAGTCCGAGGCCGAATCCGCCCTTTGAGCGTTCCCGCGCGCTGTCGACGCGATAGAAGCGATTCGAAATCGAGGCCCGGTGCTCGGGCGGGATGCCGGGGCCCTGGTCAGCGACCGAAATGCGACAGCCTTCCTCGTGCGGCCCGGCGGTCACCTCGATCCGGGTCCCCTCGGGACTGTACTTGATGGCATTCTCGAGAAGGTTCCGCAGCGCCTGGCCCAGCAGGATCGGGTCGGTCACCAGCTTGCTGTCCTTGAGGCGCACATGGATTTTCTGCCCCCGGCTCTCGGCTATCAACTCAGCCTCGGAGACGCAGTCATCGACGACCTCCTTGAGCGAGGTCGGCACGCGCGCGACATTCTCGGGACCGCGTTCCGCACGCGCCAGCTCGAGCAGCCTTTGCACGAGATGCTGCAGGCGCTGCGACTCCTCGAGCATGCTGGCGATGATGTCGCGGTATTCCTCGACCGTGCGGCTCCTGCGAAGGCCGACTTCACCGACACTGCGGAGCGTGGTAAGTGGCGTGCGCAGCTCGTGCGAGGCATCCGCCGCGAATCGGTCGAGCGTCATGAACGACCGTTGCAGGCGGTCCAGCGTATTATTGAATGCGGAGGCAAGCCGTCCGATCTCGTCGCTGGGATTGGAGATCGACAGCCGTATACTGAGGTCATGCGCGGAAATCGTGGACGCGTCGTTCACCATTCCCTCGAGCGGCCGCAGCCAGTGGCGGGTGAGCACGTATCCTCCAACCACGAGGAGCGCGACGACCGTCGGAAGCGCAAATCCGATCACGATCAGGAGTTCCTGTAGCGCAGTGCGCGCCGGCACGTGCTGGCGCATTACGCGCAGGGTCCAGCGGGCACCGCCGTCTGGAGCCTCGATCGGCACGGAGAGGCTGCGCAGCCTCAGGCCCGTCGCCACGGTGAAAACCGACAGCACGTCGCGGTCGCGCGCCGGAGCGGGGGGGTATTGCTCGACGAGGCTTTCGTCGAGCGGCCAGTGCCTGTCGTACAGGACGTTCTGGGAATCCCAGATCTCGATGACCGTTTCCCTGTCGCGCTCGTCGCCGAAAGGCGTCACCCCCCAGGGCGGCTCGTCCCCTTGGCCGAAAGTCAGCCGTTCCCTGAGGAAAATAGCCTCAGCGCCCAGAATCTCATCCAGCGGTCGCGCTACCAGATAATAGACGAAGAGGTAGAGCGAGGCGCTGAACGCAGTCAGCAGCAGGGTGCCGCCGACCGAGTACCAGAGGGCCAGGCGGAAGCGAAGCGTGCCTCTCTTCCACCAATGCTTCATTCCGCGGTTCTGCCCAGCCGGTAGCCGAGCCCGCGCAACGTGTGGATGAGTTTGGTTGTGCCTTCGAAGTCCACTTTGCGCCTCAGGCGCATCATCTGGACGTCGATGACATTATCAAGCGTCGAGAAGCGGTTGGGCTGCTTCCAGACCTCGCGCTCGAGCATCTCGCGCGTGACGATCTGCCCCTGGTAGCGCAGGAGGAACTCGAGGATGTCGACCTCTCGCGGGGTGAGCGGAATCTCGACGCCGGCGCGGACAGCGATCCTCGACTTCGTGTCGAGCTGCAGATCCTCGCAATGAAGGAACCCACCGGTGGCCATCATCGGCCGACGGAGCAGCGCCTTGCTTCGTGCGAGCAGTTCCGAGAATGCGAACGGCTTGGTGAGATAATCGTCGGCTCCTCCCTCAAGGCCGGCGACACGGTCCTCGACCCCGTCCTTTGCGGTAAGCATGAGCACGGGTGTCTGGCCGCCGCGCTGGCGGACGTGGTGGAGCACGCTCAGGCCATCGCGGCCCGGAAGCATCCAGTCGAGGATGACCAGGTCCTTGGCTTCTTCCTCGAGGCGGTGGATCGCGTCGTCGCCGGAATTGGCGGTGACCACGGTCCACCCCTCCATCTGGAATCCTTCGCGGACAGCTGAAAGGGTCTTTTCCTCATCCTCGACGAGGAGGACACAGGGACCGTGTGAAGTGGAGGCAGCGGTCGACTGGTCGGCCGCGACGGGGTTGGCTGGAGGGGCAAATGTACTCATGTTTTGTTTGGGTTGGTGCGGGCCGGGTGGAAACCGGTGCGGTCAATCCGCAGGGGGTCCGCGCGGCACCGACGTTTTGGTTGAAGGTGCAGAAATCCAAATGGCTGAGCATTGGCCTGCAGGACCGTTTCCGTAGGGCCTCCCGAGGCATGTCAGTCTTCGAACCTGACAAGCTTTTACCAACCGTAAGGCCTTCACGCGAACGTGCTTGTCTGATTTGTCTGTCAGTTTTCAGCGGCGTCAGAGGCCCCCGACAGGCGTGCCAAAGGGAGGATATCACTGGCGACCCAATGTTGACCCGGGATGCCGCACCGTTCCTTGATTCGGCGCAGACCATGCCAACACCCGCGAACATCCAGATCGTCGGCGAGGAAATCGCGATCGCCTGGAGCGATGGATCCGAGAGCTACCTGCCCTTCGAGAAGCTGCGCGCCGCTTCGCCGAGTGCATCCAACCAGGGCGAGCGCGATATCTTCGGGCGGAAATACGGCGGGGACGGCCCCCGGACTTTCACCGGGGTGAGCGTGCTCGGCTGGGCGCAGGTGGGCAACTACGCCATCCGCTTCGACTTTTCCGACGGTCACCACACGGGCCTTTATACCTATGACATGCTGCGCCGGCTCGGAGGCGGCTGAGTTCCTTGCCGAATCCTCGATTGCTTCGCCCGGGAAGCGCGCTCACACACGACCCCTGCCATGTCCACTCCTGCATTTCCAAACCGGACGACCAAGTCCGAGATCGAGCTCGGCGCCGTGCTTCAACCGAAGTTTGGTCCCGACGGCCTGATACCGTGCATCACCCAGGACGCCGCCACCGGTGAGGTCCTGATGTTCGCCTTCATGAATGCGGAGTCCCTGGCACACACGCTCCGCACGCGCAAGGCGACCTACTGGAGCCGGTCGCGCGGCAAGCTCTGGACCAAGGGCGAGGAATCCGGGAACTTCCAGGCAGTCCGGGCCCTGCTAACGGACTGCGACCAGGACGTGCTGCTCCTCAAGGTCGAGCAGATGGGAACCTCGGGAGCCGCGTGCCACAACGGCTACCGCTCCTGCTTCTACCGCCGGCTCGCCGAATCCGCGAACCCGGACGACGCATCGTCCCTGTCGCTCGAGTTCACTGCGAAGCCGGTCGTCGACCCGGGGACCCTGTACCGGAAATAGGCGGCGCCACTGCCTTACGGGGCCGGCGCGAGCCCGCGCCGGCTCGAGCGCGCAAAGGAAATCATCCGGGAAAATTCCGGCGTGCCTGCGTCCGCATGGGCGGCAAGCTGCTCGAGCGCCTGAGTCCGGTTGAGACCGGCGCGGTAGAGCACCCGGTGGATCTCCTTGATTCGCGCCAGAACCTCGGGCGCCGCTCCCCTGCGCTCGAGGCCGACCTTGTTCACCGCCCGCACGGTGGCGGGAACCCCGTCGGCGATGAAGAAGGGCGGCAGGTCGTGGACGAGCTTGGCGCATGCCGCGAGCATCGCGTGTTCGCCAAGGCGACAGAACTGGTGCACCCCGCCATAGCCGCCGATGACCACGTGGTCCTCGACATGCACATGGCCGGCGAGCTGTACGCCGTTGCTCAACACGATGTGACTCCCGAGCACGCAGTCGTGTGCCACGTGGCTCGACGCGAGGATCGCATTGTCACTGCCGATCCTCGTGAAGTCACCGTCGGCGGTCGCGCAATGCACGCTGACATACTCGCGGAACGTGTTGCGGTCTCCGATGCGCAGTCCCGGCGATCCACCCGCAAACTTCAGGTCCTGAGTGCGGGCACCGATGCTCGCGAAAGGAAAGACCTCACAGGACTTGCCGAGCACGGTGTTCCCCTCAACCGAGGCGTGATGGTGCAGGCGCGTGCCGTCGCCGAGCGAGACGCCCGCGCCGACGAAGGCATAGGCCCCGATCGAGACGCCCTCGCCGAGCTGGACGCCCTTTTCCACGCGCGCCGTGGGATCGATTTCTACGGCCATCTCCGCCTCACTCCCCCTCGTCGCGTCCGGCCAGGGCGAACATGAGTTCCCCCGACGAGACGACATTGCCCCCGACCGTGCAGGTGCACTGGGCAACGCCGATCTTGTTGCCGCGGTTCTTCGTGAGCTTCGCGTTGATCACGAGCTGGTCGCCCGGCCGCACCGCCTGCCGGAACTTTACGCGATCCGCGCTCATGAAGAAGGCGACCTGGCTCTCCCCGCCGATCCGCCGCAGCATCAGGATCCCGGCGGCCTGGGCCATCGCCTCGACCTGGAGCACGCCGGGCATCACGGGATCGGTCGGAAAATGCCCGACGAAATACGGCTCGTTGATCGTCACGTTCTTCACGGCCACGATCTCGTCTTCGCCGATGAACTCGATCACGCGATCGATCATCAGGAACGGATAACGGTGCGGCAGCGTCTCGATCACGCGCTTGATGTCGAGGCTCGTCTCGGTTGGCAGCACGACCTTGCGCGCAGAACCGCGCTTCTTTCCCCCGCCCTTCCCCCGCTCCTTGAGACGCTCGGCCAGGGCGCGGGTAAGCTCGGCGTTGATAGCGTGACCGGGACGCGTGGCGACGATGTGCGCGTGCAGGGGCATTCCCAGCAGCATCACGTCCCCCACGATGTCCAGGATCTTGTGGCGAACGAACTCGTCCTTGAAGCGCAGGGGGTCCTTCGAGAGGATCTTGTCGCCCTTGATCACGACGGCGCAGTCGAGCGAACCGCCGCGGATCTTCCCGAGCTTCACGAGCTCCTCGATGTCCTCGTAGATCGTGAACGTGCGCGCCGCGGCGATCTGGGTCATGTAGGACTCGGGATCGATGGCGAGCGAGAGGTGCTGCGTGTGGATGCCACGGTCGTCCGCGGAAGTGCAGGAGATCTTCAACTCGTCCGCCGGCAACGCGATGATGGACGACGAGCCGCGGGTCACCGACACCGGCGCATCGAGCGTGAAATACTCGCGCTCCGCATCCTGCTCGAGCGGCTCGCCCTCGAGGATGAGGTTGACGAACGGGCGTGCCGAGCCGTCGAGGATCGGCGGCTCCGACGCGTTCATCTCGACGACAACGTTGTCGATGCCGCATCCGTGAAGCGCGCTCAGTAGGTGTTCCACGGTGTGGATCTTCGCGTGGCCCTCCTGGATGGTAGTCGCCCGGACCAGGTCCGTCACCAAGTCGATGCGCGGCCGGATCTCCGGGCTTCCGTTGAGGTCGATGCGCCGGAACACGATTCCGTGTCCGGCGGGCGCAGGCTTCAGCGTGAGCGTCACGGATTCCCCGGTGTGCAGCGCATTGCCGCTGATGGAAACCTCCCGGACCAGGGTACGTTGTTTCATGGGCCTGCGCAGTCTTCGGAAGCCCTCTCCCGGAGCGCAAGCGCGTAGATGCCCCGGAGCCGGCCGGCTTGACAGGGCTTCCGCACGCACGCCACTCTGGGCGTTTTCCTCCGAAACGAACCCCTCGAAAGACACGCCCGTCATGCCCGCAGCAAACGACATCCGCAAAGGTCAGGTCATCAAGTTCAACGGCGAAGCCCATCTCGTGATGGAGACCCAGCACCGCACACCCGGGAACCTGCGTGCGTTCGTGCAGATCAAGATGCGCAACCTCCGCTACGGAAAGGCGCTCGACCAGCGGTTCGCCTCGACGGACTCCATCGAGGTACTGCCGACGGACAAGCGGAAGCTGGAGTTCAGCTACGCGGACCGCGACACGTACGCGTTCATGGATCCGAACACCTTCGAGCAGATCGAGCTCTCAGCCGAAAAGCTCGGTGACACGAAGAATTACCTCACCGCCGGCGGCAACGTCGACGTGCTCTTCGTCGACGAGCAGCCGATGACGATCGACCTCCCCGCAACCGTGGCGCTCAAGGTCGTGGAGTCCCCCGAAGGCATCAAGGGAGACACGGCAAGCAACGTGCAGAAGCCCGCAACCCTCGAGACCGGGCTCGTCGTCCAGGTGCCGCTCTTCATCAAGGAAGGCGAGGTCATCCGCGTCAGCACCGCGGACGGCACCTATATGGGCCGGGACTGAGGCGGGAGAATTGCCGAGTTTCGAATGCCGAATGCTGAATTCCAGCAGGAACCATCCGGAAATCGGCAATCACAGATTGGCATTCAGACCACCCTCGCCCAGAGCACCTTGAGGTAGCGGCCATCGAGGCAGTTCGACGCCACCGGGTGGTCCGGCCCGGCGCCGGTTCGATCGAGAAACTGGAGCCGCCGGCCGAGGCGATGCGCGGCCTTGATCACGTGGGCCTCGAAGTCCTCGAGGCTCAGCAGGCCCGAGCAGGAACACGTGACGAGCAGTCCGCCCTGGCGGACCAGCGAGATGGCGAGCAGGTTGAGGTCCTCGTACTTGCGCCGACCCTCGGCATGGCCAGGACCCTCGCGCGTGAACAGGAATTTGGGCGGATCGAGCACCACGACGTCCCAGCGCTCCCCGTTGGTCTGCATCTGGCGGGCGTAGGCAAATGCATCCGCATGCACCAGCTTCAGGCGCACCTGGTTTAGGTTCGCATTGCGTCGCGCCTGTGCGAGGGCGACCTCGTCGAGGTCGACCGCAGTCGCCTCGGCGGCACCTCCCGAGATGAGCGCATTAAGGGAGAACCCGCCCGAGTAGCAGCACAGGTCGAGCACGCGGGCATCCTTCGTGAACCGGGCAAGGGCGCGACGGTTGTCGCGCTGGTCGCAGAAGAAGCCGGTCTTGTGACCTTCAGCGAAGTCGACCTCGTAGCGAATCCCGTGCTCGCGGATCTTCACGCGGGCGGGAGGGCCCTCCTTCTCCGAGCCTGCGGAGGGCGCGACGAGCGCCAGCTCCCCCCACCTTCCGACCTTGATACCTTCGACACTCGCCACGTCGTGATTCACCTGGACGCGCACCGACTTTGTGCCGGCGAGTTCGTGCAGGAGCGGGATCCATCCCGGGAGGCGCTGCGCCATGCCGAGACTGGTGACCTCGCAGAGCAGCGTGTCGCCATACCGGTCGATCGTCAGCCCGCTCAGAAAATCTCCGTCCGAGTTAACGAGCCGGTAGGCGTCGGTGGCGGCGTCCAGCCCGAGCGTCTCGCGCCGGAGCAGCACGGCGCGACGAAGTGCACCGTCGAAGTAACCCTCGGCCACCGGCTCGGAGCCGTGGCTGATTAGCCGCAGCGGGATCTTGGCGCGCGGATTGTAGAGTCCGCCGCCGAGAAGCTTCCCGGCCCGGTCGTAGACGTGCACCAGGTCGCCCGGACGCGCATCGGGCGAGACGTCACCGAGCAGCCTCGGGAAGATCGCCGGCTGGAAAGTGAAGTACTTGAGCTGGGCCCAAGGCCGCTGCCAGGTCGAGCGGTCGGGAGGCGGGGCAGCGGGTTGCGCCCCGTCACCTGGCTCGCTGCGCTCGCGGCGACCGGTCACGCCACGCGCTCGACTATCAACGGCGGCGGGGCGGGACGCTTCGGCGCCAGGCGGTAGGCATTCTTGAAGTATTCCAGCGCCTGCTCGAGCTTCGCCTCGTCATTGTAGTGGATCATCATGAGCGGCTCGCCCTGCTTCACCTGCGTGCCGACCTTCTTGATCTCGGAGACGCCAACCGAGTAATCGAGCTTGTCGTGGCTGCCCTCGCGACCCGCGCCGAGCAGGTGCACGCCGCGCGCGATGAGCGCCGCATTGATCGTGTGCACGTACCCGCGCTTCGGCGCCGGCAGCTTCCGGATGTGGCGCGCCTGCGGAAACTTCTCGGGATGGTCGATGAACGTCGTGTCGCCACCCTGGGCCTTCATGAGCTCCTTGAACTTCTCGAGGGCCGAGCCGTCGGTGAGGTGGCGCTGCACGGTCTGCTTCGCCGACAGGGTCGAGCCCGCCACGCCGGCGAGACGCACGATCTCCATGCCCAGCTTGAGCACGAGTTCCTTGATGTCCTCCGGACCCTCGCCCTTGAGCAGTGCAATTGCCTCGCGGACCTCGAGCGCGGTCCCGACCGTGTCGCCGAGCGGCTGGTTCATGTCGGTCACCAGGGCGACGCAGCGGCGCTTCATCGAGCGGCCGACGCGCGTCATGGAGCGCGCGAGCTGCTTGGCCTGCTCGAGGTCGCGGATGAAGGAGCCATTGCCCCACTTCACGTCGATCACGAGCCCCTCGGAACCCTCGGCGAGCTTCTTCGAAAGCACGCTGCCCGTGATCAGCGGCAGGCTCGGGATCGTCCCGGTCTCGCGGCGAAGCTCGTAGAACTTGCCCTCGACCGGTGCGAGATCGGCGGTCTGGCTCACGATCGCCCCGCCAATGCGGCCGAGCTGCGCGGCAAAATGTTCGTTCGACTGGTTGCTCTTGAATCCCGGGATCGCGGCCAGCTTGTCCAGCGTGTTGATCACGTAATCCTGCTCGACGCCGCACATCATCGGGACGACGACACCGGAAGCCATGGCGAGCGGCACCAGGACCAGCGACGTCTTGTCGCCCACGCCACCGGTGGAATACTTGTCGATCTTCGGCTTTGCGATGTGCGAAAGGTCGATGACCTCGCCCGAGAGCATCATTTCCTCCGTCAGGTCGGCGGTTTCCTGGGCCGACATGCCGGAAAAGTAGACAGCCATCGCCAGGGCAGCGAGCTGGTGCTGAGGCATCTCCCCATCCAGAACGCTGTCAATGATATACCGAATTTCCTCCTGTGTGAATTCACCGCCGTCCCGCTTCTTTTCGATGAGAAACTCGAACGTTGGTTTGATGAATCGCCGCGAAGGCAGGGCTCGTTTGGTCATGGAGTGTGTGAAGTGCTCGGCTCCCGGGCCGGTGCCCGGAAAAGTTTACAAGACAAGCAGCTAAAGAACAAAAGTCGAGCCGATACTGAGACAGACAGGCACTCGAAATGCGGCTAATAAGCGTACCCGATGGCATACGAGCAAGCCTGTCGACATCCCATAACCCTTTGGAACACAGGGAAACCCGAAATACGTCCTTGCAGCGGAGGCGGGCCGGACCCTGAGTTGCTCGGATGCATGTGCCGTTCGACATCGCCGGGGATATCGACCTGGTCCTGTCCCAGGCCGGGGGCGTTCTCGACCCCGTCCCGGGCTTCGATTTTCGCCCCGAAGTACGGCCTGCCGACCCACGTCATGGTGATTTTCAGGCCAACGGGGTCCTGGGTTACGCGAAGGCCGCCAAACTCAAGCCACGCGATGTCGCGCAGAAGCTCGTGGCGGCCCTGCCCGGCGAGGCTTTGGCCCGCTATGAGGTTTCGATCGCGGGCCCCGGATTCATAAATTTTCGCGTGCTCCCCGCGTCACTCCTCGCGTGGCTCCAGGCCTACGATTCGACCACCCACCTGAACGAAGGAGCCTCCCGCTTCCTGAAGGGTCACCGCAACGTCGTCGATTTCTGTTCCCCGAACACGGCAAAGCAGCTCCACGTGGGGCACCTGCGGGGCATGGTCATAGGCGAGGCGATCTGCCGTCTTCTCGAGTGCTGCGGCGCCTCGGTCATTCGCGACAACCATATCGGCGACTGGGCACCCAGTTCGGGAAGCTCATTTGGGGATACAAGAATCGTCGCGACGAGAACGCACTGGCCGCCGACCCACTCGAGGAACTCGAACGTCTCTACAAGGTAGCCGACGCGGAGGCCCGGTCTAATCCGGAGGTGCTCGATGCCGTCCGGGCGGAGCTCGTGAAGCTTCAGTCGGGCGATCCCGGGAACCTCGCACTCTGGGAAAAGATCGTGGCGATCAGCTCGCGTTCCTTCCACGAGATCTACGACCGGCTCGGAGTTCGGTTCGACCACGAGTACGGCGAAAGCTTCTACAACGACAAGGTGCCCGCCGTTTACGAGGAGCTGCAGCGGTTCGGGCTCGCCGGGGAATCCCAGGGTGCCCTGGTTGTGTTTCACCCGGAGCACCCGCGCTTCAAGACACAGCCCTTCATCATCCGCAAGTCGGACGGCGCCGCGAACTACGCGTCGACGGATCTCGCGACGATGCGCTTCCGGACGGAGGAACTCCGGGCCGACACGATCATCATCCTCACGGACACGCGGCAGAACGACCACTTCGAGCAGCTCTGGCTGACCACGACCAAGTGGTTCGAGCGGGCGCAGCTGAAGCTGCCCCGGTTCGAGCACGTGACGTTCGGCTCGGTGCTCGGCGAGGACGGCAAGCCGATCAAGACGCGCAGCGGCGAACCGATCCGGCTAAAGGCCCTGCTCGACGAGGCTGAGGAGCGCGCGTTCGCGGTGGTGAGCGCCAAGTCGCCTGACCTGCCGGAGTCCGAGCGGCGTGAGATCGCGGCGGCCGTCGGCACCGGGTCGGTCCGCTATGCCGACCTTTCCCAGAACCGGAGCAGCGACTACGTTTTCGCCTGGGAACGGATCCTGTCGCTCGAGGGGAACACCGCTCCCTATCTCCTCTACGCGATCGCTCGCATTCGGTCGATCTTCCGAAAGGCGGGAATCGATCCGGCAGACGCCGCAGCCGTCACCGGTGCCGTTCCCCCGGAAACACCCGGCGAGGTGGCGCTCGCGCGCAAGCTGGTTGGGTTCGCGGCCATCCTGCAGACGACGGTCGTGCAGCTGCGGCCGCACTTCCTCTGCACCTACCTCCACGAACTCGCCGGCGAGTTCAGCACTTTCTACAACGCCGACCGCGTCATCGTCGACGACCCGGCGGTGCGGGCGCGGCGTCTCCTGCTTTGCGCCCGCACACTGCTCATCCTGGAGACCGGCCTCAACCTGCTCGGGCTGCGCGTTCTCGCCCGCATGTGAGATTCGGGCGCCGGCTATAGCTTTGCCAACGCCGCCCCCCGCGGTATCCCTGATTTCCCATGGCCTTCCCCGCCCACCGCCCGCCTGCCGGCCGGCGGCATTATCACCGGCCACCGGGCATCTATTGGGACGATTTCCACACGGAGTCAGCGTGGCTGCGAGACCAGGGCCGCCTTCACCTCCCTGCGATGGACCTCGGAGCCGTGCTGGTGCTGAAGGGCGAATGCCTGCTCCATCCCGAGGCCCTCGCCTCGGAAAGGACCCTGCCTACGCTCACCGTGACGGCCGAGGGCGGCGGAAGCGCCACGCTGCGTCCTGAAGCTACGGGCGCCTGGGAACTTCGCGTTTCGGTCGCGGCCGGAAGGGGCACCACCCTTCGCCTCGCGCTCGGCGGTGTCGTCCTATCGAACTTCCTGGCCTGGATGGGTCGCATTACAGGCATCGGCGCGCTTCAGCGCTTCAGGGCCCAGCGAAAGAACCGCCAGCTGCGGCTCCGCACGCTCGAGACCGCGGGCGGCGAGGTCGTATTCGACTTCAGCCGACGCGATGCCCCGTTCTCGGCGGACCTGCACCGGAAGCATTTCAAGCCCGCCATAAACATCGTCGGCTTCCTTTCCGCCGACCTTGGGATCGGCGAATCCGCACGCTGCATGGTGCGGGCCGCGGACGCGGCCGGCATCGAAACCGCCCTGGTCCCGCTGCGCCTCGCCTGCCGCAACCGCGACGGCGACCCGACCTACGCGGCCCGGCTGGCGCAGGACAATCCGCATCCCGTGAACGTCATTCATGTGGATCCCCCTGCGACGAGGGACCTCGTGCACCATCATGGCAGGGCGTTCTTCCGCGGACGCCGCAATGTCGGATTCTTCGCCTGGGAACTGACCGATTTCCCCGACGCCTGGACGCCGTATCTGGATTTCTATGACGAGATCTGGTGCCCGAGCGAGTTCACCCGGAAGGCGATCGAGCCGAAGTCCCCGGTACCGGTCCTTCACTTCCCGCACGCGATCTCGTTCCAGCGACTAGAGGAGGACGTTCCGTCCCTGAGGCGACGCCTCGGCCTGCCCGGGGAGGGCTTCCTCTTCCTATCGATCTTCGACCTGAATTCCTATGCCGCGCGCAAGAACCCGGCGGCCGCGATCGAGGCGTTCCGCCGCTCCGGACTTCGGCCGCCCGAAGCCGGGCTGGTCGTCAAGCTGCAGAACGCCGCCCTGAATCCCGGCGACCACGCGGCGCTGCAGGCGACCGTCTCGGGCCTGCAGGGCGTCACGCTCATCGAGGAGACGCTGTCGCGCGCCGACACCTACGCACTTGAGGCAGCCTGCGACTGCCTCGTGTCCCTCCACCGTTCCGAAGGATTCGGCCTGGCGGTGGCGGAATGCATGTACCTGGGGCGGCCGGTCATCGCGACCGACTGGTCGGCGACCGCGGAATACCTCGACGCCTCGAACGGCTGTCCAGTCGGATACCGGCTCGTGACCCTTGACCGCAACCACGGGCCCTACGCGCGGGGCGCCACCTGGGCGGAGGCCGACATCGACGACGCCGCGGCCTCGATGCAGCGGCTTGCGCGCGATTCCTCGCTCGCCTCCCGGCTCGGCGCCGCCGGGCGCCGCACGATCGAGGGCAGATTCTCGCCTTCAGTCGTTGGTGCCATGTACCGGCGGCGACTCGAGAACCTCGGCTGAGCAGGAAGGAAAGTCCCGGCTCTCCGCGGACAAAAACACCATTGAGCCAGTGGGTCCCATGGACAGGGTGACTGATTCGAATGCCCAGAGCTGCTCACGAGCATCCCGTCCGGTTCCTAGCCATCGCGATCTTCCTGGGCACGGCGATCGTCCTGGCAGCGGCGGGACGCCGCGCATACTTCCAGGTCCCGATCCTTGAGCAGGGCGATATCGCCGTGAACGCGCTCCAGGTCGACGATGCGAAGGGCTTCGCCGAGCTTTACGGGAACTACTCGCGCTTCGAATTCAACCACCCCGGCCCGGCCTTCTTCTACGTCTACGCTGCAGGGGAACTGGTCTTTCACGACCTGCTAGGCGTGTCGCCGTCGCCCGGCAATGCCCACCAGCTGGCAGGGATGCTTCTCCAGGTCGCCTTCTTTTCAGCGGCGATCGCGATTCTGGGCAGCCTGGTCGGGAGTCGCTGGTTCGTCCCGCTGCTGCTCCTCGCCGCCGTTGCGATCTTCGGTCCCCGAAGGGAGCCCTTCATCAGCATCTGGCCGCCGCATGTGTTGCTGATGCCATTCCTGCTGCTGCTTGCCTCGGGCACCTCGGTCGCCCTAGGGCGCATTCGGCACCTCCCGGCGGCAGCAGTGGCGGCGGCCTTCCTGCTGCACGGCCATGTCGCCCAGCCGCTCATGGTCGTGGCCTTGGGCTCCGCGATGGGCGGGCTCGCGCTCTTTCGGCTTCGGGCCGAGCATCCCAGCCGCGGGATCGCCGAGTTCCTGCGGGCCAACACGACCCCCATCTCAATCACGGCCGCGATCGCCGTCGTCACCGGCCTTCCCGTCGTGATCGACCTGATGGTGTTCGGGTCCCGCGGCAACGTCGCCACCATCATCGGCCGGTTCTACGCAAACACCGGCGACAGCAAGGGAGTGCTCCAGTCGTTTCTCTATCTGGCATCCTTCGGGACACCCACCCGAGACCAGGAGGACCTGTTCACCGTCTTCGGATCCCAGACGACCCTGTTTCTCGCCCGCAATTCGCCCTGGCTCGTTTTCTGGGCGGCCATCTTCGTCGGCGGCCCGCTCCTGTACCACAGGCTGCGAGCGCATCTCGACGGCAACCTGGTCAGATTTTCGGTGGCCGCCTACACCCTGCTCGCCGCCGCCTGCATCGGAAGCGTCCTGTGGGGCCTGGCCCAGGCCGGGCCGATGGCACACTTCAATGGATACTTTTACTACGCCATCTACCTCTTTGCGCTGGTGCCCCCGATTGCGCTTTTGGCGAGGGCGCTCGAAACGCGCCTACCCGCCCGGCTCGCCCCGGTCGCCTGCCTCTGTGCAGCGGTCGGCGCCGCATGGTTTCTTCGTCCCGCACCACTGGATACGGCTGCGATGACGGGCATACCGATCCGCAACGGAGTCGACGCTGCGGTCCAATCGGTCTCCGCTCCGGAGACAGGCCGACCGCTTGTGCTCTCCTTCGAACATGCACTCTGGCCCGAGGCCGCCGCAGTGGCACTCCAGCTCCAGAGGGACGGAACGCCCTTCCGGCTGGCCCCCTGGTGGGAATTCATGTTCGGAAGCCGCCACGATCTCGGGGACGCGGAAGGGTTGGAAACCGATGCGCTTCGCGTCTGGTGGATTGCCCAATCCGATGACGGCATCCCGATCACCCCGCGCCTCGACCTCTTCACCGGCCCCGCGCCGATCGACCCTTCAGGCAGCTCGATCACCTTCCAGGGCGGAGGCAACGCGTTTCGGTTCACCGCATTCGGCATATCGACGGGAAACATCGAGTTTGCCCATACCGACATGAAGCGCGTGCTTTTCCGTTTTTCGCCCGAGCCTGCGGAGGCCGACATCCGCGTGGTCTTCGATGCCATGGCGGTCGCCGTGAACAAGGCGCTGGAGACCAACCAGCGGGCCGAGGTCCTGTTCAACGGCGAATCGCTCGGGACGATCCACGCCAACGTGCGCGACGACCTGGCGGTCACCGTGCCCGCTGCCCTCTGGAACGCCGTGCCCGAGGCAAACCTGGAACTGGTCCTGCCGGACGCCCGTCCTTCACGATCCTACAAGCGACCGCGATATGAGTCGTGGTCAGCCTGGCGAATCTGGTCGATTCGCTTTGAACCGGCCGCCTGACCCGCCGGCGCAGCGACATCCATGCTATTCAATTCGGCCGCATTCCTCTTCGTTTTCCTCCCTGCGACCTGGGTGGGATTCCGGCTGGTTGTCCGGTTCGCCGGCGGCCGCGCAGCCGCCGGACTGCTGTCGCTCGCCTCGCTCGTCTACTATGGCTGGTGGGACTGGCATGAGGACGGGTACTACCTGCCGCTGCTGCTCGCGTCGCTATTGATCAATTATGTCGTCGCCCGGGCCATGCTCGTGGCCCGGCGCTCCACGCGCAAGGCGTGGCTCGTCGCGGGGATCGTCTGGAACCTCGGCCTGCTCGGCTACTTCAAGTACGCCCACTTCTTCCTCGAGAACGCAGCCGCGCTCACCGGAACGTCCTTCGTCATCGGCACCATCGTGCTGCCGCTCGGCATCTCGTTCTACACTTTCCAGCTGATCGCGTTCTTAGTCGACATCGCCCGCGGCCGTGTGGCGTCGATCAACCCGCTCGATTACACCCTGTTCGTCCTGTTCTTCCCGCAGCTGATCGCCGGCCCGATCGTGCACCACACGGAGTTCATCCCGCAGCTCCGGGCACGCACCTTCGGAACGGTCACCGCACGCGGGTTCGCCATCGGCCTCGCCGTGTTCTCGGCCGGTCTGTTTCAAAAGTGCGTCATCGCCGACACGATTGCCCCGATCGCGGAGACGGGTTTCGGCCTGGCGGCCGCAGGCACCAACCTCCGCTTCCAGGAGGCCTGGGTCGCACTGGCAGCCTACTCCATGCAGCTGCTGAACGATTTCGCTGGCTACTCCCACATGGCGATCGGGCTCGCCCTGATGTTCGGCCTTCGCCTGCCGATCAACTTCATGGCGCCCTATACTGCAGGCAACATCATCGACTTCTGGCGCCGCTGGCACATCACGCTCTCTGCGTTCCTGCGCGACTACGTCTATATCCCGCTCGGGGGAAACCGGCACCGGCACCTCACGAACGTTTTCCTGACCATGCTGCTTGCTGGCCTCTGGCATGGTGCCGGCTGGACTTTCATCCTCTGGGGCGCCTGGCACGGCGCGGCTGTCTGCATCAACCATGCCTGGCGCAGGCGGCATAGCGCTGCCGTCGCCCCCGCAACTCCTCGGCTCTGGGCCCGGGCCACCACGGTGCTCACGGTGGTGCTGGGCTGGACACTGTTCCGGTCTCCCGACCTGGAAACGGCGCGATCGTTCGCCGCGAGCCTCGCGGGCCTGAACGGCATCACGGTTCCCGTCTCATTGACAACCTGGGTTGAGTCCCTCGCGCCGTTCGTGCGTCCCCGGGGTCTCTTCCCAGCGATCACCGCCACGCCGACCATGCTGATCGTGCTCGTGCTGGCCGTCTTCTTCGCATTCCGCGGCCCGCGCCTGCTCGCCTTCTTCGGCGTCACCTCGCGGGACGTCGTCGCCGGGGAATCGGGCATTGGCAGCGAGCTTGCACCAGCCTCGTCGAGACTCGCCTGGGGCCGATTTGTCGTCGCCGGGCTGATGCTGGCGCTCGCGATCGCCACGCTCGCAAGAACGTCCCCTTTCCTCTACTACCAGTTCTGACGTCACCGCCGATGCGCCCGCTCCCCATCCTGGCAGTCTTCCTGGCAACCGCGCTTGCGGGGATCGGGGCCGTCTCGCTCGCGCTCGAGGAGGGGCGCCTGCCCCCGGCGGCATTCGACCACTACGCCTACGTGATGGAGCGAAAGCTCGCCGCACAGGTGGCCCGGGGAAATGCCGTGATCCTCGAGGGCAATGTCAGCGAGCCAGCGCTCCGCTGGAAGATCGCCGAGCGGATCGGGAGTGCACCCGAACTCGCAGTGTTCGGATCAAGCCACAGCCTCAGGATCGGGGCCGAAGCGCTGGGAAGGCCGTCCGTGCTGAACTTCTCGGTTTCCGGTGCCGCGCTGGTCGATCACCTCGTGATCAGCGAGATCCTCGAGTCCCGGGGACTGCGCCCCGCAAACCACCTGGTCTTCCTCGACCCGTGGATCTTCGACATCGGTGCCGAGTTCGGCTCCTGGCGGGAGCGGCCGGACGACGCCAGGCGCATCGAGGCCCGCCTTGCGGACTCGATGAACCCTGCCCCGGAACAGATCTTCAGCGATATCCTCGAGCAGCATTCACGGCGCCAGTCCGTCGAGCGTTTCAGCATAGAGCCGCTGGTTGCCCGCCTCGACGGCTGGGTCAACGAAGTCGCCCGCACCACGTATATCGCCGTGCCCGGGGAGACATCGGCGACCCTCCTGCTTGCAGACGGTTCGTTTCGACCACCCCCAGACCAGACTGTCGTGCGCCCGGAAGCCGTGCGTGCTCTCGCGGTGCGCCAGTTCGCCACGAATACCGACCGGCATCGCTATGGAACCTATCCGAACATGGACCAGAATCTCTGGAGGTATTTCGAGGCCTGGGTCCGCGAAAATGCCCGTGACGGTGGAGCCGTGTGGCTGGTCTTGTCGCCATACCATCCGGAGATCTATGGGCGTATTACGGCCCTGCCCGAGAACCGCCTTCGCGAGATCGAGGCGCGCACCCGCGAGATGTTCGTCGGCGTGCCCGGCGTGAATGTGATCGGATCCTACGATCCAGAGGTCGCAGGGGTCGAAGCCGCCGACTTCTACGACGGCGATCACCTGCTCGACTCGGGTCTCCGCAAACTGCTGGCTCCACTGGTCGGCCCATGACCGCACCGCTCCTGCTGGACCTTACCCATACCAGCCACACAACCGCCCGGACCGGCGTCCAGCGGGTCGCCCGTTCGCTGCACGCGGCGCTCGGTAAGCGCGCCCTTCCCATCTGCCACGATCCGTTCCTCCGGGCCTGGCGGGCCCTGGACGCGACGGAACGCGCGACTCTCGAGCCGACCGCCGCCGCCTCGGAACGAAGGGGAGCACGCTGGCGGACCGCCACACGCATCCGCGGACGAATCAGCGCGCTGCTCGGCGGCAGCGCCGCGAAGCCCGTGCGGCTGTCGGCCGAACAGCTTTCGGGCGGCCTGCTCGTGCCGGAGATCTTCTCTCCCAAGGTCGGGGCAGCGTTGCCGTCCCTCCTCAGCGCCACCAGGGGACCCAGCATCGCGGTGTTTCATGACGCGATTGCGCTCAAGCTTCCCGCGATAAGCCCGAGGAAGACGGTTGCCAGAAAGCCGGCCTACCTCAGGGAGCTGCTGGAATTCGACGGCATCGCCGCGACTTCATCCGCCTCGCGCGGCATGCTCGAGGAATGGTGGGACTGGCTCGGGGAGAAGCGACGGCCGGCCATCGAGACGATCGGCCTTGGGGTGGACCCCGCACCCACGGAGCCTTCGCCAATACCCCAGGGCGTGCCGACCGTCCTCTCCGTCGGGACCATCGAGGGAAGAAAGAACCACGTCGCCCTGCTAGACGCCGCGGAAGCGCTCTGGCGGGAAGGCCTGGATTTCGAGCTGCGGATTGTGGGCATGGTCCAGCGGGAGACCGGCCTCGAGGCAGCCGCCAGGCTGCGGGAACTCCAGGACCTCGGCAGGCCCCTGCGGCATGACGGTGCGCTCGGGGAACGTGCCGTGGAACAGGCATACCGGGAAAGCACTTTCACGGTTTACCCCTCGGTGCTCGAGGGATTCGGATTGCCGGTGATCGAGAGCCTCTCGCGGGGACGGCCCTGCATCTGCTCCGCCCGCGGGGCGACCGGGGAGTCCGCGAAGGGAGGCGGCTGCATCACGGTCGATCCGCCCGATTCGGCCGGCATTGCCGCGGCCATGCGCTCGTTGATCTCAAATCGTTCCAGGATCGAGGCACTCGCCGCAGAGGCCCGCACCCGCACGTTCAGGACCTGGGCGGAGTACGCGGACGGGCTCATTTCCTGGATGCGCACACTGTAACAGACTGCCGAGCCGGCCGGATACCCGGTCATTCCTGTGGGGGCCGTGTTCAGTTCCGGCGTGCCTTTCCGTTTGCCTCCAGCCCCCGGCCAAACCAGTCTCCGCCGCTCCATGGCGTTCTCACTTTTCACCAAGCTTCGCAGTCCGATCCTCGCGCGCTGCCGCGACGACCATGCGACACGCATGCGGCTGAAATACGCGCCGTATTACCACGCCATCGAGGCCCAGGCCGGGACCACCATCCGGCTGGACGGACGGGAGATGATCATGCTCTCGAGCAACGATTACCTCGGCCTTTCCTACCACCCGAAGGTCATCGAGGCGGGACGCGCGGCGATGCTAAAGTGGGGCACCAGCACCACCGGTGCCCGGCCCTCGAACGGCTCCCGAACCTACCATCAGGAGCTTGAGGCCCGCCTGGCTTCGTTCCTCGGGAGAGAGGCCTGCCACGTGCATTCCGCCGGCTACCTTTCCTGCATGTCCGCCGTCGCCTCCTTCGCGCAAAAGGGCGACATCGTACTCGCGGACAAAAACATCCACTCCTGCCTCTGGGACGGGATTCGACTCTCGATGGCCACCGTCGAGCGCTTCTCCCACAACAATCCCGACGATCTCCGGAATGTGATCGCAAACGTGGATTCGTCCGTCCCGAAGCTGCTGGTCATCGAGGGCGTCTATTCGATGGAGGGTCATCTCTGCCGGCTGCCCGAGATCATGGAGATCGCCGAGCCGGCGGGCTGCTTCACCGTGCTGGACGACGCCCACGGGTTTGGCGTCCTCGGCCACCAGGGCCGTGGAACCGTCGACCACTTCGGCATGAACGACCGCATCGATGTCCTTTGCGGCAGCCTTTCGAAGTCACTGGCAAGCACCGGCGGATTCGTCGCGGGCTCGAGCGAAGTGATCGAATACCTGCGGACCCAGTCGAAGCAGACCATCTTCAGCGCCGCCATCAGCCCGGGCCAGGCGGCTGTCGCGCTGGCCGCGCTCGAGGTGATCCAGACCGAACCCCAGCATCTCGAGCACCTCTGGAGTAACACCCGGAAATACCACGCGATCCTCAAAGGACTCGGCCTGGATACCTGGGACAGCGAGACGCCCGCCGTCCCGATCGTTCTCGGATCGAAGGAGCGCGTCTACACCGTCTGGCGCTCGCTGCTGGATCGGGGCATCTTCACGGTCATGTCGATCGCCCCAGCGGTACCGCCCGGCAAGGACCTCATACGCACCGCGGTTTCCGCGATGCACACCGACGAGCAGATCGAGCGGATCGGCGAGGCGATCGCCCACGCGGTGCGCCGTCTCTGACAAAGCTGGAACTTTTGTTTTGCGGGGGCTCCGAGCAGTCAGCCAGAATCAGCCCCATGACCAGCACGGCAGCAGACGCGGGTCCCCCGCCGCGTGTCCTCATCGTCGAGGACGAGCCCAAGACGCGTGCCTCCATCGCGGAAGCCCTCAGGATTGAGGGCTGGGAAGTCGGCGAGGCCTCCCGGGGAAGCGAGATGCTCGCCTTGCTTGAAAAGGACGCGTACGGACTCGTGGTCCTCGACTGGATGCTCCCGGGCCGGAGCGGAGTCGAACTGCTCGACCACATACGCGCTAGAGGCGCCCAGGTTCCGGTACTCATGGTCACGGCCCGCGACGGCCTCGAGGACCGCATCGCCGGCCTCGAAGGAGGCGCTGACGACTACCTCACCAAGCCGTTCGCCGTTTCCGAACTCGTGGCCCGCTGCCGGGCACTCCTTCGCCGACCGCTGATGACCACGGGGGAATTCCTCCGATGCGGCAACCTCCAGGTCGACACCCGGGCAAGGACCGCCACGCGAAGTGGAGTCGACATACCCCTGTCGCCGAGGGAACTCGACCTGCTGGAATACATGCTGCGATTCCAGGGCCAGATCGTGACGCGCGAGATGCTTGAGCGCGACGTTTGGAAGCAGGCGCACAGGTTCACCTCCCTCGACAACGTCATCGACGTCCAGATGATGCGCCTGCGCCGCAAGATCGACGGGGACTCCGAGGATAAACTCATCCACACGATCCGGGGAGTCGGTTACCGGCTCGGACCCGAAATCGAGGCGCCGACGCCGCCACCGAAGACCGGATAGCCGGTCCCGCTCGCCTCAGAGCGGCCAGAACAGCGGAATCAACAGCGAGGCGAGCATCCAGTGCAGGATGTTTATGGGCAGGCCGAGGCGAAGAAAGTCGCCGAATCGATAGCCTCCCGCGCCGAAGACCAGCGTGTTGGTCTGGTAGCCGATCGGTGTCGCGAAGCACGCTGACGCCCCGATCGCGACCGCCACGAGGAATGCCCTCGGATTGGCGTTCAGCAGGATCGCACTCTCGACGGCAAGGGGCACCAGGAGGGCCGCCACGGCATTGTTCGACAGGAAATTCGTGAGCAGCGACGCCGCCAGCACGACCAGGCTCAGGGTGACCCACGGCCCGAAGGGCGCAACTTGGGTGACAAAGCCGCGGGCGATCACTTCCGCCGCCTGCGTCTTCTCCAGCGCGACTCCCAGCGCAAGCGATCCGGCAATCAGGAACAGGCTCGGCCAGTCGATCGCGCGATAAGCCTCCTCCGCGTCCACGCAACCCGCCGTGATCACGACGATCACGCCGATCAGGGCCGCCACGGCGATGGGCAACACCTGCAGTGCCCCGAGGACCACGACACCAACCAGCGCAGCCACCGCGATCCACCTCTTGTGCTTGCGGGGCACCTGCTGCACGCCCGCGAGGACCAGGAGGTCGTCGCCCTGCTGGAGGCGCTCAACCGCAAGATCGTTCGCCTCGATGAGGAGTACATCGCCCGCCTGCAGCGGAATCTCGACCGGATTGCCCGGCAGGTAGTGTCCACGACGATGGATGGCCAGGACGATCACCCCGAACCTCGCGCGCAGGTCCGCCTCGGCGAGCGTGTGATTGATTAGGCCCGACAGCGGGGCCACGATACACTCGATCCGCCGGTTAAGCTCGGTTTCCCCAACCGCCAGGTCGGCGGCCCCGGCGACCTCGAGCCCCCGCCGTTCCTTCAGCAGGGGAACGTTCCCGGCCTCGACGCTCACCCGAAGCCGGTCGCCGCTTTCGAGCGGAATGCGGGAAGCATCGCCGGGCATGACCCTTCCGTGCCTCACCAGTTCGATCACGCGGCCACGGCCAAGCGTGGCCCCCAGCGATTCCTTTGCGGTTCGCCCGACCAGGGCCGATCCCGCCGGCACAAAGGCCTCCGTCAGGTACTGGCGCTCGGATTGCGAATCGAGCAGCGACGTCACCGTCTCGCGGCGGGGAAGCAACCGCGGGCCGAATATGAACAGCACCGCCAGGCCGACCGCCGCCAGCAGCAGCGCGAGCGGCGTGAGCTCGAACATGCCGATCGGCTCGAGGCCGAGGCGCTGCCCGGCCGCGCTTGCTACAAGGTTCGTCGAGGTGCCGATGAGCGTGGTGGAGCCGCCGAGAATGGAGGCGAACGACAGCGGCATGAGGAGCTTGGAGGCTGCGAACCCGCGCGCACGAGCCAGCGTCACGAGAAGGGGAAGGCAAACGACCACGACCGGCGTGTTGTTGATGAACGCAGACATCGCCAGCACGGGAGGCAGGAGCACAAGGAGCACGAAAAGCTCATTCCGGACAGGGAGCGCTCGAAGCAGGCGCGCCGCGGACTCGATCATCCCCGTGCGCTCGAGCGCGGCACTGAGCACGAACATCGCGCCGACAGTGATGATCGCCTCGTTGCCGAAGACCGGGAACAGGTCGCCCGCCGACAGCACCCGCAGCGCCAGCAGCACACAGCAGCCCATCAGCGTCGCAAGCTCGGGCCGCATCTTCTCCGAGAGGATCACCGCGAACGTCGCGAGGACCACCGCGATGACGATGATCATCTCGAGTGTCATGGTTCGATCCTCTCCGCCGCCCCAAATCGGATGCGAGCGCAGAATGTCAATCCTTCGGACGCATATGAACCACTCGCTGCGGGAACGGGATTTCGATCCCGGCCTCGCGAAGGCTGTGCTCGACCGCGAAATTCAAGTCGCTGCGAAACCGGCGTGGATTGCGGCTCATCGCCTCGGTCCAGACCGCGAGTTCGAAATTGAGTGAGCTCTCCCCGAACGAGTCGAAATAGACCGTCGAGGCCGGATTCGCGAGAACCTGCGGGTGAGCCGAGGCCACCTCGAGCAGCAGGCTCCTGACCCGCTCAACATCCGAACCGTAGGCGACGCCGACAGGCAGGCGAACGCGGACCTTGGCGTCCCCGTGGCTCCAGTTCGTGACCGGGCGCGAGGTCAGGTCCGAGTTGGGCACGATGATCGAGATGTTGTCGTTGGTCACGACCGTCGTGCTTCGCAGGTTGATCCGGGTAACGTTGCCCGCGACGCCCGCGACCTCGATGCGATCGCCGACGGCGACAGGACGCTCGGCAAGCAGGACCAGGCCGCTGATGAAGTTCGCGACGATGTTCTGGAGGCCGAAGCCGACGCCGAGGCCGAGCGCACCCGCCACTACGGCGAGGGAGCTCAAGTCGACGCCATTGACGATGAGGGCGACGTAGAACCCGAGCGTCACGAACACATAGCCGACGATCTTCGTGATCGAAAACTTCAGGCCCGGCTCGAAATGGGTGCGGTTGAGCAGGCGCTGCACGACCACCCGCCGCAACAGCGCATTGGCGACCAGGATCCCGACGACCCAGCTGACAAACTTCAGGATTCCCAGCAGCGTCAGCGCCCGGTCGCCAAATGGAATCAGGGGGTACTCGAGGATGCCCGGCGATTCCGCGACGGCGGCAAGTACGGTTTGGAGAGAAGGCATGCCGACATCCATAGGCGACTCCCAATCGGCCACCTGCTCCAGCCAATTCGTCAGGGCCCGGTCCCTGCCACAGCCATCTCAAGCTCCCTCGCGAGGGCGGCAGCGGAATCGGCCCAGCTCGGAAGCGGGCGAGACGCGATAGCCTCGCGCAGCCGGGTCGACTCGACGGAATTCCGCGACAGCACATTCCGGAGCGCTTCGGCCCAGGCGGGCGCGTCCCCGACAGGAATCGGGGTGCAGCCGCCTCCGTCAGCCTGTTCGCGCAGCACGGGAAGATCGCTGCACAGGCAGGGGACTCCCATCCAAAGCGATTCGAGCAGCGGCAGTCCGCATCCTTCCGCGATTGTCGGAAACACGGTGCAGGTCGCCTGCGCATACAGCTTCTCGAGAGCCGCGTCGCCGGGCGCGACATGATGATGGATCGGTCGACCCGCCGCACGAAGGCTGCGGATCCGATCGGCGATCGGTCGGCCGAAATGCGGATTGATCCTCCCCACGAGGTGCAGTTCGAACCTGAATCCCGCGGCCCAGAGCGACTCGCACACCTCGACCAGGAAACCCTGGTTCTTGCGGGGCTCAAGGATGCCAACGCAAAGCACGAGCGGCACACCTTCGCCGGGAGTGACCGAGCGACGCGCCTGCCGGTTAAAATCGGCGCCGAGCGGGAGCACCGACACAGGAGGAACGGGGGCGATGTCCTGGAAGCGCCAGAAGCCCAGAAGGTCCCTTCGACTCGCCTCGGAGACGGCGAGGATTCGGTCGAATCGCGCCAGCAGGCCCAGGTAATCGGGGTGGCGCGCCACGCTCTGCGGCCAGGTGATATGCGGATGGCGCAGCGGAATCGCATCGTGAAAGATAGACGCCGCCATGCAGGCACGTTCTCCGAGGAAGTCCCGCATTCCCGGGCGCTCCGGCTCGGAAAACAGCTCAGCCGTGACAAGCCAGTCTCCCCTGCCCGGCACCGGATCGAAACCGGCCCCGGTCCATTCTACAGGTATCGCCTTGCCGCCAAGTTCCTCCCTCAGGCGCGTCGTGACCCGCGTCAGTCCCGAGCGGTGCCCCGCGCGTCCGGTCTTCGTGACGTCGATGCAGATCATGGATGTGAATTCCCCTCGGTCCGCGAAACGGCCAGTGCCGGTTCTCCATTGCCCAATGAGCATGCGTCGACGAAAAGCCGGTGGAGCACGGCGACGTTGCGGTGCGCATCATAGTGCTGCTCCGTCCACCGGCGCGCGCTGGCGCGCAGGCGCTGGGCGAAAACATCGTCGCCCGAGAGGCGCCGCAGCGCCGCCACCCATGCGGCCGGGTCGTCGACCGGCAGGACAATGCCGGATTCGCCATCCGTGACCGCCTCCGTCGTACCGGCGGTGGGCGAGGTCACGACGAGAACGCCCGCAGCCATCGCCTCCGGAAGGACGTTGGGCTGGCCGGCCGGGTCGCCGCTGGGGGCGACGACGCCGGTATGGAGAAGGACGTCGGCCCAATCGAGCTGCTCCCAGACCTGTGGAGAATCCAGGTGCCCGGTGAAGGTGACATTTGCCAGCAGTCCCCGCCTTGCCGCATCGCGCTCGAGAGCTTCACGCATCGGACCGTCGCCGACCAGCCGCGCCTCGAAACGCACACCCTCCCGGACAAGCGCTGAATGAATACCCAGCAGTCGATCGAGTCCCTTCTTCTCCACCAGGCGCGCGATCGTGACCAGCCGCAGGGGATCACGGGAAGCCCTCAGCCGCTTCAAGCGGGGCAGCCGATCGAGTCCCCGCCGCACGACATGGACTCGCGTCGCGTCGTGTCCCCGGTCGATCAGCGTCCTCCTGGCCATTTCGGTCGACGTGTGGACGAAACATGCCGGACGCAGCTTCTCGTCGAGCCACCAGTCGCCACCATGTTCATAAAGGTCGTACGCGTGGGCTGCCGCGCTGTAGCGATGGCCGTTGAACCGCCAGAGCAGCCAGGCGGCCGTCGCCGGCCCGCCACCCCAGGCCGCGTGCACGAGATCGGGCGGATCGAGGCGAAACGGACCGGCTTCAATGCAGGCAAAACCGGCGCCCAGCATGTTCTCCCAGAAGTTCAACCACGATGGCGGCCTGCGGGATGCGAGCCCGCGCAGGAGATCCCCGAGCACTTCGGGGCGCCTGGCCGATTCGATCGGGATGCGCCAGAGGAGCGCGATGAGCCTCCACTTTGGGAAGGGCTCGACACGGCAGCCGCGAAAACTGCCACCCCCGCCCCACAGCGAGTAGAGCCGAAGGCGTGCCCCCCGGGAGAGCAGCGCGCTGACCTCGCGCTGGAGAAAGGTCTCCGTCGACTTCGGAAACGTCGTAAAGATATAGGCGATCGTCGGCGAAGGCTCGGCCAAGGTGAGCGAACGCTAGTCCGGATACTTCATGAATATCCATGAAATATCCGCCCGATTGTGCCGCACTTCCGGGATTGGCCCCCCAACTGCGGCCTGCCTCGCGCCGTTTTAGGCGGGCTTTTCCTGCTCCGCCGGCTGCCCGGTATCTGCGATTGGCGCTTCCGGCGGTGGCGCATCGCCACCGGGCTCCGGAGACTCCACATCGGCAGGCTTGACGTGTTCCGATGCCTCCTCGACCGCGGTTTCCTGCGTCTCCTCCGATTCGCTCGCAGGTTCCTCGGACTTGGCCTCAGGGAAATTCTCGGTGTCGTTCTCGCCCGAGTCGATCTCGCGCTTGCGCGCCTCGACCATGACCGGCGGCGCGTACAGTCCGCCGTCAATGAACTCCGTGACGTATCCTTCGTGCACCAGCCAGCGCAGGTCGCCCTGGAGCCGCGTCAGCTGCTCCCTATGCTCCGGCGAAAGCGTGACCGACTCGGCCTGGGGAGCCGAAGAAGCGTCTCCCTCAGTCGGCGCCGCCTCGGGCGCGGCTACAGGGGCCAGGTTCAGGAACTTCTCCGGAAGTTCGCCGGCCTTGATGTTCGGGTGCGCCTCGATGAATGCGATGAGGGAGGCAATGCTGTCGGAGAAGACCTGGCCGGGCACCCGGAAGCGCCGCTTCACCGCGCAGACATAGCTGATGCCCTTCGCTCCCTTCTTGAAGATGGTGAACCCCTCGCGGCGAAGTCGGCCCCTGAGCGCGTTGGCAGTGTCGAGCGGGAATCGCCGCTGTCTCTCGAGCGTGCCCTGGATCGTACGATGGATCTCACCGGGAGGAAGCTGCTCGAGCAGCTTGCCATGCATGCGCGCCTGCTCGACCAATCGCACCACCCGTCCGCGTGAATTGGAAAGCAGGTAGGCGCGCGCCTCGTGGCGTGCGTCGAAAAACGGCGCTTCGGAACCGGCCGGCTCAGCGGCCGGGGCCTGGGGTTCAGATGCTGCTTCCGGCGCAGGGGATGCGGCAGCCTCGGCAGGTGCCGCGTCCGGCGCCGGCGCAGTCGCTTCGGTCGGTGCGTCGACCGATGGCTCCGCCGGCTGCGGAGACTGTTCGGCCGCCGGAGAAATTTCTGCCACCGGAGGCGTTTCAGATGCCGGCGGCGCCTCTGTTGCGACATCGGATGCCGTTGCCGCAGCGGCCTGAGGAGAAGCCGCGGTCTTCCAAGTGTAGCGCGTGGCCTTCTTCATCTTCTCGAGCCATGCGGCGATGGCCTCGGGGTCACGCAGGGTCTCGATCTTGGATCGATAGGTGTCGAAGGACATCCGACCCACCTTCGCAGCGTGGTGCTGCTGCATTAGCTGCGTGTAGCGGTGATAATTCGGCGGGCCGAGAAGCTCGCCGGTTACGCCGCAGCGGTTGACGACCTGGAAATTCCCCTTGGGCGGCTCCACCTCGACCTCGGCAATGTCGAAGAACTTATCGAGATGCTTCGAAACCACGTGGGCGACGGCAGCATCCTCGGACTCGAACGGCAGCCCATCCGGAACCGAGATCGCGATCGGCTCCGGCTTGCCGCCTGCGCTTTCGCCCCCGCCGCCCGCCTGTGGCTTACGCTGCAGTACGACCACGAATCGTTCGGGCTTTGCGACCACCGTCTTGGCGATCTCGAAGAGCTCGATGGTGCGGCAGGATGCACGCACCGTCTTCGCGAGGGTGTCGAAGCTGGAGTCCTCCGGATAGAACGTCGCTTGAAAATAGGGACTCTCGTACGGAATCCGCGGCTCAGCGTGACGCTGCCCTCGGAAACCATCCCGACGCGGGCCACCCCTGTGTGTGGGACGCCCATCCCTGTCCGCGGTCCTTCCGCCTGCGGATTCGCGCCTCGGTTGGCCCGGACGTCGTTCCTGCCCGGCATCTCCTTCGCGGAATGCACCCCCGGCAGGCTTCTTGAAGCCCCTCCGGTCGCGGCGCTCCGGACCGCCGTCGTCGCGGTGGCGGCGCTGTTCGCCTCCGTGCCCGGAGTCGCGACCCTGGTCCTTGTCCTGGGTCCACTGGGTTCCAAAGCTGAAACCCTGAAGTTGAGACAAATCGATCTTCGTCAAACCCGATGAAGGGTTCTCCTGCGGAGCATTATCGTCCATGAAGTAGTCTGAAAAGCGGCTCGGGGCCGCGCGGGTTTTGCCTGGGGCACCGCCGGTCAAAGCGGTGACGGTCGCCAGCAGTCTTTACCCGGGCAAGGGTGACGCAAGCGATTTCCCGGTACGACAGGCAACGGGATCCCGGGTTCCTACCTGACAACCTGACTGATAGAGAAGCCCCCCGGGGGGGGGATGGAGGCCCCCACTCTTCGTCCACGGCACCGGGTAGGGCGTTCTGCCATGCGGCAGAATCCCCAACGCTCCGGGGCCGGGTAGTCGGACGGCAGCTTGGGGACAAGCTGCCCTACCAACGCCGGTTCGGCCGCCGGCTACCGGCCACAGGCAACTAACGGCGTGCCATCCGTCTTGTCCGCCATAGCCCAACGGGCGACGGCGGAAGTCCCGCGACCGCGGGATGGCGTGCCATCCGTAGCCCTTAGCCTGTCGAAGGGCGAAGGATGGTGCTCAGGAAGGGACTCGAACCCTTACGCCTTGCGGCACACGCCCCTCAAACGTGTGTGTCTACCAATTCCACCACCTGAGCGTCTCCTGTCGGAGGAAAGCGGACTAAGATTCACCCCGGATACCCTGTAAAGCCCAAATCAGGTGGGGAACGGGAGCCGGACGGAGTTTCCCAATGTGGGAAGCCGGAAGGCGCGCGCATGGGATCCCAATTTCAGCATTGGATCGTTGCCCGATGACACGAACGCCGCCCCGGTTTCCAAATTGGGTTTTGACGCTCCGGGAGGGGTGGCCGACGCTTCGCTTTTCCGCCAGCCATGCAACACAAAGCGATCAAGGCCGCCCTGATGGCGTCCTACGAGGAACATGGCGGAATTAACCACCTCGACGGCGTCAACCTGCCGTCACAGGAGTCCGTTCAGGTGCTCGCGCAGGATTTCATGCACCTGCTCTTCCCGGGGTACTTTGAGGCGAAGCCCATCACGCGGCGGGATGTCCCGGACCTAGTCGACACCCTGCTGCGTCGCATCGAGAAGCGCCTCGTTGCAGAGGTCGTGAAGTGCCTCCGTTTTGCACAGGAACCCGATCCGGCAAAGCGCGCGGCCGCGGCTTCCGCAACCCTGCTGGAGCACTTTCCGGACCTGCGAAAGCTGGTCCGCACGGATGTCACCGCCGCCTATCATGGCGACCCGGCCGCGCGCAGCATCGAGGAGATCATCCTCGCCTACCCGTGTGTGCTCGTGATCTCGCTCCAGCGGATCGCCCATGTGCTCTACTCGCTCGGGGTTCCCCTGCTGCCGCGCATGCTCACGGAATACGGACATGAAAGGACCGGCACCGACATCCACCCGGGCGCACAGATCGGCGACCACTTCTTCATCGACCACTGCACCGGTGTCGTGATCGGAGAGACCACGACGATCGGCAGACATGTGAAGCTGTACCAAGGCGTGACCCTCGGCGCGAAGTCCTTCGAGGTCGACGAGGAGGGAAATCCCGTGAAGGGAATCAAGCGCCATCCCGACATCGAGGACCATGTGACCATCTATTCGCATACGACCATCCTCGGGGGCTCGACGCGGGTCGGCGCCAATTCCGTGATCGGGGCGAACGTGTGGCTGCTCGAATCCGTCCCCCCCGGCAGCATCGCCTACTACAAGGGCGAGAGCCTGATCGTGCGAGCGCGTCAGAAGAAGGAGACGATGATCGAGGACGCCGGCGACTGGGTCATTTGACTGCGGATTTAATATTCCGCAATCCACAGTCCACATCCCGCAATCACCACCGCTGCCGGTCGGCCAGCGCCCGGGCCAGGTGCCGCGCGAAGAATGGTCCGCGATAGACCATTCCAGTGTAGACCTGCACCAGCGTCGCACCGGCATCGAGTTTCTCGGCTGCGGATTCCGGGTCGAGGATCCCGCCGACTCCAATGATCGGAAGGCGCCAAGAGGTGGCCCTCGCTGCATAGTTCACGATCGCCGTGGAGCGGACCCGCAGGGGACGACCGCTCAATCCGCCCTCGACGTCCGCCGATGCGAACGGCCCCGGCCGGGCGAGCGTGGTGTTCGTCGCGATGAGCCCGTCGAGGTCAAAGGCGTCGATCACGCCGAGCACCGAGTCGACCTGGGGAAACGAAAGGTCCGGCGCGATCTTGAGCAGGATTGGGACGCGTCGCCCGCCGGCGGACTCGGCAGCCGATCGATTTGCCTCCGTGATCGCCCGCAACAGTTCCCGAAGGCGGGTCTCATCCTGTAGCTGGCGCAGCCCGGGCGTGTTCGGGCTCGATACGTTGAGGACGAGGTAATCTGCGTGAGGCGCGAGCAGGCGAAAGCTGTCGAGGTAGTCGGCAGTGGCCCGGTCAATGTCCGTGACCTTCGACTTGCCTAGGTTGATGCCGAGGGGAATCGAGCGCCGACCGGGCGGGGGTTGCCGGGAAAGCCTCGATGCGACCGCGACGGCACCCTCGTTGTTGAACCCCATTCGGTTTATCAGCGCTTCCTCCTCCGGAAAGCGGAACATCCTCGGCTTGGGGTTGCCCGGCTGCGCGAGGGCAGTGACCGTCCCGACCTCCACATGCCCGAAGCCGAGCGCAGCGGCCGCCGGCCAGGAGCGCGCATTCTTGTCGAATCCGGCTGCAAGTCCCACCGCGTTCGGAAACTCGAGTCCAAACGCGCGGATCGGGGTCGATCGGTCCGCAGGCAGCCGTGCACGCCACTCGAGGAGCCGCCGCACCGGCGGTATGGAGCCGAGCACGGCCATGGCATCGACTCCCAGCTCGTGTGCGCGCTCGGAATCGAGCCGGAAGAGCAGCGGCCGGACGATTCCGGCATAGAGGGAGTCCATGGCCGCGACACTGGATTCCCGAGATCAAAAATCAAGGGCGCCGCCCTCCCGCCCCAGCGGCACCCGGGAGGAGTCCCCGGCCATCTTTTGGGCTTGTTCTTTGTGACTCGCCTAGCACGCTGCGCCCAAATTCCGGCCCGGCGGGCCCGGAATCGGGTCGCACGCGGATTTTCGCGATAGCGATTTGACTCCGGGATTTCGCCGGTTTTCTCCTGACACACCAACGATCCCCAATGGCCAAGACCTCCACGACACTCGAATGGTGCACAGTGCGCATCGGCGCAGATCACAACTGGTGGGTGATCGAGGTCAGCGACCCGGTGCGCTGGGATGTCGACGGCCTCAGCATCATCGATCCGCGGCAGGTCGCCCACCTCATCGACCTCGTGGAGCCGCTCCGCGACTACGGCTTCGACCAGGACATATTCGAGTCGGCGTTCATCCCGTTCCGGATCGAGAAGGATCTCGGCACCGGCAAGGTCCGCCTGAAGCGGGTGAAGGAATCCCTGACGGATTCCGACGAGAAGCTGTTTGCCCTTCCCGACATCCTTGACGAGGAGAACGGCCCGTACGCCGACCTCCTGGATCACATCACAAGGTGCCGCGTCAAGCTGCTCAACGACCTGTTCGACTTCGACTCGAAGCTCACGGTCGACGAAGTCGAGGACGAGATTCGCGAGGACCAGAACACGAATTTCATCGAGGGGAAGGCCATCCATACCTTCGAGGAGCTTACCACGATCCTGGACTACATGCCCGCCGGCTACGACGCAGACGGCGAGGAGCACGAAAAGCCCTCAGCGGCCGCCGATGACGAGGACGACCTGCCGGAACTGGACGAGGATGAGGAGGAAAAGCTCAAGAACGATGAATCCCTGAAGTGGGACGAGGATGAGGAAGAGTACGGCGAGGAGAAGGAAGAGAAGGGCGAGGGTTTAGGCGGCGATTCCGACGACGACGATGAGGACGAGGCGGATGACGGGGACGAGAAGCCCAAGCGCCGTTCCCGGGGCAAACGGTGACATTGCCACCCGGCTGGGATTGCTGTAGTCAGGCTGCCTGATGAGGCACCACCGAGCTGCCCCTGCCATGATCCGGCCCGCATTTTCAGCACTACTCGCGTCCTGCCTCCTGCTCGCGGCCTGCGCGACCGTGGGACCGAGCACGGAATCGAATCCCATGATTCCCGAAACGTCCTCGTCCGCGGTGCTGCGCCCGGGAGACTCACTCGAGATCGCCCTTCAGGGCATCCCCGATGCGTCGAGCAATTCCATCCAGATCGACGAACAGGGGCTGATAACCCTGCCCTATATCGGCAACGTGCAGGCAGCCGGAGCCAGCACGGCCGAGCTCTCGCAAAGGATCCGCGAAACCTACATCGCGATGCGCATTTACACCGCCGTCACCGCCTCGGTCCGGGTCACTGAGCGCTACGTGTATGTTGGCGGTGAGGTGGCGAGCCCGGGACGCATCATCTGGACGCCAGACCTCACGGCAGCCAAGGCCATCCAGGCAGCCGGGGGCTTCACGCTCTACGCTCGCGAGACCGCGGTGACGCTGAGCCGCGAAGGCCAAGCCTACGCGATCGACATCCGGCTCGCCATGCGCAACCCGGGAGAGGACCGTCGGCTGATGCCTGGCGATTCGCTCCAGGTCGCCCGGTCGCCGTTCTGATAATCGCAGTCGGCAGGTCGATTCTCCACGCCGCCAGCAGCGTTGGCCTCAGCGGTTGGTCAGACCTTTACCCGCTTCCGGCGACGCATCACATAGGCGACGACCACCGGTAATGGGAGTAGGGCCAGCGCAAATGCCACACCGATCGCCCGCCCGATACCCTCGGGGGCCACGGCGTACATGCCGACAGCGATCAACAGGTCGATTGCTGCGCAAGCAATGAATCCAACGATGTCGCGGACGGAAACGGCTACCTGGGGCTCCTGAAAATTCATGAGGTGCTCTTGCCTGGAAGCCGAATCAATCCGCCTCTTCCTCGGCCGGCATCCACCAGGCAAGCGCGGCGATTCCGGCGCAGACAACGGTGTAGATGAGCGACCAAACCGTCAGCGCCCCGTAATTGAGGTCCGCCGATTCCCTGCCCGAGATCCAGCTAATGCCATACTGGACCAGCCGGAACGCGAACCCGAGGCAGAGGAGCCCGAACAATCCGATCACGATCATGCGACCGACGCTGAGTTTCGGTCTGGAGCGTGTGTTCTCAGGCGCGTTGTCGGACTCGTTCATGCGATGGATTCCTGTGTTCAACCGAGGGCCTGCGCCATGTCGCGGGCAAAATAGGTGAGGATCATGTCCGCGCCCGCGCGCTTGATGGCAAGCAGGGACTCGTGGCGTGTGGCCGCGAGATCGAGCCAGCCGAGCCTCGCCGCCGCGTGGATCTGCGAATACTCGCCGGACACCTGGTAGGCAGCGATCGGCCTGTCGCTCGCGTTCCGCACTTCGCGGATGATGTCGAGGTACGGTCCGGCCGGCTTGACCATGAGAATGTCCGCATGCTCCGCCGAATCCAGGAAGGTTTCCGCCAGCGCCTCGCGTCGGTTGGCCGGATCGAGCTGATAGGTCGACTTGCCGAGCAGCTTCGTGCCCGCAGCCTTTGCGCTCCCGACCGCCTCGCGGAAAGGACCGTAGTACGCGGAAGCGAACTTGGCGGAATAGGCCAGTATTCCGGTTCCCGTGAAACCCGCGCCATCGAGGGCCGTACGAAGCGCACCGACCCGCCCGTCCATCATGTCGCTGGGAGCAACCAGGTCCACTCCAGCACGGGCATGCAGCACGGCCATCTTCGCCAGCACGGCCACCGTGCGATCGTTGTCGACGTCGTCACCCTTCGGCGTCAGGAGGCCGTCGTGCCCATGCGTGGTGTACGGGTCCAGCGCGATGTCGGTGATCACCGTCAGCTCAGGAACCGCCGATTTGACGGCATCGACCGCACGAAGGACCAGGGCGTTCTCCCGGAGCGCAGCCGTTCCCTCTGCGTCCTTGAGTCGCGCATCGAGCTTTGGAAACAGTGCGACGGCCGGGATGCCGAGTCGGGCAAGCTCACGGCACTCCTTGACGATTTCCGCGACGGGAAAACGCTTCACGCCGGGCATCGACTCGATGGATTCCGGGCGCCCCTTGCCATCGACGACAAAAAGCGGGGCTATAAAGTCACCCGGGGTCAGGTTCGTCTCGCGTACGAGCGAGCGCAGGCTGGAGGTGCGCCTCAGCCGGCGCGGGCGCCTAGGGAGTTCAAGCTGGGCCGCCTTCGACATGGAATTCCGAGGAAAGGCGTTCAAGTGCCGGGAGTCGAGAGCGTTGACATCGGGTAACTTCAGGGGGGACTGAGGCGTCAAGCTTCCCATGAACCCAGCCCCCTCCCCGTTACTGCGGATATTGACGGCCGCATTCCTTGCCCTTTCGACAGCGGCCCCCAGCGCAATCGCGCAGCGCGGTGGTTTCGGCGGAGGCCGCGGGGGCGGCGGTGGAAATCCCGACGAGGAAAGGGCGATCGTCGACCAGTTTGACCGCGATGACAACGGACGCCTCGATGACACCGAGCGGGCCGAGGCCAGGGAGTTTGTCATCCGCAATCCACAGGGCCGGGGCGGTCGCGGGGGCGGCGGTGGACGCGGGGGCGGCGGTCGTCCGCCATCCGGTCCCGGTGTGCTTCTCACCACCCGCGACGTACAGAGCTACACCGACGCAAACCTGTACGATCCTTCAGTGCTTCGGACATTCTTCATCGAGTTCGAGAATCCCGAATGGGAGGCCGAGCTGGTCGATTTCAACAACACGGACGTCGAAGTGCCGGCGACCGTTACCGTCGACGGCCGCGTGTATCGCGAGGTCGGCATCCATTTTCGCGGCAATTCCTCGTTCGGCGTCGGCAATGGCTACAAGCGCTCGCTCAACCTGTCATTCGATTGGGTCGACGAGGACCAGGAAATCGGCGGCTACCGGACCCTGAACTTGCTCAACGCGAACGACGACCCATCGATGCTGCGCACGGTCCTGGCCATGCACATCGCGCGCCAGTACATTCCCTCGCCCAAGGCCAATGTCGTGCGCGTGGTCATCAACGGCGAGAACTGGGGCATCTACACCAACGCCCAGCAATTCAACCGGGATCTCCTCCGCGACGATTTCAACACAACCGACGGCACCCGCTGGAAGGTGCCCCAGGGCGGAGGAGGTGGCCTGGGCGGATTTGCCTATTTCGGTGACGATCCCGAGGTCTTCCGCACCGCTTTCGAACTCAAGACGCGGGACCGCCCCGAGGCCTGGGAGGCGCTGACCAACCTGGCCCGAACGCTGGCCCGCACGCCCACGGATCAGCTCGAGGCCGCGCTCGCGCCCATCCTCGATATCGATGGCTATCTCAAGTTCCTCGCGCTCGACAACGCGATGTCCAGCGGCGACGGCTTCTTCTCCCGGACTGCGGATTACAATCTCTACCTCGATCCCGAGGGCCGCTTTCATTTCCTGTTCCACGACACCAACGAGATGTTCTCCTCCGGTGGCGGGCGCGGCGGCCGGGGGGGCGGGCGCGGCGGTTTCGGAGGCGGAGGCATCACCCTGGATCCGCTGGTTTCCGCAAACGACACGAACAGGCCGATCATCTCCAAGGTCCTGGCTGTCCCCGCGCTTCGCGAAAAGTACCTCGGCTACATCCGCGAGATCGCCGAGCGGTCGATGGACTGGAATAGCATCGGCCCGGTGGTCGCGAGCTACCGCGCCCTGATCGCCGACGATGTCGCCCGCGAGACCCACAAGCTCTTCTCGACCGATCAGTTTCTCCAGGACACTTCAGGCGAGCCCAACGGAGGACTGCGCTCCTTCTTCGAGCAAAGGCGGGCTTTCCTGCTGAATTACACCCAGTAGCGGCAGGTGTTTACGAAGGCGCCCCGGGAGATCGGGCTTGAAGTCCCCCGGGGTTTTCGCGTTTCTCGCGCGACCGGATATCCGCCATGACCTTGGTCGCCACCTGTACCTACTCACCCGCGCATCGTTCGTCGATGACGCGAACGACGGCGACCCGCCCGGCGGCGGCCGGCTGCTGACTGCGGCCAACCGGCCTCGCGGCGCGGGCATCTCCGGCGGAGCGCCATTCGAGTGCTCCCTCCGGATTCACGCTCTGCGTCGGGATGGTCGCCGCTTCCCCACTCCTCCCTCAACATGCCGATCAAGCTTTTCGACTCCCTGTCGCGCGAGCTCCGTGAGCTCAGCCCGGCCAACGCGGATGGCATGTACCGATTCTACAACTGCGGGCCGACGGTCTACGCGGCCGGCCACATCGGCAACTTCCGCACATTCCTGGTCAATGACGTCATCCGCCGGCTTCTCATCATGGAGTTCGGCGCGGACCGCGTGCGATACGTCCGCAACCTGACCGACGTCGACGACAAGACCATCCGCCGCGCCCGCGAGGAGGGCCGATCGCGCGACGAGATCGCCAGGCAATGGACCGACAAGTTTCACGCAGACTGCGCCGCGCTCAACCTCCTGCCCTGCCCTCCCGAGTGCGAGCCGACCGCCACCGGCTACATCCGCGAGCAGGTCGACATGATCGACTGCCTGATGCGGAAGGGGAACGCCTACCGCGCTCCCGACGGCTCCGTCTATTTCAAGGTGTCCTCGTTCCCCGGCTACGGCCGCCTGTCGCGGGTGAAGGAGCGCGAGCTCCAGCAGGGCGCCGCGCTCGCCGGCAAGCCCCAGGCCCATGACGCCGACGAGAAGGAGGACGGCAGCGACTTCGCGCTCTGGAAGGCCTGGAAGCCCGAGGATGGCGAGAGCGCCTGGGACAGCCCGTGGGGACGCGGCCGGCCCGGCTGGCACCTGGAGTGCAGCGCCATGAACAAGGCCCTGCTCGGCGAGACGATCGACCTGCACACGGGCGGCGTCGACCTCCTCTTCCCCCACCACGAGAACGAGATCGCCCAGAGCGAATGCTGCAACGGAGTTCCCTTCGCCCATCACTGGTACCACAGCGAGCACCTGCTCGTGGACGGGAAGAAGATGAGCAAGTCGCTCGGCAACCTGTACACGCTCGACGACATCGTCGCGAAGGGGTTCTCGCCGATGGCCCTGCGCTACGCCCTTCTCGCCGGCCACCCCCGCAAGCAGCTCAACTTCACGCTCGATTCGCTGCACGCCGCGGAGAGCGCGCTGAAACACCTGCGCGCCTTCCGTCAGGCCCTCGCCCCCGCCGGCGGTGACGCCGCCGCTTTCGACGCCGTCCTCGATGCGATCCGGGACGACCTAAACACCCCCGCCGCGCTCGGCGCGCTGTTCACGATCGTTAACCGCGGCGCCGACGGCGTGTCACGGGAAGGCTTCGACCGCGTGATGCAGGCACTCGGGCTAAACCTCGATGCATCCGTCCCCGCGGCCGCGGAAATCCCGGCAGCTGTCAAGGAGCTTGCCGACCGGCGCTGGGCCGCGAAGAAGTCGAAGGACTTTGCTGCCGCGGACGCGCTCCGGAAACAGATCTCGGACGCCGGCTGGTCCATGAAGGACGGCAAAGACGGATTCAGCCTCGAACCTCTGAAGGAATGATGGCAGTTCCCAATCCACAATTCGCCATCGGCATTTCGAAATGAGCATGACTCCCCTCGAGGAACACCGTCACTCCGCCTCGCACGTCCTCGCGACGGCCGTCCTGCGGCTTTTCCCGGACGCCAAGCTCGACATCGGCCCGCCGACCGACACCGGCTTCTACTACGACATCGACCTCGACCACAAGCTGACGGCCGAGGACCTCGCACGGATCGAGGCCGAGATGAAGAAGGTCGCTGACGAGAACCAGCCTTTCCTGCGCAAGGAAGTCTCGCGCGGGGAGGCCGAGGAAATCATCCGCTCGCGCGGCCAGGAGCGCTACAAGCTCGGTCGCCTGGCCGACATTCCCGAGGGCGAGCAGATCTCGTTTTACCAGAACGGCGAGTTCGTCGACCTGTGCGCCGGCACCCACGTGCGCTACACGAGCAAGCTCAAGGCGTTCAAGCTGCTCTCCATCGCCGGCGCCTACCACCGGGGCGACGAGCGCAACAAGCAGCTCCAGCGCATCTACGGCACCGCGTTTCCCACCAAGGACGAGCTTGCGAAGTACCTGGAGCAGCTTGAGCAGGCCAAGGCCCGCGATCACCGCAAGGTCGGCCGCGACCTGCGCCTCTTCGTCATCGACGAGGACGTCGGCCAGGGCCTGATCCTCTGGACACCCCAGGGCTCGATCATCCGCCAGGAGCTCCAGGCGTTCATCAGCGCCGAGCTGCGCAAGCAGGGCTACGCCCAGGTCTTCACCCCGCACATCGGCAAGCTCGAGCTCTACAAGACCTCGGGGCATTTCCCGTACTACAAGGAGTCCCAATTCGCGCCGGTCATCGAGAACGAGGCGCTGGCAAAAGTGCTGCACGAGGGATGTTCCTGCGCCGACGTGTTCGCGCGGCTCGATGGCGTCTCGGCGCGCCTAGCCGCTCAGGTCAACGAGCGGACAGGTCGCGAGACGATCACGGCGGACCGCATCCTTCCCGACGACCAACTGCTCGACGGCTTCATGCTGAAGCCGATGAACTGCCCGCACCACATCAAGATCTTCGCGTCGCAGCCCCACAGCTACCGCGACCTGCCCGTCCGCCTTGCCGAGTTCGGAACCGTGTACCGCTGGGAGCAGTCGGGAGAACTCAATGGCCTCACCCGCGTGCGCGGATTCACGCAGGACGACGCCCACCTTTTCTGCACCGAGGACCAGGTTGCCGACGAGCTGGTCGGCTGCCTGGCGCTCGTGCGGATAGTGCTCACGACCCTCGGCATGCAGGACTATCGCGTCCGGGTCGGCCTGCGGGATCCGGATTCGAACAAGTACACCGGCGATTCCGCAAACTGGGACAAGGCGGAGGCGGCCTGCCGCGCCGCCGCCCAGACTCTCGGGGTTCCGTTCACCGAGGAACCCGGCGAAGCAGCGTTCTACGGGCCCAAGATCGACTTCGTCGTGAAGGACGTCATCGGCCGCGAATGGCAGCTCGGAACCGTGCAGGTCGACTACAACCTGCCCGTACGCTTCGATCTGACCTACATTGGGGCCGACAACCAGCCGCACCGCCCCGTCATGATCCACCGGGCGCCCTTCGGCTCGATGGAGCGTTTCTCCGGCGTGCTGATCGAGCATTTTGCCGGCGACTTCCCGGCCTGGCTCTCACCGGAGCAGGTCCGGCTGGTTCCCATCAGCGAGAAGACGCTCGACTACGGTCGCGCCCTGCTTTCCGAACTCCAGGCTGCCGGCGTGCGCGCCTCGCTCGACACGCACAACGACAAGCTCGGCGCCAAGATCCGGCGGGCCGAGCTGGAGAAGGTTCCCTACGCACTCGTCCTCGGCGGCAAGGAAGCCGAGGCCCGGTCGGTGAGCGTGCGCTCGCGCGCCCGTGGCGACGAGGGCGTGCTCCCCTTTGCGGACTTCCTCGCGCGCCTCAGGAACGAGATCGAGACGCGCGCACTCCCCGCCCGAAAATAAGGCGGGGAGCGACTCGGGATCGGCTCAGAGGGCGTTCTCGCCCTGCTCGTCGGTACGGATGCGGATCGCCTCGCCCAGCGGCAGGACGAAGATCTTGCCGTCCCCGATCTTTCCGGTGCGCGCCTTCTCCGTGATGGCTGCGACCGCCTTCGGGGCGAGTTCGTCCGTCACCGCAATCTCCAGCCGGACTTTCGGCAGGAAGTCCACGGTGTACTCGCTGCCCCGGTAGATCTCGGTATGCCCTTTCTGGCGCCCGAAGCCCTTGGATTCGCTGACGGTCATGCCCGCGATGCCGATGGCGCCGAGCGCCTCCTTAACGTCCTCGAGCTTGAAGGGTTTGATGACTGCAATGATCAGTTTCATGGGATTCCTCGATTAGGGGTTCATGAGACGTAGCCTTCCTCGCCGTGTTCGTTGATGTCGAGGCCCTGGGTCTCGACTTCAGGCGAGGGCCGCAGGCCGATGACGGCGCGGACGATGAATGCCAGGATCGCCGTGGCGACCACGCTCCAGACGATGGTGACTACCACCGCCTTGATCTGGTTCATCAGCAGGCCCTCCTTGAGAGGCCCGACGACTGAATTGACGCGCTCGTCGGCAAAGATGCCGGTGAGGATCGCACCGAGCGTGCCGCCGATGCCGTGGACGCCGAAGGTGTCCAGCGCATCGTCATAGCCAAGCGCGTTCTTGAGGTACGCCACCGCAAGGTAGGGAATGATGCCCGCGAGGATGCCGATGATCACCGCGGCGCTGACGCCGACAAAGCCCGCGCCCGGGGTGATGACCACCAGGCCCGCTACGATGCCCGAGCAGAACCCGAGCACGCTGGCATGGCCGCGCGTGACCCATTCCACCATGGCCCAGGTAAATCCGGCCACGGCGGCGGAAATGGTTGTCGTCGCGAAGGCGTTCGACGCAATCGCGTCAGCCCCGAGCGCCGAGCCCGCGTTGAACCCGTACCAGCCCACCCAGAGCATGCCGGTGCCGATCATACAAAGCACCATGCTGTGGGGCGCCATCTTCTCCTTACCGAAGCCGAGGCGCTTGCCCAGGATGAGGCAGAGCACGAGGGCGGACCAGCCGGAGGTCATGTGCACCACCGTGCCGCCCGCGAAGTCGATGGCCTTGATCGGCGCATCGGCGTTGAGGGGGCCGGCCATCAGGCCCGAGCCCGACCAGACCATGTGCGCGAAGGGAAAGTAAACCGCGAACATCCAGAGTCCGATGAAGACGAGGACCGCCGAGAATTTCATGCGTTCGGCGATGGCGCCCACGATGAGCGCGGGGGTGATGATCGCGAAGCTGAGCTGGAACATCGCCCACATCGTGTCGCTGATCCAGTAATAGCCAGCGCCAGTGTTGCCCGGCTCGACCCCGCGGAACAGCGCATACTCGCCGGCGCCGAAGAATGCGTTGCCGGCGCCGAACGAGAGGCTGTAGCCGATCGCCCACCAGAGGATCGTGACGAGGCCGGCGATGCCCATGCACTGGGCCAGCACGGAAAGGACGTTCTTCCGGCGCACGAGTCCGCCATAGAACAGCGCGAGACCCGGCAGCGTCATGAAGATGACGAGCGCCGTGCTGACCATCTGCCAGGCATTGTGGCCCGGCCCGGGCCCGCCTATCTTCGATGCGACGTCGGGCGTGCGCTCGGTGTTGTTGACGTAGGCCTCAAGGTCGGCGATGCGCTGTTCGAGGGTAGGTTCCGCCGGCGGCGGAGCCTCAGTTTGTGCCGGCAGTACACTGGCGAGCGCCCCAAAAAGGGCAAAGCCGGCCAGCGCACGGCGGAGTTGTGCGTTCAGGGTATTCATGGGTGGGGAGAATGGAGGGCGTGCCCGCAGGGTTCGGATACGTCCGGGAGTGGGCGCCGACCGACGTGCGGCGGCACCGGGGGTTGTGGGGTAACTGGGGGGAGTTGTCACGACAGGAGCCGGCACCCTGAAGGGTGCCGGCTCTGCCGGTGGGGACTGAAAATTGAATCAGACGGCGGACTCGCCGCGCTCGTCCGTACGGATCCGGATGATCTCCTCGAGCGGCAGGACGAATACCTTGCCGTCTCCGATCTTTCCGGTCTTGGCCGATTTCGTGATCGCCTCGACGGTCTTCGCGGCGACCTCGTCGGAAACGGCGACCTCGATCTTCACCTTCGGGAGAAAGTCGACCGTGTACTCGCTGCCGCGATAGATTTCGGTGTGACCCTTCTGGCGGCCGAAGCCCTTGACCTCAGTCACGGTCATTCCTTCGACGCCGACCTCGGAGAGCGCCTCCTTCACTTCCTCGAGTTTGAACGGCTTGATGATGGCAACGATCAGTTTCATGCGTGTGCTGGGATGATGGACTTGGGTGTTTGATTAAGGATTTGGGCAAGACCGGGGCAAGCCAAGGATCATGCGCAGACCTTCAGCGCTCGGCTGGCGTCTCGATTCATGGTCCCGGGTGCGTGCATTATCGAGCCTCCAAAAGCAAACCCTGTGCCAACGGCAAATTTGATCCCCAATACCCGGCCACTCGCCTTTGCCCATCCCGGCCGGAGCATCACTCGGGCAGCACCGTCTGGATGTGCAGCTCCTTGAGCTGACGGGGTGTTACGGGAGACGGGCTGTGTGCCATGAGGTCCTGCCCCCGCTGGGTCTTGGGGAAGGCGATGACGTCACGGATGCTCGTTGTCCCGCAGAGCAGGGCCGCCATCCGGTCCAGGCCGAACGCGATCCCGCCATGCGGCGGTGCCCCGAACGTGAATGCCTTGAGAAGATAGCCGAACTGGCTCTCCACGACATCGGCCGGGATCTTCAGGACCTCCTCGAACACCTTCTTCTGGAGGGCGGGCTGGTGGATCCGGATCGATCCTCCCGCGAGTTCCATGCCGTTCAGGACGATGTCGTAGTGCTGGCCACGGACCTTTCTCGGGTCGCTGTCGAGTAGCGGCACGTCCTCGGGAAGCGGGGCTGTGAAGGGATGGTGCGAGGCGACGAACCGCTTCTGCTCCTCGTCGTAGGTCATCAGAGGGAAGTCGACGACCCACAGGAATTTCCAGTCGTCGTGGCGGATCCGCATCCTGCCGCGCTTCTCGAGCAGCGCCGCCGAATCGAGCCGGATGCGGCCCAGGATCGAGCATGCCTTCTCCCAGGGCGCGGCGGCAAAGAAGACGATGTCGCCGTCCTCGATCGCTAGCTTGCGCGCGAGTTCCTGGCGCTCCGCCTCGGAGAAGAATTTCACGATCGGCGACTTCCATTCGCCTCCCTCGACCTTGATGAACGCTAGGCCCTTCGCCCCGAGCGCCTTCGCGGAATCCTCGAGCGCCTTGAGTTCACCCTGCGTCACATCGGCGAGGCCCTTGGCGTTCAGCGCCTTGATGACGCCGCCTCCGGCCGCCGTCGCCTGGAACACCTTGAACGCGGACTCCCGGAAGAGATCGGTCAGATCTGCAAGCTCGAGTCCGAAGCGCAGGTCGGGCTTGTCGACGCCGAACCGGTTCATCGCATCGACGAACGGCATGCGCGGAAACGGCACCGGAAGGTCGACGTGCAGCACGTCCTTCCACACCTTCTTCAGCATCCCCTCGAAGAGCGCGTAGATGTCCTCCCGGGTCACGAACGACGCCTCGACGTCGACCTGGGTGAACTCCATCTGCCGGTCGGCGCGCAGGTCCTCGTCACGGAAGCAGCGCGCAATCTGGAAGTACTGCTCCACCCCGGCGACCATCAGGATCTGCTTGAACTGCTGGGGCGACTGCGAGAGCGCGTAGAACTCCCCGGGATGGATGCGCGAGGGAACGAGGTACTCGCGGGCTCCTTCCGGGGTGCTCTTGAACAGCGCCGGGGTCTCGACCTCGATGAATCCCTTGGAATCGAAATAGTCGCGGATCGCCTTCGTCGCGCGGTGGCGCGTCTCGAGGTTGCGGCGCATCCTCGGCCGCCTCAGGTCGAGATAGCGGTAGGCCAGGCGCAGGTCCTCGCCCACCTTGTCGCCGCCTGCATCATCCAGGGGAAAGGGGGGCGTTTCCGAGATGTTGTGGATCTCGAGCTCTCCCGCCTCCACCTCGATCTCGCCGGTGTGCAGCGTGCGGTTCTCGGTCCCCGCGGGACGCCGCCCCACCTGGCCCGTGATTCCGACTACCGACTCGGTCTTGAGATGCTTGAGCTGGGAGCCGAGCGCCTCGTTCACGTGGGGCTCGAGCTTCACCTGCGTGACGCCCCGGCGATCCCTCAGGTCGATGAAGATGATGCCTCCCTGGTCCCGAATCGTGTCGACCCATCCGATCAGCGAGACCGTGGAGCCGATGTCGGGACTGGATAGCTGGCCGCAATGGTGGGTGCGCTTCATGGGAGGGACGGAACGGTGAGCTAAGCGCCCCCGGCACTTTCCCCGCAATCACAAATCCGGGGCCACCGAAGCACTCCAGGGAACCCGATTGCGAGCCCCCAGAACCTTGATCCGCAGATTCCGCGGACTGACGCAGATTGGCTTCAGGAGTCCAAATCAGACCATCGGCGTTCATCCGCGCCATCGGCGGATCACCATTCCGACCTCTGACGATGCCCCTGCGATTTACTTAGCCAGAAGCGAATTCCCCGTCATCTCCGCCGGCTTGGGCAGGCCCATGAGCTCGAGGATCGTCGGTGCGATGTCGGATAGCCTGCCGCCTTCCCGCAGGCGCACCTCGCCCTTCCTGCACCCCGGCCCGACGACGAACGCCTCGACAAGGTTCAGCGTGTGCGACGTGTGTGGCGCATTCGCCTGCGGATCCCACATCTGTTCGCAGTTGCCATGGTCGGCCGTCACCAGCGCCTTGCCGCCGACGGATTCCAGCGCCCCGAGAAGTTCGCCTACGCCGCTGTCCGTCGCCTCCACCGCCTTGACCGCCGCCGGGATCGAGCCTGTGTGCCCCACCATGTCCGGATTCGCGTAGTTCACCACGAGCAATCCATACTTGCCCGACAGGATCGCTTCCTTCGCCGCGCGCGTCACCTCCGCGGCCGACATCTCAGGCTGCAGGTCGTACGTCGGCACCTTCGGGCTCGGCGGGCACGAGCGCACCTCACCCGGAAACGGCTCGTTCCGGTAATTGTTGAAGAAAAATGTCACGTGCGGGTTCTTTTCCGTTTCCGCGCACCGAAACTGCCCGATGCCTGCGTCGGCGACCACCTGGCCAAGGATGTTCTTCAGCGGCTCCGGCTTCGGCGAAATCACCCGGACCGGAAGGCCCTTCTCGTATTCCGTCATCGTCGCATAGAGCAGGTCCAGCTTCGGCCCCCGGTCGAAATCCTTGAAGCCATCCATGACGAACGCCTTCGTGATCTCGCGCGGCCGGTCTCCGCGATAGTTGTAGAACAACACCGCGTCGCCATCGGACACGGAGGCGATAGGCTTGCCTTCAGCATCGACGATTGCCGTGGGAATGACGAACTCGTCGCCCTTCTGCGTCTCGCTCAAGGGCGAGCCATAATACTGCCTCACGGCCGCAACGGCATCCGGAGCGGTCGCCTCCCTGCCGCGACCGGTGAGCAGTGCATAGGCGCGGCTAACCCGATCCCAGCGGTTGTCGCGGTCCATCGCCCAGAATCGCCCGCAAACCGTGGCGATCCTGCCGATGCCGATCTCACGGCAGCGGGACTCGACCTCCACCACATAGCGCTCGCCGCTTGTGGGCGGCGTGTCGCGTCCGTCGGTGAAGGCATGGATGAACACTTCCCGAACGCCGTCCGCCTTCGCCTGCCTGAGGATTCCGTAGAGGTGCTCCAGCATGCCGTGCACGCCCGCGTCGGAAACGATACCGAAAAGGTGCAGTCGGCCGCTCCCGCCGGCAGTGCGCGCCACGATCTCCTTCCACACCGGGTTCCCGGCAAGCCGGCGTTCCGAGAAGAGCTTGTTCAGCCTGACGAGTTCCTGGTCGACGACACGACCGGCGCCGATGTTCTCATGCCCGACCTCGCTGTTGCCCATGACGCCATCGGGAAGGCCGACATCGGCGCCCGACGCACGGAGCAGGGTGCACGGTGATTCCTCGTGAAGCCTGTCGTCGCACGGCTTCTTCGCGAGAGCGACCGCGTTGTGGCGATCCTGGCTGGGATCGGGATTCCTGCCCCACCCATCGCGAATGACCAGCAGTACCGGCGGACGTTTGTTGCTCATCGGGCCCGACGCCACCACGGAACCCGCGGCGACACACGGAAAAAGTGCACTTGCCGGATTGCAAAGCGTCCCACGCGGCGTTTCTGAGTTGCGCGGTCAGGCTGCGGCCTCCGATTGCCTTTCGACTCAAGGTCGGTCTCTCATTCTCCCGCACCAACTTCATCATCACCCATTCCTTCGACACGATGCCCAAGCGCGCCGTCCTTCTCGTGAACCTCGGCTCTCCCGAGTCAACTGCCGTCGCCGACGTCGGCCGCTACCTCAGCGAGTTCCTGGGGGACGAGCGGGTGATCGACAAGCCGGCGAACCGGCTCGCCCGATCCATCCTGGTCAACGGCATCATTGTTCCGTTTCGGAAGAAGAAGTCCGCGCATGCCTACGAGCAGGTCTGGACAAAGGACGGTTCACCGCTCCTGGCGATCTCGCGATCCGTCCGCGAGAAGCTGTCCGCCATCCTCGGACCGAAAATCCCCGTCTACCTCGCAATGCGCTACGGACAGCCTTCAGTGGCATCCGTAGTCAGCGCGATAACATCCGACGGCATCGAGGAGCTGCTCGTGTTCCCCCAATACCCGCACTATGCGATGTCGTCCTGGGAAACGGTGGTCGTCCGGGTGCAGGAGGAACTGCGAAAGCAGGCGCCCGGAATTCGCGCGACCGTCGTTCAGCCCTTCTACGAGGACCCGGACTACATCGATGCTCTTTATGCGGTGAGCGAACCCTACCTGAAGCAGCCGCACGATTTCCTGCTGTTCAGCTATCACGGCCTGCCGGAACGCCACATGAGCAAGGCCGACAGTTCCCAGGCACACTGCCTCGTCGTGCCCGATTGCTGCACCACGTGCTCGCCTGCCCACGCCACCTGCTACCGCGCACAAGTGTACGCAACAACCAGGGCCCTCGTGAAGAAGGCCGGTATCGGGCCCGAGCGCCATTCGGTTTCCTTCCAGTCGCGACTGGCCGGTGAGCCATGGCTCACACCCTACACGGACGAGATACTGAAGAAGCTGCCCGGCGAGGGAAGGAAACGCCTGCTGGTAATCTGTCCGGCATTCACCGCGGACTGCCTCGAGACGATTGAGGAAATCGCGGGCGAAGGTAAGGAGATCTTCCAGGCTGCCGGGGGTGAAAGCTTCACCCAGATACCCTGTCTTAACGAACAGCAGCCCTATATCGATTTTCTCGCCAATCGGGTGCATTACTGGCTAACTCCGGCCACCTCGTGAGCGATAAATCACCGGCCGTGCCCAGGTCCGGGAATGCGGCTGCCTCTTCGGAAAAGAAGACTGGGCCGGCGGTCCTGTGGCTTGAGGCGAACGGAAGGATCGCTGCTGCAAATGCTTCCGCCCTGCGCCTGTGGCAGGCAGCCGAGTCGGAACTCATCGGGGAACACATCGCCGCCCTCTTTGCCTTTGAGGTGACGTCCAAGGAACCCGACTTCCTCGACGCACAGTGGGACGTGCTCATGGCGGCGGGTCTCGACCAGCCCATTCCGCTCAAGGCACAGCCTCGCGAGGGAGCCCCGCTCGACGTCACGTTTCGCCTTGAGAAGATCACGGCGGCCCAGCCCGGCTTCTGCTGCATGGTGGAAGCGGGAGCCCAGCCGAGCGAATCGGCGCCTGCCGCCGCGGCGGCCGACCGATCCGACGACGGCCTCGCCCTGCTCGCCGAGAAAGGGACCGCGGGATTCTTCGATCTCAATTTCAAGGAGGATCGCATTCGATATGCCCCCGCGTGGAAGCGAATCCTGGGCTACGTCGACGCCGAGCTGCCAAACACCATCGAGACCTGGCACAAGCTCATCCATCCGGAGGATTCCGGTGCGGCGCCCGACAAGCTGGCAAAGAACGCCTCGCCGGGACCTCGCGCCTTCTCGGTCGAGTTCCGGATGAAGCATCGTCTCGGCCACGACGTCTGGATCCAGTCGATGGGCGTCCAGGTCGTCGGTGCTGACGGCAAGCTCGAGCGCGTGGTCGGGATCCACGTCGACATCTCGGAGCGCAAGGAACTCGAGGAGGAGAGCCTGATCAACGACGAGCGGCTGCAGATTCTCTCGGATCCCGACGGATCCCTCCCAGCCTTCGATCTGGATTTTTCCCGGGAGCGCTTCTGGTACTCGGATGCGTGGAAGCACCTGCTCGGCCGGCCCGACGATGCTGGCGACTCGGCGGACCTGCTGCTGAAGGCGCTCCCGCCCGAGCAGGCGGAGGCCGGTGTCGCCGCGTTTTTTCTCGGCCGCGCAACCGGCAAGACTTCGTTCGTCGAACCGGTGAAGCTGATTCACTCGGACGGGCGCACCCTCACTTTCCTGCTCGGCGCCACGCGGCAGCTGAATCGCAAGAAGGAGCTTTCCCGGGTCACCGGCTTTTTCTGCACGGTACCGGAGGGCCTGGCCGCCGCTGCCGCCCCGACTGGCCCGATGAGCCCCGACGTCACCCAGGCTCTCTTCGCGGCGCTCGCCGAGGGGGTCATCGTTTCCGACGCCAAGGGCGCGGTCTCCGCGATCAACCCGGCAGCGGCCCGCCTGCTTGGCCTCTCGGCCGAAAAGGCCCGCGGCCAGTCGGTTTCCGACATTTTCCGCCTCGTCAACCGGCAGAGCGGAAAACCCGGCGACGATGTGGTCGACCGCACGCTCGGCACCGATGGCACCCTGGGGCTCATCGGCGAACACTCGCTCGTCACTTTCGATCCTGCACCGGCGGGAACCGAGAGTGCACCTCCTCCGCTCCCGATCGTCTGGACCGCCAGAGCCGCCCTCGACAAGGGCGGTCGTCCCCTCAACCTTGCAGTCGTGTTCCGGGATCCCGAGGAGATGCGCCTCACGCCGGAGGAACTCGTGAAGGCCAACCGGTTCGAGGCGCTCGGGCTCCTTGCAGGTGGCATCGCCCACGATTTCAACAACCTGCTGACGACGATCATGGGCGCGGTGTCGCTCGCGAAGGACAACCGCGACTACTCGGCCCTCGACGACGGCGAGAAGGCCTGCCTCACCGCGAAGGGACTCACCAAGCAGCTCCTCGCATTCGCAAAAGGAGGCACCGGCACCCAGATCGTCGCGGCCACGAAGGAAATTCTCGATGACGCCGTCAAGATCGCCGCGGCTGCTTCGACCGCCGTGGTCACCGTCGAGGTGCCGCCGGAAACCGGGCCAGTGCTCGTCGACCGTGCCCAGATTCTGCAGGTCTTCCAGAATCTCATCGTGAACGCCCTGCAGGCGATGCCGGGCCCTCCCCACCAGCCACGCCTCCAGATCCAGACGACCACCATTCGGCTCAAGGACGACGAGATTCCGGGCCTTCCCGGGGGCGACTACATCTCGATCGCGGTGCGCGACAACGGTAGCGGCATCAAGCCCGAGCACCTCGAGAAGATCTGGGATCCATTCTTCACCACGAAGAAACACGGCACAGGCCTCGGACTGGCAACCGTGCTGTCCATCGTCCGCAAGCACGGCGGCCAGATCGGGCTCGAGTCGACGGTCGGCGTCGGGACCGTCTTCACCGTTTTTCTCCCGGTTGCAGACAAGCCGGTCGAGGTCCAGGCGCGCAAGGCGCCGTCACTGCGATTCGGCACCGGCAGGATCCTGCTGATGGACGACGACCCGAAGATCAGCGCCCTGACCGCGAACATGCTGCAGAGCCTCGAGTACAAGTACGACCTCGCGAAGAACGGCGAGGAGGCGATCACCTTCTACAAGCGCTACCTCAACATCGGCCGACCCTACGATGTCGTGATCATGGATCTCACGGTCGTCGGCGGCATGGGCGGCGAGGAATGCTTCGTCGAACTCAAGAAGCTCGACCCCGAGGTCCGCGCCATCGTCTCGAGCGGCTACGACAACGAGGACATGGCCCGGCAGTTCCTCGACAAGGGATTCTGCGGCTACCTCACGAAGCCCTACCGGGTCACCGACCTCGGCAAGGTCATCAAGGCCGTGGTGGGCTGAGGTGGGACGTCGAGCGTCCGGCTGGGCTCTGTGGTATGGACGACCTCCCGGTCGTCCGCTGCAGGGAAAACCTCATCCCTGCTTCTCCAGAAGTTCCCGGGCACAGGCAACCGCCGCATCGAGGTCGGCGCAGACATTCACCTCGCCGACAGCCTCGAGAAAACCCGACTTCTCCATCGCGAAGTAGGGCTGCGTGTGCGGGCCGCTGAGCACGAGGTGCTTTCCGTGCCTCCTGAGCTTCTCGTGCAGCGTCTCCATCGCATTGAGCGCCGTGCCATCCAGCGCCGTGACAGCGGCAAGGTGCAGGACAACCACCCGCGTGTCCGCTCCCGTTCGCCGGATTACGTTGTCCAGCTTGTCGACCGCCCCAAAGAGCAGCGCACCAAACACCCGGTATACCAACACGCCCCGCGGCACCGAGGGCAGGCGCTCATGGCCCTGCGCCGCTGCGGACTCCGGTTCGAGCACGTCTACCCGCGTGGTCTCGGCAACGCGGCGGATGAACAGTCCGGCTGCGAGCAGCATGCCGACCTCGACCGCAACCGTCAGGTCGAAGACGACCGTCAGGACAAAGGTGACGAGAAAGACGAGCGCGTCGCTGCGGGGCTGGTGCGGCAGCGTCCGGAATTCAGCCCAGTCGCCCATGTCGATTGCGACCGCGACCAGGATCGCCGCCAGCACCGCGAGCGGGATGAACCGAGCCAGCGGTGCCGCCACCAGCACTATCGCCAGCAACGTCAGGGCATGCACGATCCCCGCTACCGGGCTTCCCGCGCCGTTGCGCACGTTCGTCGCCGTGCGCGCGATCACTCCGGTGACGGGAATGCCGCCGAAGAACGGCACGACCAGGTTGGCCACCCCCTGGGCCATGAGTTCCTGGTTCGAGTCGTGGCGGTCGTCGATCATGCCGTCCGCCACCACCGCCGAGAGCAGCGACTCGATGGCACCGAGGAGCGCGATCGCGATTGCCGGCCTCAGCAGCCCGGGCAGCTCCGCCCAGTCGAAGTGAGGCAGCGCCGGGCGCGGCAGACCCGATGGAATCCCCGCAGCGCCGAACCGGTCGCCTATCGTCTCCAGCGGTAGACCCGCAAGATGCACCACGGTGGTCCCAGCGACGACCGCAACGATCGAGCCGGGCACGAAACGGCGCCAGCGCCGAGGCCAGGCCTTCACCGTGATTGCAGCCGCCAGCGCCACTCCAAGCGTGGGCAGGTGCACCTGGTCGAGGGCACCCGCAAACGCGGCCAGCTTGGGGAAGAACTCGGCGGGCACCTCCGAGATCGGCAGACCGAGGAACTCCTTCACCTGCGTGAGCGCAATCGTCACCGCGATGCCGCAAGTGAAACCCGTCGTCACGGGATGCGGGATGAATCGAATCAGCGTGCCAAGCCGCAGGGCACCGAGCAGAAACAGGATGGCGCCCGCCAGGGCCGTGCAGAGGAGCAGCCCGGGCAGGCCGTGCTCGAGCACGATCGCATACAACAGCGCGACGAAGGCCCCGGCGGGGCCGCCGATCTGAACCCGCGATCCGCCAAGCGCCGAGATCAGGAACCCGCCGATGATCGCGGAGACGATCCCAGCCGCCGGTGAGGCGCCGGATGCAATACCGAACCCGATCGCCAGCGGGAGCGCCACCACGCCGACCAGGAGTCCGGCGAGTGCATCGCGCCGGAACTCTGTCGCTGAGTATCCCCGCAGGCAGTCAATAAGCCGCGGCCTGAAGGTCTGGGAGACCGTAGCCGGCTGCTCGGGATTCATGGTTTCGGCGAGCCTACGCCGGTGCCGCGCCAATCGCAATGGCCGGCTAGGAATACCGTGTCATGCGGGGGCGGCCGCGTCGCCAGCCGCTACCCTTTCCAGGTGAATGCGTGGCAGAGGGCGACGCCCGCAGCGTCCGCCTCGTCGTGGGCCAGGACGCGTCCATGGCCGAGCAGCGCCATGACGGTCCGGGCCAACTGCTCCTTGCTCGCGTGCCCGGCACCAACCACCGCCTGCTTCATCCGCAGCGGCGGATACTCGAACACCTCAAGTCCCCGCAGGGCAGCGGCCGCGATGGCCGTTCCACGGGCGGCACCGAGCACCTGGGCCGTCCGGATGTTCTGCACGTAGATGGTCTGCTCCAGCGCCACGTGGCGCACGGCAACGCCCTCGATGAACGCATCGACGGCGCGGTGGATCTCCGCGAGCGCCTGGGCCAGCGTTCGTGACGCAGGGACCTTCACCGTGCGGCTGCGCAGCAACAGCGGGGCACGGCCGGGCACGAACTCGACAAGCGCGAGTCCCGTCGCGCGAAGCGAGGGATCGATCCCGAGCACGATCCCCCGGAAGGGTTGCCGGCTGATCGGGTCCGGCAACCGGGCTTTCGCCCTCGAAACACCGCCGGCCTGCGCGCCCGCCAGCTTTGCCGCCCAGAGTTTTCGAACCGAAGCGCGTCCCATGTCCCGTCCTTCCTCAACGGACTTTACCCAAAGCGCAAACGTCGAGATTCCGGCCCGGGGAGCGCATCAGTCACAGGAGGCTGCGGACCGCCGTGACGATGAGGTTGATGCCGGCGATCGCCCCGAGCGACAGCGTGAGCCGTTCGAACGCTCGCTGCCTGACACGCGGCAACACCCGCCAGCCGATCCAGGCTCCAGCCGCCACGGCTGGCGTCAGGACCAGGTTCAACCGCAGGCTTTCGCCCGTGAGCAGCCCGAGATCCACCATGAACGGTACCTTGAAGACATTGATGAGGAAGAAGAACACCGCTCCGGTGCCGACAAACTCGAGCTTCGGCAGGCGCATCGCCAGGAGGTAGACAGTCATCAGCGGCCCGGCGGCGTTCGCGACTAGCGTCGTGAAGCCCGACAAGACACCAGTGATCGGCGCCAGGAGCGGATGGGCCTTGCGGGGCAGGTTCTCAGTCTCGTCACGCCGGCGAACCAGGTGCATGCCCACCATGAACAGAACCACGAGGCCGATCAGGAGCCGGGCGGCCGTGTCGTCGATGCGTCCCAGCGCGAGGTAACCGAGAACCACACCGCCACCCGCCCACGGAAACAGCCGCAGCAGGTGCTGCCAGCGCGCGTGCGCATGGTAGTGCCAGAGCGCGAGCAGGTCCCCGACGATAAGCAGCGGAAGCACAACCCCGGTCGCCTGCCGGGCCGGCAGGATCTCGGCAAAGATCACGACCGCAAGCATTCCGAGTCCGCCGATTCCCGACTTCGAGAATCCCACAATGGTCGCCGCGACGACTGCCGCCGCCCAGTGCAATGGCTCCTGGATCATGCGGCCTCAAAGGTTCCCGACTTCACCCGGAACGTCTGCCAGTCCTCGGAGCCCTTCTCCGGCGGACGGGTTCCGGTCGCAATCACCTGTGCCTCCGGGTCGATCCCCCCCCAGAACCGCATTCTGCGGTCGGGATCGAGTTCGCCTAGCACGTCGTCGGCGAGCAGGATCGGCCGCACGCCGCTGCGCTCGCGAAACCAGTCCGCCTGCGCGAGTCGAAGCGAAAGCGCGAGGCACCGCTGCTGCCCTTCCGATCCGTAGTCGCGCGCCGGGCAGCCCGATACCTTGAGGGCAAGGTCGTCCCGGTGAGGCCCGGCAAGTGTCGTCCGAAACTGGCGATCCTTCGCCCGGCCGGCCTCAAGCCGGGCAAGGAGAACTCCGGCATCCCCCTCCGCAAAGTTGGGCTCGTACACCGCGGCCACCGCCTCAGCGCCATCGCCAATCCGGGCATGCGCCGCCTGCACGCGACTCCCGAGTTCGTGCAGGGCCGAGGCTCGAATGCGAATCAGTGTCGCACCCGATTCCGCAAGCGGTTCCTCGAACGCCGCCAACTCGCGATCCGACGATCCCTTCCTCCACCGCCCCCACCGCGCGAGCCGCCCACCCGGCCCTGCGAAGGAGGCTGTTTCGCGCTGCCAGGGCCTTCGCGAAGGCCTGCAGCGCCGCGAGGTAGGCGCCGTCCATCGCTGCAAGCGTGAGGTCGATCCAGCGGCGGCGGACAGAAGGGCTTCCCCGCACCAGGGACATGTCCTGCGAGGAAAACACCACCGTCGGAAACTTCCCAAGGTGATCCGCCAGGCGCTTCACCCGCTCGCGGTCGCACCAGACCTCCTTCCCTTCGCGGTGCAGCCGGATCAACAGGTGCACCTCGCCGAGACGCTCGTGCTCCACGTCGCAGGCGATCGAGCCCGTGGCGGCACCCGTTTGCCGCAGCACGGCGGCATCCGAAGTCCGAAATGACCTCAGGGCCGTCGGAAAGCCGGCAGCTTCGAGCAGGTTCGTCTTACCCTGACCGTTCGCTCCGAGCAGGAAATGCCTGCGCCCGGAAAACTCGAGACGTGCAAACGCCACATTCCGGAAATGATGGAGCGTTAGCGATCGATAGAGCATGGACGCGCGGAAATCGGCAGGCTGCTGAAAAGCGAATCCCGGCCTTCCTTGCGACCAGAATGAGCGGCTTATCCGCAGACCCAATCGGATCGTCGCAGATTCAATACAGCTTCTACTGCTGCTGAAAGGGAATCACTCGCCCCTCCGAATACCACCCTTCAATCAGCAGGACCGGGCATCTGCGTCCATCTGCGTGAATCTGCGGATCAAAGCCTGATTACAGGCACCCGGTCATCCAGCATCTCCTCCGCGATCCGCCACCCCTGACCATCCGGACACTTGCCTTCACCCTGCCGACAATCCAGTGTCCCGCCCCGACCCGGCTGCCCCCCCCCGGGCGCACAAGGGTTTTGCCCCGCCCCGCGGGCGCCCCCGCCGCGCCCGCGCGCGCGACGGCCCGCCCCGGGGCCG
>JAYQOU010000002.1:0-81760 GCA_038144975.1 Candidatus Salsuginivita brisbanensis | reverse complement strand
CAACCCCCCAACCCCATGAAATCCCTGACCCTCTGCCTGCTCGCAGCCCTCGGCGCCCCTGTCGCCTTCGGTGCAGTCGGCGAACTCAACGTGGCCGACGGCACCATAGAATCGCCGGACGGCCTCTTCATCGGCCGCGACTTCACCGTCGTGGATGGATTCAAGCTCGAGCTCCTTCACGTCGCCACGCCCGACCAGGGCCAGTGGGTCGCCCTCGACTGGGACGACCAGGGACGCCTGCTCGTGCCGGCATATAATTCCGACCGCCTCGCCCGGCTCACCATCCCAAACGTCGGAAGCACCGATCCCGTGCGGGTCGAGATGATCACGACCACCCAGGTCGGCGCAGCAGAGGGAATCCTGAACGCCTTCGGCGGAATCTACCTGAACGCGAACCGCAGCCAGACGATGCGTTCCGGCATGTACAAGATCACCGACTCGAACGGCGATGGCGTCTACGACACGACAAGCGTCATTCGCAACCGCCAGGGCTCCGGCGACCACGGCACGCACACGCTGCAGCTCACGCCCGACGGACAGATGATCACGATGATCAGCGGCAACGCCACGAACCCGACCGTCTGGACACGCAGCCGCGTGCCGCAGATCTGGGGCGAGGACAACCTCGTCATGCGCATGGACCTCAGCCCGCCGGGCTTCCACCGCGCCCCCGAGGCCCACCTCGACAATTTCAGTCCGGACGGATCGATCGTCGAGCTCTGGTCCATGGGCATGCGCAATCCCGTTTCGCATGCGTACAACAAGGACGGTGAGCTGTTCGTGTACGACGCCGACGAGGAGCCGAACATGGGCTTCACCGTCGGCTATCGCCCGACCCCCATCATCCATGCGATCAGCGGGTCCGACGCCGGCTGGCGCTCCGGATCCAAGGTGCACCCATACTGGCGTTTCGATTTCCATGCGCCGATAGGCGATGTCGGCTCCGGTTCGCCAGTCGGATCGGCCTTTGGCACGGGCACGAAATTCCCGGCCCAGTACCAGGACGCATTCTTCATCGCCGACTGGTCGTTTGGAAACCTTTGGGCGACTTTCATTACACCCAACGGTTCCTCCTATAGCGCCGAGGCGATGCCCTTCGTGAGCGGCCGCCCATTCGCCGTCTCGGGAATCATCCCCAATCCGCGGGACGGCTCGCTGATCGTGATGACGACCGGCACCCAGCTCTACCGCGTCACCTATGTCGGCAACGAGTCGACCGCTGCCACGCAGCCGGACTCGATGCACAAGCCGTTCCGCGACATTCGCCACAGCCTTGAGGCCTTTCATGGCGCCGCGAATCCGCGCGCCGTCGAGGCCGCCTGGCCACACCTCTCCAACCCCGATCGGGCCATCCGCTATGCGGCACGCACGGCCCTCGAGTGGCAGCCGGTCGCCAGCTGGAGGGAACGCGCCCTCGCGGAGCCCGACGCCCGCCGCGCGATCGCCGCGATCGCCTCCCTCGCCCGCGTCAGCGCGCGCGACGACTACCACACAGCGCCGAATTCCGGCCAGGTTCGCGACAAGGCCCTCCAGACACGGATGCTCGCAGCCCTCAACCGGATCGACTGGAACCGTCTCACCTACCAGGACCGCCTCGATCTCGTGCGCGCCTACCAGCTCACGATGATCCGACTCGGCATGCCGGAACCCGCGGCCGCGCGCGACGTCATCGCCCGGCTCGATCCGCAAGTGCCGTTCGGACAGATGGAGCTCGATCGCGAGCTCGCCGAGGTGCTCGTCTACCTGCAGGCGCCCTCGGCCGCGACAAAGGTCATGGCACTGCTGCGCAACGACTCGAGCGCCCCGTACTATGGCATCAAGGAATGGATCAACCCGCAGCAGCGCCAGCGCCAGGACCGCGGCGACGTAACGGGACCCAACATCGGCGTCCCGCAGGCAATGCTCGCCCGCCAGGATCATGAGATCTTCTACGCCCAGCTCCTGCGCACCCTCACCTCGGGTTGGACGCCGGAGCTGCGCCGTGAATACCTCACGTTCTTCACGACGAATCCCACCAACTACTTCGGTAGCATGAACGGGCTGCGGAACATTCACGCCGACGCCATCGCGATGGTGCCGGAGAGCGAGCGGGCCGGACTCCAGGACCTGATCGGCGCCGAGCTGCCGGCGGGCCGCGGTCGCGGCCTTCCCGGATCCGCCGCAGCCAACGCTGCCGCCGCAGGCGGCGGTCGTGGGCGAGGCGGCCTGGCCGGAACCCCCGGCTTCGCCCTCGAGCCCGTACAGCTCTACCAGGCCCCGGGCGGCAGCAACCGCGCGTTCAACGACGTCGAGGTCACGGCCCTTACGCGCTTCGACGAGCGCGTGCGCGCCCAGATCCTGGCACAGTCCGAAGCAGCCGAGGCACTCGTCGCCGCGTCGCTCGCCGTCCCGGCGAATCCGGCAACGATCAGCGCCCGCGTCCAAGCCCTCGGAGCGGCCGAACTCGCGCTCGCGAACGCCCGGGCGGACAACTTCCGCCTGCTTCGTGCCGAGATCAGCTTCTCGCCCGAGCAGCTTGCGGTCCTGCCGACAGCGATGAACGTCCGCGGCGGACGCGGCACGATGTTCAATGCCGCAGCTGCGGCAGCTCCGGCGGCACCCGCCCGCGGCGGCCTGCCCGCAGGGCGCGGCGGCGACTGACCGCAAGAGTTCTTCAATCCAGACGGGCCAGCCGAAACGGCTGGCCCGTTTTTTTGTGCACAGATGAATTAAATCGGTAGGGCGGCTCAGCCGCGGATACTCATCACCGCGGACCGAAGCACCTCGTGTGGCTGCGCGCCATGGACCAGTGTCGCCGTCTCGAGCGGGGCATCGGACGAACGGACCAGGATCGCCGGCACGCCGCCGAGTCCTAGTTCCTCGGCCAGAGTCTCGTCGGCGATCACCGACTCAACATGCCTCTGGGCGGCCAGGGCAGCCTGCGCCTCGCCGGCGTCGAGGCCGACCTCCCCGGAGATCGCCACGAGCACGGCATCGTCGCCGATATCACTGCCTTCCTCCCAGAGGGCCCGGTGCAGCCGCTCGTGAAGGGCATTCGCATCGCCACGCGAGGCGGCTCAGGCGGTGAGTGCATGCGCCCGGCGGGTGCGCGGGTGCTTCGGCGGGAAATGCATCGTCAGGCCAGACTCGGCCGCCCGGGGCAGGATGCCCGCACGAAACAGGCGGGCGAAGTACTCGCGGTTCTCGTCGAGTGACGGCGTTGGTTCCGGCCGCAGTTCGAACGCCCTCCACGTCACGCGCACGGAGTCCCCGAGCTCCGCCCGCAGACGCGCGACGGCAGGCTGGACCAGTCGACAGAACGGGCAGACATAATCGCTCCAGATATCGAGCGCGACGGATGGCATCGCGGCACCATTGACGCCACCCGTGGCAAGGGCAACCCGGGCCCGCGGGAAACCTGAGGCGAAGCAGTTTCTTGTGGCGCGGCCCCCGGCGCGGCGCTTTGCTCCGGCCATGAGCTTCGATGTCCACCAGGCGGAGACACTCCGCACGCTCCAGGCACTGTCGGGCATCCGGCCCGCGATCGATGCGGCGGCAAAGCTGGTGCTGGATACGCTGCGTCACGACAAGAAGCTGCTCATCTGCGGCAACGGGGGCAGTGCCGCCGAAGCCGCGCACTTCGCGACCGAACTCACCGGACGGTACGCGAAGCATCGCGTCTCGCTGCCAGCGATAGCATTGTCCTCTGACGGCACGCTGCTCAGCTGCATTGGCAACGATTTCGGCTTCGAGCAGGTCTTCGCCCGACAGATCGCCGCGCACGCCCACGAGGGCGACCTCGTCGTGGTCATTTCATCGAGCGGTAACTCGCCAAACCTCGTGGCCGCCCTGCACGAGGCGAAGGCCTGCGGTGCCGCGACGCTTGCCCTGCTCGGGCGCGGCGGCGGGAAATGCCGCGGCCTCGCCCAGGTCGAGCTGGTCGTCCCGGGCGAATCCGGCCGGACGGCACAGGAAGCGCACCTCTTCCTGATCCATCACTTCTGCGAACTCATCGACACCGAGTTTGCCTGAGGTTGTTGAGAAACCACTGATCCGGGCCACGGGAGCGTTGGCTTCGCAACCACTGATTCACACCGATTGGGGAAATAATGGTTGTGGCCGGAACGTCACCTGACGGCCGGAAACCACATTATTCCTCAGGACTCCTGATGAGTGCTCGTCGGTGAGAATCAGTGGTCAAAGGGTGGTCGGCGTTCGGCGTTTTAACCGCCGATGAACGCCGATAGGCGCAGATCCCGACCCGGGACATTTGGCGGCGGTCGGTGCCGGGAGGCCGGGTATCGTTACACCACAATGAACCACGCCCGCCGGGAACCAACTTGGTGTACCTTCGCGGCCTTCTGTGAGAATTGGTTCGGTGCGCAGGTCACCGGCTACAACCAAGACATGCAGGACCGAATCTGCGTTCATCTGCGAAATCTGCGGATGAAACCTTTCTGATCACTTTCTGGCAGAGGCCAGGGAGATTGGGAAAACTGATTCACCCCAAAATGCTCTTTAGCCGCTGGGGCACAGAGACGCTGAGCCCAATCCCAATCATCTGGTTCGTCCTCAGCGTCTCTGAGCCTCCGTGGCGAAACTGGCTGTGAGATCGATCGATTCACTGAAAACCGAATCGCCCAAATTGTTTTCCAGCCCTTTGCGCCCCCCTGTGAAATTCGGATTGAGTGACTGAACACCGATCCCCTTCCCAAGAGCCCCATCATCCTTCGCGCTCTTCTGTAAAATTCCGTTCCGTTCGCTGAACACTGTCTCCCGCCGTTTTGGTTCTTGAGCACTCGCCAGTGCCGGCGTTCGCTGGCCCTTCCATGAGCACACCCGCACCCGCTGGAAATGCAGTCATCAAGACCTCCTATGGAGACCTGACCGTGGCCTTCTGGCCCGACGTGGCACCGAAGACCGTCGAGAACTTCAAGAAGCTCGCGAAGGAGGGCTTTTACAACGGCACCGCGTTTCACCGGATCATCAAGGGCTTCATGATCCAGGGCGGATGCCCGAACACCAAGCCGGGCGGCAAGGGAATGCCGGGCACCGGCGGGCCGGGTCACAACATCAAGGCCGAGTTCAACGCCAAGCCGCACGTACGCGGCGTGATCTCCATGGCCCGCTCCGCCCATCCCGACTCCGCCGGAAGCCAGTTCTTCATCTGCCACGGCGACGCGCGTTTCCTCGACAGGCAGTACACCGCCTTCGGCCAGCTGGTCGCCGGTGATGACGTGCTCGAGCGCATCGCGACTGTCCCAACCCGCGCCGGCGGCGGCGAGAACAGCACCCCGGTCGAACGCATCGAGGTGACCTCGATCACCCTCCTCGACTCCTGACCCCGCCCCCCTCGTACTCTTACTCGTACTCGTACTCCTACTCCTACTTGTACTCATTCTCGTTCTCTCCTCCCCGCATCCCGTCCTCTCTCAACTGGCACCGGTAACAGGCCACCCATGCCTCCGCTCCTCCACATCGAGGTTGCCTGCGCCGAGAACCGGGTAATTGGGCGCGACGGCCGCCTTCCCTGGCATATTCCGGAGGACCAGGAGGTCTTTCACTCAAACACCGCAGGGCAGGTCGTGCTGCTCGGGCGAATCTGCTATGAAGTCTGGCCGCGCGTTCGAAGCGATGGCCGCACCCCGATTGTCGTCACGTCGCGTCCGGCGTCCGCGCTCAGCACCGCGCGGCACGCGGATAGCGGAGCTCCGCCGGCGACGGTCGGCACGTTTTCCGATGCCCTTCGGGAGGCTGAACGGATCGCATCGGAAACCGGCCAGCGAATCCACATCTGCGGTGGCGCCCGGATCTACGCCGAAACGCTCGCGCTGGAGCGTCCGCTTCGACTGAACCTCACGTTCATCGAGGGAATGGTCGAAGGCGACACCCACTTTCCCGAATGGCGCGACCGCCCCTGGCAGGAGCGCTCGCGGCGCCAGAGCAACGACGCGAGCCATCGCTACACGTTCTTCGTGCTGGATCGTGGCTGAAGGTCGGAGAACGAGGTAGGGCAGCCTGTCCCAGGCCTGAGCAAGCCGAAAGCCCTGAGCCAGTCGAATGGGTCGAACTGCCCAAGCCGCCGTCGGCAATCCAGTCCCGGCGCTTTGGGGATTCTGCCGCACGGCAGAACGCCCTACCCGACAGAACTCAGCGCGATGCCAACGCGGCGTGCGCGCGGGCAACCTCGAGATACTTCTCCGCCCAGCGTCGTAGCCCGTTTCGTTCCTCCTCCGTCAGCTCCCGTGCGATTCGCGCCGGCGAACCGAGCACCAGCGAACCCCGTGGGCACGTGAATCCCTGCGGCACGAGCGCATTTGCCGCGATGATACTGCGCGCGCCGATGTTCGCCCCGTCCAGAACGGTTGCGCCCATGCCGACGAGGCACTCGTCGCCGATGGTGCAGGCGTGCACGATCGCCCCGTGGCCAACAGTGCACCAGGCTCCGACATGGACCCCGAAGGCGTCGGCCAGGTGCAGCACGGCATTGTCCTGGATATTCGTGCCCTCCCCCACCCGGACCTCGTTGATGTCGCCGCGGAGCACCGCTCCGTAGAAGACACTGCTGGACTTCCCGAGAACGACGTCGCCGACGACGGTTGCGTTGGGCGCGACGAACAAGGCTCCCGCTACGTCGGGCCTCCGCGACAGATGTTTCTCAAGGCGCTGCTGGACGGACATGGGAATTTCGATTGCCGAATGGGGAACTCGAAAGATGACGCGCGGACGGCAAGCGTCATCTCACCAGCAATCCGAACGCCACAAACCTCTATCGGCCAATCCAAAATCCAAAGTCCGAAATCCAAAATCTCTCATCAGGAGATCGGCGCGGGCCCAAGGTTCCAGATCTGATCCGCGTACTCACGGATGGATCGATCGCTGGAAAACTTCCCCATGCGGGCGGTATTGAGGATCGCCATGCGCGCCCAGCGGCGCCGGTCCTTGTAGGCTTCGTCGACCCGCGCCTGCGCGTTGCAGTAGCCGCGGAAGTCGGCGAGCACCTTGAACGGATCGCCTCCCCCGAGCAGGCTGTGGTGTAGCGGACCGAAGGCGCCGGACTCCTCCGGCGTGAAGTAGCTGGAGCCCAGCCAGTCGATCACGGCCTGCAGTTCGGCGTCAGCGTGATAGGCTTCCCACAAATTGTAGCCCTTGCCGTTCAGCGCCTGCACTTCCTCAACGGTCAGGCCGAAGATGAAGATGTTGTCGTCGCCCACCTCCTCGCGGATCTCGATGTTGGCGCCGTCGAGCGTGCCGATCGTCAGCGCCCCGTTCAGGGCCAGCTTCATGTTGCCGGTGCCCGAGGCTTCCTTGCCGGCCGTCGAGATCTGCTCGGAAAGGTCCGCGCCGGGGATGATCTTCTCGGCCAGCGAGACGCGATAGTTCGGCAGGAAGGCGACCTTCAGCTTCCCGCCGATGCGCGCGTCCGCATTGATGTGGGCCCCGATGACGTTGATCGCGCGGATGATGTTCTTTGCGAGGTCATAGCCCGGCGCCGCCTTTGCCGCGAAGAGAAAAACGCGTGGGACGATATCGAGCGACGGATTCTGGAGCAGGCGCCGGTAGAGGGCGAGGATATGGAGCAGGTTGAGATGCTGCCGCTTGTACTCGTGCAGTCGCTTGATCTGCACGTCGAACAGCGCATCCGGGGAAACCTCGACGCCGCACTCGGCGTGAACGACGGCGGCAAGATCCGCCTTGTTCGCCCGCTTGATATCCATGAACGCATCCTGAAATTCCTTGTCGTCGGCCTTTCGCTCGAGCTTGCGGAGCATGTCCAGGTCGCGCGCCCAGTCCTCCGTGCCAAGCTCGTTCGAAATGAGCTCGGACAGCCGCGGGTTGCACTTGAGCAACCAGCGCCGCGGCGTGATGCCGTTCGTCTTGTTCTGGAATTTCCCGGGCTGGAGCTCGTCGAACTCCGGGAACAGGTACTTTCGAAGCAGCTCCGTGTGCAGCTGCGCCACCCCGTTGACCGCGTGCGAGCCCACGACCGCGAGCTGCGCCATGCGCACCATGCGATGGCCGTCCTCCTCGATCAGGGAGCAGATTCGCTTCTTCGCGTCGTCACCCGGCCACTTGGCGTCGACCGCCTCGAGCAGGCCCGTGTTGATCTCGTAGATGATCTGGAGATGGCGCGGCAGCACCCGCTCGAAAAGGGAAACGCTCCATTTCTCAAGGGCCTCCGGGAGCAGGGTGTGGTTCGTGTAGGCAAACACGCGCGACGTGATCCCCCACGCCTCCCCCCACGGCATCGCCTGCTCGTCTATGAGGATGCGCATCAGCTCGACGACAGCGATCGCCGGGTGAGTGTCGTTGAGCTGGATTGCGACCTTCTCCGGGAAGTTCTCCCAGCTGTTCTGCGGGTGGCGGAAGTGCCTGCGGATGATGTCGCGCAGCGAGCAGGCGACGAAGAAGTACTGCTGGACGAGCCGAAGCTCCTTTCCGTTCTCGGTCTTGTCGTTCGGGTATAGGACCTTCGAGACCGTCTCGCCGATCGCCTTTTCGCGGACCGCCTCGACATATCCGCCGGAATTGAATGCCGCGAGGTCGAAGTCCTCCGTGGCCTTCGACGCCCAGAGGCGGAGCAGGTTCACGGTCTCGGTTCCGAAGCCCGCCGTCGGGATGTCATGCGGCACGCCGAGGATGGTCCGCGTGTCCACCCAGCTCGGCCGGTAGTTGCCGCGGTCGTCGAACACGTTCTCGACGCGCCCGTAGAGCTTCACTTCCTGCGTGTACTCGGGTCGCGCAACCTCCCAGGGACTGCCGAAGATCGTCCAGCTGTCCGGGTGCTCGACCTGGTGGCCGTCGACGAACATCTGCTTGAACAGGCCGAACTCGTAGTAGATCCCGTAGCCGAGGGCCGGATAGTCGAGGGTCGCGAGCGAATCCAGGAAGCAGGCGGCGAGGCGGCCGAGGCCGCCATTGCCGAGGCCCATGTCGACCTCGCTCTCGCAGATCGCGTCGAGGTCCTGACCGAGCCCGGCCATCGCCTCCCGCGCCACCTCGAGCAGGCCCGTGGCGTGCAGGTTGTTCCCGAGCAGGGTGCCCATGAGGTACTCGAGCGAGAAATAATAGACGCGGCGCGCATTCTGGGCGTTGTGCGTAGCCTGGGTCTTGATCATCCGCTCGTGGATCGTGTCGCGCACCGCGAGTGCGAGGGAGATCCACCAGTCGCGCGGCGTCGCCGATTCCGCATGCCGCGCCAATGTCGAGACCAGGTGCCTCAGCACGAGCGAGCGGAGCACCTCCGCAGGCGGATCCTTGGGCACCCGCCGGTGCTCGAGCTCCTTCGGGAGCATGAACGGGGCGGTGCTGCCGATCGGCCCCGGCTGCCTCGCGGCCGCCGTTAGGCGGGCTGTGGTGGCCGGTGAGGCCTTCTTGCTGCGGGACGGTGTCTTGCGCTTGGCTGCAGGCATGGGATGTGAGCCTCCGTCGAAACAGATTCTGTGCCAGCTTCTGCGAGTGCACGACAATTCTTGCCGAGTTGAGAATCCGTGGGGCTGCCTCGACGGTACGGGTAACCAATGATCGAGGTAGGGCGTGCCTGTCAGGCGCGCCGCCTGAGATCAGCGAATAGGTTTCAGGCGGACGACTCGGCGAGTCGTCCCTACCCAATGGCATGTGTTCGCGGGCATCCTTGCACGCCTTCCCAATCCCGCCCTCCCGGACTACCGCTGAAATCTCCGGTCGAGTTCCGAACTGCCGAGTTCCACCAGGGTCGGCTTTCCCGCTGGGCTCGTCAGCGGCGCCTGGGTTTCGAACAGGGACTCCACGAGGGTCCGGCATTCCGCCTCCCCGGCCGGGGGCAGGCGGACCGCCTTGGCGGCTGCCAGCCGCGCGAGCGCATCGCGCGCCACCACTTCATTGCCATGCGGCATGCGTCCATCGCGAAGCGCGCCGAGGATGTCCCTAAGAAAAGATTCCGCATCGCTCGGATGCATCCAGGCCGGTATCGACTCTATGCGGAAGAAGTGTCGTCCGAACTCCGCCACCTCCAGCCCGCAGCGGCCCAGGAAGCCCAGCCACTCGAGGAGCAGAGCGGACGCGATCGGGTCGAGTTCCATCGAGATGGGAAGCAGCAGGCGCTGCCCGTCCTTCGCCCGCTCCCCAAATTGCGACCTGAGCCTCTCGTACCAGACTCGTTCGTGCGCCGCACGCCGGTCCACCATCACGATGCCCGACGGCGTCTCGAACAGGATCGTGCGCCCGTGCGCGATGCCGAGAAACCTCCAGCCCCGGAACTGAGGCCGTTCTGATTGCGGATTTTGGATTGGAGATTGCGGAATGCCCGCTATCGGACCCCCTGGCTGTGGACTGCGGATTGCGGAATGCGGAATGTCCGGCAGCGAGGCTGCCAATCGTGGACTGTGGATTGTGGATTGCGGATTTGCCGGCGGTTCCCCGCTTCCCGGCTTCGCCAAATCGGCATTCGGCAATCGAAAATCCGCAATCGGCGGCCCCATGTCCCGCAGGGCGCCGAGCACTGTCCTTATGACGAAGCTCCGCACGGCCGGTTCGTTGCGGAAGCGGACTTCGCGCTTGGTCGGGTGCACGTTCGCGTCGACCGCAGCCGGTGAGATGTCGAGGAACAGGAATGCGAGCGGGTAGCGGCCCCGCGGCAGCGATTCGTGGTAGCTCTCGATCAGTGCGTAGTTGAGCGTCCGGCTGTCGACCGGCCGACGGTTCACGAAGGTGATCATCTCATGCCGCGTCGACCTTCCGACGCCCGGCCTGCCGATCAGTCCCGACAGCCGCACGCCGTCTTCCTCAACCTCGATCGGCACCAGCGCCTCGGCGGTCTGACGTCCGAAGATCTCGGCGATGCGGCCCGCAATCGAAGGCGTTTCCGGCGACCGAAACACCGTTCGCCCGTCCTCGATCAGGGTGAATGCAACGGAGGGGCTCGCCAGGGCATAGAGCCTGACGCACTGCACGATGTGCGCGGACTCGGTCCGGTCTGTTTTCAAGAACTTGCGCCGGGCCGGCACGGAATTGAATAGCTGAGCGACCTCGATGTGAGTGCCAACGGGACAGCCGCAGTCTCGCACATGCTTCACGCGGCCTCCGTCCACCAGGATCTCCGTACCGGCATCGGACCCGGCCTCGCGTGTCTGGAGCAGGAAGCGCGAGACGCTCGCCATCGACGGCAGGGCCTCACCGCGGAAGCCAAACGTCGCCAGCCGGTCGAGATCGGCGGCCTCCGCTATCTTGCTCGTGGCGTGCCTCTCGAGGGCGACCTGCGCGTCGTCGCGCGACATGCCCGTGCCGTTGTCCCGCACCCGCATGAGCGCCTGCCCGCCATGGGCAAACTCGACCTCGATCCGCGTCGCGCCCGCGTCGAGCGCGTTCTCCACGAGTTCCTTCACGACTGCCGCCGGCCTCTCTATCACCTCGCCCGCCGCGATCTGGTTCGCGACTCGGTCGGAGAGGATTCGGATACGAGGCATACCCCGAAAGCCAATCGCGGAACCCCCGGGGAACGGAAGCGCTAAAGACAGCACGGGAAGAAGCAGATCGCTAACCCGAACCGATCGCGGAAGCGCTGAAGGGCGAAATCGCTGACGATCCGGGAGCTCTTTTGGGGATCTCAGGTCGACAGTTCGGCCATTCTCCCACTACCGCCTGTAGGCATCCCCATAAGAAAATTCCTTCCGCGTTTCCGCACTTTCGCGCTTCCGCGATCCTCCGGAACCGACTCTTCGCAATCCTCCCCTTCCGCGTTTCCGCGGTCAGGCGAGCAGTTTCTTCCAGCGCGCGATTTGCCGGGCAACCTGCCGCGGTCCGGGCATGCCGGTCCCTTCGCGTTTCGCGAGGGCACGCCGCAGGTCGAAGACCTTCGCCCAGTCGGTGCCGAACTTCGGGTGAATGGCACGGATCTTCGCGGTGGGAATTCGGTTCAGCGGCACGCCCAGTTCCTCGGCAAGCCGCACCGCGGCGCCGACGGCATGATGCGCCTCGCGGAACGGCACGCCTGCCAGGACGAGATGATCGGCGAGGTCGGTGGCGAGAAGCGCGGGATCCGCCGCCGCCTTCGCGCAGCGGTCGGTATTCACTGTCAGCCCCGCGACGACGCCGGCCAGCACATCCGCGCAGATCCGTGCCTGATCGAAGGTGTCGAACACCGGCGGCTTGTCCTCCTGGAGGTCGCGATTGTAGGTGAGCGGCAGGCCCTTCACCAGCGTCAGCAGCGTCTGAAGGTTTCCCTGGAGGCGCGCCGACTTGCCGCGCAGCAGCTCGCAGGCATCCGGATTTTTCTTCTGCGGCATCAGCGACGACCCCGTCGAGAACGCGTCCGGCATCGTCACGAAGCCGAACTCCGCGCTGCTCCAGAGGATCAGGTCCTCGGCAATCCGCGAAAGATGCGCACCCAAGAGCGCACCCGCCGAGGCGAACGCGATGTAGAGGTCGCGGTCCGCCACGGTATCCATGGAATTCTGGGTGACCCTCGGTCGCCCCTTCGCGTCCACGAATCCGAGCAGCTTGGCCGTGTGCTCCCGGTCGATGAGCAGCGTCGATCCGGCGATGGCGCCGACTCCCAGCGGGCACCAGTTGGCCTGGTCGGCGACCTCGGCGAACCGGAGGCGGTCGCGCTCCAGCATCTCCATCCAGGCGAGCAGGTGATGCGCAAGCGGCACCGGCTGCGCCCGCTGCAGGTGAGTGTATCCCGGGATGTTTGTCCCGCGGTGCTGCGAGGCCAGGGCGAGGATCGCCCTTTGCGCCCCCACGACACCGATCGAAAGGACCGCGCAGGCGTACTTGAAGAAAAGCCTCATGTCCGTCGCCACCTGGTCATTCCGGCTCCGGCCGGTATGCAGCTTGGCTGCCGCGGGAACGCGCCTCGTCAGGGCGCGCTCGATGTTCATGTGCACGTCCTCGAGCGCGGGATCCCAGCGGAACTTCCCGGACTCGATTTCCGATTGGATACTATCGAGGCCCGAAACGATCGCATCCCGCTCCCGGGCCGTGATCAGCCCAACCTTGGCGAGCATCGTCGCATGCGCCCGGCTCCCGTGGATGTCGAACGGCGCCAGGCGACGGTCGAATGACACCGATTCGCTGAACCGCTGCATCAATATCGACGGCGACGCCGAAAAGCGTCCGCCCCAGGTCGCCTGGGTTTTCTTGGGCATGACGGCGGAAGCACACGTCGCCCGAGCGGCCCGCGCAACGCGAAAACGGGACGGATTGCGGTAGGGCGCCCCAAATCCTACTCCTACTCGTACTCTTACTCGTTCTCGTTCTCGAATCTCCAAGCCGAGTATGAGTAGGAGTACGAGTAAGAGTACGATTGGGGCAGGCGCGTCCCCTCGCCCATCGCCCCCCATATTTCGTATTCCTCCCATCAAGAATCCGGCTACCGTGAGAACAATGCGCCTGCCAATGCTGCTTGCCGGTATCCTCGCGACCGCCCTTCTGGCGGCTGCCGCCGGACCGGCCGCGTCCCGTTTCGAGACGGTCACCGTCGAGCCGGCAAAGACCTCGATCTACATCGGCAGCGTGACCCTCTCCCCTGCGGGTCTCGTGCGCAACGAGGCGACCTACAGCGGCACCTACACCGCCAAGGTCTTCCCGTTCTTCTTCGCCAGCGAGAAGGGCGACCTGTCGATCAGCATCTCCGACGAGCAACTCCTCGCCCTCGCGCGCGGCGAAGCGGTCGATTTCACGGGCAACGCCCAGAACGAGGCCGGCGAACCGCGCCGGGTCACGGGGCGCGCCACGCCTTCCGGCGAGAATTCCGGAGATCTCAAGGTGCGCATCTTCGTTTCCCGCCGGATCGAGCTCGTGTTCGACACGACGTACCGGTTCGGCATCTGAGGCCGCCTCCGCGACCGGCCTACGGCGCTTGCGCCGGGCGCGTTTGCCGAGCACGGTGGGGCATGGCCACACGAACGCTTCCCCTCGTTCTGTCGCTCGCCCTCCTGCTCGCCGGCTGCGGCCGGCCGTCCGCCGGCATCGGCGGCGCCTCGGCTACGGGCGGCGGCGACCGAATGGTTCTCCGCCTCGGCAACGGATCTGAACCGGAGGATCTCGACCCTCAGATCATCACCGGCATCACAGAGCACCGGATCGTCTCAGCCCTGTTTGAGGGTCTCGCCACGCCCGACCCGGTCGACCTCAGCCCCCTGCCCGGACTTGCCGAGAGCTGGGACATCGCTGACGAGGGCCGCACCTACACGTTCCATTTGCGTGATGGGATCCGCTGGTCTGACGGAGTGCCAATTACTGCCCAGACCTTCATCTCCTCCTACAGGCGCATGCTGAATCCCGCCTTCGCCGCCCAGTACGCGAACTTCCTCTACGATTACGTGGTCAACGCGAAGGAATACTACGAAGGCACCGTCACCGATTTCTCCCAGGTCGGCTTCCGCGCGATCGACGACCGCACCCTGGAGGTCCGGCTCAAGTTTCCAGTTCCCTACCTTCTGAACATCATCTCCGGCCACTACGCGTGGTCCGTCGTGCCCGTGCATGTGATCGAGAGCTTCGGCGGACTCGACCGTCAGAGCACCGAGTGGACCCGGCCCGGCAACCTCGTCAGCAGCGGCGCCTTCATCCTCAAGGAGTGGCTGCACGACCAGAGGATCGTCGTCGAACGCAACCCGATGTACTGGGACGCCGCCAACGTGCGCCTCGATGCGATCGAGTTCCACGCCATCAGCGACGATGCAGCGGAGGAGCGCCTGTTCCGCACTGGCCAGCTCGACATGACCTACACGCTCCCTCTCTCGAAGATCGACGTGTACCGGACGGAATACCCCGACCAGTTCCAGAACAGCCCCTACCTGGGCCTCTACTACTACGTCATGAACATCGCCCGCCCGCCGCTCGACGACCCGCGCGTGCGGCGCGCCCTCGCGCTGGCGATCGACCGCGAGGCGATTGTCGAGAATATCACCCGAGCCGGCCAGAGTCCTGCCTACGCCGTGAGCTATCCGGGCACAGCCGGCTACACTCCGCGGGCGAGACTGAGTGGCACCATCGAGGAGGCGCGACGCCTTCTCGAGCAGGCAGGTTACCCGGGCGGACGCGGCATGCCGCCCATCGAGCTGCTCTACAACACCTCGGAAGCCCACCGCTCCATCGCCGAGGCGATACAGGCCATGTGGCGCACCAATCTCGGCGTGGACCTCCGGCTAGCGAACCAGGAGTGGGCGGTCTACCTCGACATGACCGAGCAGAAGAACTTCCAGCTGGCCCGGGCCGGCTGGATCGCCGACTACGTGCATCCGAATTCCCTGCTTGAGATCTGGGAGGGGCGGAACGGCAACAACCATACCAACTGGGCCAACCCCGAATTTGACCAGCTGTACCAGGAAGCCCTCGCGACGCCCTCCGAGGAGCGGCGCTACGAGGTCTACCAGCGCATGGATGAGATCCTCGTCGAGGATCTGCCCCTTATCCCCATTTACCACTACACCCGCGTCTATGCCATGAGTCCCCGCGTACGCGGCGTCTCTACGAACCTGCTCGATAATCATCCGTACAAGTACATTTGGCTCGCCGACGAGTGAGCGGGCGCGGCGCGTTTCCGCGTGACCTGTACCTCCTCCGCGGCAATGTCGGTTCCGACATCCTCTGGCCCGCCATAGCCACCCGTTCCGCACCCAGCCCTCCATGCTCCGCTTCGCCGCGCGCCGCGCTCTCGAGACGATACCGGTCCTGCTGATCATCGTCACGGCGACGTTCTTCATGATCCGGTTCGTGCCGGGCGGCCCGTTCACCCAAGAGCGCGCCGTCTCGCCCGAGATCCTGCGCAACCTCGAGCGGGCCTACGGCCTGGATAAGCCCGTCTGGCAGCAGTACACGGACTACCTGAAGCAGGTCGTTCTGCACGGCGATCTCGGCCCGTCGTTCAAGACCCCGAACCGCACCGTCAACGAGATCATCTTCTCGAAGCTCCCTGTCTCGCTCGAACTGGGCCTGCTCTCGCTCGGCGTCGCGCTCGCAGTCGGCATCCCGCTCGGCATGACGGCCGCGGTGCGGAAGGGCTCCTGGATCGACAGCCTGTGCTCGGCTGTGTCACTCGCGGGCATCTCGGTGCCCACGTTCGTCTTCGGTCCGATCCTTGTCCTCGTGTTCGCGATCCATTTCGGCTGGTTCAACGCGTCAGGCTGGTACACGGCATCGGACCGCGTGCTCCCCGCGCTTACCCTCGGGTCTGTCTATGCGGCCTATATCGCCCGGCTCACCCGCGGCGGCATGCTCGAGATTCTCAGCCAGGACTTCATCCGCACCGCGCGCGCCAAGGGCGCCAGCGAGACGCGCGTCGTGCTCCGCCACGCGCTGCGCGGCGGCATCCTGCCCGTCGTCTCCTTCCTCGGCCCCGCGATCGCGGGTATCCTCACCGGCTCGTTCGTGATCGAGACGATCTTCCAGATCCCCGGGCTCGGTCGGGAATTCGTCAACAGCGCCTTCAACCGCGACTACACCCTCGTGGTCGGCACCGTGCTGCTCTACGCGACGCTCATCGTCGTCCTCAACCTGGTGGTCGACATCGTGCAGGTCTGGCTCAACCCGCGCCTCAAGTTCGAATAGCATGCAGGCCGCAACCGCACCCGAAGGTTCCCCGCTCGGAGCCGCCGACGAAGCCCCCGAGAAGGGCTCGTCACCCTGGCACGACGCCTGGCTGCGGCTGCGGAGCAACCGTCTCGCAGTGTTCGGCGCCGCGGTCCTCACGGTGCTCGGACTCTCCTGCGCCTTCGCACCCGCTCTGCTCGGCCTCTCCTATCAGGACCAGAACCTTGCGCTCGGTGCCGTCGGGCCCGGGCCGGGGCATTGGTTCGGCACCGACGTGCTGGGACGCGACCTTTTCGCCCGCGTCCTGTTTGGTGGGCGGATCTCCCTGCTGGTCGGGCTCGTGGCGTCGTTTGTGGCGCTCGTCATTGGCGTCACCTACGGAGCGGTCTCCGGCTACCTCGGCGGCAAGGTCGACCTGGCGATGATGCGCTTCGTCGACATCATGTACGCGCTGCCGTTCACGATCTTCGTGATCCTCATGATGGTCTTCCTGCGGGAGCCGATGCAGCGCTTCGACAACTGGCTGGTCGGCATGACGCTCGCCGGCTGGGCTCCCTTCGAGAACCTGCGCGGCACCGCGAAGATCCTTGTGCTCTTCGCCGCGATCGGCGCAGTCGAGTGGCTCACGATGGCTCGCATCGTTCGCGGACAGATCCAGTCGGTGAAGCGCATGGAGTTCATCGAGGCCGCGCGCGCAATGGGATTCCGCCGACGCCGCATCATCTTCCGTCACCTGATCCCCAACATCCTCGGGCCCGTCGCGGTGTACACCACGCTCACGATACCCGGTGTCATGCTGCTGGAATCCTTTCTCAGCTTCCTCGGGCTCGGCGTGGACGCGCCGATGAGCTCCTGGGGCACGCTCATCAAGGACGGCTCCGAACGCATGGAGGAATACTGGTGGCTGCTCGTCTTCCCGGGCGGCCTCTTCGCCCTCACCCTGCTATCGTTCAACTTCCTCGGCGACGGATTACGGGACGCGCTCGATGTGCGGTCCGCGAAGGATTGAAACGCGGAACAATTCCAACATGCGAATCCTTACCATCCTCTGCCTGCTCGGCGTTCTATTCAGCGCAACGTTGTCCCGCGCGGCCGAGGGACTCGACTTGAGAATCGAGAGCGGCGGCGTCTGGTTCAGCAGAAACGACACGCGCATTCCGGGTAACAGCGGCACGAGGTTCGACATGATGGACCTGACCGGCACCGGGCCCGACCCCTACTTTCGCCTCTACGCAACCTACGACTTCAATGACCGTCATTCGCTCCGTCTCACACTTGCTCCACTGACCGTCGATGGAACCGGCAGACTGAGCCAGGATGTGAAATTCGAGAATGACGTCTTCACGGCGGGTTTGGCCACAAAGGGAACCTACAAGTTCAACACTTACCGGCTTACATACCGATGGACGTTTCGTGACAACGACCGCTGGCGGCTGGGCTTCGGCGCGGCAGTACTGATTCGTGATGCCGACATCATGCTTGAACAGGGATTCAAGAGGCAGTCCCGCGACGATCTCGGCGTGGTCCCGCTTCTGCATCTTTACTCCGAGTATCAGATCAACGACCGCGCATCTGCCATTGTGGACATCGAAGGTGCATGGTCCCCAATGGGACGAGCCATAGATGCGGCATTCAAAATACACTATGGTTTCGAGTCCGGTTGGTACCTGGAGACGGGCTACAGATCCCTTGAAGGAGGCGCCGACAACGACGACGTCTACACCTTCGCATGGCTCCATCATGCGATTTTGTCGGCCGGACGCCGATTCTGAGAGCGACTCCCTCGGCGCTCGCGGCTGAGCACAAAGTGCTAGACGAAGAATAATGATCACGCGCCTCGACCATGTGCAGTTGGCGATGCCTCCCGGCGAAGAGGCGAAGGCACGCGCCTTCTTTGCCGGCCTGCTTGGGATGACCGAAGAGGAGAAGCCGGAGCCGCTCGCCAGCCGCGGCGGATGCTGGTTCCGAGGCGGAAGCGTCATCCTTCACCTCGGCGTTGAGAAGGAATTCACGCCTCAGAAGAAGGCCCACCCGGCGTTCACGGCCAGCGACATCGAGCGCAGCGCGGCTCGCCTCAAGGAGTCCGGATATCCCGTTATTTGGGACGAAGCCCTCCCGGGTCGCCGGCGTTTCTACACCGCCGATCCGTTCGGGAATCGGATCGAGCTCATGCGCGAGGGCGATGGGTTTGGGCAGAAATGAAAGACGCGGCCAGCCAACCAGTGTAGCGCACCCCTGGTAACTTGAGTCTCCGATATCCAAACGTTGGGCAGCCGAAACACATGGAACTCCTCCCTGATGCATTATCTCGCGGGAAGATCGCCATCATCTGCGGCGCGGTATCTGCGGGCGTGTTCATTTCCCATTCGGTTCGTGGGCGCCTTGGCGTCGATGCGCTCGGTTTGGGTCTGATGTGCTCGGGGATTGGAATACTGTTCGCCCTGCGTTCCTTGGCTACCAAGGAAAAGAAGCATTCGCTCGCGGTCGCGGCGATAATCGTTTCCGCAGCTGGACCGGTTTGTCTCGCGACAGCTCTCCTGTGGGAGGCATACCAACTGCCATGGTCCGATTTCTAAAGCCAGTGCTCAGCAATTCGAACTGACGGAATCGTGACAGATTACCGAGCGATACTTTGGGATAACGACGGAGTTCTCGTCGATACGGAGCGTTTGTATTTTCAGGCCACGCGAGAGGTATTCGCCAGAGTCGGCGTCGATCTTTCTGTCGAATTGTATTTTGAACACTTTCTATCGAGTTCCAATGGTACTTCGCGGCTGGCTTCTGCGCACGGACTGGGCGAGTCCGATGTCGCCATGATGCGCGACAGCCGAAACGAGCGTTATATGCGCATGCTTGAGAATGAGGTGATCACCATCGTCGGGGTTCGAGAAACACTCGCGGCATTGCGGCCACACTTTGTTATGGGAATCGTCACAAGCTCTCGCCGCGACCATTTCGAGGCGATTCATCGCCGTACAGAGCTGCTGGAATTCTTTGACTTTGCGGTGACGCTCGAGGACTACGCACGAAGCAAGCCGGCACCCGATCCATATCGCGCAGCAATTGCCCGCAGCGGGCTGCCTGTCGGCAAATGCCTCGCGATAGAAGACGCTCTTCGTGGACTTATTGCGGCCCGGGCTGCGGAACTCGATTGTTGGATCGTCCCTTCGGAACTCACCCGGACGGCAAACTTTTCTGGCGCAGCCAAAGTTTTGGACCGGATCACTGATGTCTCATCCTTGCTGCTCGACACATAAACAGCCTCAGCAGGCACTGGAGCCGCAGCCTGCGACCCTCTGAGGGCTCCGTAGGTTCGAATGCCGGATTTTGCGCCGCGCACTGGTAGCCGCCTCTCTTTTAACCCTCCAATTCCGCGCTTCCGCGCCCACAGGTTTCCGTCCAGCCTCCGGTTGCCGATGCGCCGCATCCGTCCCTACTTCCGCTACTTCGCGCAGGTCCGCGGCCCCATAGCCGTGGCGATCCTGGCGGCGCTGGTCTACGGACTATTCAGCGGAGCCGCGATTCCCGCCCTGCCGAAGTACGTCTTCCCCTGGATTTTCAGCAGCGAGGTCGAGCGCGAGGTGTTGGCCGTCGTGCTCGTGGCCACAGCAATACCCGCCGTATTCCTCGTGCGCGGCCTCGCGGGCTTTCTCAACAGCTACTTCACCCAGCTTGCGGGAACGCGGATTCTCGAGGCCATTCGGGTCGACTACTTCGCAAAACTGCAGCGGCTCCCCCTCGCCTTCCTCCAGCGCAAGTCCAGCGGCGACCTGCTCTCGCGCGGCCTGGCCGACACTTCTCAGCTCCAGTTCACCCTCACATTGCTTGCAAACGACGGTTTCAAGCAGCCCATGCAATTGCTGGGCGCGATCGGTTTCCTCGCCTGGACCGCCTTCGGGGACCGCGACGTGCAACTCGTCCTCGTGACGCTCGCTGCCGTCCCGCTGGTTGTCTTCCCCATCCGCTACGTAGGCCGCAAGGTGATGCGCCGCGCCGGCCAGTACCAGGCCCAGATCGGCGAGGTGACCACCCGCTTCTCAGAAAACCTGTCCGCCGCCCGCGAGGTCCGCGCCTTCGGACTCGAGGAGCGCGAGATCGGGCGCTTCCGCTCGGCCTCCGACGCGCTCGTGCGCTCGCAGATGAAGATCGTGAAGTACGCCCAGTCGCTCACCCCGTCCATCGAGGTCATCTCCTCGGTCGGCGTCGGCGTCACATTGATCTTCGCCTGGCAGCGCGGCGTGACGCTCGAGACATTTACCGCGATCATAACCGCACTCTTCATGAGCTACGAGCCGATCAAGAAGCTCGGCTCGCTCAACAACGAGATGAAGCGCGGCATCGCCGCCCTCGACCGGCTCGAGGCCGTGCTGCACGAGCCGGTCACAATCACCGATCCCGATTCCCCGGCGAAGGTCGACCGCCTCCGCGGCGACATCGCGTTTGCCGACGTCAACTTTTCCTACGTCGAGGGACAGACTGTGCTGCGCAGCGTGTCCGCCGAGGTTCCCGCCGGTGCCGTCTGCGCGCTCGTGGGCCCCAGCGGCGCCGGCAAGTCGACCTTCGCGAATCTCGTGCCGCGCTTCTACGACACAGTTGCGGGAAAAATCACGATCGACGGCATCGACGTGCGCTCGATGCGGCTCGACGACCTCCGTCGAAACATCGCCCTGGTTTCCCAGGAGCCCGTGCTCTTCGACGACACCCTGTACAACAACCTGCTGCTCGGTCGGCCCGACGCCACGCGCCAGGAGGTCATTCAGGCGGCCAAGGATGCCTTCGCGCACGATTTCATCAGCGCCCTGCCGGATGGCTACGACACCAAGGCGGGCGAGCGGGGCGGCCTGCTGTCGGGCGGACAGAAGCAGCGGCTCGCCATCGCGCGCGCCTTCCTGCGCAACGCGCCGATCCTGATCCTCGACGAGGCAACCAGCGCGCTCGACTCCGACAGTGAGGCGGCCATCCAGGTGGCCCTCCAGAAACTCGTTGTCGGCAAGACCGTGCTGATCATCGCCCATCGCTTCAGCACGATCCGCAACGCCTCGATGATCCTCGTCTTCGACAAGGGCGAGGTCATCGCCCGCGGCACCCATGCAGTGCTCTACGCCTCGAACCCGCTCTACCGGTCGCTGTACGACAGGCAGTCGGGGGACGGAGCCATGAGGTAGGGACGACCTGCCAGGTCGTCCGCCTGAGATCGGAAAACCGATCCCGCCCTCCCCAGGGCGAGCTACATAGCTCACCGCGCCCGCACCACGTAGTGCAGGTACAGCGTGTGCCGGAGATACCCGAACAGCAGCGCATTCAGCAGCCGTATGTTCCAGCCCGCATCCACGCGCTTGAACACCGCCTCAATTCGCATGCCCTGGCTTTCGAATAGCTCCTCGATCGTCTCCAGCGTGAAAAATCTCAGGTGCGTGCGGTCCAGCAGGCCCTCGTCCGTGTACCGCCACTTGCCACGCAGCATCCGCCTGATGTTCCGGTGAAACCCGACGTTCGGGATGCTCGCCACGATGCAACCGCCCGGACGCAACAGCGCCTTGAGTCGCTTTACGACGGTCCAGGGATCGGCCGTGTGCTCGAGCACGTCGGCGCAGATGATGCAGTCCACCGACTTCTCCGGGAACGGCAGCTCCGTCTGCTCGATGTTCCCTACGACCACCTGGTCCAGCCATTGCCGCGCCTCCTCTCCCGCAGAGGGGAACAGCTCCACCCCCCAGACGGTTCCCACGCCCTGCTCCTTAAGCCAGCGCCCGAGCGTACCCTTGCCGCAGCCGACATCGATCACCGTGCCACAGCCGTCGGGGATCGCCTCGATCACCTCGGCGCGAAGATGCGCATAGTAGTCGGTGCGGCGTCCGCGCTCCGTTGCCGGGAGCCAGGCGGGAGGTGAATATTGCATTGGTTCATGTGAGTACCTACGGGTAGAGCACCCACCGCGCGAACCGAATCTGCCATGCCGCCCGATCCCCGCATCCTCGTCATCCGGCGGCGCTACATCGGTGACCTGGTCCTGCTTGGTGCATTTCTGGCCAACCTGAGACGCCACCGACCCGGGGCGCGCCTGGTGGTCGCGACAGAACCCGGGCCCGCTGCCGTCGTCGGCCTCAACCCAGATGTCGATGCCGTGATGACCTTGCCCGAGGGTCCGCTGTGCTGGCCTCCTTTCGTCAGGCGCCTGCGCGCGGAACGCTTCACCCATGTGTTCGATATCGACAACACCGCGCGCACGGCGTTGGTCGCCCGCCTCACCGGCGCAAGTTTTCGGGCCGTCCTCTTTCTCGAGAACGTCCGCCGGCATCTCCCGGGCTGGTACACGCATTCGGCACTGGTGCAGTCTGCCGACTACGAGAAGCAATCCATCGTCGACAGCCAGTTGTCGCTGCTCGCCACGGCTGAGGTGCCAGTGACCACCCGCGAGTTTCGCCTCGTGCCCTGGAAAGAGGATCTCGAGTCGGCAGACCGTCTCCTCGGCGGAGGCGCTGCACAACACGGCGTGCGCCGCCTGCTCGTGCACCCCGGCACGCGCAGCCGCCATCGCCTGTGGCCAGTCGAACGGTTTGCCGCCGTCTGCGACAGGCTTCAGGACGATCTCGGCGCACAGGTGTTCCTCGTGGCCGGACCTGGGGAACAGGACCTGGTGTCGGCGATTCGCGACAAGGCGCAGTCGCACATCGTCGCGCTCAATGCCCCCCTGGAGATCGGCGCATTCGCCGCTCTCGCCTCCCGCTTCGATGCCATGCTGTGCCATGACAGCGGCCCGATGCACGTCGCCGCCGCGGTCGGCACGCCCGTCGTCGCGCTCTTCGGCTCGCAGAACGCAGCCGTCTGGGGACCGGTCGGCCCGCGCCACGTCGTCCTGCGCCCGCCCCTGCCATGCACGGCCTGCCCGACTCCGGATGTCTGCGTGCCGGGCGACTCCTACAATAACCATTGCGTGCGCAATATCCCGGCCGATCGCGCATTCGACGCCCTGCGACAGGTCCTTTCGGCAAAGTGAACCCATGGCCGCCCCGCTGATCAGCTTCTGCATCCCGGCCTGGAACCGCCCCGCCCTGCTCGCCGAAGCGCTCTCAAGCATCGAGTCGCAGACCGCCACGCGGGATTTCGAGGTCGTTGTCTGCGACGACGGAGGATATCCCGAAACCGCAGCCGTTGTCGCACGATTTCCCCCGGACCGGTTCCGTCACGCGCCAAACGCAACGCGTCTCGGTCCGGTCGGAAACTGGAACGCCTGCCTGCGCGCCGCCCGGGGCAGCTGGGTCATGGTGCTTCACGAGGACGACGCCCTCTTCCCCTGGTACCTCGATCTCGTGCTGCCACGGCTGCGCCCCGGGCTCGCCGCCGTCTGCACGCGCACGATCTCAGGTCCAACCCTTCCCTCGCCTGCGAGACCCGCCCTGCCGGCCGACGTCAGGCCCTACCCCTCGGCCCATTTTCTCAAGAGTTCGATGACTCCCTTCCCGGGAGTCCTGGTGTCACGTGAGATCGCGCTTCGGATCGGCGGATTCGACGAGCGCACCGGTCCGCTCGCCGACTACGATTTCTGGTATCGCCTGTCGCTTGCGGGGCACATTGAGGTCGTGCGCGCGGTCGGCGCGTTCTACCGGGTCGCCGACGAGCAGTGGACCGCAACTGCCTGGCCCAGGATGATCCGCCTCACCCATCTCCTGCGCCTCCGCATCGCCCGCGAGCAGTTCCCGGGGCAAAGGTTTGGACGCTGGGCCGCGCGGTTCTTCACCAGTCGCAATGCCCGGGCCTATGCCGCGCGCTTTCCCGAACGCCCCGCGTCGCTCACGCGGGCGCTGATGCTGGGCCGCATACCCTTCGGCTTCCTGCCCAGTGGCTGGGTGTGGCTGGCACTGCGCCTTTTCGCCCCGCGGAAATAGCAGCCCGATGGGCCCGGTCACAAAATTCCTTGGCGGTTAGGTTCCGCTCGCCGACGATGTCCGGTCCATGGCGCTGCCCGACATCCTGCCGATTCAGCCGTTCACCCGTCCGGCGAGGGGAATCGTCACGCCGCCCGGCTCAAAGAGCCTGACCAACCGCGCGCTGCTGCTGGCCGCACTCTGCGACCGACCTGTCACGCTTAACGGGGCACTCGACAGCGAGGACACCCGCCTGATGGCCGAGGCGCTGCGCCAACTCGGCTACAAGGTCGATGCCTCCGATGGTGCAACGACCCTGCGGGTTTCCGGACAGGACAAGGCTTTCCCGGATTCGAGCGCCAAGCTCGAAGTCGGGCTCGCCGGCACCGCCGCCCGTTTCCTCACCGCACTTTGCGCCGCCGCGCCGCGCGGCACCTGGCAGATCGACGGTACGCCACAGATGCGGCGTCGGCCCATGCGCGGACTGATTGACGCGCTCCGCGCGCTCGGTGCGGATATCCGCTGCCTCGGCGGGGACGGTTTCCTGCCGGTGGAGGTCCGGTCGCACGGACTCAATGGCGGCAGCGTGACCGTCGACGCGCGCGAGAGCAGCCAGCTGCTTTCCGCCCTGCTCATGGTCGCCCCGCGCGCCAGCGGTCCGGTCGAGGTCGCCGTGGCCGACAACGCCGTGCGCGCCTCCTTCGCCGAGATGACCTTGTCGATGATGCGCCGCTTCGGCCTTGAGGGCGTTTCGATGCAGAAGGATCCGATGCGCTTCCGCGTGACTCCCCAGCGCGCCTATGCCTGCACGGGCGACACCTTTTCGGTCGAAGGCGACGCCTCCAGCGCGAGCTACTTCGTCGCACTGCCGCTCGTCGCCGGTGGCAGCCTGGAGATTCCCGGCTACGGAATCGATCGTCCCCTCCAGGGTGACACCGCGTTCGCCATGCTGCTCGAGCAATCGGGCCTCATCGCCCCACTGAGCCGCAACGCAACCGGCCAGGTGTTTTCCGCCGGCCCATCCCGAAAGGGAATCGACGCGAACTTCCGCGAGTTCTCCGACACATTCCTCACGCTCGCTGCCATCGCGCCGCTGCTTAAGGGACCGACACGAATCACCGGCATCGCACACACGCGTCGCCAGGAGACGGATCGCATCGCCGGCATGGCAGCGGAACTGCGTAAGCTCGGCCAGGAGGTCGCCGAGGAAGACGGTGCGCTCACGATAACTCCGCGGCCATTGCGGGCCGGCGTCACGGTCTATTCCCACGGAGACCACCGTTTCGCAATGAGCTTTGCCATCCTCGGGTGCCACGACCTGAACGGCGACGGCAGCCCCTGGCTCTCGATCAAGGACCCCGCCTGCTGCGCAAAGACATACCCGACCTTCTTCGACGTGCTCGAAAACCTCCGGAAGAACTCAGCCGCAGAAAAGGCGAACCGCTGATTCACGCCGATTGCCGCTCATGGGATCCGACTCCGGTTCGAAACCAGACTACTTGTCTCCCCGCACACATCCAATTAGCGGGAATTAGCGTCCATCAGCGGTTAAAAAATGCAGCCTTTCGTGATCATCGCCATCGATGGCGGAGCCGCCTCCGGCAAGTCGACGACCGCGCGCCGGCTCAGCGAACGCTTCCACCTGCTGCATGTCGACACAGGTTCGTTCTACCGCGCGTTCACGGCGGAGTTCCTGCGCCGGGGCGTGGCGGCCTCCGATGCAGAGGGCATCCGCGCGGCACTCAAGGGGATCCGGCTCGGCACACGGATCGAGGGCCGCTCCGCGCGCATCGAGATCGACGGCCGCATCCCGTCGGAGGACGAGATCCGCGGCCGCGCGGTGAACGATGCCGTGTCCCACTTCGCCGCGATCCCGGAGGTGCGCAACGCCCTGCTCGCCTACCAGCGCGGCCAGGCCGACGTCGCCCTGAAGAACGGATTCCGCGGGCTCGTGATGGAAGGGCGCGACATCGGCTCGGTGATCTTTCCGAACGCGGATTTTCGATACTTCCTTCATGCCGATCCTGTCGAGCGCGCCCGCCGCCGCGCGGAAGAGGGACGCCAGGACGCGATCGTCGAGCGGGACCGACTCGACACCGTCCGCACGGTCTCGCCGCTGGCCTGCCCGCCCGGGGCAACGGCCATCGACACCACCCACACCGGCGTCGATGCCGTCGTGGACCTCATGACCGCTCCCATCCTGCAACGCCTCGAGCCAAAGTCATGACCTGTGTCCCCAGAGTCCGCCCCATGCATTGTCACGTAATACGTGACAATGCCCGCTGACGCCATGCGACGCTACGCCCAGGGCGCGATGGATCGCCTCTACGGCTTCTGCCACTACATGATAGTGGTGGCCTACGACATGTTCTTCCGCGGCGAGGTTGCCGGACAGGAGCACCTGCCACCTGACGGTCCGTTCGTCATCGCCTCGAACCACGCGAGCTTCCTCGATCCGCCGCTGGTCGGCTGCCAGGTGCCTCGCCAGATGTGTTTCTTCGCCCGAAAGAGCCTGTGGAAGGGAGGCCTTGCCTCTTGGTGGCTCGACGGCGTCGGAACCATTCCCGTCGACCGCGAAGGCGGCGGCGACGTCTCCTCGATCAAGCGCGTGCTGCGCGCGCTGGGCGACGGACGCGTGCTGATCATGTTCCCGGAAGGGACGCGCTCGATGGGCGACTCGTTTCTGCCTGCCAAGCCCGGTGTCGGAATGATCCTCTGCCGCACCCGCGTGCCCGTTGTGCCCGCGCGCATCTTCGGCTCGCACCTGGCGCTCGGCCGCGGGGGTCCCCTGCACCTCGGCCAGCCGGTCTCGATCGTCTTCGGCAAGCCGATGACCGTCGACACCTACGACCCGGGTCCATCAGCCGGCTCGGAACGCTACCAACGCGCCTCCGAACGGATCATGGAAGCCGTCGCCGGACTCCACGAACCGAGCCCTGCGGTGATCTGACAGATTAAGCAGACTTACCGCGCGATCTGCCGCCGGAAGGCCTCTTCCTCCGACTGGGTCAGCTCGGTAAGCACGCTGACCGACGTGACGGTCACGGTCCCCGCCGGGGTCGTGATATCCGTTACAATCCTGCCCGGAAACATTCCCTCCTCGCGCGCCACGCGGCCGACCTCGAGTTGGAGAAACGGCGGCGCCTGGCGCGTGACGATCGCCTTGCGGTACGCATTGAGCTCCTCGTAGGCGAACAGCAGTCGAAGCATCTCGGCGGAAGTCACGATCGGCGACGAGACAGCGTAGGATATGAACTGACCCCTGAGTCGAATCGTGCCTCCCCCGCGGCTGATCGCCAGGTTCGGCTCGAGCATCTCGCCGACAAACGCCCGCTGATTGGCGTCGGGAATTCGCTGCAGTGTCGTTTGCGTCTGCTGACGCGACTGCTGGGCCCACTGCTTTGCCTGATCGAGCGTGATCGCCTGCCCGGTCGTCAGGTCAGTCCAGCCCGGCGACGCGAGGTCGAACCGCGCGATCGGACCGGCAGCCGCGTTGGGTCCGTACTCATAGACAACCTGCCCGTCGAAGATGACGTTCGCGGAAATCTCGGCGCCCTGCGAGTCGGACACCGTGACGGCAAGCCGCATCGGCGCTGCCGTCGCAACGGCGGCGAGTATCAGCGACGCAAGGACTGCGGGAATCTTCATGGGCACAGGGGCAAAGCCATTCGGCACCTTGACGCCTAGTCAGCGTGCCCGGGGAGGCAAGCTCACCAAACGAGCATTCAATCCGCGCGACTGAAGCGCACCGAAACAAAGGCGGAGTTTCCGGGAAACCGGCGGATCGCCAGCGAAAGCCGCGTCAGGTTTACGGCGAGGAACCTGCAGGTGTACTTGAGCCACCCGAACGGGCCGAGGTCGAACGCGATGCCCTCCGAGCGCGTCGGTTCAAATCCCGCGGCTTTCGCGTGCTCGATCAGCTCCGCACAGCTCCACTCCGTCAGGTGTTCCGAAATCTCGAGTCGGCGCGCCAGCCGCAGGAGCCGGAGCACCCGCTGCATCGTCGTGCGGTTCACGGTGGGATAGGTCAGCACGAGGCGCCCGCCGGGTTTCAGGACGCGTCGGCACTCGGCCAGCACGCGGTCCGCGTCGATCACGTGCTCGAGCGTCTCGACCGAGACGATCGCATCGAAGGTCGCATCTGGGAAATCCAGCGCCTCCGCGTTCATCTTGCGGAAGCTCAGATTCTGAACGGACCGGTTCGCTTCTGAGAAGGCATTGCCAGCGACGTCGATCGCGTCGACGGAGCCGCACCCCTCGGCGATCCTCGCGGCGAGCGCGCCGGTGCCGCAGCCGACATCGAGGATCCGCTCGCCGGTGGCGGGCTTCAGCAGCCAAAGCGCAGATCGGTGACGCTCCCGATGGTAGAGCTCGCTGATGTTCGTCCCGAACAGGATGCACCCGCCGTCGTACCCGCCCCCCGCATACTTGTCCTCATAGTACCGCTCGAGCTCGGCGTTGTCCCGGAACGTCAGGCGCTCCTTGCCGAGGATTCCGGTGAGCCGGTGCGAGGCCATGGATGCTTGCCGTGCCAGACGGTCGCTGAGCCGGGCACTGCGACTCACTCGATGCCGCAGGCGCGCCGGGCGCGTTTCAGGACGACGGAGGCAACTTCGCGAGCACGGCTCGCGCCGTCGGCAAGCACGCGATCGACATGACCCGGATCGGCAGCCAGCTCGGCGCGCTTGGCGCGGGCCGCGGCAAAATGTTCCCAGAGGTGCTCGAACAGCGCCTTCTTGAGGTCGCCGTATCCCAGCCCGCCTGCGCGCAGGCGGCCCTCGAAGTCGGCCGCGACCGCCGCGGGCGCAACGAGCTTCATGAGCCGGACGGCAAGATTCTTGTCGGCATCAGGCTTCGGCTCGGCGGGCGTCCGGCTGTCCATCACGATTCCCATGATCTTCTTCCGCGCCGCCTTCTCTTCCGCGAAAAGCTCGATCGTGTTGCCGTAGCTCTTGCTCATCTTCTGCCCGTCGAGCCCGGGAACGATCGCAACCTCGTCGCGGATGACCGGCTCTGGCACGACGAAGGTCTCGCCGTAGGCCTGGTTGAACTTGATGGCGAGGTCGCGGGTGATCTCGACATGCTGCTTCTGGTCCTTGCCCACCGGCACCGCGTTGGCGTCGTAAAGCAGGATGTCGGCGGCCATCAGCACGGGATAGGCGAACAGGCCGAAGTTCGGCGAGATGCCCTTGGCCACCTTGTCCTTGTAGCTGTGCGCGCGCTCCAGCAGGCCCATCGGCGCGACTGTACCGAGTATCCAGGCCAGTTCCTGCACCTCGGGCACGTCGCTCTGCCTCCAGAAGACGCAGCGCGCGGGATCCAGCCCGCAGGCCAGCCAGTCCAGCGCCACGTCACGGGTGATCTTCCGCCGCGCCTCGGCATCGAACACCGAGGTCATGGAATGATAGTCGGCGATGAAATAGTAGCACTCACCGGCGCCCCCTTGGGCGTCGATCGCCGGTCGCATCGCACCGAAGTAGTTTCCGATGTGGAGCTGGCCGGAAGGCTGGATGCCTGTGAGCGTGCGTCGATGCTGGGTCATTCTCGTTTGCGGGTTTGCCCGGGGATTCGGAACAGGTGAATCGAGAATGAGAACGCGGACGAGAACGATTTTGGCCGACCGCCGCCTCGACCTCAGGTCCGGCGCTTCACCAGAGCCACGGTCTGACGCACGCGCGCAATCATGCCCTCCGGCAGTTGTCCACCATAGGCGATAGCCGGCATGACAAGCGAGCGCCTGCCCAGGAGCGTGCCCGGATTGAGAACGGCGTTACAGCCGACCTCGGCCTCGTCACCAAGCAGTGTGCCGAGCTTGCGCAGGCCCGTGTCGATTTCACCGCCCGGGCTTCGGATGCACACTGCCTGACGATCCAGCCGCAGGTTCGAGCACACGACTCCCGCAGCAAGATGCCCTCGATTCCCGATAACCGAGTCCCCGATGTACGGCCGGTGCGGCGCCTCGACCTCGTCGAGAAGAAGGGAGTTCTTGACTTCGGCCCCGTGGCCGACGCGGCAGCGCGCGCCGACAATCACGTTGCCGCGCAGGTATGCACCGGGACCGACGTGCGAGTTCGGTCCGATAAAGACCGGGCCGATCAGGACCGTTCCGGGTAGAATCGTCGCCGAAGGATCGATCCAGACGGCGCCTTCGGCGTGTATGCCCGCCGGCACAGCCGCCGGTCGGCGCTTCGGACGGAACTCCGCAAGCGCCGGGCCGATGCGCTTGACCCACTCCCAAGGGGCGACGTCCGGCTGGAAAAAGGCCGCAAAAGCCTCGAGCGATTCAGGAAGCGCAAAGAAGTCCGAGGCTTTCATCGACACAGGGATAGACGAAAACTGTGCCCGACGCCAAGCGGAGGGTTGGAGGGGGAGCAAGTTGTAAGGAGCAAGGGGAAAGCGGTCGGCGGTGGGCTGTGGGCCGATTATGGCATTCGGAAATCGGCAATTGGCATTCGCAGATATCCCGAGATCCGCAATCAGTAGTCAGAAATCCGTCCCCTGCGCTCCTTGGTCCGTCGGCGGTGGCGTTTCGATTCAACCATCAGCGCCTTTTGGGAACGGGTCTTTCCGCGGCGCCTGCGTCGCTCGGCTTCGAACTCCTGACGGGCACGGTCGCTCGCTTTCCAGCGCTGCTCCTCGATCTTTCGGCAAAGCTCGGTCCAGGCAGCCTCGCGGTTCGCCGCCTGGGAGCGCCCCGCCTGGCACCGCACCTCGATCCCCGTCGGCCCGTGCCGCAGCCACACTGTCGAGGAGGTCTTGTTGATCTTCTGGCCCCCCGGTCCCGTGCCGCGCACGAACCGCTCCGACACTTCGGAGGGATCGACGCCGAGGACGGCGAGGCGTTCAGCGATTTGGGGTGGTAAAGCCATCCGCGCTCGTTTTTGTCAGGAAACCGCTGCTCCCCCGCCAAGTCAAAGTCCGGATCCGGTAGCTGCCCGGCCGAGACGGCTGGCCGCGGCATCGGAGCCACATCACGCATTCACGTTCAGCCCCCCATCCATGATCACCGGCCCAGCCTGGTCCAAGAAACTCAGCGAAGAAATCGGCAAGGCCGTCATCGGCCAGGACGCAGTCATCGAGCGGCTGCTCGTCGCCCTGCTCGCCAACGGCCACGTGCTCCTGGAGGGCATGCCGGGGCTCGCGAAGACCCTGCTGGTGAAATCGCTCGGCGCGACGCTTGGCGTGCAGTTCGAGCGCATCCAGTTCACCCCCGACCTCCTACCGAGCGATGTCGTCGGTACCATGGTGTTCTCACCGAAGGACGGCGCCTTCAGCCCCCACCGCGGCCCGATCTTCGCCAATCTCGTGCTTGCAGACGAGGTCAACCGTGCCCCCGCAAAGGTGCAGAGCGCCCTGCTCGAGGGCATGCAGGAGCGCCAGGTCACACTCGGCGGCCAGACCCACCCGCTGCCCGCGCCCTTTTTCGTGATGGCGACGCAGAATCCGATCGAGCAGGAGGGCACCTACCCGCTTCCCGAGGCGCAGGCCGACCGCTTTCTCTTCAAGCTGCTTGTCGAGTATCCCTCCGCCGAGGAGGAGGCCGCCATGCTCCAGCGCTGGGGCCTCGTCACCCGCCAGCCGGCCCTTTCGGTCGTCTCGAGCGGTGAGGAACTGCTTTCCCTCCGCGAGCAGGTTGACCAGGTGCACGTCTCGGCGCCGGTACACGGCTACATCCTTGCCCTGGTCCGGGCCACCCGCGCGATGGCGGACAAGCCCGCCGACTCCGGCAACCGCTACCTGAGTTACGGCGCTTCGCCGCGCGCCTCCCTGGCACTCTACCAGGCCAGCCGCGCCCTCGCCTGGCTGCGCGGCCAGGAGTACGTCGTTCCGGGACTCATCCAGGAACTCGCCCCCGACGTGATGCGGCATCGCATCGGCCTGACCTACGAAGCCGAGGCCGAGGAGATCTCGCCGGACCGGATCATCGCCCAGGTCATCGAGTCGACTCCCGTACCCGCCACGTGAACCCGTCCCCCGGTCAGGCCGAGCCCGCCGCGAAGGCGTCGCAGCTCGCCGTGCTGCGGCGCCTGGAGTGGCGCGTGCAGCACGCGGTCAGGAATCTCCTGAGCGGCGAATACCGGTCGACGTTCAAGGGACGCGGCATGGAGTTCGACCAGGTCGTCCGCTACGAGTACGGGGACGACGTCCGCGACATCGACTGGAACGTGACGGCACGCCTCGGCGAGCCCTATCGAAAGAAGTACGTCGAGGAGCGCGAGATCACGCTTGTCATCCTTTTCGAGGACACCCCCAGCCTGCAGTTCGGCTCGGGCGAGGTCTCCAAACGGGAGATCCTCATGGAACTCGCCGGGCTCGTGATGCTGCTCAGTTCCATCAACCGGGACCGCATCGGCTACCTGCACGCGACGCCTCGCAGCTACACCTACCGCGAGCCCGTCCGCGGCCATGGCGCGATCATGCACTCGGCCGCGACCCTGCTCGGGCGCCCCGCGCCCGGGATGAGCGGCGAGCCCGCGCGCATTCCCTGGCACTTCCTCGCACGCGCCGCGCCGAAGCACAGCGTGTTGCTTTGGCTCGGAGACTTCCCTCCACGCCCGGAACCTGAGGGATGGACTGTACTCCAGCGCCGCTACCAGACGATGGGCTTCCGCGCCCAGGATCCCTGGGAACGCGCGATACCTGAGGGCGCCGCGCTCACGACCTTCGACCCCGTCACGGGACGTCTGGTCACCCTCGAGGATTCCCCCGCCGAGCGCGAGGCGCACGCGGCCTGGTGCGCCGAGCGCGAGTCCTGCTGGCGCTCGCTCTTCCCCGACACGCTCAGCCAGCTCACCGTGGGCACCGACGAGAACCGGCTCGACGCTCTCGTTCGCTTCTTCCACGCGCGCATGCGCAGCCGCTGACCGCCTATGCCGATACTCCCCGCCCACGCGATGCTAGCCCTGCTGGAGAACTACACCCTGCACGATCCGTGGTGGTTCCTCGCCCTGGCGCTCATCCCGATCGTGATGCTGATCCGGCGGAGACGCTCGGTCGCTGTCATGCTCGTGCCGTTCTCGGCTGCGTGGCACAGGCCTTCGTCCAGGTTCCTGTCGCGCTGGCCCGTTGGACTCGCGATCGCCGGGATCGTGCTGGTCGTGGCGGCACTGGCGCGGCCGCAGAAGGTTGAGGACCGGCGCGAGGTGCAGGCGAGCGGCTACGACATCGTCCTCGCGATCGACCTCTCGACCTCGATGCTCGCAGAGGACTACGAGCGCAACGGGATCACGATCAACCGGCTCCAGGCGATCAAGCCCGTCATCGAGGCGTTCATCGAGAACCGGCCCAACGACCGAATCGGGATGGTGGTGTTCTCCGCGCGGGCCTACACGATGGCTCCCCTCACCTTCGACCATGTCTGGCTCGGCCGCCAGCTAGACAGGCTTCGGCCCGGACTCATCGAGGACGGCACCGCGATCGGCGACGGCCTCGGCGTCGCGCTAACCCGACTCGAGCAGGCGCGTCACGAGGTCGACGGCAGGCGCATGGGCGCCTTCGTCGTTCTCCTGACCGACGGCGCCAACAACCGCGGGGCACTCCAGCCGAGGGACGCCGCCCGCCTGGCGCAATCACGCGGCATTCCCGTCTACACCATCGGCGCCGGAAAGCCGGGCCTCGTGCCCTTTCCGGTGATGGATGCCTCCAACCGGCGCATCGGCCTTCGCTACCTCCCGTCCGACATCGACGAGGAAACGCTTCGCGAGGTCGCCGAGATCACCGGTGGAAGCTTCTTCCGCGCGCTCGACACCGGCACGGTCGAGTCGGCCTTCGCCGCGATCGACGAGGTCGAGAAGATCGATTTCGAATCGCGAGTTTTCCTGCTGACGTCGGAACTCTTTCCCTGGCTGGCCGCCCCCGGCGCGATCCTGCTCCTCGCCGGCGCCGCACTCGCAAGGCGCTCGCATCGGATCGCACAGCGTTCCGGCCAGTCCTCGTCGGCAAATGCGGCGCCCGCGGTAACTTCCCGGACCGCACTCGGCACATGACCTTCGCAACGCCGCACGCATTCTGGCTCCTTGTCCTGCCGCTGGTGCTGATGGCCTGGGACCGCGCGCACAGCCGCCGCGAGGGCGCGGTGACCTTCCCGCGCATCCTTCGCGCCGAGGCCGGCCGGAGCCGCGTGCGGCTCTGGCCGCGGCGCGATTCCCGGTTCGGCCGCGCGAGACCCCGCGTGCTGCTCGCGATCGGGATTGCGTTCGGCATCGCGGCACTCGCCCGCCCCCAGTGGGGCCAGACCGAGGAACAGGTGTTCGACCAGTCGCGCGAGATCATGATCGCGGTCGACCTCTCGCGGTCGATGCTCGTCTCGGACATCAAGCCGTCGCGACTCGAGCGCTCCAAGCTGCTGGTCCAGTCGCTGCTTGAGCGTCTCCAAGGCGAACGCGTCGGCATGCTGCTCTTTGCCGGCACCGCCTTCGTGCAGAGTCCGCTCAGCGCCGACTACGAGATCCTGCGGGAATTCCTGCCGCTTCTCGGACCGCGCTACCTGCCTGAGGGCGGCTCGGACTACGCGCGCATGCTCGATGCGGCGATCGAGTCCTTCACAGCCGACGCCGGGGCGGATCGGTACCTCGTTGTGCTGAGCGACGGCGATGCAACCGACGACGAATGGCGCACGCGGCTCGACGGACTTCGCGCGCGGCAGATTCGGGTCATCGGACTCGGGGTGGGCACCGCGGAGGGCGGACTCGTGCCGGACGGCGGCGGCGCATTCGTGAAAGACGAGCGCGGGGCGGTCGTGCTTTCGAGGCTCGGCTCCGAGACGATGCAGGAACTCGCGGCCGAGACTGGCGGGGCCTACCGGGACTCCAGCGCCTGGGTCGACCTGGCAACCCTCCTCCAGGAAACGGTGGCGACGGGACAGCAGAGCAGCTTCGCCGAGGAACTGCAGGTCAGGCGCATCGAGCGTTTTCAGTGGGCCCTCGCCCTCGCCCTTTTCTTCCTGCTTCTCAGCCTGTGGCGGGAATTCCCGGTGAGGCCGCGTCCCCGTGAGCTCAAGCTCGACTCGGCAGAGCATGGCGTTTCGGCCCTCTCCCTCGCGCTCGCGGCGGGGATGGCGATGATGGCTCCACAAGCACGCGCAGTGGAGGCCGACGATCTCGAAGTGGTGGCCGCCCCGCTTTCCATGGTGGTCACGCGGCTCTCCGACCAGGAAGTCCGATCCGCGCAGGACTGGGCAGACATGGCTCGCACCACGGTATCCTGGGGACAGCAGGTTCGCGCACTCGGCCAGCAAGTCCAGGAAGGACCCGTGAGGGACGCACTCGCCGCCGTCGCGCTCGGCGAGGCGCTCGATGGCGCGGCCGCCGACTGGCCCACCCTGCGCCAGGAACTGCGCGACCTGCTCGAGAATCCCGACGAGGAGCAGGACCAGCAGCAGGAGGAAGAGCAACCGCCGCCGCAGGACCAGGATGGCGGCGGCGAGGAGTCCTCTCCGGAAAGCCAGGAAAACAGCGAGTCCGGCGAATCGGAGCAGTCACAGCAGTCCTCCGAGAGTTCTGAGGGCGGCGACAACCAGCAGGATTCCGAGCAGCAACAGCAGGGCGACCAGGCGCTCAACCAGCCGGATTCCTCGCAGGACGAGAGTGACAACCCGCCGCCGGCCGACATGGAACAGGCGTTCTCGGAATACGACGAGTTCCTAAACCAGCAGGACGACATCCCGCCGCCTCCCGAGGAATCGCAGAAGGTCGGGGGCACGCCGCCGCGGCAGAATCTGCAGCAGGCCGATCCTTCACTCACGATGACCCTCCAGCGCCTCGACCAGCTTCGCGAGCAGGACTCCCCCGCCACGCTTTACCAACGTATCGACCAGATCGAGAACCCGAACCGCCCCCGCAACGAAAGAGACTGGTGATGTCCCTTCGCACACCGATCATTCTCCTATTTCTGTGGCTGGCGTCCATCGCCAGTGCCCAGACCGTGCGCTGGCAGCGCGGCGCCGCGAACGACCAGCTCGACCTGCTGTTCATCGACTGCTCCCCCGCTGCCGTTCCCCAGCCCCCGCTGGTCGCCGGGCTCACGTTCACACGGATCGGCACTTCGACCTCGATGACAGTGGTCAACGGCGTCCCGTCATCCACGGTCGCCGTCAGCTACGTGGTTGACTCACAGTCCGGCGGCCAGGTCACGATTCCTTCCTTCGAGGTCGACACGAACCGGGGAGTCGTTGTCGTGCCGAGTTTTTCCTGGAGCGCCGCCGCAACCACACAGGCGAATGCCCTCGCGAGTTCCAATCTCAGCACGCCCTCGAACAGCTACTGGGTCGGCGAGGTGTTTCCCCTCCAGTACACCATGACGACGCCGGCGCGCCTGCTCACGCAGATCGCCAGCGATATCGAGTGGAACAGTGCACCGCTGGTCGCCGAGGACTGGTCGAACCCAGAGAGCGGCGGGTCCACGATCGGCGGCGAGCGCATGGTCCACATCATCTACCGGTCCGCCGCCTACTCGAACACCGAGGGTCAGATCAACCTCGAGGCCGCCCGGCAGCTGATGAACATCCAGACCGGCGGCACCGGGTTCGGTTTCGGACTCCTGCCGCGGATCGAGCAGGTGACCGTCACCTCGAACCGCCCGGCGATCACGATCCGGCCGCTGCCGACGAATGCACCCGCGAGCTTCCGCGGCGCCGTCGGCCAGTTCGAGCTGACCTCGTCCGTCGTGCCGACAAGCGTCACGATCGGCGAACCCGTCACATGGACGCTCGAACTCAGCGGCGTGGGCAACTGGCCCGACCAGGGAGGACTTCCCGCCCGCGATGTCTCGCGCGACTTCGAGGCGGTGCAGCCGACCGCGAGGCGGACCCCGGTGAACGGCCGCCTGTTCGAGGCCGTGCTAGCCGAGGATGTCGTGCTCGTTCCCACGCGTCCAGGAACCTACACGCTGGGCCCGGTCACCTATACCTACTTCGATCCCGCCGACGGACGCTACCACACGGTGCGGACCGAGCCGACGACGGTCGAGGTGACCGATCCGGACGGCCTGTCGCTCAAGATGCCTCCGCCCCAGCAGGCAACGCCCACGCAGACATTCCAGGCGGGCGACGAGTTTCCCGATGCGCCAGGCGCCCCAGGTGCGATCCCGCGCGATCCGCTGCCGTCCGCCAACTCCGCCCTCGCCCCTCTGCTGCCACAGCCTTTCGCGCTCGTGCTCGCCGTGCCGCCCGCGCTGCTGATTCTTTCCTGGGTCGGGCTCGCCTGGCGCCGCGCGGTGCTCAGCGATCCCCTTCGCCGCAGGCGACTCGCCGAGCGACGCCTCAAGGCGATCCTCGCCGGGATGCGTGGCGCAGGTGCCCCTTCCGATCAGCAGTCGCGTCAGCTCCTGGACTGGCAGCGGGCCGCCGCCGAATCCTGGGGTGTCTCGCATGCCGCGCCTCCGTCCGAGGCTATCACCGACCCCGACTGGCAGCGCCTCTGGGAGGAAGCGGATCGCGCGATGTACAGCAACGGCGGGTTGCTGCCGGCCGACTGGCGCGAGCGCGCGGGAACCGCCCATGCCGGCCGCCGGCTGCGCCCGGTCAATCCGCTGCGTGCGCTGCATTGGCGAAACCTCCTGCCGTTCTTGGCAATCGCACTGGCCTGTGCGCTCGCACCGCACGGCCGCGCAGCCCAGGCGGCCGCGGATCCCGACACAGCCTACAGCCAGGGAAATTTTCCTGCGGCGGAACAGTCGTGGCGAGCCGCCACGCGGCAGGATCCGCGCAACTGGGTGGCACGCCACAATCTCGCCCTCGCGCTCGCCCAGCAGGACCGCTGGGCGGAGGCGGCCGCGCACGCTTCCGTCGCATTCGTGCAGAACCCCAGGAATCCCTCGGTGCACTGGCATCTCACGCCGGTCCTGACCGAGGCTGCCTTTGCGCCGGCAGACATCCTGCCCTTCGCGCGCAAAGCCTGGCCGCAGTCGATGGCCCGCTACGCTTCGCCCACCGAATGGCAGGCGGTCATCGCCGGCGCGATGGTCATCGCCTGCCTCTCGGCCTTCTTCGGGCTCCTGCGCGCCTACGGGAACCGCAGGCCCTGGGTCTCGCGGACCGCGCTCAGCCTGCTGCTGGTCGCAGCGCTGGTCGGAACCGCCGGCGTCGTCTCGCTCCGCGCCTACGGAATGACTGCGGACCAGCGGGCCGTGCTCGCCTGGCGGACCGGAACACTACGGTCGATTCCCACGGAGGCAAACGCCACCCAGCAGACGACCCCGATGCCGGCAGGCAGCGTCGCGATCGCCGATCGCACGTTCCTCGGCTGGCTGCACCTGCGCTTCCCCAATGGCCAGACCGGCTGGGTTCGCTCAGGGGAAGTCGTCGGCTTCTGGCGCTGAACCGAGGAACCACTGATTCACACTGATAGGGGAAATTTTGGTTGTAGCCCGTTAGTCAGCCGAATGCTGAACACCACAATAATCCTCAAGTCTTGGGATAAGTGTTCATTAGTGAATATCAGTGGTTAAGTCCGGCTTGAACCACGGATCTCACGGATTCCATGAATTGGGTTCAGCAACCTCTGCGGGCTTCTGTGAAAGTTGAATGGGTATCGGTGTTCGGTGTTTGAACTGCTGATGAACGCTGATTCGAAACCATGTGAATTGGGTGTTCTCAGGGGTCCGTGCTCCGGTCCTTTTTGCACAGGAGGCCGCAAAGAAGCGCTAAGAGAATTCTTGCGAGGATGGCTGAAGGGTGGAGCTCAGAATGCGGGTGCCGTTCCAAAACAATGAAACATGCCCACCGGGAACCAACTTGGCGTTCCTTTGCGACCTTCTGTAAAAATCAGATCACTGGCTACAACAAGGTATGCAGGATCGAATCTGCGTTCATCTGCGACATCTGCGGATGAAACCTTGCTGAGCATTGTCTCTCGCAGGTTGGAACCACTGATTCACACTGATTGGGAGAATATTTGTTGTAGCCGGTTGGTCAGCTGACCACCGACAACCACAATAATCCTCAAAGATCGGGATGAGTGTTCATAAGTGAGCATCAGTGGTTAAATCCATTTTGAACCACGGATTTCATGGATTCCACAGATTGGGTTCAGAAACCTTCGCGGCCTTTTGTGAAAAATGTCTTTATCCCTGTCAGCTGAAACACCCCTGGGGTTCAGTTCCAGATCTTGTCGGGCTCGTAGTTTCCGGGTGATTCGAGGTGCGGCCAGATCTCGTCGATCGAGTTCGCCACGGTGTAGAGCCCGTCCATGCCGGTCGCCATGAAGCGCTCCCGGGTCATGCGGTCATAGAACCGCAGGAGATCGTCGAAGTAGCCGTTCTGGTTGAACAGCACGATGGGTTTTCGGCTCTGCGCGAGATAGCGCAGCGTGAGCACCTCGGCGACCTCCTCGAGCGTTCCGATGCCTCCGGGTAGCGCGAGGAATGCCTGCGCCCTCGCGATCATCGCCTGCTTGCGCTCTGCCATCGTCTGGACCGTCACCAGCTCGTCGGCGTCGTGATAGGCCAGCTCGCGGACCTTCATGAACTCCGGGATGACACCGACCACCTCGCCGCCGGCCGCTTTCACGCCGCGGGCAAGCGAGCCCATCAGTCCCACGCGCCCTCCGCCGAACACCAGCCCCCATCCCCTGGCGGGCATCGCCCTGCCGATCGCCTCGGCCGTGTCGTGATAGTCGGGCGTCAGGTGGGAACTCGAGGAACAGTATACGCACAGGAGCTTTGTCATTCTCGAAGCGACGAAGGCCGAAGCCCACCGCCGAGTCAAAGCCCGGCACGTGCCCATTAGTTTCAGTGCGCGCTTGCCGAAGCGTTGAACCTCGGCATTTCGACAGTGCATGGCCGAGGCGAACACAGCCTATCGCGGGCGACTTGCTCCGTCACCGACCGGCTACCTGCACCTCGGTCATGCGCGCACGTTCCACGCCGCCTGGCGCCGGGCGCGGGATGCGGGCGGCTCGTTGGTCCTGCGTGACGACGACCTCGATCTCGCCCGGGCGCAGCCTCAGTTTGCGGCAGCCATGCTGGAGGACCTCCGCTGGCTCGGTCTCGACTGGGACGAAGGTCCGGACGTCGGCGGTCCGAATGCCCCCTATCGCCAGAGCGAGCGAAAGGCACTCTACCGCGCCGCACTCGAACAGCTGCACGCCGCCGGCCTGATCTTTCCCTGCACCCGTTCCCGGCGTGATGTCCAGGAGGCTGCTGGCGCCCCGCACGATGGTGCAGTCGACGAGGAACCGATCTATCCTATGTCGTTCCGGCCGGATCCATCGGCACCAACTCCTCCGCTTGGCAATGTCATCTCGGTCAACTGGCGCTTCCGAGTGCCGGGCGGGGCAACCGTCGCATTCGACGACGGAGCACTCGGCCACCAGGAGGCTGAGGCCGGACGGGATTTCGGCGATTTCCTGGTCTGGCGGAAGGACGACACTCCCAGCTACCAGCTCGCCTGCGCGGTCGACGACGCGGCTATGCGCATGACCGAGGTCGTGCGCGGCGCCGACCTGGTGACCTCCACGTTTCGCCAGATCCTCCTGCTCGAGGCGCTGGGGCATTCCCCACCGGCCTATCGTCACTGTCCCCTGATGACCGACGAACGCGGCGAGCGACTATCAAAGCGCCACGACTCCCTGAGCCTTCGCGCCCTGCGGGAAGCGGGTCGGAGTCCGGAAGACGTCCTCGAGCTGATCCGATGAGTCACGGTTTCCCGACGACAGACTCACAGAATCTTTCTCATTCTCTTTCTCGTTCTCGTTCTCTCGATCTGCGCACCGCCCGAATGATTCAGATCCCAGCCGAGTAAGAGTACGAGAAAGAGAACGAGTACGATTATTCAGGCTACAGTAGCGGCTGGTCAGCACACCCGAGATACGGTTTGCCCAACTGACTCCGACCGGCCGTAAATCCTCCATGGCCTCCGACAAGGTTCGTATCGGCGTCATCAACGTCTCCGACCGCGCAAGCGCCGGAGAATACGAGGACCTGCCCGGCAAGGCCTGCGTAGAGCTGCTCCGGGAGTGGATCGCTACCCCGTTCGAAACCGAGTACGCTGTCGTGCCGGATGAGTGCCCGAGGATCGAATCCGAGCTACGCCGCATGGTGGACGAGGCCGGTTGCTGCCTGGTCGTCACGACGGGTGGTACGGGGCCCGTACCACGGGACGTGACTCCCGAGGCCACGGCAGCGGTCTGCGATCGCCTGCTCCCTGGGTTCGGGGAGCTGATGCGGAGCACCTCCCTCAAGTTCGTTCCCACGGCGATCCTGTCGCGTCAGACCGCCGGCACCCGCGGAAAGGCGCTTATCGTGAACCTTCCCGGCCGCCCGAAGGCGATACGTGAAAACCTTGAGGCGGTCTTCGGTGCAATCCCCTATTGCATCGAACTGATCGGCGGGACGCGCATCGAGACGCGCGTGCCGACATACCGTCCGCCGGCCGGCTGAGCGCGCCGTCTGCCCGCAGGACCTCTCAGAGCTCGGTGTACTTGTCGGCCCGGCCCTTTGCGCGGTCGACGGGATATTTCCGGGCGTTCTCGGCCATCTTGGCTTCGATCGCCGCCGCGACATCGAGCCCGGTGATATTCGCGAACTCGAGTGCATAGATGACGACGTCGGCAAGTTCGTCGGCAATCCGGGAACGGCGGGCGGGCTCGGCCGCGACGGCACGGGATGCTTCGGGATCGCTCCAGAGGAAGTGTTCCATGAGTTCGGCCGCCTCTGCGGCCAGCGCCATGCTCAGGTTCTTCGGGGCGTGAAACTGCTCCCAGTCGCGCTCCCGTGCGAATGCCAGCACGCGCGCCTTCAGTTCTCCCACCGTTGTCGTCGAGTCCGCCAGTGCGTTCATGCCGGAACCGTGGCAGCCGCCGCGCCGGAGGCAATCCCGGCATGGAAGGGCATCCCGCCGTGACTGGCACGGGACCTGCAATACTCCGCCCATCACTGTCATGAGTTCCTGTTCCATCAACGCGCATGCCATAGAGTCCTCCCGAATCGGGACGGCTCCGGTGCGCGCCTTCGCGTGGAAACAGGGAATGCAGCGCCAGCCCGGATCGGGCGCGCGAGCCTGAGACAAATCCGCCGCGGCGGAGTGTCCTGCAGGCCGGCCCCGGGGGATGAGTCCCACCGGGGGGAGCCTCAGCCTCTGCGCACCACCCTTTCCACCATGAACCTCAGATTGGGATCCAAGTACGATGGCACGCCCCGGCGGACGGTCGCCAGCGAGTCGGGATTCGTCACACCGGAGTACGAGGCTTCGTCCGAAGGAGACGACCTTTGCCTGGCGCTTCGGGTGCCCGGCACACGGCCGGGATCCGTGACTGTCGACGTTCAGGGTCCCGATCTTGTCATCGAGGCTGCCGGGCGACTGGGCCCGAGGCGCAGTTCCCCGGAATGCCGGTACCACCTGCGCCTCAGGCTCGGCAGCAGCCTCGACCTTCACCGCACCCGCGTCCGGGTGGACCGATACGCTGTCCGCCTGCTGGTTCCGTCGACCGTTTCACGGACCGTGGCCCCGACATTGCTCCGGGTCGCCTGACGATCGCTGTCGCGGGCTGGCGGTCCGATATGGGACGCGGACCGCACGCCACAGGCTTATTGCCTAACGCTGGCGCCAAGCCGCCGGCTCCGATGCTGCATGCCCCTGCGCCACCGGCAGAAATGGCGTTGACACCGGAAAATCGGAACCGTCCTATCCACCGCGTTTAGCGTTACCTCGGCCGGTTACCCCAACCCTCCAAAACAACGGAACCGGCGTTCCTCCTGTCTCCTCCTCCAACCCGTCAGCAAAGCACATGAGCTACGAATCAAAAGACGACAAAGTACTGTTCTGGGGCTGCTGGATTGCCCTGGTCACCACCTCATTCGCGTTTATCGGGCGCGCCTTCACCCAGGGCGACTGGGCGGCCGAGTTCGGCCTCTCACAGACCCAAGCAGGCGAGATCTTTGGCGCCGGCCTCTGGCCGTTCGCCATCTCGATCATCCTGTTCAGCCTCGTAATGGACAAGATCGGCTACAAGACGGCGATGATTTTCGGCTTCGTGTGCCACGTGCTGTCGGCCGTCCTGACCTACACCGCGACCGGCTACAACTCGCTGTACTTCGCGACCTTCATCATGGCGCTCGGCAACGGCACCGTCGAAGCCTACATCAATCCGGTCGTTGCGACCAAGTTCAGTAACGACAAGGGCCGCTGGCTGAACTATCTCCACGGCGGATGGTCCGGCGGCTTCGTGATCGCCGGCCTCATCCTTATCGTGCTCATGCCCACCGCGGCATGGCGCATCAAGCTGATGCTCCCGGTCATCCCGGCGATCATCTACTTCGTGATGCTGATCGGAAAGAAGTTCCCCGTCGGCGAGAGCGCCGCAGCAGGCGTTCCCTTCAAGGAAACCCTCGGCGAGGTCGGTGGCCTGGGCTTCTTCATCTTCACCTGGATGATGGCAGCTGAGGCGCTCCGCTCCACCGGTCTGGTCACAACCAACTTCCTCGGCATTGGCGCGGCAATCGCGGCGGTCGTCGGCGTCGGCGTCGGCGTCTACACGAAATCCTTCCTCGGAAGGCCGATGTTCCTGATACTCTTGGTCCTCATGATACCGCTGGCCTCTACGGAGCTCGGCGTGGACAGCTGGATCACCCCGCTGATGGAGCCCGCGATGGGCGCCGCTGCGGCCCAGTGGCTCTTCGTCTACACGGCGCTGATCATGACGATCATGCGCTTCTGCTCCGGTCCGGTGCTCAGGGCGCTGAACCCGCTCGGAACGCTCGCCGCCGCGGCAGCTATCGCCTGCGTCGCGATCTACCTGCTCGGCTCGGTCTCGAGCATCTTCGTCCTCTTCCTCTGCGGCACGCTGTACGGACTAGCCAAGGCCTTCTTCTGGCCGACCACCCTCGGCGTTGTCTCCGAGCAGTTCCCGCGCGGCGGTGCGATGACACTTAACGGCATCAGCGGCACTGGCATCCTCGGTGTCGGCGTGCTCGGTGCCATGGCCCTCGGCGGCATGGTCGATCGCACGATCGACCGCAACCTCGAGGCGGAAAGCCCTGCCATCCACGCCGCGGTGACCGTCGAGCGCACCGGTCTGCTCGGCGCCTATCAGGCTGTCGACCAGGCGTCGTATGACGCGCTGCCCGCGGACCAGAAGCTCGTCGTCGACGGCGTTCGCGGCGGCGCGACGAAGGACGCCCTCAAGAGCGCCTCGGTCATGCCGCTCATCATGTTCATCACCTATATCGCCCTGATCCTCTACTTCAAGGGACGTGGCGGTTATCGCCCGGTGGACGTGGCGACAGGTGCGGCCAAGGCCGGCCACTAGTCGACTCCCAACAATCTCAAAGGCGGCAGCCCCCGGGCTGCCGCCTTTTTTGTGTCACGGGCACGTGAATTGTCCCCATGAATACACAAAAACGTTCAAAAAAAGTTGGAACTTTTAACAAAACTGAGCGTCACTCCCTACGTGTTGATTCCCAATCCATTTGCCCACTCGAATACGGATCCGGTTCCGGAGCCGCCTCATTCGCTTGTGCACACGGACGTTCAGTGGAATCGGCCGGTGTTCAAGGCTCCTCCCCTCAAGGTTAAGCCGCCCGTATACAAGAACATCCAGTCGTTCCTCGACGAGATCAACCGGGTCAACCGGACTCCCGAGAAGCGCTGATCGGGCGCTGACGCAGCCTGAAGAGAACCCAAAGCCGGGGAATTCGCCCCGGCTTTTTCGTGACCGGCTCCGGATGCACCCCCGCGACTCACTTCATTCCGGGATGAGCCATTCCGTGTGCGCACTGGCCCCGGAATCGCGTCCAAGGAGCCCTGGTAGCTCTTGAATCGCCGCCCGGACCCCTTCCTCCAAGCGCCACGGCGGATTGACCACCAGCAGGCCGCAGCCGCGCATGCGAATACCGGAAGCCGGTCCCGCGATGGTCAGTTCAAACAGGAGCGCCGGGCCTGGACGCGAGGTTCGGATCGCGGTGAGCAGTGCATCCGCTCGGGCACGGTCGGTCAGCGGATACCAGAGCGCCACGACTGCTGCCGGCAGACGGCGGAGCGCCTCGCCAACAGCCTGTACGCAATCCTCCCACTCGGTCTGCGCCTCGAAGGGCGGATCGATCAGCACCAGCGCCCGCTTTTCCGGAGGCGGCAGCATTGCCCGGGGTGCTGTGTATCCGTCGAGATCCTGAACTGAGATTCCTCGCTTACGCTCGAAGGTGTTACGCAGGGCATCGAGGTCCTCGGGATGCTTCTCGCAGAAAACGAGTCGATCCTGGGATCGGGCCATGGCTCGCGCCAGCTCGGGTGACCCGGGATAGAATCGGATCCCGGGCGCGAGGTTTCCCCGCGCACGATCATAGGCGCGAACGATCGAGAGATAGTCGGCGGACTGATCGGCGAGTTCGGAGGCCTTCTCAAGGCGGCCGATTCCGTCCGGATGCTCGGGCTGTCGTTCGAGTCGCGATCCGACCGATGCCTCATCAAGGTCGTAACCTCCCCTCCCCGCATGCGTGTCGAGATACAGGAATCCCGTTTCCTTCCTCTGCATCGCCCGGAAGAGCTGCACGAGCAACAGGTGCTTGAACACGTCGGCAAAGTTGCCGGCGTGAAAATGATGCCGGTAGTTCACGCGACCGGCACCTTCACCACCACCTTGCGAATCAGGACTGGAGCATCCGCTGCGATTCCGCCGAGATGAGCATCGGCCGGAAAGAAGACCGCGATGTTGGATTCGTCCAGGCGCAGCATTGAGCCGCCGTCCCTGTCGCGGTAAAAGATCGCATCGCGCTCGGCACTGCAGTCCTCGACGACCTCGAGCCCGGCACGGTCCTCCAGCGCCATGCATTCCGCGCCTGAAACGATCGCCTGGACATCGATGAAGCGTACGTGCGTCTCGAACCGGCCCGCGTCACGGTCGCGCGTCCGGTATGCCATCAGCATGGCATGGCAGCCTCCCGCCAACTCGACGCGCTCCGATCCTCCCTCCGCCAAGGCGGCGAGGCGGGCCGCGTTCGGCGTGCTCGACCTGCGGCATTGGGCAACAAAGGCGAGCGCATCGACGACTCCCGGAATGGAGCCGAGACGTTCCGCAATTTCCCCGGCATTTCCGATGTAGGCCATCGCGCAGGGTCATCTGTCCCCGGCGCCCCATGCAAGCCGGGAGCCCGAACGGCCAGTCGGGCTGATCACTTTGCGCTGGCGACGCGGCGGCGATTGCCCACAACCGACGCCCATGGGCATGGAGTTCGGCTGGTGGCGCAAGGATCCCGAGGAGGGAAAGTTCCAGGTGCGGGCGACTTTCCATGGGGGAAACGTCGACTGGGAGCGCAAGCAGGGGCATCACCAGCCGTGGGGGAAGCATGCACCGTCGGAGGACGACTGGGATCAGCTGCTCCAGGAGGCTGAGAAGCGTATGCCCCGCCGACTGATGTCGCCCCGACAGTTCGAGCAGCTCAAGGCCCTCTGCGAACGCCAGTAGGTGTCGGCGGCTGCCGGCCCACGAGTTTCCAGACGAGTCGGAACGGTCGGGCAAACGCGCGCGGTTCGGCCTCGATCTTTGCCGTGAGTTCCGCGGGATCGAACCAGACGCCCCGGTCGATCTCGTGCGGATTGAGCACAAACGGTCCCTCGGATTCGAGACGGTAGACCCAGACGAATTCGTTGCCGGTGTCGGCGCAGGCCTCGATGCGGAACCAGCGGACGGGCGGCGTCGGCGTTCGAAGGCCGATCTCCTCCACCAGCTCGCGAACCGCCGCCGCATCGTAGGCCTCGCCCGAATCGACGTGGCCCGAGCAGGAGGAGTCCCAGAGTCCGGGCGAGGAGTCCTTGAGCATCGAGCGCTGCTGCAGGAAGAGCCTGCCTTTCCGGTCGAAGACCAGGACATGCACGGCGCGATGACGCAGCCCCCGGGCATGCACCTCCCGGCGCGAGGCCTGCCCGATGACCGCATCCCGCTCATCAACCACGTCGAAGATCTCGCCGTCCGTATTGCTCACGGGTCCAAGAAGGACAGACGGGGTGGCGGAGTCGAGCCGCTCTGAGCCGTAGGCAGGCAGTGTGCGCGGTTTGCGAACAACTTTGGCTCGGATTCCCAAAAATTCGCGGATTTCGTCTCCCCCTTACATGCCCAAGATCGAACTCAGCAAAGTCGCGGAAATCCTTCAGAAGAACAAAGTCGACCCCGCGGTCCTGCGGCGGGTCATCGAGGAGATGAACCTCGCGGTGCAGCCCGACCCCGGCGAGGAGGACAAGCCGCCGCCGGTCAAGAAGCAGCACGTCATCCTCGTCAGCGACCCTAATGGCGTCATGCCCAAGGACGACCTCGTGGGCTGGGTGCTCCAGATTCCCGACTCGGAACGGCCCGCATCGGTCCTCGAACGCGTGCACCGGGGAGCCTATGATTTCAATGCCTCGAAGAAGGGGCGCCTGCTTCCGGCAAAGACTGTCGGCGAGGCGATCGAGCACGTGCCGGCGAAGTTCTACCGCGAAGCCGATCTGTGGGTGAAAACCCGCGAACCCGTGCTGATTGTCGTAACGGACAATCAGATCCCGAAGGACTGACCGCGAAAGCGCGGGGTGGTCAGCGGTCCGTCCGAGCCGATCGCGAAATCGCGAAAGGGCGGAGGCGCGGAAACGATCTTATGAACTGGGTCAGTTTGCCGTGGAGGGACGCGCCGGTCCCGAGCTTGTCGAGGGGCTCCCGCGCGTCCGATCCCGGCGGAACGCCGGGAGGCGGTCCCTCCAATGCGCTCGGCGACCGCAATGCACGGCAAAATGACCCACTACCCGATCTTCTGTTCACTTCCCAATAATGAATTCCGCGTTTCAGCCCTTCAGCGCTTCCGCGATCGGTCTTCAACGCGTTCCGCGCCGTCCGGACAGCTCGATCAGCGTTTCCCCGCCGCCGCGAGTCCGTAGGCCTCGGCGTTGAACCCCCTCGCCTCCAGCGCGGCCGCGATCTCCCCAAGGCCGAGACGCGCGCCCGGGGCCAGCCCGTTTCGCTGGTACCAGCCTTGGTGCATTTCGAGCACGAACTGCACCCGGGTGCTCCGCGATGGGATTGAGGTCTCGTCGAACGGGAATGCTGCGTAGACTTCGGCCATGACCCCGTCGTTCGTGAAGTAGGCGATATCCAGCGGCGTCGGGGTGTTGCGCATCCAGAAGCTGACCGCCTGCGGCACGCGGTAGACGAAGAGCATGCCCTCGTCGGGCCCGAGGTCGCGCCGTTCCATGAGTCCCCGTTGCATCTCGGCGTCATACACGGCCACCTGGGCACGCACGGTACGGCCGCCGACGGTGAACGTGAACCAGTCCGCGACCGTCTTCGGCGCGACTGCCGACGGCGGGGCGACCGGGGCGGTCTGCGCGTCGCAGCCGGCCAGCGCCACGGTGAGCGCCAGGATCAGCAGTGAAACCGGATTTGCGTTTTTCACTGCCTCTGTGGCTAATCGCCAAAGCGACGAAGACAATCCCCGCGTGACCGCCTCCAGGAAAAAGCCCGCGCCTTCCCTGCTCCATGCCAGCACCGGCACGAGCGCGGACATGCTTTATTTTGGCGGAGTTACCGTTCCCGACCCATTCACGGCCTTCTCCGTCCGCGGGCGCCGGGTGGCGGTCGTCAACGCCCTCGAGTTCGGCCGGGTGCGCAGGGAGTCGTCCTTCGACCGCGTGCTTCCCCTCGAGCGGTATATCGAGCGTGCGCGCAAGACCTGGCCCCGCAGGCGGCCCGGAGCGGCAGAAATCATCGCCCTGCTCGCACGCGAGTTCCGCCAGCCGGTATTCCGCGTGCCTTCGGAATTTCCCGCCCTCGTGCTCGACCGGGCCCGGGCCCTCGGCGTGCGACTCGAGGTCGCCGAGGGGCCCCTGTTTCCGGAGCGTGCCATCAAGACCAGGGCCGAGGTCGAGGCCATTCGAGAGGGAAACCGATGCAGCGCGATCGGGATCGCCGCCGCCGAGCGCCTCCTGAGGGCCGCGCGCATCCGCGGGCGCTCCCTCATCCACCGGGGAAAGCCACTCACGAGCGAACGTCTCAAGTTTGCCATCGAGGTCGCCTGCCTCGAGGCCGGTGCCGTATCGGTGCACACGATCGTAGCCGGCGGCGACCAGGGTTGCGACCCGCACGAGACTGGACACGGGCCTCTGCGTCCGAACGAGCTTATCGTCGTCGATGTGTTTCCGCGCGTGATTGCCACGGGGTACCACGGCGACATGACGCGGACGTTTCTCCGCGGGACAGCGAGCGACGCCCAACAAAAGCTCGTCTCGGCAGTGCGCGAGGCGCAGCTCGCTGCGCTCGGCGCGATCCGCGCGGACGTCAACGGCATGGAAGTCCACGCACTCGTCACGAGCGAGTTTTCGAAGCGCGGGTATGAAACCCGGAGGAGTTCCCGGGGCTCCGTCGGGTTCTTCCATGGCACAGGCCACGGCCTCGGCCTCGACATCCACGAGCCTCCCCGTGTCTCGGCCGCCGACGAGATCCTCAGGCGCGGCACCGTGGTAACGGTCGAACCGGGACTCTACTACCCGGGGCTTGGCGGTTGCCGCATCGAGGATGTCGTCCAGGTCACGGACCGCCGGCCCCGCCTGCTGTCGAGCTATCCCTATAGCTGGGAACTATAGCTCGCATAATGCGTTGCCGATCCCCGGCGAGCTGCTGAATCTTCTCTCCCATGGCCATCACGTCTGCCCAAACGCGCACGTTGCTCCGCAAGATCTCCCGACTGCGCATTCTCGTCATCGGCGACGTGATGCTCGACCACTATGTCTGGGGTGACGCCACGCGAATCTCTCCCGAGGCCCCGGTCCCCGTCGTCGAGATCGCACGCGACACCTACTCGCCCGGAGGCGCCGGAAACGTGGGACTCAACCTCGCGTTGCTCGGTGCCCGGGCCGAGGTCGCCGGACGTCTCGGCCGCGACGATGCCGGACGCCGTCTGTCGCGAATCCTCGAGGACGGCGGCATCTCTACGCTGCCGACTCCCGGCCGCGGCTCGACTATCGTCAAGACACGTGTCCTCGTTCAGCAGCAGCAGCTTTGCCGTCTGGACCGCGAATCGCCGCCATCGGCCTACCGGATTCCGGCCGCGACCATCGAGTCGCTCCTGGGGCCCGCCATTCGCAGGGCGGATGCGGTCATACTCTCAGACTACGCCAAGGGCCTGCTGAACGACGAACTCGTCGCCCGGGTCACTGCAATTGCCAGGAAGTTTGGAAAGCTGGTGGCACTCGATCCGAAGCCGAGGAACGCGCTTCGGTTTCGCGATCTCGACCTCCTGACTCCCAACCGACGGGAGGCGGCCGAGCTCGCCGGGCTCGAGCTGAATCCCCACGAGCCGTTTCCCGCAGCCGAGATCTGCCGGCGCATTAACGAACGCTATAGTCCGCGCAACCTCGTCATCACGCTCAGCGAACAGGGAATGCTGCTGGGCCGCGAGGGAAAGGTCCTCAAGCAGATACCCACGGCCGCACGGGAGGTCTCGGACGTCTCCGGCGCTGGGGACACCTCGATCGCCGGGCTGGTCCTGGCCCTCGCCGCCGGAGCGGACCTCGTGACCGCCGCGCACTTCGCCAACGCCGCCGCGGGTGTCGTCGTCGCCAAGGTCGGCACCGCTGGAGTCACCCCGACCGAACTGATCCGTTACGTCAGCCGACGCTGACGCCCGCCTTCCGCGCGACGGCGTCCCGCCACTGCCCCAGGAATCTCCAATGTCAAAGGCCCTGTTCCTGGATCGCGACGGCACCCTGATCCACGACCGGGTGTACCTCGCTGATCCCGCGGGGGTGGAGCTGCTGCCCGGCGTTGCCGACGGCCTCTGCCTGGCGAAGGCCCGCGGCTACCTGCTGTTCCTGTTCACGAACCAATCCGGAATCGGGCGGGGCTACCACACGCTCGACGACACGCTGAAGGTTAATGAGCGCATGGAGGACCTGATCGGGCTGCCGCGTCCGGTCTTCACCGAGACCTGCATCGCTCCCGAGGCACCCGACCAGCCCGTCGTTTACCGGAAGCCCTCGCCCCGGTTCATACTCGAGATGATCGCCAAGCATCGGCTCGACCCCGCGAAATGCTGGATGGTCGGCGATTCCGCAGCAGACATCGGGGCCGGCCTCGGCGCCAAGGTGCGCGTCGCCTCCGTCCGCACCGGGAAAGCCAACCCATCCACACTGCCCGAGGTCCAGGCGGCACGGATCCCCGTCTACGACAACCTGGGACTCTTCGCCACGACACTGGAATGATTCGTCGACTGCCATTCTCCAACGGGCGCGACATTTACGCCATTCTTCCAGAGCAAGTCATCAACTACCAATGAGTGTCGATCGCCAGCGGCTCGACGAGATCCTCGTCGCGCGGGGGCTCGCGAAGAATCGCACGCAGGCCCAGGCCCTGATACTGGCTGGCAAGGTCTGGAAGGGAACGGAACGCCTTGAGAAACCCGGTCACCGATACGAAGTCGGCATCGACTTGCGACTCGAGGAACCTCCGCGCTTCGTGAGCCGCGGGGGCGAGAAGCTCGCTGGTTATCTAGAGCGGTTTCCCGTCGATCTCAGCGGGGCACATGTGCTGGACGTCGGCGCCTCGACCGGAGGTTTCACCGACTGCGTGCTGCAGGCCGGTGCGGCCAGCGTTGTCTGCGTCGACGTCGGCAGGGCCCAGCTTCACTCGAAGCTTCGCGCCGACCCGAGGGTGACTAACCTCGAGAAGGTCAACGCGCGCAACCTTAAGCCCGGCGACCTGCCGCGCGACGCGTTCGACGCGGTCGTCATGGACCTGTCATTCATCTCCCTGCGGGCCGTCCTGCCGGCTGTCTGGCCGTTTCTTCGGCCGGGCGGGTTACTCGTCGCGCTGGTGAAGCCGCAGTTCGAGGCAGGCAAGGAGATCGTAGACCGCGGTCGCGGCGTGATCCGCGACCCAGCCGTGCATCAGGCCGTCCTCGACGACATCGCCGCCTTCGTGCGTGCCGAACTGCCGGGCGCCGAACCCGCGGGTTCCATGGAGTCTCCGATCACCGGGGCCGACGGCAACCGGGAGTTCCTGCTGGGATACCGGAAACAAGCCTGAAACATCGGATCGCTTGCGGCAGTATTTCATGGATTCGGGAACGTTTCGGGCTACCGTCGCCAGCAAGATGCCTCCCATCCGAAGACTCGCCCTGGTGGTCAACGCGGCAAAGGACGGGGCACGCGATGTGTCCAGGGACCTCGTATCGATCGCCCGCAAGGCAGGGACCCGGGTCAGCGTCACCTCTCGCTTCCCCATTCCCGCAGGGGCACTGAAGGGAGTAGATGCCTGCTGCGTCATCGGAGGCGACGGCACCCTCCTGGGAGTCGCCGGGGAAGCGCTTCGCGCGAAAGTGCCGCTGATCGGGGTGAACCGAGGGGGACTCGGATTCCTGACGACCTTCTCTGCCGACGAGGCCCGGGTTTGCTTCGCTGACCTGCTCGCCGGCAACTACCGGGTGACGACCCGCTCCCTTCTCGCCTGCAGCCCCGGCAAGGGAAAGCCCGACTTCGCACTCAACGACGTGCTCGTGAAGGACGCCGTGAGTTCCCGGCTGGCACGGCTCGAGGTCGAGGCCGACGGAGAACTGGTGACCGAGTACAGCTGCGACGGATTGATCTTCTCAACCCCGACCGGCTCCACCGCCTACAATCTTTCCGCCGGCGGGCCGATCATCCATCCGGATGCAGAGGTGATCGCGATGACTCCGATCTGTCCGCATACGCTGACGAACCGGTCGATCATCTTCCGTCACAACGTGAAGCTCAGGGTCCACAATCGGAGCCGCAACGCCCGGCTGCTCGTGGCCCTCGACGGACGCGCCGCGAAGGGTTTCGACCGGAATTCGCCTGTGGCGATCTCGATCCACCGTCAGCGGATCGGGCTAATCCAGCTACCCGGCCACTCGCACTTCGCGATCGTCCGTAAAAAGCTGAAGTGGAGCGGCGGGATACTGGAAAACCCTGCGAGCTGAGGATCGGCCCGAGGCGGGAGCGCCCGCCTACTTGCCCCCGGGCGCCGCGTCCTGCGTGTTCGCCGCCTCGGCCTCGGCCTTCTTCCTCGCGATAGTGGCGAGGCGCTTCTCGGTCGCCGCCTTGCGCTTGTCCGCCTGGAGCACGGCGTCCTCCGTGTCGTCCAGCAGGTTGTTCCGATTCGTGTCGTACTTGGCGAGGATCTCCATCGCCTGACGAACGAGCCGCTGGTCGGAAGATTCCTCGGGAGTCGGCGTCGCGGCGCCGGTCAGTAGGATGGCAGCCAGCGAGAACGCGGCCGACAGGATGAAGAACTGGGTGAGTCGAATGTGTTTCATGGCACCCCATATAACGGGGAAATGCCCGGCGATCTTTCAGCGAAATCGCTAGAACGATCAGATTCCGAACCGGGAACGCAGACTTTCCACAAGCAAGTCGCGAACGGAATCCAGCCGCTTGTAGGCAGCGACCTCCAAGGGCATGGTCTCCATCGCGTCCGCAAGGGCGGTGCCCGCGGCCGCGTCGAGCGTGTCGAGCCTGTGGAGCTCGATCCGGATCCCGAAAACGATCCCACGCTCCGGAATCGCAAACAGGCACTGGTTCTCCACGCGGAGCCAGAGCTGCCGCAGGTCAGCGGGCGACGTCGGCGCGGGAAGCCCGCGCACAGGATGCTGATTGCGTTCCGCGTTCGCCGCGATGCCCCAGCCGGAGCGGAACACGCCCGAGTCTCCGGGAAGCCCCGACAGGATACGGTCGATGGAAACCCCCAGGTTCCGATTGAGTCCCGGAACCGGCTCATGAATCTCGCACATCGGCCGGCCGAGTTTCTCGTCGAGTGCCCATCCGCTCGGAAAACAGACGACTCCGCCGAGGAGCCTGAAAGTGCCGGTGCCATCCGGGGCGAGAAACAGGAAGTCCGGTTCGATCGCCGAGCCCAGTGCCCCAAGCTCGGTCTCCCTGGAAACTCCCCAGCTGCTGCAAAGTCCTGAAAACGCCTTTAGCAGCACTTCGCCCTCTGGCAGCAACGCGGCATGACGGCGCTCGTCCTCGGCGAGCCAGCGGGCGCGTTCTGGGCGAACTTCGCCGGTTTGATCCGTCGGACCGAAAAACTCAGCGGGGTCGCCGCGCCTGAGCCCGGCACGAAACCGGAATCCGCCAGCGGGGAACAGTTCGGCGAGGTTCATCGGCACCTGACATGGTGCGGGCATGAGCCCTCGGGACAAGCCAGCGGCGGCGGAATTGCGGAGTGGCGATGGCGGAATGAGGATTGAGTTCGCAGCGTGCGGTTCGCCGACGCACCCACACTCCTACTCCTACTCCTACTCGTACTCTTACTCGAGGTCGTTCCCGACGGCCCCGGACTGAGTACGTGTACGATTAAGAGTACGAGTACGATTTGGGCCGGTCCACGGACGCAAAGCAGCCCTTCGGCCCGCCCTACGGCGTGACCGTCAGCCGGATCCGATTTTCCGCGCCAAGGTACTTGCTCGCAAAGCGCGCCAGGTCCTCGCGGGTGACTGCCTCGACGCGCGCGTCGTACTTTTTCCAGTCGTTGACCGGCAGTCCGAAGAGAACGGCGAGTCCCGCCTGGAAGGCGCGCGCTCCGTTCGTCTGCATTCCCTGCTGTCGTGCCGCCTGCAGGCGCGCCCGGCAGCGCTCAATCTCGGCATCCTCCACCCCGCCTTCGCGCACTCGCGCGATCTCGAGGTCGATCTCCTTCAGCACCTCCTCCGCATGCGCCGGCGCCGTGCCCGCGTAGAACTGGAACATCGAGGCATCGAGTCCCGTCACCCGGCAGGACCTGACAAAATACGCCAGCCCCTTCTCTTCCCGCACGCGCTCGAAGAGCCGCGAGGCCATGCCGCTGAAAAGCTCGTCGGCCACCTCGCCAACGTAGAAATCCCGGTCCATCAGTCGCGGCGCCGGATGTGCCTGGAAGATCACGGCCTGCTCGCGCTGGCGCCGCTCGACGAGATTCCTGCCCGCCGGCGGATTCCAGCTGCGCCCGGCGCCTTTCTGTCCCGCACCTTTCGGCAGCCGCGAGAGAAACGCCTTGAGCTTCGGCACCAGCGAACGCGGCTGAAAATCCCCTGCCACCGCGAACACCACGTTGGGTGCGGACCAGAGCCGGCGATGCAGGTCGGAAAGTTCGTCAGGCACAAGTGCCCTGACGCCCGCCTCGTCTCCGTGCGCATCGATCGCCAGCGGATGGCCGTCAAAGTAAAGCTGGCGGATGCGCTTGCGCGCGAAGGTCACGACGTCGTCGGCGTCCTGCCTCAGCTCGGCAAGCTGCGCCGCGCGTTCCTTCTCGAAAGTCGTCCGCCGGAATGCGGGCCGAAGAATGGCGTCCCCAATCAGCTCAAGCGCACGGCCGGCATCCGGCGGCAGCACCTCGGCGGCCAGACCCAGGCTGTTGTTGCCAGCGAACCCCCGGAACACGCCCCCAACCTCCTCGATGCAGTGCGCGACCTCGGCGGCGCTCCGCTTCCGGGTGTCCTTCGTGAGCATCGTCGCTAGCAGCGCCGACGCTCCCCGTCGCGACGGATCCTCGTCCTTCGGCCCGCCAAGGCAGAGCAGCCGGAGATGCAGGTTCGGGAGGCGACTGTCCGGCTGCAGCACGAGACGCGCCCCGTTCTCGAGCCTGATCTGCTCGAAGTCCGGCAGCGTCCGAGCCGCGCGGCTTTCGACCGCGGCTGCCGCGGCAACCCGCTTCGGGTTCTGCGACAGCGCCATCGCCCGCGCGGGCTGGAGGTAGGTCCGCACAATGCGCGCGAGGTCTGCCGGCCGGAGCGCCGCGAGCCTCTCGAAGTAGGTCCTTCCATACTCAAGGTCGCCCACGACCACCTCTGCGGCGCCCAGCCGCGATGCCTGCCCAGACATGGTCCTGCGCGTGTTGATCTCGGAAACGATGAGTTGCCGGCGTGCCTTGCCGAGCTGCGCCGGCTTGAATCCGCGTCTCTCGTGCGACCGAAGCACCTTCTCGATTGCCGCCACGGCAGCGGCTCGCTTCTCGGGCTCGCAGGTGAAGGAGATGCAGAAGAGTCCTCCATTGCCCGGATTCCAGGCCTGGGCGTCGATCGAGTGCACAAGCCGCGACTTTTCCCGCACCGCCTGCCAGAGCACCGAGCTGTCCCCGCCGCCGAGCACGGTGCCCAGCAGGTCGAGCGCAGGCGCATCCGGATGCCCGAGGCCCGGGATGTGCCACGAGAGCGCACCGCGCGTGAGTTCGACGTCCTCGTAGACGTGCTGCTCCCGCCGCGCCAGCGGCGCAGGCTCGTCGGGGATGTACACCGGCGCGAGGGGCCGCCTCGGGACCGTCCCGAAGTGACGCCCTATCTGCTCGCGCAACGTCGCTGCGTCGATGTCTCCCACGATCACCAGGACCGTGTTGTTCGGCACGTACCTGCTCCTGTAATACCGAAGCAGGTCCTCCCGCGTGACCGCCGAGAACGCCTCGCGGTGGCCGATGATGGGATGGCGGTAGGGATGCTCTCGAAATCCCGACGCAAAGAGCGCCTCCCAGAAACGGTTCTCCGGATCGTCCCGGGTCATGTCGATCTCGCGCAGGATGACGTCGCGCTCACGCGTCACCTCATCCGCCGGAAGTGTCGAGGCGAAGATCGCGTCGGCGAGCACATCGAGCGCAACCTCGAGGTGGCGCGCCGGCAGGTCGGCGTAATAGACCGTGCGGTCGAATGAGGTGTACGCGTTGATGTCGCCGCCGTGGCCCTGGATCGTCGCCGATATTTCCCGGCCGGAGCGCTTGGCCGTGCCCTTGAACATCATGTGCTCGAGGTAGTGCGAAAGCCCCGCGCCAAGGTGTTCCCCCTCGTGCTGGCTTCCCGTGCGCACCCAGACCTGCACCGATGCCAGCGCGGCCGAACGATCGGGCTTGAGAATGACCGTCAGGCCATTCGGCAGATGGAAACGCTCGACCGGCTCTTTCCAGAAAGGTTCGAGCAGATCGAGATCCTTCGCAAACAGACTGGCCTGGCGACGGGCCATGCGTCGCGTCAGGCCGAGCCCACCGATTCGGCGGTCGACGAAGACTTGCCCGCCCGGGCGGGCCTCGACGGCAGGAAGGGCTTCACAAACGCCTCATCGAAGGTGTAGATATCGGAAAAGTCCTCCCGGCGGTCGTTCTCGCTCTTACTGAACACGTTGTACTCGATCAGGTTGAAGACGATGTCGCCAAAGTCACGGCATCGCTTCACACCCCAGGAATTCAGCACGGTCTTCGCCAGGGGCCCGTACTGGTCCAGGGCATAGCTGCGCAGCCCATTGAGCAGCTCGGGACCGGTGACATGGGACGGCTTTCCCGCCTTGGCCGTATCCCGCCGCTTCAGCTCCTTGACTGTATGCTCAAGCCCCAGTCTGACAAAATCATAGGCACCACGGGCGAAACGCGGGTCCTCCTTGCGTATGAGTGCTACGATTTCCGAGAAGTCGATTTCTTGCCGCATTGGGTCGAGGTCGGACCCAAACGTACAGCCAAGGTCGCGGTGCGCAATCCCTCATGGGATTTACGAATTAGCCGTCAGGAGCCGCCTGATTATGTCGAATTAGTGGCAATATTGATCTCGCCCAGGCCCCCCGGAGTCCTCAGCTTGGTAATTGTAACATGTTTGCGTCGACCCAAACGAATCATCCCCTAACCGGTGTCGATGAAACTACCGCGAAGCTTTCGCGGAAAGGGGTTCTGGACGCCGCAGTTAACCGGCTTCGCGGCGCGGGCCTTCGTATCACCCAACCCCGCATTTCCATTCTTGAGACGCTGCTTAAGGTCGGCCGTCCGGCGAGCATAGAGCAGATCCACGACTCCCTGAAGCCGTCCTCCTGTGACCTGGTGACTGTCTACCGCTGCCTCGGCGCATTCGAGCAGCTCGGCCTCGTGCGCCGTTCGTTTCTACCGAACGGCACGGCGCTGTACGAAATGCACCTCGGTGGCGATCACCGCTACCATGTGATCTGCAAGGAATCGAAGGCGGTCGAGGAGATCGACGCGGAGACAGCCGCCGAGCTTCGGTCGGCCATCCAGCGCGTCGAGCGCACGCTCCAGGAGCGCGGCTATGCCGACGTCTCCCACGTGGTCGAGTTCTTCGGTGTCGCGGGCCCAAAGCCGCGCGGCGCCGCGAACGTGACTATCGCCCGGGCCAGGAGCTGACCCGACGGGGCGGCATTTCGCGGTCCGGCTCGATTGCGGCACGCTGCCGCTTTACCGCTCCCTACCCAGAAACTTTCCTGTTTCTTCGTAAGGGTTTCGGGCTAGATTCGCGGAAATGCTGCTCGCACTCGACGACCGCCAATGGCTGTGGATCGCCGCGGCCTTCTATTTCGTCGTCTTCGTGCAGGGCACGATCTCCCAGCTGCGGGGTCGTCCGCAGTCGCTCGGCTTCAATTATGCACTGATGGCGATCGGGTACGCCTGCCAGCTTGCGGGCCTCTACCTGCGCGGCATGGAAGTCGGCGGCTGCCCGCTCGGAAACCACTTCGAGATCATCCAGTTCACCGCCTGGTCGGCGACAACCTTGTACCTGCTGGTCGGGGTGACTTTCCGCTCCAGCCTCCTCGGACACTTCACCGCCTGCCTGACGGCCGTGCTGTCGCTCGTCTCCCTGCTGGTGCCCTCATGGGACGCCACCCGTCGCTCCGGCATCTTCGGCGAGAACGCCTGGATCGAGTTCCACGCGGCCCTCGCGGTCTTCAGCTACGGCGTCTTTGCGCTGCTCGCCCTGACCTCGCTGATGTTCCTGCTCCGGAACTACTCGCTCAAGTCGAAGCGCGTCGGCGGCTGGTTCTCCTTCCTCCCCTCAATCGTCGAGCTCGAGCAGATCAGTCTGCGCCTGTTGATCGCCGGGGTGGCACTGCTCACGGCTTCGCTGGTCGTCGGTTCGGTCTGGTGGTTCCAGGATACCGGCTCGACTCCTTCGACAAAGATCGGGATCACGGTCGCAGTCTGGGCCGCCTACCTTGTCGCCCTCAGCCTGCGACTCGCCGGTCCGCTCCAGGCCCGCCGCTTCGCCTGGGCCTGCATCATCCTCTTCGCCGGAGCCCTGGCCTCCCTGAGCTGGGTCGGCCCCGGTCGAACCGCCGATTCAACGGTGGCGACCCGCACCTTCGAGCCATGAGCGGACCCGGACTCTTCGTCAGCGGGGCAACCCATCAGACCGCGCCGCTCGCCATGCGCGAGAAGCTCTCGCCCGGCCCCGACCCTGCGGAGCTTCACGGGCGCCTCACGGCGATCCCCGGCGTCCGGGAGCTCGCGCTCCTGAGCACCTGCAACCGGCTCGAGATCTACGCCGTGGCCGACGATCCCGCGGCCCTGCGCGCGCTAGAGGATGCGTTCTGCGCCCATCGGCAGCTCGACCCAGAGGACTTCGGCCGCGTGCGCATGACGCGTCGGGACCGCGATGCCATCCGCCACCTGTTCGGCGTCGCCGCCGGGCTCGAGTCGCAGATGGTCGGCGAGAACGAGATCCTCGGCCAGGTGAAGGACGCCTATGCGGCAGCCCAGGCGCTGCGATCCACCGGTCCGGTGCTGAACAGGCTGTTCCAGAAAACCTTCCAGGCGGCCAAGCTGGCCCGCTCGCAGACCGCGATCACCGAGGGCCATGTGAGCGTCGCCAACGTGGCCGTCGACCTCGCATCGAATATCTTCGGCGCGCTCGGCGGCGTGCGCGTGCTGGTGCTCGGCGCAGGGGACATCGCCGAGAAAACCACGAAGGCATTCCTCAGCCGCGGAGCCGCTCCGGCAATGACAGTCGCAAGCCGTACGATCGAGCGCGCCTCCGATCTGGCATCGCGCATCGAGGGCGACTCCCTGCCGCTCGCGGAAGTCGAGAGTCGCCTGAAGGACTTCGATGTCGTCGTCGGCTCGACCTCGGCCCCCGGGACCCTGATATCAGCCGCAGCCGTGCGTCAGGCGATGCACCAGCGGCCCTCGCGCCCGCTCTTCTTCATCGACCTCGCGATGCCACGCGACATCGACCCCGAGGTCGCGCGGCTGGAAAACGTCTTCCTCTACAACTTGGACGACCTCGCTGCGATCGCGGAGAAGAACCTCGCCGCCCGCACGGCCGAAGTCGCGCGCTGCCGCGAGCTGCTGCAGCTGCGGGTCGAGGCGCTCTGGAGCCAACTCGAGCATCACCTCGGCCCGGGCGCAGCCGGCCGAGAAAACACCGGCTCCCCCGCCCCCGGCGGCCAGTTCGCGGGGTAAATCGTACTCTTACTCGTACTCTTACTCGTTCTCGAAGCCGCCAAGTCGAGTAAGAGCAAGATTAAGATTACGAGTAAGATTGAGGCAGGCTGGTATCAGATCTCTGGCCAAGAGCCCCCGGCAACATCGCGGACGACCCTGCTCTATATGCCGTCCACCTGTGCACGTTTTTCTTTTGTGTGGCGCGCCACGTTACTGGTGCGCCCTACCCGGTATATTGCACTTCGTGGTAGGGACGGCCTGTCAGGCAGTCCGTCTGCTCACCCGAGCTGCTTCAGCAGCCAGTCGGCCGCGTCGCCCTCGGTCGGACGTCCAAGCGCCTCGCGCAAGCGTGCCGACTGTGCCGCCGCCTTTTCGCGTCGCGCCGGATCGCCGACGCATGCCTCGAGTTCCTTCGCCAGGGCCGCCGGCGTCGCCCTTCCCTGCAGGAATTCGGGATACATGGGCTCACCAAGGATCAGGTTGGCGATGCCAAGCCACGGCACAGTGATCACCCGGCGTCCGATCAGGTAGGTCAGAGGATTCGCCCGGTAGGCGATCGCGCCGGGAATCCCCGCAAGCGCGCACTGCATCGACATCGTGCCGCTCGACGTGAGCACGGCTGACGCCCCCACCGGTTCCGGCCTGGCCGAACCGGCAGTCGACTGCGATTTCAGGTCGATCTTGTCCTTCAGCGCCGGCGCCCTCGTCGCGAGCATCTGACGCAGGACGCCGCCGATTCGCTCGCTGGGATGCAGCACGACCGCCCGCCTTCCGAGCTTCTCGTGGCACACCGCGTAGGCATCGAGCAGTGACGAAAAGATACGGCGCACCGGCTGTTCCCGACTGCCCGGCAGCAACAGGACGGGACCATCCGGGTCGTGTCGGACCAGAAGGGAGTGGCCGGATTCCGCGAACGGATGCCCGACAAAGCTCACCGGCAGGTTCGTGTCGGCATAGGTCTTCACCTCGAAGGGGAAGATTACGGCCAGCGCATCGAGATCCCGCGCCATGGTGAACCTGCGGCCGGCCTTCCACGCCCAGATCTGCGGCGAGATGTAGTACAGCGAGCGCACCCGACTCGCAGGCGATCGTGTCAGTTCCGTTTCCCGCATCGCCGCGGCGAGCCTCAGGTTGAATCCCGGGTAGTCCACGAAGCAGACCGCCTTCGGCTCGTGCATCGTTATCCAGTGCAGGGTCTCGTCGAAAACGTTCCGGAAATAGCGGTAGTGCTTCAGCACCTCGACCACGCCGACGACCGAGGAGGCCGTGAGATCGTGGAGCAACTGGGCCCCCGCCGCGGCTAGTCGCGGTCCGCCCAGCGCGGAGACGGTCAGGGTCGGACGGCGCTCCCGGGCGGCCGCCACGAGGCGTGCCGCGTGTTCGTCGCCCGAATGCTCGCCCGCGATGATCAGCAGGTCCACCGAGCCGGAGCGCGGTGCCGGGAAGATCACTGGGGGAAACGCGGCCATCGCTGCAGGTGAGTCAGGGTCCCGGTGCCAGGGTCATTTCGCCGCCGCCCGGATCTGTTCCGTGATCGTGATCGCCACCTCGAGCGCGCTCTTGCCGAGCGCCGCCCCAACCTTGGGCTGCTGGACCTGCGCGACGCTCTCGACGAAGTGACCTAGCTCCAGCGCGAGCGGCTCGCCCTTCTCGATTGGAATATCCTTCACCGGAATCGCCGACAGGTCGCCCGCCTTCACGAGTCCGACCTTCATCTTCAGTCCGTAGGCAATGATGTCGCTCTTCTTCACCAGGTGTCCCTTCTGGTTCATGAAGTCGAGTGACAGGTAGGCGTTGGACTGAAAAATGCGGATCTCGCGCTGCTTCTTCGCGCTCATGCGACTCGCGCTCAGGTTCGCGACGCAGCCGTTCCTGAACTGGATGCGCGCGTTGGCGATGTCCTCCCCCTTTGAGAGCACCGTGATACCGACGCTATCGATGCGCTCGATCGGGGACTTCACGAGGGCCAGGACGATGCCGATGTCGTGGATCATCAGGTCGAGCACGACGCCGACCTCGGTCCCGCGGGTCTGGTAGGGCGCGAGGCGTTCCGCCGTAATGTAGCGCGGGTCGCTCGCATGCTTCTCAAGAAAACTCATCACGGGGTTGAAATGCTCGACGTGGCCAACTTGCACGAGGCAGCCATTCTCCTGTGCCGTTCCGAGAACGCGCTCCGCCTCCTCGAGAGTCGCACAGATGGGCTTTTCGATCAGCAGGTGGGTTTTCCGCTTCAGCAACTCCAGGGCGACCTCGGCATGGCGGTCGGTCGGCACCACGACTGACACGGCATCGCAGGCATCCCCCATTTCCTCGATCGACGAAAACCGCCTGCAGTTGTGTCGGGCGCAGATCTCGGCCGCCCGGGCGTTGTCGCTCTCGAGGATGCCGACGAACTCGACCCCGGGCAGCGACGCATAGATGCGCGCGTGATGCTGGCCGAGCGAACCGACACCGGCCACCCCGCAGCGGAGCTTCTTCGAGGACATCCACGCGACGCTGCAAGGGCGGCGGTCAGCTGCCAAGAAACAAGTGGTCGGCGGGATTTATCCACTGATCTTTACTGATGAGCAGTCAGGATTCCGCGACCCATACCTTTTCACAGAAGGTCGCTAGGGTTTCTGAACCCAATCCGTGGAATCCGTGAAATCTGTGGTTCAAACCAAGCTTAACGACTTATACTCACTGATGAGTTTCCAGGATTCTGGGACCCATAAATTTTTCACAGAAGGCCGCCAAGGGATCCTTAAAGGATGGTTCCAAACACGGTGTGTCCGTCACCAGTACTGAGATCCAGCCACCAACCAATAGTCCCGGTTGGAAATCTGCGTTCATCTGCGGCATCTGCGGTTAAAACATTGGGCACCGATGACCATTCAACTTTCACAGAAGGCCGCAGAGTTTGCTGAACCCAATCCCTGGAATCCGTGGTTCAAACCAGGATTAACCACTGATCCTCACTGATGAACACTTATCCCGATCCATGAGTATTATTGTGGTTGCCGGTGGTCAGCTGACCAACCGGCTACAACCAATATTTCCCCAATTAGTGCGAATCAGTGGTTCAAACCTCCGAAAGACGGTTATCAGCAAGTTTCCCTCGCAGAGGAAACTTTGCGGCCTTCTGTGAAGAACGCCCTCGTTCAGCGCAGCAGGCCGTCGTGCAGTATCGTCTGTCGCGCGGTGCGGGCCGCGTAGGCCGCGTTGTGCGTGACCAGCACGAGCGCTGTGCCGGATTCGGAGCAGATCCCGAGCAACAGGTCCATGACCGCGTCGCCCGTATGCTCGTCGAGGTTGCCCGTGGGCTCGTCGGCCAGCACCAGCTTCGGACCATTCATGAGCGCGCGCGCCAAGGCAACCCGCTGGCGTTCCCCGCCTGAGAGCTGCGCGGGCAAGTGATGGCGTCGGTCGCCGAGTCCGACACGCCCCAGGAGCGCATCGGCGCGAGCTCGGGCGTCGCCTGGAAGCGTTCCAAGCATGCGCGCCGCCATCAGCACGTTCTGCCGGGCATCCAATTCCGGGATCAGGTAGAAGGACTGGAACACCATGCCGAGGAAACGGGCCCGGGCGATGCCGCTGACCGCCTGAGTGCCCGACCATTTCAGCGTGCCCGAGTCAGGCTGGTCCAACCCCGCCAGCAGGTGAAGCAGCGTCGATTTCCCTGAGCCGGATTCGCCCCGGATGCTGACGCTCTCGCCCGAATTCACCTCCAAGTCGACGCCACGCAGGACCTCGATCTGTCGGTCGCCGCTGGGGAACGTCTTTGCGAGCCCCTTCGCGGAGAGAAGTTTGGTCGGGTCACTCACTGCGAAGCGCCTCCACTGGGTTAAGTCGGGACGCACGCCAGGCGGGCAGCAGTCCCGCAATCGTCGAGATGACGACCGATGCTACCACGATTACGAGCAAGTCGGAGCCCTCGGTGTGGGCTGGGAGCTGGCTGAACTGGTAAAAGCGTTCGAGCACACTCTCGCTGCCCGTGAGACTCGTGAAAAGGTGCACGATATCCTGGCGGAAGTGCAGCGCCGTGAGGCCGATACCGACGCCAAAGATCGTGCCCGCGACGCCTATGAGGAAACCCTGCACGCAGAAGCAGGCGGCAACCTGGCTTGCCTCACCGCCGAGCGCGCCGAGCAGCCCGATCTCGCGGGTCTTGCGCACGACCGATATGAGCAGGGAGCTGGTGACCGAGAAGGCGGCCACGACGATGATGAACATCAGCAGGAAGGAGATCATGTTCTTCTCCAGCTGAAGCACCCAAAGGAACTGTCGGTTCGCCTCCTCCCAGGAGGCGGCGCGCAGACCGGACAGCGGGGGCAGCACCCTATTGATCTCCATCGCCAGCGCATCGGGATCACCGCCTTCCTCGATCTTCACGTCGAGACCGTGCGCCCCGGAACCGAGTCCGAAGAGGTCCTGCATCGTGCGCAAGGTCACGAGCGCGAGGGAACTGTCGAGCTGCTGGTGGCCGATTTCGAAGTAGGCGACCACTCGGAGCTCGCGCGGGAGGACGACGGTGTCGGCGGAGGACTCGAGCACCTGCCGGATCGACCAGGCCTCGACCCGGTCGCCGATCCGCGCGCCGAGCGCCTCGGCAAGCTGGTAGCTCAGGATGACCCCGTCGTCGTCGAGGGCATCAAGCGACCCACCGAGAAGAAATCGGTCCAGTGGAATGACGTCGCCGGCCTTGACTGGATCGAGCCCGCGCATGGCGGGCGCGACGGGACGGTTCTCGAATAGAAGCACCACCATGCCCTCCGCGACCGGCGCAGCCGCGACGACACCGGGCACCGACTCGATCCGCGATTCGATATCGCCCGGCGAAGTCACAAGCCCCCCTGAGAACGGGCGCACCTGCACTTCTCCCTGGGTATCGACGATCATCTGGCGGATTTCCTGTCCGAAACCCGCCATGACGCTCGTGGAGATCACGAGCAGGGAAACGCCGAGCGACACGCCCAGGATCGAAATCGCGGTGAAGAACGGAAACCGCTTCCCCGTGGGGAACAGCTGCTTCAGGGCGAGATAGAGATACCAGGGCACTGCGGGATCTTGGATTTTCGATTGCCGATTTTCGATTGTGTTCCGCGGAACGTCAGGTCCGCAGCCCGAATCCGGTGTAGGCGGGGTGCCCCTACCCCGCAATCGCCTTCTGGATTTCGGATTGCGGACTGCGGCCTGCCGATTGGGTTTCCCGGATTTCGAAGCGCAGGCCCTACCGAATCAGGCGAGTGACGTCACCCGAAGCAGCCGCTCCTCCGAAGCCCCATTGCTGAATTCCGAATGCCGATTGCCGATCGAGAAACAACCGGAATCCAGCCCCAGTTCCCAGCCGTCCTTTGCAAAATCGGCAGTCGGCAATCACCCGCCAGTCCGCAATCCGCGATCCGAATGCCGCAATGAAATCACGCTACTAGAAGGCACACCCTATTCGTTGTTACTCTAGCAGGCTGCTGTTTTCAGGGCGAAGGAGCTAGGGCAATACGGAAGCCCACGTTGGCCATGCCCATACCGGGGGTGTAAATCACGCGGAAGGCCGATCGGGCAGAAAACGCGCCGAGGGCACAACTGCCGCCGCGGGCCGCGACGCCAAGCGAAGACGGGCCCAACGGATCGGTCACACTTCCGCCAGGCAAACTCTCCGCATACCCGTCCAGGCACCACTCGAACACATTCCCATGCATGTCGTACAGACCCCAGGCGTTCGGCTGCTTCTGAGCTACCTCATGTGTCTGGCTCCCGCTGTTTGAGTTGTACCACCCCATCGCGTCCAGACTGCCGGCATACGGACCGCTCGTCCCTGCCCGCGACGATTGCGCAAGCAGCGCGTCGTCCCCAACGCGTTCCACCTCGCGTTGCGACCTAAGACGATTCGCCATTCGCCGCCATTCCGCACCCCGCACTCCGAAATCCGCACGCCACAACTCGCAATCAGCCGCCAGTCGGCCTCAACTGCGGGAACAGGATCACGTCCCGGATGCTCTCGGCGCCCGTCAGCAGGATGCAGAGGCGGTCGATGCCGACGCCCATGCCGCCGGCCGGTGGCATGCCGTGCTCCAGCGCCAGCAGGAAGTCGTCGTCCATGCTCTGCGCCTCGGCTCCCGCCTGCGCCTCGAACATCGCCCGCTGCACGTACGGATCGTTCTGCTCGTTGTAGGCGGGCGCGATCTCCATGCCGCCGATCACGAGCTCGAAGACATCGAGCGTCTCCGGGTCGTCGCGGTTGATCTTAGCCAGCGGACAGAGCTCCTTGGGCAGGTTCATGACGAACGTCGGCTGGATCAGGTTGAGCTCGATCTTCTTCGAGAAGATCTCGTGCGTGATCTCGTAGTCCTCCCACTTCGGATCGACATACAACCCGAGACGGTCCGCCGCAGCCGCGTGCTCGGCCTTCGGGCGCTTGAACCAGTCCGGGTCGCCCGTCGCCTCGCGCACCAGGTCCTTGTAGGTCACCTCGCGCCAGTCCCCCCCGAAGTCGATCTCCTGCCCGCTCGCCGGATGCGGGATCCGCATCGAGCCGATCACGTCACGGCACAGGCCCGTCAACAGGTCCCGGATCAGGCGCATCATGCCCCGATGGTCCGTGTACGCCTGGTACACCTCGAGCATGGTGAATTCGGGATTGTGCTTCCGGGACAGCCCCTCGTTTCGGAAATTTCGCCCGATCTCGAACACACGGTCATAGCCGGCCACCAGCATCCGCTTGAGGTAGAGCTCAAGGGAGATGCGCAGGAAGAAATCCGTGCCCAGGGCATTGTGGTGCGTCACGAAGGGCCGTGCCGCCGCGCCGCCGGCCACGGATTGCAGCACCGGTGTCTCCACTTCAACGAAGCCGCGCTCCTCGAGGAAGCGCCGGATGTGCGCGACGATCTTCGGCCGCATCAGGAGCCGCTTACGGGAGCCTTCGTTGACGATCAGGTCGAGGTAGCGCTGACGGTAGATCTGCTCGGCATCTGCGAGCCCGTGCCACTTCTCGGGCAGCGGACGCAGCGCCTTGGCGACGAGCGTGAATGACTCCGCGCGCACGGTGATCTCGCCGGTCTTGGTCCGGAACAGTGTGCCCTTCACGCCAAGGATATCGCCGAGATCCAGGCGCTTGAAGGCCGCGTAGGACTCCTCGCCGACGACATCCTTGCGCACGTAGACCTGGATCTGGCCGCGCTGATCGAGCAGCTTCGCGAACTGGCTCTTGCCCATGTCGCGGATCGTCACGAGCCGGCCGGCGACGGCGACCGACACGGTGTTGTCCTGTCCGTCGACATACGCCGCCAAGGCAGCGTCCGAGAAATGGGTCTGCTCGAAGGACGCCCGGAACGGATCCGTGCCCGCCGCGCGCAGTTCCTCAAGCTTGCGCCGGCGCACCGCGTGCTGGTCGTGGGAAATGTCTTCCGTGTTCTCGGACATGGTTGTACGGGATGCCCTTGGGTGATCCCCACTGGCAGGCGACAAGTACCAAACGCCGGGAGTCCGGTGCCAAGACGCAAATTCCGCCGGGCACTTGACACTTGCCACCGCCCCGGGCGTCGGTGCCCTAGAGCAACTCTCCATGGTCTCCGAAACCGCACCGCGCAAACCTTCCTGGCTCCGGGCAAAGCTGCCCGGCGGGCCGGGCTACCTGGCCACCCGGCGCCTGGTCGACGAGAACCGGCTGCACACGGTCTGCGAGAGCGCCCAGTGTCCGAACCTCGGCGAGTGCTGGTCGCGCGGCACGGCGACCGTGATGATCCTCGGCAACATCTGCACCCGGTCGTGCGGATTCTGCGCGATCCAGACCGGACGGCCCACGGAGCTGGACCTCGGTGAGCCGCCGCGGGTCGCCGAGGCGGTCGCCACGATGGGCCTGCGCCACTGCGTCATCACCAGCGTGGCGCGCGACGAGCTCGCGGACGGCGGTGCTTCGGTCTGGGCTGCCACGATCCGCGCCGTGCGCCATCGCAACCCAAACACCGCCATCGAGGTGCTCGTGCCCGACTTCAAGGGCGAGTTCGAGCACGTCGACACGGTGCTCGATGCGAAGCCCGACATCTTCAATCACAACCTCGAGACCGTGGAGCGGCTGCAGCGTCCCGTGCGCGTACAGGCCTGGTACGAGCGGTCACGCAGTGTGCTGCGTCACGCCAAAAGCCGGGGATTCGTGACCAAGACCGGGATCATGCTAGGCCTCGGGGAGACTGCAGAGGAGATCGAGCGGACACTGCGCGACATCGCGGCAGACAGCACCGACATCCTCACGATCGGCCAGTACCTGCAGCCCACGCCGAAGCACCTGCCGGTCGACCGCTGGGTACCCCCCGAGGAGTTCGCGCACTGGAAACAGTTCGGACTCGGCATCGGACTGGGCGTCGTGGAAAGCGGCCCCCTGGTTCGCTCCAGCTACCACGCGGACGAGCAGTCCTCGAAGTACACGGGGATCGAGAACCTGGAGTCGAAGGGCGCGTGAGGGCGGGCTTCCGGCCCGCTGATTTTGGATTTTGGAGTGCGGATATTGGATCGGGTCCGCGGTGAGCAGATTGCTGGCGGACGACCCAGCGGGTCGTCCCTACCCCCGAGCATAGGTAGGCCCCGAACAAAGGTAGGGCCGGCCTGTCAGGCCGGCCGGCTGAGATCGGACCTCTGAGCTCCCGGGATGGGGCCGATTTGGTGCGCGGTGGGCAGAATGCCGGGGGCCCGAACTCGTACTCTTACTCTTAATCGTACTCGTACTCGGCTTGGCAGTCTCGAGAACGAGTACGAGAAAGAGAATGAGAACGATTCGGGCAGGCTGAGGTCAGGCCCCTGATTTCACTGGGCGACGTTGAACCAGAAGGGAACGTAGGTTTCCTCCCCCGCGAGGTTGACCTGGGCCCAGACGACGAATCGCCCGGCCTGGGGGATCGTGACCCGAAACGTCAGCTCCGGGTTCATTCGATCCGGCGGCACAGAGAGATCGATCTCGGCCGGGTGCAGGTGGGCGAATCCCGTACGATCGCGGTCGAAAGCCACCAGATGCGCAAAGGCGTCCATGACCGGCTCAAGCGGCACTGGGCCGCCGTCTGTCCCCCGCATGGCAAACTTCAGGTCGACGGTAACTCCCGCGCGCATCGGCTCCGAAGCCGTGAGCCGGAACTCTACGGGACCGTTTTGTTTCCAGAGGCCAAGCTCGTCTGTAAAAGCCTCGGCCGCGCTACCGCCCGGCAGGCTCAAACCCACCGGTACCTCGAGGTCCGTGCTCGCATAAAGTCCACGCGCCGTAGCCGCCGGAGTGAAGTCGGCGAACAGCCGGTAGACTCCCGCTTGTCGTGGTTCGAAGCTCACTGTCCACTCACCATCGGTTCCGGTCGGCTCGGGATGAACGTGCTGATAGTCGCCCAATGAGGGATCGACGACCATCAGGTGCAGCGGGCGGGTGTGCACGACGAGCAGCTCGTTTGGACCGATGGGCTTTCCGACGGCCGTCGAAAGCCTGAGCGTCAGGTCAACCCGTTCGCCCGCCCGCACCGGTGCGGCAGGCGTCGCCTTGAAGACGACTGGCGAGCGCACGGTGACCACGGGAAGGAACTGCGGATTCGCCGGGTCGCAGAACTCGATGACGTTCGAGCCCGTGACACGAAAGTCCATGTGACTCAGGTTCGTGCCGGTCGGCAGCAGGCGGACTCCGACATACATGGCCACGGCAGCCGCGGTGAGCCAGCCGACCTGGCGCGATTGCGTCCCAGTGAGGGTCATCGTCTCAGTCTCGCGACAAAGTCCTGGGGATTCCACTGGCTGCCATCGACGCGGTGCACGATGCGGCCATCGGCATCGATGAGCAAGGTGGCAAGCGTATGAGCCAGCAGTCCCTCGGTGCCTCCATTCGAAAGGACACCGAACTGTGCCAGCAGGTCCTCAACCGCGGCGGTTGGACCGGTGAGAAACGAGAAATTCGACGTGTCGATGCCGCGGAGGTCCGCGTACTCGCGAAGCACGCCCGGCGTGTCGTACTCGGGGTCGAGCGAGATCGAGACGAAGTGCACGTTGTCGATGCCAGCCTCACTGGACAGTTGCTGGGCGGCGACCATGTTCTGGGTCGCCAGCGGACACATCGTCGCGATCGGGCAGCGCGTGTAGATGAAGTTCACGAGGAACTGCCGGCCCCGCAGGCGGGCGCTCGTGAACGGCTTCCCGTCCTGGTCGTAGAGCGTGAATTCCGGCGACGCCTCCCCCACTTCGCGGTAGACCTGACGCCCACGGATCGCTGTGTCCTGACGAAGGGTCTTTGCCGCCTGATCGATTGCGGTTCGCGAGATTGTGTCGTCCGGCCAGATCCGCTCGAGCCGGAAGTTGCCCTGACCGAGATCGACCAGATCCGCGCGGATGCGTCCGCCGGTCGTCGCGATGGAGGCATCTCCCGCCGAGACCTCGAATTCCATCACCATGGCCGGCATCAGGCCGGGGATCTCCTCATGGTTCACGCGCAAGACGTTCTTTTCGCGGTCGACGGCAAGCACCTCACCCCGGAGGTCGTAGCGGTTGCTGTCGGCGCCTGCGGGGGATTCTCGGGAGCAGGCGGTAAGGATCAGGATAATGCCCGCAGCCAGCAGTCCGGAAATACGGCGAATGGTACGGGCCGAGGCGCTCCTGGCGGGGCTGGCAACATGAGCAGACACGCACTAACGCATTCGCCGGCGGAATAATTTGTCAAAGGGTTTGCGGCAGGCAGAATCGCCCCTTCTCCTGCCGATCCCCTGCGCTCATGAACCTCGCCACGACCCGAAGGACGGCGGACTACAAACCCGCACTCGCCTGGTTCGCGGCCGTAGGTACGGCCTGGGTGTTCGTGCTGGTGGCCTTGGGAGCGTTCACGACGAGCATTGGGGCTGGCATGGTGTTCCCTGACTGGCCCTTGTCGAACGGGTCGCTCAACCCAGACGGTTGGCTGAGCGATGTTTACATGTTTGCCGAGCACTCGCACCGGCTGACTGGCGCCGTGATGGGGCTCATCACCCTTACCCTGGCAATCTGGATTTCGCGGCGGGAGGAGCGGCGTTGGCTCCGGGCGCTGGCCTGGTGGGCTCTCGCAGCGGTGGTGATCCAGGGGATAATTGGCGGCCAGCGCGTGAGGCTGGACGGCTGGCACATCTTGGGAATGCCGATGACGGTCGGCCAGCTGCTGCGCATCCCCCACGGGATTCTCGCCCACATTTACATCTGCCTGCTGATCGCGATCGCGGTCAGCCTCTCGCGTCCGTGGCTGGAGCACCGGTTTGCCGTTTCGCGGCGCATCCGGATTGCCGGCTCTTTGAGCTGCCTGCTGATCCTGGTGCAGCTCGGAATCGCCGTTGTGATGCGTCACAATCAGGCTGGACTCGCGATTCGCACGTTTCCCTTATCGACCGAAACAGGCGCGCTGCTGCCGGATACCTGGGCCTTCCCGGTCGCCATCCATTTTGCCCACCGCGCGATGGCCGTGGTGCTCGGCGCCGTCCTGATCGCGTTCGCGCTGATGCTGCGGCTCGACGCCTCCCTCCCGAAGCTGATGCGCGCCGGCGGCAATCTGCTGATCGTGCTGCTCATCGTGCAGATCACCCTCGGGGCGCAGATCATCTGGACGCTGCGCGAGCCCGGCATGACCACCGGGCACGTGGTCGTCGCGGCGCTGCTGCTCGCCCTCACGTTCTGGCTCACCTGGCTCTCCTGGCACGCGGAGATCCAGAGGAACGCCCGGCCATGACACCCGCACCCGCCATCGAGGGCGCGGCCGGCAAGGCGCGCTTCAACGACTACGTGCAGCTCACCAAGCCGGGCCTGAGCCTGCTGTCGGTCATCACGGCGCTGGTCGGCTACATCGCCTCGCGGCCCCCGTTCCTGCCGGGCGAGCTGATCGCCGTCATTCTCGGCACTTCGCTGGCCGCCGGAGGCGTCGCCGCACTGAACCAGTGGATGGAGTACGACACCGACGCGAAGATGCGGCGTACGGCACAGCGCCCGATCCCGACGGGCAAGATCCCGCCCGGATCCGCGTTCGTCGTTGGCTGGCTCATGTGCATCGCGGCACTCGGAATTCTTTTCGTGAAGACCAACGGCGTGGCCGCGCTGTTCACACTCCTGACGATCGCCTCCTACCTCGGGTGGTACACGCCCGCCAAGAGGACCTCGCGCTGGAGCACGGAGATCGGGGCACTGGCGGGCGCGTTTCCCCCTTTGATCGGCTGGTCGGCCGGCGAAGGCGGGGTGACCGCGCTCGGCTGGATCCTGTTCGGAATCCTGTTCCTGTGGCAGATCCCGCATTTCATGGCGATCGCCTGGCTGTACCGGAAGGACTACGCGGCCGTGGCCTTTCCCATGCTGCCGGTGCGCGACGAGGCGGGCGGCAAGGTGGCGGCCTGGTCGCTCGTCAACACGGTGCTGCTACTCGTCGTTTCGCTGCTGCCGGGGCCGCTCGGCCTGGCAACCCCCTGGTATCTGGGTGCGGCGGGCGCGCTGGGACTCTGGTTCCTCTGGAGGGCGATCGTCTTCCTGAAGCCGACGGGCCGCGACGTCACAGCCCGGCGACTGTTCTTCTCGTCAATCACCTACCTTCCGTTCCTGCTCATCGCGCTGGTCGCCGACCGGGTGATCAACTTTTGAGATTCAGCGTCGCAATCCTTTTCCGATGACCGTTTTCGACATTCCCGCACTCAACGCCGTGCTAAACGGCATTGCCACGATCCTGATTGTCGCCGGCTTCGGGCTCATCAAGTCCGGCAAGCGGGACGCCCACCGCAAGGTCATGCTGTCCGCGGGGGTCGTCTCGGCGCTCTTCCTCGTCGGCTATGTCACCCACAAGGTCCTCGTGCGCGGCGTGCACACCCCGTTCGGCGGAGAGGGCGCGATCCGCACGGTCTACTATGTTATGCTGCTCACGCACATCGTGCTCGCGATCTCGATCGCCTACCTTGTGCCGCGCACCTTCCTGCTCGCGATCAAGGGCCAGTTCGAACGCCACCGCGCCTGGGCAAAGTGGACGTTTCCCATCTGGCTCTACGTGTCCGTCACAGGCGTGCTGGTCTATTTCTTCCTCTATCGCTGGTGGCCGGCAGCGTAAGAATCTCGGTACTGATTGGCTCCCGCAGGGAGCGCAGAGCTCCGAATCGGCGCGTTTGGGACAACGCGCCCTACCTCGGGGTATCGGCGTGGCCCGTTGCAGGCTATCCGGCGCGACGGATCAGTCGCACGATCATCCCCTGCTCGATCGTGCCGGGCCGAACCACCCGGGCGTGTACGCCACGGAGATTGAGTCCGCGATTAGTAGCATGCTGGACGAATCGCAGCGCATCTCCGCCGAAGCGGGCCGCGAAGGTGGAGCAGCCGGTATGAGCCAAGGGAGTAACCTCGATCTCGGCGGCATCGCCTATCCGAAGAATCGATCCCGGCGGAAGGTTACCGGCTGCCAGGTCGAGATCGACCAGGAGGTTGTCGCCCGAGGTCTCGGGCGACTGCCCGGCCGCGACAAGGCGGGCAATATCCGCCCGCATGAGCGTGAGCTGGCTGTCCGGCTTGCGGGACGCGGTCTTCCCCCACTTGTCTCCTGACAGTCCGGATTCCAGGGAAAGCTCCGTTTTCTCGAGCAATCGATGCACCCCGGGCGCATCCCTGCATACGATCGCCACCAGGCGTCCCTCATCCGTCGGCGCAGGTGGGAGCGCCTTTAGCGCCGCGGCCAGCTCATCGAAGGCCGGATGGGCGAGGCGCTCGTGCACGTTTGAGTCAGGTCAGGCTGTCACTGCACGACCAGTACGCCGCGCATGGTGCCGACGTGGCCTGAGAAGCTGCAGAGGAATGGGTATTCTCCCGGTGTCGAGGGAACCGTGAACTCCACCGTGTCCATCTCGCCCGGCCCGAGCAGGCGCGTATGCACGATGACCTGCGAATTGTACTCCGCCGGAATGAAATCTCCCGCGAGGCCCGCGCCGGCGGCCGCGGCTGAGTAGATCATCGGGTTGGCGGTCGACTGCAGCAGCACCCAGTTGTGTCCCATGACCGTCTTGGGCAGCACTCCAATGTTGCGCAGCACAACCGTCAGGCGCTCCCCAGGTGCTGCCTCGATGCGCGTAACGCTGAACCGCATCTGGTCGTTGGCCGTAATCTCGATGGTGCGTGCCGGCGCAGGTGCGACAGGAGCGGCGGGCGCAGGCGCGGGCACTGGCACGTTAGATGCCTCAGGCGCGGGGGCCGGCGGCGGAGTACCGGGCGAACAACCGACCAGAGTAACGAGGAGAAAAAGCGGGAAAGCGGATTTCATGGGTACTGGGGGTTGGATAGAGGGAGCGTTCCGAAGGGTCGGTGGCATTCCAAGCCCGAACGACCCGCTTTCATTGCCTTCTGTTTCAATGTTTTTTGTTCCCCGGCAGCAACCGCCCATATAGGGTCCCGACGTGCGCCTCATTTGGATCGCAGTCGCCCTCGCCGTGCTGTTTCTGATCCCGTTCGTCATCTGGGAGGAAAACTTCACGAGCTGGTTCACGGGCGACGCAGCGGTCACCTGGATCCAGGGATGGGGGCCCCTGGGCTGGCTGGCAGTCGTGATCCTTCTGATGCTCGACATTGTCCTGCCCTTGCCAGGCACCGCCATCATGTCGGCCGCCGGTTACCTTTACGGCACGCTCGGCGGGGGACTGATCTGCACTGCCGGCAGCTTCCTTTCGGGCATGACTGCATACGGACTCTGCCGGTCCTTCGGACACACGGTGGCGGTCAAGCTCGCCGGGGCGGAGGACCTGGCGCGAGGTGAGCGTCTGTTCCGCCGCAATGGCGTCTGGCTGGTCGCCCTGTCCCGTTCGCTCCCGCTGCTCGCTGAGGTCGGGTCCTGCCTCGCAGGGCTGACCCGCATGCCCTTCCCCTACTTCACGATCGCGCTGGCAATCGGATGCGCGCCTATGGCCTTCATCTTTTCATTCATCGGGTCGATCGGACACGAGAACGCCGGTCTGGCACTCGGCCTGAGCGTCGCCGTGCCAGCTGTCCTCTGGACTGGCGTAAAGCTCTGGTACCATCGGACGACCGATGATTCAGCAAGCAGCCCAAGCAATAGGTCGGGAAATTCGGACGGTCAGGCCTGATGCTAGTCCTCCGTGGCTTGGCCGCGGCTCGACCACCGCCAGAAGCTCCAGCCGAAGCATGCAAGCGCGACGGACAGGCCGCCGATCTTCATGATCGTCCCGGCGAGCACCTGGTCCTCGCGCGGAGTGAGCTCGGCTATCAGGCGTGGAGCAAACTCATAGGTCGGGTACAGGACGTCCGGAGAAAAGGTCACGTAAGCGAACACCGGGGTCAGCCAGACGGCCACCGCGAATACGTGCAGCATCTGTGCGGGGTAGCTCGACGGGCGGAGGATCTTCGAGGGGCTCACCAGCGGCCACCAGTAGAACAGGGCGGTGCCGAAGAACATGAGGTGCTGCACGACATGGGTCAGCTTGTTCTGAAGCGCCCACTCGTAGAGCGAAGGCATGTGCCAAATCGAATAGACGAGCGAGAAGATGAGTCCGCAGACCAGGGGGTGGAATATCGCCCGCAGAACCGACTGAAACGGAAAGCGCCGGATCGGTGCGTCCGCGACCCAGGAGGGGATTCCCAGCATGAACAGGAGCGCCGCCGGGTAATCGAGCAGCATGTGCTGCACCATGTGGGCCGAGAACAGGAAGCGCTCGCCGATCTGGTCGAGCGGGGAACCGACGGCCAGGTAGAATACCATGAGGCCGGAATAGTAGAGCCAGGCCTGCCGCACCGGGTACGGGGTTCCTGGCGGAGCCAGATGGGCCCGCAGCGGGCCAGTCATCACTGCATACAGCCAGCCGAGCAGGATGATACCGCCTATCAGGTACGGCTCATTGTGCCAGTGGCCCCAGTCGATCATAGAAGGCCCCATGCTGCGCGCCCGCAGCGCAGCGTTTCAATGCGAATGCGAGGAACGGGTCCCCCGGCTAAATGCCGTAAGACCCGCGAACTCCGGATCAGGCCGCGAGAAGCGACCGCGCCGCCTGTGCGACCATGCCGACCGGTTCGCTGTCTCCCGCACTGAAAAGCAATATCAGCGCCCACACCGTTCCAACGGCCAGCACGAGGCCGATGAAGAACAGGATCGTGCAGAACAGCTTGTCCCACTTCAGGTGCATGAACACGAAGATCACGTACATGAACTTCACGATCGAGAGCACGACCAGGCCGGCGACGATCAGCCCCTCTGCAATCGGCAGGTAGACGATGACGATCTCGATGCCGGTGATGACCGCGAGGATCATCGCAACCTGGATGAACAGGCCGAACTTGTTGTCCACATGATGGGCCCCGTCGGGGGCGGCGTGTGCGATGGAGCTCATGGGATCAGATGAATTCGATGAGGTAAACGGCGGTAAAGATCACGATCCAGACGATGTCGACGAAATGCCAGTAAAGGCCCATCGACTCGACATCGATGGCGTTGTGTTCGTCAAAGTCGACGGGGCCACGCGCACGTCCCAGCACGCTTAGGCCACCAACGGCGGCTATCATGCCCGCAAGCACAAGAAAGTCGTGTTTGAGGTACTCCACAATCATGCCGCCGCTGAATCCGGTTTCATGGATGAGGTGCACGAAATTGAGGACCGACTTCAGCGAGAGCAGGAAAAGGGCGACGAAGAGAGCCAGGTGGCAGACGTAGCGGAACAGCAGGGCTGCGCCGCGGGCGCCATTCACGGGCTGGAATGAGCGGATGTACATCAGCGTCAGCCAGAACACGCCGATCGCCACGTGGGTACCGTGCGTACCGGTCAGCGTGAAGAAGGTCGTGCCGAGCATGCTGTTGGTGATGGTCATGCCCTTGATGTGGACGAACTCCTGGAACTCGTAGACCTGGCACCACAGGAAGATCGAACCGAAGAACATCGTGCCGAGCAGCCACTTGCGCGTGGCCTTCACGTTGTTCTTTTGGATTGCGTTCACGGCGAGCGCCATGAGCAGCGACGACATCAGGAGGATGAACGTGGAGAAGGAGGTCAGCGCCGGGCTGAAGATATCCTTCGGGTCGGGGTTACCGACGGGCGGGTGCAGCCGGTAGATCAGGTGGGTCGCGATCAGGGCACCGAAGAACATGCAGTCCGAGGCAAGGAACGCCCACATGAGGAGCTTCTTGTTCGGAATGCCCGTGGTCGTGCTCGGGTCCTGGTGGTGGTCGATGGCGCCTGCGTGGCTGGACATGGGGGAAAAGTCTGAGGGTTGGTGTCGGGGTGGTCCGGCTCAGTGCGCTCCCTTTTTCGCGCCGCCGTGGCCTTCGTCGTCCTCGGTATGGAGGTGGTAGCCCTCGTTGCCCTCGTGGGCCCAGAGGAAGATGCCGATGACCAGGATCACCGCTCCCAGCATGGAGATGCCGATCTTCCAGCCCCAGAACCCCTCGGCGGGATCCTCGCGCGGGATGACGGCCACGCCGATTGCACCGACCAGAAGGCCGAAGCTCACGAGCAGCGGCCAGATCGATTGGAAGGGCATATGGATGCCACCGTGGGCGGCCTCTTCCTTGGCGGTCGCGGCCTGCTCCTTGGCGATCTCCTCCTTGTGGTGCTTCTCGTACCACCAGGCGTCGCGCGCGTGCACGGTCGGGATGACCTTGAAGTTGTACTCGGGAACCGGGTTCGGCAGCGACCACTCGAGCGTGCGGCCGTCCCAGGGATCGCGGCCGACCTTCTCGCCCCGGAAGTACGTGTAGATCATCACGATGAAGTAGATGGCCACTCCGAGGCCCAGGATGAGTGCGCCCACGGTCGACACGAAGTTGGGCGTGTTCCAGCCTAGGTTGGCGTCGTAGGTGAACGTGCGCCGCGGCATGCCGTTCAGTCCGAGGAAGTGCAGCGGGAAGAACGTCGTGTTGAAGCCGACGAAGATCACCCAGAATGAAACCTTACCCCAGAACTCGCTGACCTTGCGTCCGAAGATCAGGGGGAACCAGTAGTGGATGCCCGCGAGCAGCGCGAAGATCGAGCCGCCGATCAGCACGTAGTGGAAGTGGGCGACGATGAAGTAGGTGTCCTGCTGCTGCGCGTCGGCCGGGGCCGCGGAATGCATGATTCCCGAGAAGCCGCCGATCATGAACATCCAGACGAATCCGAGTGCGAACATCATGGGTGTGCGCATCATCAAGTGGCCGCCCCAAAGGGTGCCGATCCAGTTGAAGATCTTGACGCCCGTCGGGACGGCGATGGCCATCGTGGCCACGGCGAAGGCGGCGGTGGCGATCGTGCCCATGCCCGTCGTGAACATGTGGTGGCTCCAGACACCGAAGCCGACGAAGCCGATGGCCGCGCCCGAGAAGACCACGATCGGGTAGCCGAACAGCGGCTTGCGCGCGAAGGTGGGCAGGATCTCGGAGATGATGCCCATCGCCGGCAGGATCAGGATGTACACCTCGGGATGCCCGAAGATCCAGAAGAGGTGCTGCCAGAGGATCGGCATGCCGCCGCCGGACACCTCGAAGAAGCTCGTGCCGAACAGGCGGTCCATCATGACCTCGACCAGCGCGATCGTGATGGCTGGGAACGCGAGGATGATGAGGAAGGAGGTTACCAGCGTCATCCAGACGAACACGGGCAGCCGCATCATGGTCATGCCCGGCGCCCGCATGTTGATGATGGTGACGATGAAGTTGAGCGATGCAGCGATGGAGGCCACGCCCAGGAGCTGCAGGCCGACCACCCACATGTCGGTGGAATGATCAGGCGTGATCGTCCGAGACGTCAGCGGCGAATAGCCGAACCAGCCGATGTCCGGCGCGCCCGAATCCATGAACCAGCCGAGGTTCACCATGATCGCGCCGACGACGAAGGTCCACAGCGAGAAGGCATTGAGGCGCGGGAACGCGACGTCACGCGCGCCGATCTGCAGCGGCATGATGAAATTGAAGAAGGCGGCCGAGAGGGGCATCACGGCAAGGAACACCATCGTGGTGCCGTGCATCGTGAACATTTCGTTGTACGCCTGCGCGGAAAGCAGATCGTTGTTGGGCACCGCGAGCTGCAGGCGGATGAGCAGGGCCTCGAAGCCGCCCACCAGGAAAAAGAACAGGGCGAAGACACCGTAGAGAAAACCGATGCGCTTGTGGTCGACTGTCGTGAGCCAGCTCAGGAGCCCGGTCTTGGCAGTCGGGCGGTAGAACATGAGCGGCTTCGACGCCGGGGCGTGCGGCGCGTCCTTCGTGATGAAATCTGACTTTACCGTGGCATCCATGGAGGAAACGGGGGGTTCGGGGGAAGTTACTTCAGGCTGCGCAGGTAGGCGACGAGCGCGCGGGCGTCATCCTCGCTGATCTCGATGTTGGCCGCCTCGTAGGTGACTGCCATGATGTTGCCGGGCTTCACCTCGCCCGGATTCATGATCCAGCGGGCGAGCTGGTCCGGGGTGTTCTCGAGAAGGCCCGCCGCAATCGTGGTTCGCGAACCGAGGTGGGTGAGGTCAGGACCGGTGACACCGAAAAAGTCATGACCGCGAACCGCGTGGCAGGAGAAGCATAGCCGCTGGTTCATTAGGTCCCTTCCGAAAAGGTCGCGGCCGCGCTCCACCAGGGCGGCATCCTCGTTCGCATCGGGCTGCTGCTGTGCACGCCAGAGGTCGAGCGGCGCGGTGGCGGCACCGGCATCCCAGGCAGGGCTGAATCCGTACTCGTTGCGGCGGAAGCTGGCGAACTGGAAGGTCGGTGCGCCCGGCGCGACCCCGGCGGCGGCGGTGACAGTGCGGGCCGGCTGCTTCTGCGCTTCGAGCCAGGCGTTGTACTCCTGCTCCTCGAGCGCGATTACCCGGAAGCGCATGACCGCGTGGGACTCGCCGCAGTACTCGGCGCACTGGCCCCAGTAGTAACCGGCCTGTTCGGCCTCGAGCCAGAGGTGGTTGCCGCGGTTCGGCATCATGTCGACCTTGCCCGCCAGCTTCGGAACCCAGAAGGAATGAATGACGTCGGAAGTCCTCAGGTTGACCCGCACCGGGCGGCCAACGGGGATCACGAGTTCATTGCCGGTCACCAGAGGCCCCACCCCCTCGATCAGCTCGGTCGGGTACTCGAACCGGAACCACCACTGCTTGCCAGTCGCGTTGATCTCGAGCATCTCGGCCTGACGGTCGGCCGGCACGTCATACTGGTACCAGATACCCCGAAGGGTCGGCACCGCTATGACAACCAGGGCGAGGACGGAAGCCGCAATCAGACCGAGCTCGACCAAAGGATTGCCGTGGCCCTGGGGCGGCGGCTCCGCGTGCTCATCAGCCTCCGACTTTGCCCGGAACTTGATGATCGCGTAGGCCAGGACGCTGCCGACGATGGCAAAAATCACCAGCGTCACCCAGAGCGTGACGTAAAAGACGTCGGTCTGCATCCGCGCAACCGGGCCCTCGGTTATCATCGTGGTCTGATGACCATCCATGCGCCAGAGGGCGGAACAACCCGAGGCGAGGAAGAGGGCGGAGAATGAAATCAGGATCGAGGCAAGACGCCTGAAGGACCGGGGGAGAGGCACGGGAAGCATGGAAAAAGGGGGCCGTTTGGCCGACAATTCGGGACGGAGAGTTCCATTTTCATCGGGCAGATCAAGCTAATCCGGACCCCGAAAAACCACTTTCAGGAGGCTGTTAGCCCATGCCAGCCTGCCTAATGGAACGGGTCCCGGGCTTTTTCCGATTTGCCTGACACCTCCGACGGCCTAGCGTGACACAACACTCCAATGAAACGCAAAGTTCTCTCCGCCCTCGTCGCAGTCGCCGCCCTGTTCGCAGGCGTGGCCCAAGTTTCCGCCGGGGAGCCCCGCGAGATCCGGATCACGGCCAACGACACGATGCGCTTCGATGTCGCCGAGATCACCGCCGCTCCGGGCGAGACCCTCCGCGTCACCCTCGTCAACGCCGGCAATGTCCCGAAGATGGCTATGGGCCACAACTGGGTGCTGCTCACCGCCAATGCCAACGTCGCACAGTTCCTTGCCGCCGCCGCCGGCGCCGGACTCGCCGCCGAGTTCATCCCGGCCGCCTTCGCGAGCCAGATCGTGGCGCACACGAAGCTGCTCGGGCCCCGGGAGTCCGACACGATCACGGTCACGGTCCCCAGCGCGCCCGGTGACTATCCATTCCTCTGCAGCTTCACGGGCCACAGCGGCACCATGAAGGGCGTGCTCAAGGTCCAGTAAGCGACCAAATCATTCACAATCGAGAAGCCGGGCCCAGCGCCCGGCTTTTTTATTGCGGATGTGGGACTGCGGATTGGGAGTACCGCTCCCGGGTTCTCAGCCCCTCCCACTCGTACTCGTACTCTTACTCGTTCTCGTTCTCGAGGTCGCAGAGCCAAGTAGGAGTACGGGTACAATTAGCGCGACCTTCGGT
>JAYQOU010000001.1:203159-410793 GCA_038144975.1 Candidatus Salsuginivita brisbanensis | reverse complement strand
CCACCTCGTCCACACGGCACGCAAGAACGTCAACATCACCTACGTGATCATGGACAACTTCGTGTACGGCCTGACGAAGAAGCAGACATCGCCCACCTCGCCGCTCGGCTTCAAGTCGAAGACCGATCCCTCCGGTGCGATCGACCAGCCGATCAACCCGATGCGCACGCTCGTGAACAGCGGCGCCACCTTTGTCGCACGCAGTCACGCAACCCAGGTGGCGCACATGGTCGAGATGATGCTGCGCGCCGCGAATCACAAGGGCTTCTCCGTCGTCGAGATCCTTTCCGAGTGCGTCGAGTTCTACGAAGGCGCCTTCGATGCGGCCAATCCCCGCACCGGCGGGGCCTTCAAGACGATCGACCTTAAGAAGAACGACGGTTCGCCCGAGGACGCGGCGCGCCACGATCCTTCCGACCTCGTCGCGGCCTTCCAGATCGCGAACGACCCCTGGCCCGGCAGGTTCGGCGTGTTCTACGAGGTCAACAAGCCCTCGAAGAACCAGCTCGAGCAGAACCTGATCCAGAAGGCCCGCGAGCGGACGAAAGGCGCGAACGACCTCGCGCTCCTGCAGAAGACGTTTGCGCGCCTGCGCTGAGCAGGTTCGCAATCGCAAAGGCTCACATTCGAGCCGGGGCCATGCAGCCCCGGCTTTTTCGTGCACCGGCGGCGCATCTGCTCCGAGCGGGGCTCCAGGTCAGCCGGACTTCGAGGCCCGCTCGACCCGGCGCATCGGGGCTCGACGGCGAAGCCGCGAGATCGCGGCCATCGCTGTCCCGGCAGCGAGCAGCGCCCAGACTTCGGGCTCCGGTATCGAGGCGAATCGGACCGCGACGCCGGACACGTACCCCGTCACCCCCATCCCCGAGAGCTGCGTTGAGGTCAGGAAGACAGACTCTGTACCCGACGAGCCATCGATCTTGTAAACCTCGGAGCCATAATCCACGAGCAGGTAGCTGTTGTCGAGGTATTCGACATCCTCCGAACCCCTCGAGGTGTAGTTCACCAGCTGCGACCCCTCCGATCCGTTGGTGTTTACCACCCGGATGCCGGCGCTGCTCGTATGGAAGAAAAGCGTACTCGTGAACGGATTCACCCCGAGGCTGTGCGCATGGCTGCTTAAGGCGGATCCGCCGATAGTCTGAGCCGTGCCGCTCAGAGAGTAAGCAGCCAACGTCTGGGTGTTCTCATTAATGCCGTACAGAAGCCCGTTGAGCACGGCGCCACCCTGGAATGTAACCCCTGTCGTCGAGAAAAGCAGAGTCGCAACTCCGGTCGTCGGATTCATCGAGTAGACACTGCTTGCCGACCGGTCCAGGATCAGGAGCCGGTCGCCCGCGTGGTCGTACGCCAAGCCGATCACTTGGCTAGCCGTAAAGCCCGAGGCTGAGAGACTGCCGAGCGAAGTTCCCGCTTGGGTCGCCGTGTCGATCCTCGCAACGCGGCCTGCATTATCCGTGACGAAGATATACTGCCCGGATGCCACCGGGACTGCGAACAGGGCAAGCACCCAGATTCCCGAGCGGAGCCACCTCGAACGCCTGTCCATTGCCGCTGCCATCTCCGAGAGGAAACACCAAGTGCATACCAACGGCAAGAATCTTTAGCCGCGTACCGGGATTTTCGCCGACGCCGCGGGACTGCATACAGCCGGCGCTCAAGAACTCCATGGCGCCCTGTCTCAACGATAAGATCGCGCCTTGCAGGCCGAATCTGCTGCGGACACGGCGGATATGCAAAGATTCGCTTGGCGGTCGGCGGGGAATTGGGCGAAAAACTCGGCGCTGAGCCCGCAAATCGACAGGTCCGTGCCTCCAGAACCTCGGGTGGAAAACCCGGAAGCCCACACGGTAGCCGCCTGGCGCCGATTCATATTCCTCGTGCTCCTGCTCCCGGCCCGGCTCTGGGCCCGCACGCTTCGTTTCGAGGTCGCGCCGGAAGACCTCGCCCGGGCGACAATGAAGGAAAGGCCAATCGCGATAGTCCTCTGGCACAACCGGCTGTTCCTCTCGACCGAGTTCTACCGCCGCTTCCGGAAGGGCCGAATGGCGTACGCACTGATCAGCTCGAGCCGCGACGGCGCGTGGCTGACGGCGTTCTTTCGCGTGGCGAACATGCGCGCAGTGCGGGGCTCCAGCAGCCGCCATGGACGGGAGGCGGCGCAGGCGCTCGTCGAGGTGATCCGTTCCGGAAACGATATCGGCATCACGCCGGACGGACCGCGCGGTCCGTGCTACGAAGTGAAGCCGGGCACTCTGATCGTCGCCCGACGAACCGGAGCCCCGATGCTACTGCTCGGATTCGACTGCCGATCCGCGTGGCGGCTGAAGAGCTGGGACAGATTCTTCCTTCCGCGGCCCTTCTCGACTATCCGCTTGCGCTGCGACCTGGTCGACGGGACCGAGCTTCAGGGAGATCGCGACGCTGCCGCCGCGATGCTCCGGTCGCGACTCGTCGCGATCAATCCCGACCCGCTTCTTAAGCCCGACCCGGGCAACTCCTGAACGCCGGACCGGTCAGAAGGCCGGCAGTAGCGTCACGGACTTTCCCGGCATGACGACGAAATCGTCGCCCGAGCACCAGACGAGGTCGTTGATCAGGAACTTGCACACGATCGGTCGTGAAGCGTGCGGAATCTGGGTCGACCAACGGTCATCCGCGACGCAGGCCATCGCGATGCCGCGTTCCCAGCTCAGACCCGGCCCATCACCGCGGATGTAGAGCGAATTGCCGAATCCCACGTCGATCTGCGCCTCGATGCGCGTGTCGCCGGTTCCCGGGGCGCCCGCTTTCACTGCCGGAACGGATGCCGCCTTGGCGGGCTTCGCGGCACGGGTCGCCTTGGTCGCCGGAGCTTTTGGCGCCGCCTTCACGGCAGCGGTCTTGGTCTTTTTGCCGGTCGTCTTTTTCATCGTTAAGGAAAGTGTTGAGCGTCGAATGCTGTCTCGAACTTAGCGCGGACCAAAGCAAATGGGGAGCCAACCCGAAGAATTTTCCCCGCTGTCACCGCGGAATCACAAGGCCCTGCTCCGCTTTATCTTACAGCGTTACAAGAATATTGCCGCCTCCGCGTTCCGGCTGCTGGCGGGATTGGTGGACCAGATCGGGATCAAACCGACGACCTCGTCGTTGCGAACGACGCGCTCTATCAACTGAGCTACTGGCCCGGGAGGAATCCGACGTATTGGGAAAGACGCGCCGCCAAGTAAACATCAAACTCGGCCTCACGGGCCGAGGCAGGCGCACCACTAGCTCGCGGGCGAAAGGAGGCGCCCGAAAACCAGCTTTCCCCCTGCCGTCGGAACGATGCTGAGGATCTCGGCCTCAACGCGCTGCCCGATGAACGCCCGCCCGCCGTTGACGACGACCATCGTGCCGTCCTCGAGATAGCCCACCGCCTGGCCGTCCTCCTTGCCCGGCTTCGTCAGGTCTACCTCGACCTGCTCGCCAAGGATGAGTTCGGAGCGGAGCGCCTTCGAAAGCTCGTTGAGGTTCAGCCAGGTGACCCCGCTGAACTCCGCCATCTTCGCGAGGTTGAAATCGGTCGTCATCAGCTTGGCGCGCATCGACTGGGCGAGGAAGACGAGCTTGGCATCGATGTGCTGCTGGCTCGCGACCTCGCTCTCCGCGATGCGGATGTCGAGGTTGCGAATCTTGCGCAGTTCGCCGAGCACCGCGAGGCCGCGTCGTCCACGGGCCTGCTTCTGCGGATCGGGGGAATCGGCGATGCCCTGCAGCTGGTTGAGTACAAAGCGCGGGATGACGATTGCCGCGCTGAGGAATCCCGTCTCGCACAGGCGCGCGATCCGTCCGTCGATCAGCACGCTCGTGTCGATCACGACCAGGGGAACATCGACCTCGTGCGGCACGAATCGCACATAGGGAATGATCAGGTTGAACTCGTCCTTGCCCCGCAGCGCGATCACCGTGCAGAGGTACGGAAGCACCACGAAAAGGCTGATGCGCGCCGTGTAGATCACCCTCGGGTCGCCATACACTTCGAACAGCGGGGAGATGCTGATCAGGTGGGCCATCAGCGCACCCACGGCGAGACCGAACGTGACCGCCGAGAGGCCGCGAAGCGAGAAGCCCTTCAGCATCACGTCGACAAGGACGACGAGCGTGCCCACGAGCGTGCCGACAACCACGGCGCGGACATAATAAGCATCCCAGTCCGGCGCAGCCGTGAAGCAAAGCAGCCAACCCGTCATCGCACACAGTGCGATGAAGATCAGTCGGATGATCAGGAGGGTCTTTTGCACGGGGAAGTTGGGCTGACAGGATCTGACCCCTGATGTTTTACCGAATCAACCAATAGAGGAGTACGGGCGCAAGTATCATGGCCACCGTGAGCACATACAGGAAAGTCTTCACCCGGCGTGCGTGCGCGTGCTCCTTTTCGTCGAAATCCATTGTCGGAGAGGGGCATCGGATGTCACGGTCCCACACGTGACAATCCAATACTGGATCGTGAAACAGGAGCCCGATTCCTACAGCTGGGATTCATTCGTCAAGGACGGACAAACCGGGTGGGAAGGCGTCAGGAACTACCAGGCCCGAAACAACCTCCGGTCAATGCGCCGCGGCGACGTCGTCCTGTTTTACGCGAGCGGAGGTAAGAAGGCGGTCCTGGGCACGGCGTTTGTCGTCCGCGAAGCCTATCCCGACCCGACTGCAGGGAAGGCCGAGGACTGGGTGGCGGTCACCCTCCGGGCAGGAGCGCGACTCGCAAACCCGGTGACCCTGGCGCGAATCAAGGCCGACCGGTCGCTCTCCGAGATCAGCCTGGTCCGCAACAGCCGCCTCTCCGTATTGCCTCTAACGGCTGCGGCCTACTCCAGGATCGTATCCCTGGGCGGCAGCTGACCCGGGGCCCATCGGGCTAACGGCTCGACACCCCCGGGGGTTTTTGCGTTTTTGCGCCCGTGCTCCGTCAAGTCACGATTCTCGCGCCCGGGCTGATCGGGGCCTCCGTCGCGCGGGCGGTTCGGGCCCGTGGCGTCGCCCCGCGCATCGCCGTTTGGGCTCGAAGGCCCGAGGTTCGGATCGCCCTGGCAAGCCAGCCATGGTGCGACACGGTCGCCGAGACGCCCGTCGAGGCCGTGAAGGATGCGTCCCTCGTGCTGATCGCCTCCCCGGTGGATCGCATCGTGCCACTCGCCCGGGAATGCGGGCCCGCGCTTGCCGAAGGAGCCATCGTCACGGATGTCGGCAGCGTGAAGGCGGAGATCTGCCGGCTCGCCCACGATGCCGTCGGCCCGAAGGCGCGCTTCGTCGGCGCCCACCCAATGGCCGGCTCCGAGAAGACCGGATGGGAACACGGATCGGCACAACTGTTCGAGAATCGAGCATGCTTCGTCACGCCGACCGGGCAGACGGATCCCACTGCGGTGAAGACCGTCGTCCAGTTCTGGAAGGAACTGGGCTCCGAGGTGGTCACCATGGATCCCGATCGCCACGACGAGATCGTCGCCAACATCAGCCACCTTCCGCAGGTGCTGGCCTCCTGCCTGTGCGCCATGCTTGCGGGCCGGGATCCCGGCTGGCGAAATCATGCGGGTGGCGGCCTGCGCGATACGACGCGCATCGCAGCGAGCGATCCGAAGCTTTGGCGAACGATCCTGGAGCAGAATCGCGACGAGGTACTTCGGGCGCTCCACAACTACCAGGATGAGCTTCAGGCATTCCAGGCCGCGCTCGCCAACCGCGACTATCTCGAGATCCTCTCACGGCTCGAGCGCGGCAAGGCCTACCGCGACCAGGTCCGCACGCACTGATCGCAGGAACCCGCGGAGAACCTCCCGAAGGATCGACTCCGCCTTGGTGCGCTTTCAGGTCGAAACCCTGCCGCGATCCGCTACGAAGCTCGGCAGAAGCACGATGGATTCGCCCGCATCCCCACAGAGACTCCGAGCCACGGTCGCCATTCCGACTTACAACCGGGCGACGACGCTGCGGCAGACGCTCGAGGGACTCGTGAAGCAGGACCTGCCGGCGGACCAGTTCGAGATCCTCGTGATCGACAACAACTCGACGGATGACACGGCTGCAGTCGTGGGGGAGTTTGCCTCGGCACGACCCGCCCCTCGGCACATCGTCGAGAAGCTCCAGGGACTCGACCACGCCAGGAACAGGGCGATTCGCGAGGCCCGCGGAGAGATCCTCGTGTTGGGCGACGACGACATCCTGCTCGAGCCCGACTGGCTCCGCCGGATGCTCGAACCTTGGTCGATGGGCGATGCCGCTCGAATCGGCGCGGTCGGCGGCGAGGTGATCCCCGTGTTTCCCGACGGCCTCCCGGAATGGGTCGCCGAATGGCACGCGCCATTGTCGTTCCGGCCCGATGCCGGGCCTTTGCCCGACCGGCATTCGCCGATGGGCGCCAACCTTGCGATACCGACCCGCATCTTTTCCGAGATTGGGCCGTTTCTCACCTCATTGGATCGGGCCGGCGGCAATTATTTCTCCGGAGGCGACAGCGAGATGATCCGGCGCATCCGCGCGGCCGGGCACGAAGTCTGGTTCGCGCCTGCTGCCGCCGTACGCCACCAGATGCCCGCGAGCCGGACTACTTTCCGCTACGCCAGGAAGCACGCATTCGACTCTGCGCGCAGCCGCGTCATCGACCGCGCCTCCAGGCCGGGCGCAGCCGGCTACCTGCTCTCCCGGCTTGTTGTGAACCTGCTCAAGGTCGCCGGGTACCTGTTGCTCGCGGGCATTAATGCAATCGTGCTGCGCACGGGGTCCGCCAAGAAGGCCCTCGTCCGTGCGTGGCGCTCCTGCGGCTATCTTTACCAGATTCCCCGCTCGCTGGCGGGCAGGATTTGATTCGGCCCCGGCGATGTTCTCGCTCATCACTTCCGACTGATGTCGTCTCCCGCTCCCCTGCCCCTGTCGGTGGTGATCGTCGCACGCAACGAGGAACGGAACCTCGAACGCTGCCTGCGCTCGGTCAGGGGCTGGGTCGGCGAGATCGTGGTGGTATTGAACAATACGACCGACTCCAGCGCCGATATCGCCGCCGCTGCAGGCGCACATGTGTACACGCTGCCCTGGGAGGGCTACCGCGACACCAAGAACGCGGCCGTCGACCTGGCAACCCACACCTGGGTGCTTGCGCTCGACGCCGACGAGGAGGTGTCAGCGGCCCTGTGCAGCGGGATCGTTCATTTTTTCCAGGGAACCCATGAGTCCTGCAATGGCGCCCGGTTCCCCAGGAAGGTCTGGTTCATCGATCGGTGGATCACCCATGGGGACTGGTACCCCGACTGGAGCCTGAGGCTGTTTCGTCGCGACCGCGCCCGATGGGGCGGCGACGCGGTCGTTCACGAAAAGGTGGAATGCGCGGAACCCGTCACACGGATCACCGGGGATCTGCATCACTATTCCTTTCCGTCGATCTCCGACCATGTCTCGAAGATCAACGCCTTCGCGGACCTGTTCATGCGCCAGCAGGAGGAGTCGGGGGCGCGCTTCTCGCTCGTGTCGGCCGTGTTCAGACCGGCCTGGAGATTCTTCCGCGCCTACATCCTGAAGCTGGGATTCCTCGACGGCTTTCCCGGCTTGTACATCGCGGTCGCGAACGCCTTCGGCGTGTTCGTCCGCCAAAGCCGGCTGTTCGAGGCCGCCAACCGGAAGGAACCACCGATCCGCACTGACTGAGAACCACTGGTCGGATTATGTGCGGATTAGTGGTTAATCTCCCATGCCAAACGAGCCCCATCATTTCAGCCGTGTCGCCGAGGAACTCATTGCCGATCTCCGCGGCATCCCCGGCTCCGAGCCGAAGCGCCAGCGGCTGCGCCCCACCAAGCCGATCCTGGAGGTCATGGACCAGCTTATCGCGAAGCACCGGATCGGGGGATCCGGACCGGAAGACGGCATCCGAGAGCGCTGGGCCGAGCTGGTGGGGACTGCCAATGCCTCATATTCGCACCCGGCGCGACTCGAGCGCGACGGCACTGTCCTGATCGTGCTGACCACTCACTCCGTCGTTCGGAACGAACTTTTCCTGCATCGCCTTTCCATCGTCGAGAAGCTGAAAAAGCTGCCTGGATGCTCGGGTATCAAGCGCCTGCACCTGGTCGCCGGGTGAGGCGGAAGGGGCCTCCGTGCACCTCCCGGGACAGGGAAAAAATCGGCTTGCGCGCCGCACCGGCGCCCGGGATTGTCGCCGCTTGCGTTAGTAGGAGCCCGTCGGTTGCGGGCTCCCACCATGACTGGTCCCGGTTCCCGCCGGGATTGGAACGGTGAAGCTGGTTTCGCTCACGCGGGACTGGCCTCACGGGCTAACAACCCCTTGCAGTCGTGATAGTTAAACACAAAACCATGTCCACCACGGTAGAGAAGCCTGAGATCATAGCAAAGTTCAAGACCCACGACTCGGATACCGGATCGAGCGAGGTGCAAATCGCCCTCCTGACCGCCCGAATCAACCACCTCACCGAGCACCTTCGGGTTCACCGCAAGGACTTTCACTCGCGCCGGGGCCTCCTCCAGATGGCCAGCCGTCGCCGAAAGCTGCTCGACTACGTGAAGAAGCACGAGCTCAGCAAGTACAACGAGCTCCTTCAGAAACTGAACCTCCGCAAGTAACGCCTTTGCACACGGGCGATCCGATCCGCGGGTCGCCCGTTGTCATTCCGACACTCGAATCCAGACCGGGACATTTCCGTTTGCCTCCTCGCGCAGGCGACAAACGGAAATCTCCCGTCTGAACGGGGATGCCACGGCGGGCAATCAACCCAGCCAATCCATGCGGCGATACGCCGCGATCCGCCCCCGAATCGGGGCCCGAACCTGCAAGCCCGGTACCGGCGCGCGGTTCACGCTGTCCGAGGTACCGACCCACACGAAATCGAAACATGAAACAGAAGCATAACGTCACGGTCCCCGAACTTGGGATCACGTTCTCAACGGGCTCCATCGCCCAACTCGCCAGCGGCGCCGTCAATGTCTGCGTCGGCGAAACCAACGTCTTCGTCGCCGCCAGCGTCGCGCAGACAATGCGCCCCGGTCAGGACTTCTTCCCGCTGACCGTCGACTATCGCGAGAAATACGCGGCCGCAGGCCGCTTCCCTGGCGGTTACTTCAAGCGGGAAGGCCGCCCGTCCGAGAAGGAGATTCTCACCTCGCGCCTTTGCGACCGGCCCTGCCGTCCGCTCTTCCCCGAGGGCTTCCTCAACGAGGTCCAGATCATCGGCCAGCTCCTCTCGGCGGACCAGGTCAACGAGTCCGACATCCTGATGGTCAACGGTGCCAGCGCAGCGCTCGCGATCTCCGACATTCCGTGGAACGGCCCAATCGGCTGCGTCCGCGTCGCCGAGATAGAGGGCCAGTTCGTCGCGAATCCCACGATCGAGCAGATGTTCGCCTCGACGCTCGACCTGATCTACGTCGGCACCGAGAAGGACATGCTGATGATCGAGGGTTCCGCGGACCAGATGCCCGAGGAACGATTCATCGAGGCACTCGAGTTCGGCCACAAGTCGATCCAGCCGATCATCGGCGCGATCAAGGAACTGGTCTCGCTCTGCGGCAAGCCCAAGGCAACCTTCGCGCTCGTCGGCGCGACGCCCGAGGCGCGCGCCATCATTGAGCGCATCGTTCCGGCCCAGCGCCTCGCCGATGCCATCTTCGGCAAGGAGAAGGCCGCCCGCGGCGCCGCCGTGAAGATTCTCAAGGAGGAGGCCCGCACCGCCCTTCTCGCCGAGCTCGGCGAGGGCAAGTTCACCGACGTCGACCTCAACGTCGTCTTCGAAGACCTGCAGTACAAGGCCTACCGCCAGACCGTGCTCTCCCGCGGCGTCCGCGCCGACGGCCGCGACGCAAAGTCGCTCCGCCCCATCTCGGCCACTGTCGGCTCGCTTCCCCGCGTGCACGGCTCCGCGCTCTTCCAGCGCGGAGACACCCAGGGCCTCGTGATCACCACCCTCGGGCCCACCAAGGACGCCCAGGAAATGGACGGACTCACCGGCGGCGCGAAGTCGAAGAGCTTCATCCTCCACTACAACTTCCCGCCGTTCTCCGTGGGCGAGACCGGTCGCTTCACGGGTCCGGGCCGCCGCGAGATCGGCCACGGTGCCCTGGCGGAACGCTCCCTTGTCCCGGTGCTGCCGCCGGAGGACGTCTTCCCCTACTCGATCCGCGTCGTCTCCGAGATCATGGCCTCGAACGGTTCCACCTCGATGGCCTCGATCTGCGGCGGCTGCCTTTCGCTGATGGACGCAGGCGTGCCGATCATCGCACCGGTCGCCGGCATCTCGTGCGGACTCATGACCGAGAACGCGGCCGATGGCTCCATCACCAAGTGGACCACGATCACCGACATCCTCGGCGAGGAGGATCACTTCGGCGACATGGACTTCAAGCTCGCCGGCACAACCAAGGGCATCACGGGCTTCCAGCTCGACCTGAAGATCAACGGCCTGCCCTTCGACATCGCAAAGACGGCCATCTTCCAGGCCCGCGACGCCCGCATCGAGATCCTCAAGATCATGCTCGCGGCACTCCCTGCGCCCCGCGCGGACCTCAGCAAGTACGCCCCGCGCATCCAGACCATCCAGATCGACCCCGAGAAGATCGGCCTGCTCATCGGCCCCGGCGGCAAGACGATCCGCCGCATCACCGAGACCACCGGCGCGCAGATCGACATCGCGGAGGACGACTCCGGCAAGGTCTACATCTACTCGAACAACGGCGACGCCATGAACCGCGCCATCGCGGAGATCGACTCGCTCTGCGGCGGCGGTGGTGGTGGTGGCGGCGCCCCGATCGAGGTCGGCAAGCTCTACAACGGTCGCGTGACCGGCGTGAAGGAGTTCGGCTGCTTCGTCGAGTGCACCCCCGGCAAGGAGGGTCTCTGCCATATCAGCGAACTCGCGGACTTCCGCGTGCGCCGCACCGAGGACGTCGTCAAGATGGGCGACATGATCTGGGTGAAGTGCATCGGTATCGACGAGCGCTCCGGCAAGGTGCGCCTCTCCCGCAAGGCGGCCATGAAGGAGATGGAATCGCAGAAGCCGGCCGCTGAGGCGGAACAGCCGCAGGAGTAACCGGACACCGGCACTTCAGGTTTTCCAAGGCAGGGCGCGCGTCGCCCTGCCTTTTTTATATGCCACTATTCAAAAGGCCGGGAAGCGCTGGACTCAGTACGAGATCAACACGACGCCGTCGACGAAGACGACTTCCTCGACTTCGGTGACCCCCGACCCAGTCGAGCCCGGGGCGCCGATTACATTCATTCCCCCATACCCACCTCCGATGGATAGCTGGGTTCCTCCCATGTTGGATCCGGTCTGATAGACCCAGACTTCCTCCTGTCCCTTGGATCCCGACCGCTGCTCGATCCGACTCGGGTTGCCCTTCGCGACCCGCACCATTTCCGGGGTCATGCCGCGTTCCGCGCGGCCATCCAGGACGGCCTCGCGAATCTCGATAGGCCACGACTCGTAAAGGGCGCGGTTCGCATTCACCCGCGAAATCGGGGTTGTCGAACAGGCCGCCAGGAGCAACCCCCCAGCCAGGACCGGAACGACGGATGGCAGCAATCGTTTCATCTGGATACCTTTCCAAAAGACCCCGTTCCCACCGAAACGTGCCCTGAAATCTGTCACAGGTGCTTTTATTGGTTGCCGCCGGGGCGGCTGTCGCCTTTTCACTTCATGGCAACAGGGGTACGGACTCCGGTTGCCGAGAAAACCAGCAACCATGTCACTGATCCCCTTCACCAGCAGGCTCATTGCCGATGTCGGCATCTCCCTGGGAGACGAGGGCAAGGGTCGGCTGATACCCGAGATCGCCGAGGAACTGAGGGACACCGCATCGCCAGTTTCCGTCGTCCTCAAGGTCAATGGCGGGGCGAACGCCGGGCACACGGCCGCGGGCATGAAGCTCAACCTGCTGCCCTCCGGCGTCGTCCTGAAGGACGTGCCCCACCTCGCCATCGGGAGCGGCGTCGTCGCAGACCCGCGCAAGTTCCTCTGGGAGGCGCGCCCTCTTGAGCACAAGGGCCTGTCCGTGCTCGACCGGCTCCTGATCGACGAGCGGACGATGATTTCCGACCTGACCCACCGCCTGCTCGACCTGGCGGAGGAGGACTACCGCGTGAAGGTCCTCGGCGAGGAGCCGCGTGGCTCAACAGGCCGCGGCATCTCGCCTGCCTACCGCGAGGAAACAGGACACTGGCAGATGCATTTCTCCGACTTCCTCGCCGGACCCAACTTTTTCGCCAGGCGGCTGGCCCAGCGCGCCGACCGCGCCTGCCGGGCAATCCAGCACGTCTGCCGCGTCAGCCCGGAAACCTGGGCCGGTTTCTTCGACTTGCTCACTGCGACCGAGCTGCGCGCAAACGCCGAGGCGATCGAACTCGGGGTCTTCGGACGCGAGGAGTTCGACTTCACCCGCTTCCGCGGGGCCGAGCCGTTCACGCTCAACCTCGACCTGCTGACAGATGTCTACTGGAAGGCGGGCACGACGCTCGCGCCCAATGTCGGCGAGGTGCGCGAGCTGGTCATCCGCGAACTCGGCAAGGGCCGCACCGTCGTCGGTGAGTTCGGCCAGGCATACTGGCTGGACAAGCGCCACGGCTTCTCGCCCACGGCCTCGCACACCTACACGCCCGAGTTCTTCCAGAGCGCGAACATCCCGCTGCAGCCGATCCACACCATCGGCGTTGCCAAGGCCTACGACACCAAGGTCGGCACCCACACCTTCCTGACCCAGATGCCCGAGGGGCACGCGCTCGGTACCCGCCTCAAGCAGCTCGAGTTCGGCACAAGCACCGGCCGCCAGCGCATGGTCGGCTGGTACGACGCCGTGGAAAAGGGCGACACGCTCCGGTACGGCGGATTCCAGGATCTGATGATCAACAAGATCGACGCACTCACCGGCGCCGACGAGCTGCTCATCTGCACCGCCTACGAGGACGCCTCGGGCAAGCGCTATGCGCACGTGCCACGCAACGAGGCCGTGCGGCGGACACTCAAGCCGGTCTACGAACGCTATTCCGGCTGGACCGGGGACCTTTCAGGCGTGCGACGTTTCGCAGACCTCCCGCCAGAAGCGAGGCGCTACACGGCAGGCATGGTCCGAAGCCTTCTTGAAGTCGCCTATGAGGGGCGTTCCCGTCCCGCCCCGGGGCAGCTTCCCAACCTTCGCTATCTCGGCGTGGGGCCGGATCCGTCCCAGATCATCAAGGACATCCCGGCAACCGCCGATCTTGTGAAGCTCGCCTGAAGCAAACGGAGCGGCAGATTCGCCCAGTTCGCCGAATGCTGCAGTCAAAGCCGGATACTGGCATCACCGGGTCCGAGCGAACGGTCGCAACCACGATCTTAACCGCAGATGACGCCGATTAGCGCAGATTCAAACCATCTGCGCGAATCTGCGTCATCTGCGGTTGATTGGCAGCTCCGGCAGATCGTAGCTCAGAAATCCTGCAACCGGCCCTCGCCCGTGCCGCGCTGCGGCTCAAGGCGCTCAAGCACCTCGCCGATGAGGTAAACCGAGCCGGTGACGATGACCGTGTCTCCCGGGCTGCCCGCTACGCATTCGCCCGGCTCGGGGAAGAGTTCCTTGACCGTCGCGCGGTGCACCCGCCCACGGAATCCCGCGGGAATCAGTTGCTCGAGCTGCTCCCATGACATCGCGCGTGGCTGCCCCGGCACCACGAGGTGCAGCTCCGCAGCGTGATGCGCCGCGGTCTCGAGCAGGGCCTTTGCGCGAGCCGAGCCAAGGGCGCCAACCACGATCGTCGGCGGCCGAGCCAGCGCCGGAGCCAGCCGCGAAAGGTTCACATCGAGGACCTCCGCGCCTTCCGGATTGTGGGAGCTGTCGAGAATGATCTCCCTGTCGCGGGTGCGGACGTGTTGCCAGCGTCCCGGCCACTCCACGAGCGACAATCCCCGATCGACGGCTTCCTCGGTCAGGCCCCAGCTTTTCGGGAGTACCCGACACACCAGCGCAGCAGTCGCCGCGTTCCACCGCTGGTACTCGCATTCGAGTCGAGTCTGCGGATAGCGCGTGGAGTCGTCGCCGAACACGTCGCGCACCGAATGAACCATCGAGCCCTGCTTCGCCGCGATATCCCGGATAACCGTCTCGGCCGCTGTCGGCAGGCGTCCCATTACTACCGGACGACCGGGCTTGATGATGGCGGCCTTCTCCGCGGCGATCCGTTCGACCGTGTCGCCGAGCTGCTCGCAGTGATCGAGACTGATCGAGGTGATCACCGAAATCTCAGGCATCACGATGTTCGTCGCATCGAGCCTGCCTCCCATGCCGGTCTCGATCACCGCCACGTCGCACCGCTGGCGGGCGAACTGAAGGAAAGCCATCGCCGTCATGAACTCGAAGAAGCTCGCATGGTCCTCCGGGGAAAATCGGCTCAGTTCCTCCGCGATCGGTCTCAGTTCGTTGGTGAATGCCAGGATCTCATCCTCACGCAGCGGCTGGCGGTCGACCTGCACGCGCTCTCCCAGCCGAACCAGGTGCGGCGAGGTGTAGAGCCCCGTGCGCCGGCCCGACTGTCGCAGGATGGATTCCAGCATCGCTGCGGTGGAACCCTTACCATTCGTCCCCGCGAGGTGAATCGCCGGGACGGCCCGCTCGGGATGGCCGATCGCACCTGCCAGCTCACGCATCCGGTCGATGCCGAAGCGCACCCCCCTCGCCTTCAGCGAGAACAGATACTCCTGGACTCCGGAATAGTCGGAAAGGACTGCGGTCGGCATTTGGGATTTTGACAGGGCTCATGCCCCCGGCGTGGACCGGCGGCGGCGACTCAATCCCGATCAGGACGCCTCCCGCGACGCCTCTTCCTCCCGCGCCGGGCGTTTGCGCAGGTGCAGCGCCGCCAGGATGTCCCGCAATCGCTCCCGCTGCTCCAGGCGCGACACAATCTGGTCGACAAGCCCGTGCTTCAGCAGGAATTCGGCACTCTGAAACCCGGGTGGAAGCGATTGCTTGGTCGTCTCCTTGATGACTCGCGGACCGGCAAAGCCGATCAGCGCACCGGGTTCCGCCAGGATGACGTCGCCGAGCGTCGCAAAGCTTGCCGAAACGCCGCCGGTCGTCGGGTTCGTGAGCACGGACACGAAGGGCAGACGAGCCTCGGCCAGCCTTCCGAGGGCGGCGCTGGTCTTTGCCATCTGCATGAGCGAAAGAATGCCTTCCTGCATGCGGGCCCCGCCGGACGTGCTGTAGATGATGCAGGGGCATTTGCGCGCGATGGCTCGCTCGATCGCCCGCGTGATCTTTTCGCCAGTGGCCGAACCCAGCGTGCCACCGCAGAAGCGGAAATCCATAACGGCCAGCGAAACCTCAATCCCGTGGATGCTGCCGGTGCCGCAGATGACCGCCTCAGGCAGCCCGCTCTCCTTCTCGTATCGCGTCAGCCTGTTCTTGTATGGCTGCGAATCGGTGAACCTCAGCGGGTCGGCGGACTTAACCGCGGCATCGGCCTCCTCGAAACTGTCCGGATCGAGAAGCGCCGCGATTCGCTCGCGCGCCCCGATCGGAAAGTGATAGCCGCTCCCGGGAACCACCATCTGGTTGGCCTCCAATTCCTTCTTGAAGACGATTTCGCCGGATACGGGACACTTGGTGTACATCCCCTCCGGGATGTTGTTCCGCTTCCGGGCCTTCTGGACGGAGTAGGTCGGTTTTTCGAAATGCATGGGATTCAGCCGTGGCAGAGTGTGACGACGTCAACACTCAGGCAACCGGCGCGGCGGAGGACTCGGGCACATTCGTTGAGCGTGGAGCCGGTCGTAAAAACGTCATCGACAAGAACGTGGTGACGGTGGCGATTAAGCGTCGCGCCCGGCGCGAGTGCAAAGGCATTTTTGAGGTTGGTCGCCCGGTGCTTTCGGTCGAAGGCGGTCTGGGTCGGCGTATCCTTCGAGCGTACCAGCAAGGGTTGGACGCAGGCCCCTTCAGAAAGCTCCGCGATTCCCTCCGCAAATAGCTGGCTCTGGTTGAATCCCCTTTCCCGCTTCTTGCGCGCATGCAGGGGCACCGGGACCAGGATCGAACCTCGCGTCAGGTCGAGGAGCTCGGGGGACCGGACGAAGATCGAATTGAGGTCTTCAAGTACATGGAGCGCGCGGTGGTATTTCAGCTCGATCACGAGCGTCCGTACCGGTCCGCGAAAAAGCGTCGCGGTTCGACCGCGACCGAAATCCGGCTCGAGATGACGACAATGCTCGCAGACGCGTCCCAGTTCCATGGCCCCGAACCAGGGATGCCCGCATGTCGGGCAGGCCGGTTCATGCACGAATTCGATTCGGCGCGCACATGACTCGCACAGGTGACGGAAGCCGTGCGCCTCACCCACCAGCCCGCCGCATTCGAGGCAGACGGGTGGGAAGACGACATCGCCGAGCCCGCGCACGATACGGTCCACAGCCGGGAACTTGACCGAGGCGACCGCCTTCATGATGCCGCACGAGCGCCGCGCCGCTTTTGATACCAGACCCTGTCGAGGAAAAGTCCCCGGGCGGGCGCCGTCTGCACTGCCGGCACGCGTTCCTTCGAAACCAGGATCCGCTGTACATCGCGCACCGTCAGCCTGCCCTCACCTACTGAAACCAGCACGCCCACGAGGCTCCGAACCATCCGGAAGAGGAAGCCATCGGCCTCGGCGACTATACGGATGTCCCTGCCGCGCTTGATGACGTCGAGGCGAAGCAGCGTGCGCACGGTGTCCTCCAGTCTGGGGCCATTCAGCGCGGTGAAGGCCCGAAAGTCGTGTCGGCCGCCGAGCACCGCCGCCGCCGATTGCATCGCCTTCAGGTTCAGGGGCCGATAACAGCTCCAGCTGGTGACCCTCGCGAATGGGTCGGCATCGCCGAGGCGCAGGTGGTAGGTGTAGCGCTTTCGCGTCGCATCGAACCGGGCGTGGAACTTGGCGGCAACGGGACGCGCCGACACGACCTGGATCTCACGTGGCAAGCCGTTACGAAAGGCCGCCAGGAGCTTCCCCGGTCCGTGCCGCCAGTCTGCATCGAAGTGAAAGACCTGTCCTCGTGCGTGCACTCCCGCATCCGTTCGGCCGCTGCCATGCACGCGCACAGCACGCCCAAAAATTGCCTCAAGCCGGGCCTCGATCACGTCCTGGATTGCCCGACCACCGGCCTGGCTCTGCCAGCCGGTGAATGGCGTCCCGTCATAGGCACACACGCACTTCCATCTGGTCGGCGTTTCCAGTCCCATGCGTCCCATAGGTCCTCCAGCGCCTCACTCCTGCTCTCCGGTTTCCGGAAAGCGCAAATCGAGAAAATCCTGCAGGATCAGGGTGGCCGCCCTTGAGTCGATGATGCCGCTTGCACGGACATCACGCCTCTTTGCAGCGGGTATCGTCGATTCCGCCTCCGCGCTCGTCAGTCGCTCGTCGACGAGATGCACCGGAAGTCCGAGTTCCGCCTCCAGCCTTCGGGCAAATGCTTCCACCTCCTTTGCCTTCGGCCCCGCTGTGTCGTCCATGTTCAGCGGATGTCCCACGACGAGCTCAGTTATCCTCCGCTCGCGGACCAGCGCGACGAGCGCCTCCCAGCGCCGGGCAGGTTCGGACGATACCAGCGCCGGCAGCGGGGTCGCAACTCCGAGTTCGTCGCCATAGCTGAGACCGACGCGACGACCGCCATAGTCGATGCCGAGGAAGCGCATGGGGCCTGAAAGAGGCGCTACAAGAACCGCTTCGCCGAGGCGTCGGAAGCGAGCCGCTTGAGCAGGGCCTTGATGTCCTGCGCACGGTCGCGCGGACACACCAGCGTCGCATCGGGCGTGTGGACGACCACGAGATCGTCCACGCCGAATACCGCCGTCAGATGATCCTCGTCTCCAACGACAATGTTGCGTCGACCTTCCTCGATGACTGCGCGTCCACGCCGAACATTCCCCGCCTGGTCGGCCTTTCGGTGCCGCGCCACCGCGGACCAGGAGCCCACGTCGTGCCAGGCGAACGACGCTGCCAGCACGACAACGTTGGACGCTTTTTCGAGAAGGGCATAGTCCACCGAGATCCTTTCGAGATTGGGATAGGCCCTGCCAAGAGCACCCTGTAGTGAGCGCCCATTCTTCAAGGCTGCCCGAACGGGCGAGAGCCCCGCCAGAAGACCCGGGGCGTGCTTCTCGAAGGCGCCGCGGATCGTCTCCACGCTCCAGGCAAACATGCCCGCGTTCCAAAAATAACCTCCGGTGGCGATGTATCGCTTCGCTGTCGCGAGGTCGGGCTTCTCGACGAACTTCTCGACGACACGGACCGTGCGTCCACCCGCCTTCCAGGAGCGACGCGATGCCCGGATGTATCCGTAACCCGTGTTGGGTTCCGTCGGCTTGATGCCGATCGTGACAAGCACCGGTGCCGCCTCGGCGGCGGCAAAGGCTGCGCGCAGGTCAGCGCGGAAGCGCGGTGCATCGGGAATCACGTGATCGGCAGGCAATATTGCAAAAACTCCCTTGGGATCTCGCGCCGCCACGATTTCCATCGCCAGACCGACGGCCGCCGCGGAATCCCTGCCGACGGGCTCTGCGATCACGTTCTTCCGTGGAAGCCCCGGGCAGACCCGCCTGACGGCATCCGCCTGGTCCGTGTTGGTGATGATGTAGAGGTTGGCGCGGGGAACGATTGAGGCGACCCGGGAAACCGTCTGCGCAAGCATCGGGGACTCCCCGACGATCGGCAGCAGCTGCTTCGGAGTGCGGCGGCGACTGAGCGGCCAGAACCGCTCACCCTTTCCTCCTGCGAGAATGACAACATACCTGCGTGACATCTCGGGCATTGGACGTGCCGTCCGGGGATGGCGCAATTGCATTTGCGGCCCCCGCCGGTCACGCTTCCTTTCCCCTCGATGCCCAGCGCCCTTCCCGAACTCACGCCCGACAAGCTGGCCCGCTACAGTCGGCACATTCGCCTTGCGGATTTCGGGCTCGAGGGACAACGGCGCCTGGCCGCGGCACGCATCCTTGTGATCGGAGCCGGCGGGCTCGGCAGCCCGGCCGCCCTGTACCTCGCGGCTGCGGGCATAGGCACGCTCGGCCTCGCCGATTACGACACGGTCGAGGAGCACAACCTCCAGCGCCAGGTGCTCCACGACACGACGTCCGTCGGCAAGAGGAAGGTGGACTCCGCCGCAGCGCGGCTTCGCGCACTGAATCCCGACCTGGATCTCCGCATCCATGATTCCGGGATTTCCGCGGCAAACGCGATCGATTTGTTCGGGCAATACGACGTGATCGTCGATGGCTCCGACAATTTTTCCACCCGGTACCTGGCAAACGATGCTGCGGTTCTCGCCGGGCGGCCACTGGTTCACGCAAGCATCTTTCGGTTCGAGGGACAGGTGACTGTGTTTGCCCCGGAGGCAGGAGGCCCCTGTTACCGATGCCTATTCCCCGAGCCTCCCCCTGCAGGCTCGGTGCCCGATTGCGCGGAGGCCGGCGTCCTCGGTGCGGTCTGCGGCGTTCTCGGCAGCCTCCAGGCCCTCGAGGCGATCAAGCTCGTCACGGGCGTGGGGGAACCGCTTATCGGGAAGCTCCTCACCTATGACGCGCTTACCCAGTCATTCCGCACGTTAAAGATCGGGCGCGACGAGGCGTGTCCTTCGTGCGGGAAAGCCCCGTCAATTCGCGAGATCAGGGAGGAGAATTATCGCATCACCTGTGCCCCTGATGCTGCGCCTGACCAGGGGTCCGAGATTCCCCTTGAGGTAGAGGTCGACGCGGCAGCCAGCCTCCTGGAACGGCATCCGGACCAGACGCTGCTCGTCGACGTCAGGGAACCCTTCGAGCTTGGAATCTGCCGCATCGACGGGTCACGCGATATTCCTCTGGGGCAGCTCGCCGCACAGGCGGATTCGCTGCCCACAGACCGACACCTGCTCGTGCTCTGCCACCACGGCAACCGAAGCTTTCATGCAACGCAGTACCTCCGATCCCGGGGTTTCCCCCGCGTGAGCAACGTCGCCGGCGGGATCGACGCCTGGGCCCGAGAACTCGATCCTTCACTCCGGCGATACTGAAGCCGACACAGGAAAACAGATTGGATCGAACTCTGCGGCCTCGGCGAGCTCCGCGTGAGACGGTTTGAAAGTCTTCAGTCGAATACCTTTCCCACAGGGCACACAGAGCCCACAGAGGAGGGTTCAGGGTTTGGTGGGGGACGGCTCGAAGCTCGGAATTAGTTGCCACGAAGAGGCACAAAAATTCACGAAAAGGTCTTCTAAATTCGGCGGGTTTTTTGTGAGTTTTCGCCTGCCCTGCAAAGTGCAGCAGAACCAAGCAGGGCGCCTCTTCGCGGCAAAAAGATCCGAGGCCGCTCGCTGATTTCCACATTAGAAAACGGCTCGGAATCAGCGTTCATCAGCGAAAATCAGCGGTTAAAAAGCCACTCTGCGGCCTCGGCGAGCTCCGCGGGAAACACGACCGGGATTCCGAGTTCGCCCGGAATCACGAAACCGGCCGCCTGCGATTTTCCTACCCGAGACTTCTTTCCGGATGTGCCGCCGCCTCGTGGTTCGCGTGCGCGGCAAACGCAGCCTTCAGGCGCGAGGTGACACTATCGGGCCCGACCCGAAAGCGCACTTCGTCAATCGCACCGATCGGCACGATGTCCCGGGTCGTCGACATTAGGAAGCATTCCTCCATCGCGCCAAGTTCCTCGGGACGGATCGACGCCTCCACTGCCCTCAGACCTGCGCCTGCCGCAACCGTATCGAGCACGAGGCTGCGGGTGATGCCCGCGAGGATCCCCGCTTCAAGCGGGGGAGTCAGGATCTCGCCATCGCGCACGAATGCGACATTGGACACCGCGGCCTCCGCGATCTCCCCGTGGAGATTGAGAAGAATAACTTCGTCGGCGCCGCGGCTCCGAGCCTCCCGAAGGGCGAGGATGTTGTTTAGGTAGTTTCCCGTCTTCCAGGCGGGATTGAGCGCCTCCGCCGGATTGCGCCTGAGTTCCCGGGCGATAGATAGCCGCAGTCCGGACACCAGAGCCCCCGGAGGCAGCCCCCGCAGCGTCTGCACGAGGATGACAAACCTCGGACGGTCCGCGAGGGCAGTATCGAGTCCGATGCCACCGGCACCGCGTGATACCTGGAGTCGGATATAGAGGTCGTCGCCTCCGCGCTGCACCTCATGGAACGCGGCGGCCGTGCGGCGCACCTCGTCCAGGATTGCGTCCGCCGACCAGGGCAACTCCAGCGCGAGTGCTGCTGCCGAGCGCTCCAGCCTGCTCCAGTGCCTGTCCCAGGCGAACAGCACCTGGTTGTAGGTGCGCCACACCTCGTAGATGGCATCGCCGTACAGGAATCCCCGGTCGAGTGGGGAAATCGAGGCCTGGTCGGCCGGGTGCAGCGCGCCGTCTGTATTGGCCTGAACGTAGGGCGTGGAGGACATTGGGAAGCGGTGCACCACAAGTGGCGCTGGGTGGCAGCAAAAAGCCCCGGGAGGACCCGGGGCTCAAGCAAAAGGGCGATGGAGACGCGATTACTTGCGCGCCTTCACCAGTCCGAGGGCCTTCTTGATGTTCTGGACGCTCGGCAGCGAGATCTTGAGGGACTTCGCAATCTCCGCACCGGTCTTCCCCGCAGCCACGAGGTCCTTCACCTTGGAGCGCGTCGCATCCGTGATCACCGCGCGAAAGCGTTTGCCCGCCTTCTTCACCTTTGTGCTGGCCTTTGCACGGCGTCCGCCGCCCTTCGCTGCGGATTTCACCGCGCGGACAAACGCGTCCACGCTGTCAAAGCCGTAGTCGCCGGGCAGCGCCGCGAGTTCGCGACTCAGCTGAGCGGCAATCTTTTTCTCCAGCGCAGCGGCGCGTGCGCGCGCCGCCGCAAGTTCCTTGATATTCTTGGTAAGCATGAGGCCCATTTGTTACATGCAATATATGGGCAATATCAAGCTTAACATGGCACTATAAATCCTTATCACCACCACTAGATTGTTGAGTATTTATTTATGTAAAAACTCCGGATGACGGCTCGCTGGATTCATCTGGAGGTCAAAGCAACCGACTTGCCATGCAGTCCCGACATCCCTGGGCTGGGACGATGCCGCGAATCCCGCTTGAGGACAACCTGGAGGACGTATTGCGCAAGGCCCAGCGGGGCTTGCACTTGACCGACGAGGAAGTCGCGAGGAGGGCCGAGGTTTCCCCGGCGGAAATGGCCGCGCTCAAGGAGGGAGAGATAAACGATGCGGTTCTTCGCCGGGTCGCCCGACATCTGCAGCTCGGGCCCAACGCGCTCGGCGACTTGGCCCGCAAGCGCTGGTATCCCGAACAGCCCCTCTTCCCGCGCGGGTTCCTTATGTTCAACACCCCGTTCGGGGAAATGTCGGTCAACAGCTACCTGGTGTGGGATTCCCGCACGCTCCAGGCAGCCGCGTTCGACACGGGGGCGACGGCGGAGCCGATGCTGGTCGAGATCCGAACCGCCGGGCTTCAGGTCCGCGATATCTTCATCACCCATACGCACGAGGACCACATCGCCGACCTGGCCCGCCTCGCCGCCGAAACCGGTGCCCAGGTCTGGTCCAGCGAACTGGAATCCGTCCGACTTTCCGGCGCAAAGACCTTCCGGGATGCCGCGCACTTCCATGTTGGCAGCCTTGAGATCAAGGCCCTGCTGACCCCGGGCCATTCCCCGGGCCAGGTCACCTACTACGTGACCGGACTCTCCTACCCGCTCGCCATTGTCGGGGATTCGCTCTTCGCCTCTTCCACGGGAGGCAGCGATCAGCACTTTCGCGAACAGCTACAGGCGAACCGGTCGCGCATCTTTACGCTGCCGCGGGACACCGTTCTTGCCCCTGGTCACGGGCCCCTGACCACCCTCGCCCAGGAAAAGGCCCACAATCCCTTTTACGCACGCTGACCCCGGGGGGAATTAAGCCTTGCGTTCGCCTGTACGAGACCGCTTATTCCGCGGTTTTCGTCATGAAAGCGACTATCAAGACCCAAGGCAGGCAGTTCACCGTAAGCGAGGGGGACATCCTCATCGTGAACCGCTTCCCGAACACCGCGGCAGGCGCCACCATCGAGATCGACACGGTCCTCGCCGCGGGCGAGGGCGAGAGCTACAAGGTCGGCACGCCCAACCTCGAGGGAGCCAAGGTCTCGGCCAAGGTTCTCGAGAACAAGCGAGGCAAGAAGGTCATCGTCTTCCGCAAGCAGAAGCGAAAGGGCATGACCCGCAAGCGCGGCCATCGCCAGGAGCTTTCCGTCATCAAGATCGAATCCATCCGCGCCTGAGGAGACACCGCCATGGCACACAAGACAGGTCAGAGTTCATCCAGCAACGGACGTGACAGCCGCTCGAAGCGACTTGGCGTCAAGGCATTCGGCGGTCAGTCCGTGCTCGCCGGCTCCATCATCGTCCGCCAGCGCGGCACCCGTCTCCACGCCGGCCGCAATGTCGGCACAGGCCGTGACTGGACGCTGTTCGCCCTCAAATCGGGCAAGGTCCAGTTCGACAAGGCTCACCGACGCGTTTCCATCGTCGAGTCCTGATCCGCGGGCACGTTTTTGCTTCCCAACGCAGCCCGTTCGGGCTGCGTTTTTTTTGTGTCGGACGCCGACCGCCTCGATCAGCTCCGCCGCCAGCTCGACAAGCTGCGGGACGAAGTCGACCGGATTGCCGACGAGATCGACCGAATCGAATCCGAAAAGCCGCAGACGACCGACTCGACGACGCGAGCACGCAGCCACCACCCTGCTTCGAAACGCCCGAAATCCGCCCTGACCGAGAACGAACTTGAGGCCGAGGCCGACCGGCTGATCGGCCAGTTCGGCGGCGATAATACGACGCCTGTTTCAAAGCTCGGCTGTTGGACCGTCTTCATCATCGCCCTCCTGTGTTCAGGAATCGTCCTTACCGCCCTAATTTTCCAGCACTACCGTTGAAGTCCGATTTCCAGATCATTCACCCGAACCCGCCGGCTCCGCCGAGTGTCGATTCCGATGCCGCGGGAGGGTCCGCGTCGAAATGAACACGCCTGCCAAGAGGCCCTGGCCGATGCGGTGGGTCGTGCTCGCCATCCTGCTGTGCATCGTCCCGTACACGGTGATCACCCTGGCATGGAGAAAGCCCGGACGGGCCTACGAGCCCTATGCCGATGGACTGAACCGAGCCACGACTAGCCGGCTGCTAGATGCAGGCTACGCCCGGTTCACAGTGCCTGTCAGCGACGGCAGCCTCTGGGCTGCCCAGCCAGGTCGGGCCACGATCGCGCCGGCACCCGCCGGGATTCCCGTCGACCTTGCAACGGCGCTGATCGAGCAGCCGGTTCTGCCCGATGCCATCGACGCAAGCCAGGTGAGCGCCGCGGAAACGCATGAGTTTGGAAGCGAAGGTCCCCTCACCTACCACATCCAGTTCCTGTGCCCCCTGCCGTCGGACGGCATCACCGTCGCCGCCGCTGATATTTACAGGAGGGAACAGGCGATCATCATCGTACCTGTCTTCGGCCCGGAGGGAGAAAACGTGCAGGTGAACAACGGACGGAGTTCGGTCATGCTGCAGTTGCCCCGGCAAATCCTTCCGCCCGGCACCTACACGATCACGATCGCCGGCCGGACCGGCGGGGCGACCTGGTCCGTTCAAGTGAATTGACCCGCCGGTTCGCTTCACTGACAAATCCGCACCCAGCACCGATGAGCAACGGAAACGGTCAGCCGGCCACCGCCGGACCCACGACACGGGCAACGATCAAGCCGACGGATCTCCGCGGCATCCTGAAATACGTACCGCGATTCCAGGGTCAGATCTTCGTGATCGCCATCGACGGCGCGATCGTGGCCGACGACAACTTCGGCAACATCATCGTCGACGTGGCCGTGCTGCGCAGCCTCGGCATCCGGGTCGTGCTGGTCCACGGCATCGGCCACCAGCTCAAGGAGCTATCCGAGGCCAGGAAGATCCCGATAACCAACGTCGACGGCAACGGCGTCACCGACGCCGCGACGCTCGACCTGGCGATCCGCGCCTCGTCCCGCGTCTCCCATTCGCTGGTCGAGGCCCTGACTCAGAACCAGCTGAAGTGCGCCGTGACCAACGCGGTGCGCGCGCTTCCGATGGGAATCATTCGCGGCGTCGACCAACAGTTCACCGCCAAGGTCGAGCGGATCGACAAGGACTTCGTCACCGAGCTGATCGATCGCCAGATCATACCCGTCTTCTCCCCGATCGGATTCGGACCCGACGGCAAGTCGCTTCGCGTCAACTCGGACGCGCTTGCGGCCGAGCTCGCGGAGGCCCTGCACGCGACCAAGGTGCTCTATCTCACCGACCTGCCCGGACTGGAGATCGGTGGCGCGGTGCGCCGCGACATCTCCGTCGAGACCCTGCGCAAGCTGTTTGACGAGCGGCCCGAGGAGATCTCGGCCGCCAACCGCAGCAAGGCCGAATTTGCCCTCAAGGCCATCGAGACGGGCACTCCCCGGGTGCACATCGTCGACGGTGGCATCTACGACGGACTGCTGAACGAGGTGTTCTCCAACGAGGGGGTCGGCACCCTCATCTACGGGAACGACTACCAGCAGATCCGTAAGGCACAGCGAAAGGACGTCCGCTTCATCTACAGCCTCACGCGCAGCGCCGTGAAGCGCGAGGAGCTCGTGCATCGGACACAGCAGGCGATCGAGAAGAACATCGACCAATTCTTCGTGTTCGAGATCGACGAGAACATCATCGCCTGCGTCACGCTCACCTTCTTTCCCGGAAAGTCCCCCCTCGCGGAGATCGGCTCGCTCTACGTCCTGCCATTCTACCACAACCGGGGCATCGGCAAGAAGATGGTCGAGTACGCCTGCCTGAGGGCGAAGGAACGCGGGGCAGGCCGGGTGATCGCGCTCTCGACCCAGAGCGGCGGCTTCTTCACGAACGTCCTCGGCTTTGAGGAGGCCGGGAAGGAGATCCTCCCGGAGGCGCGTCTCAAGCTTTACGAGGAGAATGGGCGCAACGCCCGCGTGCTGGTCAAGAACCTCGCCTGATTCCGCGGCTCAGTCCGTCACCTCGACAACCACCTGGATCTCGGTGGTCGAGTCCTTCGGCAGGCCGTTGACCGCGACCGCGGCGCGTGCATGGCGCCCGGCATCGCCGAATACCCGCACGAACAGGTCGCTCGCGCCGTTGATCACCGCCGGACTGTCCGCGAAGCCGTCGACCGCGTTCACGAATCCGTTTACCAGGACCACCCGCTTCACGCGGTCGAGCGTACCGAGCGCAGACCTGAGGTTTGCGAGCGTGTTGAGTGCGCAGACCTGGGCCGCGGCCTGAGCCGTCTCGACCGTCTGGCCGCGTCCGACCGCCCCCGTGTGGGTCATCGCGCCATCCTTCATGCAGATGGTGCCGGCGCAGTACACCAGCGCGCCCGTGCGCACGGTCGCAACATAGCTTCCTGCTGCCGGCGGCGGCTGCGGCAGCGTGATCCCGAGGGAGGCGAGGCGTTGTTCGTGGCTCATTGAAATAGCTCAGGATCCGGCAGGATAGCTTCCGAGCCATTTCACTACCGGGCAGAAGGTGCGTAGCTCGGCGACCGCGGCCTTGAGCCCCGGATCGTCAGCGTGGCCCCCCACGTCGACGAAGAAATAGTAGTCCCACGGGCGTCCCCGGCTGGGCCTCGACTCGATCTTCGACAGGTTGATCTTCCGCTCGGAGAACGGCATCAGCATCTTCAGGAGCGAGCCGGACTGCGCCGATGCGCCGTCGCCGAGCGCGATCAGGTAGCTGCTGACATCACGGCCTCCCCCGACGGCTCCCGTAGGCCGTCTGCCGAGCACGAAGAATCGGGTCGTATTGTCCGCCTGGTCCTGGATGCGGCGCGCGATGATCGGCACGCCGTAATGGCGCGCGGCGAGTTCGCTCGCGATTGCCGCAGAGCCCGGCTCGGCAAGCACCGTCTTGACCGCCTCGGTCGTGCTTGTCGTGTCGACCAACTGCGCGTGCGGCAGATTCCGGCGCAGCCAGTTCCGGCACTGAGCGATGGCCTGGTCCTTGGAATAGACGCGCTTGATCTCCTCGAGGTGCGTCGAGGACAGCAGCGCATGGCTGATCTCCACGCGCATCTGGGCAATGATCTTGAGGTCGCTGTCGACGAAGCAGTCGAGCGCCTCGCGCACCGACCCTTCCGTCGAGTTCTCGATCGGGATGACTCCGTTGTCGACTTCGCCCTTCTCGACGGCGGCGAAGATGTCGCCGATGGTCGGCAGCGCGTGGTAGGCGACGCTCGCTCCGAATTTCTGCATCGCCGCGGCATGCGTGTTCGAGGCCTCGGGCCCCAGGTAGGCGACGGCGAACGGTTTCTCCAGGGCGATGACGGCGGACATGATCTCCCGGTAGATCGCCCGCAGCGCCTCAGGCGAGAGCGGCCCTTCGTTCAGGGCGGAGATCTTCCGCAGGACCTCGTCCTCCCTCTCGGCAATGTAGACCTCGGAGCCGGCGTCCCGCTTGAGCTCGCCGATCTTTGCCGCAAGCGACATCCTGCGGTTGAGCAGCCGGACGATCTCGGCGTCCAGCTTGTCGAATTCTCGGCGGATGGCTTCGAGGTCCATGGTCAGGAGGTCTTCTCCGCGGCTTCGGCGTCGGCGCCCTCCTGGGCGGACACCGCCGGGGCGGCGGCTTCGAGCGGCAGCTGTTCCTCGGGCAGGCCCATCTCGGCATCGCCGAGCGTTGTCGGACTCATGGCCGACTTCAGCCAGTCGTCGAGTTGACGGGTGGAAAGCACATCGGAGGCCGGCAGCTCCTCGACCGACTTGAGGCCTGAGAACTCGAGGAACGCCTCGGTCGTCCCATACTGGAGCGGGCGCCCGGGCAGGTCAGCCCGGCCCGTGATCGAGATCAGGTCCCGCTCGAGCAACCGGGCGAGTCCTGCCTCGGCGGAGACGCCGCGGATCGCCTCGATCTCAGTACGCGTGACGGGCTGCCGGTAGGCGACGATAGCCAGTGTCTCGAGCGCGGATGCAGAAAGGCGGACGGGTGTCGGCTCCGAACGCAGGATGCGGACCCAACGCGCGAAACGCGGATGGGTGACCAACCGATAGCCGGTGGCTCCCTCGACAAGCAGCAGTCCGCCGTCGGCAGCCTGAAGCTCGGCTGCGATCTCCTGCATCGCCTCCCGCACCTGCGTGGCGGTGACGAGGGTCGGCACGTCAGCGTAGAGTTCGTCGTCGGCTGGAACCACATCGGCGGCCTCGGAAGACTCCTCGGCAACAGCTGGCTGCGCCGGATCGGAATCCTTTGCACCCGCGGCAGCCGACCCCTCGGCCCCCTCGTGGAACCGGGTGAACGCGCCCTGCACGTCCTTGATTCCGAGCGGCTGGCTCGACGAGTAGAGCATCGCTCGAAGAACTGTCTTCAGGTTGAAGGCCATGGATCGGGTGCGGCCAGTGAAATGGGGGCGTTTCCACACAGGCAACTATGAAAACCGACGCGGCCGCCTGCACCCGATCAGACGGCCAACGCAGGCACAGTGATTCCCCTAATATTCTCAGCCGCCGGGTGATCTCGCATCCCCGACTGGCGTCTTCGCTGGTATCATCAGCCAAGGAAAACGATGGCTGGAGCAAGTACAGCGAATGCCTCGGATCGGTTTCGGTTCCTTTGGGACATCGGCCTCCTTGTGCTGTTTGTCCTTACCTGTGTGCCGAGCGTCACTGGGATCGCGGTTCACGAGTGGGCGAGCCTCGCTTTCATTCCCGTGCTTCTCATTCACCTCGCCTCGAACTGGGACTGGATCGTCCGGGTGTCCGCCCGCTTCCTTTCCCGACTTCCGGGTGAGACCCGGTTCAACCACGTCCTCGACGTTCTGCTTTTCGCGAGCTTCGCCCTGTTGATGCTCTCGGGCCTGCTCGTGTCGATTTCGGCGCTGCCCGCGCTCGGGATCGGAATCACACCCGATCCGTTCTGGACGAGTCTGCACAACACCACCGCCAACGTGTTTCCGTCGCTGATCGGCATCCACATCGCCATGCACTTCCGGTGGGTCGTCGCCCAAATGCGGAGCAGGCGCACCGCGGAAGAAACCCCGTCGACCGCATGAAGACGCTGCGAAGAGCCTTTCTGATCCTGGTCGCCGGCTGCGCGCTCGGAGCCGCGATGCTCCCGCTCGGAGGCAGCGCCTGGGCGGGGCGCGAACGCGACCGACGCGGTCCACCCCGAAGGGCCGCACCTGCAGACACGGTTGAGCAGGGGACCCGTCGACCACAGATGCAGGGCCGAAGGATCGGCCTGTTCAGCCATTTCCGCGCACCGTCACCCTCGCGCCTCGCCGACACCTACCGCCTCATTCAGGTCGGCGTCATACAGATGGGCGTTCCGGCCGGGCTAACCCTGCTCGTGCTGGGCCTCGCCCGCCGGAAGCGCCCGCGCGCCGCTCCCTGATTTCCGCTCCGGTCGGCCCGGGAACGCGCTTGCGCGCTCTGCACCGCGTTGGTGTGCTTCGACCCCATTTCATGAGTTCCAAGGCTGATTCCACCCGACGCCACTCCGCCATCCTGCTCGACGGTCCCGACCGCGCACCCAACCGCTCGATGCTGCGGGCCGTGGGCTTTCGCGATGAGGACTTCAGGAAGCCGGTCGTAGGCATCGCCTCGACCTGGAGCATGGTCACCCCGTGCAACATGCACATCGACAAGCTGGCGCTCGAGGCTGCGGCAGGGGCGGATGCCGCGGGCGGCAAGGCCATCGTCTTCGGGACCATCACAGTCTCGGACGGAATCAGTATGGGAACTCCCGGCATGCGCTACTCGCTCGTGTCGCGTGAGGTGATCGCCGACTCCGTCGAGACGGTCGCCGGTGCGGAAGGATTCGATGCCGTCGTCGCCATCGGTGGCTGCGACAAGAACATGCCCGGCTGCGCCATGGCGCTGGCGCGACTCAATCGTCCAGGCGTTTTCGTCTACGGCGGCACCATCCTTCCTGGCATCCACCCCGATTCGAAGAAGGAGTGCGACATCGTCTCCGTGTTCGAGGCGGTCGGCCAGCATGCGGCTGGGAAGCTCGACGATGCCGGGCTCAAGAAGGTCGAGGACTGCTCGATTCCCGGACCCGGCTCCTGCGGCGGCATGTACACTGCCAACACGATGGCCTCGGCCATCGAGGCCCTTGGCATGAGCCTGCCCAACAGCTCGGCGCAGGTGGCCATCAGCGCCGAAAAGCGCGAGGATTGCCGCAAGGCAGGCGAGGCCGCGCTTGCCCTGCTGCGCGCCGGCATTCGCCCGAAGGACATCATGACCCGCAAGGCGTTCGAGAACGCCATCACGGTGGTCATCGCCCTCGGCGGCTCCACCAACGCAGTGCTGCACCTGCTGGCGATGGCGCACACCGCCGGCGTGAAGCTCAACATCGACGACTTCACGCGCATTGGCCGCAAGGTGCCGGTGCTCGCCGACCTCAAGCCCTCCGGCAAGTACGGCATGGCACACCTTTCCCGGATCGGCGGCCTGCCGCCGCTCATGAAAACCCTTCTCGATGCGGGCCTGTTGCATGGCGACTGCCTCACGGTCACTGGCAAGTCGGTGCGCGAGAATCTGCGCGACGTGAAGCCCTATCCGGCCGGCCAGGATGTCGTGCGCCCGCTGGAAAATCCGCTGAAGCCCGACAGCCACATCCGCATCCTCTACGGCAATCTCGCCCCCGAGGGCTCTGTCGCAAAGATTTCCGGCAAGGAGGGCCTGACATTCTCGGGCAAGGCGATCGTCTTCGAGTCGGAGGAGACCGCCCTCAAGGCGATCCTGTCGGGACGCGTGAAGCCGGGACACGTGATCGTTATCCGCAACGAGGGACCCGTCGGCGGCCCCGGCATGCGGGAAATGCTCGCACCCACCAGCGCAGTGATGGGCAAAGGACTCGGGAAGGACGTCGCCCTCATCACCGACGGCAGGTTCTCGGGCGGCAGCCACGGATTCGTGGTCGGCCACATCACGCCCGAGGCCGCGACCGGCGGACCGATCGCGATCCTGCGGAACGGAGACCCGATCACCATCGACGCCGTGCGCAACGAGATCTCCCTCGACATCCCCGCGAAGGAAATCAAGGCGCGCCTAAAGGCCTGGAAGCCCGGCAAGCCCAAGGAAACGCGCGGCACCCTGGCAAAGTACGCCAAGCTGGTCACCAGCGCCTCCGAAGGTGCAGTGACAGACAAGAACCTCTGATTTCAGTAGCGAGTAGCGAGTGGTGATTAGCGTTGAGGGATGTGATCAGGATTCGGGTTCCCTCTCCCCTCGATCCCTCGTCAATCGCCCATCGTAATTCGCACATCTGCTTCCGCCATGTCCTGGGAACGCTTCAAGAAATACTGCCACGTTTACCCGACACTCGGCCTGTCGCTCGACCTGTCGAGGATCCCCCTCGAGGATTCCCACCTCGACGCACTTGACGCACCTATGCGGCAGGCGATCGAGGCCATGGCCGCGCTCGAGGGAGGAGCGATTGCGAATCCCGACGAGAAGCGGATGGTGGGACACTATTGGCTGCGATCCCCTGAACGGGCGCCGACTCCGGAGCTTACCCGGGAAATCCAGGATACGCTCGATTCCATTCGCGCATTCGCGCAAGGGGTCCACAAGGGCACGATCGCCGGGCCGGCGGGACGCTTTCGCGAGCTCCTTATCGTCGGCATCGGCGGGTCCGCACTCGGCCCGCAGCTTGCGAGCCAGGCTCTCGGGCGCCCTCGGACCGCCCGGGACCGGATGACGCTGCATTTCTTCGACAACACCGATCCCGACGGCATGGACAGCGTGCTGAAGGCCATCGGGAAGAAACTCAGGCAGACCCTTGTCATCGTGATCTCGAAATCCGGCGGCACGGTCGAGACCCGGAACGGCCAGCTTGAGGCAGCTGCGGCGTTTCGTGCGGCCGGACTCGACTACCCCAAGCATTTCGTCGCAGTCACCGGAGTCGGCTCGCGGCTCGACAAGACTGCCCAGGCGGAGGGCTGGCTTGCGCGCTTTCCGATGTGGGACTGGGTCGGTGGCCGCACGTCGCAGCTGAGTGCCGTCGGGCTGCTGCCCGCCGCGCTGCAGGGCGTTCGAATCGACCCGCTGCTCGCCGGCGCTGCCGCGATGGATCGCGCAACCCGGGACGTTCGCTGGCGCGAGAATCCCGCCGCCCTGCTGGCCGCATCGTGGCATTTTTCGACAAACGGGCGCGGCTCACGCGACATGGTCATCCTGCCGTACAAGGACCGGCTGCTGCTTTTTTCGCGCTACCTGCAGCAGCTCGTCATGGAGTCGCTCGGCAAGGAGACGGACCTCGCAGGCAACGTCGTGCACCAGGGCATCGCGGTCTACGGCAACAAGGGCTCCACCGACCAGCACGCGTACGTGCAGCAGCTCCGCGAGGGCGTTCCCAATTTCTTCGTGACGTTCCTCGAGGTACTCGCCGACCGGCAGGGAGCCTCCCTCGAGGTGGAGCCCGGAGTCACCAGCGGGGACTACCTTCAGGGATTCCTGCTCGGCACCCGCGAAGCGCTCACGGAGAAGGATCGCTGGTCGATAACAATCACGGTGCCCGATGTCTCGCCGCGCACGCTCGGCATGCTCATCGCGCTCTACGAGCGCGCCGTCGGCCTGTACGCCTCGCTCGTCGGGATCAATGCGTACCACCAGCCGGGAGTCGAGGCGGGCAAGAAGGCCGCAGGGGGCGTGATAGCCCTCATGCTCAAGATCGCTGGGGCACTGGCCTCGGAGCCTGGTACCGCCTTTACCGCGGAGAAACTCGCCACCCGCATAGATGCAGACCCCGAGTTGACCTACAAGGTACTCGAGCATCTCGCGGCAAACGGGCGCGCAGTGAAGAAGGCGGGCCGCCCCTGGCCGCAGACGCGATATACCGCTCCCACCGCGGCGAACTGACTCCCGGACCGGAACAGCGGATCCCAGGGACTGCCAATCAGTCCTACTGGCCGTTGCCGCCCATGCCCGGGATCTGGTTCTCCCATTCGGCCTGGCGGCTCCAGGGCAGGGTCGACTCACCAGAATCACCGGTGATGCAGCCGGATGAAAGCGCGCTGACTGCGATGAGTAGCGCGAGCGCAATGATGGTCTTGGTGCGGGCCATGGCGGCAGGTTTCATCCAGAAAGTGCCATAGGTGCAAGGAAGTTTCAAGCGGGCTCGCCGGGCCATTGGGCGCGCCCCTGGCCTGTATTCTCGACGGGTTTTTCGTGTCGCTCGTCGGGATAATCAGCCAAACCTTGGCCCATCAATGGATCCCGAGTCCCGGAAATCGCAGGAAGCCAAAAAGGGGCACCTCTACATCGTCGCGACACCGATCGGAAATCTCGCCGACGTGACCGAGCGTGCCCGTATCATCCTGGGCTCCGTGGACCTGATTGCAGCCGAGGACACCCGGACGACCGGGCATCTGCTGGGGGCCCTCGGACTACGGAAGGAGCTCGTCGCCTACCACGAACACAACGAGACAGCTGCGGCCGAAGGGCTCGCGAATCGGATCGCCGAAGGGCGATCCGTCGCACTCGTGTCGGATGCAGGAACCCCGGGCCTGAGCGACCCGGGGTTTCGGCTCGTCAGGGCGTGCCGCCGCCGCCGCATCCCGGTCGTCCCGATACCCGGGCCACTGGCCGCCGCCGCCGCGCTCTCGGTCAGCGGACTCCCCACGAACGGATTCCTGTTCGTCGGTTTCCTTCCTCCGAAGACTGCGGCACGGAAGGCATTCTTCACCCGGTTTCGGGATTTTGAATACACCGTGGCCATCTACGAAAGCTGCCACCGGATCGGCAAGGCGGTCGACGACCTCGTCGAGATCCTCGGCCCTGAACGCGTGGTTTGCGTCGCCAAGGAACTGACCAAGCTGCACGAGACTTTCCTGGTCGGGCGCGCAGGCAGCGTTCGCGAGGAGTTGGCTCGCATCAGCCACAAGGGAGAATTCGTCCTGCTCATCGCACCGGCGGACTACGAACTCTGATCGGAAAAGCCCGAACCGGCGACATTCCCCTTCCCTTTCGTCCCGAAGCGCATCCCGTCCCGCAATGTCCGTCCCCTCCGTCGCGGTCATCGATATCGGCAGCAACTCGATCAAGCTGCTTGTTGCGCGCAGGTCACCGGATGGCCAGCTCGAGGCGGTCGCAACCAACACGGTCGACGCCAGGATCGGCACTGGGATCAGCGGCAACCTGCCACGGCTCATGGCGACGGCGATGGACGGAGCCATTCGGGCAATCGCCGATCTTCTTGAGAAGGCCGCCCCGCACCAGCCCGCGAGCCGGGTGCTCGTGGCAACCAGCGCGGTTCGTGATGCCGCAAACGGCGACGATTTCGCGAAGCGCGTCGAGAGCGACTTCGGCCTGGCGTTGCGCGTACTTTCGGGTGCCGAGGAAGCCGCGTATATCGGGCAAGGCATCGGGACCGACCCCGCGCTGGCCCGTTTCGCGGATTTCGATCTCTACGACCTGGGCGGCGGGAGCCTCGAGTGCCTGCGATTCCGCAACAGGCAGCCCGTCCGTTTCTGCAGCCTACCCCTCGGATGCGTGAGACTCACCGAGCTCTTTATCCGCGAGCCAGGTTTGCCCATGAATCATGACGACGACCGGGCGATCCGCCGACATGTCGCGGAAGTCCTGGTTCGGGAGGGATGGCCCCAACTCGAGTCTCACACTGCAACCGTGGTCGGCACCGGTGGCTCTCTCACGACCGTGCGCGCGATCGCCGCGGCGGCGGGGAGTCATTCGTTCTCAGAGACGGATCCGGTGATCACCGTGAAACACCTGGAGGAGGCATTGGCGAAGATCGGATCGTTGCCGATCGAGGAACGACGACGACTTCCAGGACTTCCGCCAAGGCGGGCAGACGTGATGCCGGCCGCCCTGGCAACGCTCGTCGCGCTCGCGAAGGAAGTCGGCTTCGATGCGTACCGGCATTCGCTGCATAATCTTCGCTGGGGCATTGCCGCCGAATTGCTCACACAGTGACGTGCGACAGTCCCAAAATGGGGCTCCCGCCATGGATGGTTGACCGGGCCATCCGTGGCGGGAGCTAGAGCCTCCGATTTGGATCCAGAGACCTACGTGGCTCCGGAAATCGGGTGCAGTTCCATGGAATCCTAGGGGGAACACCCGGGCCAGTGAATCAAGATGACGGTTCTGTCATTTATATTCCTAACCTGTATCGAATTACGGAGCTAGAGCAGGCGCGTGAGACCGGGCGCGGCGCCAGCCCTCATTCATGCCTTCGCTCGCCGCACTCTGCTCGACGCCTTGCGCAGCCTGGAGAGATCGTCCCGCAACGACCGAATCATTGCTCGGAAATCGTCCGGAAGTGGCGCCTTGAGATCGAGTTTCCTCGAGGTGATTGGGTGACGCAGAGCCAGGTGTTCCGCGTGCAGCATTATGCGCCCCGGGGTCCGGCTCATCCCGGCCACCGGCTTCCAGCCATAAATCGCGTCTCCGAGCAGTGGATGCCCAAGAAACTTCATATGGACGCGGATCTGATGCGTGCGACCGGTGTGCAGCGTGCACCGCACCAAGGCAGCCAGTGATCCGAATCGCTCGACGACTTCCCAATCAGTCACGGCATCGCGCCCGCGGGGTTCGCCGTCGACAACGGCCATCTTGTGCCTCTGCGTCGCGTTGCGCCCTATCGGCCGGTTCACCGTGCCACTCAGGAGTTCCGGGACACCTGATACGAGGGCGAGGTACTCCTTCACGACCATTCGGGACGAGAACTGCTCCGACAATCCGCGATGGGCTCGGTCGTTCTTGGCCACGAGAATGACCCCTGACGTTTCCCGATCTAGCCGGTGCACGATGCCAGGCCGCTCGACTCCACCCACGCCGCTCAGCTTCCCCTTGCAGTGGGCGAGCAGCGCATGCACCAGCGTGTCGTCCCGCGTGCCAGCTCCCGGGTGAACGACCATGCCGGGTTGCTTGTCCACAGCCAGGAGATGGCTGTCCTCGCGAAGCACCTTGAGCGGAATCGCCACGGGCCGGATTCCAGCCGGCAGGATCTCCGGGAGTGAGAATGCCAATTCCTCCCCCGACGAAACCGGGTGACCTCGTTTGACTGACCGATTCCCGGATTTCACCAGGCCGGCATCGAACGCCCGCTGGAGGGCAGTTCGACTGAACTCGGGAAACGCCCGCGCAAGCATCTTGTCCGCGCGAACCCCGGCGGCATCTGACGGCACGATGTAATTGCGTTCCATGGCTGGTGGCTCCCCAACCGGCAGCATTCTTCAGGGTCCGCAAGGCGCAAGCGGGAAGCCTGATGGCAGGCACGTGAAACATGGGTCATTACGGGGGAATAAACTCGCCCCGCTCACCTCATGTTTCTCACATTGTCACTTCATCCTAAGGTGATCCCAAACAGACTGTTCAGTATCCCAAAACCCATGAAACAAATCATCACTGCCTCACTGATTGCCCTACTTTCCGCGACTGTCCTCAGCGCCCAATCCGTCCCAACCGGCTGGCGGGAGCGCATCGACCGGAGCACCAGTGCCGAAGACCCGGATTCTGAGGGCGACGTGAAGCTCCTCACCGCCGGTTCGGGATTCCATATCGAGACCCCTTCAGCCGCCGTGTTCTGGCATCCCAGCAACTCGGTCACGGGCAACTATACGCTCCGCGGATCCTTCACCCTGAACGAGCCCAGCGGCCACACTAACTTCTACGGGCTGATCTTCGGCGGCAGCGGCCTGGATGGCGCTGCCCAAAAGTACACCTATTTCATGGTGGCACAGAACGGCGCCTGGCTCATCAAGACACGCGACGGCGACGCCACCACGACGACGTTCGCCGCGCTTGCCGGCGCCGCGCGCAACGGCTCGGTCGTCAGCGATGCAGTTCAGCGCCCGGGTGCCGACGGCAAGTCGGTCAACAACCTCGAGGTCCGCGTTCAGGCAAGCACCGTCGAGTTCGTGGTGAACGGAACGGTGGTGCACTCCGCTCCCAAGGCAGGCCTCGTCACTGACGGCCTCTGGGGCGTGCGTTCGAACCACCTGTTGAACATCAACGTGGCGGACCTCGGGGTCGTTCGCTGAACCTGGGTATCCGAAACTCCTGACCGGGCCGCCTCGGCGGTCCGGTCTTTGGATTTGTATACCCCGCAGGTACCTGACTTTCCGTGGAGTCCCACGGAATGCTCAAACACCCCCGGTTCCGGATTCACCGACATCCGACTTCGAACCCTGCCATGAACCCACCACTTCCCGGAACCGTGCTGCCGAAAGGCCGCCGTACGGTCCGCGCCTCAGTCGCAGCCGCAATCGGTTTCCTTCTGGTACCGGGCGCAATCCTCGCAGCGGAGCCCGCCTCGCCCGCCGCCATCCTCGAGGCCCTTGAGACGTTCCGCACGATGGGGACCGTGCTCCAGGTGGCTGCCCATCCGGACGACGAAAATACACAGCTCATCACCTACTTCGCCAAGGGGCGCCATTACCGGGCCGGGTACCTGTCAGTGACCCGCGGCGACGGCGGCCAGAATGAGATCGGCCCGGAATTCGACGCGGAACTCGGCATCGCGCGCACGCAGGAACTCCTGGCCGCGCGCCGGATCGACGGCGGTCGCCAGTTCTTCACGCGTGCGCTCGACTTTGGCTACTCCAAGACCGTCGACGAGACCCTGCGCATCTGGGACAAGGAACAGGTGCTCGGCGACGTCGTTCGGGTCATCCGGATGTTTCGCCCGGATGTCGTCGTCGCTCAGTTTTTCCCCGGGCCGCAGCCCGGCAATCACGGCCACCACAATTCGTCGGCCATTCTCGCCCTGGAGGCTTTCAGCCTGGCAGGCGACCCGCAGGCTTATCCGGAGCACTTCGAGGACGGACTCACTCCCTGGCAGCCAACCCGTATCATCCAAGGCGGCGGAGGCGTCGACACCAACGGCACCGACCCGGCCACCGGAAGCACTTTCGGCGAGCTCTCCAGCCTTAGCCGGTCCCGTCACATGACCCAGTTCGGCATTCCCAACCCTAATGTCGGGCGGGGAGGACGCGGGGGCGGCGGCGGCCGAGGCGGACCGGGCGGAGGGCGTGGTGGTGGACGAGGTGGCGGTGGACTGAACGTGCTCGCCGGAGCCCCGGCGACCGAGGATCCCATGGAGGGCATCGACACCACCTGGACTCGCGTCGCAGGCGGGGCCGAGATCGGCCGCATGGCCGATGCCATCATTGCTGCCTTCAATCCAGCCGACCCGTCGGCAAGCGTGCCCGCCCTGCTTGAGTTGCGCGCCCGCCTGGCGACGATTCCGACCGGTGATGTCGTGGTCGACGAGAAGCGCGGAGACCTCGACCGCATCGTGCAGGACACCCTAGGGCTGACCGTCCAGACGACCATCGAGAACGCCGAGGTCGTTCCGGGCGAAACCATGGCACTGACCCACTCGGTTTCCATGCGCACGGCGGTACCGATTCGATGGACCGGTATGCGCTATCCGAACTCCGGCAGCACCGCACCAGCCTTCTCTCCGGTTGCCGTTCCGAACGGCAATCCGGTATCGCGCTCGTTGTCCGTCGCGCTGCCGTCGAACAGTCGCGTCAGCCAGCCCTACTGGCTCCGCGAGCTTGCAGCCCCCGGCCTTTTCACGGTACGGTCGGATGACCGCCCCCTGATCGGCCTGCCTGAGAACCCGCCGGCATTTCCCGTAGAGTATGTGTTCGAGATCGGAGGCCAGACGCTCGTCCTAAGCGACGAACCAAGACAACCCGATACGAATGCCGCTGGCGAGGACCGGCCGCGTCAGCTGAGCGTGATCTCCCCGGTCACCGTTCACTTTTCCTCAATCGTGAGCGTGGTGCGCCCGGGCACTTCGGGCCCCTTGACCGTCGAGCTTCGCGCCAATCGGGCGAACATGTCGGGCACGCTGGAACTCGACCTCCCGGCGGGATGGACGGCGACGCCCGCGTCACAGCCATTCCGCCTCGCTGGGGCCGGCTCGACCGGACGATTCACATTCAATGTCACGGCTACCACTCGCACGGATTCCTCCAATATCGGAGCCCACGTTACGGTTGACGGGCAGCGATACGACACCGACCGGGTCGTGATCGACTACAATCACATTCCGCTCCAGCTGCTGCAGCCACGCGCACTCGCGAAAGCTGTCAGTGTCGATCTCCAGGTGAGCGGCGCACGGGTTGGCTACTTCCCCGGAGCGGGAGACGACATCGCCGAGTGTCTCGAGCAGATGGGCTATGAGGTCCGGATTCTCACCGGATCCGACCTGAACCCCCAGGGCCTGGCGGGACTCGCCGCCGTGGTGATCGGCGTGCGCGCCTTCGACGAGAAGCCAGAGCTCAACGCCAACATCGAAGGGCTACTCGCCTGGGTCGAGGCCGGTGGGACCGTGATCGCCCAGTACAACCGTTCCGGCGGCACGCCGCGCGTTGCGCCTTTCATGCTCAATTTCTCCGGCGGCGCTCCCGGCCGGCGAACGACCGACGAGGACGCCCCAGTGACGTTCCTCGCACCCCAGCACCGGGCCCTGACGACGCCAAATCGCATCGGGCCCGCGGACTTCACGGGCTGGGTCCAGGAGCGCGGCACCTACTATCCGAGTTCCTGGGATGAGGATGCGTTCACGCCGATCCTCTCGATGAACGATCCCGGGGAGGAGCCACTCACAGGGTCGCTGCTCGTCGCCCGCCACGGGAGCGGAACCTATGTCTACACGGGAATCGCTTTCTTCCGGCAGCTGCCCAAGGGAGTGCCAGGCGCCTACCGCCTGTTCGCCAACCTGATCGAACTGGGGCAATGAGCGGATCCGCCGAACCAGGGCCCCAGCCAGGGAGACCGTCTCCCTCATCGAAGAGGCAGGAGGACTCGGGCACCGGGTTTCCTTTCTTCCGTTCCTGGCCGGCCGTGTACGGCTTCGTACTGGCGGTCTGGACACTCTGGATCGTCCTCCTGGCAGCGTTCATGCGCACCTATTCATGAACGCCCTCGATTACCTGGTCCTCTTCGGGACGCTCCTCGGCATCGCCGCCTACGGCTCGTGGGCAACGCGCAACCGGAGCGACATGAAGTCCTACCTCAAGGGGGCGGGCGACACCCGGTGGATCGCGATCGGCGTCTCCGTCATGGCGACCCAGGCGAGCGCCGTCACCTTCCTTTCCCTACCCGGACAGGCGTTCGAAAGCGGGATGTCCTTCATCCAAAATTACTTCGGCGCTGCGCTCGCGCTGATCATCATCTGCATCTTCTTCCTTCCGATCCTAAGAAGCCTGAACGTCTACACGGCCTACGAGTATCTGGGGCGGCGCTTCGACAGGAAGACCCGCCTGCTCGGTGCCGGGATCTTTCTTTTCCAGCGGGGCCTCGCGGCGGGAATCACGATCTATGCCCCTGCGATCGTGCTCTCGACCGTTCTCGGCTGGCCGCTGGAGGCCACCATCCTGATCAGCGGGGTCGTCATCGTGATCTACACGGTGGTCGGCGGGAGCGACGCGGTGACGCTCACCCAGAAATACCAGCTGGGGGTGATCTTCACCGGCATGGTGATCGCGTTCTTCGTGCTGCTCGCAAAGCTTCCAGCCGACCTCAGCCTCGACGACGCCCTCGCCGTCGCAGGCGGCTTCGACAAGCTGCAGACCGTCGACCTCTCGCTCGACACGAGCAAGCGCTACACGATCTGGTCGGGCATCTTCGGGGGCATGTTCCTCGCTCTTTCCTATTTCGGCGCCGACCAGTCCCAGGTGCAGCGCTACCTCCACGGCAGCTCGCTGCGCGAAAGCCGGATGGGGCTGATGTTCAATGCGGTGCTCAAGATACCGATGCAGTTCTTCATCCTGCTGCTCGGTGCGCTGGTGTTCGTGTTCTACCAGTTCGAGCGCCCGCCCGTCTTCTTCAACCAGGTGGAATGGAATCGCCAGGTTGCCGCCGACGGCAGCCAGAACCTCCTGCTCATCGAGGAGGAATTCAACGAGATCCACGCGGAGAAGTCCCAGCTGATCCAGCGATGGAGGGACTACCAGAATGCCGGCGACCTCGACGCCGCCGAGGAAGCGCGTCAGCGGGCCCTGGAGGCGCACGCGCGAAGCGAGGCGGTCCGAACCAGGGCGAAGGCAGCCCTTGTCGCAATCGATCCGGAGATCGCGACAAAGGACTCCGACTACGTCTTCATCACATTCATCTTCAATTATCTTCCCCACGGCTTGATCGGCCTGCTCGTCACCGTGTTCTTCGCATCGACGATGTCATCGAAGGCCGGGGAGCTGAACGCCCTCAGCTCGACCACGATGGTCGATCTCTACCGACACATCATCCGGCGCGACGCATCCGACCATCATTACGTCGTTGCCTCCCGATTGATCACGGTCTTCTGGGGCATCGTGGCCATCGCCTTCGCCCTCATGGTGCGGATGGCCGAGAACCTGATCGAGTTCGGCAACATCATCGGCTCGATATTCTACGGCGTGCCGCTGGGCCTGTTCCTGATCGCGTTCTTCCTGAAACGGGTCGGTGGTACGGCGGTGTTCTGGTCGGCGATCATCGTCCAGGCGCTCATCATCGTCGCCTACTTCAACAGCGACGTGACCGGGGTGAGCTACCTGTGGCTCAACCCCCTCGGGTGCGGCCTGTGCGTGCTCCTGAGCATTCTCATTCAGCTCATACTCGGACCCCACGAGGAGCATCCCGAGCCGCTGAATGAACCATGACGCAGGCGCCCGTCATCTGCCTGGGACAGCAGCCGTGCGGCTTCTTTCCCCGTCGATTCCTGGTCGCCAAGTTCATCACCGCCCGAAGGCTTCAGTCCGAGATCGGGGGCGAGATCGTCTACTTCTGCCACGACAGCGACCATGATCCGCGCGAGACGCAGACCATCCTGCGTCACCGGAACACGGGTGAGACGGCGGCGATGAACTTCGCTTTCTGCGGCAAGGTGCAGCGCAAGCACACGCCACTCTACCTCAAGCGGATCGCAGAGGGCTGGCATGCCTCCACCCTGCGCCAGCTGCCGCAGTACGTGCGTGCCGAGGCGGTTGAGGCGTTTCGCCGGACGGAGGCGGAATGCGTCGCCGATTTCTGCCTCGGCATGTACGCGAACATGGGCCTGCTCGACGGGATCCGGGTCGTTCGCTCGAGCGACCGGAAGCTTCGCGAGTCCGCCTGCGACATCGCCGATTTCTTCGTCGACGTGCCCTTCCAGGGGGAAACGGTCCGCGCGCGAATGATCGACGGCAAGCTCTGCCTCCATGAAGGCGGCAGCTGCTACGTCACGGTCCCATCTTCCGACTTCACCCGCGCGCAGGTCAGTCCGACGCGTGACTCACGGCTCCTCTGGATGCAATCGGCCATCCGCTGCACGCACTACGTGTGCGGCGCTGGCGAGAAGGCCTACCTCGACACCACCCAGACACCGGAGATCACCTTCGTGCCCCGTGATCCGATCGACCGGTCGGACGAGGCCTGGACCGACCCGGCACCCTGAAAAATGCCAACAAGGCGCGCGCCGGGCGTGCGTTTCCATCTTACATTGTCCACGCTGCCGGCATGAAACCCTCGTCCTCCGTCGACCTCCTGGCATTCGGCGCCCATCCCGACGATGTCGAGTTTGGGTGCGGGGCAATCGTCGCGCTTGAGACCGCATCCGGACGACGGGCGCGCCTGGTTGTCTGCTCCCGGGGCGAGTCGGCGACGAACGGGACACCGGCAGTCCGAACCCGCGAGGCCCGGGCGGCCGCCAAGGCCCTGGGCGCAGGAATCGAGTTTCTGAACCTGGGCGGCGACGCCCATTTCGAGATAAACACCCGCTATGTTCTGGCGTTGGCGCGGCTGATCCGAAAGCACCGTCCGTCGCTCGTCCTGGCTCCGAGCACGGTCGAGAATCAGCATCCCGATCATGCCAAGCTGGGCCGCATGGTGCGCGACGCGACCCGGCTCGCACGCTACGGCGGAGTGAAAGAACTCAGGAAGCTCCCGCCTTACGCCTGCGGCTCACTGGCTTTCTATGCAGTGACCCCCGATGCGGAGCCTAGGGACCTCGGGCGTATCATCGTGGACGTGTCTGATCCATCCGTGGTCGCGGCGTGGACTCGCTCGATGGAAGCCCACGCGTCTCAGCTGAAGACCAGAAACTACGTTGAGATGCAGCTTACGCGCGGCCGCCTCGAGGGCGCCCGGGCGGGAGTGGCATGCGCCCTGCCCCTCTTTCCAAACGACCCTCCGGTCTTCGGATCGCTGGATCCGCTTCTCCGATCGGCACGTCGATTCTGAATGAGCGACTCACGAGAACTGCGGATCGGCATCACCTGCTATCCCTCGGTCGGCGGCAGCGGCATCCTGGCAACGGCACTCGGCACGTCGCTCGCCCAGCTGGGACATGAGGTACATTTCATCAGCTACGACCGGCCAGTCAGGCTGCCGACAAACGAGCCAAGACTCCATTTCCATGCGGTCGACGTAAACGATTACGCACTCTTCAAGTACCCCGACTACACCCTGCCTCTTTCAGTCACGATGGCTGAGGTGAGCGAGAGGAACGCGCTCGACATCCTCCACGTCCACTACGCGGTTCCACATGCGACTGCGGCGATCCTGGCGCGCGACATGTTGCCTCCCGACAAGCGACCAAAGGTCATTACGACGCTCCACGGTACCGACACGACACTGCTCGGACGCGATCCGGGATACGGACCAGCCATACGGCACGCCCTCGACTGCTCCGACACGATCACGACCGTTTCAGATTTTCTTCGGCGCGAGACCGAGCGCCTGCTCCAGCCGCGGAAACCAATCGAGGTGATCCATAATTTCTTCGATCCCCGCCCCTGCGTCCGGTCACGCGAGACGGTCCGTGAGGAACTGGGCATCGGCAACCGGGTGATGCTGATCCACAGCTCGAACCTCCGGCAGCTGAAGCGCATCGACCTGCTCCTTGAGGCTGCCGCGCGTATAAAGCCTCAGGACAGCTTTCGCCTCGTGATCCTGGCGGGCGCGTCCTTCGAGCCCCATGTCGAGCGTGTACGAAGGCTGGGCCTGGAAGACCGGGTGATCGTCAGGGAGAACGTCTCGGATCTTGAGGACTACCTCGCGGCCGCCGATATCGGGTTCTTCACGTCGGACACCGAAAGCTTCTGCCTGAGCATACTGGAGGCGATGGCACTGGGCTGCCCGAGTGTCGCGCGGGCGGTCGGGGGAATTCCAGAGGTGGTCGAGAGCGGCGTGAACGGAATGCTGGTAGACACGGCGGAACCCGGCCCGCTCGCCGACGCGCTGACCTCCCTGATCGCCGATCCCGATCGTCGCCGACGGCTCGGCGATGTAGCGAAGGAGCATGCGAAGTCGGCCTTCTCGTCGGAAACCATCGTTCCTCTCTATATCGACTCCTACCGGCGCACCCTCGGATTGGCCTAGCAGGGCCAAACCACCCCTTCTCCACAGTCAGTTTTTCGCCTTGCTGCGGACTGGGCTTAGGCGCAGAAACGGGCCCCCCTTTCCGGCCTCATTTACGGTCGTGATATCGCGACCCGGATTGCAGCCGAAATCCCGAACACCCCCATCGATTGCCCCACAGGGACCGCGCTTCCGGCGCTTGTTCTTCGGCCCGGCGCAGCCCTCACCCATCCATGAAAAACCGGAAATGGTTCGTCCTATTCGGGACGGTGCTAATCAGCACCTCCCTCGTCAAAGCCCAGGCCCCCGACCTCAGCGCCATCCAGCAGCTCGCGCTTGCCCGCATGGAAGTGTCGGCGGATCTCACCGCCGCCCTCACGGCGGCTCAATCAGGCCTCGTCCGCGCCAGCCTCACGCTGCCTGCAAACGCCGGTGCGATCCAGTCCGCGGTCCAGGCCTTGGGACGCGCGGAAACCGCACTCGCCAACGCGCGTGCCGACCAGTTCCAGATGGCGCAGGCCTCACTTGATCGTGTCACGACGGCCCAGGCGGTTGCCGCTGCCGGCGGTGGCGGGCGCGGAGGCCGCGGCAATGCACCGGTCGACTGGAAGGCCGAGTGGGACGACATGACCGGCTTCACCTCGCTCTTCAACGGTCGTGATCTCACGGGCTGGAACTACGAAACCGACGTGTGGATGTTCAACGAGGGCGCCATCCACTCGGACAACGTCAACAACTCGAGCGGCCAGCACCACATCCACTTCACGGGACTCCCCGGCGTCAGCCCGATCGTGAAGGACTTCCACCTGAAAGTGGAGTTCAAGATCATCGGCGGCAACGGAGGCATCCACTACCGCAGCCGCCTGCTCCACGCTTCGCGCCGCCAGGACGACGAGGCTCCCCTCGGCAACAGCGCCAACGGCAATGCGACAAGCCGCAATCATTTCGCAGCCATGCGCGATCCGCTGGGCAAACGGTTCCCGGCCAATGTGACCACCATGGCCCAGGCGACCGCGGCCGGGATCGTCGAGCCGAACGCCGGCGGCGGCGGCGGCGGCAACGCCTGGCAGATCAGCGGCTACCAGTTCGACATCACCGGCAACAACACCGCTTCCCTTTATGAAGGACAGGGCCGCGGCGTCGTCGCGAACTCCGGAGAGACCATCATCCTCGCGCCGGGCGGCCAAACGCTGAAGATCGGAAAGACCTCGGACATTCCCTACCAGCAATTCGGAAGGCCGAACGACTGGAATTACGCGGAGGTCATCGCCCGGGGCAACGTGCTCGTCCACATGCTCAATGGCCGCGTATTCATGATCGCCTACGACGACGATCCGGAACGTCGCGCCGAGCAGGGCATCCTCTCGCTGCAACTCGAGGGCACCGGTCAGATCTGGTACCGCCAGGTCTACCTCAAGAACCTCTGAGTCGATCTCGATCCAAACTCATCGCGCGGAGCCCGAAAGGCTCCGCGCTTTTTATTGGGCATACAGAACCTGGCGCGCACCCGCCTGACCGAGTGAAAGTGGATTTTGCCTTTGCCGGGTTCGAACCTGCCTATGTGGACTCATGGTGCCCTGCCCTGAAACAAGTCGCACGGATATCGATTCCGATCGTTCGGGTAATCGCGTTCGTCGTGCTTTTCCAGCCACCCTCCGGTTTCAACCCTCAATGCCACAAACACGTTTCACCATGATATCCCGATTCAAATTCGCCGCCGCGCTTGCCATCTTGACGGGCGCGTCCCTCGCACTCGCGCAGCAGCAGCCCCTCACCGTCATGCAGCAGGTCCGCATCGCCGGTCTCGAGAACTCCCTTGATGCCCAGATCGCAGCCGTGAACGCCGCCCGCACCGAATTGACGGCGGCGGCTCTTGCCACTCCCGCCAACCGCGGTGCCATCGACACACGGGCTCGCGCCCTCGCGGAAGCCGAGATGGCGCTTGCGATTGCCCGGGCGGATGTCTTCGCGAGTTTCCAGGCTTCCGCCGACCGACTCTCACCGACACAGGCAGCAGACTATCGCGACCAGCGCGCCGGTGCCGCCGGCGGAGGCGGTCGCGGCGGCTTCGGAGGCGGCTCTCCCGAGGCGGCGTACGGCGACTACAGTGGCTTCACTGCCCTGTTCGACGGCCGCACGCTTAACGGCTGGGACTACGAGTCCGACGTCTGGTCGATCGACAATGGCTATATCCACGCCGACACGACCCTCACACCCGGCCAGCACCACATTCACTACATCGGACCCGGTCACATCCTCCGGGATTTCGAGTTCAAGGTGGAGTTCAAGATCTCCGCCACCGGGGCGAACGGCGGCATTCAGTATCGGAGCCGTCTGCTTAACGCGGCGCACCGCAAGCCGGCCGAGACCCCGCTCGATGGAAACAGCCGGAATCACATGGCGGCGGTCGCCGATCCCCGCGGCCAGGCCCTGCCTGCCGGCATCACGACCCTCGCACAGGCCCAGGCCGCCGGCATCAACGGCAATCCATGGCAGATCAGCGGCTACCAGTTCGACCTCGATTCGAACAACCGCTTTACCGGCCAGCTCTATGAAGGCCAGGGACGCGGCATCGTGACTGCGCCCGGTTCCATCGTTCGCATGATGCCCAATGGCGTGAATTTCCGGATCGGCTCCCTGACCGACGACTCGGCAGTCCAGGACGCCATTCACCCCCACAACGGTCTCGATGGCGACTGGCAGCAGGTCCACATCATCGCCCATGGAAACACGCTGATCCACATCATCAACGGACGTGTGATCTCGGTGACCATCGACGACGATCCGAAACGCCGCGCGCTTCAGGGAATCCTGTCCCTCCAACTCGAGGGCAGCGGTCAGGTCTGGTACCGCAACGTCTACCTGCGGAACCTCGGCGAATAACCCGCAGCGCGGAGATATCGAATTACTCCCTACTAAGCCGCCGCCCTGTTGCGCAGGGTCGGCGGCTTTTTCGTGCCCGCTTCAAAACGCGCCCTGTCGGGCGTTTCAGGTTGCCCAAGTGGCGGGCCGGCCTCTTTTATCCTCCGGTCGAATCCCCGCCCCTCGGCCTACCCCGAATTGCCGCCGGGCAATGAATACTGCCTCAAGCTGAGTACCATAACCTCAATCCTTCCATGAGAATGACCAAACATATCCGTATTACCGCCGTCCTTCTGGCACTGGTTGCCGGCGCGGCGTTCGCACAGGCCCAAGGCCGTGGTGGCCGGGGCGGCCCCGCCGTCACCCCCCTGAACCCCGCCCAGACTGCTGCGCTCGGCACCATGCAGATTCCAGCGGAACTGCAGCAGGCGGTCACCGAGGCCAGCTCGGCGCTCGTGGGCGCCAGCCTCGCGACCCCGCGCAACGACGCCGACATCCGGGCCAAGGCCGCCGCACTTTCTGCCGCGGAACTCGCCCTCGCCAATGCCCGTGCAGACGCGATCGCCGGCGTGCAGGATCTCCTCCGGCCCCTCTCCGCAGAGCAGGCCGTCGCATTTGCCGGCCGTGCCGGCGGCGGCGGACGTGGTGGAAACATCCAGCCCGACTCGTATGAGGGCTTCACCTCGCTGTTCAATGGACGCGACCTCACTGGTTGGAACGGCGACCCCATGTTCTGGAGTGTCCAGAACGGCGTGATCGTCGCCGAGTCGACCACCGAGCGCGTCGTGGGCCAGAACTTCCCCGGCAACACCTTCCTCATCTGGGAAGGCGGCAACGTGAAGGATTTCGAGCTCAAGGTTGACTACCGCTTCGCAACCGGCGGCGGCAACAGCGGCGTCCAGTTCCGCAGCCGCATGGCCGATGTCGAGACCCGCCCGTGGGGCATTTCCGGATACCAGATGGACATGGTGGCAGCCGGCGGAACCGGCTCCGGCGTCGTCTACACCGAGGGTGGCGGCTTCGGCCTCCTGCCCCAGGCCAGTGCCGTTCGCGCCACGGCCGACGGCACCCGCATGATCGGCAACCTCGGCACCGCAGCCTCCGATGCCATCAACGCGAGCCCCGAGTGGAACACCTACCACATCATTGCACGTCAGAACGTCATCGCGGCATTCGTGAACGGTCGCATGACCGCGTTCCTCGTGGACGAAAACCGGACCGGCGCCCAGTTCGCACAGGAAGGCCTGCTCGCCCTCCAGATGCATGTTGGCGCTCCGTTCCGCCTGGAGTTCCGCAATGTCTACCTGAAGAACATCGGCGAGGACGACCTGACGAAGCTTCCGACGGCCGCTCCCGCGGGCCGCGGTGGCCGTGGCGGGCAGTAATCGCGTTCTGCAGTAATTCATTTCCCAAACGGGAGCCGGCAACGGCTCCCGTTTTTCATTTGCCCGTTTGAACGCATCCATTCGGAACGGTCAGGTTGACGCAGGGAATCCCCGCTTGCCTGTGCCAAAAGCACGCCGCTAACTTGTTTGCTTCAACCCCTTCGGGGGCGCCGAACCCCTCGGCGCCCGACACTGAAACCCGAACCCCCAACCCCGAATGCATGCATTGATTGGCAAGATCCAGGCCGCGGCCCTCGCCGCATTGATTGTAACCACAGGCGCTCCCCTCCTCGCCCAACAGATGGGCGGCGCCGAACAGGCCCAGGCCGCCGGACGCGGCGGACGTGGCGGCGGCGGTGGAGGTGGTGGCGGCGGCCGCGGTGCCACGCCCCCTCCTGCCGACGGAACAGCCGGCTTCCGGGCGCTGTTTAACGGCAGTACGCTCGACGGCTGGGACGGCGACCCGAAGTTCTGGAGCGTCCAGAATGGAATCATCGTCGCTGAAAGCACCGAGGAGAATCGCGTCGAGCAGAACACCTTCCTGATCTGGGACGGCGTGGTCGCCGACTTCGAGCTGAAGATGGACTACCGCTTCGCTGAGGCCGCCGGCAACAGCGGCGTACAGATACGCAGCCGCAAGCGCATGGACGCCGCTTCCGAGACGAACCCGCTTGCAACAGAGCGCCGCTGGGGCATCGCCGGCTATCAGGTCGATTTTGTCAACGCCGGCGGCACCGGCACGGGGCTCATCTATGGTGAGGCCAGCGGAGGACACGTCACCCGCCAGGGCCAGATCGTACGCCGCTCGCCCGAGGGCACGACACTGGTCGGCATGCTTGGTGACGCGATTCCCGATGCGATCAAGGGACCCGGCGAGTGGAATTCACTCCACGTGATCGCGAAGGGCAACCTGATTGCCGTCCTCTACAACGGCCGCATGACCACCATGGCCATCGACGAGAGCAGGGACGGCAGCCTCGGTTACGCCTTGAGCGGCCTGCTCGCACTCCAGATGCACACTGGTCCCGCGTTCCGCGTGGAGTTCCGCAACATCATGCTGAAGGACCTCTGAGGTCCGGCTGCATTCGCAGTTCTTTTCCGCGGGGGAGCCGATCACGGCTCCCCCGTTTTTTTGAATCCGAAGTCGGAACAATTCAGTTCGTAACCGCTGATTCACGCTAATGAACGCCAATGGCCGAGAGAGAAGCCGAGGACAGCCAGTGGGGGATCTACCCACCGAATGATGGATCGATCGTGAGCTCCGAACCACCCGCCCTTTCATTCGCCTGCATTGGCGTCCATTCGCGGTTCAACTGCACGAGTCTGGCTGAGATCCGCGTTGGCCCGGCCGAAAACTCTCAACTCCGCGCTTCTTCAAATCCAGAATCGGAAATCGTAAATCTACAATCTACGTCAGGTCCCCGGGATCGACATCGAGGATCTCCGTGACGTCGTCAGGCCAGCGAAATTCCCTCCGCAGCTTCTGAAGGTCGGGCATCACCTTACTGACCGACGACGTGAAGTACCAGAGCTGCCAGCGATAGTCGTCCTTGATCTTCTCGATCGGCGACGGCGAAGGGCCCCTCAACTCGACTCGACTGCCGAGTTCCGCCTCGACGCGCTTCGCCCACTGCTCGGTGAAGAAGCGTAGCTTGTCGGGATTTCGCCCTCGGAAGAGGTGATGGATCAGGTGGCGGTACGGCGGATATCGAAAATCGCGGCGCTGCTTCAGCTCCGCTGCGGCGAATCCCGTGTAATCCGCATGGCGCGCGAATTGGATGACCTCCGCTCGTGGCGTGAAGGTCTGCACGATCACCTCGCCCGCCCGGTCCCCACGGCCCGCGCGTCCCGCGACCTGGACGAGCAGCTGAAACGTCCGTTCGTTCGCCCGGAAGTCGGGCACATGCATCGAGATGTCGGCATCGACCAGGCCGACCAGCGTGACATTCGGAAAATCGAGGCCCTTGCCGATCATCTGCGTGCCGACGAGCACGTCGATCCGGCCGGCTCGGAACTCGCCGAGGATCCGCCGAAAGCGATGCCGCTGGGTCATGGCATCGGCATCCATGCGCTCGATGCGCGCCCTGGGAAGCACACGGCGCACGGCCTCCTCCACCCGCTGCGTGCCGAGGCCCCGCCAGCGGATCTCGGGCGCACCGCATTTCGGACACCGGAGCGGCGCCACGCGCTGGTCGCCGCAAAGGTGGCACCGGATTGTCTCGTCCGTCCGGTGATACGTCATCGCGATGCTGCAGTGATGGCAGCCTTCGACATGGCCGCACTTCGTGCACAGCACCGACGACGAATAGCCGCGCCGGTTGATGAACAGGATCATCTGCTCGCGCCGCTCAAGCCGGGCCTGCATCGCCTCGACGAGCGGGCGTGAAAGCGCGGCCAGGCTCCGCTGTCGCGCCGCCTCGATGCGCAGGTCCACGATCGTGATGTGGGGCATCCGCCGCGAATCCACCCGCTTGGTCAGCTGCAGCAGGCCGTACCGCCCTGCCTCCACGTTTGCCCAGCTCTCGAGCGAAGGAGTGGCCGAGCCGAGCAGGCAGACCGCACCCGCAAGCTTCGCTCGCATCACCGCGACATCCCGTCCCTGATAGCGCGGCGTCTCGTCCTGCTTGTACGCCGGCTCATGCTCTTCGTCGACGATCACGAGCCGGAGGTCCCTCACCGGCGCAAACACCGCCGAACGGGCGCCGACAACGATTCGCGCCTCGCCTGATGCGAGCGCGAGCCAGGCATCGAGCCGCTCCCCCTCGCCGAGATGGCTATGCCAAACCACGCAGCGGTGCCCGGGCGCGATGGCTGCCAGCCGCGCGCGCAGCCGGGCAACCGTCTGCGGCGTCAGCGCCACTTCCGGCACCAGGAAAGCGACGCCGCCACCGGCCCGCAGCACGGTCTGCATCGCGTGCAGGTACACCTCCGTCTTGCCGGAGCCCGTCACCCCGAAAAGCAGGTTCGTGTGGAAGCCGCCGGCATGCAGCTGGCGGTCGACGGCGCCCACCGCGTCCGCCTGCTCCGAGTTGAGCACCTTCGGCTGCGCGGCGACCAACTCCCCCGACTCCAGGTCATCGGCATAGGCCTCGCGCGAAACGATTCGGGTTTCCTCGCGCGCAGCCCCACGCTTCACCAGCGCCGTGGCAATGGCAGACGTCACCCCGAGCCGCGAAAGCGCTGCCGCCCGGGAAACCGGCTGGAACTGCTGGGCCAGGAAGGCGTAGAGCCGCGCCTGAGCCGGCGCCCGCCGGCGCAACGCCTCGACCTCGTCCGCGGCAAGCCGGTCGCCGATCACGAGCATGCGTTCCCGTCGGACCGACGCCCCGTTGCGCACCGGCGGCGGCAGCATGGTCTCGATTACCGTGTCGAGGCCGCAGGCGTAGTAGCCCGACATCCAGCGCGCGAGCTGCAGCAGGTCCGGCGGCAGCACCGGGAAGGGATGCACCAGCTGGGCGACAAGTTTGAGCCGATCCAACGGAAAGTCCTTCGGCGATCCGATCTCGCCCACGATCCCTAGCGACATCCGACGACGGACCGGCACCCTGACCAGCGACCCCGCCGCCATACCCTCGACCAGGTCGTCGGGCACCCGGTAATGCAGCAGCTTGTCGAAGCCTGCGAGGGGATGGACGCCAACGATCACGTGGCGTTGATGCGCGGAACGGCCACGCTTCGCAAGCGTGCCGCAACCGGACTTAGCCGAAACAGTTCAGTCGGTATCCGCTGAATCACGCATTGGAAGCCATCGGTTCAAGAACGAGAAAGAGTACGAGGACGAGCACGATTCGGGAAGGCATTGACACGATCCGGGCGGCCCGAGGACAGTGACCTTCGTGAGCACGACCGCAGCCCGGGAGAAGTTTCGCGTCTATCTTTCCAGGAAGGGGCTGCGCGTGACGGACCAGCGCCTGGCGATCTTCGATGCCGCGCTGGCCCGGAAGGACCACTTTACGGCCGAGCAGCTGCTCGAGTCCGCCCGCGCAATAGACAGCTCTGTCTCGCGGGCGACCGTTTACCGCACCCTGCCGATCATGACTGAGAGCGCCTTACTCCGCGAGGTCGACATAGGCACCGGCGAGAAGTTCTACCGTCCCAACCAGGAGGGCGGCTCGACGCAGGTCGCCCAGGTGGTCTGCCTCGATTGCGACCGGATCTTCGAGATCAGCGCGCCCTTCATGGAATGGTACGGCAGCACAGTTTCCTCGAAGCTCGGCCTCACACCCGTTTCGCAGAGGCTGCAGGTCAGCGCCCACTGCGATTCATGGCGCAGCACGGGAAAGTGCCCGCGGCGAGCCTGAGCGAACGCCATGAGCCGACCCAAAGACCGGGATCCCGAATTCGAAATTGGATTTTACGAGTCAGTGCTCCGGCGCTACGCGGGATACACCGACGTGATCGAGTTGCTCGGCGGGCTTTACACGCACCAGGGCCGCGTTGCGGACGGCCTCCGGTTGGACCGGCGTCTCGTCCGGCTCCAGCCGGACAATGCCACGGCCCACTACAATCTCGCCTGCAGCCTGGCGCTCAGCCGACGCAAGGCCGACGCGCTGCGCGCCCTCAGGAAATCGGTGGACCTTGGATACGCGGACCTCGAATGGTTGTCCAACGACCCGGACCTCGAGATTCTGCGCAATCAACCGCAGTTTCAGGAACTGCTCGCCCGCCTGCAGCCCCGCAGTTGACCTCGGTCCTCACCCGCCTAGGAACCGGAATAATCCGGCCCACTGAGGCTCTCACGCAGGTCCCGGGTAGAGCCCGCCCTGACAGCATGGCGGGGACCTTCAACTTGACCCGGCAGGTCCCCGACCAAGACCGATTCATACTCACAATCATCCGGCGCGAGTTTCGTGCCCCAACCCCAGCAAGCCATGACCCTGTCACCGCTAAGAATTGCAGCCGTGCTTTGCACGTTCGGTATCGCCACCGCCGCCGCCCAGATGTCCGGCACCGCCGGTATGCAAATGGGCAATCCCAATCTCTAGTCCATCGGGCCCCTCGCCTTTGGCCCCGACGGCGTCCTGCTCGCAGGCGACACACGTTCCGCAGCGATCTTTGCGATCGCGACCGGCGACACCACTCCCGGCGATGCCTCAAAACGCATCGCGGTTGAGGGCATCGACGCCAAGGTAGCCGCGCTGCTCGGCACCACGGCATCCGAGATCCTGATCAACGACGTCGCGGTCAACCCGGTCTCCCGCCAGGCTTACCTCGCGGTCTCCCGCGGCCGCAGTGTCGGGGCGATGCCCGTGCTGGTCCGCGTCAATCTCGACGGCGAACTCTCGGTCGTTTCGCTCGACAACGTCCGTTAATCGCAGGTCTCGTTCTCGAACGCCCCTGCCGACAACCCGAGCGCCCGGACAAACCCCCGCTCGGAGTCGATCACCGACATCGCCTTCGTAGACGGCAAGGTGATCGTCGCAGGCCTCTCCAACGAGGAATTCGCCTCCACCCTTCGCTCCATCCCCTACCCGTTCACGACGAACGTCGCCAATACCGGCATCGAGATCTACCACGGTTCCGACGGCCAGTTCGAGACCCGTGCCCCGGTGCGCACGTTCACCACGGTGAACATTGGCAACCAGCAGCGACTCCTCGCCGCCTATACCTGCACCCCGCTCGTCGACCTCGCGCTGTCCGAGCTCACTCCCGGAGCCCAGGTCCGCGGCAAGACGATCGCGGAGCTCGGCAATGGCAACCGCCCGATTGACATGATCGTGTACCAGAAGGACGGCAGCAACTTCCTGCTCATGGCGAACAGCAGCCGTGGCGTGATGAAGATCGGTATCGATAACCTTGACCGGACCGAGAGCATCACAAGCCCGGTCAGCGACGACGCCCTCGTCCAGAGCCACGAGAATCTCAGCCTCGAGGACATCAGCACCTGGACTGGCATCGCTCACCTCGATCGTCTCGACAACGCCCACGCGCTGGTGCTGCACAACGCGGGTGGCTCAATGAATCTCGAAACACGCCTCTTGCCGTGATTTCGGAGTACTCGCGCATTGCAGCGCGGGTCCTGCGCGCCGCTGCGGCTCTTGCCGCTGGCGGCGCGCTTTCGTTTACCCGTGTCGACGCCGCGGAGGCGCCGGCAGGCGGAGGACGTTTCAATTCAACCCGACAGATCAACGGCGGTCCCCCTGTTGCTACCGAGCGATCGATATTCTGGTACGAGGATTCGAGCCCAGGGAATTACCGATACCGGATCGAAGTCACCGGATTGGAGCCTGACGTACTGACTCAGGCGCGCACTGGCAACTGGGACACCAGTCGCTGGCAGGAGCTCTTCGCAGTATACACGATCGAACCCGGCCAGCCTCGTTCCAGCGATTTTTCCGGGCGCGTCGCAATTGTCGGTTCCTACCGACTGAACGAAGATATTCTCGTCTTCACTCCGCAGTTTCCCCTTCAGCCGGGGCTGTCCTACGTGGGAGTCCTTCGTCAGCCGGGGCCGATGGGTATTGATAACCGGACAATGGTGACCTTCACGGCTCCGGAGCGCCCAGCCACTCCCCTGGCCCGCATCACCAATGTCTTTCCGAGCACCGATGTGCTGCCAGAAAACCTGCTCAAGTTCTACGTCCACTTCTCTGCGCCGATGCAGAGCGGTGACATCTATCGGCACATCCACCTGCTGGATCAGGAAGGACGGGAGATCGAACTGCCGTTCCTTGAGATCGGCGAGGAACTCTGGGATCCGAGCATGACGCGTGTCACGCTCCTGCTCGACCCGGGCAGGATCAAGCGCGGCGTCCGTCCACTCGAGGAAGTCGGTTCCGCGCTTCACATTGGGGAAACCCACGCGCTTGTGATCGATCGCGACTGGACTGATGCGAACGGCCGTCCGCTGTCCGATGCGTTCAGAAAGGAATTCCGTGTCGTGGAACCTGACCGCACTCCGCCGGATCCGGCCGCATGGACCATCTCGGCGCCCCAGGCCGGATCGCGCACACCCCTTTCCGTGGGCTTCGACGAACCGATCGACCATGCACTGGTGCAGCGAATGGTCCGAGTCACCGCGCCCACTGGCGAACCGGTGTCCGGCTCGATCATGATCACCCGGGAAGAGCGTCAGTGGACGTTCCTGCCTGATGCCGCATGGCGCCCCGGTACCTATGCGCTCGTTGTCGAAACCGTGATCGAGGACCTGGCGGGCAACAATGTCGGCAAGCCGTTCGACGTTGATATCTTCGAGAATGTGCAGCGGACGCTGACTTCAGAGTCCGTCACGCTGCCGTTCGAGGTTCGCTAAAGTTTAGCGCAGGCCGAACAGCAGCTGCAGGGTCGTTCGCAGGTCGTCGCCGATCGCATAGGCACCGCGGCGTTCCACGACGAGCGATCGGCTGCGTTCCCTGGCCTGGACTGCCGGGTTAACCTCGACGATCCGCGGCTCGTTGCGGACAAGCCCTGCAATCTCCGTGCTGTCGAGCGGCGTCAGTGCAAGCGGCAGTCCCGTCCACCCTAGGCGGACATCCCAGCCCGCGACGACCAGGGGCATCGGCTTCGTAAGCAGCTCCGGATATCGCTGTACGAAGTCGGGCACCATCGCTGTCGCGATGCGTACGCGTACCGCTGTCTCCTGCCGGGCCAGGTAATCGGTAAAATTGTCCACCTCGCCTGCCCTGTGCCGATTCATGAAATCCAACGGATTGATCCCCATGAGATTGAATCCGTTGTAAATCCCATGCGTGTTTGGGCTGCCGAACCGTCGGAAGTTGTACCAGGACTGGAAATCCCGCGTGAGCCAGAGTCCGATCTCGAAATGAAGGTGCGCCCGCTCGCGCGGGATTGTGTAGCCGGACGCAGAGCGTCCCATCGTGCCGATCACCTGACCCCGGGTCACTGCTGCGCCTGCGGCAATCCCCGGGGATACCCGCGCTAGGTGGGCGTAGAGGGTGTAGACCTGCGGCACCGCCTCGGGATGCTCGATCACTATGTAGCGCCCGTAGGCGCTTTCACCGGGCCTCGTGTTCACATAGCGAACAACGCCATCCATCGCGGCGCTGATCGCATCCGTGGCCTCTCCTGCCCGGTCGCGACTGACCGCACGGATATCGATGCCTTCGTGAAACTGCGTGCCGTTCTCGCGCACCCCGCCGTATCCGCCGGCCGCGGGGTCGCCGGTGCCGGCATGCTGCAGGAATGCATCAGGACCCTGCCTTTCGCGCCATGCGGTGCCCGGCGTGGGCCAGTCGATCTCGACGCGCTCCGCTGCGCCGGCTGAGGCCGTCGCCAGGCAAAGACCGAGAAGTATCAGCGGTTCCCTCATGGATTACGCCAAGACAACATCGGATCGGGGGCAGCGATCCAGCGTAGACTGCACAACGGGCACCCCGGCTCCGCCAGTTCGATAAAATGTAATCCAAATCCGTTCATACCGGGGCCGCTTCCGCCGTGAAAGCCTCCATGATCTCGACGCCTATCGCGTCGGCCAGCAGGCGCCCCCTTTCCGTCAGCCAAACCCGGTCTCCCCTGCGTGTGGCGAGGCCCTCCTCCTCCAGCCACCCGACGAGTTCGTCGACACGCTTCCACGCGACACCGGGGCTGACCGTGCGCCAAGGTCCCGTATCAACGCCATCGTTCAGTCGAAGGCCGAATACGAGGGCGTCCTGAGCCAACAGCTCCGGCGTGGTGGCCACCCGATCGCGGTCGGCTCGAAATCCTCGCGAGAGCCCCTCCGTCCAGGCATCGAGATCGGCGACATTCGAGCCGCGCCAGCCGTCGTGCTGCGACGCCGCGGACGGGCCGACCCCATACCAGGAACCCATCCGCCAGGTATTGAAATTATGCCGGCAGCGATGCCCCGGTCGGGCGAAATTCGAGACCTCGTATTGCTCGTAGCCACATTCGGCGAGTTGGCGCCAAGTCGATTCGTAGTGGATCGCCTCCGCCTCGCGGGAAAAACCACCCGCTCCCTTGGCAAGCCTGAGCCAGAGGGCCGTATCCTCCTCAAGCGTCAGGCAGTAGGTCGAGAGGTGATCCGGATGAAGGGAAACCGCACGTCGCACATCCTCGGCGCGGGCCTCTTCCGTCTGCCCCGGCAGCGCAAACATCAGGTCGAGGTTCACGCTGGAAAAGCCCGCCTCACGGATCCGCGCGTACACCGTTTCGACCTGCCGCACCGTATGGGGGCGGCCGATTGCCTCGAGCAGGCCGGGGCTGAAACTCTGGACCCCGAGGGACACCCGCGTGACCCCGATCTCCCGCAGCGCCGCCAGCCGTTCCGGATGAACGGATCCTGGCGCGAGCTCGACAGACCACTCCGCCGGAGCGCTGGCACAAAAACCCGAGATCAGGCTGCCAAGGCGGCGAATGGCTTCCGGCGGAAGCAACCCCGGCGTGCCTCCGCCCCAGAATACCGTGGAAACCGGCCCTCGCCCTGAAAGGATACCCAGCTCCTTTTCGACGCCATCGAGGAACTTCCGGATAAGCGGCGCGGTCGGTGTTGTCTGGTAAAAGCCACAGAAGTCACAAGTCTTTGCGCAGAAGGGGACATGCAGGTATAGTCCGCGCGTCTCCGCCTCAGCATTGTCTTGCCCTGTCGCCAAGTGGCTCATTACTAGCGATCGAGCACCTTTCCGGGTTTTACCATCACCGACATGCAAATGAACCAAATTTCCCCCGCGAGGAAAATCCTGTCCTCGATCGTTGCCGGCGCCGCGCTGCTGCTCCTTTCGGGCTGCGAATACACGCTGACAAATCTCACGCCGCCCACGCTGCCGGAGAACCCCTCGAGCATCTACACGCTCCAGCTCCGGGCCGATTCCCGGGCAACTGCGGTGGTCCCGGGCTCAGTCGATGCCCGCATCGTGATCGACGGTCGCGACTTCCCAATGACGCCGAGCGCGATCGGCGACGGCATTTTTGAGATCGAGTACCAGCTGCCCGCGGGCCGCACGGAGTTGGCCTATTACTACGTCGTCCAGTACACCGTTGAGGTCAGCGGACGGCGGACGGAGCGCGAGGCGTTCACCGAGCTTCAGCGCACGAGCATCGTGAGCCGCAATGTGCTCTCGATGATTGCCAATCGCGGGCCAGTCGGCTCCCGGATCAGCGTCGTCGGCCGGGGCTTCTCGCAGCAGGACGTGATCTACGTGGAGGGCAATCCCGCCCGCACCGTCTACGAATCGCCGAATGCCATCGCCTTCTTTGTCCCTGCGCTCGAGGCAAACCGGAACTACCGCGTCGCCCTCGGCGGCGGCGGCGGAACGACCACGATCGGCACCTTCAGGGTCGACCCTTCCGGCGCCCAGGTGAGCCCGACCTTTTTGGCCATGACAACCGGCCAGCGCCAGACCCTCACCTTCAGCCTGCCCTCGCCCGCCCCGACGGGCGGCGTGTTGCTCGACGTCACCACGGACGTTCCCGACAGCGTGATCATGCCCGAGGTCATCGTGCCCCAGGGCCAGAGCGTCATCACGGTCAACGTGCAGGGAGGACGTCCGGGCCAGGGCGCGCTTTATCTACGCGGATACGGCGCGGGCGAGATTACGATACCGGTCACCGTCACGGCTCCCTGACCGCCGGCAAGGCCTCCAGCTCAAGGTCCAGGGTCACGACCAATGGACGATGGTCGCTTGCGACCAATACGTCAGGCGTGTCGACAACTTGGGCTACGCCCGATCGTACCGCCGACTGCAGACGCGGAGACGCGAGGATGTAGTCCACCCGCGAATAGGTGTCGCTTGAGCCATGGAAATGCGTCCACGTTTCGCCCCTTGAGTCATGGGCCGGAACGGGAGCCATCAGGACGGTCGATCCCCGCGTGGCGAGGAGGCGCAGCGCGCGACTGTCCCGCGTGTCGTTGACATCGCCAAGCGCGAGGAACCGCCCCGACCCTGGGAATGGGAAACGCCGGCTGATCACCGCCCGCACGGCCAAAGCCTCAGCCACCCGCTGCTCCCGGGCCTCCGGGTCGTCATCGCTGACGGTCAGGCGACTCTTGAGGTGAAGTCCGAACAATGTGATCTCACCGGCCTCGGTGCTGACTGACACCTCGAGCAGTTCGCGGCTGACCGAATCTCCCCTGCCGAGGTAGCCGATCGGCAGGTGTTCATGAAGGCGGTAGCCGACGAGGAGACGGCGCGACAGAAGCGCGACATGCCGATCGGCATCGGGTCCATTGACAAGCAGGGCCAAGGGATAATGCAGGCCTTCTGAGGCGAGATCCCGCTGGAGTTCCTGGAGGTACGGCAATGGCACCATCTCCTCGAGAATGAGAATGTCGGCATCGATGTGCCGGAGGACCCTGCGAATAGCAGTCTTCTCTTCCTCGGGCTTGGGGTACTCCGGACGCCATCCCTCGGAGGTTACTCGGTCGACTGCGACGTAGTTCATCACGTTCCAGGTCGCGATTCGAAGCGTCTCGCCGTGCGCAATGCCCGACAGCACCAGCTGCAGTCCGACGACCATCGCCCGAAAAAGCCGCCATCGATTCGTTTCAATCATGTATCAATAACGGAGCAGAGAGCCCGAAACTTTCATGGAATTGGCGGCCGATTCGTCCTGCTGCCCCAGCCCCGGCGTTTGACACTGAAGCAGCTTCTTACGAGGACGTCCGGGTGGCCCGCAAAAGGAAAGGCGACGTCCGGTTCCCTCTGGGGATCGACGAAATCCTGATACGGGAAATCCCGGCCCGCGGGGCGCTTGGCCCGGCCGGTGTCCATCGTGCCCGCCGTGCACTCAAGCGTGCCCGAGCTCTCCTGAGGATCGCCGAGCGGGCAGAGATCGAGGGCGCCCGGGAACTTCGACACCGGGCAGCGCAAATTACCCGTGAACTGTCCCCGATGCGCGACGCGACGATTGCAGCGCGCGGCGCCCGGTTCCTGGCAGACAAGACCTCCGGTGACGCCCGCAAGGTCGCGCTCCGCGTCGCCAGGTTGCCCATGCCTAAGCGCTCTGACGCCTGGTGGGCGGGATGGCACCGCCGCCGCAGGGCATTGGCGCTCGCCATCAGCGCCCTCGATGTGCCGACCGGCGGCACCGGCGACCTGCGGGGTACGCTGCGACATTCCGCTAGGAAGGCGATCCGATCAGGACACGCAGTCGGCACCCGAAGCGACCTCGAGAAGATCCACGAGTGGAGCAAACGCATCGTGGTGCTTCGCGAACTGCTCGCCGCCACGGAACCCGCGCTCGGCAGGCGAGTCCGCCGCCTTCACGAGCGAATCGATCGGCTGGCGGATCGAATCGGCAAGGTGACCGACTATCGGCCGATGGTGGATGCCCTCAGGAAAAGCGGGACGCCCAAGGGCGCGGCCGCCGACCGCCTGCGGCGCGCTGCCGACAAGGATGCCCGGAACTCGCTGAAATCAGCTCTCAAGCGATGGGAGCGCGATCGCCGCCGGTTGAAACGGCTCGCGCGTTGAATGAGCCGGCAATCCGGCGGAAACCTCAGCCCCGATTCAATGCGCGTTCCCGCTCGAGAAGAGTCGGATGGGAATAGTGGAACGCGCTGAATAGCGGGTGCGGCGTCAGGTTCGACAGGTTCTTCTGTGCGAGCCTGTGCAGGGCACCGATCAGTAAAGCAGGGCCCCCGACGGCTTTCCGGGCGAAACCATCCGCCTCGTACTCATGCTTGCGCGAGAGCGCATTCAGGAGCGGGGACAGCCAGAAGGTCACCGTGCCGCTGAGCAGGCCGAACAGAAGAATCGCCGGGCCGGTATCGCCGGGCGCAAACCCGAAAGCCGGGTTGAACCAGTCCGAGCGCAACAGCCAACCGAGCGCGGCAAATCCCCCGAACTGAAGGGCAGCGCCGAGAATCAGCATGCGCGGGATGTGTCCGAGGCGGTAGTGTCCGATCTCATGCGCAAGCACCGCACGGATCTGGCCCGGCTCGAGCTGTTCCAGCAGGGTATCGAACAGCACGATCCGACGGAAACGTCCGAACCCCGTGAAGTAGGCGTTTGAGTGTCCCGATCGCTTCGACCCGTCGATCACCTCGATCGTGCGCGCCTTGAATCCGGTGCGATCCGCAAGCGCCAAGAGATCCGAACGAAGTTCTCCCTCGGGCAGCGGCGTGAGCTTGTTGAAGAGCGGAAGGATCAGCTTCGGGTAGAGGACCACCATGAGAAGCTGGAAGCCGAACAGGAGACAGAATCCCCAGATCCACCAGGCGGATCCTGCGATCCGGACCAATGCCAGCAGCCCCCAGAGGAGCGGAAACCCGATGACCGCACTGACAGCGAGGCCCTTTGCCTTGTCGGCGATCCAGAGTCCGGGCCCTGACTTGTTGAAGCCGAAGCGCTGCTCGATGCGGAACTTCTCCCACCACTCGAACGGCAGCCCCGGGACGGAAAGCAGGGCCGCCGCCATCAGGATGAAGCAGGCATCGCCCCAGGCTGCCTGAGGCCCCGCCCAGTACGCCGTGAAGCCATGAAGCCAGGGAAGCACGCCGCTGAAAAGTGCCAGGGCGAGGACGAGGGCATCGCCAATGTCGGAAATCGAGGCGAAGCGGGATTTCGCGAGAGTGTACTCGGCAGAACGCGCAAACAGGGCCGCATCCATGATCTTCTCGACCCCCTCAGGGGGAGACGCCGCGCGACGACGAACCTCCCCGCGGTTCAGGGCCTGCAGGAATAGTTCTCCGGCAACCTTCAGGGCGAGAAGGGCCGCAACGATGGGGGGCACCATGCCCCGATACCATGGGACGGGATCGAAGTAACAAGGCACAAATCGCGCCCTCCCTGTCGGCAAATTGTTCGTGTGTTCGCCGCCGATTGCGGCTACCAGCCGGGCATGTCCGCCGCAAAGTCACCCGTCGAGCGCGGCTTCGCCTGGCTCTGGCGACGACCTTGGTTTCGGCGCGCGTTCTACAACGGCATTGGCATCGCGTTCCGCGGAAACCGGCGCTGGCGCATGATGAATTGCGGCTGGGTCGACCCGGACTCGCCGAGCCCAGCCGGCAGCTCCGACGAGGCGGGTGGCGAGGGCCTCTACCTTCGCATGGTCGATGGCGTTTCCCTCGAAGGGCGGCACTTGCTCGAGATCGGTTCCGGCCGCGGTGGCGGATGCCTGCTGCTGCACGAGCGATTTCGCCCGGCACGCATGGTCGGTCTCGACTACGCCGGCGCGTCCGTGCGCTGGTGCCGGCGCCAGTTCGCAAAGCAGGGCATCGAGTTCCACTCCGGCAGTGCTCTGGCAACGCCGTTCCCTAATGCCGGCTTCGATGTCGTGCTCTGCGTCGAGCTCACCCACTGCATTCCCGACAAACCTGCGTTCCTCGCCGAGATGGCACGCCTCCTGAAACCCGGGGGCACGCTCCTCGTGGGCGATTTCTTCTACCGGAGGGAGGACGCAACACACGCGCTGCTGAAGTTCCGCAACGCGCTCGTCACGGCGCCATTCGCCGTGAAAACCGAGGAGGACCTGACCTCGGGCGTGCTTGCGGCAATACGCGCCGATGCATCGCGGCGCGAGGCCTTGATCAGCGAGGGAGTTCCCTCCCCCCTTCGCGGCCTGGCGCGGTATTTCGGAGGCTCGACCGAGAGCTCGACTTATCAGGCCCTCGAATCCGGCCGTGCGGTTTACCTGCGATTTCAATTGGAACGGCGGGCGACCAGCTGATCCCTGCCGTCCCCGTCTTCGTCCCAGCGTTGCGGGACTTCGCCGAGGCAAGCCCGGCAGGGCTACATCAAACCTTCACCCTCCCGACTACATGTCCGGCGGAACGGTCGCGATCGCCTCTTCCAGCGTCGTCAGGCCGTCGCGCACTTTCAGCAGGCTGTCCTGGTGCAGCGTCTTCATGCCCGCCTTCATCGCGATCTTCTTCAGCTCGTTGGCCTCTGCACCCCGGTTGATGGCATGAACGATCTCATCGTTCGAAATCATGAGCTCGTGGATGCCGACCCGGCCCTTGTACCCGCTGCCTCCGCACTTCGGGCAGCCCTTGCTGTTGGCCTTGTAAATCTGCCCGGACCACCCGATTCCCTTCTGGAGAATCTCCTGCTCCCGGTCCTGGGGCTCGTAGACGACCCGGCAGGTCTTGCACACGCGCCGCATGAGTCGCTGGGCGCAGACGCAGAGCAGCGAGCTCGAGATCATGAACGACTCGATGCCCATGTCGGTGAGTCGCGCGACAGTCGACGGGGCGTCGTTCGTGTGCAGCGTGCTGATGAGAAGGTGGCCCGTAAGCGCGGCCTCGACCGCGATGCCCGCAGTTTCCTTGTCGCGGATCTCACCCACGAGGATGATGTCGGGATCCTGGCGGAGAAACGCCCGCAGCGCGGCGGCAAAGGTCAACCCGATCTGCCGGTGCATCTGCATCTGGTTGATGCCGGCAAGCGTGTACTCGATCGGGTCCTCGGCGGTGCGGATAACGAGGTTGGGGGAATTGATCTCGTTCAGCGCCGAGTAGAGCGTCATCGACTTGCCAGAGCCCGTTGGTCCGCAGTGCAGGATCATGCCGTAGGGCTGCTGGATCACGTCGCGGTACTTTTTCAGGTTCTCCTCGCTGAAGCCGAGCGCGGTCATCGGGAGGGTGCTCTTCTGCTTGTCGAGAATACGCATGACGACGCCCTCGCCGTGGTTGAGGGGCGCTGTCGAGACGCGAAGGTCGATGTCGAGCGACTTCTTCGTGTAGTGCTTGAAGATGATTCTTCCGTCCTGCGGCAGCCGGCGCTCGGCGATGTCGAGGTTGCACATGATCTTCAGGCGCGCGACCAGCGCGGGACCGACCTTGGCCGGCAGCCGGAGCTTCTCCTGGCACACGCCGTCGATGCGGTAGCGGACGATGATCTCCTTTTCCTGGGGCTCGATGTGGATGTCGCTAGTTCCCGCGAAGTAGGCGTCCTCGATGATCCGGTTGCTCAGCTGGATGATCGGACCCGAGTCCTCGTTGACGTCCTCCTCCCCCGGCTCGCCCTTGCCCTCGGCGCCGAACTCCACGCCGATCTGCTGGACGACATCGTCGAATCCCGCGGGGCGTTCCGCCCCCTTGTTGAACTTCTCGAGGATGTCCTTTTCGCGACCGAGCAGGCAGATTACCCGCTTTCCGGTCATTTCCTGGATCTTGGTCGAGACCGTCAGCTCGAAGGGATTGGCAAAGGCGATCAGCAGGAAATCGCCGACATGACCAACGGGCAGGACCACGTTCTCCTGGCAGAACTCCTGCGGGATCCGCTCGAACGTCTCCGATGTCATCCGGTAGCGGGCGACATTGATCGGCGCGAGGCCGAGTGCCCGGGCCTTGGCGACCAGGCACTGAAATGCGGTGATGCCGTAGTCCTCCTGCAGGAGCTTGTCCAAGGCGTTGCCGCTGAGGTCGTCGGGTACCGCGGCGATCGCCCCCTTCTGGTCACTGGTCAGCTTGCCCATCTCCTCGAGCTTGCCGACGACCTGCCGTTGGACTTTTCCGAGTGGCATGGCGCGGGAATCAGGCGACGGCGGACGGGGAACCGGGCGATGCGGCCTTCGCCGTGCCGTCAGCCGGTTGGATCGGAGGATTCGAAACGGAGAAGGGCGAGCGCGTGCCGCCGGCTGCCTGGGCCTTCGATTCCTTCTCGAGCTTTTCCATGTAGTCCGCGAGCACGTCGAGCGTGGTACCGTACCAGATGATCGGACCCTCGAGCTGCTTTTCCCAGAACGTGCGCACCGCCGGGCTGAGGTAGTAGGCGGTGGCGACGAAATGGAAATCCTCCTCCTTGTCGAAGGGAACGGTCCAGGTCGCCCAGCAGGCCCCGATATCGAGGTTCTTGCGGGCATCTTCAGCGATGTCGTAGTGCCGCAGGTCGATGAGGCCGAGCCCCTCGTTCTCGACGGCATAGTGCAGGACATCGTCCTCCCGGAGCACCTTCATCTCGTAGGCCAGCACCCCCAGCACCGTGGTCTGGCGGATCTGGTTAGCCGCAATGATCTCCAGGAGGCGCTCGTTCGCCTTCTCAAGGTCCTCGATCTTCACGAGGTTGTTCTCGACGAGCGCCGCGCCAAGCAGGCGGTTGGCGCGCATCAGGAGGGATCGGTAATCCGAGGCCATGCCGTGAGCCAAAACCTGCCTCAGGCGGCCGGACGTGGCGACCTTTTTTCGCTCCGGCGGAACGTCGCGACGTTCTTTGACAGGACTTTCTTCAACCTGTCGAGACCGGTGCCCGCCAGGCAGGAGATCTCGACGATCTCCACCTTGTACTTCCGGCGGAAGCGGGCGAGGTTTTCGGCGGCGGACTCAAGGTCCATCTTGTTCGCGGCAACGACGCGCGGCTTCTTCAACAGCGCCGGGTCGTAGAGCTTCAGCTCCTTCTGCAGCGTCGCAAAATCCTCACGGGGATCGCGGCCGTCGACGCCCGCCATGTCGACGATGAAGACCAGGACCGCGCAGCGCTCGATGTGGCGGAGGAACCGGTGCCCGAGTCCCTTGTTCTCGCTCGCCCCCTCGATGAGGCCCGGGACATCCGCCAGCAGCAGGCGCTTCGGATTTCTCGGATCCGGATAATCGATCACGCCGATCTGCGGATGCAGCGTGGTGAACGGATACGCTGCCATGCGCGGGTGGGCCTTGGTGATCGCGTTGGTCAGCGACGATTTTCCCGCGTTGGGAAAACCGACGAGTCCGACGTCCGCGATGCTCTTGAGCACCAGGCGATACACGCCGTTCTCGCCCAACTGGCCGGGGTTGGCGCGGCGCGGTGCCCGGTTGGTGGGTGTCTTGAAATGCGTGTTTCCCCAGCCTCCGTTTCCGCCCTTGCAGAGGACGATCCGCTGACCGTCCTCGACGAGTTCCGCGACGACCTTTCCGGTCGCCTCGTCCGTGACCACGGTGCCGAGCGGCAGTCTGAGCACGGCATCCTTGCCGGCCCGCCCGTTGCAGTCGGAACCCTGCCCGTGCTCGCCGCGCTCGGCCTTCCAGTGCGGCTTGTACTTGTAGTCGATGAGGTTGTTCGTGTCGTGGTCGCCCAGGAGCACGACATCGCCCCCGCGGCCGCCGTCGCCGCCGTTCGGCCCGCCCCACGGCTCGTACTTCTCGCGCCTGAAACCGATGCAGCCGCGACCGCCGTCGCCAGCCCAGGTCTTGACCACGCATTCGTCGACAAACATGGCGCCACGATGCAGAAGGGCGCCGGACGCACAAGAGCGGGTCGGATATGACGAATTCACCCGATTCGGCTGAAAGATTCGGCCCAGGATCCCCGTTCTGCAGATGTGCAAACCCTTATCCGCAACCCACCGTCGTCCTGTTCGCATGGCTGCTTCAGAAGCTTGCAAGCCATGGCAATCGGGAGATCTTCGCGATGGGCCTGATTGCCACGATGCTCACGCTTTCAAATCCCCGGAGACCCGAACTGGAACCCGTCGAGGTCGAGGCACTCGCGGACACCGGGTCGGTCTACCTCGTGCTGCCCGAGGCGGTGCGCGACCGGCTCGCTCTCGAAAAGGTCGAGACGAGGCACGTCACCCTGGCAGACGGGTCTAGGCGCACCGTGCCCTACGTCGGCCCGGTGAAAACCGCATTCAGGAACCGCGTCGCATTCGTTGGCGCAATCGTGATGGGGGACGAGGTCCTGCTTGGGGCCATCCCGATGGAGGACATGGACGTCGTGCTCGTGCCTGGGCGGCGCACCATCGACGTGAATCCTGCGAGCCCGGACATCGCGAGCGCCCGCGCTAAGTAGCCCAAGAGCCCACGGCTCGCTCCACGTCACGCTTCGTCGTCGAACACGTCCTCGATCCTCCTCTTGAAGAGACGTGCGATCTGGAACGCAAGCGGTAGGCTTGGATCATAGCGTTCCGTTTCGATCGCGTTGACCGTTTGCCTCGACACGCCGAGTGCTTCGGCCAGCTGGCCTTGCGACCATTCCTTCTCCGTCCGCAATTCCCTCAATCGGTTTTTCATCGGTAACGGCGCATCGCAATCGCCGAAACTAGAAACCAGACGACAAAGAAACACCCCCATGAACCGCCGATCCCCAGGCCGTGGGGAAAGTCCTCAGGAGGGATGCCAATCTCGGCAAGCGTCGACAGCGCGGCGCCGACGAACAGAGTAGCAACCGTCGCCCATAGGCATGAGCCGACAAGCAGGCGCCTTTGAAACTCGTCCATTTCCCTGACAAACCGAGCGCAGCTTCGGACGTAGAGCAGGCTCGGAATCAGCGGGAACAGCAGAATGGCCGCCCTCCAGCCAATCTAGAGCGATGGAATCCTTGATGTGACGATTAGGCCCGCAAGGCACGAGACGACCACAACGATGAACCATCCATTCATCATGAAATCCTTTCGAAAGGAATAGCTGCCGGACAGCGGCCGTACCGATTCGATCGTGTTGGGAGGGGATTTGGTTTTCACGGTACGACCCATGTAAAGCATGCTTGTCACTTGTCAAGCATGCTTTACCTTTCAAATCTAAGCCTCTACGTGGGTTTTCCGCCCTTGACCGTCATTCGCCGCGGACCAACGTGCGGGCATCCCTCCTTGCCTGGTGGTGTAATGGTAGCACAGGCGACTTTGACTCGCCTAGTCCTGGTTCGAATCCAGGCCGGGCAGCCACTCGACGCGCCTCCCGCTGGCCGCGACAATTCAGGTAGGGCGGCTTGTCCCTGGCCTGAGCGTAGTCGAACGGCCCCAAGCCGCCGGCTGACCCATTCGACCTCGGCGCGTTGGGGATTCTGCCGGACGGCAGAACGCCCTACCCATGGCCACCACCCCCCGGCGGCGTTGACTGACGCACAGCCCAGCGATGGGATTCGCACTGCCCCACCCCAAGTCGGTAACCCCACCCGATCCATGAAGACTGTCAGGCCCCCTAGCGCCAATCGCGCAGCGCTTCCGATTCTTGTAGCTGCGTTTCTTTTCGCGAACACCCCCGCGCTTGCAGCCGCGGCGCCGGCGGGCTCCGCGCCGGTGCGGCCGCCGAACATCCTGTTCATCCTCGCCGATGACCTCGGCTATGGGGATCTCGGCAGCTACGGGCAGCAACGCATCCAGACCCCCAACCTGGACCGACTCGCCGCAGAAGGCATGCGCTTCACGCAGTTCTACGCGGGCTCCACGGTGTGCGCTCCTTCCCGCTGCGTTCTGATGACCGGCTTCCACGTCGGCCACGCCACCATCCGCGGCAACGCGAAGATCAATCTCGGGCCGGAGGACACCACGGTGGCCGAAGTCCTGAAGACGGCCGGCTACACCACTGGACTCATCGGCAAGTGGGGACTCGGCAGTGAGGGTTCCGACGGCACGCCTACGCGCAAGGGATTCGACTACTTCTACGGCTACGTGGATCAGACCATGGCCCATAACTACTACCCGCATTACCTCGTGCGGAACGACGTGCGCGAACCGCTGCGCAATGTCGTACCCAACCCCGGTCCGTTCGGCCAGGGGGTCGCGACCGTGCGCGTGGACTACAGCGCCGATCTGCTCGCCGAGGATGCCCTGCGGTTCATCCGCGAGAACAGCGACCGCCCCTTCTTCCTCTATTTCTCGCCGACGCTCCCCCACGCGAACAACGAGAACCGGCCCGACGGAATGGAGGTGCCCGACTACGGCATCTACACGAATGAGATCTGGCCCAACCCGTCCAAGGGCTACGCGGCAATGGTCACCCGACTCGATGCACACGTCGGCAGGATTCTCGACCAACTGCGCGAGTCCGGCATCGCAGACAACACGGTCGTCTTCTTCACTTCGGACAACGGACCCCACCGCGAGGGTGGCAACAATCCCGATTTCTTCAACTCCTCCGGCCTCCTTCGAGGCATCAAGCGCGACCTCACGGAGGGCGGGATCCGGGTGCCGCTGATCGTTCGCTGGCCCGGTCGAGTCGCCGCCGGATCGATTTCCTCCCACATCGCCTCCTTTGCCGATTTTCTGCCGACAGCCGCGGCCTTCGCCGGCGCTCCCCCACCACCAAGCATCGACGGCGTCAGCTTTCTCCCTGAACTGACTGGGGAAGCGCAGCAGTCCCACGACCACCTGTACTGGGAATTCTACGAGCAATTTTCCGCCCAGGCCGTGCGGCGCGGACAATGGAAAGCGCTGCGCAGCCCGATGCTCACCGGGCCGATCCGGCTCTACGACCTCGACGCCGACCCCGGCGAGCAGCGCGATATCGCCTCGGAAAGACCCGAAATCGTCGCCGAACTCGCGGCGGTCATGGACCGCGCCCACGTCCCCTCGCCGCTCTGGATCGTGCCGGGAACGGCACCGGCGCCGAACGTCGCCAACCCTTGAGGGTGCGGTCAGGCGCTTGCCAACGCCGGTCCGGAGCCTGAGCCGAATCGCGAGCCACGCCCTCGCCTCAGACCGTCGAGCAGCAGCGTGCGTCCGGAGCGGACCGCCGACTGCAGGGTTTGGCCACGAGCGAGTCCGGCTGCGATCGCGGCAGAGAGCACGCACCCGGTGCCGTGCGTGTTCCTGGTCTTCACGCGCCACGAGGAAAACCGCCGCAGCTTGCCGTCCGGAGTCGCCAGGAAATCCACGCATTGGTCGGATTTCGAATGCCCTCCCTTGAGCAGCACCTCAGTGCCGAGCGCGCGAGCAAGGTGCAGCGCAGCTGCCTTCGCCTCGGCTTCGTTCCGGATCGCCAGCCCCCCGAGCGCCTCCGCCTCGGGCCAGTTCGGCGTGACCAGTGTGGCGCGCCCAAGCACTGTGCGCTTCAGAAGTTCGACGCCCCTGCGCGACAGGAACCGGGCGCCCGAACTGGACGCAATCACCGGGTCGACCACGAGCGGGATGCGTCCACGCCGGGCCGCAACCCGGGCCACGACCGGAAGCGTCGCATCGGACAACAGGCCCGTCTTGATAGCGCGCACGTCGAAATCGTCGAGCACGGCATCGATCTGCGCGCGCAGCAATGCGGGCGACACGGGCTGCCACCGCCGCACCCCCATCGTGTTCTGCGCCGTGATCGCCGTGATCGCGGAGAGCGCATGGCAGCCGCACGACTCAATGGTCCGCGCGTCGGCCTGCACGCCCGCCCCGCCGCCCGAATCGGATCCGGCGATCGTCAGGACGCAAGGCACGCGCTTTGCAGACATCGAACTCAAGACTCAGCGAACCGACGCAAGCGTTGCTTCCGCTGCCGCCTTTGCCTTCGCGGCAAACCCGTCGTACGTCGGATCCCAGTCCTTCCAGACCGGCTCATACCCGGCACCGGCAAGCATCGCGGCAACCTCCGCAGGCGCACGGTCGTCGTCGACTGAGAACTGCTCGAGCGATTCCGGCGCACTCGAATAACCGCCGGGATTTGTCTTCGAGCCTGCGCTCATCGAAGTGAAGCCGAGCCGGAATGCAGCATCGCGGAACCCCGCCCGCTCGCGGGTCGAAAGCGAAAGTTCCACTTCCTGGCTGAGAAGACGCAAAGCGCAGACAGCCTGGGTCAGGTCGCGTTCGTCAAACGGGGTGACCCCGATGTCGCCGCCCTCATGGGGACGCAGCCTCGGGAACGAAACGCTGTACCGAGCCCGCCAGTGCGTCCGCTCCATGTACCGCAGGTGCATTCCCGTGAACCAGGCGTCCGCCCGCCAGTCCGACAGGCCATAGAGGGCGCCCAGGCCGATCTTCTTGAGCCCGGCCCGGCCGAGCCGGTCGGGCGTCTCCAGTCGATACCGGATGTCCGCCTTCGGGCCACTCAGGTGGTGCCGTGCATAGGCGACGGCATCATAGGTTTCCTGATAGACGAGCACCGTGTTCAGTCCCTCGGCCATGAGCGCCTCATAGTCGCGGATCTCCAGCGGCTGCACCTCAAGGGAGAGACTGGAGAACCGGTTCCTGAGAATCCTGAGCGCGTTGGCAAAATAGTCTGTCGCGTACCCCGGCGCCTCGCCGGAAACGAGCAGCACATGCTCGAATCCATTCGCGGCTATCGCCCCGGCTTCGGCGCGGATCTCGAAATCATTCAAAACCTTTCGGCGAATCCGGTTCTGCGCACTGAAACCGCAGTAGGTGCAGATGTTCGCGCAGGTGTTGGTCAGGTACATCGGCGCATACAGCTGCATCGTCCGTCCAAATCGCTCGACAGTGAGCCGATGACTGAGCTGCGCCATCTCCTCCAGGAATGGGGCGGCTGCAGGGGAAAGAAGCGCTGCGAAGTCCTCCATGTCCAGGCCGCGGCCGACACGGCCGAGCGCCCGGCGCACGTCGGCAGCGGACTTTGCGCCGATCTTCGCGGCGGTCTCGCCAAAATCGTGGCGCTGCCACTGGTCGAAGAAGGTCATTGCCTGGTGAGAAACTCCGTGAGCGGCGATGTAGCAGCAGCACCGAGTCGACTGTCCTTCGGGGCAGCCCCGGATTCCCACGCGAGTCGGCCGGCCTCGACTGCCAGTCGGAACGCATGCCCCATGGCAACCGGGTCGGAAGCCGTGGCGATCGCGGTGTTCACGAGCACGGCATCCGCGCCGAGTTCAAGGGCTTCGGCCGCATGCGAAGGCGCGCCCAATCCCGCGTCGACGACGACCGGGACGCCGGCCTGTGCGATTATGATCTCGAGGAAGGCCCGTGATTCGAGTCCGCGGTTGCTGCCGATGGGCGCACCGAGCGGCATCACCGCCGCCGCCCCAGCCTCCTCCAGCTGACGACACAGAACCGGATCGGCATGCACATAGGGAAGCACGACGAACCCGCGCTTCACGAGCTCCCGCGTCGCGGCAAGTGTCTCTCCCGGATCCGGCATCAGGTACTTCGGGTCCGGATGTATCTCGAGCTTGAGCCAGTTGGTCTCGAGAGCCTCGCGCGCGAGCTCCGCGGCAAGCACGGCCTCCCTTGCATCGCGCACGCCCGAGGTGTTCGGCAACAGCCGGTACCGACCGGTATCCAGATGATCGAGAATGGCGTCGTCGCGGCCGTCGGTGTGCACGCGGCGAAGCGCAACGGTGACCATCTCGGTTCCGGAGGCGGCAAGGCTCTCCCGCATCACTTCTCCTGAGCTGTACTTGCCGGTGCCGAGGAAGAGCCGGGAATTGAGGGTCACCCCGTCGATGACGAGTCCGTTCGTTTTCATGCGCGCATGGCCACGCGGCCATTGGTCCAGGCCTCATCGAGGCGGCGAAAGTTGTCTTCGATGCAAAGCTCGCGATACAGGGCTCCTCCGACGGCTGCGCCCGCGGCGCCCGCCAAGCGGACTTCAGCGAGGTCTTCGGCGACGATTCCCCCGATCGCCCAGGCGGGAATGCCTCCAAGAACGCCGACCACGTCGGCCACGCCCTGCGCACCGAGCACGGGTGCCAGCCGCTTCTTGCTGCCCGTGAATCTCCAGGGCCCGACACCGACGTAGTCCAGGCAACCGGCGCGAACCGCCCGCTCCGCATCCTCCCTTGTATTCACGGTGCCGCCGAGGATCCGTTCGGCTCCGATCCGCCTTCGCGCCTCCAGCCAGTCGCCGTCGTTAGAGCCCAGGTGCACGCCATCCGCGCCCGATTCGAGCGCGATATCAACGCTGTCGTTGATTATGCAGAGGGCACCGTAAGAGCGGCAGTGCGAAACGATCTCCTTCGCGGCTTCAAGCCACACGTCCACCGGTGCATCCTTCATGCGCAGCTGGATCCAGCGTGCGCCGGCGGCGCAGAGCCTCTCGGCCTGGTCGACATGCGAGAGCGCCAGCCCATCCTGGGTCAGGCACATCAGCGGAGGCAGGTGGGATCGGTCAGATGACATGGACGGCGATGGCTGACTGGACATCGGAATAGGCTCTGACCGGGTCCGGGGCGCTCCAGACCGCGCCGAGCAGGGCGACTCCATCGAATCCCATGGCGAGAGCGCGGGGGGCCGATTCTGCGGTGATTCCCCCGAGCGCGATCACCTCAGTGCCATTCCGGTCGGTCGTGCGAAGCAGGTACGCAAGTTCCTTCATCACCGTGGCGTCCGGAACATGCCCCTGCTTCGAGATCGACGGAAAAACCGGGCCGAAGAAAACAGAGTCGTAATGCCCGAGCGATCGGCGCAGCGATTCGAGGTTGTGACAGGACCGGCTGACGAGCCCGTCCGATCGGTCGGGAACCTCGGGCGCTGTACCATCGTCGCGCCAGTGCACGCCGCCGAGCCCGAGGGCTACCGCCAGGCGGTGATGCTGATGCAGAACGAGCCTCGGCTTCACCTCCGCGGGAAGTTTGAGAATCCAGCACCTCAGCCGTTCCTCCGTCCATCCCGTCCGGCGCACGTGCAGCCTTGCGAGCCCGGCGGCGAAGAGGTCCCGGATCACACGCGACTCGTGTGGGATCTCCTCCTCCGCAGTGATGACGACAATGGACATCGGATTCAGCCGCCCTGAGCCGCGCGGATCACGAGAACGCGATCGCCCTCTGCCAGGACATGTTGCGGCCAGACGGCCCGCGGCACGACTTCGTCGTTCACCGCAATCGCCACGCCACGGGAATGGGCGATCCCCAACTCCAAGGCGAGATCATGCAGGGTCGCGGATCCCTCGACGGTGCGGGCCTCATCGTTGACTCGGATGGACACGGCTGATGCGGCAACCTTCATCGGGCGTCCTCCTTTCCTCCTCCGACGTAAAGCTCCCCTCCGCCTTCCCGGAATTCGTTGGACTTGTCGCGCAGGCCGGCCTCGAGGACTTCCGCATCCCCGATGCCATGTTCCTCGGCGTAACGCCTCACGTCCTCGGTGATGCGCATCGAGCAGAACTGCGGGCCGCACATCGAGCAGAAGTGCGCCGTCTTTGCGCCATCCTGCGGCAGGGTCGCATCGTGGTATTCGCGCGCGCGCTCGGGATCGAGAGACAGGTTGAACTGGTCCTGCCAGCGGAACTCGAAGCGGGCCTTCGACAGGGCGTTGTCCCGGTACTGCGCCGCGGGGTGGCCCTTGGCGAGGTCGGCAGCGTGTGCCGCGATCTTGTAGGCGATCACGCCGGCGCGAACGTCCTCGCGATCCGGAAGCCCGAGGTGCTCCTTTGGCGTCACGTAGCAGAGCATCGCGGTGCCGTGCCAGCCGATCATCGTGGCGCCGATGGCACTCGTGATGTGATCGTAGCCCGGAGCAATGTCGGTCGTCAGCGGCCCGAGCGTGTAGAACGGAGCCTCATGACACCACTCGAGCTGCTTCGTCATGTTCTCCGGGATCATGTGCATGGGCACGTGTCCCGGGCCCTCGCACATGACCTGGACGCCATGCTTCCAGGCCCGCTGGGTCAGTTCGCCCTGCGTCTTCAGTTCGGCGAACTGGGCCTCGTCGTTTGCATCCGCGATGGAGCCAGGCCGCAGGCCGTCTCCGATCGAAAAGGAGACGTCATACGCGGCCATGATCTCGCAGATGTCGTCCCAGTGCGTGTAGAGGAAGTTCTCCTTGTGGTGCGCGAGGCACCATTTGGCCATGATCGATCCGCCGCGGCTCACGATGCCGGTCATGCGCCTGGCAGTAGTCGGCACGAAGCGGAGGAGCACACCCGCATGGATCGTGAAGTAATCGACACCCTGCTCCGCCTGCTCGATCAGCGTATCGCGAAAGACCTCCCAGGTCAGCGCCTCCGGTCTCCCGCCGACCTTCTCCAGGGCCTGGTAGATCGGAACCGTGCCGACCGGCACCGGGCAGTTGCGCAGGATCCACTCCCGGGTCTGGTGGATGTTCTTGCCGGTGGAGAGATCCATGAGCGTGTCGCCGCCCCACTTCACCGACCAGCGCATCTTCTCGACCTCCTCGTCGATCGACGACGCGATCGCGGAGTTGCCGATGTTTGTGTTGATCTTCACCAGGAAGTTGCGGCCGATGATCATCGGCTCGAGCTCGGGGTGGTTGATATTGGCCGGGATGATCGCGCGGCCCCGTGCAACCTCGTCGCGAACGAACTCAGGCGTGATCTCCCTTGGAATCGCGGCCCCATGACTCTGCCCCGCGTGCTGCCGCCACAGCGAATTCCTCGGCCCCTCCTCCGTCATCTCAAGCAGCTCGCGGGCACGCTGCAGCTTCATGTTCTCTCGGATGGCTACATACTCCATCTCCGGGGTCACTATTCCCCGACGCGCATAGGCCAGCTGCGTGACGCAGGCGCCGGGTTTTGCGCGAAGGACCGGACGCGAGGACCGGTCGAAATACTTGATCGGATTGCGGCGCCCCTCCGCCTCGGCCTGTGCCCTGTGGGACTCGGACAGGTAGCCATCGTCGTTCGGCTGAAGCGCACGCCCCGGCGTCTCCTCGACATCGCCTCGCTCGCGGATCCACGCCGCCCGCAGTTCGGGCAATCCCTTTTCCGGATCACCCTCGAAGGTGGAGTCGCCCCAGGGACCCGCGGTATCGTAGACCCGCACCGGTTCATTCGGAACCTCGGTGCCGTTGGGCAGCCGCGTGGGCGAGAGCTGGATTTCCCTCATGGGCACACGAATGTCGGGACGGGACCCCTCGACGTAGACGCGAAGGGATTCAGGGAAGAGACGGTGGGAAGCGGAGGCGGACATGTTCGGAGGTGTTTGCAGCTTGCGCCTGGCAACGCCATTCGGTTCGCAAGCTCCCTCCGCTGTCGCGGCGGACCCTGTTTTCCCTACGGCGGTGTAAAACGCATCAGGTACGAAGACTTCGAAAGCGGATCGCGCTTCCGTCTCAGCCCGGCGCCCCGGGCTCGCCTAAACGAGTCTGGCCGAAACGAAGGCATAACCACCCTCGCACGCAAACTGATTCGCCTAGTCCCGTCATTCAGTGTCACCGCCCCCCGCCAATCGTACTCCTACTCACACTCTTACCCATACTCGTACTCTTACTCGTTCTCGTTCTCTCGCTCCGACAACCGAATCGCCACCTCCCAACCCAGAGATTTAGTATCGTTTAGCATCCGTCCAACCATTGCTTGCATCAGCGACACAAAACGTCAAATGGTTGCAGAATGGTGACCGGGCCAAGGATTCCAAAGCTCATTGCCCTTCTGGCACTAGGCCTTTGACTCGCCGTTTCGTCCCAGGCGCAGGTGCTCGTCGCGATTCGAGACTCGGAGGACAAGCTGGTTAAGATCGACCCGTCAACGCTCACCCGGACCGACATTGGTTCCCTGGGCGTGAGCTTCTCCTTCGGTGGCCTGGCGTGGAATTCCTCGAACAACACGCTCTACATGATCGGCGGCCGTGGTAACAACAACCTCTACACCGTCAGCCTGGAGACAGGCGCAGCGACACTGGTGGGCAGCCATGGCATTACCGACTTGTTCGGTCTCGAATACGATTCCTCCACTGGAACCATGTATGCATCGCAGTTCTCGGGAGGAACGTCGATTTACACCCTGAATCTCAGCACGGGAGCGGCAACCCTGCTCGGCAATCCCGGAACGGGATTGGGAGGTCTTGCCTACGATTCCTCCCGCGACCAGCTGGTCGGAATAAACGATGGCGGAGGAGACTTGTACAAGGTGGACCGGACGAACGGAAGCCTCACCCTGCTGTTCAACGGCGATTTCACGAATGACAGCGGCCTGGCTTACGATGCCTCACGGGACGGATTCTGGGACATCGACTATAGCGGCAATCTCTTCTTCTTCGACGCCACAAACAGCTACGCCCGCACGACAAAGCTCACGGGTTTGGGCGCTCACGACGGTCTTGCGCTGATCGCGATCCCCGAGCCCTCGACCTGGATACTCATGGGACTGGGCGGAATTGCGATGCTCGGCCGCCTGAAACGCCGCGCAGCCGGACAACGGTCGCCTCGGTGACAAACTGCGCGCTTGCGCAGGAGATCCCGGTTCGCCAGCTTCCGAGGTTCATGCATTCCTTCACGGCAAAGGCCCGTAAGATCGCCCTCTGGCGCGTTATTCGCGCGCCTCGGCGCGTGGTCGTGGAGCCAAGGAGTTGAAGGAACCGAACACACACCCCCTTTCCGCAACCGCGCCCGACCCGGCGCGGTTTTTTCGTGCCGCGCCGGCTGGTGCCAATCCTTCCGATGAACGCCACCACTACGACAGCCATTCCATCCATGCACGCCCGGGGCCTTGCCTTCATGCTCGCCTCCGCGACCTGCTTCGTTGGCAACGTGCTGCTCATCCGCGCGGTCAGCGCCATCGAGCCGGTAAACGTCTGGCTCGCCGTCACGATTCGTTTTTCCGCCGGGCTCGCGGTGCTCGCTGTACTCTACCGCGGCAAGGTGCAGGTGGGGCGCCTGTTTCGCAACTCGCGGCTCCTCGGCCGCGGCATCGTCGGAGGCCTCAGCACCTGCGCGTTCTACCTGTGCATCGTGCACCTCGGGGCAGGCCGGGCGACGTTCATGGGAAACACCTATGTGATCTTCGCCGCACTGCTCGCCGTGCCCATGCTGGGCGAACGCCTTCGGACTTCCGTCGTCGTGAGCACGATCGCCGCCCTCGCGGGCCTCGCGCTACTGACAGACGCATTCGGACAGTCCCGTGTGACCGGGATCTACGACGCGCTTGCGATCGGCACCGCACTCGCCGCCGCGTATGTGGTCGTGACCATCCGTCAGCTGCACGCCACCGAGAACACCGCCACGATCTTCGCGGCCCAGTGCGTCTTCGGCCTGCCGCCCTGCCTGCTCTTCCTTGGACTCAACCCGACCGGGGCGTCACCGCTGGCATGGACTGTCATGATCGCCGCAGGCGTGCTTGTCGCGGGCGGCCAGCTGTTCATGACGCGGGCGTACCGCGACCTGCCGGTCGGCGAGGGTTCGATCCTGCAGATGCTCGTGCCGGTCGGGGTCGCGCTCGGTGGCATAATGTTCTTCAATGAGCACTTCCTCCTGCCTGAGATAACCGGGGCGGTACTTGTCCTGGGCGGTACCGCGTTCACCGCCCTGCGGCGGTAGTATCCGGAAGCTTTGCCGATGTAGCCCGGCCCGGGAGGGCCGGGAGCCTCAGGCTCTCCAGGTCAACCGCTTCACTGCCCCTCGTACTCGGCGTCCGTGACCTTCTCGATCCACGTCACGTCGGCTGCGGAAGCGTCGCCGTTCTGCACCGCTAGATGCACCATCTGATGCCCCGGGGCTGCGCCGTGCCAGTGACTTTCACCAGGCGCAAAGACCACCGTGTCTCCCGGATTCACGGTCCGCACCGGGCCGCCATCCGACTGCACTCGCCCGATACCCGACAGGATGTGCAGCACCTGTCCGAACGGGTGCGTGTGCCAGGCTGTGCGGGCGCCGGGCTCGAACGTCACGCGGAGCACTCGCAGCCGCGGATCGGTCGTCGTCGCAGCGAGGGGTTCAATCCATGCGACTCCCGAGAAATAGTCGGGATTCGCGCGGGTGGAGGGTCGGTCGGAGAGAGGTTGTATAATCATTGGAGCGCGCTTCTCAGCAGGGTTGGTGGCCCCAGTCGGTTTCCTTGAGGTGCTCTTCGTAAGCAGCCATCTGCTCGTCGATCGAGCGCTTTGACGGCGGTTTTGCCGGAGGCCCCCCGCCTTCCTGTGCCTGGAGCTCCTTCCACAACTGCTCGACCTGCTTCACGCGGTCGTCGAGCGTGAGCGGCGCAAGGGGCGGGAGATCCGACGGACTCATAGGGCAGACGTTTCCGCTCATACCTCGCCCGGTCAAGCGTCGGGGGCTTGCATGCCCCGGGCTGCCGGGCAGCCTGAAATCCAGTCGGCCTCGGGCGATTCCCGCCGGACCAGCCACTAGCGATCACCCCCATGCCAAAAGTCGTCGTCCGCGATCTGAAGAAACGTTACGGCAACACGGAAGCGGTCCGGGGCGTGAGCTTCGAGATCCGGGAGGGCGAGATCTTCGGCCTGCTCGGCCCGAACGGCGCCGGCAAGACGACGACGCTCGAATGCCTGATCGGACTCCGCGAGCCGGACTCCGGCCAAATCGAGGTTTGTGGCATCGACGCCCTGAAGAACCCGCGCGAGGTCAAGCAGCGCATCGGCGCCGCACTCCAGACAATCTCGCTGCAGGACAAGATCACGGCGCGCGAGGCACTTGCCCTCTTCGGTTCTTTTTACCGCCTGCCGATCGCTCCCGAGAAGCTGCTGGAGCGATTCTCGCTCCAGGAAAAGTCGGACCAGCATTTCGACACGCTCTCGGGCGGCCAGAAGCAGCGCCTCGCGATCGCACTGGCATTCGTCAACAATCCGGAACTCATCTTCCTCGACGAGCCCACCACCGGACTCGATCCCCAGTCGCGCCGCGAGCTTCACCAGGAGATAGCGAAGATGAAGCGGGAGGGCCACACGGTCCTCATAACCACCCACTACATGGAGGAAGCCGAGCAGCTCTGCGACCGCCTGGCCGTCGTCGACCACGGGCAGATCATCGCGACCGGCACGCCGAGGGAACTCATCGGAAGGTCCGCCGGATTGCAGACCGTTTCCGGCACGACCTCGAGCCCGGTCGATCCATCGCTCTTCGCGGGGTTGCCAGGCGCGCAGGACGCGCACTGCGACGACACCGCGTTCCGCTTCCGCTCCGCGAGCGCCAATGAGGCGGTCGGGCAGCTGCTTCGCTTACTGCGGGAGAAAAACATCGAGCTCGCTGAGTTGCACCTGCGCAAGGCTTCGCTCGAGGATGTCTTCATCGAGCTTACCGGGAGCCGGCTACGCGACTGACTGGCTCATGCACCCCATTCTGAATTCCCCATTCTGAATTCGGGATTCTTCCGTGAGCTCCTTCCTCCACCATCTGGGTTCGACCCTCCGCCTGTACACGCGGAACAAGATGGCGCTGTTCTACAGCTACCTGTTTCCGGTCATCTTCCTCGTCGCCTGGGTGGCCTACTACCGGTACGACCGCATCCCGCTCCTCTATCACATGGGTGAGTTGCTGACGATCGCCGTCCTGGGCGGGGCGTGCTTCGGGCTGCCGACAAGCATGGTAAGCGAACGCGAGCGCGGCGTCTGGCGGCGCTACCGGCTCGCGCCCGTGCCAACCGGCACCCTGGTCGCCAGCACGTCGGTTGCACGCTACTTCAGCCTGCTCACCGCCGGGCTCGGACAGGTGATCCTGGCGATCGCAATGGCAGCGCTGATCTTCTGGCAGCGGGACAATCTCCCGGCCAGCGCGACGCTCGGGAACTCCATCCCGATCCCCGAGCATCCGTTCCAGCTCATCATCGCATTCACCTTCGTCTCGTTCGCCTTCATCGGGCTGGGACTGGTCATCGCGGTGCTCGCCGACAACGTCCCGGCGGTACAGGCGCTCGGACAGTGCATATTCCTGCCGATGCTGATCATAGGTGGCGTGGGCGTCCGCCTCTCCGCCCTCGGACCCACCATCCAGCACATCTCCGCCTTCCTTCCGGGACGCTACGCAGTCGAGGCGATCCAGACCTGTTATACAGGCGCGGGCGTCCTTGCCGCCGAAAACCGATTCAACCTGCTCGCGCTCTTCCTGATCGGGGTCGCCGGCTGCATCACGGGCTCGAAGATGTTCCGCTGGGACGCGCAGCAGAAGTTCTTCCAGCGCGGCGGCAAGTCCTGGATCGCCATCGCATTGGTCGCCTGGCTGGCAGTCGGCGTGATGAAGGAGCGCCAGGGAGGCGTGCTGGTAACCACCCCCGAAGTCGGCGAGCAGGGAGCCGAGACCACCCCGGCGGCCACGCCGGGACCCTCAAGCGGCGCGCTCCTTCCAGGTGCCCGCGGCGCGCGTGGTCCCGGCAATCTCGATGCCCTCAAGGGCACCCCGCCGCCGTCCCCTTCTCCTTGAGCGCGCGGATCCGGCCTTGGGAATCGCCATTGACGCGGAATTTCGGCGGTCGTTCCCTTGCGGCGCATGCAAGGACAGAAACCGCTGGATTCGAGGGTCAAGTACAAGCGCATCATCCTCAAGCTGAGCGGTGAGGTGCTTCGCGGCGGCAAGTCCGGCGACCCGATCGACACCGCCACGCTTGAGCGGACCTGCCAGCAAGTGAAGGAAATCCACGACCTCGGCGTCGAGATCGGCGTGGTGATCGGCGGCGGCAACATCTTCCGCGGCCTCAACGGCGAGAAGCGCGGCGTCGACCGCACGACCGGCGACTACATGGGCATGCTCGCGACCGTAATCAACGGCCTGGCGATCATGGACCGCCTCGAAAAGATGGGCGTCACCACCCGGGTCCAGAGCGCGATCCCGATGAACCAGATCGCGGAACCGTTCATCCTGCGCCGCGCGCAGCGCCACCTCGAGAAGGGCCGCGTGGTCATCTTCGTCGCAGGCACGGGCAATCCGTACTTCTCGACCGACACCACTGCCGCGCTTCGCGCGAGCGAGCTCCATGCCGACATCATACTCAAGGCGACCAAGGTCGACGGCATCTACGATCGCGACCCGAAGAAGCACCCGGATGCGGTCAAGTTCGACGAAATCACCTACATCGACGCGCTGCGCCAGCGCCTCAACGTGATGGATTCCACCGCCTTTTCTCTCTGTCTCGACAACAGCATCCGGATCCTGGTCCTCGACGTGAACGCCGAGCATGCGATCCGGCGGGCCGTCTTCGGCGAGAAGGTCGGAACCCTGGTGTGGAACTGAGCGCTGCCAACGGTAGCGGAACGCGCCAGCGTTTCGGCAGGAACTGCCCTCATCCCCCACGCAAAGTTGAAGGTTGAAGGCATATCGGCGTCCGCCGATGCTGCCCCCTCCCCCATTCCGCCATGTCCCATCCCATTCTCAACGACGCCCAGGGCCGCATGAAGAAGGCGGTCGATCATACCCTTCACGAGTTCAGCTCGATCCACACCGGCAAGGCCACCCCCTCGATGGTCGAGGGAGTCATGGTCGAGGCCTACGGATCCCACATGCGGCTCAAGGAGTGCGCCGCGATCAGCACGCCCGATCCCCGTATGATCGTCGTGCAGCCGTGGGACGCCGGCCTCGTCAAGGCAGTCGCCAAGGGCATCCAGGAGGCAAACATCGGCTTCAATCCGATCGTCGATGGCAAGCTGCTGCGCGTTCCCCTGCCGGAAATGAGCCGCGAGCGCCGCCAGGAGTTCGTGAAGACAGTCCACCGCATGGCGGAGGAAGGTCGCGTGCATGTGCGCAACGTGCGCCGCGACGCCATCGAGGCCGTGCGCAAGGCCGGACTTCCCGAGGATGAGGCGAAGCGCCTGGAGAAGGAGATCCAGGCTGCGACCGACCGAAACACGAAGGAGATCGGCGACCACCTTGCCCACAAGGAGAACGAGCTGATGGCGGTCTGAGCGGAAAACGGCCGGGCGGAATCCGATCCTCCGAGGCACTCGTCGTGCCAGCCATTCAATTCCTAATGACCAATTCCCAATGACCTGCATCGCAGGTTGTGGCAGACCGGGTGATTGGTCATTAGTAAGTAGTCATCGGCCTTCAGCCCTCCGTCCTCTGCTCTCGGTCATTGGACATCGGTCATCGGTCATTAACCGTCGATTCTCGCCTCCATGAATCTTCCGAAACGCATCGTCATCAAGCTTGGCACCCGCGTGCTCACCTCGGGCATCGGCCAGCTGGACACTGCGCGGATTGAGGCGATCTGCAGGCAGGTGGCCGCGCTGCGGTCCGCCGGGACCGAGGTCGTGGTGGTCAGCTCGGGCGCCGTGGGTCTTGGGATGGGACGCCTCGGGCTGAACCGCCGCCCCAAGGAGATCACGAAACGCCAGGCCTGCGCCGCGGTCGGCCAGAGTCTGCTCATGCAGACCTGGCAGCGCGCGTTCGAGCCGCATGCCATCACCGTTGCCCAGGTGCTGCTCACCCATGAGGACCTGCGGGTTCGCGCACGCCACCTCGGGGTCAAGGACACGCTTCGCCAGCTCATCGGCTACGGTACGGTGCCGATCATCAACGAGAACGACACGGTCAGCGCCTCCGAGATCCAGTTTGGCGACAACGATACGCTGTCCGCAATGGTCGCGGTCCTGCTGGAGGCCGACCACCTGGTCATCCTTTCGATGGCGCCCGGCCTCGTCGACCTTAAGGGCAGCGGCACCATCGTGCCCGTGGTTGAGCGCATCACGCCCGAGATCGAGGCAATGGCCGGCGGAACCGACGACCCGACCGGCACCGGCGGCATGATCTCGAAGGTGTCGGCGGCAAAACTCGCCACCCGGTCCGGCTGCGGTGTCTTCATCGCCAGCGGCGCGGAGTCGGATGTCCTTTCTCGCCTGTTCGCCGGGGCGGGCCCCAGCACGTTTTTCCTCCCGAACGGCATCAGGATGGAATCGCGCAAGCGCTGGCTCGCCTGGTACCAGCGTCCGTCAGGCACGATTTCCGTGAACGCCAACGCCGCGGCAGCCCTTCGCGAGAAGGGCAGCAGCCTGCTGGCGGTCGGGGTCACCGGCTGCTCGGGCTCATTCGAGGCCGGGGAGATCGTGAACATCGCGGGCCCCGACGGTTTAGTCTTCGCCCGAGGTCGTGCCGCGTTCGGAAGCGCCCAGATCCCGGCAATCGCCGGTCGCCGGGGCGAGGAATTGAAAGCTGCCCACCCCAGCCGCAAACGACTGGAAGTCGTTCACCGCAACGATCTGGTGCTGGTTTAGCGCCCTTAGCTATCGTTCTCGCTCCTCGTTCACTTTCTCGTTCTCGGGTTCGGGAGGGATCAGTGATAGGAGATCAGCCAATCGAGAGAACGAGAACGAGAACGAGAACGAGAACGAGTAAGAGTAAGAGTACGAGTAGGATTCGGCGGGGGGAGGGGGTACCCGATTCCCCAATCCACGTTCCGCAACCCGTAATATTCTACTGCCAGTTGTACCGCACGCGGTAGGTGACCACGGTCTCGCCGTCCGCCGGAACCGGCACCCGAAACTCGACCGTCTGGGCATCGGTCTCAATGAAGTCGTGCGACCGCTGCACGACGTCCCAGTTAACCCAGCGGTAAAGGTGCTCGACGATTCTCACCTCGACGGGCTCGGTCTTCCGGTTGCGCACGCGGATCTCGAACGCCTCCTCGGCCGAATCGTTCCGATTGCTCAGCACGTATGCCGCGCGACGGCGCTCGCCGACAATGTCGAATGCATCGCCCGTGTAGATTCGAAGCGTCTCGTTGCGCGGCGTGTGGTCGATTGTGTTCTCCCCGGTGAACTCGAGCCTGCCGTCGACCTCGTCCTCGCGGTAGAACCGCGTGCGACCGGCCGGAAGCGGCATGCCGAGGCCGTTGGCCTCGGTGTTCTCGATCTCACGCATTACCCAGACCTTGGGATTCGACTGCGTTCCGTAGTCGGGATTGTTCCGGATCATGTCCTGGTTCCAGCCCCGGTACTGCGCGATCTGGGCTCCGTCGTAGATGTACAGGGTCCGGGCGGTAACGCCGAGCGCCCGAACGAATTCCACCTGCTTCGTCTCGCGGTCGCGGAGCGTTGCCGGACGGGCAAGTGTGTAGAGATGAAACTCGTCGAAAGTCCGCTCCGTTACAACAGGCGCCGAACTCCCAACCGATCTGGCCTCAAACACCATCAGATCCTGCGCTCGGGACGGCTCCACCCGGTTCACGTCGCCAGCCATAAGCTTGATCGCCGCGTTTTCGAATGTCGTGCCGCTGTTGTTCGTCATCGTCACCCAGCCGATGAGGTCGATGACGTCGCCTGTCTCGGGGGCGACGAGATTGTAGGCTGCCTGCCAGCTCAGGCCTCCCGTCAGGTAGCTGAGCTCAGCGTTTACCGTCGCAGCGGCTGGCGAATCGAGGCGCCAGGTGAGCATCGGCTTCAGGATCGCATCATCGTTGAGCGCCGGGAAAACCGGCTGGCCGGGAAGGCTGAACCGGAGGCGACCGTCGACCTCGATGATCGGCTGGTTGGCCTGCGGGCTGCCGGGCACGTAGCCGCTCCGAATGACCCGGCCGCGCACCGGGAACTCCCGTCCATCCTGGTCGCGCACGAGGAAATCGAGTTCCTGTCCCTCGTAGAGCGAAAGCAGGAGTGCCTGGGAGATCGTGTCCGCGCGATAATTCTGCTCGAGCACGACCAGGTCGACCTGTCCCGTCGGGTCGCGCAGCACGACTGAGTCCGGCTCCAGCCGCGTCGTCACACCGGAATAGGTCGCGGTGCTTTCGCCCGCGGAAAGCTGCAGCGGGACGGCATCCCGGACGACGGCGAAGTCCTGATTGTAGATCGTGAGGGCAGTCTGGCCCGAAGCGACAGCTGACAGGCAGAGCGAAAAAAGAAGGAAGGATTTCATCGAAGCTTAGATTGAAATGGGGCCGCCCTTTAGGGCGTGGTAGTGGAGATCACGGACAGGCCGACTGAACATTAGCTCAATCGCGCCACTTTTCAACGCTCGCGGATCCGACCGAGCAGCATCTCGGCGATCGATCGGGCGGTTGCCAGGTCCGGAATGTGTCCGGCGATGGTGACCTCGAAGCCCGGCACCCTTGCCATGTCCTTCACGATCGCCGCAGTCCGCCCTCCCCCGTGTGCCGGATCCGCGACGCCGAGTTCCTTCATGGCACGGCGAAGCTGATATCGTAGCTTGCGCGCCGCAAAGGGCTCACCCGGACCCGGATTGAGCGGATCGACGCCCGCCCGGCCCATCAGGACCAGGCGGTGATATTCGGTGGCCCCGATGGACATCGACCTCTCAGTCCTGATGTCAGCGACGTTATCCCGCGGGACTCGAGTCGTGCGGGGCCCAAGCACACCCCGCCGGGTGACCGCCACCGCAACAGTCTCGATGGCGACCGAGTAGCGACTCAGGATCACGTCGACCGCCGCAAAAAGGCATATCAGGGCGAAAAGGCCGACAACGACCAGCGCCACCCAAGGCGCGCCACCGCGGACAAGTGCGATCTCGAGCGGGAGCAGGCCCGCCGCCAAGAGGCCCATTACGATTTTCGCTGATCGCAAGTGCCGCGAGGCGAACACAAAGGAGTTCGGCTGTCTTCCCGGAAGCACACCTGCCTCGCGCATCGCCGACTCGGTCGGTGGCCCGGAACGATAGACATCCAGCGCCGGCTGGCCCCGGTCCGGCGGGACAGACTCATTCCCGGTCGAGAAGACCGGCACTTCGAAGCTCGTCGAAAAATCGATGCCGCGCACGGCAGCGCTCGCCTTCAGGCGCCACAGGATCCGGGTGTCATCGGTCGTCACCTCCGTCGGCGGCAGTCCTCCTTCAATCGGAAGCAGCACCGGAATTTCCGCCCGCTGGCGCCCGCCTTTCCAGCGGTCCCGCGCAACGCGCGCCTCGGTCTCCCATTGCACCGACTCGTGAACGGACCGGTTCTTGCCCGAACCCCGCACCTCGCGTCGCACACATGAGAGAGACAGGCGAACGTCGCCCTCGGGCTCGAGGCGAGCGGGCACCTCGATGACACCACCGAGATAACCGCCAATCTTCCCGGGGACCGACGCGGGAAGGAAACGTACCCGCCCGAACTTCCGTCTCTGAATCTGGCGGCGCGCGGCCGCGCCGATCAACCAGAGTCCCGCCGCCGGAAACAGAAGGACAAAAAACAGCGGGCGCTCTCCATCAAGGATTCGTGGCCACGCCGCAATCGCCGCGGGAAGGCTGATGCCGTTCCAGACAATCGCAAAGAGCCAGAGCCCCAACGCCGACGCATCAGATGAAGGTACTATCGGTCCTCAATGCCATTCCGGCCGCCATTTCCATGGCGCCCCCGGGAACTGAGCCTTGAGCGCATCAGCTTGTGAGCCCGCGGCCTTTGCCCTGCGCGCCGCAACAGTGAACCCGACACCGGCAGCCCCGAACAGGATGCCGACCGTGCCCATCGCCCAACGGGCGGGACCTTCAACTCCGTCCCGACCCGTGGCCGCCCCCCAGACAAGCAGCACGCATGGCACAAGCAGGACCAGGAAGAACGCGGGTGAGCCCCCAGCGCGGGCACGGCCGGTCGCCATGTTCAAATGCAAGACCATGACCCCACCGAGTAAATCCCGGAAACGGAGGCCGCGCTTTCCCCGCGGCATTGCAAGAGGCCTTGCATCGTCCGGCGAATGCGCGACGGTCTGGACTCCCCATGGACCAGCCGATCGACGTGACACCCGCCCCTGCCGAGTTTCCGCCGATCGACTTCAAAAAGGAACTCAACGAGGAGCAGTACCGCGCCGTCTCTGCGCCGCCCGGACCCCTTCTTGTGTTGGCCGGCGCCGGCTCCGGAAAGACCCGTACCCTCACCTATCGGGTCGCGTGGCTGCTGTCCAAGGGAGTGCGTCCCTCCGAGATTCTCCTGCTGACCTTCACCAACAAGGCCGCCCGGGAAATGCTTCACCGCGTCCAGGACCTCACGGGGGTGGAGCCCGCCCGCTTCTGGGGAGGCACCTTCCACAGCATCGGGCACCGCGCGCTGCGCATGCACGGCGACACGATCGGGCTCGGGCGCTCCTTCACGATCCTAGACGCCGACGAGTCCGAGGGTCTGCTCCGCGACGCAGTGGAGGAACACGAGCGCGGATTCTTCAAGGACAAGCTGCATCCGAAACCCGGTCCCCTGCACTCCCTGCTTTCGCTTGCCCGGAACACGCAGCTGTCGACCGACGAAGTCATCCGGCGCTTCTTCCCCCAGCACGAGGGCATCATGGAACGCGCCCCTCTCTTTGCCCGCCTTTACGCCGAGAAGAAACGCGCCGCCAACGTTGTCGACTACGACGACCTGCTGGAATCCTGGCTGGACCTGCTCCGCAAGTCGGAGGATGTCGCCGACTGGTTCAGCCATCGCTTCCGTCACGTGCTGGTCGACGAGTATCAGGACACGAACATCCTCCAGTCGCAGATCGTCGACACCATCGGCGCCCATCACCAGGTCATGGCCGTCGGGGACGATGCCCAGTGCATCTATTCGTGGCGCGGCGCGAACTTCGAGAACATCCTAACCTTCCCGGAGCGCCACCCGGGAACCGCGGTGCACCGGATCGAGACAAACTACCGCTCAACGCCCCAGATCCTGGCGTTCGCGAACGGCGTGCTCGACGCACAGCCCAAGGGCCGGCACTTCGACAAGATCCTCCGGCCGGCCCGTGCCAACAGCGAGAAGCCCTATCTCGTGCAGGCAATGGACGGCCGGGAGCAGGCGCAGTTCATAGTGCAGCGGATCCGCGGCCTGCTTGAGGAAGGCTGCTCTCTGAAGGATATCGGCATCCTTTACCGGGCGCATTTCCAGGCGCTCGACATCCAGCTTGAGCTTTCACGGCTCCAGATCCCCTACCAGATCACCAGCGGCGTTCGCTTCTTCGAGCAGGCACACATCCGCGACCTCGTGGCCCTGCTGCGTTTTGTCTACAACCCCTCGGACACGGCGGCCTGGAACCGAATCGCGGTGCTGCTGCCGAAGGTCGGGGACCGGGGCGCCCAGAAGCTGCACGCCCTCGCCCTGGAACTGGCACGAAGCTCCCAACGAGACTTCCTCGATGCGCTGGCGGACGCAGCTGTTGCCGCAAAGGTGCCGAAGGATGCACGGGAGGACTGGCCGAAGCTGACCGCCTCACTGATCGAGGTCGGCAAAGTGATGCGGGAGGAGTCGCCCGCGCGCGCCGTCGAGGTGGCAATCGAGGGCTGGTACGGCGACTACCTGAAGGGCGCCTACGCCAACTATTCATCCCGCCTCGACGACCTTCGTTCTCTGATCGGCTTTGCCGGGCGGTTCGACGAGATGCAGGAACTGCTCGCGCAGATCATGCTGCTCAACAGCGAGACCAGCGACCGGTCGGTCGATCCCGACGCCGATGCGCTCCGGCTCACCACCGTGCACCAGGCGAAAGGACTCGAGTACGCGGCGGTCTTCCTCATCGGACTCGCCGAAGGGCTTTTCCCGCTGAGGCGGACCATCGAGTCGGGCGACGTGGAGGAGGAACGCCGCCTGTTCTATGTAGGTGTCACACGCGCCCGCGACGAACTCTACCTCTGCTTTCCAAAGGTGAATACGAAGGGCGGACCGACGATGCTGCTCTCCCCAAGCCGCTTCCTGCAGGAAATCCGCCCGGAACTCTACCAGCCCCTACGTATCAAGCGCAGCTACGGCTGGTGACGGAGCACCGGCGGATACCGATAATGCAGCCCCGGTCCGTAGGACAGGGACCGGTTCGGATTTATCCGCAGATGTCGCAGATCCACGCCGTTCGATTCACTTCATCCGCGTCCATCTGCGTCATCGGCGGATAATCGCTCCGGGAGACTTCGTCCTCTTTGCGGCCTTCTGTGAAAACGGCTCGGCTGTCGCCGCATCGGTTCGCGATTCGGCGGTCCCCGCAGCCTTCCCAGTTGCCAAATGCCCGGGCTGTGATCCTTTCGATTCCATGACAAGCAAAGCCGTCGAAAACGTCGTCATCGTGGGCACTGGGTGTGCCGGCCTGACCGCCGCGATCTACGCGGCCCGGGCCAACCTCGAGCCGCTTGTCCTCGAGGGTTCTCTTCCCGGTGGCCAGCTCACCACGACCAGCGAGGTCGAGAATTTCCCGGGATTTCCCGAGGGAGTCGACGGTTTCCAGTTGATGGACAACCTTCGCAAGCAGGCGGATAAATTCGGCACTCGCTTCGAGCACGCCCTCGTAACCGATGTCGATTTCAGCACTTCGCCTCGGAAGCTCGTGATCGGCGACCGCACTCTCCTCGCCAAGACCGTCATCATCGCCACCGGCGCCTCCCCGCGCATGACCGGCATCCCCGGAGAGAAGGAACTCTACGGCGGCAAAGGTGTGACGACGTGCGCGACTTGCGACGGCGCCTTCTATCGCAAGATGGATGTCGCCGTCATCGGCGGCGGCGACAGCGCGGCGGAGGAGGCGCTCTTCCTAACCCGGTTCGTGAACAAGGTGTACCTGGTGCACCGCCGCGATGCGCTCCGCGCCTCGAAGATTATGGCCGACCGTGCGACCTCGCATCCCAAGATCCAGTTGGTCTGGGACAGCGTTCCCGTCGAGGTAAGCGGCGTCGCCGCGGGCAAGGTCGACGGCCTTAAGATCCGCAATGTGAAGTCAAACGAGGAGTCTCTACTCGCGGTGAAGGGAATTTTCGTGGCGATCGGTCACGTGCCAAATTCCGGGCCCTTCGCCAAGGCGCTCGATGTGGACGAGGGCGGCTACTTCAAGCCGCTCAACGGATCCGGAGTGAAGACAAAGGTGCCGGGAGTCTATGTCGCCGGCGATTGCGCCGACCATGTCTATCGGCAGGCGATCACGGCCGCTGGAATGGGCTGCGCCGCGGCGATCGAGGCCGAGCGCTGGCTGGCTGAGCACGGCGGCTGATCCCGCCCCAGAATCTCTAATCCGCTTGTGACCGCGCCGACCGTACTTCTCATCGACGACGAGGAGGCACTGCGAACCGTCATCAAGACGGCGCTCGAGGACGCCGGCTTCGTCGTCACTCCCGCGGAGAACGGGGCCGCGGCGATTGCAGCGCTCGGACAAGGCAGGTTCGACCTGATCATCACCGATATCATCATGCCCGGGAAGGACGGCATGGAGGTGCTCAGCGAACTTCATCGGATTGATTCCGGGATTCCCGTTATCGTAATGTCGGGCGGAGGCCGCATGCCCCCAGAGCAGTACCTCGGGATGGCCCAGAAATTCGGCGCGCGAGCGATCCCCGAGAAGCCATTCCGCCTGCCAGAGATGGTTGAGACAGCAAAGCGGGTGCTGGCCTTAGAGGCGCAGTAACGTTCGGACATTATTGATTAGGTCTCTAATCATTAACGGTTAACGCCAAAGGGATTGGGGGGGGCAGCGAGTCTGTCAGCTACCTGTTCGGATAGCTAATTGGAATCATTCCAAGTTCCATCTTGAAACTTAGAACCATTCCAATTTGTTGAAGGGTCCCATGAAAAACTCCCGTGATCAGGCTGCCGCAGAGGGCTTCGCAGAGACGATGGCATCCTCCGGGCTCCGGGCCACGCCGCAGCGGGAATTCGTGTACAGCGTGCTGCTCGATCAGCGCGACCATCCGACAGCCGACGAAGTCTATGCGCGGGTTCGCAACAACCTTCCGACCATCTCGCTCGCGACAGTCTACAACTGCCTCGAGACCCTGGTGCAGTGCAACCTGGTCCGCGCGGTGAATTTCGAGCGCGGTCCGACCCGGTATTGCCCGAACCTCCACCCGCACGCCCATTTTCACGATGAGTCCACCGGGGCGACGCACGACATCGACCTACCGCCGGACGTGCTGGCCCGGGTGAAGTCCGTGCTACCCCCGGATTACGACGCGCGATCGGTGGAGATCACCTTCCACGGCTCGCTGCCCAACAAGGCGAGCAACCGATGATCCCCCTTCCCTCCCAAATCACGTTTTTCAATCCCATGCCTACGCTCGAAATCAAGAACCTCCAGGTCGCCATCGGCGAGAAGCCCATCGTCAAGGGACTCAACCTGACGATCCGCAGCGGCGAAGTTCACGCCATCATGGGGCCCAACGGCACCGGCAAGTCGACGCTCGCAAAGGCGATCGCAGGCCATCCCGACTATGCGGTCACCGGCGGCGACGTGCTGCTCGATGGGAAGTCCGTCCTTGAGATGGAGACCGACGAGCGGGCGCGTGCGGGTCTCTTCCTCGCCTTCCAGTACCCGAGCGAGATCCCGGGCGTTTCCATCGCCAACTTCCTTCGTGCGGCCATGCAGGCCCGCCTCGGAGAGGGCGAGGAGATCGACGCCACCGCCTACTACAAGCGCCTCTACGAGAAGATGGACATGCTCAAGATCGACCGGAAGTTCACCTCCCGCGCCGTGAACGAAGGCTTCTCCGGGGGCGAGAAGAAGCGATGCGAGATCCTCCAGATGGCCATGCTCGAGCCGCGGTTCGCGCTGATGGACGAGACCGACTCCGGCCTCGACATCGACGCGCTCAAGATCGTCGCCGAGGGCGTGAACGCCCTGCGCGGCCCGGGCCTTGGTGTCCTGCTCATCACCCACTACCAGCGCCTGCTCAACCATATCGTACCGGACCAGGTCCACGTGATGTGGGACGGCCGCATCGTGAAGAGCGGCGACAAGGGCCTCGCCCTACAGCTCGAGGCCAAGGGCTACGACTGGGTGAAGAGCGAACTCGCCGCCACCTGAGTGATGCGCCCAGCGACAGTTCTCATTCCTGGAATTCAAGAAGAAGGTAACGCATGAAACCGCCATCCGAACTCGATAGCCCGCCGACCATCGAGAACCCGGTCGCCGGCATCGACCAGTCCAAGGGCGACTTTCGCTATGATGTCGCCTATGAGTTTGATGCCGGATCGGGTCTCAACGAGGAGACCGTCCGCTACATCAGCCGGGTAAAGCAGGAGGCGCCGTGGCTCCTGGATTTCCGACTCAAGGCCCTGAAGACGTTCCTCAGCAAGCCCATGCCGACGCACTGGGCGACCCGCGACCTGGAGAACATCAACTTCGACAAGATCCGCTATTACCTTTCCCAGGGCCAGAAGCCGAAGCGCACCTGGGACGAGGTCCCGGACGACATCAAGCGCACGTTCGAGCGGCTCGGCATCCCGGAGCAGGAACGCAAGTTCCTGGCCGGCGTCGAGGCGCAGTTCGACTCCGAGGCCGCCTACTCGAACATCAAGGAGGCCGTCGCCAAGCAGGGCGTCATCTTCGTCAATTCCACAGAGGGATTGAGGGAGCATCCGGACCTTTTCCGGAAGTTCTTCGGCAAGGTCATCCCGACCGGCGACAACAAGTTCTCCGCGCTCAACAGCGCGGTGTTCTCAGGCGGCTCGTTCATCTACGTGCCCCCGGGCGTGAAGGTCTCGCATCCGCTCCAGGCCTACTTCCGCATCAATGCCGAGAACTTCGGCCAGTTCGAGCGCACGCTCATCATCGCCGACGAGGGATCCGAGGTAACGTACATGGAGGGCTGCACCGCCCCGAAGTTCTCGACCTCCACCCTGCACAGCGCGGTCGTCGAGCTCGTAGCCCTCAAGGGCGCCAAGATCCAGTACATCACCGTCCAGAACTGGGCGAACAACGTGTTCAACCTGGTCACCAAGCGCGGCGTCGCCCACGAGGAGGCCGAGATCAAGTGGATCGACTGCAACATCGGCAGCCGGCTGACCATGAAATACCCGGGCGTCGTCCTCAAGGGACGCAAGGCTCGCGGCGAGGTGATCTCCATCGCACTCGCCAACGACGGCCAGCACCAGGACACGGGCGCCAAGATGATCCATGCCGCGGACGAAACGACGTCGAACATCGTCGCCAAGTCCATCTCCGTCGGCCAGGGCCGCTCGACCTATCGCGGGCTGATCCACATCCCGAAGCACCTCAAGGGCTGCAAGAACAACACCGAGTGCGATGCCCTGCTGATCAACACCAACTCGCGCACCGACACCTACCCGGCCATCTCGGTCAAGGGCGACCGCAATACCACCCAGCACGAGGCAAGCGTCTCGAAGGTGAACGAGGAAATGATCTTCTACATGCAGTCCCGTGGTCTCACCGAGGGCCAGGCAATGAGCCTCGCCGTCAATGGCTTCATCAACGACCTGGCCCGCGAGTTCCCGATGGAATACTCCGTCGAGCTAAAGCGCCTCATCGACCTGGAGATGGAGGGCTCCGTCGGCTGACGCCCGAATCGTTCTCGCTCCTCGCACTCTTACTCGTTCTCGAACGCAGGAGCCGCCGAGGACGAGAGAGCGGGCACGAGAAAGAGTACGAGTACGCACATGACCAACACTACTTCCACTTCTGTCGCACCGACTGGAGTCTTCACACCCGAGGCCTTTGCCGCCCGGCTCGCGGCCGATTCCGCGGCACCCGCCTGGTGGCGCGACCGCAGGCGCGCGGCCTACGAGCGCTTCGCCGCACTTCCCATGCCGAGTCGCAAGGACGAAGCCTGGCGCTTCAGCAACCTTTCCGGCCTCAGCCTCGAAGGCGTGGCTCTGGGCCCGACCGGCAAGGACGAGCGCCTCGCGCGCGCACCTTTCGGTCCGTCCGCCCTCACTTTCCTCAACGGGGAACGCATCGGTGACCATGCGGTCACCGGCCTGCCGTCCGGCGTCATTGTCACCACGCTGCGGGATGCCGCCGCGAAGCACGCCGACCTGCTCAAGGAGCATTTCATGGCCCAGGAGCAGAAGCTCGGCTCGGAAAAGTTTGCCGCCCTGCATGCGGCCTTCGTCGCGGACGGCGCCTTCATCCACGTGCCGAAGGGCGTTGAGGTCGCCGATCCGATCGTGGTCGTGCATGCGGCCGGCTCCGGCATGGCCGTCTTCCCGCACACGCTGGTGATCGCCGGCGACAACGCCAAGGTCACCGTCGTCGACTACTTCGTCTCGGTCGGCTCGAACAACCAGGGCTCCGCAGCCCCCACCTTGCAATTGGCAGTCGGCGCCAACGACCTCTACGCGGGCCACGGCGCAGCACTCATTTATATCGGCGCGCAGGACTGGTCCCGCAGCACCCTCGCCTTCCAGCTCAACTCGATCGTGGTCGGGCGCGATGCCAAGGCGCAGTCGCTCAACCTTCACCTCGGCGGAAAACAGGCGCGCCACGAGTCGCACTCACAGCTGCGCGCTCCGGGGGCATTTTCCGAGATGCTCGCCCTCACGGTCGCGAGCGAAAACCAGGAGTTCGACCAGCGGACGCTGCAGATCCATCAGGCGCCCGACACAAAATCCGACCTGCTCTACAAGAACACGCTCCGGGACAAGTCCCGCACGGTGTTCTCGGGCCTGATCATCGTCGACCCTGATGCCCAGCGCACGGATGCCTACCAGAGCAACCGGAACCTGATGCTCAGCGAGGACGCCGAGGCGAGTTCGCTTCCCGGGCTGGAGATCCAGGCGAACGACGTGCGCTGCACCCACGGCGCGACGAGCAGCCGCATCGACCCCGAGCAGGAGTTCTACCTCCAGAGCCGCGGCATCACGCGCGCGGCAGCGGACGAGCTCATCACGTTCGGTTTCTTTGAGGAGGTGCTCAACCGCCTCGAGAACGACGGACTCCACGAGGCCCTGCGGGACCTGATCCGCGGCAAGTTCCAGAAGTAGCATTCTCCGCCGCCCACCGACTACTCACTACTGGCTACTCGCTACTTCAAAGAATGAACCGCGAACGCACCCTTTCCCGCGACGTCACGGCCACCCAGATTCCATCCGGGGACAAGGTGCCGCTGAGCATCGGCACCGTCGTCACCATCTCCCAAACGCTCGGCGGAAACTACACGGTCGCGACTGACTTCGGGCTCTTCCGGATCGATGCCAAGGATGCCGACGCACTCGGCGAGCGCGTCTCGGATTCACCGGCCGCAGCTCCTGCGGCTCTCGCCGACGGTTCTCCTGACTCGGAGGCGATCTGGAGCCAGCTTCGCATGGTCTACGACCCCGAGATCCCAGTGAACATCGTCGACCTCGGCCTGGTGTACTCGATGGATGTCGCGAAGCAGGATGATGGGAAGCACAAGGTGAACGTCCAGATGACCCTCACCGCGCCGGGCTGCGGCATGGGTCCCGCGATTGCCGAGGATGCAAAGCAGAAGATCCTGCTGGTGCCCGGCGTGGCAGACGCCGATGTGCGCATCACCTGGGAACCGCCCTGGAATCAGTCGATGATCTCCGAGGAGGGTAAGATGAAGCTCGGACTGATCTGAACTGTCGTTGGATCCCGCTCCTCCCGGAGCGGGCCACGTCCAAGGCACAAGCCCGCTGGCCTGCGACTCCGCCTGCGCCCCAGGCTGCCTCATGTGGCCCTCGCCGGAAGGCGAGGGATCAGGGATGCCAGGAAAAGAATTCGGCCGCCCGTTTCCGGGCGGCCGATGTGTTGTTCGGAATAAGCAGGACTGCGGCTTACTGCGTCGGGGTCGGTCCCATCGAGACCGGCGACTGCTTAAGCCAAATATTGCGGAAGCGGACCGGGCCCGCGCCCTCGATCTGGAGCGCGATGATACCGCGGGCGCGGCTCATCACGGGGTTCTCGTCGATCGTCATGCTCATCATCTTCCCGTTCAGGAACAGGATGATCACGTTGCCGCGGGCCATGACATGGTACTGGTTCCAGTCGTTCTGACGGAAGAAGGGCCCGTTCTCATCGCTGGTCGGCAGGGTCGCGAGCACGCGGTGGGTGCGGCCTGCGGGATCCGCGGCCGTGATGGTGATGTTGCCGCCCGTCGTGAGGTTGCCGCGCTCGTTGATGCGCTCGCCGTTGAAGGTGCCGCCGAAACGGCCGCCCTCCCAGACATTGCCGACAGCGGGGAAGTCAGCCTGGTATCCGGCGACATTCCAGACTGCATATGGAACGATCGGGCCGCCGCGGCCGGCAGTGGTACGCACCGAGGCGAGCTGGGTCGCATTGAGACGCTGCGCTCCCGACTGCAGGCGCACGATCGCATCGGCACGTGCCAGCGCGAGCGTGAGCTCAGCGGCGGCAAGGGCCTGTGCGCGGGATGCGCGATCCGCCGCCGTGGCACCATCCATCAGGGCAGATGCAACCAATTCCCGCGAGGCTGCCGAGACTCCCGTGCGAAGGTTCAGCGTGTCGCGGTCGATCGCCGCCAGGGTCCGCTGCTGTTCCCGCGAAGGACCGTCTGCCGGCGTCGTGATGTCGTTCTGGAAGCTGCGAATCTGGAGGCCCGTGTTCGTGCCCTCGGTCATGACGTCGACCAGGAGATCGAAATCGCCCGGTTCGGCGCCCATGTAGGTGGCGAAGGTCGTGCCGGGATTCACACCCTGCACACCGCCGGCGACGATGGCACCGTCCTCGACACGCCAGACATCCGGCGCGTAGTCCCAGCCATCCAGCGTGCGACCGTCGAAAATCTGCACGTAGCCGCTGGTGTCGTTATGGTCGTACTGTTCGAAGCCGCCACGTCCCGCGCCGCCACGACCTCCGCCGGGGCCACCGGGAAAGCCGCCGCCAGCACCCGGATTGCCGCCGGGACCTCCGCCACCGGGCCCAGGCTGGGCGGAGACGGGAGAAACAAGAATAAGGGAGAGAAGCGCCGATACAGAAGCAGCGCAAAGGGTTCGATTTTTCATGGTTGGGGGATTTGTGGTTGGAGAAGGAGACGCCCGGACCCGAGCAATCCGTTAGGAGGAATTGAACGGATCGGAAACCGCGACCCGTGGGGTAAGCCCTCAGGATGGCCACGCCCGACACCATCGCTAGACGATTCATCCGTGTCGCCGGGGGCCACCTGACGGAAAAACTACTCGCAAAACCCATCAAGCCGAGCACGTTCCGCACATTGGCGAAGGCTGTCGCCCGACGCTCAAACCCTGCATTTCTATGGATCCCGAGAACTTCAAATCACCCATCCAGCCTGGCCGGCTTCCGCGATTCGACGACGAAGAGGAGGACGATGACGAGACGCCGACCGGCAAGCGCGGTCCAGCCCCGATCGCCGCACTGATCCAGCGCCGCTTCCTGGAGCAGCGAAAGATTTTTCTCTGGGGAGCTGTGACCGATGAGTCGGCGAAGGACATCACCGAGAAGCTGCTCTACCTTGAATCCGACGCTCCCGGGAAGGACATCACCTTCTACATCAACACGCCGGGCGGCTCGATCACCGCGGGAATGGCGGTGTTTGACACGATGAAACTGATGGCCTCGCCCATCACCGTGGTCGTAACAGGCATGGCCGCTTCCATGGGTTCCATCCTGCTCTGCGGAGCCAGCAAGGGACGCCGGCTGCTTTACCCGCATTCACGCGTGCTCATCCACCAGCCACTCATCACCGGGCGCATGGTCGGACCGGCCACGGACATCAACATCCAGGCAAAGGAAATGGAAAAGCTGCGGTCGGAGCTAAACGAGATCCTCGCAAGGGCCTCGGGCCAGCCCCTCGAGCGGATCAACCGCGACACCGACCGCGATTTCTACCTGAACGCAAAGGAAGCGATCGAGTACGGCCTCGCGGACAAAATCGTGGAAAAAGCCTGACGCCACTGCTGGCGGTCAGAGTCCAGAGGGCGACAGTCCAAACGGTCGATACAGCGGATCCCCGATCGCGACCGCCTGCCAGCCGAACGCTGGAAGCGCGTAGGTAACGGCGTCTCCCCAGCGTTCGCCGCGCAGGAGCGCTTCGACAAGCAGGTCGGGGCGGTGGGTGAACTCCAGGAACGGCTCGTTCACGTTTCCCGTGGTCGCGGCCGCCCCATGGGCGACAAGCGGTCCCGCCCAGCGGGCATCGGGAGAACGGAGCGTTTCCGCGGAATAGCTGTGGATGTGCATCGCTATCGCTCCCGGACGAAACCGGAACCCCTCCCGGGCCAGGGCACCTTCAACATTCCCGGAATACCAGCCGAGGTAGATCGCCGCATTCTCAAGTGGAAAATCGGCCGGGAACACCGGCGATTCGCGATCGACATGTGTCGATACGCCGCGCGCCTCCAGGGTAGCCGCAGCATCCCTGAGCCAGAGATCGCCGTCGGGATGAGGTCCCCCGGTATCGATGTACGCGCGGCCGTCCAGGCCCTCACGTTCAGCCGCAATGGAATCGTCGACTATTCGCATCGCAATCTCGTCGCTCGGCCCGTCCAGACGCGAAACCCGCACCACACGCGACCACTCGTTGCGGTTCCTGTCGCGGATCCGGTAGGCGGGATTGACGACCGGTCCTGATGCTGGAGGCGCGCTCCACGCCAGCAGGGCGAGTTCCCCATCCACGGAGGCGTCATTCCGCCTCAGTTCCTCCCTTAGTGAAGCCCGCAATATCCGCTCACCCAGCGACGGGTCATCAGCAATGCGAAGGGGAACCCCCCTGCAGATGACCAGGTAGCCGATCCGGTTTCCGGAGATCTCCCGGCGCAGCCTTCCAAGATCGTCTCTGCCGGCTGGTGCTTCTGCCGCAATCCAGTCCCCATCGACGAGACGTTGTCGCAGTGGTTCCCAGACTTCCGCTACGAACTGCTGCCAGGTGACGGTTTCGGAAATCGGCATCGGAAGCGCGACCAGGTTCTCGGCCGGAATGCCGCGGGCCTCCAGGTAGTGTCGCGCTACCGCCATCGATCCGGGCACGGTCTCGTTTGCGAGCACCACTACGGTGGAAGCCGCGTCCGAGGCCGCCGCAGCCCCGGCATTCGAGGCCAAACCGGAAAACATCAGCGCCGACAGCTGCAAGACCCGCCGTCGGCATGCCATCGCATTCACGGAAGTGTCAGCGTCCGAGCCTCCAGCCAACCCACGTCGCAATCAGGCAGCCGGAGACCGACACCAGTATCTGGGCCACCGCCCATCCCCAGGAGCCGCGCTGCATCTGCTGGATCACCTGCCAGCTGAAAGCCGAGAACGTGGTGAATCCACCGCAGAATCCGACGACGCCAAATGGGTACAGTCGACCCTGCACCAGCGCCGATTCCGACCCGACCCTCGCCATGAGCCAGCCGATCCCGAAGGAACCGATAAGGTTGACGACGAGTGTCGCCCACTGCATGCGCCCGGCCGGAATCGCCAGCTGCATCGCGCCTCGGAGTACAGACCCAGCCGCCCCTCCCAACGCGATCCAGATGACAGCCGGAAACGACATGATGCGAAACTATGCCCCCTCTTTCACAAATCGAGGGAAACCCTCGTCAGCTCTTCCCAGTCCGGTCCCCCGCCCGCCTGCCGGCTTCATCCCTCGGTTCCGAGCAGCGCCGCGCCGTAGGCACGGATTCCATCGCGAAGGGCCTCGGCTATGAACTCGCGCGTGTCCGGCCGGGAAACGCGCGCGGCCTCGATCGGGTTGCTCAGGAAGAGCGATTCGACGAGGATGCCCGGGCAATTCAGCCCGCGCAGCACGGCCGAATGCATCGTCTTGAGTCCACGGTCATCCGTGCCGAGCTTCGCGATGACCGAGTTCAGGACCCGATGGCCCAGCAGGACGCTCCATGGGTCGTGGCGATTCACCGCCGACGCCGCGGGTTCCGTGTCGTCTTCACCGGTGTTCCATGACTGGTCTGAACGCTGCCCCTGGCGGCTGAAGACAAAAACTTCCGTGCCGCCCGTGCGCGTGTCGCTGCCGAGTGAATTGAAGTGGATGCTGACGAAAAGCTCGGCGCCTGCCGTGTTTGCGATCTCCGTGCGCCGCCGAAAGTCGGCGGTCTTCGTCTCGCCGAGTTGCCGGTCGTCGGTTCGGGTGAGGACCACCCGGTAGCCATCCGCCTCAAGCAGTCGCTTCAGCCTCAGGGCCACATCGAGCGTCAGGTCCTTCTCCTTGAGCGAGTGCGACGCATTTTCCATTCCCGGGTCCTCGCCGCCATGTCCCGGGTCCAGCACGATAACCCGTGGGCGCGCCGGCACCAGCCCCGCAAGCGTCGGCTCCAGGAGCGGAAGCAGCGCCCGTTCGTAGTCGACTTGCGCCATATGGAGTTCCCGGTTCCGAAGCAGCAGGGGCTGCCCGAGGAACAGCCTTCGCCCACCGATTTCGATCTCGCGGCTGCCGACAGTAAGTTCGATGCGTTCGCCGTTTCCGGTTATACGAAATGCACGATCGCGGACCACCCAGTCGCCGGACATTCCAAGGGATCGGGCGATATCGGCCACGCCGACATAGTCGACGTTCGCCACCCGAGTCACCGGAAGGCTTCCTGGGCGGGTCGGCGCGACGCGCGGCGCCGAAGCCTCAGCCGCCCCGGACACGCTCGCTGACTGCACCAGTCCCGCGAGCCCGAGTAGCGTCAGGCAAAACAGGCCCCGACTCATCGCACGCGAACCCTCCTAGGTTCGGTTGTTGGAGCCGGCCGACACGGGCTTCGGCTCGTCGTCCGCATCATCCTTGGTGTGGAAACGGGGCTTCCGCTTGTTCACGGGATGCGCCGAGACCATTACGGTGATCTGTTTTCCAATGAGCCGCGGCTCGGAATCGGGATGGCCCATGCCGGCGAGGTCAGTCACTGCTCGTTTCATGACATCGAATCCGATTTCCGTATGCACCATCTCCCGCCCGCGGAACTTGAGACGGAGCTTCACCTTGTTCCCGTGAGACAGGAACTCCTCGGCATGGCGAAGCTTCGTGTAGAAGTCGTGCTCCGCGATGCGCGCTGTGAACTCGATCTCCTTGATCTTACTAGCCGTCGCCCGGGAGTGGGTCGTCTTCTTCTGCTCCTCGTAGACGTACTTGCCGAAATCCATGATGCGGCAGACGGGAGGCGTGGCATTGGGCGCGACCTCGACGAGGTCGAGGCCGTTCTCGAGGGCGAGGTTGATCGCCTTGGGCGTATCAATCACCCCGAGCTGCTTGCCTTCCGGGGAAATCACGCGGACCTGCGGTACCTTGATGCGGTGGTTGCGTCGGATCGCCGCGTAGGGGTCGTTATTGCGACGCTGGTAATAGCCGGGGCGTCTGCCGCCGCCGCCAAAAGGAAACGAATTAGCCATCAATAGTTCCGGGTGCTTGTATCAGGTCCGTCGGTATCTCTCCTCAAAAGTTCCCCAAGACAACATATATTTCTCGATGGGTGCGGGGGATGCAGGACCGGCTGGTCAGACACTGAAGCTCTCCCCGCACGAGCAACTGGCTTTTGCGTTTGGATTCGCGAACTTGAACCCTCCGGCGACCATGGCGCTCGAATAATCCAGGACTGTGCCCTTCAGGTAGAGCGCCGTCTTGGAATCGACCAGGACCGGCATCCCCCCGGTTTGCACCAGGATGTCCCCGCGCTTCGGTTCCGGAGCGAAGCGGAGCTTGTAGCTGAGGCCGTTGCAGCCGCCGCCCGTGATGGCAATGCGAAGATAGCTCCCCTTGCCTTCCCGTTCGCTTAGCGCGGCAGCTTTCGTTCCGGCCTCCGGAGTCAGCTGGACGAGCTTCTCATTCCCAAGGCGTACGCCCTCGGGAAGCGCAGTCGTGTCGGATGGCGTGCTGGTCGCCGCCGGGGCTGTGGTTTCTGGCATGTTCGAGCCAACAATAGGCAGCTTGGCGAAAAGGGAAAGCGCGGAGCTTGTCAGCAGCCGGCCAGGAGGCCTGCGACCTTCACCGCGTTCGCGAAGCTGGTGGTCCGGGCCACGCCCCGCCCGGCAATCGAGAAGGCTGTCCCATGATCCGGACTGGTGCGCACATACGGCAGCCCGAGGGTGACGTTCACGGATTCGTCGAATTCAAGGGTCTTCACCGGCGCGAGGCCCTGGTCGTGATAGAGGGCCATGACCACGTCGAACTCTCCGCTGAGAGCGCGCGCAAACACTGTGTCGCCGGGCTGGCAGCGCGATAGTCCGGGATGGCGCTCCCGGATCCGGTCGAGCGCGGGGTCGATGCGGTCCACCTCGTCGCGGCCCATGAGCCCGCCCTCCCCCGCATGCGGGTTCAGTCCGCAGACACCGATCCGCGGGGCAACGACCCCGTGCGCCTTGGCGAGCCGGGACGCGGCGTTCACCGTTCGCTCGAGAACCGACGACGTGATCAGCGCCGGCACATCGGCGAGCGCCACATGCCAGGTTGCGAGGACCACGCGGAGCCTTCCGCCGCAGAATGCCATCGTGGGGTCACCTCCCCAGCGCGCCGCGAAGAACTCGGTCTGGCCGGGAAAGCCGAACCCGATATCCGCAAGTTCCGCCTTGCTAACGGGTCCCGTGACGACTGCCGAGTACTCGCCCTCGACGCAGCCGCGCGCGGCACGCTCCATCGCGGCCCAAGCCACGAGGGACGATTCCCCATCGGGCTTGCCTGGAACCGGGGCATATTCCGAGAGCCCGACCGGCACGCAGGTGACCCCAGGCGGGAGCGTTTCCAGCCATCGGGAGGGACCGATGGCGGCAACGCCTGCGGCCTGCGCCGGGTTCGCAGCCAGCCAGCCAGCAATCACCTCAGGCCCGATTCCGGCGGGATCTCCGCACGTGAGCGCGATCCTCCGGGAATGCTCCTTTTCGGAGTTCACGAGGCCTGGCCCTCTCCGAACCGCGGATTCATTCCTCGGTTCCGGCCCGTGCACTGCGCCGGGCCCGTGCAAAGCTGCGGCTGCCGCCCGCGAAGAACTCCAGGAATCGCCTGGCCTCAGCCGTCTCGAATGCACCCGAGGCCAGGCTGCGGGCGGCGACCTCGCGAATGTTGCCTGACGTGAAATAGACGGCCTGGTAGGCAACCTTGATCTCGGCAATCGACGCGCGCGGCACCCCAAGGCGTTTCAGGCCGACAACGTTGAGCCCGATGACATCGTCGCGCTCGGCAACCATCACGAACGGCGGTACGTCTCGCGAAAGCGACGCGTTGCCGCTCACCATCACGGATTCGCCGATGCGGCAGAACTGGTGGACGCCCGCCCCGCCGCCGACGAATGCGCGCGAGCCGACAGAAACGTGCCCGCCGAGCAGGACGCCATTCGCCAGCACCACGTCGTCGCCAAGCGCACAGTCATGCGCCACATGGCTCCCGGCCATCAGGAAGCAGCGCGCACCCACCGTCGTGAACTCGCCTGCCTTGATCGAGCGGTTGATCGTGACGTGCTCACGGAGCACGGTGCCTGCGCCGACGCGCACGCCCGTCTCCAGCTTCGGATCGAACTTCAGGTACTGCGGATCGCCCCCGATCACCGCGAATGGGTGCACGACGACCCCGTCGGCAAATTCGCAGTGCCGCGTCACCAGCCCGTGCGCGAGCACCTGGCAGCCGGCACCGAGCCTGGCTCCGGACTCCACGATGGCGGTCGGATGGATCATCGACCGGGAGTAACTAGCATCCTGCGGCCGGGATCAAGAGCGCCGAGAACGCAGAAGGCGGCCAATCGGCTGTTAACCGCAGATTCGATCCGATTTGCGCAGATTCGATCCGGGCCTTCCTGTTGCGGACAGCGAGCTGTCGCCCGAGGTGAACCAATAAGAGGGGGCTCGGCCATCAGCGCGCATCGGCGTACTTCTGTGGAGAAGCATTCCGGTCACTTGCCGCCGCGCTTCACCCGATCCGGGAACATGTCGAGCTGGGTATCCTTCAACAGGTCGTAGTTCTTCAGGATGCGCATCACCTGCAGCGCGTCGCTCTTGGCGTAGCTTCGGTTGACTTCGACCTTGTCGATCAGGTCGAGCAGCATCGCACGAAAGGACAGGATCGCATCCACGCCCCGTTCCTGCAGCAGTGCCACGCTCTGGGATCGGAACGGCTCCGCGGTGGGCAGGCTCGGCAGCACGAGGATCTTCGTGAGATCGCCGGTCTCCGGACTCTCCGCAAACAGGCGGTTCACCTCTCGCAGCACCTGTTTCTGGAGAAAATTGAAGATCTCCGGGCTGTTCTTGAGCATGCCGGGCGAAAAGACGTCCGTGTGCCAGGGACGCACCGAAACGACCGCCCGGTGGATGAAAGGAAGCTGCGAGGAAAACAGAAAGAAATCGGGTTTCTGACCGCCTTTGCGCCAGGCCGGGTTGTACACGATCAGGTCGACCTCCTCGCCACCGGTCTTGCGACGCGCCTGCACCTGGTACTTCCGGACCTGACGCACCAGGAATCCGTTTTGCTCGAAGTACTCCCGGACTATGTCTTCGTCGATGGCGGACATGCCTGAATTCCGAATGTCGAATGCCGAATGTTGAAGGAGAACCGGCAGGCCAATCGGCAGTCACCACTTCAATCGGCAATCGACATTTGGCAATCGGCAATCATGCCGCTCCCACGCTGCGCAGTGCCTTCTCCACTGCAGTGGCCGGAACCGAGTCGTGGGTGATCGCCTCGCCGACGGCTCGCAGCAACACGAATCGCGGCAGTCCCGCGCGCACCTTCTTGTCGTGCGCCATTGCCTCGAGCAGCTCACCGACCTTCAGTGGCTCGCGCAGGTGGACCGGCAGGTGATGGCGCTCCAGGACCTTCTCCACGCGCGCGGCATCGTTCGTGGGGAAACCACAGACGTCCGCCGACAATTGCGCCGCAGCGCAGAGGCCGACCGCCACCGCCTCACCGTGCAGGTACTTGGTGTAGCCGGTGACGCGCTCGATCGCATGGCCGAAAGTGTGGCCGAGGTTGAGCAAGGCGCGCCCGCCTTCGGCCGCGCGCTCGAACTCGTCGGCCTCCACGATCCGCGCCTTGATCTCGCAGCAGCAGCGGATTACCGCGGCAAGTTCCGGGTGATCCGGCGAAAGAGTCCGGGCCTCCAGCTGCGCGAACAACTTCGCGTCCGATATCAGCCCATACTTGATCACCTCCGCTGCGCCCGCGGCGAACTCGCGAGCCGGAAGCGTGCGAAGAAAGTGTGTCGAGATGAACACAGAGCGGGGTTGGTGGAACGAGCCGACGAGATTCTTGCCCGACTCGAGGTTGATGCCCGTCTTGCCGCCGACGGAGCTGTCGACCATCGCGAGCAAGGTCGTGGGCACCTGGACGAAATCGATTCCCCGGAGGTAGCTCGCAGCCGCGAACCCGGCCAGGTCACCGATCACGCCGCCGCCCAATGCCAACACGACACCGCTGCGGTCGAGGCGGCTGGCCGCAAGGAAGTCGAGCACATGTCCGTAGTTTTCGAGCGACTTTGTGCTTTCGCCCGACGGCAGAATCAAAGGCACCGCGCCCGGAAACACCGAACCGAGGTCCGCACCTAGGGAATCGGCGACATGGCGGTCGGTCACCACCGCAACCTTGCGACCGGACTCCGTGAGCTTTCGGACAAACGAAGCCACGTCGGTTCGTAGATCGGACCCAAATTCGAGCGAATAGGAACGGTCTCCAAGGTTCAGTTTTAGGGAATCGGGCACGTCGAAGTTGATTTCATTCATTTAGCACTGTCAACGAACGTGTTATAACAAAAAGAGATTGAGGCTCAGTTTCTAACTGACGTGAGATTGCGTCTCACCCTCATACACGTCGCCAGTTTTCCAATAATGCCAGAGGTTATCCATCCACTCCGCTGCTCCTGCACAGATCCCAGATTAGCTACCTGCGGATCTATCCGGGTGCCTGTTCCATCTTTCCCCCTCCCTCGCAGTCACCGCTGTCGGCCTTCGTCTGGACACTGAGACCCGGAAGGCGAGCCACCAGATCTTCATGTCCATTCGAAAGCTCATATTCTGGATTCATCTCATCGCCGGTCTCGTCGCCGGTCTCGTGATCTTCATCATGTCCTTCACGGGTGTGGTGCTCGCGTTTGAGAAGGAGATTGTCGCCTGGGTCGACCGGGAAGCTCTCCGCGCAAAGCCTCCCTCCCCCTTCGCAGAACGCCTCTCGCTTGACGAACTGATTGCACGAGTCAGCGCAACCAACACGGGCGGGCAGCCCGCCAGTGTGGTGGTGCAGGACGATCCGGGAGCAGCGGTGGCAGTATCGATCGGAGGTCGGACCTTGTACGCCGACCCCTATACTGCGGAAACAAGGACAGCGGGCGCAGCCCGAACCCGGGCGTTCATGTCGTCCATGAGGTTGTGGCACCGGTACGTCGCCATGTCGGGAGAGAGCCGCACGACCGGCAAGATGATCGCCGGCGCCTGCAATTTCGCGTTCCTGGGGCTCGCTATCACGGGTCTCTATATCTGGTGGCCGCGCAAGTGGAACTGGCGCGCGTTGAAGCCCTCAGTCTGGTTCGTAGGCTCGAAGGGGAAAGCACGCGACTGGAACTGGCACAACGTCATCGGACTCTGGAGCGCACCCGTGCTCATCGTCCTGACGGCGACGGCGCTCCCGATTTCGTACTCCTGGGTCACCGGACTGATTTCAAGGCTCGACGATACACAAGCCCCCGTGCCCGAGGCTGCGCCTCGCGCTTCCACGCCTGCACCCGGCACCGAACGCGCAAACATCCAGACCCTGCTGGCCGCCGTGCAGCACGAGATTCCCGACTGGAAGCAGATCACTCTGCGATTGGACGGCGGTGCGGGCGGACGCGGTGGCGGCCGAGGAGGATCACCCGCCGGCGGGCCTCGTTTTGGAAACGCCTCGGAACCTGCGGCTAAACGCCAGACCGCAAGCCGCGGCGTCAGCCCGATCACGGCGACCGTCCGCGAACACGGAAGCTGGCCACGCACCTCGAACACCACCCTCAGCCTAAACCCTTTCACCGGATCCACGCTCGGGCGGGAAGGCTACGCCGACCTCACGCCCAGCCGTCAGGTGCGCGCCTGGACGCGCTTCCTGCACACAGGCGAAGCCCTTGGACCAGCAGGCCAGTTCTTCGCCGGCCTCGCTTCTCTCGCCGGATGCTTTCTCGTATGGACCGGATTCGCCCTCTCGTGGCGACGCTTCTTCAGGAAGCGCTCAAGGCCTGTCGCAGCCGTCGTGTACGTTCGGGAAGTTGAAGTTCAGGATGCCGTCGAAGTCCCTTCAAGCGGGCCCAAATCCTCGGGCAATTGACGCCACTCTTCGCGCAACCGAACGGCTACCAAATAAGTCAGGACAAAAAGAAAGCGCGGTGGGGCGCTTATTGCGCCACCGCCGCGCTGAATTCAGTACGCAGGGTGCGGACGACGATCTCGTGGATCAGTTACCTCTGCCCGCAGGGGCTCCGCCACGGGCGGCGGCAGCCGGTGCCGGCGCGCCACCACGTCCTCCACCGCCACCGCCGCCGGTCACGCTGGACATCGCCGAGGCGAGTTCCTGCGCGCGTTCCGGGTTCGTGGCGCCGAGCTGGGTCTTCAACCGGGCAAACGTGTCGGCCTTTGATAAGGCAAGCGCGAGCTCGGCATCTGCGACCGCCTGAGCGGCTGCGCGAACCTCGGCGCTGTTGACAGCGTTCGTGAGCGAGACCCGCACCATTTCGGCACGGGCATTCGTCAGGGCGGACACCTGGGGCCAGTAGGCTTCCTCGGCCTGGGTGATGACGGTGAGGTCCCGATCGTTCCAGGGGCGGGCGCGTCCAAGTCCGCTTCCGCCATGGGCCTGAACCCAGGGGCCGATCGTCGGCTCCGCGAGGATCGGAAGCGAGGCGATGACCGCGATGGCGAGACCGGCGATGGCTTTCATTCTGAAGGTAGTCATTGTGTGATTCCTTTGTGGGGTTGCGGTTTCTCAGGGCGCGGGATCAAAGACCGCCGCGGCCACCGGGAGCGGCAGGGGCAGCGAAGCCGCCGCCACCACCACGTCCGCCACGGCCTGCAGGCGCCGCAACCGGAAGCAGTACGTCAGGATCGTTGAGCGCTGCACGCTCGGCATCGGTCATCTTCTCAAGGACCTTGCCGTGCATGAAGGTGAGGTACTGGTAGAAGCTGGCTCCGCCCTCCTGGGTGGCAGCCGCGGTGGCGAACCACTGGAGGTACTCGCGGCGCAGCTCGGGAGTCCATCCCGTCTCCACCACGCGGAGAAGCTCCGCATACTTCCACTCATCCTCCTGCTTTGCCATGAAGGCATTGCTGAGGCCGCCCTCGGTACCGGGGGTGCCGCGAACGCGCTGCTGCGGGTTTACCCACTCCTCGATCGGGTAGAACTGGGGAGTCGGGGCGCTGCGCAGGCGCGCCATCATGCGATCGACGATGCCAGGGGCCTCGAGGTAGGCCAGCAGCTCGCCGACCTCCCAGTTCAGTTCGCGGAACTGTCCGGGGAAGAGCGGATCGAGGCGGGAGATAAGGCGGCGACGGGTTTCCTCGTCGGGCATCTTAAGCTTGCCGCGAACCGGATAGAGTGCCTCGGTGCCGGGCTCGATCTCGCCGAAGCGGGTGAGCGCGAGGGAGTAGGCGCGGGTCAGGTCGAGCTTGTCCTGGTAGCCGAGCGCCGAGAGCGGCACATTGTCGAGGGCCGTGAGGATGCGGGCCTGGAGGGCCTTGTCGGGAGCCGGGGCACCGAGGTTTTCCCGGTGCTCGACATCGACGCCGCTCACACGCGACAGGGCCACGAGGGCCGCGATGGCGATGCGGGGATCGCGCTCCGTGAGGGCGCGGTCGCGCCAGAGCGCGGGATCCTGCCACTCAAGGGCGACGCGCGCCGCATGGCGGATGCCCCGATCGGGGTCGGCCAGGGAAGCCCAGACGGCATTGATCGCCGCCGGATCGCGACGGCCGTGGAACTCCTCAAGCGCCTTGCGCTGATTGCGCATGGCGGCAAAGCGGGTGTCGGGCTGGGTCGGATTGACGGGGGCGGTGCCGGTGTAGGTGATTCGGTAGAGCTCGGTGCCGGTGGTCTGAACGAGCAGCGAACCGTCGTTCGGATTGACGGTTACGCCCGAGACCGCGAAGGGCCGGCCGCTGGCGAAGAGCTCCGCGTGGCCCGTGTACGACGATCCGTCTGGGGTCATTTCCACGAAGTAGAGATTGCCGTAGGACCAGTCGCAGATGAACAGGCCATCCTGGAAGCGGGCGGGGAACTTCGCGCCCTCGCCGCTCGACGTGCCAACGGGAGATCCCGAGCCGATGCCGGCGACCACTCCGAACGTGTCGATATAGTAGCGGGGGAACTTGCCGTTGCCGTGCCTCCACCCGTAGTCAGCGCCGCTGATGTGATGCGTCACGCGGGTCGGGCGGTACCACGGCTGGCCCTTGTCGAACTCGAGGTCGGAGTCGTAGACGAAGAGCTCGCCGTCCTTGTTGTAGGTGAAATCGACCGGATTGCGGTAGCCCATCGTCTCCAGCCGGAAGTCCGTGAACTCCGGGTCGAAGCTCGCGGTCCATCCACCCGGTGAGAAGCGTCCGGCCGCGTGGCCGCCAACGCCCTTGTCGTCCATGCGGGGGAGAAGCTGGTCTTCATTCCAGATCATCGGCACGCGCGACGAGGTGTACATCGACGGAGGCGTCGAATTTCCCATCAGCGAAATTATCCGCTGGCCGCCAGGCATGAGGCGGAGGGCATGGTTGCCATGGTCGCCGCTGCCCTGCAGCGAGTGCAGGAATTCGATCTTGTCGTACATGTCGTCGTTGTTCGTGTCCGTGAGCTGGTACAGGCCGTGACGACGAATATTGCTCCGATTGACCATCATGTAGAGGCGGTCGAACGCGACGAGCAGGCCCTCGGCGGCGCCTACGTTCTCCATGATGTGCTCGACCCGGACCCCAGCGTCGCTGCCGACGTTCGGGATCGTGAGGCGAAGCAGTCGGTCGGAGTTGTAGGAGGCGACGATCAGCCGGCCTCGGGTGTCCCAGGCCATGGGCACCCACTGCCCCTCGGTCGCCTGGTTGGGCTTGTAGAGGAGCTCCAGCTTGAAGTCGTTCTGTACGGTCATGTCCTGACCGAAGAACGAGCCATCGGGGGTCTCGATCGTGCCGGTGGCGACGTCGAGTTCGGCGAGCGCTCCGTGAAGCGCGGCGGCCGCAGCCACGGCCATTAGGGGGATGAGCAGCACTTTCATAGGGTGTGGTATCGATTGCATCGCACACCAACGGGTCGCGATGCGCCAATCAGGTTGCTTGGGGTCGGGGGGTATCCGGTTGGCGGTGCGCCGACCGGAGCAGGGGGAAGGTCCGGAATTCATACCGAACCGCGTGCAAGACAAGCCGATTCGACCCGTGATAACAGCGTATCAGTGCAGGGTTTTCCGGAACGCGGGACATGGAAACCGGTCGAATCAGAACTTGCGGGACACGATCCTCATGTTTTTAGGATCAGGCCCGACGCGGAGGGGATCGGCCCGCCGCTATATTATTGATGCCCATCAACCGCCGCAGCTTCCTCGAAAAGACCGCTCTGCTGGTCCTGGGGATGGCCGGCGCCAGTCGGCTCGATGCGGCAGCAGCGTTATCTGGTGGCGGGGCAACCTACCGTGTAAAGCGTGGGGACACGCTCTCGGGTATCGCGGCACAGCGCGGCACAACCGTGGCTCAGCTGAAGGCTGCAAACGGACTCACGAGCGATCGAATCCTGGTCGGGCAGGTCCTGGTGATTCCCGGGGCGCGCCCGGCAGCACTGGCCCCGGTGATTGCATCGATGCGCGACCTGCGAATACCCCGCGACCGCTGGCAGATGATCGTCGGGCATCACAGCGCGATTCGATACGGGAACGCGAAGACCTATGACCGCAACCACAAGGAGAGAGGCATGGCCAACGGGCTGGCCTATCACTTCGTTATCGGCAACGGGGTCGATTCAGGCGACGGCGAGATCGAGGTCGGCGGGCGTTGGACCGGACAGATCGACGGAGGACATGTGCGCGACAGTCACGTGAATCATGTCGGCATCGGCATCTGTTGCGTCGGGAACTTCGAGTCGGCCGTACCCACTCAAAAGCAGGTCGCCTCGTTCGAGGCGCTGGTGCGTTTCCTCCGGGACGAAGTCATGGGCGGACGCGCGAGCCTCGCCGTCCATCGAGAGATAGACGGTGCCCAGACGCTCTGCCCGGGGAAGAACTTCCCAATCAACGCGATTCGGCGGCGCCTGGCCTGAGATCGACTGTCGCCTGATTTCGTTATCGCGCCCTAGGGGCTCGCGTCGCGCTTCCTAGGGTCTTCTCCTTATTTACAGGGGATTTACTACGATTGGAGTAGCCTAAGGCCCAACCGATTGCCAACGTCTTGCAATCATGCTGCAGCAAGACAGACCCCCGCATGACCGATTTATTGGTCCAGATTTTCGGGCGAGGCGCATGCTGGCAGCTGTTGCACTCGCGTTTGCGCTTCAGGAAAACTGTCAGGCGCACAGTTCGAACGTGGCAACAATAGCGAAGACACGTCATGGACGAACCCGGGAAACTGGAACAACAACGGGAATGCTGGCGTACCAGGAAATCAGGACACAGCGCAGATCTCGACCGGCACAATCACCGTCAACGGAAACTCCTCAATATCCGTTCTCGATCTTAAAGGCGGAACCTTGGGCGGCACCGGAACGCTCACACTAACGGGCACCGGTTCCACCTGGACCGGAGGAGAAATCATAGATGCCGGATCCCTGGTGATTTCATCGGGCGCCAGCCTGACGATCAGCAGAACCGGAAATCGGGATCTCAAGAACCGGTCGATCACGAACAGCGGCACCGTCAACTGGACGGGAGGCGACCTTCGGGCCGGAGGCGGTGCGTCATTCACCAATCAATCCGGCGCAACTTTCTCCATCACCGGCAATGGCTACGGCACCTCGAACCCGTTCGGGGGAAGCTTCTCGTTCTCGAACAGCGGCACCATTGAGCATGGGGGCACTGGAAACACGGACTTTAACGGAGCCATCACGAACAGCGGTAACGTCAGGATCAACGGAGGTGGCCTCAAGTTCTCAGGCAGCTTCACTCAATCGGCAGGTGCGATCCGCCTGGCGAACAACGCCAAGGTCGAGTTCGTCAACGGGCTGAATTTTTCCGCCGGCACGCTTCACGGAAATGGAACCGTCGTCGCCAACATTTCGAATGGGGGTCTCATCAGCGCGGGCGACACCCTCGGCCGGCTCGACATCACCGGAAACCTCACCCTCACGAGCGGCGGCGCCATCCTATTCGACATCGGCGGCACCAGCCAGGGCGTGAACTACGACTATATCGCAGTCTCAGGCTCCGCGACATTCGGCGGCGAATTGCGCATCGGGATCCTCAATGGGTTCGAGTCGACGATCCTATCGACCGACGTCTTCACCGTCTTCGGGTCGGGCTCGGCCATCACCGGAGCCTTCTCAAACCTGGTCAGCGGCAATCGCCTCACCACGACCGACGGCAAGGGGAGCTTCGAGGTGCTGTACGGCGTCACGGGCTACACGAACAGCGTCGTCCTCCGGAATTTCCAGGTCACACCGATCCCCGAGCCGTCGACCTACGCGATGCTCGCGATCGGCCTGCTCGGGGCCGGAATCCGCTTCCTGCGCCGCCGGAGCTGAACGCGGCCCTGCGCGGATTGGCTTGCGGGGCCCGGACGGCGCGGTCGAGCCTTGGTCCATGCCGGTACGAGCCTGGTTCAGCACCTTCATCTATCGCGCACCCATGATGGCGCGAAACCTCGTCGCGTGGAATCGCTCGCTCGCCGACGAGTGCCGGAAGCTGAGGGATTTCGATTCGGCAGGCCGTCGCTGGTCGGCGAAGAACTACCCGGGAGGCTACACGAGCTACGCCTCGCTGAACACGCTCCAGCACTTCTCAAGCACCTTCGGGGAGCTCGAGCGCCGGCTTTCCCGTCACGTCCGCGCTTTCGCCGACGCGCTCGACCTGGACCTCGGGAAACGGAAACTCTCCATGACCGACTGCTGGGTGAACATCATGCCCGAGACGGCAGCCCACTCGATGCACCTGCATCCCCTCTCCGTCGTGAGCGGCACCTACTATGTCGTGACCCCGCGCGGCTGCCCCGGGCTGAAGTTCGAGGATCCGCGGCTGAGCCGGCTCATGGCATCGCCGCCGCGCAAATCCGGGGCGCGCGCGGCAAATCGGCCGCACGTGACCTACCCTGCGCAGGCCGGAAACGTGGTCCTCTTCGAAAGCTGGCTGCGCCACGAAGTCGCCGCCAATCGCGTCGCGGCCGAGCGCATCAGCATCAGCTTCAACTACGGGTGGGCCTGACGCGTTTCGATCACCTCAGGCGAACAAAAAGTCCCGCGGCGAAGAGCGACAGGGCGATATTCGGTATCCAGGCGGCAAGTTCGGGCGGCACGAGCCCCTTTACCGCGAGCGCCCTGCCGAGCGTCGCCAGCAGGTAATACAGGAAAAAGAGGCCGATCGACTTGGCGACTCCGACCGCCGGATTCATTCGAACCCCGCTCACGGCGAACGGAATGGCGATCGCGATGACGATGAGCGGACTCAGCGTGTCGGCGAGCAGGCTCGCGTAACGCACCGCATAGGGAATCTGCTTGGGGCTCCCCGTCGCCCGCAGGTGGTCGCGTATCGCTCGCAGCTCGTCGAGGGAAAGGTCCTCAGGCCGCCGGTCTATCAGCATCATCAGGCCCGGCACTTCGTCGAATTCGGGATACGTGACTCGTGCAAATCGGGCGGGATCCTCCATGTCGCCCGTCTCCCCGTTGAAAGTGTAGCTGCGTCCGTCGAGGAACTCCCAACCGCCCTGCGGCAGGCGACGACCCTCGGCCGCGACAATTCTTCCCGTCTCGCGCCGGGTATCCGGGTCGAGTAGCGAGACCGTGACCCCGTAGGCCGTTTCCATGAAGCGGCCATACCGATTGATGAACCACATGCGGCCTTCTTCCGGATTGTTGAACACGACCGCACCGACCGCCCCCCGCCTGTCGAGCGGCAGGTCCTGCTGCTGCCGCAGCTGCAGCATCTCGCTGCGCGTGCGCGACTCCTCGACCGACCAGGGCACGACCTTCGAGTTGAGAAGCCAGACCAGGGCGCAGCAAAGCACACCGACCGCCCAGATCGGCCGGGTTAGCCGCAGGAAACCCACTCCCGCGGCGCGCATCGCCGTGAGCTCGTTTGCGCGATGCAGCCTGCCGAGCGCGTAGAGCAGCGAGACCAGCAGCGCGAGTGGCAGCACCAGGGCGAGAAAACTCGGTATCGTGACGACGAAGTACATCACCCCATCCCAGGCGCCGGCGCCGTACTCCCTGAGGTCGCGGAAATCGTCGAGCATCACCTGCACGACGAGAAGGCCGATGGTCGCCAGGAGCACGAGGCCGAGGATCCGGAGCCATTCGCGCAGCAGGTGGCGATCGAAGGTGGTCAGCACGGGAATGCAGGCTGCAACTCGCGCCTCTCAGGTTCAAGCCCGGCATGCACAAACCCTGGGTCGATCTGCAGGCGGATCACCATGAACCGGGTGGGCAAGTGTCGGGTTGAAATACCGCGCTCGATTCGTTGCCTTTAGGAAGGCCAGCCCGATCCGAACCCCGCCAAACGCACATGAACATGAAATCGACGAAACCGGTCCGCACGGGCCTCGCCTCCGCCCTCCTTGCCTTGCTCCTCATCCCGGGCTGCTCCCGGTCCGGCGACACGATTCGCATCGGGCAATACGCCTCTTTGACCGGCAAGGAAGCCGCGTTCGGACAGTCCTCGCACAACGGGACCCTGCTCGCCATCGAGGAGATCAACGCCGCAGGCGGCATCCTCGGGAAGCAGATCGAGCTGATCACCGAAGACGACCAGTCGCGTCAGGGCGAGCCCGCCACCGTGGTCAAGAAGCTCATCGCGCGCGACGGGGTTGTCGCGCTGCTCGGCGAGGTCGCCTCGAGCCGCTCGCTCGAGGGAGCCCAGGTCGCACAGGCCGAGGGCATCCCGATGGTCACTCCCTCGTCGACCAATCCAGCAGTAACGGAGACAGGGGACTACATATTCCGCGTCTGCTTCATCGATCCGTTCCAGGGAACGGTCATGGCCAAGTTCGCCCGCGAGACCCTGCGAGCGAATCGCGTCGCGGTGATGACCTCGGTCTCGAACGCCTACAGCGTGGGACTCTCCAGCTTCTTCAAGGAACGCTTTGCCGCCGACGGCGGCACGATCGCTGTCGAGCAGAGGTTCACCGAGGGCGACAAGGATTTCCGCGCCCAGCTCACGGCCATCCGCAGCGTCGGCGTGGACGCGGTATTCGTCCCGGGCTACTACACCGAGGCCGCCCTCATCGCGAAGCAGGCGCGCGAGCTCGGCATCACGGTGCCGCTGTTCGGCGGGGACGGATGGGAAGCGCCGCAGCTCCTCGAGATCGGGGGCGAGGCCATGAACGGCACCTATTTCTCCACGCACTATTCCTCCGAGAACCGCACGGCCCAGGTGGAGGACTTTGTGCGCAAGTACCAGGCGCGCTTCAACGGGGCCACCCCCGACGCAATCGCGGCACTCGGCTACGATTCCGCCATGGTGCTCGCCGATGCGATCCGCCGCGCCGGCGCCGCCGAGCCCGCTCTCATACGCGACGCCCTGGCCCAGACACGTGACTTCGCCGGCGTCACCGGCATCACGACGATCGACGAGAATCGCAACGCCTCGAAGTCCGCGGTCATCATCGCAGTGCAGGACGGCCAGTTCCGGTTCCAGCAGGCTGTCTCGCCCTGAGCCTGCGGCCCGGCGACACGACCGGTGGCAACGACCGATCGGACTGGCCGGGCGGTGTTTGTGGTTGTGCTTCGGGCCGCGCCCGTTCGAAAACGGGGTCGTCCGTGGTGAAGCGCGGCGGCCGCGGCGACCTCCGCCTTTTCCATCCTCACCTCCGTATCGAGTGACCGAGTTTCTACAGCAGCTGCTCAACGGGATCTCCCTCGGCGCCATCTATGCCCTGATCGCGCTGGGATATACGATGGTCTACGGGGTGCTGAGGTTCATCAATTTCGCCCATGCCGAGGTCTTCATGGTCGGGGCGATGATCGGTTACGCGCTCGGGAACGTGCTGCCGCAGGAAACCATCATGGGCGGGACAGTCGTCCTGATCGCGGCCATGGCCGGGTGCGCCTTGCTCGGGATGGTGATCGAGCGCTACGCCTACCGTCCGCTTCGGGAGGGCCCCCGGCTCAACGTGTTGATCACCGCGATAGGCGTGTCCCTCTTCCTCCAGTTCCTGTTCCAGCACCGGAGCGTGTTCGGCGCGGCGCCGCGGCCTTTCCCTTCGGTATTCCCGGTGCGCCAGTACGATGTCGGCGGCCTCATCCTTTCCACGAACCAGATCGCCGTCATCGGGGTGGCGGCCTGCCTCGTCATCGCGCTCCAGACGGTCATCTTTCACACGCGCATCGGGACCGCGATGCGCGCCGTGTCGCTCAACGCCCGGGCGGCGCTCCTCGTCGGCATCGATCACAATCGGGTGATCGCCGTCACCTTCGCGATCGGTTCGGCGCTGGCCGGCGCGGGAGGCATCCTCTACGCGCAGAACTACCCGACAGTCGACCCGCTCATGGGAATGATGCCGGGCCTGAAGGCCTTCGTCGCGGCTGTCCTCGGCGGCATCGGGAATGTCCCGGGCGCCGCCCTCGGGGCGCTGATACTCGGCGTCGTCGAGACGTTCGTCGCTGGAAGCCAGTGGTCCACCTACAAGGACGCGATCGCCTTCGCGATCCTGATCCTGATCCTGCTGTTCCGGCCCGCGGGCCTGCTCGGCCGGTTCCGCACCGAGAAAGTGTAGCGCGATCATGAACCTGCCGCGCGCCCATGTGTTCCTGGCGGTTACCGTCGCGGTGACCGCGTTCGCCGCCTGGTTGTCGCCCTTCCTCAACGCCTACTACCTGGACGTGCTGATCGGCGTCGGGATCAACGTGATCCTCGCCGTCTCGTTGAACCTGGTGAATGGATACACTGGCCAGTTCTCTCTTGGCCACGCGGGCTTCATGTCGGTCGGCGCCTACCTGGCGGCAGCGGTCACCCTGTTCGCGGGCCCGGTTCTCATCGGCGACTCTCCGGGATTCGCCTTCTCGCAGGTGCTCTTCCTGTGCGCACTGCTTGCCGGGGGACTGGCGGCTGCGGCGGCCGGCCTGCTAGTCGGCGTGCCGTCGCTGCGGCTCAAGGGCGACTATCTCGCGCTCGTCACCCTCGGGTTCGGGGAGATCATCCGCGTCGTCTTCCAGAACGTCGAGTTCCTCGGCGGCGCGCTGGGACTCAACGGCATCCCACCCCACACCACGGCGGCCTGGGTGCTGTTCTTCGTCGCGGCGACCATCTTCGTCGTCGTCTCGCTCGTCCATTCGACCTACGGCCGCGGGTTCATCGCGACACACGACGACGAGATCGCCTCCGAGGCCATCGGGCTCAACACGACGCGATACAAGATCGTAGCCTTTGTCGTTGGCGCGTTCTTCGCGGGAATCGCGGGCGGCCTGTACGGTCATTTCAAGCTCACCATCACGCCAACCGGCTTCGACTTCACGCGCAGCATCGAGATCGTCGTCATGGTCATCCTCGGTGGAATGGGAAACACGCTCGGCGTCGTGCTGGCAGCCATCCTGCTCACGCTGCTTCCCGAGCTGCTGCGGCCGGTCGCGGATTATCGGATGATACTCTATTCGCTGCTGCTGATCACGCTGATGATCGCGCGGCCCCAGGGGCTGCTCAACGTGTCGTTCCGGCGCCGCCGCTGACGTTCCATGGGCCGTCCCCTGCTCCAGATCGACCATGCCACCCTCCGCTTCGGCGGGCTCACCGCGGTCAATGCGGTCGACCTAGTCATCGGCGAGGGAGAACTGGTCGGCCTGATCGGCCCCAACGGCGCGGGCAAGACCACCGTGTTCAACCTGATCACGGGCATCTACCCGCCAACCGACGGTAGCGTCTCGTTCGCCGGCGAGGATCTTTCGGGAAAGCATCCCTGCCGCATCGCGGCATGCGGCATCGCACGCACGTTCCAGAACATCCGCCTGTTCCCGCGCCTCAGCGTGGCGGACAACGTGCGCGCCGCCTGCAACCTGCACCGGGGCACCCCTGCACTGCAGGCCCTGGTCCGCGGTGCACGCTTCCGAGAGGACGAATCGGCCATCGCGCGCCGCGTCGATGACCTGCTCGGTCTCTTCAACCTCGGTCGTTTCCGCGACGCCGCGGCCGATTCGCTACCCTATGGGGACCAGAGGCGCCTGGAGATCGTGCGCTGCCTGGCAACACGCCCCCGACTCCTCCTGCTCGACGAGCCCGCGGCCGGGATGAACCCCGCCGAGAAGTCGGCCCTCATAGGCCTGATCCAGCGGATCCAGCGCGAGTTCTCCCTTTCCATCCTTCTGGTGGAACACTCGATGATGGTCGTCATGGGAGTGTGCCAGCGCGTGGCGGTGCTCGACTACGGCGTCAAGATTGCCGAGGGGACACCCGCCGAGATCCAGAACGACCCGAAGGTCATCGAGGCCTACCTGGGCGAGGAACGGCGCCCCGGGCAAAGGCACGTTTAATAGCGGTATTCGGAATGCAGCCTGAAGCCCCGCTAGTACGCGCCGTATCCGCAATCCAAAATCCCAACTCCAAAATCCAAAATCGGTAGATGCTCGCGATCGAAGACCTCTGCGTGACCTACGGCGCCATCAAGGCGGTCGATGGCGTATCGTTCTCGATACCTGCCGGCGCGATCGTGACGTTGATCGGTGGAAATGGCGCGGGGAAGAGCACCATCCTGCGGACGATCTCGGGGCTGCAGCGTCCGGTCGCCGGCCGGGTCCGATTCATGGACGAGGAAATCACGGGCGTTGCCGCCAACCGAATCGTCGCGCGCGGCCTGTGCCATGTGCCCGAGGGCCGAATGATCTTCTCCAACCTGAGCATCGATGAAAACCTGGCGATGGGAGCCTACCTGCAGCGCGACGCTTCCCGGACCGCGGAAATGCGCGAATATGTCTTCGCCCTGTTCCCACGCCTCAAGGAGCGACTGCGTCAGACCGCCGGAACCCTTTCAGGAGGCGAGCAACAGATGCTTGCCATCGGCCGGGCCCTCATGGGCCAGCCTCGCCTGCTGATGCTCGACGAGCCCTCCCTCGGCATCGCCCCTCGGCTGATCACGACAATCTTCGACCGCATCGTGGAGATCAACCGGGAGCGCGGCCTGACCGTTCTGCTCGTCGAGCAGAACGCCAACCTCGCACTCGAAATCTCGAGCTACGCCTATGTGCTCGAGACCGGACGCATAGCCCTCCATGGCCCGAGCGCCGAGCTGCATTCCGACCCGCGGTTGAAGACCACGTACCTGGGAGGTTAAGGGGGATGGCGATGACCCATCGCCGAATGCCCAACTCCCAATGACCAATGGTTGTTCAAGCAGGCTTGATTTTTACGCCGATCGGATAAAGTGACCGCCCCCGGGACAGCCGTCCCGTGGTTCTCTTTCCGCAATCCGCATTCCCAAATCCGCAATAGAAACGTCCATGGCCGAGAAATACGAATTCCAGGCGGAAATCCGCCAGTTGCTCGATATCGTCATCCACTCCCTCTACACCGAGAAGGAGATCTTCGCGCGCGAGCTTGTCTCCAACGCCTCGGACGCGATCGAGAAGCTGCGGCACGTTCAGCTGACCGAGAAGCAGGTGTTCGACGACCACCTGACGCCCGAGATCAACGTCACGACCGACGACAAGGCAAAGACCGTGACGATCCAGGACTTCGGGATCGGAATGACACGCGACGAGCTCGTGCAGAACCTCGGCACCATCGCGCACTCGGGGTCCAAGGCCTTTCTGAAGGCCCTCGGGGAGGGAGGCTCAAAGAACGCCGGGCTCATCGGTCAGTTCGGCGTCGGCTTCTATTCCGCGTTCATGGTGGCGAAGCGCGTGCGCGTCTACAGCAGGTCCTGGCAACCCGAGGCTCCGGGCTGGCTGTGGAGCAGCGACGGCTCCGGAAGCTATGAGATCGAGGAGAGCCCCGGAGAGCGACGGGGAACGAAGATCGTCATCGAGCTAAAGGACGACTGCTGCGAGTTCAGCCAGGACTGGCGACTCAAGGAGATCCTGGAACGGTACAGCGCGTTCATCGCCCACCCGATCCAGCTCAACGGCAAGCGCCTCAACACCGTCCAGGCCCTCTGGCTCCGGGGGAAGAACGAGATCAAGGACGAGGAGTACGCGGAGTTCTACAAGTTCCAGGCCCATGCAATCGACGCGCCGCGGCTTCGGCTGCACTTCAGCGCCGATGCACCGATGGCGATCCATGCGCTCGTTTTCGTGCCCCAGGAGAACACCGAGAAGCTGGGGCTCGCCCGACTAGAGCCGTCGGTGGCCCTCTACTGCAGGAAGGTCCTGATCGATGCCAAGCCCCGCGACCTGCTCCCCGAGTGGTTGCGGTTCCTCAAGGGCGTCGTGGACTGCGAGGACCTGCCGCTTAACATCTCGCGCGAGACACCGCAGGATCGTGCACTCATCGGCAAGCTCAGCCGTGTCGTCACGAAGCGCATGCTCAAGTTCCTTACGGAGGAGGCGAAGCAGCGTCCGGAGGCCTATGACGGATTCTTTCGCGAGTTCGGCCATTTCCTGAAGGAGGGCGCTGCACTCGACTTCACCCACAAGGACGAGCTCATGAAGCTCCTCCGCTTCGAATCCTCCCTCACGGACGCAGGCAAGATGACAAGCCTCGCCGACTATGTCAGCCGGCTCGGCGGCGAGCAGAAGGAGATCTATTACCTCGTCGGGCCGAACCGTGCCGCAATCGAGCAGGGTCCGTACCTCGAGGGCTTCCGGGCCCGCAATCTCGAGGTGCTGTACTGCTTCGAATCGGTCGACGAGTACGTGATGAACAACGTGCGCGAGTTCGACGGGAAGAAGCTCATCGCCGCCGACCATGCCGACGTGAAGCTGAGCGATCTTCCGAAGCCACCCGGTGGCCTTTCCGACGACGAAATCGCCGTCCTCTCCTCATGGATGAAGGAGGTCCTTGGCGAGCGAGTTGCTGAGGTGAAGGCAAGCGAGCGACTCATCGACTCGCCGGCACTGGCACTCAACTCCGACCGTTCGGTGTCGCCCCACCTCCGTCGCATGATGAAAGCCATGAATCGCGAGGGCGCCGATTCCCCCCTCCGCGTGGACCTCGAGTTCAATCCGCGAAGCGCGGTGATCGGACGCCTGAATGAGCTGCGCTCCGCCGCCCCCGAAAAGGCGCGGCTCGTGGCCGAGCAGGTGCTCGACAACGCCCTCATCGCCGCCGGACTTCTGGACGACGCCTCCCCCATGGTGGCCCGACTCTACAAGCTGCTGGAGAAAATCTGACTGCCGGAAGAGCCCCCTGCGGTCCCAAATAGCCCGGCCCATGAGGGCTGGGACCGCTCTGACAAGTTATCTGAGCTCCAGTTCGGGAGGTGGTCCGATCTCGGCGAGCTCTGTGCCTCCGTGGCAATCCAGTCCGAAGCCTTTCGACCCTTGTTTCTCCCGCCGAGACCGCAGGGACGCGGAGGGCGATCGAATGGTTCAAACTCGATTTACTGACATCGGCCCTCCCGGACAGCGTCGCCCGCAGGTTACGATCCTGTTCAGGGACCGTTTGGACTCGTTTCCGCAGCCCGCCGGCCTAGCCTTGATGTTTCCCGGGAAACGCCCTCCTCGATGACACGAAAGCCCAGCTCCGCAACCGTCCGCCATACGCGCCAGGTCGCGAGGCAGCGTCGGCGCTCCACGGCTCCGTTCCTGGACGACGTGATTGCCGCGATGCCCCCGCCGGGCACCGAGCGTGAGAAATCCGCCTACTTCAACCGGGAGCTCAGCTGGCTTGCCTTCAATCGCCGGGTGCTCGAGCAGGCACAGAGCGACCGTCATCCCCTGCTCGAGCGCGTACGCTTCCTGGCTATCTTCAGCAGCAACCTCGACGAGTTCTTCGAGATCAGGGTCGCGGGCCTGATCCAGCAGGTGGCCTCGGGCGTGACCGAACCCGGCCTCGACGGCCTCGGCGCCCTGGAACAGCTGAGGCGCATCCATCTCGTCGTGGCGTCCCTTGTGGAGGACCAGTATCGGTGCTGGCATCGCCAGCTCATGCCCGCGCTCGCGTCCGAGGGCATCGTCTTCCGGGGACCGCGCGACCTAAATCCCCTGGAACTCGCCTGGGTGCGCAATTATTTCCGCGACCAGGTCTTCCCGGTCCTCACGCCGCTGGCGATCGACCAGTCGCATCCCTTTCCGCACATCGGCAACAAGACCCTGAACATCGTTGCCTGTCTCGACGATCCCCAGACCCCCGAGGCCGATCACCTGGTCGCCATCCTCCCCGTACCCCGGGTCCTGCCGCGCCTGGTCCGCATCGAGGCGGCCGGCTCAGGAGGTCACTGCTACATCTTCCTAACGGACATCATCAAGCTCTGCGCCGGCACGATCTTTCCGGGCTACGTCCTGGAGGGCGCCCATGCGTTCCGGGTCACCCGCAACAGCGACCTCTACATCGACGAGGAGGAAGCGGCCAACCTGCTAAAGAAGATCGAGGAGGAACTTCGCAACCTGCACCGCGGCGCCGCGGTGCGCCTCGAGATCGAGGAGGGCGTCGCCGACCCGATATTCGCGCAACTGTGCGACCACCTAGCGCTCTCGCGCGAATATGTCTTCCGGCTCAAGGGCCCGATCAACCTGCTCCGGCTCGCCAGCCTCACCGATATCGACCGGCCTGACCTGAAGTACCCACCCTTCCACCCGGTGGTCAGCCCCGCCCTGGCCTCCCCTTCCGGCCTGCTCGAGATCGTCGGGGAACGCGACGTCCTCCTGCACCATCCCTACGACACGTTCTCCCCGGTCGTGGAGTTTGTCGAGCAGGCGGCCCGCGACCCAAAGGTATTCGCGATCAAACAGACACTCTACCGCACGAGCGGCGACTCGCCGATCGTCCGGGCGCTCATAGAGGCGTCGCGCAACGGGAAGCAGGTGACGGCCCTCATCGAGCTCAAGGCGCGATTCGACGAGGCGAACAACATCCAGTGGGCCCGCCAGCTCGAGGACGCAGGCGTGCACGTCGTCTACGGCGTCGTGGGCAAGAAGACCCACTGCAAGCTCTGCCTGGTCGTTCGCCAGGAGGGAAAGAAGCTGCGCCACTACGCCCACCTGGGCACCGGAAACTATAATCCCCGCACGGCGCGCCTCTACACGGACCTGAGCCTGTTCACGGCCAACGCCAAGGTGACGACCGAGATCGCGCGCCTGTTCAATGCGCTCACCGGTTTTGGACGCGACCCGCAGTTCGACGAGTTGCTCGTCGCCCCCTACAACCTGCACGAACGGCTCCAGTCGTTGATCCGGCGCGAGTCCGAGGCGGCTGCAGCGGGGCGTCCGGCACGCATCATCGCAAAGATGAACTCGCTCGTCGACCGGGCCACCATCGACAACCTCTACGCCGCCTCCCGTGCGGGTGTCTCGATCGACCTTATCGTTCGCGGGGTCTGCTGCCTGGTGCCGGGATTGCCGGGACAGAGCGAGAACATCCGCGTGCGAAGCCTGGTCGGCCGCTTCCTGGAACATGCGCGCGTCTACTATTTCGAGAACGACGGGGGCGAGCCTGCGGTCTATGCGGGCAGCGCCGACTGGATGCCGCGCAACTTCTTCCGCCGCGTCGAGGTCGTGTTTCCGATACACGACCCGGCGCACCGGGAATGGATCGTTTCAAGTCTCCTGCCGGCTGAACTCGGCGACGCGGTGAACAGCCGCGTGCTGCACGCAAGCGGCGCCTACCTGCCGCCTCCCGCGCCAGCCGGAGCTCCGCAGGGCGACGCTCACAAGTTTTTTATCGAAGACGCTGCAAAAAGGGCGGGTATAAATATTTAGCGCGCCTTCAAGAGCCCCTCTAGCATTGCTCCCGGGTCGGGTTTTCGCGAATCTCGGACCGAAAACCGGCACCCTCCGATGGAGTCCAAGCAACGTTTCCGATCCCCGAACCGCCGCGCACAGGGCTTCACCCTGGTGGAGATCATGATCGTCGTGGTCATCATCGGCCTGCTGGCGGCGATGGCGATACCGGCCTTCCAGAAGGTTCGCGCCACCTCTCAGGACAAGGCCGTCATGAACAACATGAGGCAGATCGGGGCGGCCGCGGACCAGTACTACCTGGAGTTCGGAGCAAGCACTGTGATACTTTCGTCCCTCGTGGGATCCCCCTCGTACATCCGCGCGATCAGCACCGTGGCCAACGAGACGTATCCGGCTGGCCTGCGCCAGGAGAATCCGATCATTGTCTCCGGCATCGCCGGCCAGCGGACTTTGACGTTCCTCCAGTAGCCGGCGCTAAGCTGGGCTCCCGCGATGTTTCCAGCCATCGTGCTGGAGGGTCGCGGCGATTTGAGGCATCCTGACGGCTTTCGAAACGTCTACCCAGCAAATGGCATTCGAATCCTCAAATACCCCGCGCGAACCCGAGCCCCCGTGGTGGCGCCTTCTCGATCCGGTCACGAACCTCCCGACGCGGTTCGCGCTGGTGTTCGCAGGCAGCACCGTGGCCCTCGCCTTGGCACTATGCGTCCTGGGTGGATCCCTGATGCGCGCCCAGATCCGCGAGGGCATCGGCGCTCACCTGGAGGGGCTCGCTTTCCAGGTAAGCGACAAGTTCGACCGGGCCATGGGGGAACGATTCCGGGAAATCCAACTCACCGCGGGCAACCTGCAGATCCGGGAGCCCGGGGCGTCTCCCGACGAAAAGCGCCAGGTTCTCGAGTCCATGCAGCAGACGCTCGAGGATTATGCCTGGATCGGATTCGCGGACCCTGATGGACGGATCATCGCTGCGACGCGCGGCTGGGATGAAGGCGGGGACGTGTCGGAGCTCGCCTGGTTTCGCGAGGGCCGCGATCAACCCGCGGCCGGCAGCCTGCCCGTCCTGCCCGACCTTGCCGCCCGCCTGCCAGGCGCGATCGAGGACAAGCCCCGCTTCATCGCGGTTTCCTCTCCGGTGTACGAGCCGGTCACCACCCGCTTCGCGGGAATCCTCGGCGCCTACATCAACTGGCCATGGGTCGCACAAGTCATCGAGTCGGTCGTGCCGTCCACCAGGGGCGCCACCCCGCTTCAGGTCACCATCTACGACCGTGCCGGCCGCGTGCTGATGGATTCCCACCGGACCAGCGGCGCCAATCGCAGCGAACCGCTCGCGGCGCCTGAAGTGCCGCGCGAGCGCGAGTACCGCGGCTTCATGGAGGAATCGACTTCAGAAGGCGACTACCTCGTGGGCTACGTTCGCAGCCGCGGATACCGTGGCTTCCGGCACCTGAACTGGTTCATCGTCGTCAGGCAGCCCGTCGCGAGCGCGTACGCTCCCGTCGCAAGCTTCCAGCGATCCATCATCCTGTCCGGTTTCGGCATGGCCGCCATCCTCGGTGCGGTGGGCTGGTTTTTCGCACTGAACATCACGCGGCGCATGCGCGCCATCGCCTCGGCCTCCGACCGGATCCGCGAGGGGGACATCACGAGCGTGGTTCCGGCATTCCGCAGCAAGGACGAGATGGCACGCATGGCGGAATCCTTCGGCCATCTTGTGGGCGACCTGCGCCGTCAGAACGAGCGCCTGCAGTCGGAGGTACTGGCCCTTCGAGGCCGGGGCCCTGCCCGGCCGTCTGAGCCGCTTTCGGCAGAAGAGCAGTTTCGTGCGCTCAATCCAGGACGCCGGAGACCGCGTCGCAAGGAATTCTGACCGCGTTTCCGGCTGGTTCGCACCCTGGAAATCACGTCCGGATGCAACGGGATTTCGAAACCCCGAAGGTTGCAAAACTCCCGGCTGCACCGCATGATACGGCCATCAAACCGGAAAAACTGGAGGATCAGACCATGGAAACCCACTTCCCGCAGATGGAAACAGAATCAACCCGCGAAGCACGCGAACGCCTCATGGAGGACGTGAAGACGCTCGCGCGCGATGCAGAGGAGCTGCTCAAGGCGACGGCCAATGACATGAGCGACAAGGCCAAGGAGGCGCGCTCGAAGCTCGCCGCCGCGGTCGAGCGCGCCAAGGCGAGCTGCGAGAACCTCGGCGTGAACGGGTTGGAACAGGCTAAGGTCGCCGCCAAGCGCACCGACGAGGCCATCCGCACGCATCCTTACGAATCCCTCGGGGTCGCGTTCGTGGTCGGCCTGCTCTTCGGGGCCGTCCTGCGCCGAAAATAACACCCATGTCCGACGCCGCGTCCGACGAAAGCGTGCCCGGTTCACTGCGCCGGATGACCGGCTTGGTCTGGTCGCTCGTCCGCACGCGCCTGGGCATCTTCGCCATCGAGCTCCAGGAGGAGAAGCTGCGTGCGATCGGGCTTCTGGTGCGCCTTGCGATCGCGCTCGGCGTCGTCATCGCGGCAGTCCTCCTTCTCTTCGCCACGCTCGCCCTGGTTGCCTGGCAGTTTGGCGGCCTGCTCGGCGTCGTAGCGCTTGCAGTTGTCACCGTGGTCGTGGCTGCCGCGCTGGTCTATGACCTGCGGCGGAGAATTCTCGAGGGACCGCAGCCCTTCGCGGGTACCGCCGCCGAATTTGAGAAGGATCTCGAATGCCTGAAACACGACTGAAGGAGCTCGCCGAGCAGAAGAAGCTGCTTGTGGCAAAGGCGGACCTCAATCGGCGCATGATTGAGTTCGAGCGCCATAACCTCGAGCGACGCGCGGAGTCCGCCCGCAATTTCGTGCGCGACTTTCGCTGGCCACTGCTCGCGGGCGCGTTCAGCGCCGGCATCTTCGGGGCGGGCCACGCGACCAGCCTGCTTCGCTGGGCTCCTCTCGCTGCCGGCGCATGGAAGGCATTCAAGCGGGCCACGGAACGCTGAGCTCAACGATTGCTGTTTCAAGGTCTCGCCATGGGAACAGCAATCCAATGACAGGATTCATCAGCCAATTCCGCACCTCACTCCGGTTGTTCGGGCGGAACCGGATGGGGCTTCTGTACAGCTACCTCTTCCCCCTCCTGTTCCTCGTCGCGTTCGCCTTTCTCTACCGCGACCAGGCCCCCCTGATGGCGCGAATGGGCGAGCTGCTGACGATTGCGATCCTCGGCGGTGCCTGCTTCGGATTTCCCACGACGCTGGTCAACGAGAGGGAACGGGGTGTCTGGAGGCGCTTCCGGCTCGCACCCGCCTCCCTTCGCAGCCTCGTGGGCGGCACGATCGCGGCACGATACGCCAGCCTGCTGGTGGCCGGACTGCTCCAGGTGGTGCTGGCGGTCGTGCTCGCCGTGGTGATCCTGCGCGCGCGCAACATCGCCGCGGCGGACTGGTGGGCCCTTCTGCCCCTGCCGGCACATCCGCTCGGCCTGTTGTTGGCCTTCACATGCGTGTGCTTCGCGTTCCTTGGCCTCGGCCTTGTCATGGCGACCCTCGCGGACACGGTTCCGGCAGTCCAGGCGCTCGGCCAGTGCATTTTCCTGCCCATGCTCGTCATCGGAGGCGTGGCGGTTCGACTCGATACGTTGCCGGAATGGGCACTGCACCTATCCGCATTCTTTCCCGGGCGCTACGCAGTGGCTGCCATCCAGGCCTGCTACACGGGAAGCGGTGTGACCGCCCAGTTGTTCAATATAGGGGCGCTGCTTCTCATCGGAACATCAGGGTGTGTCGCAGGAGCCATGATGTTTCGCTGGGATGCACGCCAACGATTCATGGAACAGGGCCGGCGCCACTGGATCATGGCCGCCATTGCCGGCTGGGCTGCCGTCGGCCTGGCTGCCGAGGCCACAGGGCATGTTCGAATGATCGAGGACGATCGACCGGCATTGGCGATTTCGACGCCCGACCCAGGCGCGGGCCGGCCATCCGCCGGCGGACCGGGTGCCGGCCTCGCCGCCGCACTCGGGCAATCTGCACCCGCCGAGGTTTCCGCGGATCCGATGGCGCCCGTCGAATCGACCGATGCCGTCCCGAACGCTGCGACGGCGGCGTCGGTTTCAGCTCCCGTGCAGGAGACCCGTACCTGGCGCGACCTGCAGCTGGCCGACTGGTGGAATTGGGATTACGATTCGCTGCCACCGGATGATGGCGTGATCTCGCCCATCGCGGATCCGAGCGTGCCGCTTGAGCCCTCCATCGCCGAATGGGTTGAATTTGTCCGCGTCAGGCTTCCGCTGTGGGAACCCTCCAAGGAAGCCGATCCGGTACAGCGCGTGCGCAACATCCTCATGGTGGCTGCCGCGACCGATGTCGCGCAGCTGCCGATCGAGGCGGCCCTGCCCGATGTCGTGCTAGCCTTCCTGCGCCAGGATATCGGCAACGACTTCGACCTCGCTCGACTGCTTGCCTGGATCGTGCTGCACCCCGGCGAAGGCAATCTGGACGCGGCGGACGAGCTCTACCGGATCGGCGTCGATATCACGCGCCCGCCTCCGGGCGAGGTGCGACGGCGCACAGTCTACTACGCGATGAAGTTCCTGCTCCGTATCTGACGACGTCCTTGGACGCCTGTCACTGCGGCGCACTCGGCGTGAGCTGATCGGGAATATCCGACGGAGTCCGCGGCGCCTCCGGCATCACCAGGGGCTTCTCCTGTATCGATGAGATCACCACGACCGGTTTCGCAGGCGCCGCTGCGCGCTTCCTTGCGACAACCATCTTTGCCTGAGCCGTTCGCTTCTGCTTACGCTGCTTCGCCCGCGAAGCGGCCGCCTTGACAAGCTTCTTGAGCTTCTTCCGGGCGGCCTTCGCAGCCTTGCGTGCGTCCTTGAACTTCTTGCGCGCGAGTTTGTAGGCCGACTTCGCGGCCGTGGCCTGCTTCTTCGCCTCGCTGGCCACCTCCTCCAGCTTCTTTACCGCGGCTGAGCGGGGAGCCGCCGCCTTCCTCTTCTTTCGATTCGCTGACCGGGGATTCGAGGATTTCATGGAAAGTACTGCAGAGCAGAGGCCCGGGACAAACCGGACCGGTCTCGAAACCCTTGAGACTCATCCCGCGAAGAGTAATCGGCCCATCGTTACGATCGTGTGACGGGCGAAGACGCAACCAGGTCAGCGCACATTCGAGCGCATCCATTCCATACCTCAGACTTTGAGGGCTCCCAGGGCGGAGCCCGCTCAAGGAGCGCCGGCGACGCAGCCAGGCGTCATGCTTTCAGCGCCTGAAGGATATCTCCCTTGAGATCCTCGATGTGCTCAATCCCGAGGGATATGCGGAGCCCGCCCGGTGTAGCACCCGCCTTCAATTGCTCCTCCGGCGAGAGCTGGGAGTGGGTCGTTGATGCGGGATGGATGATCAGGGTCTTGGCATCACCGACATTCGCAAGATGGGAGATCAGCTTCAGGTTGTTGACGAACCTCTCCGCGCGATCGCGGTCGCCCTTGAGCTCAAAGGAAAGGACTCCGCCGAACCCGCGAGTCAGATACTTCCTGGCAGTGGCGTGGCTCACATGGCTTTCGAGACCCGGATAGCTCACGGAGTCCACCTCGGGCAAGGACTCAAGCCAGCGGGCGAGCGACAATGCGTTCTCGCAGGTACGCTCCACGCGCAGCGACAGCGTCTCGAGCCCCTGAATCAGCAAGAAGGAGTTGAACGGACTCTGGGACGGACCCCAGTCGCGAAGACCCTCAATACGGCACCGGATGATGAACTGAATATTCCCGAACTGTCCGCCGATTCCAAAGACATCGTTGAGCACCATTCCGTGGTAGCTTGGGGAAGGCGACGTGAACTGCGGATACCGTCCATTTCCCCAGTTGAAGTTTCCGCCGTCGACAATGACGCCTCCCATGGTCGTCCCATGGCCTCCAATCCACTTGGTCGCCGATTCCACCACCACATGTGCACCATGGAGAAGCGGCTGGCAGATGGCCCCGGCCGCCCCAAAGGTGTTATCAACGATCAATGGCAGATCATGCTTCTTGGCGAGCGCGGCAAAGGCGGAAAAATCCGGGACTGTCAGGCCGGGGTTTCCTATCGTTTCGAGGTAAATCGCCTTGGTCCGCGAATCAATAAGTGGCTCGAAGCTCTTCACGTTGATGCCATCTCCGAAACGCGCTTCCACCCCAATGTTTTGGAATGCATTCTTGAACTGATTGTGGGAGCCTCCGTAGAGGTGTGAAGTCGTGACGAAGTTGTCCCCGACGCCGGTGATGTTGTTGATTGCGATGAACTGCGCGGAATGCCCGGAGGCCGTTGCGAGCGCGGCCACTCCACCCTCAAGCGCCGCGATGCGCTTCTCGAACACGTCATTCGTGGGATTCATGATCCGGGTGTAGATGTTCCCGAACTCCTGAAGAGCGAACAGGCGGGCGCCGTGTCCCGAATCCTTGAATTGGTAGGCTGTGGTCTGGAAAATGGGAACTGTGCGCGAACGGGTGGTTGGATCGATTTCCTGGCCGGCGTGGAGTTGGAGCGTCTCGAATTTCATGTGTGCTCTTGGAAGCGTGGGGTTTTGTCTGGGTGCGAAAAGAAAGTCCCGCGGCCGCGGGACGAAGACTGGCGGAGAGGGTGGGATTCGAACCCACGGTACCGTTGCCGGCACGCCTGATTTCGAGTCAGGTACAATAGACCACTCTGCCACCTCTCCGTGGCGGGTTTCGGAACGTAGGCCCGGGGGTTCAAAACGGAAGAAGAAAAAGCGGGCCCTGCCTCGCCGTGAGAATTCAGTCGTACCTCGCCGGGGGGATCGATGCTTGCCCTGTTGCCCCGCCTTCCCTGCGCTCGGCGCGTTGCCCCTCCCCGCGGTCAGTCAAACGTGGCGTTCGCTCCTGCTGGCGACTGCAGTCCTGCTCCCGCTCGGGGGATGCCAGACCTACACTCCCATCGATGCGACCGGGCTGGCTACCGACATAAAGGCTGCGGCAGCCGTGCGTGCTTCCTACGAGGACGGCGAGGAGGCCCGACTCGGCTACCTTCGGCTCGGCGGCAGACCGATGCGGGAGGAGTTCTTCTTCAGCCATCCCGAAGCCGCCGCCGCCGGAATCACCAGCGAATTCCTTATCGTGCACGCCGGCACCAGCCTGATACTTGCCTTTCCGGGATCGAAGTACGGCGACGACTGGCAGGAGAACTTCGACGCGACCCCGGTTCCACTCGAGGGATTCGAATACCTTGTGCACCGCGGATTCCTCAGCGCATGGGACGACGTGAAGGAACGCGTGTTCGAACAGGTACGCAGCCGGATCGAAGCCGATCCCTCGATCTCCTCGATCGTCGTCTCCGGACACCGCAAGGGCGGCGCCGTCGCAATGCTTTCGGGAATCGACCTCCACCGGGCAGGCCTGCCTGTGACTCGAATCGTCACCTTCGGAGCACCCGCAGTTACCGAGAACCTGCTGCCTCCGTGGAAAACTCCCGCGCGGCTGCGGGAGGAGATCGAGGCAAGCACCCAGTTGCAATGGCTCGAGACAGTCAGTTTGCACTACATGCGCTCGCCTGACTGGGTGCACACAGCCTCGCAGCTGATATTCCAGTCTCCATTCAACATCGGGCTGATACGGCGGGTCCGGGACACCGGGTTTATACAATCGAGGCGTTTCGACGACACCCGGTTTACCGAGTCGATCGGTGATCCCGATCCCCTTGCCCCGATCCGCGTGACGCTGTTCCAGCCGACCGACAGGATCCCGTTCGGCAGGATACTCGGGCACGACCAGGGAGATTACCTTCTACTGCTGACCGTGGCCCGGCAGGCGGGATTCACCCAATGATCATCGGCTTAACGGCCCTTTTCCGGCCGGCAACCTCCGGGCAATGTCAGGTTTTGTCGTCCTCGTCCTGCGCCACCGGCCTTTGGTTGGCGGGCAGGTGGTGCGGGAAGAAGAAGTAGTAGTTCATCAGCCACCAGCTTCTCGAGGGCCGGTACAGAAGCGCTGGGATCGCGATCGAGCCGACTCCAGCCAGCACGATGGCGGTCGTGATGCCGATCTTGCCGAGCCATGCGAGGATCGCCAGCGGCGTGAGAAAGACGACGAGCGTCACCCCGTAGTTGAGCGACATCGATCCCATGAAACTTCCCTCATCCCGCTCGATCGATAGACCGCAGCGGGTGCAGCTCGGGTTAACCCGGAAAAGGCTGCCTTCCTGAAAGAGCGTGCGACCGCCGCAATTGGGGCACCGATTGGTCAGCCCCCGAACAACGATCTGCAGTCTCGATACTTTCACGGGACGATCACGGCAGGTACAGCGGCTCGACGCAATCCGGCCGGTAGGACGAACCGGCTGGAAAGCGAACTCCCATTGATTGCGGCCAAGCCGCCGGCGGGCTCAGGCGCCCAGCTGGTACCGCGTGAAGCGGCGCACCTGGATGTTCTCCCCGATTCGCGAGACCTTCTCGGTGATGATCTCCTTCACGGTCTTTTCCGGCAGCTTCACGAACGGCTGGTCGAGCAGGCAGGCCGTGGAGAAGTACTTCTCCAGCTTGCCCTCGACGATCTTCTGGACCGCCGCGGGAGGCTTGCCCTGCACCTGGGCCGTCGCGATCTCACGTTCCTTGTCGAGGTCCGCGCTCGGCACTTCCTCGCGGGAAACGTAGAGCGGGTTCGCGGCGGCGATCTGCAGGCAGATGTCGCGGCACAGCGCCTTGAAGTCGTCGTTCCGCGCGACGAAGTCGGTTTCGCAGTTCACCTCGAGCATTACACCGACTTTGCCGCCGACATGGATGTAGCTCTCGATGAGGCCCTCCTTCGTCGTGCGATCCGCCTTCTTGGCAGCGGAGGCGGCACCCTTCTTTCGCAGCAGGGTGATGGCTTCCTCCACGCTCCCGTTCGTCTCGGAAAGCGCCTTCTTGCAGTCGAGCAGCCCAGCGCCGGTCTTCTCGCGCAGGTCGCTGACCATTTGTGCAGTGATCACATTGCTCATCGTCTAAATATTGCGTGCCGGTGCCGATTATTCCGCCTTCACCGGAGCCTTGCGGGCGCGGGCTGGGCGCTTCTTGACCGGGGCAGCCGGTGCATCGGAGTCGTTGTCATCGGATTCATCCGGATTGCCGACCTTCGAGAGATCAACTTCACCCGACACGCCCGCCGCCTCGGCGGCGGCTGCGGTGGCCGCCTTGAGGTCGGCCATGGCGCGTGCGCTGCGACGACTGTCGCGCTGACCCAGGCCCGACTGGATGGCCGCCATCACGGCATCGAGGATGATGCGGATCGACTTCACGGCATCGTCGTTCCCCGGGATCGGGAACGTCAGGGTGGTCGGGTCGGAATTGGTGTCGACCAGGCCGATCGTCGGCACGCCGCAGCGATTGCCCTCGGCCACCGCGATCTTCTCGTGGTTGGCGTCGACGACAAACACGGCGGCCGGGATGCCGGCCATCTCCGCGATGCCGCTGAAGTTGCGCTGCATGCGGCCCATCTCGCGCTTGATCGCGGCTTCCTCCTTCGCGGAAAGCTTCGCCAGCTCGCCCGAGAGCTCCATCGCCTGGTACTTCTTGTACTTGGCGATCGACCGTTTGACGGTCTCGTAATTGGTCAGCGTACCGCCAAGCCAGCGGTCGACGCAGAGCGGCATGTTCGTCGCGGCCGCCACTTCGCGCACGATCTCGCGCGCCTGCTTCTTCGTGCCGACCAGCAGGATCTCCCCGCCGTCTGCCACGATGTTCTCGATCGCCGCGCAGGCCTTCTCGAGGGCCTCGTGCGTCTTGCCGAGATCTATGATGCTGATTCCCTGACGATGGTCGAAGACGAAGGGCTTCGACCGGGGATTCCAGCGCTTGGTTTGATGCCCGAAATGCACGCCGGCATCGAGCAGGTCCCTGACTGTTACACTGATGCTCATTTGGATCTATGTATCTGAGGACACACAGGTCGGCCAATGGGCCGCCTTGCGATCGTCTGATTGATTGATGGTTGTTCTGTTGCGGTTGGCTCCTTCCCGAAAGGGACGGAGCGGTCGAAGACAGAGACCCGCCACACCTCTGGCAAGCGTCGATTTCCTCACTTCTACGGGGAGGATCCCGCAACGACAGGCGTCAGGCCGGGATTCCTGCTCCCATGGGGTCCTTGATCGAACCGGGTTCGCCGGGGCATTCGTACAAACGAGCGCCCAATGAATACCTAAGGCCCTGGAAAACATATGGTAGAGCAACGCCTTCAATCCAGGCAACTCGGCCTTGGGCAGGCTATCTGATCCTAACGACGATCTTCCCGAACTGACCACCCCGCTCCATCAGGTCGAACGCTTCGGCCACCTGATCCATGGGGAACACCTCGCTCAGGACGGGAACGACTCTCCGCGTCTTCACAAACTCGACCATGGAATGCCAGTCATCGGGCGACCCCATCGTTGATCCGAGCAGGCTGAGCTGCCGCCAGAACAGCTTCCGCAGTGCTAGCCCCGATGGGTTTCCCCGGGTCGCTCCATAGACAACCACCCTTCCCCCCGGAGCCGCGAGATCCAGCAGACCGTCGATTCCGTCGCCGCCCGACCCGTCGATGAGGACATCGAACTGGTTTCCAGCGGCCACGAGCGCTTCGCGCCATCCCCTAGCCGTGTAGTTTACTCCACCGGTTGCCCCGAGCTTACGCGCACGGGCAAGCTTCTCGTCCGAGCTCGATGTCACCCAGACCTTCGCACCAAGCGCCGAGGCGAACTGCAATGCGAAGAGCGCCACACCCCCGCCGATACCGGTAATGATCACCCGCTCGCCCCGAACCACCTTCGCGCGCGAATGCACTACCCGCCACGCCGTGAGACCTGCCAGCGGCAGCGCTGCCGCACTTTCCCATTCAAGGTGGCTGGGGCGCGCCGAGAGTTGCGCGACCGGGACGCAGACTTTCTCGGCAAGCGTCCCGTCCCGCGGAAGACCGAGGATCGAAAAGCTGCCCGGATCCTGCGCCTTGTCGGAATCTCCCCAACCGAACGCAGGATTGATGATGACTTCGCGCCCGAGCCACTCCTCGTCCGCCGTCGATCCGACCGACTCAACCGTTCCCGCCCCGTCGGAGCCTGGGACAATAGGATATTTCAAACCGGCGTACTGGCCCGTTCGGATCCACACGTCGCGATGGTTGAGTGCCGCCGCTCGAATCGAGACAATCGCCTCACCCGGACCCGGTGTCGGATCCGCAACGTCGACAAGATCCAGCCGGTTCTTCGCTGATAGCTGCACTGCGCGCATGAACCACACCATGGCGAGCAGCCATCCCGATGTAACGCCAATCCTGCGTTCCAAGCGCTGCTCGGTTCAATTCATGGCCCGCGATTCAAAAACCCGCCACGCCGTCGATCGGCATTTCCTGTAGCCCGGCCCGGAAGGGCCGGGATCATCCCGCTGCTCCCGCAGCGGGCCACAACCAAGAATCCAACTCGCTACGCATCGAGCTTCAGGCCTCTAACACCATCCGTCGCTCCGTGTCTTCGAGCTTCCGCCAGCTTCCCGATGCAAGTTGTCCGAGTAGGAACTTTCCGATGCGCACGCGAACAAGCCGAAGCGTCGGATGGCCGACTGCCGCGGTCATTCGCCGAACCTGGCGATTTCGCCCCTCCGTCAGTTCCAACCCGAGCCAGCAGTCCGGCACGTTCTTGCGAAAGCGAATCGGCGGGTCGCGAGGTGCAAGGGCTGGCTGCGGATCCAGTACCCGTGCACGACATGGCCGCGTGCGGCGCCCGTCCAGCGGCACGCCTCCCTCCAGTCGAGCAAGAGCCGCGGCATCCGGGAACCGCTCGACCTGCACCCAGTATTCGCGGGTATGTCCGTTCTCCGGATCCAGCAGCTTTGCATTCAGCCCGGGTTCGTCACTCATCAGGAGCAAACCCTCGGAGTCTGCGTCGAGGCGTCCGATCGGATAGACGTCCGGAGGCAGCCCGAACGCCGCAAGCGTCCGCCAGCGCGATCCCGGCTCAGGCGTGAACTGCGACAGCACCCCATGGGGCTTGTTGAATGCAATCAGCAAAGTGAAGAGAGTTCAGTTCCAGACTCCGTACGCCCGGTTCGTATCGTTCTCGTTCCTCGTTCTCTTTCTCGTTCTCGAATCCCTGTAGTGGCATGCGCAAACGAGTATCCCAGCACACACGCGCTATTCCACCAGGTCCTGAAACTCCCGATGCCTCTCGATGAATCGGGCCACGTAGGAGCACTGCGGCACCACTCGGAAGTTGCGGGACCTCGCATAGTCGAGCGCGGCCCGGGCCAGCAGTTCCGCAATGCCTCGGCCCCGAAGTTTGGGGGGCACGAACGTGTGCGTGATCGCGATCCCGCCGTCGACCGGCCGGTATTCGATAACCGATTCGTGCCCCTCCAGTTCAACCGAGAATCGGTTCCGTGGCGCATCATGTCTTACCTCTGCAGGCACTTCATTCATGAGGACATCCAAAATTGGACAGCAGCGACGATACTCGAATGAATTCGGTTAGCCCTTTTTCACGTATCGTCGCCCTCGCGTGCAAGCCGCGCCGCGAGCGACGCCGACAGCACGAGTTGGAGCGCATGGTAGAGCATCAGCGGGAGGACCAGCACGCTGAGCGCAGGATTTCCTGCGAAAAGGACGTTCGCGATGGGAAGCCCCGACGCCAGCGACTTCTGGGATCCGCAGAACAGGGCCGCCACGCGTTCGCCACGGGAAAAGCCGAGCGTTCGGCTGAGTCGATCGAGGCCGAACAGGGAGAGGCCGAGCAGCCCGGCACATCCCCCCGCAAGCAAGAGCAGCTCCCCGAATCCTACCGTGCTCCAGGTTCGGTTCACCACCGAGTCGCAGAATGCCGCATAGACGAGGAAGAGGATTACGCCCCGATCGAGCACTCCGAGCTTTCCGCGATGGCGGTCCACCCAGGCGCCCGTCACCGGACGCAGCAGCTGTCCGACGACAACCGGCAGGACGAGCAGTCGCAGGAGATCGCCAAAAACCGAGCCGACGTCGATCGACCCGCCCTGCGTGGTGAGAACGGCGGCGATCCACAATGGCGTCAGCAGCATTCCAAGCAGGCTCGACAGCGTCGCGTTGAAGAGCGCCTCGGCGACGTTTCCGCGCGCGATCGCGGTCATCGCGACCGACGATGATATCGTCGACGGCGCGGCGCACAGGAACAGGAGGCCGAGCCGCATCTCCTCGCTGAGGAAGCCCGAGAGTCCGAGGTAGAGCGCCAGCCCGAAAAGAGGAAAGGCCACGAAAGTGGCAGCCTGCACTACCCCGTGAACTTTCCACCGAAGCGAGCCGGCGCGGAGCGCGCTGAGCGGCAGCCCCATGCCGTGAATGAAGAATACAAGCGCAACGCCGAGACGGGTGGTGACCTCCGAATGCAGGACCCCGCCGCGAGAGCCGGGCCCGGGTGCGATCCATGCCAGCGCCGTGACTGCGATCAGCGCGCCGACAAACCAGTCGAACTTCGCGCGCGGCGCGCTCATCCCCTGAAGCGATCCCCGACGCGCCGCACGAGCGCCAGCGCGTCCTCCCTGCCCTCGACGCGAAATGCCCAAAGCAGCGCTCCATAAACAGCGATCCCAAGCCCGACGAAGAGCATCACGCCGACGGCGGTCATCCAGACTACATCAGGGGCAAGGCGACTCCACGCGCTCCAGCCGCCCGCCACCGCCAGTCCCATGCAGAGCGAAGCCAGGCAGATCCGGAGCAGGTCGGAGGTCAGGTGGTGAAACGCCAGCTCGGGAAACCGCCTCGCCAGCCTCGTCTGCAGGAACCAAGCCTGGACGGCGATCGCCAGCGTGCTGGCGAGCGCGAGACCTGTGGTCGAGAAGGAACGCATCAGCACGATGCTGAGGACCAGGTTGACCACGAAGCTCAGTGTCGCGGCACGGACCGGCGTCGAAGTGTCCTTTCGCGCGTAGTAGGCGCGCAGAACCAGGTTGACGAACGAGAAGAACGGCAGGCCGAGCGCCGCCGCCGCGAGCACCGGGACCATCGCCGAAGTATCGGATGTCCCGAACTCGCCCCGCTCGAAAAGAACCTGGATCAACGGCCCACCGAGCGCGACGAGGCCGATCGCCGCGGGAATGTTGATCACCAGGACCAGGCGCATCCCGCGAAGGTACTCGCGCGCGAGATTCCCGGCGTCGCCCGAGGCCGCATGGCGCGCGATGAGGGGAAACAGCACAGTCGAGACCGCGATCGTGAACACGCCGATCGGGAGTTCCATGAGTCGGGTCGACAGGTTCAGGATCATCACCGCGGAATCGTTCAGCGAGAGGCCGATGAAGCGGGCGACAGCGAGGTTGATCAGGTAGATGGCGGACCCGAACACCATCGGCCCCATGAGCCGCGCTACCTGGGACAGCGGACCGTCGACTGAAAGGTCGAATCGTGGCCGCCAGCCCTGCCTGGCCAGGGCGCCGGCCGGCACGGCCATCTGAAGCAATCCGCCGAGAAGCACGCCCGCGCATAGCCAGAGCATCCACCCCTCGGAATCGGATGCGCCGCCGCCGTAGCGCGAGACCGCAAGCAGCGCGATCATCGCGAGATTCAGCCAGATTGGGGACAGCGCCGGCTCCAAAAAGCGATCGAGCGTCTGGAGGGCGGCGCTGAGCGCAGCCGCCAGGCACACGAGCACGAGATATGGAAACAGCACGACTGCCAGGCCGGCCGCCTGCAGCCAGCGCTCAGACGTGTCGGCGCCCGCCCCGAGGCTCTGCAGGACGGAGCTGATGAGGGATTCACGGCTCAACGCCAGGACGGCGATTCCCACGAGAACGCCCGTGACCACGAGAAGCCAGCTGGCCACGCGGTTCACGAGCGCGAATGCCGCATCGCGACCTCCGCGGTCGAGCTCCTCGTGGAGCGTCGGCACCAGCGCCGCGGTCAGCGCACCCTCCCCGAGAAGGCGCCGGAAAAGGTTCGGCAGCGTGAAGGCGGTCACGAAGGCCGAGGCAAGCCCCTGCGCCCCGAACACCGCCGTGACCAGCATGTCCCTCGCAAGGCCGAGCACCCGTGAGACCATCGTAAGGGAGGACACGATGCCGATGTTCTTCAGGTGCTCCGACACGGCCGGATTCACCCGTCGGCAGACCGGGTTAGCAAGACCTTACGCGCCCACGGGCACGCTCGTGCAACAGGTCGCACACCTCCCCCGATCGCAACCCGGGCAGATCCAGCGTGGCATTGACGCTGCTTCACCGGAGGAACACGTTCCCGCAGCATGCCTCTCGTTCCCAAGCTCATGGACCGGCTTCAGCGACATCCGAAGCGTGTCGTTTTCGCCGAGGGGGCCGATCCCCGCATCCTGCAGGCTGCCCGCCAGTGGGTCACACGGCGCATGGGAGCACCCATCCTCCTCGGATCGCGCAAGGTCATAAAGGACGCCGCGGGAAGACTTTCGCTGAATATCGCCGGCATGCGCATCATCGAGCCGGCGGAAAGCGAGGATTTCGACGACCTCGCCGCGCAACTTGAGCAACTGCGTTCGTCGAAGGGACTCCGCATCGCCGCGGCCCGCGAGGCGCTGCGCGACCCCAACTATTTCGCGACCATGATGCTGGCGACCGGCCGCGCCGATGCCCTGGTCGGCGGCACCACGGTGACCGCATCGAGCGCCCTGCGCCCGCTTTTCCAGATCATTCCCCGCCTCGAGAACGTCCAAAGCGCGTCGTCGCTCACGATACTGGACTGGGACGAGAAGCAGGTCGGCAGCGACGGCTCCCTGTTCCTCGCCGACTGCGGTGTCATTCCCGAGCCGACCGCGGAACAGCTTTCCGACATCGCCCTTTCCACGGCAATGATCGCAGCCCACCTGACCAACGAGACTCCGCGGGTCGCCATGCTCAGCTACTCGTCAAAGGGCACGAGCCAGCATCCGCAGCTCCTCAAGGTTCGCGAAGCCACGGAAATCGCGCGACGCAAGGCCGCGGCCGCCACGCTGCCCATGGAGATCGACGGCGAACTCCAGGTCGACGCGGCGCTCGAGCCCGCCGTGGCCGCGATGAAGGGGGTTAGGGGCAAAGTCGCCGGCCACGCGAACGTCCTGATTTTCCCCGACCTCAATTCCGCCAACATCGGCTACAAGCTCGTGCAGGTGCTCGCCGGAGCGAACACCTTCGGACAGATCGTCACGGGGCTGAGCCGCCCTGCCGCGGAAATCAGCCGCGGCGCAAGCGCCCATGACGTGTTCGGAGCCGCAGCCGTCGTCGGCTGCCAGGCAATCGACCGGCGACTGTTGTACGGCACATGACCCGGCGCGCCGGCTGCTGACCCTCTCACGTTCCGGATTCCATCCGCATGTCCGAATCACCCGTTTTTCCCTTCGCGAAGGAAACCCAGAATCCCTTCGAGCTGCCCGCGCTGCCGCTGCTGACAACGCCGACGAACGTCGTCACGAAGCGGGTATTCGTCGCCGCAACCCGGATGAACGACGGGAAGACGACGACCTGCCTCGGGCTCTTCGCCGCCCTCCAGGCGATCTACCCGCGCGTCGGCTTCATCAAACCAATCGGGCAGCGCTTCGTCGAGGTGCACGGCCACCAGGTCGACGAGGATTCGGTGCTGCTCGACCGGATCTACAACGTGCAAGTGCCGATCGAGAGCATGAGCCCGGTCGCCGTCGACTCGACCTTCACCCGCCGGTTCATCGACAACCCCGAGCCGATGCTGGCCCAGCTCGAGGACCGCATCTGCCGGGCGTTCGACCGTGTCAGCTGGGAAAAGGATTTCACGCTCATCGAGGGCACAGGCCACGCGGGTGTCGGCTCGATCTTTCATCTCTCGAACGCCCGCGTCGCGAAGCTCCTGAAGGCGAAGGTCATCCTGGTGACTCCCGGAGGCATCGGGCGACCGATCGACGAGATTGCCCTGAACAAGGCCCTGTTCGACCAGGCCGGGGTCGAGATCATCGGCGCGATCCTCAACAAGGTGGAATCCTCCAAGATTCCGCTGATAACGCAGTATGCGGGCAAGGCCCTCGAGAAGCTTGAGGTGCCGCTGCTCGGCGTGCTGCCCGTGCAGCAGATGCTCGCCTTGCCCAATCTTTCACAGGTCGCGGAGGAGATCGGCGGCCGGTGGCTGAGCGGCAAGTCGACCGGCATGCACGAACGCGTGCAGCGCATCGTCGTCGGCGCGATGACGGCGAGCACCATCGCGGACTACCTGAAGCCGGGCGTCCTGATCATCACGCCCGGGGACCGCGACGACATCATCCGCGCCGCGCTCGCCGCCTGCGAATCCTCGGGCCGTCGCGCAATCGCCGGTCTCGTCCTGACCAACGGAATCGAGCCGGATCCGGCACTCAGGCGCACCCTCGAGAAGACGGGACTGCCGGTCATCGCCACCGATGGGGAGAGCTTCACGATCACGTCTAAGATCCACGACATGACGGTGAAGACCCAGCCGGAGGACACCGACAAGATACCGGTGATCAAGCGCCTGATAACCGAGTATGTGGACCTGAAGAGGCTCCTCGCCTCCTGCTGAGGCGTCGGGGCACGTCTGTTCGGCGCAGAAGGCTGCTAGTCTGTCGCCCTACGCTACGCCCGAGGCGGCAATCACTGGGTGACCAGCGTCAGCGAACGGTCCTGCAGGTTGGCGCCGGTGACCCGCGCCCAAGCGGCGGCAAGTTCCTCCGACGGCGGCTTCGCCGCCATGATCTGCCCGGTCAGGAAGCCCTTCAGGAAGGGCAGGCTCGAGGCGTTCAGGGACCCGACGTGGAATTCATCGGGAACGAAGGCAATCGTGCCGCCGCGGTTCTCGAAGCCACCGCTCCCGACCACCAGGACCGGCTTGCTGAAGCCTGCGACACTGACCGTGGTCGGCACTGCGATCTGCAGCCTGCCGTCCGCAATCCGGAAGTTGGGAGTCCCCGGCACGACCAGTCCCGCACTCCCCTCGCCTTCATTGCCGCCGGCGGCGAGTGCCACGTTGAGTTCCTCCTCGGTGACCGTCACGCCCTGGCCGGCGAGGAATGCCTGGCGCTTCGCGGTTCCAGTCCGGCCTCGAGCCGCGTCCCTGGAACCCTCCAGGATATAGACCGCACCCTGCTCCGGTTCCTCGGGCAGTTCCCTCACCAGTTCGGAGGGCTTTACGATGAGGCTGAAGGCACCGAGCACGGCGCCAAGGATTACGCTCAGCGTTGCGCCCAGCACCACTTCGGTCATGCTCGGGCCATAGAGCGCCCGTTCGATTTTTTTCGTGCTCATTGGAATCTATTTTGCAGCTGAAGCGGCCGGCTTTGGCGCGGCGCTCTCGCTCGACTTGGACTTCTCAGGACCACTGCCCTCGCTGGATCCGGACTTCTTCTTGTAATCGGTCAGGTAGAAACCCGTTCCCTTGAAGATGAGTCCCGCGCCGCCACCGACAAGACGCTTCAGCGTGTTCTTTCCGCATTTCGGACACTTCCGGAGCGGCGCATCCTTCATCGATTGGAACTGCTCGAACGCATGGCCGCATTTGGCGCACGCATAGTCGTAGGTAGGCATGGCTGATTGCGGGCGCTTTATGCCCGGCCGCATGAAATTGGCGAGATTCTTCTCCCAAACGCCGGCCCCTCCGTGCCGCTCCTCGAAGCGGGTTCTGAAACGCGTTGCTTAATGCCGCCATGCCGCGAAACGTGGGGCTCCCAGCACAGGCGCCCCATGGAGTACAAGGAAAGCTTTACCCGATATTCAAGGCGTGTCGAAGAAGGGCTGCGCCGCTTCCTCCCCGCCACCGACACCCGTCCCGCCCGCATACACGAGGCAATGAGGTACAGCCTCGAATCCGGCGGGAAGCGCCTCCGCCCGATCCTCCTGCTGGCCGCCGCCGACCTTTTCGCCGGGGACCGGAAACGGCCCGACGCGCTGCCCGCCGCGATCGCGATCGAGTGCGTGCACACCTACTCCCTGATCCACGACGACCTGCCCTGCATGGACGATGACGACCTCCGGCGCGGGCGGCCCACGGTGCATCGCGCCTACGACGAAGCCACCGCCGTTCTCGCGGGCGATGCCCTGCTGACGCACGCCTTCGCCCTGATCGCCGAGTCCTATGCGAGCGAGTCCGTTCTGGGAATCGAACTCGTGCGCGAACTCAGCCGCGCCGCGGGCAGCACGCGGCTGATCGGCGGACAGATGGAGGATCTCATGGCCGAGCAGGAAGGCCGCGCGACCGCGGACCAGCTGGAATTGATCCACGCGAACAAGACTGCCGCGATGATCGAGGCTTCCCTCGCCATGGGCGCCCGCATCGGCGGGGCGGACGACTCCTCGCGCGAATTCCTGCGCTCCGCAGGACACGACCTCGGGGTGGCGTTCCAGATCGTCGACGATATCCTCGACGCCACCGGCTCGACCGCCTCGCTGGGGAAGACCGCCGGCAAGGATGCGCGCGACGGAAAGGCGACGTTCGTGGGCCTTCATGGCATCGACCGGTCCCGATCGATCGCCGAATCGCGCACCTCGGCTGCCATGGCTACAATTCGCGGACTGCCCGGCGACACGGAATTCCTGGCGGAAATCGCCCACCGGATGGCCCGGCGCGATGCGTAACTCCCACATCCTTTGAAGACTTGCCAGTTCCCCGGATTCGGAGAACGTTTGGCCATCCCTTTCGGATATGGCCTCCGAGTCGTCCAACGAACACCCCATTCGCGAGATGCTGCTGAACGGCAAGCATCCGTTTCCGCAGGATATCGAGGACATGCTGCGCCGCCTGCACTCGAAGCCCGGCGCCATCACGACAGAGATCGCCATGGACGCCTTTGACTGGGAACGCGGCGAAAGGCTCGATGTCGGGCGCCGCAAGCTCCAAGCGCTCTGCAAGACACACGGAGTCTGAGCCGTGCCCGGCTCGTTGATTTCAATGCCGGTGGTCTTCGTGCCTGAGGCCGGCAACCCCGTCCCGCCTGCGACAATCCTGGCGGCTGCCGTCCCCGACTGGATGAATCCATTCGTCGGTGGACCCGAGGTGGAGCCCGGCTTGATCCTTTTTCGCCTCCTCGTCGCTTTCGCGATGGGCTGCGCCGTGGCCTGGGTCTACCGACGCACCCGCAAGCCGGGAGCGGTCGTCGGCACTTTCCCGGTGACCCTCGTGATGCTTTCCATCCTGATCGCGATGGTAACGGAAGTGATCGGCGACAATGTCGCGCGGGCATTCAGCCTCGTTGGCGCGCTGTCCATCGTCCGCTTTCGAACGGTCGTCCGCGACACCCAGGACACCGCATTCGTCATCATGGCGGTTGCCGTCGGCATGGCCGTGGGTGCCCGAAATCCCTGGGTCGGCGCGATCGGAATCGTCGTCCTCGCAGCTGCAATCGCCCTGATGTCGCGCCCGATATTCGGGAAGGCGGACGCAGATCCCCGCGATTTCGTACTGCGCATCCGCACGGGCATGTCCGACACCGAGTCGCTGTTCCGCTCGATCCTCGAACGCCACCTCGTGCGACGCGAGATGATCGGCTCCGAGACCGCAAAGCAGGGCACGGCGATCGAGTTCATCTACGAGATCGAGATGAAGCCCGACACCACTGCCGACCAGCTGGTCGGGGAATTGTCCAGGACCGCCGGAGTCCAGAGCGTCGAATGCCACCGGAGGGAATAGACCTCCATCCCCTCAACGCCTCGTCCAAAAGGAAAGCCCGGTGGCACGAAGTGCCGCCGGGCTTGAAAAATCCGCCTTTTGCGCGGGGAAAGCTTTCAGTCGCTCAGACTTTTCCCCACTCCCGAAGGCGGGTCATCGTCCGCTCGACCTGGTCCATGCTGCCGCCGTCGTACTCGAGGATGTACCACTCGGTGCCGCCGACCGCCGGATCCTCGCATGCGGCAAAGATCGCGGGCCAGTTGTTGTTGTCGGTCAGGTCACCGACCAGCTTGCCGCCTCCGCCCTGTGACGGCTTGACGTGGACCGTGTTGGCGCGGCCGGGGAACTTGCGCATGACCTCGACCTGATTGATGTCCGCGGTGCCCATGTGGCCGAGGTCGGCCTGCATGAACACGTCGGGCACGGCTCGGGAGAAGAATATGTCCCAGGTCGTCTCGCCATCGACGCGGGTGAAATCACCCGGGTGGCAGTGGTAGTAGGTGCGCATGTTGACCGGCTTCAGCCTCGCGGCGATGCCGTTGAAGACGTCTGCCACGAACTCCCAGTCGGCACGTGTCGCCGCGGGCCCGGCATTGCCACGGCCGCCGCGGCCGCCACGTCCTCCCGAGGCGAGATTCTGAAGCTCATCCGTGGAGAGCCGGTTGGGGCCGGACTGGATGCGGGCCAGGGTGTCGGCACGCGCATTGGCGAGGGCAAGCTCCGCGGCAGCGAGCTCATTGACCCGGGCGGATATCTCCGACGCGGTCCCGCCGAACGTGGCGGCGTTGAGCGCATTGCGCGAGGCCGTGATCGCGTCGTTGGCGCGGGTAAGCGCCTCCGTCATGCCCGTCGCATTGATTTGCTCGGGGGAAAGCCCCGGGATCAGTGCGGCAGCGCCACCGCGTCCACCGCCTCCGCGGGCGGCAGCCGGGCTGGTCGACGATATGCCGACGCGCGAGTTGCCGATGGTCTGATGGAATTCGATGGTGGCTGGCAGGGCATCGCCGAGCAGGTCCCCGAGTCCGATATGGGCTCCGACGGCCTGCAGGCCGGCATTGTCGAGCATGCGGCGCACTTCAGCCGCGCTTCGGCCCTGTGGGAATCCGGCGAACTCGACACCCTTGAGTCCGAGGCTGGCCAGGTGATCAAGCGTACCCTCCGGGTCCTGTCGGAACGCACCGCCCACGGTGTAAAGCTGGACGGCCCAGGGAATGCGGCGTGCGCCGTAATTCATTTCTGCGGCGCGCAGGCCGCGCGTGCCGGGCAGCGAGGCCGATGCGGCAAGGGCTGCCGTTGCGGCGCCCGCTTTGAGGAAGTCTCGGCGAGAGACGATCGACGGTTTCATAGGTGCTGACGTCAGGAGGCGGTTTGAGGTGATTTGAGGGCCAGCAGCAGGGGGTCCGCAATCCCGCCCGTATCCACATGCACTTGCAAGCGAGATCAGCCCCCCCGGGGTCCGGGTCCGCTCCGGTTGCCTCAACCTTCCGCCCGCGACCTCGCATCGGCCTCGACAGCCTGCTTGAGCCTGTCGAGTTCGGTCCTAACCGAATCCTTGATGCCGGGCAGTTCCGCCGCTGTCGCAACCCGCGCATTGCCAAAAAGGTAGAACTTCATCTTTGGCTCCGTGCCACTGCCCCGTGCCGCAAACGTGTACCCGTTGTCCAGGGTCACGAAGTACAGGTCCTGCTTCGGGATCAACTCGCCGTCCGCGTCCCGGATGTCCTGCCTGCCGAAGTCCTCGAACTTCACCACCCGGGTCCCGCCGAACGCCGTCGGTGGATTCTCGCGGTAGCTCGAGAGGATGCGCGCGATCTTCGCGTTCCCCGACGCACCCTCGTAGTAGATATTGATGACCCCCTCGAGATAGAACCCGCAGCGGAGGTAAATCTCGTTCAGGTATTCAGGCACCGTCAGCCCCCGGCTGCGCACCCACGCGCAGACCTCGGCCGTCATAAGGCAGGCCGCGTTGCCGTCCTTGTCGCGCACAAAGTCGTTCGGCAGGTAACCGTAGCTTTCCTCGCCTCCGAAAACATAGAACGTGCTGTGCTCCTGCATCAGCAGGGCCCGTTCGCGAAATGGGATTTCCTCGTACCGGAATTCCGGTCCCATCGCCGCGACGAGCTTCTGCTCGTATCCCCGCAGCTTCGCGGCGATCCACTTGAAGCCCGTCAGCGTGTTGATGACCTTGACCCCGTGGGTGCGCCCGATCGCGTCCTGTAGTGCCGAAGTCACGAACGTCTTGATGAGGCACACGCGCTCGCTGCCTGCCTTCGGTATCCAGCCGAGTTCCTTGTAACGCGTAAGACGATAGTCCGCGAACATGGCGCCGATCTGGTTTCCCGTAAGGAACTCCAGCTTCCCCGCGCGATTGCGCACGGCGACGCCCATCCGGTCCGCATCGGGATCGGTGCCCACGACGAGGTCGCACCCGCGTTCCTCGGCGACCTTCACGGCAAGGGAAAGGGCCTCCGCATTCTCCGGGTTCGGCGACTTCACCGTCGGGAAACGCGGGTCGAACGCGATCTGCGACAGGACTTCGTTCACCTCGCACTTCGCGTGAAGCAGCAGCGGCACCGATGCCAGGCCTCCCGTTCCATGGATGTTGGTGAAGGCCACCTTGAGCTTCGTCTGCTTCAGGATGCAGGGATCGACAACGGCCCGAGACGCAACGCTGAGGTAGGCATCGTCCGCCTGGCGGCCGAGCACCGTGACACCCTCGAGGCTTGGCTCCCCGGAATAACGCCCGAGGTCCGCAAGCGGCACCCGGTTGACCTCCGACACGATCCCCGTGTCGTGCGGCGGCACGACCTGACCCCCATCCTCGAAGTATGCCTTGAATCCGTTGTCATGGGGCGGGTTGTGGCTCGCCGTGATGACCACTCCCGCGTGGGCCTTTAGCCAGCGCACCGAGAAACTCAGCTGCGGCGTGGAGCGCGGGCCGTCAAAAACAAAGGCCTGACCCCCAAGTTGCCTCCACGTTGCAGCAGCGAGTTCGCAGAATCGCCTGGAGAAGAAGCGGACATCGTGCGCGATCACGAGCCGCGGGACCTCGTTGCGGCCGGCCTTGTCCAGGAATTGCGCGGTGTAGCGGTGCAGCCCGATCACCGCGCGAAGCAGCGTGAAATCGTTCAGCAGGTTGCTGCCGATGCCCGCGTGGGATGCTTCCCCTTCCCTGTTCGGACCGGTCTCGACGCTCGACGGATGGCGGCCGATCGTCCGCCCCCGCATCCCTCCGGTCCCGAACTCAAGGTACTTAAAGAAGCGGTCGTTCAGCTCGCCCCAGTGGCCGCCGTCCGCCAGCTCGCGAATGCTCTCCCCCGCCCATGCAGGGAGCCCCGCGCCCAGGAAGGCACGGATGTTCTCTCGGGACTCCGGCAGGAGCCGGCCCGCTGCGACAGCTTCGTTGAGCGATGCTTCCAGGTTCATGCGATTCAGTGAACGGAAAGGAACGCGCCTTGCATTCCACCCGGGTTCGCCGCCCGGCCTCGATCAGGAGAGGACCAATCCTTCCGAGAATTCGGGCCACGGGGCAAGCCGCGACCAGCTTTCCGAAAACGAATCCTCGTCGTAGCCGAACAACGGGGACACTTCGATCGTCACGCCGGGCAACCCTGTGGCATCCACCGGCAGTTCGCCTCCAGCGCCCCGGATCCACCGGGCGAACTGACGAAGCTGGTCCGCACGGCACGTTTCCGGCGAGTCCACACCCGTCGCGTTCTTGACCGGGGAAAAATCGTCCTCCCGCCGTGTCTCGAGCACGACCGGACGACGGGCGAACAGGAGCGCATCGAAGACGAAGAGCTCGAATTTGATGCCGTTCGGACGCGTCGGATTCACCGGCGCTCCCGCGGCATCGATCGTCGGGATCTTCTTCTCGGCGCGATGAAACGGCAGCGACGCCCCCGAGGCCGGGTCGGCGAGCCTCCGGATGAACTCACGGTCGAGCACATGCATGGCGATGTTTCCCGCCAGGAAGCGCAGGCGCCCGTCGGGCTCGCGCTCGCGCTGCGTTTCGGCCGGGAGATCGGAGTACTCCACGACCGTGAGTCGTCCCGACAGTTCGCAGAAGAGGCCCACCTTCTCCTCGGGAACGGTTTTTGGCACCATCTTGCTCGACAGCTCGGACTGCTCGAGCAGATGCCAGCCGATGAACGCGGGGTCGACGCACCGGGCCAGCGGATTGTCCACCTGGAAATAGCTGAGCGTGTCGATGCCCTCCGCGCGCATCAGGTCGAGCGCCCCGCTTCGCAGCAGCGCCCGCAGGGAACCGCCGTGCCCATCGGGCGACATCGCGATCGCGCCCGTGGACTCGAGCAGGATCTTCCCGTCGAGCCCGACGGCGGGCATGCGCCCCTGCCGGAAGCAGTGCACGCGGGCCGGATCGAGGCCGAAGTGCCGGTGGTCCGCCAGGAACGCCTCGGTTGCCTCATGGTTCTGATGGCTCGTCATGATGAACCAGTGCAGCGGGCGCCCATGGCGCCGACCCGCGGCCAGGATCTTTTCCGCGAACACCTGGAACAGCGAATGGCCCGTCACCGGCGTGACGGGGAACGTCCCCTTCGGTCCGTCAAAGCCGAGTCGCGTCCCCTGCCCGCCCGCCACCGTGAACGCGGCAACCTGCCCGCCCCTCAGCGCGGCCTCGCCCGCCGCCTTGGCACGCACCCAGGCGCCACGATCGCCCCCATTCCCTGGCAGCGGCCGGTAGGGCGCCGGAGCAAGTCCCTCGAGGCCGGAGCCCGATTCGGCCGGCCGCAGGAGCGTCGCAGTCAGCCTCGCGATTTCATCGAGGTCGATCTCTGCCGCCTCCGAAAGGAGGCGTGCCCGTTCCTCAGTGCTCAGTCGCGCGAGATGGGAAAACACCTGCGCCTGGCCCGCATTCGCGAACCGGTCGACAAGATCGGCCTCGTTTGGCATGCGCGCGCTCAGGGAACGGACTCGAATCGATACACGGTCTCGCCCGGCCGGACGTAATTCATCCCCTCGCGGATCGCCTTCTCGACATAGGCGGGATCCGTGCGAAGGCGCTCGAGCCTCTCCTCCTGGGCACGCAGTTCCGCTTCCTTGCGCTCAAGCACCAGCCGGTTCGCCGCCTCGACCTCGCGGTGGCGCTGCAGCTCGCGACGCGTCTCCCAGAAAAATGCCGCCGACACGACAGCCAGCACGGCGAAGAGCGCCAGGAAGATGCCCGCCAGGAATCGTCGTTGGACCATGTCGTTGCACGACAGGAAATGCCGTGTGCCCCAACGGGTAAAGGACATTTCAAAACGCACGTGACATCGCCGTGGGCGCCAAGAATGGGCGTGCCATCCGGCGGTGCGGCGGCTTACCTCGGGGGGCGCATGTACCAGAGCTTCTACGGATTCCGGGAGATGCCGTTCAACATCACCCCGGATCCGAAATTCCTCTACCTCAGCCCGACGCACCAGGATGCCCTGCAGCACCTGAAGTTTGGCGTGCAGGAGCGCAAGGGATTCATCGTCCTGATCGGAGAGGTCGGCTGCGGCAAGACCACGCTCTGCCGCCGCTTCCTGGGAGAGCTCGACACGACCCGGTTCGACACCGCGCTCATCCTGAATCCCCGCGTCACGGAGACGCAGATGCTCAAGGCGATCCTGACGGACCTCGGGGAGACGAAACTGGCGCGCAGCCAGGTCGACCTGGTCGCCCAGATGAATCGCGTGCTCCTCGAGCGCATCGAGCGCGGCCGAGACATCGTGCTCATCATCGACGAGGCCCAGAACCTGCGCGTGGAGGTGCTCGAGCAGATCCGGCTGCTGTCGAACCTCGAGACCGACAAGCAGAAGCTGCTCCAGATCGTGCTCATGGGCCAGCCGGAGCTGAAGCAGGTGCTCGCGAGGGAGGACCTGCGCCAGCTGCGCCAGAGGATCCTGGTGCATTACGAGCTGAACCCGCTGTCGCTTTCCGATGTCACCCACTACATCCAGCACCGGCTGACGCTCGCGGGCAGCCTCGGGTACCCGAGCTTCACGAAATGGGCGCTGCGCAGCATCCACCGCGGAAGCCGCGGGATTCCGCGCATGGTGAACAGCCTGTGCGACAAGGCACTGCTTTCCGCGTTCATCCGTGAGTCCGAGCAGGTCAACTACTGGGACGTGCGCCGCGCGATCCTCGACGTTCGCAACCTCACCGACGTCTCATGAGCCTGATCTCCGATGCCCTGAAGAAGGCCCAGCGCCAGCGGTCGATGCCCGGTGAGGGCGGCCTAATGGCGGGTGGCCGCGGCCATCGGCGAGGACCGAAATCCCCCGGCCAGGCCCTCGCCCTCGGCGCAGCGGCCCTCGTCGCCATCATCGCGGTCGCGGTGGCGGTCACCATCACGTTCCTGCAGCCCGACCCTGAGGAGATCGCCGCGCGAATCAATGCAGCGCGCACTCCGGCCGCGGAGCCCGCGCCCAACGCACCGACGCCTGAAACGAGGGTGATCGTGCTGCCCACGCTTCCCAAGTCGGAGCCGGCTGCCGCCGCGCCGACCGTCGCCGTCGAGAATGCCGCTCCTGCCCCATCCGAGCCGGTCGGCTCACCTCCCGCGACACCTCCCGCAGTCGCAAGGCCGAGCGTGGTGATCCAGCAGTACATCGACGACCTGGTCATCACCGCCGTCGCCCTGCGATCCGTCGCCACTGACAACCGGGCGCTGATCGGATCGCGGGTGTACGCCGCGAACGAGATCGTCGACCGCGCCCTGGGCCTGCGTCTCGTCGAGATCAACGAAACCACCCTCGTCTTCCAGGACGCCAACGGGGCCCGCTACGTGCGCAGCCACTGACGGCGGCCGTGCCGGCTCCCGGCCGCATCCGATTCGCAATCGCACGCCGTGCTGACTCATACCCGCAAGACCCGCATGCGCCTGCGCCAGGTTGCCGACGGCAGCCTTTTCGCGCTGGCACTTCTCGTGGCGTACGCCCTTCGCTCGCAGTTCCCCTGGCTCGACCTGCCCTCCCTGGAATCGATCGTCGGCTACCTCTGGTTCGTCCCGCTCGTCGCCGTTCTCGCCCCGCTCGTCCTCGCGACGCAGGGCTTCTACGAGCCTTCGCGCCCCACGACGCTGTTCGTGATCGTGCGCAGCTGCGCCTTCACCGTCGTCGGGCTCATCCTGGTGATGTTCCTATTTCGCGTGCAGCTCGCGCGCTCCGTGATCATCCTCGTGGGCGCAATCGGCGGCATCCTCGTCTACCTGCGCCATGAGGCGAGCGCCTGGACGGATGCCCGAAGTATCGCGCGCGACCAGTTGCGGCGCCGTGCCCTCTGGGTCGGCGGCGCGGTCGCGAACGAAACCCTGCGCGATTCGCTGGGCGGCGCCGAACGCGCGTCCCTGGAGGACGCCGGCAACTTCGACCCGGCGATCGACCCGCCGGGCGAACTGGCGCGCCTGCTGCACGAAAAATCCATCAACGTCGTCGTGCTCAACCTCGCCGTCGTTGACCGGGTGGCGGCCAGCCGTGTCCTCGACGCCTGCGCCCGGGAGGGCGTCGAGGTCGTGGTCCGGCCCGGGCTCTCGACCCTCGCATCCTCGCGTCTGACCGTGGACCAGTTCGCCGGCGAGGCGGTGTTCTACTACCGGGCGCAGTCCGCACCGCCTTCGCTGCTGATGATCAAGCAGCTGATCGACTATGTCGGCGCGGCCCTGTTGCTGGTCGCCCTTTCCCCGCTGCTCCTGGTCGTCGCGCTGGCCGTCCGCCTCACCTCATCGGGGCCCGTCCTGTTCCGCCAGCCGCGGGCCGGGCTCAACGGTCGGCCGTTCACGATGCTCAAGTTCCGATCGATGTCCGCCGGTGCGGAGAAAGATCAGTCCGCCCTCGCCGATCGGAACGAGATGAGCGGTCCAGCGTTCAAGCTGCGCGACGACCCGCGGGTCACCCCGGTCGGCCGCCTGCTGCGGCGCCACAGCCTCGACGAGCTGCCGCAGCTCTGGAACGTCCTGCGCGGCGAGATGAGCCTCGTGGGCCCACGCCCCCTGCCGCTCGAGGAGGTGCGCCGGATCGACGACGACACCCACCGGCGCCGCCTCAGCGTGAAACCGGGGCTCACCTGCCTCTGGCAGATCAGCGGCCGCAACGAGATCTCCGACTTCACGGACTGGGTGCGTCTCGACCTCGCCTACATCGACAACTGGTCGCTCTGGCTCGACCTGAAGATCCTGGCGGCAACCGTCCCGGTCGCTCTCTTCGGCCGCGGCGGAAGGTGAGTCGCAAATTTCGAACGGCGACTGCCGAATGCCGAATGGGCTGCCAGTCTCGGGAGTCAGCGCTTGCGAGCCTTGAAGTATCGCTCGACCTCTGCGGTGGACCGCGTGTTGAGGATGTCCTTCTTCGTCAGCCAGCCCTTGCGTGCGACATTGATTCCAGCAGCCACGTAGGCGAGCTGGTCCGTCGCGTGGGCGTCCGGATTGATCGCGCAAAGCAGACCCTTTTCCGCGGCCTTTCTCCAGTGCCGCCAGTCCATGTCGAGCCGGTAGGGATTCGCGTTGAGCTCGATGATCACCCCGTGTGCGACCGCCGCGTCGATCACTCTCGGGACGTCGACCGCATAGCCCTCGCGGCGAAGGAGCAGGCGCCCGGTGAGATGCCCGAGCATGGTGGTTGCGGGATGCTCGACGGCCCGGACGATGCGCGCGGTCATGCGCTCTCGATCCTGCGTGAAACCCGCATGGACCGAGGCGACCACGTAGTCGAGTTGCGCAAGGACGTCGTCCGCGAAATCCAGGCGCCCATCGGCGAGGATGTCGCACTCGACGCCGGCAAACAGCCGGACTTTGAGCTTCCCCGAACGGTTGAGGTCAGCGATCTCGGCGACCTGCCGCAGCAGGCGTTCCTCCGACAGGCCATTCGCCTGGAAGCTGGACTTTGAGTGATCCGAGATGCCGAGGTAGTGCCAGCCGAGCTTCTCGGCAGCGGCTGCCATTTCGGCGAGCGTGTTCCTGCCGTCGGACTCCGTGGTGTGATTGTGAAACGAGCCCCGCAGGTCGCCGAGCTCGACGAGCCGGGGCAGGTCGCCCGCCTCCGCGGCCTCGATCTCGCCGAGGCCCTCGCGCAGTTCCGGCGGGATGAAGTGCAGGTCGAGCACGCGGAACAGGTCCTCCTCGCTGCGCACCTTGGGACTTCGCCTGCCTGACGCCGAGTGCTTCCGGACCCCCGCCTTCTCCTTCACCGTCCCCTCTCCTCCCGCCGGTTCGAGTCCCCATTCGCTCAGGCTCAGCCCCCGGGCAAGTGCCCGCTGCCGCATCTGCACATTGTGATCCTTGGAACCCGTGAAATGATGGAGCGCGAAGACGAACTGCTCCGCGGGAACGATGCGCAGGTCGGCCTGTAGCCCGCTCTCGAACCGCACGCTCGCCTTCGTCTCGCCCGATGCAGTGATCTCCTTCACGTCCGGCTGGGTCGTGAACCAGCGCACCACCGCTCCCGGTTCCGAGGACGCCACCAGGAAATCGAGGTCGCCGATCGTCTCCAATCCGCGACGCAGGCTGCCAGCCGCCTCGGCGCGGCTGACCTCGCGGAGCTTGCGCAGCCCCTTGAGTATCGGTTCCGCGATCTCCCAGGCGGACCACCACAGGTGTCGCTTGCCGTAGGCTTCCCGGTTCCGGATTCCGGAAAAGATCTTTTCCTGCGACTTTTCGCCGAATCCCTCGAGTTCCGCGACCTTGCCCGCCCGGCATGCCGCCTCGAGCGACGGGATATCCCGAATGCCGAGCGCCTGATTCAGCAACTTGATCTTGCGCGGGCCGAGGCCGGGAATCTCGAGCATCTCGACAAGGCCGGATGGAACGGACGCACGCAGCTCCTCGAAATACGGCAGCCGCCCGGTCGCGTGCAGTTCCCCGATCTTCGCGGCGATCGCCTCGCCTATTCCCTTCACGCTGCTGAGGTCGTCCTCGCGAAGCAGTCGCTCGAGTTCGGCCTCCTCCAGCGATTCCAGGGCCCGTGCACCGGCCGCATACGCCCGGACCTTGAACGGATTCTCGCCCTTCAGGTCCAGCAGCGTGCCGATCTGTTCGAGAACTTCGGCAATCTCATTCTTGGTCACGTATCGAGCCTGCCAGCGAACGGCCCGGGACTCCAAATTGTTTCTGCTCGGAGGACCGCGGAAGGTTGGCAGGGGTCGGGCCGATCCATCGCGGAAACGCTGAAGTGCGGAATACGCGGATCGACCCTCCTTTTCCGCCCTTTCGCGCTTCCGCGGTCGGATCGAAATGCTTGATCCCCGATCACACTCCGCGGTCTCAGGCCAGGTCTCCCAACTTTCGGCTCCCTTTGGGCTTTTCCGTGGTTATTGGTGTTGCCCATGTCCTTCGCCTACGAGCGCACGATCCACTTTGCTGACACCGATGCCGCCGGCGTCGTGTATTTCGCAAACTACCTGGCCCTCTGCCACGAGGCCTATGAGGAGGCACTGGCGGCAGCCGGAATCCCGCTCGCAAAATTCTTCGCGGACACCGGCACGATCGTTCCAGTCGCGAAGAGCGAGGTTGAATACCTGCGAGCGCTCGCATGCGGCGACCGGGTTCGCATAACGGCGCAGCCCTCGAGCCTCAGCGAAAACAGCTTCGCAATTGCCTTCACGATCACGCGACTCGGCCCGCCGGAGAAGGTGGCGTGCCGCGCCCGCACCGAGCACATCTGCATCCTGTCCGCCGACCGCAGGCGGACGGCGCTCCCCGTCCCGCTTGCTGCCTGGGTAAAGTCGGGAGAATCGGCCAGCTGAACCGGGAACTTTCGCGACTTCGGTACGTCACAACCTGCAGACAATCATGTCCCCGACCACTTCGCTCTTTCGCCGGATCCGGTCTGTCGTCGGACCCTGGCTCCTCATTCTTTCGATCGCTGCACCGCTCAAGTCGGCCGTTCTCGACTGGAACTGGGTGCCCACCGGTTCGATGGCTCCATCGATCGTCCCGGCCGAGATGGTGCTCATAAACAAGCTCGCATACGGATTGCGCGTCCCGTTCACGACCAGCTTTGCCGCGCGATGGGAAACGCCGCAGAGGGGCGATGTCGTCGTTCTATTCTCGCCGGTTGATGGGATGCGCCTGGTGAAGCGGGTGATCGGCCTGCCCGGGGACGTCGTCGAAATGCGCGACGAACAGCTTGTCCTGAATGGCGCTCCTGTCGGCTTTGTGCAGTCGCCCGAAGCCGAGGATCTCCGCGACCTGGTCATCGCCACCCGCGCGGGAGTCGTCGCCGATGAACTCCTTCCCGGGCGGCGCCATGCGGTCCTGATCCAGCCGGGCATGCCCGCACCGAGAAGTTTTGCACCGCTGCAGGTGCCCGAAGGCCACTATTTCGTCCTCGGCGACAATCGCGACGACAGCCAGGACTCCCGCTACATCGGATTCATCGAGGAACGTCGCATCGTCGGCAGGGTTACCACCGTGCTCGCCTCGTTCGACATCGAGCGCTTCGGGCTGCCCCGGCCGGACCGGTTCCTGTCCCCGATCCCGTGACGTCATCGAGACGCGGAGTGCTTCCCTTCCAACTACCGTGTCCCGATCCGCAAGTCTCGCGCCTTCCCGCCATGCGGCACGCGCCGGCATTCTGCTCTGGGCCGTCGGGCTCGCCGGTATCGCGCTCATCGTCCAGGGCAGCCGGGGCTTCCTTCTCTACCTCCGGAGCCAGGACTGGCCCTCGGTCCCCGGGGAGATCGTACAGGCAACGCCGATCCTCGAGCGGACGACCGAGATCAAGGACGGCGCCGCTGTCACGACCCGCCGCACCATTGGGGTCTCGGTGACCTACAGCTATGAGCTGAGCGGCATCGCGCTTGCCGGCCAGCGCATCGGTCTGAGGGAGGCACCGGAAGGCGACGAAGCGTACTCGACGCGGATCATCGCGGATTATCCCGTCGGCCGGCCGGTGGCGGTCTACTACGACCCCGGAAATCCCGAGTACTCCGTCCTGGAACGCACCGCCGGAAAGGATGGCGTCCAGATGCTGCTCGGCGTTGCCCTGATCCTTGCATCGGGTTACACGATCCTGAGCCGCAGGCCTTCCCGAGGACCGAAGGCAGAGGGCTGAAGGCCGACGTACGTCTGCCCTCGGCCTTCGGCCCTCTGCTTTCAGCGCCAATTACTCGATCCGTTTCACGCAGAGCCCGCAGAGTACACAGAGAATGAATTCACGCTTCGTGGCTTTCGTGAGCTTTGTGTGAGATGCCTTGGGCCGGTCTCAATTACCTGTCATCAGCCGCTCCCGCATCTCCGCACGCCTCGCCTTGCCGAGCGGATTGCGCGGCCAGTCGGTGACCTCCTGAAAACGCTTCGGTCGCTTGTAGGGTGCCAGCCGCTCCAGCGCCGCCTCGAGTCGCACCGGGTCGGGGCGGCCGCCTCCCTGCGGATAGCAGGCAACAACCGCCTCACCCCAGTCCGCATCAGGCACGCCGACAACCATTACGTCCTCGAACAGGCCGCTCGCTCGCAACGCGTCCTCCACTTCCACCGGGTGCACCTTCCTGCCCCCGGTGTTGATGGTTTCGCCGATGCGGCTGAGCACATGGAGGCGTCCGCGCTCATCGAGACGTCCGGTATCCGAACTTACGTAGGTACCTGTGCGGCGTTCCTCCGGCCAATAACCCCTGAATAGCGAGTCGCCTTCGAACATGATTGCGCCGTCCTCATTCAGCGAAACGCGCATGTGAGGCAGGGCCACGCCACAGCTGCGATCGCCGGCGAGGAAGGACTCGGGGTCGGAAGCACAGGCCATCGCCGCCGTCTCGGTCATCCCGTAAGCCGGAGCCACCGGGATTCGCGCATCGGCCGCGGCATCCGCGAGCGACCGCCACATCGGACCGCCACCGAGATGGACGGTTTTGAATCTTCGCAGCCAGGCAACTGCGTCCGGCTTTGGAAGCAACCGCTGGAGTTGGGTCGGGACCAGCGAAACGAAACACGGATCGGGCGGCAGGTCGGGAAGCGCCCCACCCTCGATCTCCTTCCAGGAATGTGCCCTGAACTCGCCCCCGGTCAGCGCACAGCGCAGCCAGGCCAGCAGGCCGCCGATATGATGCATGGGAAGCACCCCGATGCCGTTCGATCGCTCGACACCGGCATGCCGGCAAAACCCCCTCACTGCTGCGGCCAGCGTTTCGCCGTCATGGCGAGCCAGCTTTACCTCGCCACCGGTTCCACCCGTCGGCACGCAGAGCCAGCCCTTCTCGATTTCGGATTTTGGATCTCGGATTTTGGATTTTGTTAAGCGGTCGAAGGACGCGTGCTCTGCGGCACCCCAAGCGGGATCCGCAAGGAACACCGGGCCGGAGCCGGCGGCCGCCTCCGTCAACGCAACCATGAAGCGCGCGGGGTCAGTTTCCCGAATGACCCAAACTGCCGCGGTTCGGGAAGGCTGCGCCGCGCCTATGCCGGCGCGTTTGAGCGACTCCGCCAGCAGCCGCGCTAGCTCAGTGCGTTCCACAGGGCCTCCGGGTTGATAAACTCGACATCGCTCTCCCTGAGGAAGGAACCGACGAAAGGTGCGTTGAAGCGCTGGTCCTCGAACAGGGGCCAGACTCCGAACCCCATCGCACGTCGGGGAACCGGGAGTCTATTCGCGCGGCAGAAGCCGAACGCTGCCCGCAGCGAATCCCTCGCACCCAGGGCGGTTTCGAAAGCAGACGAAAACACGACTCGGTCCGCGCACGGTGCCAGGCTTTCGAGAGCCCTCGCAACGTCTCCGTGAAGTGCCGGTTTGACGACGAACACGCCCGGCCACCCGGATCCAATCCACCGCTCCAGGTCGTCATCGCCCGCAATCGACTCGTCGAGCGCGATCGGCGTCGGAAAATCCGCCGCCAAGCCCTTCAATAAGTCCATCTCGCGGGCACGATCCGAACCAGAAGTCCCCGCGCGAAGCAGGTCCGCGCCTGAAGCACTGGGAGGATTCAGGGTCGAGGCGGAAGTTCCCGGACGAAGCAGGGCCGCACCTGAGGCACTGGGACGTAGCAGGGCCGTGCCCTGCGAAGCCCGAAGGGCGTAGCAGGGTTGCTCCACATACTCCACCGGTCGATCGGCGCAGCGCTCCAGCCATCGTTCCGCCTGTTTCCGGTTCCACGCTCCGTTGGCATCGAGTCGCAGGCGGCCGCCTTGCGGCAGTTCAGCGCAGAGATCGTCGAGAAGTACGAGTTCATCGTCCACGGACTGCACTCCCACCTTCCATTTGAACGTGCGGAAATCGAGCGCCGCCTTCTCACCCAGGACACGGATCGCATCGCGGCCGGCCGGCAGGAGCGCAGCCAACGGAACGACCTGGTCGTCGCCGGGTCGCGTCCCCGTCAGCGTTGTCGCCTCCCGAAGCCCGTGGGCGAGGCATCCCAGCTGCTTCGGCAGCCGATCGAGGATCCCCTCCGGCAGTTCGCCTCCAAGCGCGCTGAGCGCAGCAGCGTCCTCCTGCACGGTTTCCTCCGTGAAACCCGGAATCGGCGCCACCTCGCCAAACCCGACTGCACCGGACTCGGACTCCACACGGATCAGGAAACCCTCGCGCACCAGCCACTCTCCATGCGCCGTGCGCACAACCTGCCGGAACGGGAGCGCGTAACGCCTGTAGGAAAGCAAGGCCATCCGGACCGAGCGTCGCCCCGCGGCACCAGTCGCGCCAGCAGGATTTTGCACCAGGGCATCGCAGGACATGACACTGCCTGGCGGCCTCCGGGATTCTTGCTATTGCCCCGGCGCGCCGGATGGAGATAAAAGCACCGATCATGCAGCCGAGGTCCAGGCAGCCGGTGCCATTGAAGGCTTTCCCACTGATCGTCCTTTTTCTGATACCCGCGGCGCTCTACGCGCACGAACTCACGGCAGCCGATCAGCAGACGGCCCTCGAGGGCGGAAATCTCGAGTACCTCCGTCTCGGTGCGGTGCACATGCTCACGGGCTACGACCACCTGCTGCTCCTCTTCGGCGTGATGTTCTTCCTGACCGCATTCGGGGATATCGTTAAGTCGATCACCGCATTTACGATCGGGCACTGCGGCACGCTGCTGGGCGCGACCTTGATGCACGTCCAGGCCAACTACTTCCTGGTAGATGCCGCGATCGCTTTGACAGTCTGCTACAAGGCCTTCGACAACCTGGATGGATTCCGGAAATAGATCGGCACCGCCTCCCCGCCCCTGATCGCGGCCTTGTTCGCCTTCGGGCTCGTCCACGGCCTGGGCCTGTCGACACGGCTGCAGCAGCTTCCGCTGGGCACCGAGGGCCTGGTTGGCCGAATCCTCTCCTTCAACGTCGGCGTGGAACTCGGTCAGATCGCCGCGCTGGCGGTCATCGGGGCCGTTCTGGCGGGATGGCGCTCAACCGCCTCGTTCGCAAAATTCAGCAAAGTCACGAATACGGCGCTGTTTGGCGCAGGCATCCTCCTGTTCCTCCTGCAAGTCCACGGCTACCAACACAGCACCTTCGCCACGGAATTCCCCGTAAACGAGGACGAGCACTGGCGGATCCACGTGGAGTTGGAACACGAGATGTCGCAGTAACCTGCGTAGTGCCGCGGGGCCCGTGGCTCGGACCATCGAGCCAAAACGAGCCACTACCCCCGCAAGAAACAGGTTGCCCTGATTCGTTTTCCGCTTATTCCGTTCACGGCAACCCATGACAAAGGTTGCCAAAAAAAAGTCCTCTCGGGGCGGCTCCGATTCCGACTATTACCTGCCCGCCGACGCGTTCTTCCGGGCAAGTCTTCCGACGGCCCTGACGTTTGACGACGTCTCGCTGGCCACCCACTTCTCGGAAATCCTTCCCAAGGACGCCGACACGTCCACCAGCATCGGCGAAAGCGTCCGGCTCCATGTGCCGATCGTTTCGTCGGACATGGACACGGTCACCGAATCCCGCATGGCGATCGCGATGGCGCTGAACGGCGGCCTCGGGCTCATCCACTGCAACCTGTCCGCCCGCGACCAGGTGAAGGAGGTCGCCCGGGTGAAGCGCCACATCCACGGCCTCATCCAGGATCCGATCACGGTCACCCCCGACCAGTTCATCGGCGACATCCTCGCAATGATCGAGCAGCGGAAGTTCGCGTTCAGCACCTTCCCCGTCGTCGACGACAAGGGAAACCTCGTCGGCCTGCTTTCCGGAAACGTCGTCAAGGAGCGCTATAGGACGAAGCATGTGACCGAGGTCATGACACCGCGGGCCGATCTGGTGACCGAGCACGAGCGGAACGTCTCGAAGGATCCCATAAAGGTCGCCGACGATTTCTTCGACCGCCACATCGGCATCAACAAGATGCTCGTCATCGACGATCGCGGCCACCTGCGGGGCCTGGTGACCAGCTCCGACGTCGAACAGATCACCAGTGAGGCCAAGTCGCTTCGCAAGCCCGCCCGCGACTCCCAGTTCCGACTCGTGGCCGGCGCCGCCATCGCCCCGCTTCGGCGGCCCACCGGCAAACTCGATCGCGAGCGCATCCTCGCCCACGTCGGCCACCTCGTCGAGGAGCAGGTCGACGTCGTAGCCGTCTCGACGGCGCACGGGCACACCGCCGGCGTCGGCGACATGGTCCGCCTCATCCGCAAGGCCTTCAAGGATCTGCCGATCATCGCAGGCAACGTGACTTCCTCGGAGGGCGTCGAATACCTGGCGAAGCAGGGAGCCACCGGCATCAAGGTCGGCCAGGGGCCCGGCTCGATCTGCACCACCCGGATCGTAGCCGGGGTAGGCATCCCCCAGCTCACCGCGCTTTACGTTGCCGGAAAGGCCGCAGCGAAGACCGGGGTCAGCATCATCGCCGATGGAGGCATCACGAAATCCGGCGACATCGTGAAGGCCCTGACTCTCTCCGACGCCGTGATCTGCGGTGGACTGCTCGCAGGTTGCCGTGAGGCGCCGGGCGAGATCATCGAGATCAGCGGCAAGATCTACAAGCAGTACCGGGGAATGGGCAGCCTCGCAGCCATGAAGGTCGGCAGCGCCGCACGTTATGGTCACGACGTCGACGACAAGAGCAGGAAACTGACAGCCGAGGGCATCGAGGCACTTAAGGAAGTCTCCGGTTCCGTCGACGAGGTGCTCGGCACTCTTGTCGGCGGTGTCCAGAGCGGCATGGGTTACCTCGGTGCCCGCACCCTCCCGGAACTTCGCGACAAGGCCCGATTCGTGCGCGTGAGCCCGGCAGGCCAGAAGGAAGCCACGCCTCACGACGTCATCGAGGTCTCGCGGAAGTCCTGAGGACGGAGTCCCGGAGGCCCTGAGTTCCGGAGTGCCAGCCCTCAGGCCCTCAGGAACTCTGGAACTCCGGAACTCCGGCGTTCTCGCCTCGCGTCACATCGTCATGCAACAGCCTCCCATTCTGGAACTCAGGAACTCCGGCCCTCTGGAACTCCGATGATCGAAGTCACCAACCTCACCCGGGTCTTCCGCACCTACAAGAAACGCCCGGGTTTCTGGGGAGGAGTCCGCGGACTCTTCAGGCGCGACTTCGTCGAGACCCGAGCGGCCGACGACGTCAGCTTCTCGATCGCAGAGGGTGAATTCGTAGGCTTCCTCGGACCCAACGGCGCGGGCAAGACGACCACGCTGAAGATGCTCTCGGGGCTGATCTACCCGACGAGCGGCGCCGCGCGCGTAGCCGGCCACGACCCGACGCGCCGCGAGAACGCCTATCGCCGCATCTTCGCCCTGGTGATGGGCCAGAAGAACCAGCTCTGGTGGGACCTCCCTGCCGCGGAGTCCTTCAGCCTCCTGCGCCACATCTACGGGCTGCCCCAGGCCCAGTATCGCGAGACACTCGATGAACTCGTCGACCTGTTGGGCGTGCGCCACAAGCTCGACGTGCAGGTCCGCGAGCTCTCGCTCGGAGAGCGGATGAAGATGGAACTCATCGCCGCCCTGCTCCATCGGCCCCGCGTGCTCTTTCTCGACGAGCCGACCATCGGCCTCGATGTCGTCTCCCAGAAGGCCGTGCGCGCATTCCTCCGCGAATACAACCGCAGGCACCGCGTGACGATCCTGCTCACCAGCCACTACATGGCCGACATTCAGGCGCTGTGCGAGCGGGTGATTGTCATCCACCACGGCAAGAAGATCTACGACGGGGAACTCGATCGGCTCGAGTCACGTCCCGGCAGCCGGATGAAGATCGTGACCTTCGAACCGGGCCTGGACACCGCCGGCAGCGGCGGCTTTCCCGACACCTGGCGCTCCCGTCTCGGCGAGACCACGCGCTCCGACGACGGCAAGTTCACGGTGCGCGTTTCCGGCCAGCACATCGCCGCCGTTTCCCAGGAAATCCTCCAGACCGGCCCGGTCGCCGACATCACGATCGAGGACGTGCCCCTCGAGGACATCATCGCCGATCTCTTCAGCGCCGGCACTACCTCGTAGCGGAACGCGCCAGGCGTTTCGTCCGGGAAATCAGGCTCGCTCGTCAACAGAACTAATTGGCGGGACACACCCCCCGCTCGTCTTCAAACCGGCCTCTTCCAGTCCTCGCCAACCAGCCCTCGCATAAGAGTGTCACAGGTAACACCTGCCTTGTGAATCGCGGCGCGGAGCGACTCGGGGTTCGGCAGGGACCCGACCGTCACCGACGACAGTTCCTCCGGAGTCGCCACCCGCTCGATTCGCCTCGCCTCGGGAAAGCTCCGGCCGCCGGAACGCAGTCGCAGTTCGTGCAGCAGGCGGAAGTTCGTCTCGGCCAGCGACTGATGCAGGGCTCGCTGCGCGGCGACCAGTTCGCCGCGCTCGACCTTCCGCAGCGCCCAGACGCTGTCGCACCAGAAGGTCGCCGCCAGCTCGCGGGCCATGGCATCGTCGATCCGCGGGTCGGGCACCTCGTCCACAACCTTCCGATAAAACGCATCCCAAGTCTCCGCGCCCTTCACGAAACGGAACCCTGGGCGCACAACGATGGCGAGGTCCTGCAGGATGCGCTTCGTGCGCCCTCCCCGGTGCAGCCCCATTGCCGCGGCGATCTTCATCAGCCTCAGACCGCCGGCGTGAAGGATGACGAGGTCGACCTCCCCTCCATCGAGAATCATCGATACCTTGGGCACACGTCCCACACGAGTCGCGCGCGGCGCGTAGGCCCGGACCGTGACTCCTTCAAGGGCCCGGGTCCAATCGGCCGCGGAAAACATCGCCGGGCGGGAGCTGATCACGTGGTAGTCCCAGTCCGACTGGTCGTCCGCGCGCCAGACTTGATCGCTCGCCTCCCGCACACGGGAACCGATCAGGGCGAGGCCGCTGACCGTTGGCTCGCGTTCCGCCCATTTCTGAAGGGCCGCACCCAAAGACTCCATGGCTGGTAAATCGCGGCAGCCCGGTGACTCAGAGGCTGCGGAACGAAATGAGAATCTCCGTGCCCTCCAGGCCGGGACCGGCGTGGATTTCGCCGTGGTGCAGCCGGATGACTTCCTTCGCCAGGAACACGCCCAGCCTGCCCTGGTTCGGCACCGCACCCGGTACCGGTTCGGGTAGGATTCCCTCGAGCTCCAGGTTCTTGCCGCGCACGGAGAGCAGCGCGGTCAGGTCGTTTCCGGCACCGGTGGAGCGAAGCTGCAGCGAAAGGGGCGCTGCATCGCGGTGCTTGCGGTTTTCCGAAAGCGTGTCGACAAGCGCACCCAGGGCGGTTTCGAGCAGGTCGCCCGCGATGCGCAGCGGCATGGCTTCCGGACCCACGTCGACCCGCAGGCTGCGGGCGGATCCGACCGCCTTGACCAGCTCGCGAGCGTCGACCGATTCGGAAACGGGTTCGCCGAGCGCCTGCATGCTCGCAATCTGCCTGGCCAGCGACTCGATGCTGGCGATGTCCCTCCGGATGGTCTCGAGCATCGAGGGCGGCAGGCCCGCGGGATCCGGCGCCTGGCGGAATGTGGAAAGCGAAACCAGCGGATTCCCGATCTCGTGCCCGAGCGTGAGGGCGAGTTCCTTGAGCAGGCCCAGCCGCTCGGCACGCCGACGGATCCGGGAATCGTCGACCTCGCCGCTCGCCTCCTCCCACCAGGCCCAGACGCCTCCGGTCTCGGTGACGATACCGGCGCCCGCGCGGAATGGCTGCCCCTCCGTCGGAGCCAGCCGCATGACTTCCCGCGTGCGGCGGACACGCCCGATCAGGTCGCGCACGGGGAGCGGGACATGACGCGGCACCGGCTCTCCCGAATCGAGGACAAGCGTGCCCGGGAGGTATTTCGCCCCGACCGCCGCCTGGTTGGCGAAAGACTGCAATCTGCCCAGCTGGCTCACGCGGGTCAGGAACTGCCGCAACAGGCGGGCGACACAGACAGCGCGCACCCGGTCGGCATCGTCGTAGGGCTGCCCGTCGTCACGGACACCGAGCGCGATAAGACCGAGGAGGCGCGCATTGTCATGAATTGGGACGAGCAGCCGCGCCCCCCAGAGCGCCATGCGGTTGCGCACGGCAAGCTCCGCCACCGGGTCAGCCGGTCCGTCCCAGTTCGTGCCGTCGATCACGATCGGATGAGTCTCGAGGCAGGCCACCAGCGGATCGTCCAACCCAAAGAATGAAGTCCCCCGGTCGGCACGGAAGCCGTCGGGCTCGCGCAGGAAGAACACCGCGTGCGAGGCCCGCAACAGGTGCCTTGAGGCCCTTCGGAACTCGCCGAGCAGCCGGTCCCGCGAATCGATGCTCTCGAGCGCTGCCTCGAGGAAATCCCAGAGTTCCGCGGAGTCGCCGGTCGCGGCGGGCACCCGCATTGGCGGCCGCGAACCTCCGCCCTCGGCCCTGCGGCCCTTGTCGACGAGCAGGTGCACCATAGATTCCTTCTCCGCGAGCGCGTCGAGCAGCGGCAGGTGGTCGCGCAGGCGGCTCAAACTCTCCTCGTAGCCGAGGAAGACCAGCGCCCGCCCGCTGAGGCGCGCCTGCTCGAACGGCTGGCTCCGCGGCTCCCCCACGAAGATCGTCGGCGACCGGACGAGACTCTGGGGCAGCGCGGCCTCGGAGGCTGCATCGAGCACCACCACTGCCGTCAGGCCGGGGGGCACCGTCACCCCCTGCCCTTCGGCAGGAACGCGGATGACGATCCGGCCCGGGGGAATCTGGGATTCCCAGGCGGCCGCCAGCCGTGCGTCGGCAGTCGCTAGGACAATTGCGGCGGGCATGGAAAGTTGACGCGAAACGTTGCACCGCGCCCGGGGCCCGGCGAATCGGCGGCGATCGTCGCGCCAAGACCGGAGAGGATTTCGTTCGAGATGGCGAGCCCAAGACCGAATCCGGACGATTTAGTTGATTGGAACGGCTTGAAGAGCCTGGGAAGGATCTCGGAAGCAACGCCAGGGCCGTTGTCAGAAACCTCGAGTTCCACCGTCCCGGGCCGGTTGTGCGTCGCAACCCGGATCCAGCGTTCCCCTGCCACCGACTCCACGGCATGGATCGCGTTGAGCGCAAGGTTGAGCAGCACCTGCCGCACCGCAGCCGCGTCGGTCATCACGAGGCCGGGAGTGGCATCGAAGTCGACGATGATGCGGATCCGGCGTTCCGCAGCCTTCGCGGCGACGAGGTCGAGGCTGTTGCGCAGGAGCGGATGCAGGGGCATCGGTTCCGCGTGATAGGCACGCGGCGAGGCGAGGTCGAGCAGCTGCTCCGTCAGCCGGTCGATGCGCGCCACCTCGTAGTTGATAAGGCGGAAGAACTTGTCCCGGAAGGCCGGGTCGTCGTGGTGCTCGGGAAGCAGGTGGACGAAGGTCTTGATCGTCACCAGCGGGTTTCGGATCTCGTGCGCAAGTCCCGCGCCCAGCATGCCCACCGTCGCGAGCTGTTCCGCGTGCTGCGCCTTCATTGAGAAGTGCAGGCGCTCGAAGGCCCCCTGGATAATCGAAGAGATCTCCGCCAACTCCGTTACCTGCGGATAGGTGTACGGCCGGCGCGTGGCCGGTATGCCCACCCCGACAAGCACGTTGAGCACCGTCCCTTCCTCCAGCACCAGGGCGCCGAGCCGGTGCTCATTGAGAAACCCACGGAGGACCTCGCGGTCAGGGGTTGGACGCTCGCGGGAGAGGCGCTCGGGCGTGACCCACTTGAGCTCATGCATCAGGTTGAGGATCATGCAGTCGGCAGGCAGGCTGACAGTCCCTCCCTCCATGCCGCTCCGGTCGCCGACGAGCAGCACCGCATCCTCGGACTGCACCCATCCGCGGAGGACCTGCAGGAAGGACGACTGGAGCTGCTCCGCATTCGTCTCATGATGGGCGATCGCGTGCGCCGCCTTGCGGGCCTCGGTCGCCTGTGGGAACAGGTTGAATCGCGAGTTGAGCCAGTCGCTGAAGACGGAGGCGAACCAAAGCACGAGTCCCGTGGTGAGCAGGACCGCCGCGACGTTGCTCGAGACAAACCGCAGGAGCAGTCGCTCGATGAGGAGGGCGATCAGCGCAACAGCCACCACCAGGATCACGCGCTGCAGCGCCAGCGTGAAGAGCTGCCTGGCGTCGAACAGACGGACCGTGGTGATCGCGTAGGTGATGGCCCCGTAGAAGATCAGGAGAAAGAACGGCTGGATGCGCACATACAGGTCATTCCCCGTGGCTGCATGCAGCGCTTCCGTAAGCAAGATCGCCATCGCCGCTGTCGCTCCCCCGATGAGCCATACCTGGAGTTCCAGCCTTCGAACCGACTGAAGCGTTCGTATCGTTCGAATCACATCGATGATCAGAAGGCCGTACAGGAGGCGGATCCCGTAGACATAGACCGGCTGCGCCCAGCCGAACTGGAGATTGCCGGGAGTCGACGACGCGGGAATGAATGCGTAGGTGGCAGGCACGATCGTCAGGAACGTAGTGGCGGCGATCGCGATCAATGCCGGGACATTCAGAACCATCTGCCACCCGCGGCGCTGGCCGGCGATCGCTTCCTTGATCATATAGAGATGCAAGGGGAACGATGCGCTTACCATGTGGACGGCCCGGTACCAGAACTGGCCCTCCTCGAAAGTCGCACCGACTCGACGGGATAAATAGAACCCGAACAGCCACAATGCACCCTGCAGGGAGCATGTGAAGACAAGTCGATTGACGAGCCGTTGCGGGTTGGCCCAGACGACAAGGGCACCAAAGCCTGCAATCAGTATCGCAACAAAAGCTGCGGACGAACTCAGCATCGCTTGAGGATCAGGCTCGAGTTGACTCCGGCGAGACCGTGGGCGTTGACCAGGGTGATGTCATGGGCGATCTCGCGCGGTCGAGCGGAGAGGTTGAGGTTGCAGGCCGGGTCGGGGTATTCCCAGTTCACCGTGGGGGGAATGACGCCTTCCCGCAATGCCAGCGCTGAGACCGCAGCCTGAATTGCAGGCGCGGCGCCGAGCGGGGTGCCGATGCTCCCCTTGATCGAGAAGGCAGGGATGCCCGGCAGCAGGCTGCCAAAGAGTCGCTCCATCGCCAGCACCTCCGCAGGGTCGACCTCCTTGTGGCCGGGCCCCCACGCGTTGATCACGTCGACCTGCTCAGGCCTCAACCGTGCCTCGGCGAGCGCAAGCCGACCCGACTTCGCCAGCCCCCCGCAAAGCTTGGATCCATTGTCGTTCGCATAGGCATAGCCAAGGATCTCGCAGTAACCGGACCTCGGACTCTCCATCGGCTCGATCACCATGATTGCCGCCCCCTCGCTGACCACGCCGGTCGTGCGCCAGCGGTCGAAAGGTCGCGACAGCTTTCCCGGCATTTCAGTTGTCGACGGTGTAAGCCCAGCCTTCCGCAATTCGAGCAACGGACTTCGGAAAAGGGGCGCCTCGGTACCTCCGCAGATCGCCAGATCGACCTCTCCTTTCGCAACGAGGTCTGCCGCATAACCGATGGCGTCCATGCCGGAACAGCAGGAGCTCTGCAGCACCATGGTCTGCGCCGACATTCCCAGCACATCGTTGATTGAAATCGGGACAGCGGGGAGGTTCGCGGTGTAGATGCCCCGACCAACCACCGCGCCCGGCCCCTTGCGATGGAAGGCATCGATGCAATGCATCGTTTTCTCGAAATCTATCAGGGACGTCCCGGTGATAATCGCGCTCCGGATCGAATGAAGATCGTCGATCAGGATGCCGGCATCCTTCAGCGCGAGCGCGGCACCCGCGACCGCGAACAACGTGTGCCGTGCGGCGCCCTTCGGCAGGAGCGTGCGGTCCACGTAATGCCCGACATTGAATTCCTCCATGTGCGCAGCGACGAACTCGCCGCATTCCGGGGGGAGCCGGGTGAACGGTCGCACTCGGCTCACGGACTCGAGAATTCCGTTCCAGAAGGTCTCACGTCCGATGCCGGCAGGGGTGACCGGACCAATGCCGGTTATCTTGACGCGCCGCCTGATCATCGCGGGGCGTCCGTTCCTCGCACGATCCTCATGGAGGCTCAGGTTTGCAAGGATGCAGGAAAAGTCAGCTTCACAGTTGAGCCGAGCCCCACGACGGACTCCATGTGGAACGTCGCTCCGTGGGAACCGATCAGATGCCGGCAAATGCTGAGTCCGAGCCCCGTCCCGTTGTGCTTGCTCGTGAATCCTCCGCGTAGCGCACGCTTGAGGTCTTCGGGCGACATGCCGGATCCGTTGTCGGTGATGACCAGCTCGTAGTTCGGACCGCTCTGCGAGACTTCAACGCTCACTCGCTTGGCACCTGCCTCGAGCGAATTCTTCAGGAGATTCTGGAAGACACGCATCAGCTCGAACCGGGAGCCCCGGACCGTCGCTGATTGGAGGCCGGAGACCCGGATCGCCGCATTGCTGAAGAGGATTACCTGGCGCACGTCGTGAACGATCGCCACAAGGTCGACCGGCGAGAAATCGGCCGATTTCTTGGACGCCTGACGCCAGTTGTCGGCCAGGTGGTGACAGTACTCGGCGGCGCGCTCGATCATGCTCGCATACTCGAGAAGTTTCTTGCCCCGGGCCGGATCGATCGGCGCCACGGCCCGCGCCTCCTCGCCCATGAGCGCGGCATAGCCGATCACAACGGTCAGCGGATTGTTGAGGTCGTGCACCAGCTCGACGGAGGCACGGCCCTGCCATATCTGCGGCTCGTGCTGCGCGATCTCGGACTTCAGCGCCGCGTTCATCGACTGCATGTCGCGCGTGAGCTTTGACTGATGCCGGCGGACGCGTGTGCCCTCCGCCTGCTTGCGCACGGAGTCCACGAGCTCGGTGACATCCGGCGGCTTTCGCAGGTACTGGTTGGCCCCGGCGACCATCGCCTGCTGGGCGGTCAGTAGAGTGCCATAGCCGGTGAGCATGATCACGGCTACGTCGGGATCGATCCGGCGAAGCTCCTCGAGCGCACGGATGCCATCCATCTCCGGCATACGGATGTCGAGGACCACCGCGGCATACTGATGGTCGCGGATCATTTCGAGGGCCTCGGCGGCACGCCCGGCAGTGTCCACCTTGAACTCCGAGGAGAGGGTGAATGCGATCGATTCGCGGGGGCCGTACTCGTCATCGACGACCAGCACGGAGAGGCGGTCCTGCGTCACACGCGGTTCTGGCGCGCTTTCGGTTAGCATGTTTGTATGGAAGAAGGCTGCTTATGGGACGTTTTCCTTGAAGGAATCCGTCGGGGGTCCACGACAAACGCTGTTTGCAGAGCGCTTTTACATCTGTCAAGAAATGCGGCCTGTCCTCTGTTTTGACAGGCTGTTAGCGAATAATGTTTACGTGCTTTTTACTCAATTAGCCATCGCGTTTGGATTCGGGGCGCTCGTCGCCTGGCTCGTGTTGCGTGCCCGCCATGCCGCTGACCGGGAGCGCCTTGCGGCCGCGGAACGGGAGCAAGCACGAGTCGACGCGGAAGTCGCCTCGATGCGCACCGAGCTGACGAGACTCACCGAGGCAAACGCGCGGCTAGGCACCAGGCTCGAGGCCGAGCAGGCGGCCCATGAGCGGCTCTCGCAGGAATTCAAGGCAGTCTCAGCCGAGGCGCTCCAGCACAACAACGAGGCGTTCCTCAATCTCGCCAAGGCGACCCTGGAGAAATTTCAGGAAGGTGCGAAGGGCGACCTCGCCGCGCGACAGCAGGCCGTCGAGGCACTCGTCAGGCCGCTCAAGGAGTCGCTCGAGAAGGTTGATGTGAAGATCACCGAGTTCGAGGCCTCCCGACTGGGCGACCGCACCCACTTGGCCGACCAGCTCAAGGAACTGAGCGCAGCGCAGCTCCGCCTGCACACCGAGGCGAACAAGCTATCGACCGCCCTGCGCTCGACAACCTACGCCGGAAGCTGGGGGGAATTGCAGCTACGGCGCGTCGTCGAGATGGCCGACATGCAGGCATGGTGCGACTTCGCGGAACAGGAAGCCTCGGGTGCGCTACGCGCGGACCTGGTTGTCCGCCTGCCCGGCGGCCAACGGATCGTCGTCGATGCCAAGGCCCCGCTCGAGTCCTATCGCGCAGCGGCGGATGCCGGGGATGAATCCTCGCGCGAGGCCCGGCTTGCCGAGCACGCGCAAAAGGTGCGCGGGCATATCGATGCGCTCGGCGCCAAGAATTACTGGGAGCAGTTTCAACCGGCGCCGGAGTTCGTGGTGCTCTTCCTGCCCGGCGACCACTTCCTGACGGCCGCGCTCCAGAGCGACAGCACCCTGCTCGACCGGGCCCTTGCGAAACGTGTCCTGCTGGCAACGCCCACCACCCTGATCGCGCTGCTCAAGGCCGCCGCCTACGGCTGGCGCCAGGAGTCAGTCTCCGAGAACGCCCGCGAAATCAGCGAGCTAGGCCGAACGCTTTACGACCGCATCGCGACCTTTGCCGAGAACCTCGAGAAAGTGGGCCGCGGACTCGACGCCGCCGTGCGCGGCTACAACACAGCCGTGGGCTCCTTCGAAGGAACGCTCCTTCCCGGGGCGCGCCGGTTCGCGGAAATCGGCTCGAAGGGAGCCAAGCAACTCGAGGCGCCCGACGCCGTCGAGACAACCACCCGCGACATCGTCAAGAAGGTCTGAGGCGGCCTTGGCTCGGACGCCCTCCTTCGTGCCGCTGCCGCGCCACTTCGGAGGGCAGCCTTTCGAAACTCGAAAGGCTGGAGCGGGCGAAGAGACTCGAACTCTCGACGTCCACCTTGGCAAGGTGGTGCTCTACCAACTGAGCTACGCCCGCATTGCAGGGGGACAGGACTAGGCTGCCCTCCCGGCCGGTCAACTGCATTTTGGACCGGCGATCAGCCCCCTATTTCGAGCGCTTTTTCCTGCTCGGTGCAGGCTTTCGTTTCGATGGAGCCTTTGCCTTGCCGCCACGTTTCGCGGCCGGCTTGGCCTTCGCCTTGCGGGCCCGGGGCTTCTTCGGGGCCGGGGTCGCTTCCTGGATCGGCACGTCGACGGCATCCTTCCAGAGCTGCTCAAGCCGGTAGCGGGCCCTCAGCTCGGGCAGGAAGACATGCACCATGACATCGAAAAGGTCGACGACCAGCCATCCGCTCTCCCGTTCGCTTTCCATCCTCACGATTCTGTCGCCCGCGGCATCGAGGGTCTTCTCCAGCTCGACCCGCAGCGCGCGAAGATGCGGCTCCGAGGTGGCGGTTGCGACCACGAGCATGTCGGTGATCGAGGACTGAGCCGCCACGTCCAGGATCCTGATGTCGCCGGCCTTCTTCTCGTCGAGCACGGCGGCACAGCGCCGGGCGAGTTCAAGCGGGCTTCGGGATGACGTCATGGATTCGCGTAGAGCTTTCGTTCTGAAATGTAGGCCGCCACGGCGGGCGGCACGAGCGAATCCACCGGGCTTCCCTCGCGCAGGCGAGCCCGTAAATCGGTGGAACCGATGTGGAGATGCCGCCCTTCGCAGCGATGCCAGCGCACGCCTGGAATGCCGGCCGGTTCGGCGGCATTCGCCTCCCCCGGGCGGTCGACCACCACGAAGGTCACCAGTCTGACCAGTTCGCGCACGTCCTTCCACTGCCCGATCTGGCCCCACTGGTCGGCGCCGACTATCAGGAACAGCTCGGCATCCGGGTAATGTTCCCGGAAATGGCGTACCGTCTCGATGCTGTAGCTGACCCCGCCGCGACGGACCTCGAAGTCGGACACCTCGAATCGCGGATCATGACCCGCAGCGGCCCGCAGCATGCCGAGCCTGTCCTCCGCACCCGCCGATGGGCCCGCCTCCTTCAGCGGAGGACGGGCCACGGGAATCAGGAACACGCGATTCAGGCCGAACTGCGCCGCCGCATCCTCCGCCGCGGCAATGTGCCCGTTGTGCGGAGGATCGAAGGTGCCGCCGAAAAGCCCGAGTTTCATGAATCAGAGAAAGATCTGCCGGACGTGAACCGAACGGACAAAGATAATCCAGCGTCGCGGGTTCCGCCAGAAGTGTCCTTGAGCGCGAGCCGATCCCGGGCAGTCTTCCCGCTGCCCATCCAGCCCGGGTGGTGGAATGGTAGACACTGGGGACTTAAAATCCCCTGGCCGTAAGGCCGTACTGGTTCGAGTCCAGTCCCGGGCACCATCCTACGCCCTTCGACAAGCGAAGGGCTACGGATGGCACGGCCAACCCCGAACCAAATTCGGGTTGCCCTCCGAAGGCTCGGCGAAGGAGGGCCCATCGCTGGGAGCGTCCGTCATCGCCCGGGAGGCTTTGGCAGACAAGTCGGATGGCGCCGCCAGCTTCTTACGGTCGCCCAGCCGCCCCACTCCTCATCGCCGCGCGCGGAAATAGGCGACTTCGACTTCGTTGGTGAGGTACAGCGCCTCCATGTCGGACCGACGCTGCAGGCTCCAGGGTTCGGTCGGGCCGTAGCCGTTCTTCGTGAAGACGATGTCGTCCGCGACCAGCGCGCACATGTGCAGGATGCGCTCGGGTTCGTTGCGCGGGCGGTAGACGAGGATGTCGCCGAGCTGGCGCGCCTCCGGAACGCCTTCGTAGCGCGCCGTGAGTTCCTGCCACGCCTCCATTGCCTGCTCCCGGTCCCTGCCGGGCATCAGCAGGAATCGGTTGTTCGGGAAAAGCGCGTTGAAATTGAGCGATGTCCAGGTGCAGTTCGGCGCCGGCTGACCGGTAAGGCCGTTGTAGAAGAGGTTCATCAACTGACGCGGCAGCTGTGGCAGCAGCTGGATCACGTCGATAAACCGGACATCCGGATTGCGCGCGAAAGATTCGAGCAGTGGGCGCAGGTTTCGTTCGCCCTTGGGATCCCAGTAGGCGGCGAGCGCCGGCACATCCTGAGGCAGTGGTCGTGCGAGCAGCGCGACGACGCCCGGCGTGCGGAACAATCCTTGAAGCACCGCCAGGCGGTCCGTCGGATCTTCAGAAAGGTGATAGGCCGCCCCAAAATCCGCCATGCCGATGCCGCCGCGGCGCCGGTAGGGAAGACGCAGGAACGCCTCGCGCACCTCGGCCGGGATAAGGTCCTCGCTGAACCATTCCTCGGCAGACTCCGTCGTCGGCACGGTGAGGTTGCTCAGGTAGCCGAGTCCGTCCTGGGGGAAGGCCATGTACGGGAAGAATCGGTCCCGAAACGCACGCGGCGTGTCGAAGACGAGATCGGAAGTCGGCCGCACGGTGATCGTGCCGTCGGCCCCGGGTGTCGCCCTGTCGAACAACTCGAGCAGCGCCCCCCGGGTGGCAGCCGACATCGGCATGGCACGGACGCCGTCGAGCAGCTCGGCGCGCGTCACTCCGGCAAAACGCCACTCCGGCTCGGCCGATGGTTCCGGGATCTGGCTGAGCAAGTCTCCCGATGGCGCGAGCAGCACCTGGTAGGAATAGAGCCGGCCCCAGGGTCCCGGGGCCGCCGCGCGCAGTTCCAGCCCGTCCACGAACACGCTTGGGGATCGCCCGAGATCGGCGACGGGGTCGAGGGCGGCGGGGCCCGCGAAGGTTCGCGTGCGGTACATGCGCGGCGTACCGGCCAGACGCGGATTCAGCTGCGAAATCTCGGCGAGTGTCATCAGGCGCCAGGCCCCGAACGCCGTGGGGCTCCGCCCAAAGACGATCCCGTCGGCGACGTACACCGCCGTGTAGGGCCACTCGTTCGTCGTGGGATCCTCGAACAACAGAAGGTCCCCGAACTGGGGAGCCCCTGCCAGCGGCACGCATTCTTCCGCCAGCCAGATGCGGAATCCCCGGCTCAGGTCGCCATTGACCGCAGCGGCAGCCGAATAGAAGCGGGCCGCCATTCCCGCACTGTCGGCCGAAGGATCGGCCGACCGCGCCAGCACAGTTGGGAACGTATTGATCAGGAATCGCGGCTGCGTCGGCAGCAGGTGCGCCAGGTCCACCCGGTCGTGTCCCTCGATCGCGCTCAGCGCCGTTAGAAAGGGGCGCACGGTCCGGTAGTGCCCATGGGAATGCCAGTAGGCGGCGACCCGCCCCCGCTCCGCAGAGCTCTCCGGCACTTCCAGCTTCACCAGGAGGGCATCAGCCCCGGTGAGTTTCTGCAGGAAGCGCACGCGATCGTCCGAACTCGCAAACGCGTCCTCGAGGGCAAACAGGTCCCGAAAGACGAGGCGCCCCTGGACTTCCGTCGACCAGCGGCGCACGCGACTCGCTGCCTCGCCCAGCGATGGCGTCAGCTCCAGTTCCGCAAGCGCCCCGGGCCGGACCGATACAGGCCAGCGCTCGACGACATTCCTCGCATCCGCAACCAGAAGCGTTGTGAGTGCAGCTCGCTCACCAGGCCGCAGCGAGTCGAGAAACGCGACATCCGGCACGATGCGCAATCCGCCGATCCCATCACCCGAAGCACGCCGCCTCAGTTCCGCCACAGTTGCCGCGGAAATCCCAGCCGCATCGCCGCCCGACCCCAGGGCAGCCGCCCCGGCAGGCGTCAGGTACCACTCTGCCGGCACTCGCGGGAGAGAGGCAACGGAGGCCGCAGGCGCCTCCAGGCGAATCTCCGTGCGAAACAACGCGGGTTCCTGAACGTCGATGCCCTGCCCCGACACGGAAACACCTCCGGTAACGAACAGAATCGCAATTACAGCGAGCAAACGAGGGACCGAAGCTCTTGAGGCAGAGGGAGGCACCGAATTTGGAATGACGCGTGAATCCATCGATTAGTGACAGGTTCCGCAACTGGGAACCGGCACCGTCTGCGGGGCGCGCATAGGGTTACAGCCCGAGTCCGGTTAGCTTCCCCCAAAACCGCGCCCCAGCAGCTCCCGAACCGCGCCGTCCCCGACCTGGTGAAAGTCGCGAAAGTACGCACCGACGGCGCTAAAATCCTCCGGAACCAACACAGCCACAACGGCAACCACCTCCTTTTCCAGTGCCTCCTTCGTCTCCCGGGAAACGGTAGGCGTCGCCACCAGGATCTTCCCAGCACCTAGCTTCCGCAATACGGCGATAGCCACGCGGGTCGACGCCCCTGTCGCGATGCGATCGTCGACAAGGATCACCTTCCGTCCCTTCACGGAGAGCGGCAGCCGCGCCCCACGGTAGGCCAATTCGCGTCGCGCCAGTTCCCTGCGTTCCGCTGCAGCAACCCTCTTTACTGCCTCATCGCTGATTCCAGATTCAGCGATCAGGTCCTCGTTCAGCATAATCGCCCCGCCCCCGGCGATCGCGCCCATCGCCAGCTCCTCGCGTCCAGGGAACCCCAGCTTGCGGACGACCAACACATCGAGCGGCAGGTGAAGCGCGTCGGCAACCGCACGCCCCACGGCCACTCCGAACACTTCTCATGCGCACCACACAGCAACCGTCTGACACCACCAATGGATTGCGCGCCCGGCTCCGGGCGCTCATCGCAACCGCAGGCCTCCTGGCCGCCGCTTCCCTGCCGGCCGTCACCGCGCAGGCGGCCGCGGCCCGCATCGAGTCACCCGACCTCAAGTTAGGCTTCATCAAGCTGACCGACTGTGCGCCGCTCGTCATCGCCCTGGAAAAGGGATTCTTCGAGGACGAGGGACTCTTCGTGACCCTTGAGGCCCAGGCCAACCGCCGCCTGAAGCGATTGCCCTCGGGTCAGGGATTCCCCGCGGGCTGGAGCACGCATTGACGGCAAAACCAGCCATCAACAAAGCAGCAAAATCCGCAAAATCGACGATTGAGGCCGATGGGGTGCATGCCGAGCTGCAGCACCTCAAGTAACTAAGAAGCTGGGCCTTATGCAAGGCCCGGGAAAGCTTGTGGAGACCCCATCGTCACCCCGACGTTAAGAACCCCTGCATTCGGAAAAAAATCTCGCTCCAGTTAACGCCGATCTTCACAACCTGCGACACCATTACCCTCTTACAGTACCCAACCCAAATCATGAAGTTATCGAAAGCCTGGCAATTCGGCACAGCAGCACTTGCGGCGACAGCCGCCCCCGCCCTTCGCGCGAGCGAAGCTGATATCGCAATCCCCGACCTCGGGGCGGTGTCCTTCCTCGGCGGCAGCCTGTCGGGCAACGCGCTCCTGATGATCGGCTTGGGCGTCTGCGTCATTGGCGTCATCTACGGCTGGATGCAGTACCTCCAGACGAAGGCGCTGCCGGTGCACAGCTCCATGAGCGCCGTCTCCCAGATCATCTGGGAAACCTGCAAGACGTACCTCACGCAGCAGGGCAAGTTCCTTGCGATGCTCTGGGTGCTGATCGCGGCCTGCATGGTCTATTATTTCGGCGTGCTGTCGGAGCAGTCGGTCGGCCACGTCGTGGTCATACTTCTGTCTTCCATCCTCGGCATCCTCGGCAGCTACGGCGTCGCCTGGTTCGGCATCCGCATCAACACGGTCGCCAACAGCCGCGCCGCCTTCTCAGCCCTCAGGGGCAACGCGCTGGCGACGCTCGGCATCCCGCTCAAATCCGGCATGAGCGTCGGCCTCCTGCTGGTCGCGACGGAGCTCTTCTTCATGATCTGCATCCTAGCGTTCCTTCCGAGCGAGCTCGCAGGTCCCTGCTTCATCGGCTTCGCGATCGGCGAATCCCTCGGCGCATCCGCTCTCCGCATCTGCGGCGGCATCTTCACGAAGATCGCCGACATCGGCGCCGACCTGATGAAGATCGTGTTCAACCTGCCGGAGGACGACCCCCGCAACCCCGGCGTCATCGCCGACTGCACGGGCGACAACGCCGGCGACTCGGTCGGGCCGACCGCCGACGGATTCGAGACCTACGGCGTGACCGGCGTCGCGCTGATCGCCTTCCTCGCCCTGGCGCTCGCCGCCAGCCCGACGCTGTGTGCCACGCTGATCGTATGGCTCTTCGCGATGCGCATCCTGATGATCCTCACCTCGCTGGTCAGCTACCTCGTCAACGAGGGAATCAGCAAGGCGGTCTTCGGCGCCAAGCGCGACTTCAACCTGGAGCAGCCGCTCACGAACCTTGTCTGGATCACCTCGATCGTCTCGATCGCCGTGACCTACGTCGCCAGCTACGTGCTGCTCGCGCCGCTCACCGACTATCCCGGACTCTGGTGGGTGCTCTCCACCATCATCTCGCTCGGCACGATCGCCGGTGCGCTGATCCCGGAATTCACGAAGGTCTTCACCTCGACCGAGAGCCGCCACGTCAAGGAGGTCGTCACCTCCTCCCGCCAGGGCGGCGCCTCGCTGAACATCCTCAGCGGCCTTGTCGCCGGCAACTACTCGGCGTTCTGGACCGGCCTCGTGGTGCTCGGCCTGATGTTCGGCGCGTACTATTTCTCCGGCCATGAGGCCGTGCAGTCGATGATGCCTGAGGAGTTCCTCTTCGCCGCGCCGATCTTCGCCTTCGGCCTCGTGGCCTTCGGCTTCCTCGGCATGGGCCCGGTGACGATCGCCGTCGACAGCTTCGGTCCCGTGACCGATAATGCGCAGTCCGTCTACGAGCTTTCGCAGATCGAGGGGCGCGCAAACATCGACTCCGAGATCCAGCGCGACTTCGGGTTCAAGCCCGACTTCGAGCACGCGAAGTTCCAGCTCGAGAAGGGCGACGGCGCAGGAAACACGTTCAAGGCCACCGCCAAGCCGGTGCTCATCGGCACCGCCGTTGTCGGCGCCACGACGATGGTCTTCGGGATCATCATGATGCTGAAGGCGCACTTCGAGGAACTCGACCCCACCTTCAACGTGCTCGAGCGGCTCTCCCTCGTGCATCCCGAGGCTCTCATGGGCCTGCTGATCGGCGGCGCGGTGATCTACTGGTTCACCGGCGCGAGCACGCAGGCGGTCGTCACCGGCGCCTACCGCGCGGTCGTGTACATCAAGGAAAACATGAAGCTGGACTCCTCGACGGCCTCAACCGAGGCCTCGAAGGAAGTCGTCCGCATCTGCACGCAGTACGCGCAGAAGGGCATGATCAACATCTTCATCGTCATCTTCTGCTTCTCGCTCGCGCTGGCGTTCTTCGATCCGTTCTTCTTCATCGGATACCTGGTCGGCATGGCCTTCTTCGGCCTTTTCCAGGCGATCTTCATGGCCAATGGCGGTGGCGCCTGGGACAACGCGAAGAAGATCGTCGAGGTGGAGCTGAAGATGAAGAACACCCCGCTGCACGCGGCGACCGTCGTCGGCGACACCGTGGGCGATCCGTTCAAGGACACCTCGTCGGTCTCGCTCAACCCGGTGATCAAGTTCACGACGCTCTTCGGCCTGCTCGCCGTCGAGATCGCGGTCAAGATGACCGACGGCGCCAAGCTCGCGCTCGGCTCCGTCATTTTCGCCGTGGGTCTCTACTTCGTATACCGCAGCTTCTACGGCATGCGTATCCCGGTTAACCCGAGCGACGCCGACGTCGCCCCGCACCAGCTCCAGAAGGGCTGAGGCTGTTCGAATTGCTTTCAGATCCAGGGCCGGTCGCCTGTGCGACCGGCCCATTTTTCTGCCGTAATGAGCAGGCATTCCTGCGGAAGGATTTGCGGCTCCGGGACTCCCACTCATGGTCTCCAGAAGCATGCCCCACCCAATGTCACAATCAGCCATGGTCCTGCTCGCGGCAATCGCCGCCGGCAGCGCACTCCTACCCTCCCAGCTGGTGGCCCAGCGCATGGGGCCGGCACCCGCCGATCCCAACCTGCCCTACCGCACCGTCCCAGCATTTCCATCGCTTGAGATCGCGCAACCCGTCGCGATGGTCACGCCGCCGGGCGAAACAAGCCGTCTCTTCGTCGTCGAGAAGGAAGGTCGCATCGCGGTGATTCCCGACCTCGCGAATCCCACGCGCGAAGTCTTCCTCGATATATCAGACCGGGTCCGCAATTCGGGCGGTGAGATGGGCCTGCTGGCCCTCGCCTTTCATCCCGACTATGCGGAGAACCGCCAGTTCTACGTCTGGTACACGAGCTTCGAGCCCGGACGGGGTGCAACTGGCGAGAACCGACTCGCACGCTTCACGGCCTCGCCGACGAACCCGAACCGGGCCGACCCGGCGACGGAACAGATCCTGATCGCCCAGCACGACGACGCGGGGAATCACAATGGCGGCGAACTTCAGTTCGGCCCCGACGGCTACCTGTACGTCGCGGTCGGCGATGAGGGTCGGGCGAACGACACGCTCGAGAACAGCCAGCGCATCGACAAAGACTTCTTCGCCGGGATCCTCCGCATCGATGTCGATCGCAGGCCCGGCAACGTGGAGCCCACGCCGCATCCGGCCATGCGACCCGGCACCTACCTTATCCCGAGTGACAACCCGTTCGTTGGGGCCACCCGTTTCAACAACGCACCGATCGATGCGTCTAAACTGCGTGCGGAGTTCTGGGCGACCGGCCTGCGCAACGTGTGGCGCATGGCGTTCGATCCCGAGACCGGCCAGCTCTGGGCGGGTGACGTCGGCCAGAATGCGATCGAGGAGATCAACGTCATCACCCGCGGCGGCAATTACGGCTGGAACTACCGCGAGGCGACCATTGCCGGACCCCGGGCGGCGCCGGCCGGTTTCACCCACATCGAGCCGATCTGGGACTACCCGCGGCAGCAGGGGAACTCCATTACCGGGGGGATCGTATACCGCGGGACGCGCTACCCTGACCTCGTCGGACAATACTTGTTCGCCGACTATGCCACTTCCCGAGTCTGGGCCCTGCGTCCTGATGGAACGCGCCGGGTGACGTCGGACCGGGTTCGCGAGATCGCCCGGATTCCCTCGGTATCCTCGTTTGCCATCGACCCCGCCACAGGTGACATTCTTGTCGCCAGCCTGACGACCGGCCTGCTGCGCCTCACGCCACGTTAAAACAACTGACATTTTCATGAAGAACCGCCTCCCGCTCATCTTTGCAGCCGCAGTGATCGTTGCCGCGGCCATTGCATTCTTCTTCGCACTGCGGCCCGGCAGCGGGCTCCTGCCACAGCCTGGCGCCGATGCGGGAGTACCCAAGTCCTTGGCGCCGGTGCTCGCGAAGATTCAGGCCAAGGTTGCCGCAGGGGCGCTGACGGAAGAGCAGATGGCCCCGGAGCTCGCGGAGTTGGACGCACTGCTCGCCTCGCGGCGAGGCGATGTGTCGGAGGACACGGCGCAGATGTACATGCTAAAGGCAGGACTCTATCTGCAGCTCTTCGAGAATCCCGAGAAGGCGCTGGAGGTAGTGCGATTGATCCAATCCGAGCTGCCGGAGACAGAGCCTGGCCGAATCGCCGATCAGTTGATCGCCTCCATCGAGCCGGCCCTGCCCGCCTACCGGATCCGCACGACACTCGTCCCCGGCGCTGCCTTTCCCGACTTCCAGGCGACCGACACGACCGGCCAGCCGCTCTCGATCGCGCACTTTCGCGGCAAGGTGGTTCTGGTCGACTTCTGGGCGACCTGGTGCCCCCCGTGCATCGAGGAGCTGCCCAATGTCGTCGCGACCTACCGCGATTTCCAGGCCCGCGGCTTTGAGATCGTGGGCATTAGCCTCGATGAACCAAACCAGGGCGCCATGCTGACCGCGTTCATGCAGCGGAACAACATGCCGTGGCCCCAGTACTACGACGGAGCGGGCTGGCAGAGCGAAATGGTCGCCAAGTACGGCGTCAGCGCGATCCCCACGACCTACCTGCTCGACCGCGAAGGCCGGATCATCGGCCGCAACCTCCGGGGCGAGGCCCTGCGAACAGCCGTCGAGGCCGCCGTCAGCGCTCTCTGAGGCGACCGACAGGAGACCATTGCATAGGCGCAGCGTTTCGGCACGCTGATCCGGGCCCGCCTTAAAGCCGAAATATACCCCGCGTGAACGCTCCATGGCTGAAGCGTGCCCTTCCCTGGGCCCTGTACGACTGGGCCAACTCGGCGTTCGCCACGACCGTGATGGCGGCGTTCGTGCCCGTGTTCAACAACAGCTACTGGAACGACGGCGCCGACGGCACGGTCGCGATCGACCGGCTGGGAACGACGAGTTCCACCGCGGCCATCATCATCGCGATCATCGCCCCGATCATCGGCGCCATCGCGGACCGGGGAGGGTCAAAGAAGCGCTTCCTGGCCGCGTTTGCCGGCCTCGGCATCCTCGCAACCGGATCGCTGGCCTTCGCGGGCGAGGGAGAGTGGGCAATGGCGCTGACGCTTTACGTCTTCGCCTGGATCGGTTTCGCCGGGGCAAACGTCTTCTATGACTCGCTGATCGTGGCAGTCGCCGACCGCGACAAGCTCGACATGGCATCCGCGCTCGGATTCTCGCTCGGGTATGCAGGTGGCGGCCTGCTCCTTCTCGTGAACGTGCTCATGGCCACCTACCCGTCCGTGTTCGGTCTGGATTCGGCGGCAACGGCAGTGCGCCTGTCGTTCGCGATGGTGGCTATTTGGTGGGCGGTATTCTCCCTTCCCTTGCTGTTCCGTGTCCCGGAACCGCGACTGACGGCTCCGCTCGGGGTGGTCGCAAGCGTTCGATCGGGGTTGCGTCAGTTTGTCGATACGTTCCACGAGATCCGCAAGCTCCGCACCATCGCGCTGTTCCTGCTCGGCTACTGGTTCTACATCGACGGCGTCGACACCATCATCCAGATGGCGGTCGCTCTCGGCGCAGCCCTGGGATTTCCCGAAACCAGCCTGCCAGCAGCGCTGCTCATCACCCAGTTCGTCGGATTCCCGGCAGCGCTCGCCTTCGGCAAGCTCGGTGAGAGGATCGGCGCCAAGCGGGGAATCCTGATCGCAGTCGCAGTCTACATCGGCATCTGCGTCTGGGGTTCCCGGATGACCAGCGTACGCGAATTCTACATGCTCGCGGTGGTCGTCGGCCTGGTCCAGGGCGGCATCCAGTCGCTGAGTCGCTCGCTCTTCGCGCGCCTGATTCCGGCGGAAAAGGCGGGGGAGTTTTTCGGATTCTACAACATGCTCGGCAAGTTTGCCGCCGTGCTCGGCCCCTTGCTCATGGCAAAGGCAACCCTATTGAGCGGCAGCCCGCGGGTGGGCATCCTTGCCATCATCCCGCTTTTTGTCGTCGGCGGACTCCTGCTCGCATCCGTCCGGCTTCCCAAGGCCGCCTGACCCATGCTGCGCCTCGTCGTACGCCTCCTGCTTCGCATCTTATACGGATTTCGCGCATACAACGTCGAGTCGCTGGAGGCCAAGGGTCCGGTCCTGCTGCTGCCAAACCATGTTTCCTGGCTCGACTGGCTGTTTCTCGGGGCGGTGCTGGATAATGACTGGAAATTCGTGACGTCGAGCACGACGGCCCAGGCCTCGTGGCTGCACCGGCGCGTGATGGTCAACCGGAGGACATTCCCGGTCGACACCAACTCCCCATACTCCGTCAGGGACATCTCCGATCACCTCGCGTCGGGCGGCCGCCTCGTCCTGTTCCCCGAGGGACGCATCTCGACCACGGGCACGCTGATGAAGCTCTTCGACGGCACGGGATTCCTCGTCCGAAAGAGCAATCCGACACTCATCACCTGCTATCTGAGGGGAGCCAACCGCATACCATTCGTACGCCACAAGGGCTGGACGAAATGCTTCCCTAGGGTCACTGCCCATTTCAGCCGTCCGTTTCATTGTCCAGCAATCGAGCATCACTCGCACAGCGAGGAGCGTGAGCGGCTCACAGACTGGCTGCACGACCGCCTGGTGGAGCAGCAGTTCGATGTCGAGATGGAGCACGGGGAGGCGAGCCTGCCCGCCGCGATCGCACGGACCGCAGGGCACATCCCCAGCCGCATAGCGATGGAGGACATCAGCGGAGCCGAGGTCAGCTATCGACGCCTGCTGCTAGGCGGTCGGCTGCTCGCCTCACGATGGAGGGAGGTCCTGGGACCCGGCCGCGGGGAGCGGATCGGCGTGCTGCTCCCGAACGTGAACGCCCTGCCGGTCACGCTGCTGAGCCTCTGGACCGACGGACGCGTGCCGGCTCTTCTCAACTACTCCTCCGGCATCGAGGGCATGCGCAAATCTGCGAAGCTGGCCGGACTTCGGCACATCGTGACATCCCGCGCCTTTCTCGAGAAAGCCAAGCTGGACGCGAGTCCCCTGCAGGCCGGCGGATGCTCGCTGCACTATCTCGAGGACATCAGGCAGGGAATCAGTTCTGCCACCCGCCTCGTCGGTCTCGTACGACAGGTCCTGCAGCCGCGCACGGGCTATGGCGAGCTCGACCTGAAACCGGAGGACACCGCGGTCATCCTCTTCACGAGCGGATCGGAAGGCTTGCCAAAGGGAGTCGAACTCACGCACCGGAACCTGCTCGCGAACATCCGGCAGGCGATCTCGGTGATCGACCTGACCGACGACGACCGGTTCTTCAACGCCCTGCCGCTCTTCCACAGCTTCGGACTCACCGGCGGCACGCTTTTCCCGCTCGTTCGCGGGTGTTTCACCTACCTGTACCCCTCACCCCTGCACTACCGGGTCATCCCGACAATGGTCTATCAGCATTCCTGCACGGTGATGCTGGCCACCAACACCTTCCTGAACGGCTATGCACGCAAGGCGCATCCCTATGACTTCTCGACCGTGCGCTACCTGATCGCAGGAGCGGAGAAGGTCCAGACAGCAACCTTCGACCTGTGGTCCCGCAAATTCGGCATCCGGGTGCTCGAGGGTTACGGGGCGACCGAGTGCAGCCCGGTGATCAGCGTCAACACTCGCGTCGCAGGGCGCCTCGGCACCGCGGGACGGATCGTGCCGGGCATGGAACACCGGATCGAGCCGGTGGAGGGTGTTGCGGAGGGCGGCCGTCTGCTTGTGCGGGGCCCGAACATCATGAAGGGATACGTGAATCCCGATGCGAACGCGCGTTTCCAGGCTCTCGGCGGATGGTACGACACGGGTGACATCGCCAGAATCGACGAGGACGGATACGTGCACATCCTGGGTCGTCTCAAGCGATTTGCGAAGGTGAGCGGGGAAATGGTCAGCCTGACGGCTGTCGAGGACGCCCTTGCAAGCCTGTCACCGCGATTCGGGCCCAAGTGTGAGATCGCGGTGATCGCCCGGCCCGATGCTGACAAGGGAGAGCTCCTCGTGGCGGTCACCAATGAGCCACGCGTCCAACTGGGAGACCTTCGCGGGGCGCTCAAGGAGGCTGGCCTGACGAACCTGGCCGCACCTCGTGAAATCCGGGTCGTCACCGCGATACCCAAGCTGGGTTCCGGCAAGACGGATTACCGCAGACTCTCGGCAGTTCTCGGGAAAGCCGACGCGGACATCGCAGGATCCACCTCCGCCTGATTCCCGCACCTCGAGACGGGAACCGGCGGCAAGCTCGGCAGCGTCAGATCTTTATAAGTCCGTTCTGGATCGCGTAGCGGGTGAGGCTCGCAACATCCCTAACGCCGATCTTTTCCATCATATTCGCCCGGTGCTTCTCCACCGTGCGCACACTGAGATTCAGCAGATACGCGACCTCCTTCGACGACTGGCCGGCCGCGACTTCCTGGATCGCCTGCACTAGAAACTGAAGCGGCTTGGTCTTGTCGACGTAGCCCTGGACGCCCATCGAAACGAACTGGACCGGCAACTCCGACCCCGTGCTGCTTGTCAGCACCAGGATCTTGATTTCAGGCGCTTTTTCCTTGAGGACCTTGATTACCTCCAGGCCGTGCATGCTCGGCAGGCCGAGGTCGATCACCGCCAGGTCGGGCTTGTGCTCCAGGCAATAGTCGAGCCCCTCCTTCCCATCTCCGAACTCGGCCACCACCTTCAACGCCCCGCCCGCCTTCTGGATCGTGGTACGCAGCATCTGCCGGACCAGAGTTTCGTCTTCTATGAGAACCACGTTCATTGAGGCGTTCCCATGCGGATACCGCTGGGAGCCTGCATGATATCCGGCACGCCGTTCGATTCCGCAAGCCCAAGAAATACGAACCGCGGAGCCTCGCCGGTAAAGTGTTTTCCTCCCGTGCAGGTCCTCCAAATGGCCGTGCCATCCGTAGTCCCGCGACTGCGGGACGAAAGATGGTCGGGGCGGTGAGATTCGAACTCACGACCTCTACGTCCCGAACGTAGCGCTCTACCAGGCTAAGCTACGCCCCGACACTAAAATGGGCTGAGCAGGTCAGGAAGCTGGAGCGCCCATCGGTCCGCAAGAAGAAAATCCCCCCATGAAAAGTCGTTCCGCTGCCCCGGAAAACAGGACGACCCGGCTTCGTGAGCCGGGCCGTTCTTTCAAACTGTGATTGGGCTGCTCCAGCAGGGAACCCCAAGATTTATTAATCAGCGGGCGGGCAGCGCCGGCGCCGGCGGGTTGGCGATCGAACTGTTGCTGACGAACTGGAGGAGCATGTCTTTCAGACGCTCGTACTCGATCTCGCTGTTGCGCACCTGGATCTTGGCCTGCTCGACGCTTTCGGCGAGCGCCTGTTCCTCGAGAAGAGCCTGTTCCTTCTGGGTGCGAAGCTGCTCAAGCTCACGCCGGAGCGCAGCAATCTGATTGTTGTCCTCCATGATCTCAGCCTCGGCGAGTTGAGCGGCCTCAACCAACTGGCGGCTGGTCGCCGCCCAGTCAGCTTCCCGCTTCGCGAGCGCGGCAGCCTCCTCGGCTTCCTGTTGACGGCGGGACTCCTCCTGCTGGCGACGGGTGTCCGCAGCGATCTGCTCCTTGCGCATGCGCTCTTCTTCTTCCATCCGGGCTTTGGCCTCGAGGGCTGCCTCTTCCTTGGCCTCCATCTGCCGGACTGCGCTCATGTAGAAGACCGTGAAGATGCCCAAGGCGATCACGGGGATGATGACAAATGTCCACTTTCTCATGATTTAGGGACTCCTTTAAGGGTTCAACGCCGCTGGGCTTCAGCCGCCTGCGCGCGGGCCATTGCCTGGCGGGCTTCTTCAGCTGCCTGGATTTGCTGCATCGTCTGCAGGTTCTTCTGGTGATTTGCCTGAACGGCGCGGGCGTAGGCGCGGTAGTGATCCGCATCCGCACGGAGTGAGGCCTGTCGCGCCTGGACTTCCTCCAGTGCAGACCTTGCGGCATCCACATCCCGCTCGATCTGGGAGAGATCGTTCCGAACCTGGATCAGCTCCTGTTCTGCATCCGATTTGCGGGCCTGCTCGGCGGCCCGGACCTCGTTTTTCTGGGCCTGAAGCCGGTCTCGTTCCTCCTTCTCGGCCTTGCGCATTTCCACTGCCGCCAGCTGCTGTTCATAGGCAGCCTTAAGGTCGGCATTCTTCTTCAGCTGGGCCTCCTCGCGCTGCCGAACGATATCGGCTTCGCGCTCGGCCTGTCTGGCGGCGTCTTCCTGCGAAAAGCGCCAGTAAAAGCCGCCGAAAACGACGACGCCGATGAGCGGGATAATGAAGTAATAGGACGTCTTCTTCTTCTTCATGCGTAGGGGGTGCTGGTCTAAGCTGGTGTGTTAAAATCTGTTCAGAGGGCGCTCGGACGATTAATCGCTTCCTGAATGCGCAGCTGGGCATCCAGCTGGTCTTGGATCGCCTGCTTCAGGCCGGGGAGCTGGCCATTGCCACGCGTGTCTTCCTCAGTCTCCGCGCGGAGGATGGCAGCCATTGCCTCCTGGTAACGCTTGAGCTCGTAGGCGCAGTAGGCCGCCGACATCCACATGGCGCCATTGCGCCCGGGAACGCCCTTTGTCGCCGCGGAGACCGCGGCGTCGTAGGCCTCGGCCAGGCGGTTGGTCGCATAGTACGACTGGAAGAGCTGCATGTCGAAGCCGCCGTATTCCGGGAAGCGGGACGATGCCTGCCTGAGGATCTCGATCGCCTTGTCCTCGCGATTCATCGAGTTGTAATAACCGGCGAGGTATCCCCAGTTCTGCTCCGACGTGGCGTCGATGAGGTCTTCGTTCAAGGCCCTTTCCATCGTCTCCGCGGCGAGACCGATCTGGCCGAGCTGGTAGTAAAGGCTGATGAGCCGCATGTAGTCCTGCGGACTGGTCAGGTAGCCGCGAGCCTGGGCGCGCTTGTAGGTGAGAATTGCCCGAAGGGCATAGGTCTCCGCCATGCGCTCGTCCTTCGCGCCATTCGAATCGTCGTCGTCGCTCAGCGTTGCCGCGAGATACGAATAGGCAGGGGCGAGCGATTGCCAGTGGATCTGCTCGTTTGCGGACCGCTCGGCGTTTCCGGTGTAGTTATCGGAGAATGCGAGGAGCAGCTCGAGGTACTCGGCCGCCTGCTGCATGTCGCCCTTCATCTGCTGGAGCGTGACGAGCAGATGGTAAAACTCGTAGCGGGGAGCGATGGTCAAGCGCAGGCCCTCCTCAAGCACGGCTTCCGTACGCTCGATCATCTCGCGATTCGGCGGATCGCCAATCTGCTGGATCAGGATATAGGCGTACTGCTGGTAATCGTTGGACGAAAGGAAGGGGGAATTCTCGATGTAGGCCCCCATGTACTCGTCGGCCTTGCGAAGATTGTCGGTTTTTGCCTGGCCTTCAACAGTCTGTGCCACCTGCAGATAACTCGCCGCCAGATTGCGGGTGAGTTCCAGGCGCTCGCTGAGATTCGGCATGAAATGCGGGTACTGGTTCGCCAGGCCGTACACGGTCTCGAGCGATCGGATGGCGTCGGCATAGCGGTCCGAGTTCAACAGCAGCTTGCCGCGCATGTTCGAAAGCTCGAACAGGTCATAGGCGTTCTCGGGCCGAAGTGTCGACAACACCTGTTCGATAATCGCGATCGCCTGCTCCGCCTGCGTGTTCTCAGGAGTCAGGAGTGGCGCAAGACGCGTGGTCAGAATCTCGATGACTGCCGGCGAGAAATCGGCAGGCGGCAGGTTCGGCTCGCCCGCCCGCAGGCCAAGGTTTCCGACCAGGAGAAGAACCGCGAGGCCGAGGCCACGGGATCCGCTGCGACGAAAAAGGGAAGTGTAGTCAATCTTGGGCACAGCCTCGAGTGGGTTACTGGATTGAGAAGATGATGGGCACCTCAACGAAGGTCGCCACGTCCCGCCCGCCCTTGCGGCCCGGCTTGAACTTCCATTTCTGGATGGCGTTCAGGGCCTCGCGATCGAACTCGCTCTGGGTGGATTCAACGACGCGGGCCTGGGTGACATTTCCCTGGGAAGTGACGATAAAGCGGACGACTACCTCGCCTCGTACGGCCTGCTTGCGCATCGAAGCCGGGTAGACCGGGCGTGCCTGCACCAGGGGAACAGGCTGCTGGTCGAGCAGCGCGATGTCGAAAATCTCGCCCACCGAGGCGTAGAGGTTGCCGGTGGGAATCGTCACCACTTCCGTGGTCGGCCTCAGGCTCTCTGGCGGCGGCGGCTGCACCGGCTGGACGAACGCGTCCGGCGTGGCAAGCTGGGGCATGTCCTGCTGCATCGGGGGCGTGAACTCCACCGTTTCCTGGGTGGGATCCATCGACTCGATGACCTCGGGCTCCTCCTCGGGCAGTGGAGGCGGGATGTACACCTCGATCAGGTTTTCCTCCTGGGTCACCACTGCTACCTCCTCCTGCTCGCCGAACATTTCGCCGATGTAGGCGGCTCCGGCGTGCAGGGCCAGGGCGATGATAATTCCGATGATCAGATCGCGACGCATGAGATTGTCTGGTTCGGGGTTATTGGCCGGTGTTTCGGGTCTTCGTCTCCACTGAGTATTGCTCGGGCTCGAACCCTGCGCGCCTTATCTCATTGAGTACCTGAATCGTATCCTTGTGATTCGCAAGGTAGTCTCCCGTGACAAGGACGCGAGGCTCGGCGACCTGGGCCATGTACTGCTGCAGGTTGGCCTGCAGCTCACTGAGCAACACGACGTTCTTGTTCCAGTACAGGGTCCCCGAGTCCGAGACCTGTATGGTCACGTCGTCCGGATTGGGCTTCTGCGGTGCGGGATCCGCGATGGGCAGATTGATCGGCAGCGACTGGATCTTGTTAAGTGACAGGGTAAACAACACGAATGTGGCCAATAGGAAGAAGATGACATCGATCAGCGGGATGATCTCAATGCGGGCCTTCTTCTTGACCTCTTCGGTTCTGGATTGTCCGGCGCTTGCCATGGGGTTGTTGGAATATAGGGACCCTCAGACTCAGGGGCAAATTTTCAGGTTATTTAAGGCTTCAGCCTTCCGCTGCCAGGAATCGCGTTTCAAAGAATACACGACGAATTCCCGCCTTGCGGATCTCGTTGATGACATAGCCGAACACCTGGTTGAAGGTCGCCTCCTCGTCCGCGTTGATCAGGATCCTCGTGTTCTCGCCACCGATCTGCCGGAGCGCGGTCAGTCGTGCGATGAACTCGTCGGGAATGATCAGTTCCTTGTTCCAGCCGATCGTCGCGTCACGGGTGACGCTGATCGTAACGGTGTCCGCCGGATCGCGGGGATCCGTGGCATTCGCGGTCGGGAGCACGACCGGAAGACCGTAGGACGCGTTGAGCGAGAGCGTGAAGAGCACGAAAGTGGCGAGCAGGAAGAAGATCACATCGATCAGGGGAATGATCTCGATGCGGGCTTTCTTTTTGCCGCCTTGTTGGCCGCCGCCACCTGAGCCTGCCATGATAAATAGGGGTTTTCCCGTTTAACTACTATCCAGATGCCGCTTTATTAGCGGCCCTGGAACGGAGGAACGGTCTCGGACTTCTTGACGAGGATTTCGAGCGCGTTCGAAGCGTCGGCCACTTCGTGCTTCGCCTCTTCCGTCCGGGCATTCAGGTAATTGTAGGGGAGTAGCGCGCAGGTTGCGATCGCGAGACCGCAGGCAGTCGCGATGAGCGCCTCGGCAACACCACCGGTGATCGCACCGGCGCTGGACGAGATGTCGCCCGATCCCGTGTTAAGGGCGGCGAAGGTCTTCATCATGCCCGTCACGGTACCGAGGAGGCCGAGCAGCGGCGCCGCGGTGATGACGGTGTCGAGCGTCGCCATGCCCTGGGAGAACCGGGTAAGCTCCTGATTCGCCGCGCGGGTGAACGCGTTGTGCATCGAGAATTCCTTGTTCGTGATCGAGTACACAAGGATGCGCGCAATCATGTCCTTGCTCTTCTTGCCGATCTCCACAGCGGAATCGACATCGCGGCGCTCGACGGCCTCGAGCATCTTCTCGACAACGTCGTGTTCGCGGCGGCTGTTCTCACGGACGACGAACAGCAGGCGCTCAACCACGACGGTGACGCCGAGGAAGGACACCAGCAGAATCGGCCACATGATCGGGCCGCCGTGTTTGAACAGCTCCATGACGGTCATCGGGGAGCCGTCCGTGTTTGTAAGCAGGAGCGCGAGGGTGTGGACTGAGGTCGTCATTGAGGTGGTTTAGGGTTCGTATTCTTTAAGATCTGTGCGGGGGAAGTGGGGCTGTAAATCGAACTGTAGATCCTGCGATCGTCCCGAATCTTCCGCATATCGGTCGAGATGGGGCACCGGAAAACTCCAAGCAAATCCAACGGAGTTTCCGACTGCCTCAAGCTCCACGTAACGCGGGGAAAACGGGGGTCTTCAGGGCTGGGAAATTTGACTAGGCGTTAGGAGTATTGGGCTGTCAACTCACTTTGGCCGGCAAATTGAAAAATCTTCAGCCAGTTATAACTGGCTGCCCGGCTAGGACTCGAACCTAGACAAGCAGAGTCAGAATCTGCTGTGCTACCATTACACCACCAGGCAGTGATCAGAGAAAATTTTCAGCCGCAAATCAGGATTTTCTGATACGTCGATTCAGCCGGCCGCGAGCTCGAAAATCGGAATGGAGCCGGCGATGGGATTCGAACCCGCAACCGCCTGTTTACAAAACAGGTGCTCTACCGTTGAGCTACGCCGGCATCGCTGCCGAGAAATTCTGCAGTATCAGAACAGGGTATGAAAGAACGCAATGACACCAGCCGCCGATTTGAACCGCACCCGTTTCCCGTCTATCGAAAACGAACCGGAGCAAAGGCGACTGGTGGCTCCCCGGGGACTCGAACCCCGAACCTACTGATTAAGAGTCAGCTGCTCTACCATTGAGCTAGGAAGCCAGAAGCCAAGAGGTCAAAAACTCGGAATCAGCCTACCGATGTCAACTGCGATTTCGGCTGCAATGCCGGGCCATGCGCACGACATCGCCAAGTCAGGTTTTCGGGACAGAAAATTAGTCCGTCGGCTGGAAGTTTGCCCTTTACAGCTCCCGACCGGATCCCTGTTTTCGTCCGCTCCGCCCATGCAAAAGACCAAGAAGTCCGTCGCCAAGCGCTTCAAGCTGACCGCCAGCGGGAAGCTCGTACGTCGCACGCCCGGATTCCGCCACCTGCTCGCTTCCAAGAGCACCAAGCAGAAGCGGCGCGCGTCCCGCCCCAAGCTGGTCGCCGAGGGCCATGCCGCACCGCTGAAGCGGTGCCTGCCGCACTCCGGCTGAGCGCCCCAATCCATTCCCTGGCCGGTGGGTGAAATCATGCATGCCGACCCGCCGCCACAACCCAACACAGAAGGACACCCAACATGGCACGTGCAACCAATGCTCCCGCGTCGCGCAAGCGTCGCAAGAATCTGCTGAAACACGCCCGCGGCTATTTCGGCAACAAGTCCAAGCTTTATCGCTACGCCAAGGAGGCCGTCCACCACGCGTGGCAGTACGCCTACCAGGCAAGGCGCCGCAAGAAGTCCGATTTTCGTGGGCTCTGGATCGTGCGCCTCAATGCCGCCTGCCGCAACGCCGGCATCAGCTACAGCCGCTTCATCGAAGGGCTCAAGGCAGCGAACATCGAGCTGGACCGCAAGGTCCTCTCCGATCTCGCCGTGCGCGACGAGGCCGCCTTCAACAAGCTTGTCGAGCAGGCGCGCACCGCGCTGAAGGCCAAGGCCGGCAAATCCTGATCCGGACGAAGGTCCGTGACGGTGCGACGCGGGCCGCCTACCGGGCATCCGCGTCGCCGCAGGTTGGCGTCAGCTGCGGCTCGAGGCGCGCTTAGCCCGAACCGCGGCTTGCAGTGTTCGCCGCTCCCGTGAAGAACGGGCTCGCCCCATGGACAAGCCGCACCCTCCCATGAAGGAATCGCTGACAGCGCTGCTGGACCAGGCCCGCACCGAACTCGCCGGAACGGCCACGCGGCCGGCGTTCGAAGCGGCCAAGGCCCGGCTCGTCGGACCGAAGGGTGCCCTGACCGCCATCCTGAAAGGCCTCGGCTCGGTTCCCAAGGAGGAGCGACCGGCCATGGGACGCCTGGTCAACGAGACAAAGGTGCAGGTCCAGGAACTGCTGGACGCCACGCTCGAGAGGATCTCCGCCGCCGAGATCGCCGCGGACCTCGGTCCGCCGGTCGACCCCACCCTTCCCTCTCCCGAGCCCGGTCCCGGAACACGCCACCCGTTGACGCTCGTGCGCGAGGAAACGTGCCGCATCCTGAGAAAAGCCGGGTTCGTCGTGGCCGACGGACCCGAGGTCGAAACCGAGTATTTCTGCTTCGACGCCCTGGCCACGCCGCCCGATCACCCGGCGCGCGACGCGCAGGACACGTTCTATTTCCCGGAGACGACGGTCTTCGGGAATGTTGCGAGGCACGCCCAAGGCGAACGTTACCTGCTGCGCACGCACACGTCCTCGGTCCAGGTCCGATCCATGCTCGCCGGTCCGCCGCCGATCCGGATCGTTTCGCCCGGTCGCGCATACCGGAGGGACACCGCCGACGCCTCGCACAGCGCGAACTTCCACCAGATCGAATGCCTTTACGTGGACCGCGGCGTGACCGTTCGCGACCTCAAGGCACTGCTCGACTACCTGTTCACCAGCCTGCTTGGACCGGAAACCCGGACGCGCTTTCGCCCGCATTATTTCGGGTACACGGAACCGAGCTTTGAGGTCGACCTCGGAGCGCGCCACCTGCCCAAGGTCAACAAGGAGTGGATCGAAATCGGCGGCTGCGGGATGGTCGACCCTGCGGTCTTCGAGGCCGTCGGGTACGACCCCAACGTCTGGTCCGGGTACGCCTTCGGCATGGGCCTGGAGCGACTCGCCATGATCCTCTACGGGATCGATGACATCCGGTACTTCTACCAGAACGACCTTCGCTTCCTGAAACAATTCCGCTGAAGCAAACCTTGAACAGAAGGAAACCAAGCAACCTGCCCTGAGCAGTTCGTTCCCTTCGTTTCCTTCTGTAAGACATCAAGTCGTGAAATTCTCCCTCAACTGGCTCAAGGACTACGTCGCCCTCAACAGCGGCGCGGACGAGATCGCGCACGCGATCACGATGCTCGGGCTTGAGGTGGAGTCGGTCACGTCCACGGGAGCCCCGAAGCTTGAGCAGGTTTTCGTCGGCGAGGTTCTCACCCGGGCGCCTCACCCGAATGCCGACCGCCTCTCGCTCTGCACGGTCGATGTCGGGCCGTCGGGTGGCGTGAAGACCATCGTGTGCGGCGCCCAGAACTTCGCCCCGGGCGACCGCGTTCCGGTGGCCCTGCCCGGCGCCGTCCTTCCGGGCGACTTCAAGATTCGACAGTCGAAGATCCGGGGCCAGACCTCCGACGGCATGATGTGCGCAGCCGAGGAAATCGGCCTGCCACCTGGCGGCGCCGATGGACTCCTGATACTCTCGGAACGTCCCGCGATCGGCACTCCGATCAACGACGCCCTGCCGCCGGGCGACACGGTGTTCGACGTCGAGATCACACCGAACCGGCCCGACTGCCTGTCCCACATCGGCCTCGCGCGCGAACTTGCCGCCTGGTTCCGGCTAGAACTGAACTATCCCCGTCCCAATGTAGCCGCCTCCGGCCGGCAGCCTGCCCCCGCCGGCACGAAGCTGCTTGAGGAGGTCCGCGTCGAGGCTTCGGAAGATTGTCCGCTTTACACGGCCCAGGCCATCTCAGGAGTCCGCATCGGTCCGAGTCCCGCCTGGCTGCAGCAGCGGCTGCAATCGGTCGGCCTGCGCCCCATCAACAACGTCGTTGATGTCACCAACTTCGTGATGCTCGAGACGGGGCAGCCGCTGCACGCGTTCGATGCCGCCCGCCTGTCGGGCAAACGCATCATCGTGCGCCATGCCACCGAGGGGGAGAAGATCGTGACCCTCGACGAGAAGGAGCGGCGCCTTTACCGCACCATGCTGGTCATCGCCGACGGGGAAAAGCCCCAGGTAATCGCCGGCATCATGGGCGGCGTGGACTCCGGCGTCGGCGACTCGACAACCGACCTTGTGCTCGAGGGAGCCTGCTTCCGCCGCGGATCCGTCCGCCGGACTTCCCGCCAGATTGGCCTCTCCTCGGATTCATCCTATCGATTCGAGCGCGGCGTGGATCCGCATGCACTGCCCGAGGCGGTGGCCCGTGCGATAGCGCTCATACAGGAAACCGCAGGGGGCGTGCCGGCGGGCCCTTCGTTCCGTGTCGGGGCGGATGTTCCCTGGCAGCGGGAGATCGTCCTCGCCGCCGACTTCGTGCGCGAACGACTTGGCTTCGAGGTTCCGGACGCGGACATGAAAGCGTCCCTCGAGTCGCTTGAACTTGGCGTTTCGGGCGGCGCTTCCGGATGGACGGTATCGATTCCGACCTGGCGGACCGACCTCGATCGACCGATCGATCTCGTCGAGGAAATCCTGCGCCTGCACGGAACCGACAGGATCCCGCCGGCTGCAGTGATTGCGCCAGCGCTCGTTGCCGAGGATGCCCCGGCTGTGCGGTTCAATCGCGGCGCCACGGATTATCTCGTCGGCCACGATTTTCACGAATGTCTTGGCTATACGCTTCGGTCCGGGCGGGAAATCGGAACCTGGGTCTCTCAGGCTGCGGCGGCCGAACTGGCCATCGCGAATCCGTTCATCGAAGACCAGTCGCACCTGCGACCCACGCTCGTGCTGGGTCTGCTCGAGGTCCTCAAGCTCAACCAGGACCGGGGAGTGCCGGCGGGCCGACTTTTCGAGACCGGCCGGGTTTTCGTCGAGAACAACGGACGAATCCTTGAGTGCTGCGGCGTTGGATTCGTGATGGCGATCCCGCCGGGCCAGGAAGGCTGGTTGGCGCGCGAGCCCGTCGACTTCTTCACTGCAAAGCATCATGTGCAGTCGCTGGCCGCGCTCGCAGGCATCGACCTAGCAGCCTCCGATCTCGCGGCGGTGACCGGTCCCTACTGGGGATGGCAGGAAGGTCAGTCCGCGGGTACCGGCCGCATCGAGGACGGTTGGACCGCGCGCTTCGGACTGCTCAACCTCGCGATGGTGCGGGGCCTCGGCATCACCGGAAAGGTATTTGCCGGGATGATGACGATCCTCCCGTCCGCACTGCCGGCCGCAACCGAACGTCCGCGCTTCCGCGATCTAGGCCACTTCCCGGCGGCGACCCGAGATATCGCCCTGGTGCTCGACGAGGAAGTCTCCGCTCGCGAGGCCACGCGGACTGTCCAGGAACTCGCCGAGGCCGCGGCTTCAGGATCGTTCGCGCTCGAGCGCGTCGCCCTTTTCGACCGGTATGTCGGCCCGGGCCTACCGGCCGGCAAGAAGAGCCTCGCGTTCAGCTTGGCCTTCCGGTCCGCGGAGCGGACGCTCACCGATGATGAGGTAAACGCCGTCCTCAAGAAGGTCCAGGAAGGCATCGCCTCCCGCAAGGGCTACCAGGTCAGGGGTTGATCCATGGAATCCCGGCCTGACCTCGACATCGACAAGGTAGCGCAGCTTGCTCGCCTCGCGCTGACAGATGAGGAACGCACCCGGTTTGCCTCCCAGCTTTCCGAGATCCTCCACCACGTCGAGCAGCTCGGAAAGGTGGATGTCAGCGGCATCGAACCGACCGCCCATGCATTCCCGCTGAACAACGTATGGGCTGAGGACGAGCCGGAGACCGGACTTCAACCCGAGAAGGCGCTGCGCAACGCGCCTGCAAGCCGGGACGGCATGTTCTTCGTGCCCCGGGTAGTCGAGGAGTAACCTTCCGGGCACGCCGCATGGGACCCGATCTCCATTACGAGACGATCACCGGACTCTCAGGCCGGCTTCGCGACGGCAGCCTGTCGTCGACCGAGCTGACCCGTTCCTGCGTCGAGCGCACGCGCCAGCTGGAACCGAGGCTCGCGGCCTTCAACTCGTTCGACGAAGCCGATGCGCTGGCCCAGGCCGAGGCATCCGACCGCCGCCGCAGTTCCGGCAAGGCGATCGGCCCTCTAGACGGGATTCCGATCGGATTGAAGGACGTGATCGCGGTCGCAGGTCAGCCGCTCACCGCCTCAAGCCAGATGCTCGCGAATTTCGTCTCTCCCTACGATTCGACCGTCACCGGTCGCCTTCGAGAGTCGGGCGCCGTGCTCTGGGGTCGCCTGAACATGGACGAGTTTGCCATGGGATCATCGACGGAAAACTCGGGCTTCCGGCCAGCGTCGAATCCCTGGGACCTCGATCGCGTTCCAGGAGGGTCGTCCGGAGGAAGTGCAGCGGCCGTCGCGGCAGGAGAGGCAGTTGCCGCGCTCGGTTCGGATACCGGCGGCTCGATCCGTCAGCCCGCCGCCTTCTGCGGGGTGGTCGGCCTGAAGCCGACCTACGGTCTGGTGTCCCGGCACGGCCTTGTCGCGTTCGCTTCCTCTCTCGACCAGATCGGTCCCATTGCCCGCAGCGTGAGCGACGCCGCCCTGCTGCTCGGTGCCATCGCGGGGCACGATTCCCACGATTCGACGTCGTTCAAGACCCCGATACCCGACTATCACGCGCAACTGAGCGAGGCCGCTGGGCCGTGGCGCATCGGCATACCGCGCGAGTATTTCGGCGAAGGACTGGACCCCGAGGTCGGCGCCGCGGTCGAACAGGCGATTCGATTCTACAGGGACCGTGATTGCTCGGTGCAGGAGATCTCCCTGCCCCACATGAACCACGGGCTCTCGGTCTACTACATCATCGCCGCGGCAGAGGCCTCGTCGAACCTGGCGCGATACGACGGCGTCCGCTATGGGCATCGCTCGAAGGCGGCGGACGACTCCGTCGACCTCTATTTCCGAAGCCGGGCCGAGGGCTTCGGTCCCGAGGTGAAGCGGAGGATCATCCTCGGCACCTACGTGCTCTCCAGCGGGTACTACGACGCCTATTACCTGCGGGCCCAGAAGGTCCGCACCCTGATCCGGAACGATTTCCTCAACGCCTATCGGAATGTGGACGCGATCCTGACGCCCACCACCCCGACGCCGGCCTTTCGCAAGGGGGAGAAGTCGGACCCGCTCACGATGTACCTGAGCGACATCTACACGATCGGGGTGAACCTGGCGGGATTGCCGGGCATCAGCCTGCCGTGCGGATTCACGCGATCGGGCCTGCCGATCGGGCTCCAGCTCATTGGCAAGCCCTTCGGCGAGGCCGACCTGCTTGCAGCGGCATTCGCCTATGAGCAGGCCCACGACTGGCACCGGAACCATCCGCGACTCGGATGAACTACGAAGCCGTCATAGGACTCGAGGTCCACGTGCAGATCCGCACCCGGTCGAAGATGTTCTCGCGGGCAGGCACCGGATTCGGCCTCGACCCGAACACGCTCACCGATCCGGTGGTGCTCGGGCTCCCGGGCGCATTGCCAGTCATGAACAAGGCCGCGCTCGACGCGGTCATCAAGGCGGGCCTGATGCTCGGGTGCCGGATAGCCGACACGTGCAAGTGGGACCGAAAGAACTACTTTTATCCGGACTCGCCCAAGAACTACCAGATCTCCCAGTACGACATGCCGATCTGCCTCGGCGGCGCCGTGGAGATCGAGCTGCCCGGACCCGCGCGCAACATCATGGGCGAACACCGGTCAGTTCCCCTGACCCGCATTCACCTCGAGGAGGACGTCGGCAAGCTCAACCACACCGCCGGGGGAAGCCTGATCGACTTCAACCGCGCCGGCACCCCACTGATGGAGATCGTGTCGGAACCCGCGATGCACACGTCCGAGGAGGCGTATGCCTACCTGACCTCGCTCCGGGCAACGATGGTCCAGGGGGACATCTCGGACTGCGACATGGAGAAGGGTCAGCTGCGCTGCGACGCCAACATCTCCATTCGGCCGGTCGGCAGCAAGGAACTCGGCACCAAGGTGGAGCTCAAGAACCTGAACTCGATCTCGTTCGTTCGCGACGGTATCGCGCATGAGATACGCCGGCAGCTCGCCGTGCTCGAGTCCGGCGGCACCATTGCCCAGGAAACACGGGACTACGACGGCCAGACCGGTCGTTCCCAGTCCCTTCGTTCGAAGGAGATGGCTCACGATTACCGGTACTTTCCCGATCCGGACCTGATGCCTGTGCAGGTGGATGGGGCCTGGCTGGACCGCCTGCGCGCGGAATGTCCGGAACTGCCGCTGCCGCGCCAGCGCCGGTTCATGGAGCAGTACGGCCTGCCCTACACGATCACCTCGGTGCTCGTATGGGATCGCGACCTGGGCAACTACTTCGAACAGGCCGCAGCCGCCACGAGCAACCCGGTTTCGGTCGGCAACTGGATCGCGAACGATCTCCTGCGGGAACTCGGGCGCGTCTCCCGCCCCGTGGCGGAAAGCCCCGTGAGCCCTGCCGCGCTCGCGGAACTGGTCTCGCTCGTCGACTCGGGGAAGCTGCTCGGCAATGCCGCGCGCGAGGTGTTCGCGGAAATGTTCCAGTCCGGCGAGGCGCCGCTCGCGGTCGCCGGGCGCCTTGGGTTGCTCGCCGCCCCGGCCGATGATGGCGAGCTCGAGAAGTGGTGTCGCGATGCGATCGCGGGCAATCCGAAGGCGCTCGCCGATTTTAAGGCGGGGCGCGAGAGCGCGATCAACGGATTCAAGGGGCCGGTCATGAAAGCCGCGCGCGGCAAGGCGGATCCCAAGGCGGTCGACGCGATGCTGCGCCGACTTCTCGCCGAATAACGATTTCCGGTCGGACCGGTCGGATACGCCGAAATCCGGATAAGCCGGATTACGCGCGACCTTGGCAAGCAACCTGCTGATCCGGATACGCCGTCGCACACGGCTTCCGCCGCGTGCTGCCGGCCCATTCCCGACAGCAAGTACAGAAAAACAAGCCGTCGCGGCCGGCATGAGCCTCTACTATGTGCAGAACGCGACGCCGGACGAGACCACCGTGCTTGACGCCTACGCCACCTACACGACCGCAGGCGGCGCCACCGTCACCGGCGGCCAGTTCCTGAGCTACCTCGGGTACGAGTCGTTCTTCAACATCAACAACCCGTTCCTCTCGTTCGCCAACGGCGACTTCCTCGCCGCGATCCCGGCCTACCACTCCGGCGTCAAGGTCGACATCCCCGCGGGTCCCGTGACCTTCGGTGCTGCGATCGTCGACTCCGTCTACGGCGCCTCGATCTTCCACGGGGACGGCGAACTGCGCAAGGGCGCGGGCTATGAGGCCTACCTGAACTTCGGCGGGGTCGAGAACCTCACGATCTTCGCGGGCATCGCCTCGGACCAGGACAACCCGCTGCTGCCCGACGACGTGTTCACCTTCAATCTCTGGGGCGCGTACGCCTTCAGCGACACGGTGAGCTTCGCTGCGGAATACACGGACAAGGACGGCGGCACGGGGGGCTCGGGCTACAACTGGCTCACGCAGCTGACCTTTGCCCTGTCACCGCGTGCCTCGCTCGCGGCCCGCATCAGCGGCCAGGACATCGATTCCGGTCCGTCCTTCACCAAGTACTCGATCGCACCCGGCCTCGCTCTGACCGAGCAGCTTACGATCCGTGTCGAGTACTCCATGCAGGACTACTCCAGCTCCGGGCTGGACAGCGCCCAGTTCTTCGGAATCTAGGGCTTCGTGAAATTCTGATCTGGGGGCGGGGAGTTCCCCCTATAGGTCAGACAGCAGGCCGGGCGCTCCAGCGCGCCCGGCCCAGCTGACAGAAAAACGCCGCTTCCCCGCCGGCGTTTTTTGTTTTGGCTTCGGCCCGCCATGCGCGAACCTCCGTTTCATGGACAATGTCGAGAAGGAGGTACTGGAGATCTTCACGCGCACGCGGGCACTGCTCCGCGGCCATTTTGTCCTTCGTTCGGGGCGCCACAGTGGCCACTTCTTCCAGTGCGCCCGGGTGTGCGAGGACCTGGCCGCCGTCACCAGGCTGACGGAACTCCTGCTTCCCCGCCTCAAGGCACTTTCCTTCACGACCGTGCTCGCCCCGGCAATGGGCGGTCTCGTCATTGGCCAGGAGGTTGCCCGCCAGACAGGCTCCCGCTTCCTCTTCGCGGAAAAGGTCAACGATGTCCTTGCACTGCGGCGAGGCTTCAAGTTCGCGCCCGGAGAGCGGGTTCTTGTGGTTGAGGACGTCGTGACCCGCGGCGGTCGCGTCCAGGAATGCCTGGCCATCGTTCGCCAGGGAGGCGGCGAACCGGCAGGCGTCGCGATGCTCGTGGACCGGAGCGAAGGCGCCGTCTCCCTCGATGTGCCCACAGTCTCCCTGCTGCGCCTCGGTTTTCCGACCTACGCTGCAGATGCGCTCCCGCCCGAGCTCGCTGCAATCCCAGCGGAAAAGCCCGGCAGCTGAACCTGGGCCGGCTAGTCGCCGACCGTGACCAGCACGAGTCGCGGCGTGGCGCTGCGGCCGCCCTGAACCAGGAAGCGGTTATTGCCGTCCCGCAGCAGCTGCTTCGCTGTGGCCAGGTCGGCAAATCGCTCGAAGTTGATCTCCAGGATCACCATGCCCACCTCGAGGCTGCCCCGGTTTTCCGAGTCCGGCTCGATCGCCGTGACCAGGAGGCCCTCAAGCGAGATGCCAAGGTTGAGCTCGCGCCGCCGTTCGGCGGTCAGCATCTCCACGGTGAGATCCCGCAGAAACGGGACCGAATCGTCGATTGTCCCCGGGACGGTTCCCAGCACGACCTCCAGGGTACGGGCCTCCCCATCGCGGATAATGCTGAGTTCGGCGGTCGTACCAGGAGTCTTCTGTGAAATGATGAGCCGCAGCTCGTCGCGGGTGCCGACGGACCTTCCGTCCACCGAGGAAATGACGTCCTCGCGCCGCACGCCTGCGTCCGCCGCCGGGGAATCGTCGACAACGTTGGTGACGGCAAGCCCCCTCGCCCCGGGCGGAAGGCCGAAAGACTCGCGCAGATCGGCGGCGATCTCCGCGACATCCACCCCGAGGAACCCCCGGGAGACGGTCCCCGTCGAAACGAGGTTGCGCATGACATTGACCGCGAGGTTCACCGGGACCGCGAATCCGATTCCGATATTGCCCCCTGCGGGACCACGCATGGTCGAAACGATCGCGCTGTTGATGCCGACGAGCCGGCCGCGCGCGTCGACAAGCGCGCCGCCCGAGTTGCCGAGGTTGATCGCCGCGTCGGTCTGGATGAAATCCTCGTAGCCGACCACATCGTCAAGGATCCCCACCCGCCGGCTCTTGGCGGAGACGATTCCCATCGTGACCGATTGCCCGACCTCGAGCGGGTTGCCGATCGCGAAGACGACATCGCCAACCCGGAGCAGGTCGCTGTCGGCCAGGGTGATCGCAGGCATATCGGTCGCCTCTACCTTGATCACCGCGATATCCGTCAGTGGATCGGCGCCGATGAGAGTGGCGGTCAGCTCTCGCTGATCGGACAGCTCGACCGTGATCTCGCCTGCATCAGCCACCACATGGTTGTTCGTGAGGATGTAGCCATTGGCCGAGACGATGACCCCGCTTCCGAGCCCTTCCTCCGGAGGAAGCGGCACCGACGGCGCACCGCCCCGGCCGCGCCCGCCCGCGGCTCCAGCCTGCTGATAGATCTTGGTATGGACGGAGACGACCGTTCGCTGCATCGGCTCCAGCACATCGGCGTAACTTGTGACAACGCCATTGCGGTCGATCGGAGTCGCATCGACCTCGAATACTGGCGGCGGAGTCTCCGGCTGGCTGTCCGCCGAGGCCGCGGACATGGCATCCGGCAACGCGGCAAATGTCGTGATCGCCGCGAAAAGAAGGAGATGTCGGCACCCAGGCTTCATGATTCGTGCGGCAGGAGGCGTCGGCGGATGCCCGGGGCTCAGAAGCCCTTGATCTGGAAAAGTCCGGTGACGCTCTCGTTGCTGTTGATCCGCAGGATAGCCGAACCGAGCAGCTTCGCAATGCTCAGCACCGTAATCGGCAGGCCCTTGGTATCGACCGGCGTGGAGTTCGTGGTGATCAGCTCGTCGATCGGGCCTCCCTTGAGGCGCTCCACGGCATGGTCGTTCAGGATGCAGTGGCTCACTGCGGCCCGGACGCTGCGTGCGCCGTGCTGGCGGAGGATTCGGGCGGCCGCGACCAGGGTTCCCGCAGTCTCGGTGATGTCGTCGACCAGGAGCACGTCGCATCCGTCGACTTCGCCGACGACGCTGATTGCCTCGACGTCGGTTGCGCTCGTTCGCTTCTTCGCGACGAGTCCGAGGCCCGCCCCGAGCACCCCCGCGTACGCTGCGGCCATCTTCATGCCGCCGACATCCGGAGAGCAGGCGACGAGCCGGTCGCTCTTCGTCTGGGTCAGGTATTCGAAGAAGACCGGCGAGGCATACAGGTGGTCGACCGGGATGTCGAAGAAGCCCTGGATCTGCTGGCTGTGCAGGTCCATGGTGAGGATGCGATTTGCCCCCGCGGCCACGAGCAGGTTGGCGACCAGCTTCGCCGTGATCGGCACGCGGGGCTGGTCCTTGCGGTCCTGCCGCGCATAGCCGTAGAAAGGCAGCACGGCAGTGATTCGCTGGGCGGACGCGCGACGCGCCGCGTCGATCATGATGAGCAACTCGACGAGGTGGTGGTTCGTCGGGGGGCAGGTCGACTGGATGATGTAGACGTCCTGTCCCCGGATGTTCTCGTTGATCTTAACGAAGGACTCGCCATCCGGAAAATTGGTGACCACCGCCTCCCCGAGCGGGACACCGATCGACCTGCAGATTTCCTCCGCAAGGGGCCGGTTGGAGTTGCCGGAAAATATTTTCAGTCGCGCGTCACTCATGGCTGGCGGGATCCTGCCCGGAATCACCCGTGGCGGAAGTTTTTTCTAGCGCATCGACGCGCTTGAACAGTTCCGGAAGGCGTTTGCGCAGCACTTGGATGCGCCTTTCGAGCATGTACGGCAGCGCGAGCGTCCCCTGAACCCGGGCGCCGGCCGGAATATGCGATTCAATGCCGGTCTGTCCGCCGGCCTGCGCGCCTTTGCCGATTCGGATGTGGCCGCTCACTCCGACCTGGCCGCCGAGGATCACGTAGTCCTCCAGCACGCTGCTGCCGGAAACCCCTACCTGGGCGCACAGGATACAGTGCTTGCCGATCGTCACGTTGTGCGCGACCTGGACGAGGTTGTCGATCTTGGTGCCCTCCCCGACCACGGTCCGGCTGAACCGCGCGCGGTCCAGTGTCGAGTTGGCTCCGACTTCCACATCATCCTCGAGAATCACGGTGCCCACCTGGGGGACCTTCTCGTGCCGCCCTGACACGAACTGGTAGCCGAATCCGTCGGCCCCAACCACCACGCCCGGATGCAGGCGTACCCGTCTGCCCAGCGTGCATTCGGCAGCGACCGTCACGCCGGCCATCAGCCAGCAGTCGTCCCCGATCCGCGCTGCCCTTCCGACGAAGACCTGGGCCTGGAGTTGCACGCGCTCCCCAATGCGGGCGCCGGACTCGACCACGCAGAGCGGGCCCACGCTGGCCGACGGCGCGATTTGAGCTTCCGGACTCACGACTGCACTCGGATGGATGCCGGGCTCGGGTCGGGGCCAAAGCCGCTGCTCAAGCCGGGCGCATACCTTGGCCAGGGCCGCCGACGGGCTGCGGACAACGAGGTGCAGCTGGCCCGATCGCGGTTCGCCGGCGTAGTCCTCCGGAAGGAGCAGGATCGAGGCCCGGGACTCCGGCACCTGGGTCTTGTACTTTGGGTTGCCGAGAAAGCTGAGATCGCCCGGTTGCGCCTGGTCGAGCGACGCGATTCCCTTCACGACTCCCCCGGTCGAGCCGCGCCGGGCGACAGGCTCAACGATGGAGGCGACCTCCTCAGTGGTCAGCGTGAGTTCCATGGGAATGCGTGGGGAAGTGCACCCGGTCTCCTCAGGTCGACAAAAAACCCCGCCCGTGAGCGGGGTTTGCCAAACGTGGCCATGGCGCGTTCAGGGCGCCGCAGGCGCCGGCGCTGTCTGGGCGGGCGCAGTCGGTGCCGGTGCCGGGGCAGCTGGAGTGGTTGCAGGAGCAGCCGTGGCCTCGGGTGCCGGTGGCGGCGGCGCCGTCCGCTCGATCTCGGCCATCACGGCATCGGTGATGTCATAGGAGGGATCCGAATAGAGGACGGCCATGCCGCTGGTGGTCATCGCGGACTTGTCGAGGATGAGGCTCGCGCCCATGCGCCGGCCGACATCCGCGGCAATGGTGCTGATCTCCTCCAGGAGGAGGCTTCGGAATGCCTGGATCCTCTGGTTCAGCTGCTGCTGGACCTGGTCGCGATAATTGACTCCCTGCGTGTTCTTGGTGTTCGCGTCCGTGAGCAGCCTTTGCATCTCCGCCTGGTTCTGAGAACGGATGTCGTCGTTGAGCAGCGGATTCTTGTTCGCCTCGTCGAGCGCACGGTACCGGTCCGCCAGCTGGTTGATCTCGGCCTGCAGCGCGCTGAGCTGGGCGGTGGCATCCGCCTCCTCCGACGCAAAGGTCTGGTTCTGCTCGATGGTCTTGTAGTGGCCGTCAAACAGACGCGCCATGTCGACAACCATGATGCGGGTAGCGGGCGTCGTGGTCTGAGCAGTGGCAGTGACTCCACCGAGGAACGCACCGAGCACGCCGATCAGGAAAATTGTGGGGTTCTTCATGGAGAATGGGATCCAGCAAAGCCGAATCAGTAGCGGCCCCCAAGAGAAAAGTTGAACTGCGAGGCACCCTGCCGGTTGGACCGGTCGCGGGTGAGCGCGATGCCATAGTCCAGGCTGACCGGCGAGCCCGCGACGAACAGCCGAAGGCTGATGCCGACGTTGTCGTTGAAACCGCCCGGATTGAAGTCGAAGGCGTCCACGTTCACGAAACCGCCGTCATAGTAGAACGCGAAACGGATCGGGGCGACGATGTCGAAGGAGTACTCGGCGCTGAACATCCCGTAACTCTTGCCGCCGATCGGGTCCCCGAACTGGTCGCGCGGGCCGACTTCGCGGTACTCGAATCCGCGCAGGTCGTTCGGGCCGCCCAGGAAGAACCGGTCGTAATAGGGCACCTCGTCGCTGTTCCCGAAGTTCTCGATGATGCCGACGCGTCCGAGCAGGGAGAGGACCTGGGCCTGCCGCGCGAACACGGGAAACCACTGTCCGCCCCGGTACTCGACCGAATAGTAGTCGACATCGCCTCCCAGGAATCCGCCGGCAATGCGGGTATCGAGCTGGAAGCGCGTCCCGCTTGTCGTGTTGATCACGCGGTCGCGCGTGTCACGAAGCAGCTGGAATCCGACGCGCGACACGGAGCTTTCCCGGTCCAGGCCCAGGATGAACGCGGATGCGTTGTTCGCGACGTCCTCGATCGAGACGGTCTCGTAGGTGTAGTCGATGCGGCCGTCGATCGCGCGGCGCTCGTTCAGCGTCTTGCGGAGGAAGACGTTGAATCCCGTTCGCACCTCCTGGTAGAAGGAATTCGTGTAGTTCGCGCTCGTGCGATAGACGGTGAATCCGAGGCCGAGCCGCTGCTCGAACAGCCAGGGCTCTTCGAACGAAACCAGCGCCTCGCTCGATTCCGAGCCGGCCTGGATGCGCATCCGGAACTTCTGGCCGTCGCCCCGGAAGAAGGAGCGGCGGTTGAAGAGGTCGAAGTTGCCCTGTGAGAACTCGACAAAGAGGGTGCCGCGCTCCAGCGAGCTGAATCCCGCACCGAACTGCAGATTGCCCGTCCGCCCTTCGCGCACCGAGATCTTCAGGTTGCGCCGGCCGGGGAGGTTCGTCGGCTCGGGCGTGAGTTCGACGGAGTCGAAGAATCGGGTGTTCTCGAGCCGCAGCTTGCTGATGCGCATGCTGACCTGGCTGAAGGTGTCTCCGGGGCCGAGCGTGAGCTCACGCAGGATGACGATGTTCTTGGTCAGCGTGTTGCCCTCGACGTCGATCGACTCGACCGTGAACCTGCCGCCTTCGGTGATCACGTACTCGAGGTCGATGTTCCCCGTCTCGAGGTTCGGCCTGCGGTTGAGGTCGACGCGCGTGTCGGGGTCCAGGTAGCCGTCGCGTCCGTAGAAATCCTGGAGTGTGACGGCATCCTCGTCGATGCGGGCCGGCCGGTAAACGGCTCCGGAACGCTGGCGGATGAGGCGCGTGAGCAGCTCGGTCGGGTAGATCGTGTTCCCGGTGATCGTGACCTCGCCGATGCGGTACTGGCGTCCCTCGTTCACAGGGACCGTGATGATGAGGCGCTCGCCCCGCGAATTGTCGAACTGCACCTGGTCGAGCGAGAGCTCGACATCGAGGAAGCCCTCCTGGCGGTAGAGATCGCGGATCTTGGCGAGGTCGTCCTCGAAGACGAAATCCTTGTATCGCCCGGAGCCGGTGATCGGCGACAGGATCCACCAGCGCTTGGTGGTCATCGCCCGTCGGAGGGTGCGCGTGCCGATGTTCTCGTTGCCGGTGAACCGGATGCTCGAGATTCGGGTGCGGGGGCCCTCGCGGACCTGGAAGATGATGGTGGCGTTGCCGGTGGTCCGGTCGCGCTCGATGGCGTATTCCACGAGCACCTGGCTGTAGCCGGCCTTCTCGTAGTACTCCGTCATGCGTTCCGCGTCCTCCTGGATCTGGCGTTCGTCGAGCGCGAGGCCCACGCGGGACCGCATCTCGTCCTCGAGCCGGCCGGTGCGCACCCGCTCGTTGCCCTCGAACCGGATCTCCGTGACGCGGTACTTCGGTGTCACTTCCCAGACAAGGTCCCGGACATTGCCGGGCTGCAGATCGCCGATGAAATACTCGACGAACTCGAAAAGGCCGGTGCGCATCAGGGTGCGGATATCCCGGTCCAGCATCGTCTCGTCGAGCGCGAGACCGGTCTCGACCTGCATGTTTGCGCGGACGACCTGCTCGCTCACGTTGGCCGTGCCTACGAACCGCACGGAAATGTTGCCGACGGTGGCCGGAGGGGGGGTTGCGGGGGCCCCCCCCGGCGCGGCGGCGGGGGGGGGGGTGGGGCCCCGGCCCCCCCCGGGGA
>JAYQOU010000001.1:174799-203149 GCA_038144975.1 Candidatus Salsuginivita brisbanensis | reverse complement strand
CCGCCGGGCGGCGCGCGGGGGGCCCGGCCCCGCCCCCCCCCCGCTGCGGGGGGGGGGGGGTGGGGCACCTGGCCCGCCAGGGGAACGATTGTCGCTACCGCGCCCAGCAACCAGAATGAGAGGAGTCCCGTGACCCTGTGCAACGTGTTACTGGGTATAGTTTTCAAAACGTGTGATGTCGCGTAGGAACGTAAGCTTCAGTTCTCCTACCGGTCCGTTCCTTTGCTTGGCAACGATTAACTCGGCGGAGTCTGCTGCGACTTGGTAGCGCTCGTCGGCATCCTTGGGTCTGGTGAGCATGAGTACGACGTCGGCATCCTGCTCGATCGAGCCGGATTCGCGCAAATCCGCTAGTTTCGGAGCGCGGTTTTCCTTCTCGGAGGAGCGGTTCAACTGACTTAATACAAGCACGGGGACGTCGAGTTCCTTCGCAAGTGCCTTTAGCCCTCGCGAAGCCTCGGCAACCTGCTGTTCGCGGGGAGCCTTGCTGTCGGTCGGGCTCAGCAGCTGGAGATAATCCACCGCGATGAAACCGAGCCGGTGCCGGGCATGGAGGCGCCTGGCCTTGGCCCTGAGCTGCATGATCGAAAGATGGCTCGAGTCGTCGATGAACAGCGGGGCCTTGGTGAATTCATCGGCCGCGCGGACCAGTTCCGCCTGCTCGGCGCCGTTCTTCGGCAGCAGGCCGTCGCGCAAGAGCTTGAGGTTCACGCGCGCGCGGGCGCAGAGCATGCGCAGAGCCAGCTGCGCAGCGCTCATCTCGAGCGAGAAGAAGAGGGTCGGCACCGGATCGCCGCGCTTGGGCAGCACCGCGGTCTCGGCGAAGTTCAGGGCCAGCGAGGTCTTTCCCATCGAGGGACGCGCCGCGAGGACGATCATTTCCTGGCGCTGGAAGCCGAAGGTCAGCGAGTCGAGATCCTTGAAGCCGGAACCCACACCCGTGAGCTCCCCCTTCTTCATCATCAGCTTGTTGATGACATTCATCGCCTCCCGGGTCGGGCCGCCCATCGACTTGGCGCTGTCGGTCAGGCGGTTCTGCGTGACCGCAAAGACATTCTGCTCGATGCGATCGATGAACTCGTCGATGCCCCCGGTGAACCCGTAGCATTCCTCCGCCGCGGAACTCGCGGTGCGTATCAGTTCCCGGAGCAGGTGCAGCTCGCGAACCTTCTCGATGAAGTATCCGGCCTGCGCGGTCGTCGGGATGCGCCCGCTGACCTGCGCGAGGAAGGCATAGCCTCCGATGGATTCGAGCTGCTGGGCGGTTTTGAGGTCCTCGGCGACGACGCCGAGTTCCACGGGAACGCCCCGGTTGTAGAGGTCGATCATCCGCTCGAAGATGATCCGGTGCGCGGGGAGATAGAACGACTCCGGCCCGACACGGGCCTCGAGGCAGCGCGAAAGCACGTCGGCGCCGTCGATGAAACAGCAGGAGAGCAGGTACTCCTCGGCCTCAAGGCTGTGCGGCGGCACGCGGCCCGCGGCGGGCGCGGGGGCTCGCCGGGAGGTCGGGGCAGTTTCGACGGCCATGCAGTAAACGGAGATTCAGGCAGTGCCGCTGACCGCCCGCAACGCCGGGTTTTGAACAAGATGCTCGCAGGGCGGCTTCATTCCCGGCGAAGGCCGCCCCGCAAGGCCGCTCAGCGGCGAGCGGGGCGTTCGGGCTTGGGCTCCTCGGCCTCGACGATCGGGTTCTCGGAGACGACGTCGAAGGTCAGCTCGACGGCGACGTCGGGGTGCAGCTTGACCTTGACCTTGTGCTGGCCGAGCGCCTTCACGGGCGTGTGGAGGTGGATCCGGCGGCGGTCCACGGTGATGCCTGACGCCTCGAGCTTCTCATGGAGGTCCGCGGCGGTGATGGCACCGAACATCTTGCCTCCCTCGCCAGTCTTCACGGCGAACGCGAGCGCAGCCTTCTCGATCTTGCGGCCGAGTTCCTGCGCCCCGGACAGCTCCTGGGCCTCGCGCTCGGCGCGGCGCTTCTTGAGCGCATCGACATGCTTGCGATTGGCGCGCGTGAGCGGCACTGCGATCTTGCGGGGGATCAGGTAATTGCGGGCGTAGCCGGCGCGGACCTTCACCTGGTCGCCTTCGCCGCCGAGTCCGTCGACGGGTTTCACAAGGAGAACTTCGTTGGTTGCCATGGGAATTCTGGATTTAAGGAGGAGCGATTAAAGGGATGCGTTGCGCAGCGGATTCGGATTCAAAACGGGACGTCTTCGTCGACATTGCCGCCCGACGGTTCCTGGCGGCTGCCACCGCGCGGCGGGGGCACATTGCGTTCGGCCGACGGACCGTCTCCACCGCCGCCACCACCCCGGCTGGAAAGGAATTGGACGTTGTCCAGCACGATGCGGAGCTTGCTTCGCTTCTGTCCGCTCGTCTTGTCCTCCCACTGGTCGAATTTCAGGCGCCCCTCGACCATGGCGAGGCTGCCCTTCTGAAGGTACTTTGACACGAGCTCGCCCTGCTTCCCCCAGGCCTCGATGTCGACGAAAGTGGTCTCGTCGCGCATCGCGCCCGAATCGTCCTTGAACTGCCGGTTCACCGCGATGCCGAACTGGCAGACGGGCGTGCCCTTCGGAGTGACCCGGAGTTCCGGGTCACGGGTCAGGTTGCCGATCAGGAAGACTTTGTTGAGATAAGCCATGGGGCGGGCACTCGGACGCCGGTCAGACGGCGACGATGAACGTGCGGTAAACGTTGGCGTTGAGGCGGAGGCGCTCCTTCAGGCGGGTCGGGGCCGTGGGCGGCGCGGAGAAATCGAGGTGGAAATAGGGGGCTCCCGTGAACTTCCGGTCCGTGACACGGACGAAATCGCGCTTGCCCAGGTCCTCGACGCCGATGACCTCGCCCTCGATGGCGGCGATCTCCTGCTTCAGTTCCTCGACGATCTGGTCGAGGGTCTCCTCCTTGCCACGATGGTCGATTACGAAGGTGACGCGATAGTTACGCTTGTTCGGGTTCATTGGTGTCTCTGCGGTTGAGAAGGTTCATGGCCGTCGCAACGCCCTTGTTGAGGAGCAGTTCGAGGCCGTCGATGTAGGTATTGAGATTCTGGTTTACTATCTGGAGCTGGGCCGGGCTGAACCGGCCGAGGACAAAGTTGCTGAGGTCCATTTCGCGGGGCTGGCGGGGTCCGATTCCGAGACGATACCGGACAAATCCGTCCCCGAGGTGCTCGAGAAGGCTGGCCACGCCGTTGTGGCCCCCTGCGCTTCCCGATTCGGCCACTTTCACGCGGCCGAGCGGGATCGCGACATCATCATACACCGCCGCAACACGCCCCGAGTCGATCCCGTGGAACCGGGCAAAGGCGCTTACCGGCCTGCCGCTGTCGTTCATGAACGAGAGTGGTTTGACGATCCAGAGCGTATCGCGGCCGGGTATGTCCCAGCGGCAGACTTCGGCCTCGAACCGGGTCATCACTCTGCATGAGAGCCGGTGCCGGGCGGCCAGGGAGTCCACGACCACCCAGCCCAGATTGTGGCGGGTGGCCTCGTACTCTCGCCCCGGATTGCCGAGGGCGGCGATCAGGGAAATGGACATGACTCAAAGAACAAAGTCCGGACCGGGCGCCCATGCGCGCCGGGCGGACGAGAAAATCATTTCTTGGCAGGAGCCGGCTTCGCGGCGGCAGGAGCAGCCGGGGCAGCCTTGGCGTCGCCTGCGGCCGGGGCCGCGGCGGCTTTTGCGTCGCCCGCGAGGGCGGCGCCTGCAGCGCCTGCGGCCGGAGCGGCTGCGGCTGCGGCATCTCCCTCCGCCGCGGCAGGGGCGGCGGTCTCGGTGACGACTTCGGCGACAGGTTCGACGCAGGAAACGACCGGCTGATTCTTGTCGTCGAGAAACGACACACCGGCGATCGCCTTTAGCTCTCCCACGTGAATCGTCTCGCCCACCTTGAGCTCGGTGACATCGACCTCGATGTAGGCCGGCAGATCCTTCGGAAGGCAGCGGATGCGCAGGGCAAACGTGGGCGTCTCAAGCACGCCGCTCTGGTTCTTCACGCCGAAGGACTCGCCGACGAGGCGCACGCGGACACGGATCTCGAAGCGCTCATCCGCCTTCACCTCGTGCAGGTCGACATGAACGAAGCGATCGGTGATCGGGTCGCGCTGGATTTCCTGCAGGAAAGCGAGGGGGGATTCGGACTTCGATCCGCCCTCAAGCGCGATCAGCGCCGAGGCGCCGGAGATCGCCTTTATGAGGCGGGTCAGTTCTGGTCCGTCTATTGCAAGCGATTCCGGCGAGGAATGCTTCCCGTAGAGGACGGCGGGGATCTGGTTGGCCTTGCGAAGTCGGCGCGATGCGCTGCGACCCGTCTGCGCCCTGGGGGCGACCTTGAGCTTGAACTGTTGATTCATGATTTCGTTCCACCTGTCGCTCCGGAATTGAAGGCAGGCGTAATGGAAAAGAGGACGAGGGGAACGCAGCGCCTAGCCGAAGGCAACCAAATCTTTGCCCGCTACGGCACGGCTCCGCGTCTCGTCAGGCATCTCCCGCCAGAACCTTCAATCCCAAGGCCCATGACACGCGGGACTGACCACCAGAACCATCTGGAACTTTCGCCTCCAGCCCGTATTCATCCCTGGTTCATTTTACTTTAGCCATTGATAAGTAATTGATTGCAAAATCCAGCTTGCGCCTCACGGGTGCACCCCGTCAACAGGGCGCACTCGACTTCACCAAGGGCAGCAGAATGAATCCCGCCAATGACTCGTCTCGGGATTCCCTGTCCGTTCCTGTTTCTACTGTCGCTGATCCCATCCTTTGGCGTCGCGGCTGAGGCCGGCTCGATTCGCGGCCGGGTCGAGGCGGGAGCAGGTTTTCCGCTGAGGGAAGCCACCGTGTCCGTCGCCGGAAGCGACCGCGTGGCTTTCACGGACTGGAGGGGGGAGTTTCTTATCGGCGATCTGCCGGGGGGAGAATATCGGCTGCTTGCCGAGGCCGAGGGATTTCGCGCAGTCGAGATAACCCCGGTTCCGGTAGGGGAAGGCCGGGCAGTCCGGATCGAACCGATCCAACTCGAGCCGGCCGGCGGGGCTGCCCGCCTCGATCCTTTCGTCGTCGAGGCTCGACTGGAATCCGTCACCTGGGACTCCGCCGGGTCGCTTCTGACGGGCAACGCCGCCGACAATCTCGACCTTGCCCGAACGGAGGACGGAGCCCTGCCCTTCACGATCTTCGACCGCGATCGAATCGCACGAAGCGGTTTCGTGGACCTAAACGACTTTCTCCGCCGGGAATTGCTCGAGGGGGAAGCGGCAATCGGGGCGCCGGACACATCGATTGGAGGTGGTGCAATCGCTTCCGGAAGCTCCAACCTGAAGCTTCGCGGCTACGCGGTCGACGAAACGGTGGTCCTGGTCAACGGACGGCGGCTGCCGGAAGTGCTCACGAACCTCGGGAACGGTGTGCAGCCGCCCGACGTGAACTTTATTCCCCTGAGCCTGGTGCAGCGGGTCGAGGTGCTTCCCCTTTCAGCCTCGTCGCTGTACGGCGGCAACGCGGTGGGCGGCGTGATCAACATCGTCCTGCGCCCGGAGGCGGAGAACAACGCGAGCGAGGTGACGGCCACCTACACCGATGCCCTCGACGGCAGCCACTCCCCCGCCCGATCGCTGGCCCTGATGCACGCGCACACGCTGCTCGGCGGCGCCCTGCGCTTCCGCGTCAGCGCAAACTTCTCGGACGCGCAACCCCCGGTGGAGTCTGAGCTCGGCCTGCGTGGAGCCGCCATCGCCAGCGGCGCGGACACAGCCCCCTTTCGCGCGACGCCAAACGTTCGAAGCGCCGACGGCTTCCCGCTCTTCGGCGCCGGCACGTCATCATTCGCCTCCATGGCCCCGGGGGCAGCGGGAAGTGGTGGCATCGCGGCGTTCGCCGGCCGCGAGGGCGTGGCCGCAACCGGACTTTTCGATTCACCTGAGGGCCGCGCCGTATCGCTGTACAGCGTCGATCTGCCATACGGGCGCCAGCAGCGACGCGGCACCCTGTACGGGACGGCGGTCATCGACCTCACACCCTGGCTGCAGCTCGGAATCGATGGCACCCGGTCAAGGCTCACCTCGCATCGCGGACTCGAGGTATTCGCCGACGAGCTGCCGGTGCCGGCAGGTTCACCGCACAATCCGTTCGGGAAGGACGTCGTCGTCGCACTCCAGGAAACCCCGGCGGAGCTCGGGGCGAATTTCGGTGAGTCGCGCATCGATTTCTCGTCCGTCGTGCTCGGCGCCGCGATCCGGCTTCCCGCCGGATGGAGGCTGACGCTCGACGCGCAGCGGGCGCACAACATCTCCCGCTACCGGGGGCTCGCAGGCGTGGATCGCGGGCGCTGGCACCAACTCGTCGCAGACGGTCGATACAACCCGTTTCGAGACACGCAGGCTCACGGCCCGCCGGACGCCTTCTACCGGGAGGCGCTCGTGCACTACGGCATGCCCGGTTCATTCGTGACGCTCGGCGATTTCACAAGCATCGATGCCTCGGCTCGTCTCACGAAGCCCGTGCTGCCCCTGCCAACAGGTGCGGGCATCCTCAATGCCGGCGTCGACTACCGCCGAACGAATCTCGGCGACTTCCTCGACGAGCGGCGGTTCGGCGACGGCTCCACCGCCGGGACACCGGTGGCCTGGGATGGGAGGACACTCCAGCGCTACAGCGCCTTCGGGGAACTGCAGGCCCCTCTTGTGCCGACCGGGAGGCTGCCTGACTGGATGACGAAGGCCGAGGCGAACCTAGCGGTTCGGTATGTCGCTGCCGATACGGCCGAGGAAACCAATCTGTCGCCCACCCTCGCGCTGCGCCTCGACTTTGCCGCAGGGATCTCGGCCCGCGCCTCCTTCACGACGGCCAGCAGGTTTCCGACACCGTTCATGAGCCGTCCTGCGGCCGTGGCCGGTGGCGGAGTCGGCAGCGGGGGCGCCGAGCCGGTGCTGATTTCCGACCCGAGACGCGGCGAACAGTATGTCGTCAACGCCAGCGAGGTTGTCCTGCCGGGGTTGCTGCCGGAGTCCGCGGTCACCCAGTCGGTCGGCATCGCCCTTAATCGGGGGTCGGAACGCCGCCTGCGTCTCGCCATCGACTTCGTCGACACACGGAAAAGCGACGAGTCGATCGTGCTGGACGCCTCGGGCGTGGTGAACCTGGAGGGCCTTTTTCCGGAACGCGTGTTCCGCGACCCGGCCGCTCCCGGCGACCCGGGTGGAGTCGGCCGCATCACGTCCGTCCTCACTGGCCGGGTAAATGCCGCTTGGCGGCAGTCACGCAGCCTCACGACCACGGCTGCCTGGGAGGCGATCCTGCCATCGGGCGGACTACTGGAAATCCATGGACGGTGGGTGCAGCTGCTCACGTTCGAGCGGCAGCTGCGGCCCGACGATCCCGTGATCGACCAGCTGGCGACCCCCGATTCCGCCGAGGCCTCCCTGATCCGACACCGGGCTACCCTGGGGACCTCCTGGTCGCGCCAGCGAAACAGCATCGGTGTCGACCTGCAGTACCTGCACTCGCGAAACCTGCCGCTCGCCGAGCGCCCCTCCCAGGGTTCCGACCGGATCGGCTCGTATTGGCAGCTTGATGCGTTTGTGGTCCGCGATTTCGGATTCCTGGCCCAGAAGCTTGGGAGCGGCACGTCCCTTCAGGGGCAGATCCGCATCAACAATCTCCTCGGGACGGATTACCCTGATTATGCCTCGCACCCCTCGGGCGCGAGGATCCAGCCCTATGGCGACTGGCGCGGCCGCACCGCATCCCTCTCCGTTACGGTCGGATTCTAGTGACCTCGAAAAGTATTGCCGCAGGCACATGATGTGCTGATTGCAGCGGCATCGTGCCTGAAAAACGTCATTTTAGAGTAAAAGCAGTATTGCAATTCGTTATTGGCGGGAGCTTTTTGGGATACCAGTCCATGGTACGTTGTCTGGAAGACGCGCGAGTCTGATGAGCACGCACGAAGGCATCACTCCGGATCACTCCGGTCCCGAAGCGTATCCGCTCCGACGGTATCCCGCCGAAGTTCGGCGGGCCGGCGCACGGCTCAAGCGCGGCCGGGGGGACCACCACACTTTGAGGACGTTCCTTGTAGGCGTCCTTGCCCATCACGCCCCGGTCGAGGCCGGCCCGCTGCTGGAGAAGCCAAAGGATTCCCTGCGCCTGCGTCAGGATCTCGGCATCGATTCCCTCTCGCTGATCGAGGTGGTCTTTCTCGTAGAAGAGTCGCTCCGCGTGAGCGTTCCGCCCGAGAGCCTCAGGCAGCTGGAGACAATCGGCCAGGTTATGGGACTTGTTGCGTCCGAACTCAGGCTCCCGATACCCAAGGCGGAAAAGGGAGGCTCAAGCCTGTTTTTCGCCGACGGCAAAGACGTAGTGGCTGGATAAGAACCGCGAGAGCTTCGTCCTGGGTGCGCGAAGGCACAAACACGGGGCGCTTCCGCCGTTCGGGTGTTCTTCCAGGCCCTTATCCATCATTTGTCCTCTTTCGGGCTTGTCGCGAGGCTGACACTGATGAACACGATGAACGAGAGCAGCATCACGAAGCCAACGCTCGGGAATCCGAAGCGCGGCACCCACCAGCCATGGTTCGCGGCGAATCCCAGCTGGTTCGTCATGAAGAAGTAGATACTGCCGACGATGGCTACGCCCGTGCTGGCAACGACTCCAGCGGCTGTTGCGCCCGACCAGCGGAGGCCTAGGGCAAGCGTCGGCACCAGCGCCGCGGCGTGCAGGCCGTAGCCGACGGCACCGAGTAGCGCCACGAGTTCCTGAGACCAGTAAGCCAGTCCGCCTGAGGCCAGGGCCAACAGGGCTGTCCAAAGCCGCGCCCAGAAGATCGGGTTCTTCGGCGGCCGACCAAGGGAAAGCGGGATATCCCGGGTCAGCGCTGCACTCCCGACATTGAGGAAGATGCTGGCCGTGCTGAGGATCGCGCACATCAGTCCCGCGAAGGCGATTCCGGCCAGCCAGTTCGGCGTATAGTTCGCCAGGAATGTCGGCGCCGCCTGATCCGCGGCCGCCAGCGCCTCGAGGTCCCCCGCCGTGACGCGCGCGCGCACCGCGTAGCCGACCGCCATCCACAGAAGGCTTCCCACCATGTAGGCGCCTGTCGCCAACAGCACGCCGTAGCGCAGCTGCTTCAAGTCGCGCAGCATGAGGAACCGGCTCGTGCTGTGAGGCATCCCGATGTTCCCGATCGAGAACACGAACAGGTAGCCGAGCGCGGTCAGCGGGGTCGCAAGCCCCCAGGGCGTGACCATCGCCTGGTTGCCCGAGGCGACTTCGGCCGTGATCTCGGCCATGCCGCCGCCGCTCGAAAGAGCGTAGCCGAACACCAGCACGCTGGCCACCAGCATGATCGCTCCCTGGAACACTTCAGTGCGAATACCTGCGACAATGCCTCCGATCAGCGGATAGGCGGTGACCACCGCCAGGGAGATTGTGAACGAGGTCTCGTAGCTCGTGCCGAAGACCTGCTGGAACACGAAGGCCGCTGCGAGCATCTGGGAACCCAGGTACGCCAGGATGCCGAGCAGGATCGCGAGCGCGACCGTGAACCGGGCTGCCTGACTTCCAAACCGCCGATGAATGGCGTCCGGAATCGTCAGCACGTCAGGGCCGGCCAGGGCATGCAGTTTACGGCCTACCAGCACGAACGAGAGCGGGATGCCAATCGCCGCGGCGAAGGTCATCCAAAGGCTCGTCGTGCCCTGGTTGTAAACGAGCCCGGGGCCGCCAACGAATCCGAAGCCGCTCATCACCGTGGAGAACGTGGCCAGGCCGAGAACCACCCAGCGCAGCTGCTGGCCATAGGCAAAATACTGCTGCTGGGTGTTTGCCTCCCGGTAGGCGTGGATGCCGATGGCCAGGGTGACGCCGATCGTCACCGCCATCATCGCGATGATAATCGGGTCGTTCATGTCCCCTCCTTCTTCTCGCCCGGCTCTTCCTCGGCGAGATGCTCGAAAACGATCGCCGAGCCAACGGCCAGCGTCAGGAAGGCCGGAATCCAGAGTCCGTAGACGAGGAACGCCGTTCCGGGGTGAAAACCGCCCACCGTATCGGAGACATCCGAAACCTCGGCTCCCTGGGTTGCGAACATGCCCGTGATCGCGATCAGGAGCGATAGCACCGCCAATGCCGGCGGGGCCCAGGTGATGGGCGCCCTGCGGCGGACAAATCCAAGGACCATCACCAATCCGAGGACGGCGACCAGGGCATAGCCGAAGACCTGCTCGTGGCCCGTTAGGGCACTGACGAACATGACGACCGTGCCTGCCAGTAGGGCAAGAATGTTGAGGCTGGCACGTGGGTGCGCGCCTCCGGGAGGGGTAGCGTTCATAAGCGTTTGGGGACTATCGCCTGTAGATGTCGTTGATGTTCCAGTGGCCTGGTGTCGGGGTTGGGGCGTTCTCCATCGGCGCCTGGATGACGGTCGGCACCTTCGATTTCACGGCGCGTTTCAGCGCAGGCCCGAGTTGGTCTGCGGATTCAATGTACACGCCCTCCGCTCCATAGCCGCGCGCGATCGTCGCATAATCGACCCGGTAGGGCTTGCCGTCCTTGAGGAAGACGCAGCCGAACTCGGTCGCGTAGTGCATCTTCTCCAAGCCTGCGATCGTGCCGAACGCGGCATTGTCCATCACGAGGAAAATCACGGGAAGCCCGGCCTCCATCGCCGTCGCGATCACCGACGGATTGGCGCCGAAGCCGCCATCGCCGATGAGTGCGACAACCGTCCGCTTCGGATGTGCGTACTTGATGCCAAGCGCCGCGGGTGGGCCGAAGCCCATCGTCGCAAGCCCGCTCGGCGTGATGAAGGTTCCGGGAACGTCGAACGGAAACTGCTGGGCCACTCCATTCTTGTTCCAGCCGACATCGGTCACGATGAAAGCATCCTTCGGCACATTCTTCCGGAGCTCGCCGAGGATGCGCTCGGGGCGCATCGGGAACTGGTCCGATGTATACTGGCTATCCCAGTTTGCCGCGAAGGACCTCCGCCCCGCGGCAATGCGGCGCTTGAGGGACCCGCGGCTCCGGTGCTTGCTGCCGCGCGCTGCCGCGGCAAACGCCTCGAGCGCGACTCGCGCATTCGCCACGATTCCAAGCTCCGTGGAGTAATTCCGACCGATCTCGGCGGGATCGATATCCACATGGATCAGGCGAGTAGGCGGGATCGCGAAGGTAAACTCGGGCTCCCAGGAACTCGAGTTGGCCTCCGCAAGGCGTGTTCCGATCGCGACGACAAGGTCGGCCTCACGACAGGTATCATTTGCGATTGGCGTGCCCCAGAATCCCGTCTGGCCCAGCAGCAGCGGATGGGCATGCGGCAGACAGCCCTTGCCCATCAGCGTGTGCGCCACGGGCACCTCAAGCGCTTCGGCGAGGGCCACCAGGGCGTCCGTCGCCTTCGCCGCTATCACTCCCCCTCCGACGTAAAGGACAGGACGCTTTGCATCGGCAAGTGCACGGACAACCTGGGCCGCAGTGGCAGGCTCGACGCCCTGGGGCGGGAGCACAGCGGGTACCTTCCCGAACGCCTCGCACGGCAGGGTGGCCGAGAACAGGTCCATCGGCACATCGACAAGCACCGGGCCCGGCCTTCCGGCCTGGCTCAGGTGGAAGGCGCGCTCGATTGCACGCGGCAGGTCCTCGACGCGGTCGACACGATAGACCCGCTTGCAGAACGGTCGATAGATCTGCGACTGGTCGGCATCGGCATGCAGGTTGACCTCTTGGTGCGCGTGCCGGCCGTAGTAATAGGACGGAATATCCCCGGCGATCACTACAAGGGGCACCGAGTCGAGCGCCGCGTTGGCAACGCCGGTCGCCGAATTCGTCAGCCCCGGGCCAAGATGGGAAAGGACGACGCCGGGCTTCCCGGTCACGCGCGCGTAGCCGTCCGCCGCATGGGCGGCCAGCTGTTCATGTCGCGTGGTGATGAAACGGATCCGCTTGCTGCGGCTGAGCGAGTCAAGCACCGCGATCACCGTGTGCCCGCACAGGCCGAAGACCACCTCTACGCCGATGCGCTCGAGATACTCGACGAGCAGGTCGGAGGCCAGTCGGTGGCCGGCGGTTGGCTGGGGCCTCGGGCCCGGTGGAGGAAGCGCGCGTTTCTTGGGCATTGAATCAGATTCGTTCAGAAGACCTCGCTGTCGAAGAACTCGCCGAACAGCTCCTTCTCGGAGGGCCGGTCCTCGAGAATCGGACGGCTGACCCAGGTCACGTTCATGTAGTGTTTCAGCGAGATGTTCTCGTTGGTAACGTTCCCGCCCCAGAAGCCACAGCCCATGCTCGAGGTCATCGGCATGCCGTTCGTGAACGTTCCCGCGTTCGCTCGCGACTGGATCTGTCTCACCATGATGCGGCTGACGGGCGCGGCCAGTGCGAGACGGTGTATGTGATCGTCGTCGTGCGAGTAGATGCCGCAGGAGTGGCCCCGGCCGCCGGTCTCAAGCAGTCGCCTCACGATGTCGAGTGCTTCGTCGAAACCTTGATAGCGGAAGATTGCCATGACCACCCCGAGCTTCTCGGTGGAAAACCGATGTTCGCGTCCGATCCGTGATTCCTCGACGAGGAAGAACGTCTTTCCCTCCGGCAGGGCAATCCCCGCCAGTTCGGCAACGGTTGCTGCTGAACGCGCGATGGTCTGGGGCGTCCGGTGACCTTCGGTATCCCAGTAGGCGGCCTCGAGCTGGGACTTTTCCTCGGCATTGACGAGATAGCCGCCCTCGGCCTGGAGGCGTTCCAGGATCGCATCATACACGGAGGACTCGACCACGAGGTTGCCGTCCGCCGAGCATCCCGAGCCGTGGTCGTTGGTCTTGCTGATCGCCGAATTCCGCGCGGCCTCGACGACATCGGCGGTCTCGTCGATGATCATCATCGCATTGCCGGCGCCGACGCCGAATGCCGGCTTTCCCGAGCTGTAGGCGGCGCGGACCATCGCCGGCCCGCCGGTGGCAATGGTCAGGTCGCACAACCGCATGATCTCGTTTGCCAGCGGAATGCTGGGATTCTCGACGCACTGGACCAGATCCTCGGGGGCTCCGAGCTTGGCCAGCGCGGCGCGCATGACCCGCACCGTCTCATTCGTCGTAAGCCGGCTCGAAGGATGCGGGGAAAAGATCACCGCGTTGGCGCATTTCAGTGAGTAGATCGCGGTCGTCACCGGCGTGATGTACGGGCTCGTCACCGGAACGAGGGAGGCAATCACGCCGGCAGGCTTGGCGTACTTGACGATCCCCTTCTCGGGCATCTCCTCGATCACCCCGATGCTGCGCTGGCGGAGGGCATCGCGCAGTACCCCGAGAACCTTTGCACGCCGGGTCGGTTCGCGGCTGCCCATGCCGCTCTCATCCACGCTCATGTTTGCGAATCGCGTCGCCGCCTTCTCGTTGCCGCCCGCCCAGGCAACGGCGCGGCACAGGCGGTCGACCGCGGCCTGGTCCAAGGAGGCGACGGCGCGCATCGCGACGCGCGCCCGATCGACAAGTGCCGCGGCCAGCGCCCGTTCCTCCTCAGTTAGCACCCGGGGCTTCTTCGCCGGGGCGCCGCTCATCGGCGGGCCTTCCTCGACGCCGCTCGCACGGTCCGCGGCTTCGGTCCGTCGTAGACGACGGGCAGCCGAATGCGCATTGGCCTTTCGCGCTGAATCTCCTCGGCAATCTCCGCCGTGATGCCGGCGACACGTCCAATGATGAACACGAAGCGGGCGACGCTGGCTGGCAGGCCCATGTCGTATAGGATCGCGGCAAGCGCTGCGTCGATGTTTGCGGGCAGCGGCTTGATCTTACGGTGGACCTCAGCCTCAAGCGCACGAATGACCCGGACTCCCTTCCCTGCAATTCCCCGCCGGCGCGCCTCGTCGAAGAGGAAGTCGATTCGCGGATCCTCCGTGTGGACCCGGTGCCCGAACCCCGGCAGACGGCGCTTCTCCCGCTTCGCAGCCGCAACCTCTGCAGCCGCGGCGCTTCGGATCGACCCCCGCCCTGCGCGTTCCACACACCGTGCGATCATCTCCATGCAAGGCGTTCCCGCACCACCATGCTCGTCACCGATCGCCAGCACCCCGGCTGCGACAGCGGCGGCGATCGACTGCCGGTTTGAGGAGGCAACCAGGCGACCCGCCGCGCACGACGGCGCCCCTGCCCCATGATCAGAGATGCCGATCAGCAGCATCTCCAGGAGCTCGCGCTCCGCGCGCTTCGGCAGCCGGCCGCAGTGCAGCAGGAATATGACGTCCGCGAAGTTGCCGCGCCGCATCAGTGTCACGGTATCGTAGCCGCGGATCCAGATGTTGCGGGCGTCGGAATGGACGATCGCCGTCCGCCATTCAGGCGTCGTGCCGTTGGTGTATGACTGATTCAGGATTTTGGACATTTTGAAATTGCAGCTTCCGCCAGGCGTGCGGGATTCATGCGATCGCCGCAAGCGTTAGGGCGTATTTCCGGGGCGCGCCCACTATCGGGTCATCGAGCCCGGGAAGGGCCGCGGGGTGGCGTCGCCGTCCGTGATCTTCAGCGCCCATTTGATCGCCTCGAAATACATCTGCTGGATCAGCGGACTGTCCCAGGCGCTTGCCTCATGGGCGAATGTCGACGCGAAGACGCGGCCGTTTCCGTACTCACGCGCCCAGGCGACCGGGAAATCGCCTCCATTGGCAACCACGGACTCCGGAAGAGACGGCACCGTCGACAGGTCGAGCCGGAGGAGCACGCGGATGGTATCGCGGGAGTAGTCGGTGAGGTTGTACCACTCCTCGCGCATCTGGATGCGCGCCGGGAAATGGCTCACCGCCGGAAAGTCCGGCGCCTCGACCACGAGCGTGCCGTCCCAACCGATATTATGGCCGCCGTATCCTCCGCCGACCATCTCGCGGAATTCAGGCCATGTGAGAAATGCCGTCAGCCCCGTGTGCGCAGTCAGGAATCCCTTTCCGTCCTCGCGGACGAAACGCAGCAGTTCCTCGCGCTGCGTGTCCAGGAGCGGGGCCTCGCGGTGAACCAGGGAGAATATCGCGTCGACATTGCCGAGGCTGGGGCCGCCGCTGGCGTTTCCTCCAGTCGTGCGCTGGGGCCTGTATGAAATGATCTCGGTATCGGTGCGAATGACCGTCTCATAGAGGCCGCTTTCGCGGCCCAACCGCTCGATCACAGCCATCGCATGCGATGGGAAATCGTGCTGGGCCTGACCGTTTCGGGTGTCGGCCCAGATAAGAAGCTGCTTCATGCCCTGGGTGCCGTTCGCCGGGGAGATCGAAGGCAGGGGGCCGCCGCCAAGGGAGGCCGCTACCAGCGACCCGACCTGCGCCGGGCTGAACCGATCAGCGCCGGACTGGAACGCGGAGAACCAGTCCGCCCGGCCCAGCGCCAGGGTGCGCTCGGCGTTCCCGAGCGCAGTTACCGCTGCCGCCAACGCCGCGGCGTCCGCCGGCTGGACCAGCGAGGCGGCAACCAGTGCAGCCCGGGCATCGCGCACGGCACGCACATTGCCGGCGAGTTCAATATTCACGTCGGCGAGCGCGACGTTTTGTGACTGGGTGGTCGGCTCGGGGGCATTCTGGGCGAAAAGCACGGCAGGAAGGGCCGCAGCGGCAAAAACGGCCAGGCTGGTGAAGGAAGCTCGTTTCATGGTGATGAAGGGACTGCGTTGTCGGGGTTCGGAAGGGATTGGGAAGCGGAGCATCAGGGTGCCGCAGGCAGGGGCGCCTGTTCGTCTCCCATGAGGTAGGCGATGAGATCGCGGCGCTGGGTCGCATCGAGCGACTCGAGCAGGCCTTCCGGCATGATCGAGTAGTTTGCGGTCTCGGTGGATTCGATGTCCGTGAGGGCGATCGCGGCTGACTCCGTCACTGTGCGTAGGGTCAGGGTGGTGGCAGTGCGATTGACCACGATACCTCCGAGTGTCCGCCCGTCACGGAGGTGCAGGAACGTGTAGCGTGAATCCGATGGCAGCTCCGAGCTGGGATCCACGAGCTTGGCGAGCAGCGCGTCGAGTTCGCGGCGACGGGATCCGCCTGTAAGGTCCGGGCCCACGCTGCCTCCCTCGCCCCAGAGGGCGTGACAGACGGCGCACGACGTGGCGAAAACCGTCCTGCCCTGAGACCTGTCGGCAAGCGCCAGCGGGTTGCCGCCCGGGCCTCCACGGCCGCGGCCGCCACCTGCACCACCTCGGCCACCGCGGCCCTGGGGCGGGCTGAGCTCGGCACGGTACGTCGCGAGCAGGGCCTGCTTCGCCTCGGGCGTGTCGCGAACTTCGCCCCATACTGCCGCAAGCTGTGAAGCGAGCGCGGTATCCCCGAGGTTCCGGATCTGGCGAGCCTGCGAGGCGGAAATCGAAGCGCGGGGAATCGCGCCGCCGGCAACCGAGTCGAGCAGCACCCGGGCGAAAGACACCCTTGAGGAGAGTGCGTCGATCAGCTGCGGGCGATCGGCCGGCGCGAATCGGGGATAGGCGGCGACCAGTTGCGGCGCGAGCGCAGGGTCGTTGATTCCCGCGAGGGCGTTCGCCGCGACTGCGTTGGCGCCCGGCACCTGAAGCAGCGGAAGGGCGAGCTGCTGCAGGTCGGGAACGCGTGCACTCATCAGTGAGCGAAGCGCAGTGGCACGGGCCTCGGCAGCGGCATTGCCGTTGGCCACCGTCGCACGGGCTTCCGCAATCGCACGCGTGCTGCCGAGCTGGACGTCAAGCGCGCGCACGCGGGCCATGAGGTCCGCGCTTCCTTCAGCGTGGATGCGGTCCGAGAAAGCATCCCAGCTCGGAGGGGCGGACAGGGCCTGCTGGCCCTCGAGGCCCTGCGTCAGGCCATCGATGATGTCAGACCGGAACTCAGCCGATCGACCGGTCGCATCGGCGACAAGGCGGTCCACCGGCCCCGGATTCGTCCTGAAATCCTCCGCGAGGCGCCGTGCGATGTATTTGCGCGTCGTCGGCAGTTCCGTGCGCGCGGCGAGCGCCGCAAGCGTCGAGGGGTCGGAATCCGCGATCGGGATGATACCCCACCAGACCATGAGCGGCAGGTTCTTGTCATTCGCATCCTCTGCGTGGGAAACGAGGCCCGCTGCGAGCGCCGGCCTGAGGTTGTAGGGCATGCGCTGAAGCGTCGACGCGAGCACCAGTCGCACCAGGCTCGACGAGTCCTCGGAAGCCATCCGGTTGAATTCTGCGATCACAGCAGGAGAGCGATTGACCTCGGATCCGCCGATAATGGGGGCTGGGCGCTGCTGCACGAAGATCGCCCCGCCCGCACCGCGTCCCGTGGCGCCCGGAGGAATGACATCCCGGGTATGGAGCGCATCGATGGGCCAGTGCTGCGTGAGCAGCCGGATGCCCCAGACGCGAAGCGGCTCCTCCGGGGAGCGGAGCAAGGACAGAAGCAAAGCTTCGTCGGTGCCGCCGACGACATACAGCGTCCAGAGCGCGCGCAACCGGTTGACGAGGTCGGCTTCGCTGGTGAACTGGTCGCGAAGCAGCTGGCGGGCATTCCCGATTCCACGTCCGTCCGTCAGGCGATTTGAGAATTCGACCCTGGCCATCCGCGGGAACCATTCGTTGGCGTGTGTATTGAGCGCCACGAGCTGCTCGACGGTCATGCCGTTCAGGTCACTGCCCTTGCTCGGACGCACGTCGCCGTAGGTAAGCTTGAAGATGCGTCCGCTGAGGCGATTGGATCCCGAGCGATTGTGGTAGTCGCCGGTGTCGGTCCAATCGCTAAGAAAGACACCACCATCAGGCCCGTAGGTGATGTCGATGCCCCGGAACCAGGGATCGGGAAACTCGAAGATGTCCGGTTCCGGGGCCCGGCTGGCAACGAACCCGGAACCACTGCGCCCGAGGTCCTGGACGACGACGCGGTGCCCGAAGAGGTTGATCGCATACATGCGGTCGCGGTACTCGGCAGGCCAGTTGTCGCCCTGGTAGATCATCATGCCGGTCACGGCGTGCCCGTTGTTCCACGGCCCGGCAGCCCACGCTGGAAGCCCTCCGGCGCCGGCACCGCGGCCGCCGCCTCCTCCGCCGCCCCGGCCGCCTGCCGCGCCGCGAAAGTCGAAATCGCCGATCTGGTCGAGCAGTTCGTAGGCCTTGAGGTTGGGCTCCGCTGAGCTGCTCACGAACTTCGCGCCGGGCATTGAGTACCAGAATGGGCCCACGATCGTGGAATCGAAGAAGTGCTCGCCGTACTTGTCCCAGTCCTGCCCGAACGGGTTGACTGTGCCGGAGCCAAGCGCCTCGAAGGCGCGCGTGACCGGGTGGAAACGGAAGATCGAGCCGTGCAGCCTCGTGCGCTGCGAGGTCGGAGTGCCCGGGGGCCCGACCATCTGAAGGTGTGCGTGTCCCGTGCGGCCATAGATCCAGCCGTCGATGCCGAACTCGAGGCCATTGGCGCTTGTGTGCATGTTGCCACCGGCGGCGTTGAAGCCGTCGTACACCACTTCCGCGGGACCATCGGGCACGCCATCGGCATTGCGGTCGGGGATGAACAGGATCTCCGGGGAAGACATGACCCAGAGCCCGCCCCACCCGATCGCGAATCCCATGAGGTTCGTGAGATTGTCTGCGAAAACCCTCCTCGAGGTGAACCGGGAGCCTCCGTCCGCCCCTTCCAGGATCACGATCCGGTCACGAAACGTGTCCACGAACCTGTCGCTGTCGTAGCTGTAGTTTTCGGCGACCCAGAGCCGACCCTGGGAATCCCAGGTCATCGCCACGGGATTCTGGATATCTGGCTCCGAGGCGAAGACCGATCCCTTGAACCCATCCGGAACGCTGGTCATCTGCGCAAGGGATTCCTCCGCCGTGAGCGGGGGCGCGCCCGTGCCGTTGGTGGCTGAGTTCGTGTTTGTCAGCTCGGGAAACTCCGCTGCGGAAACAACCGAGGTGATCAGGAGGGGGAGAAAAAGCATCCGCTTCATGGGCAATACGGGAAGGGTTCTGGAGTGGCGGGCGGGGCGTCGCCGGGCACGCCCGACGGGGTGCCGAGAATACGGAAAACACCGGGATTGCGCCACCGCTCAGACCGCAACACACTTTACTCTCCAGTCATGTTTGAATCGCTCTTCTCGCGACGCGGCCTCTCGCTCGACCGCCTGCGCACCCTGCTCGAGGTGCATGCGGCCGGCAGCATTGCCCAGGCGGTGAACGGCAATCCGGTCCGCCACAGCCAGTACAGCCGCCAGCTGCGCGAGCTCTCGGAGTATTTCGGCTGCGAGGTGACCGAGCGGCACGGCAAGTATGTGAAGCTGACGCCGCAGGGCGTGAGGCTGGCGGAGATCTCGCGCCAGTACCTTGTCTCGCTCGAGGACCTGTCCACCTCGGTGCGCGGGGAGCGCGACACGTTCACGATCGCCGCGGGCGACAGCCTGATGTTGTGGCTTGTGATGCCGCGGATCGGAACCGTGCTCGGGCGGCTGCCCCAGGTGCGCTTCGCGACACAGGCGTCCCGCACGCAGGACATCATTCGGCAGATCACCGACCTGCGCGTCGATTTCGGCCTGATCCGCCGCAACGCGATGGTCCACGGCCTGCGCTCAGCCGACCTTGGCACGCTCCGCTACACCGTGGTCGTGCCTAGGATGCTTGCCCAGAAATCACGGGCACCGACGCTAAGGCAGGTTTTCCAGCTTCCCCTCGCTATCCAGACTACCGACGGGCAGTTCGGCAGCCAGCTCTTCGAGATCGCGCGCAGCTTCGAGCCATCGTTCGAGCCGGCGCTGACGTGTCAGTCGTTCCCGCAGACACTCGCCGCCGTGAGATCCGGAAGGTTTGCGGCCGTGCTTCCCGAACTGTCGACCCGCGAGCTCGCACCGACGACTTTCTTCAGCGTCAACGGACCCGCACTAAGGCAGCTCGACCGGGAAATCGTCCTCGTCTGGAACCAGCGGGTCATCGGCGTGCGCCCCAACGCGGAAGCCGTCGCAACCGCGATCGAGACGGCGATGCGGTTCGAGAGATAAAAGTCAGCATTCAGCGCCCCGCTCCGTCGCTGCTTCCGCGGGCCAGGAGGTCCTGCGCGATACTCGCCCATTCGTCCTCTGCCCCGAGGCTGCTGGCCGGCATCCGTCGCCCGGCGCGCGAATACCAGTAACCCGCGTTGCCAAGGTCGCCTTCCTTGCGATGGAGGTAGGCGTGAACCCAGGCTCCATCTCGATCGTCCTGCACGCACTCATGGGCACGCGTCCAGTCGCCACGCGCGTCATGCCATAGGGCCTGCAGCGACGGATCTGCGCCGGCTGGCGGCGCCGTATCGCTCGCGATCGAAGCCTGGAACTCCTCGAACGACATTGGTCCAGCGTGCGCTTCGCTGCTCTCCTTTCAAACCAGCAAAAAGCCCCGGATCGGTTGATCCGGGGCTGAAGTTCTCAGGTAACGGCGGGCGACGGTGGTCGCCCGGCCGTTACTTTTTCTTCGGCTTGACCACCAGTTTGCTGCGGTCCTGCCACGGCAGCACGGGCATCGTCGGATGGTCCGGACCGAAGGTCCGCAGAAGCACCATTTCGCAATCTCCGGTGTTCTTGATGACCACCTCGCTGGCGGTCTGCGCGGGAATGACGAAGCACCAGTTGCCCAGGTCGCCGGGCTTGAGAGCCCGGGGCGCCGCCGCCACGTGCGTGCCGACGGTGCCTACTCCGGCGGTGCAAATCATGTCGCTGCCGACCGGATCCTTCATGCGGTATTCCGCACCCGGCTGGATCACGAGACGCTTCGAAGCCAGCACCTGGTGATTGTTGGCGCGGCCGAACGCTCCGTAGATCACCCAGTGGTCGGTGACGTCCTTCCCGTCCGAGGTCTCGGTATCGAGGATCGGTGTGCACGAGTGCTTCTCGCCATACAGCGGATCGTGCATGTTCTTCCAGTCGAGCGCCTCGTCCGACACGAGGTAATCGAGCACTGCATCGCGGTCGAGCTTCGCCTCGGCTTCCCCGTCCTTCACACCAAGCCGCGCGGGAATTTCCCGGCCGACCAGCAGGCTGCGCGGGATCTTCGGCATCGGCTCGTACATGCGGTAACCGTCGTCAAGATACTGGGGTTCGTAGTGCGGGAGGAAAGCCGCCGGCCCGTGAAGATTCTGCGTCTTCATGATCATGGCGTTGCCCGGGCGCATGTAGAACCAGCGCGCGTGCTGCTTGATCTTCTTCATCGGATCGTTCCAGCCCTCAAGGGTCAGGTACTTGCGCAGCTGCTCCGGTCCGAAGTCCTCGTGCAGGCCGATGGACATGAAGCACTGCTCGTCGAACAGATCGTAATCCGGGATCATGGTCGGCTCGATCCAATAGGCCTCTTCCTTCACATCATGCGTGTGGTGGGGCAGCCGGTTCTTGTTGATGAAGAACTTGGAATAGCGGAACATGCCGTGCCCCAGAGACTTCAGCTTGGGTCCGAGAATGGCGTCCGGCACCTGCTGAATAAAATCCTTCAGCGCGACCAGCTTCTTGCGCCCGTCGACCTGGACCACGATAAAGCAGCGGCCGGAGCCGTAATAGCCGTGCTTGCGGAGGAATTCCTCCTCCGAAGTGAAATCCTCGAAGCCAAACCAAACCTCGTCCCATTCAAAGCCCGGGATGGGCGAACGGTGTGCCGAAATGATCGGGTTGCCGGCCCCCGAGGCGCAGAACGGACGACACATCATTGCGGTGTTCGTCGCCAGGGCACCTCCACCATTCTTGATGGTCGTTTCGCAAAGGGATTTGAGGTCGTCGCCTTCGAGAATCTCGAAGGGACGGCCATACATGTTCTGGAGGGTAGTTTTGGGCATCACTTGTCGCTCCCGCTAATTGGGCCCGGTGTCAAATTCGTTCATCTCGCGAAGGCAAAATTTGGACCCTGGTTGCCCCCGCCGGATCGAATAAGGCGCCATATCGGAATCCTGCTCCGAAATCGTCGATTGGACCCGCACGAGCAAGTCCGCGCCGAGTGCCCTGCCATAAGTGTAGGCCCATCAGGGCCGGAGTCGAATGGCTGCCCGGGCTGGGATCGAACCAGCGACCAAGTGATTAACAGTCACCTGCTCTGCCACTGAGCTACCGGGCAATCTCTCCGCGGGCTCTTGGAGCCACGCGAAAGGGGTGACTAGTACGTGGCCGACGCAAAATCCGGCAAGGAAAAACTGGGAGGGGCGACAGGACACCGACTTGTGCGTCCCGTCGCCCTTCGAAAACCGGGCTGCAGAAGGCCTACTGCCCGCCAGGGCCGCCGGCCCTGCCGCCACCACGGCCTCCGCCTCCACCGCCGCCTCCTCCAAATCCTCCGGCTTGGAACACGTAGGGGATGTCGAGCACTTCGCGGATCTCCGCGCTCTCGGCCTCGGTCAGTGCGGCCGCGGCTTCGTTGCGCATCGAGCCCAGATGGCTCTTGAAGCTGTTGCCACCACTGTACTCGTCGTTCGCCATCAGGAACCAGCGGAAGTACTCCTCGCGCAGCTCCTTCGTCCACCCCGCCTTCAGATTGCGCAGCAGGTGCGCGTACTGGATCTGGTCCTCCTGCATCGCCAGCCGGAAATTCTCGTTGCCGCCATTTGCAGCACCGGGAGTGCCTCGGGGCAGCATGAGCGGATTCAGGTACTGGGTCAGCGTCGGAAAGTACGGGAAGCTCGGCGAGGAGCGCAGGAGCGCCATCACCTTGGTCGCCGCCGATGGCGCCTCCAGGTAGATAAGCATCTCGGCAAGCTCCCGGTTGAGTTCGCGATACGACGCCGGCAGAAGCGGATCAAACTTCGCGATTAGCCCGCTCGCGGTCTCCTGGTCAGGGGAGCCCAGCCGCGTGAACACGAGGCTGTAGGTCCGAAGCAGGTCGAGCTGCTCCAGGTAATCGAGCGAGTGCCAATCAATGCGGCCGAGCGACGCAAGCATCCGCCGCTGCAGGGCCTTGTCCGGAGCCGGATCGTCCTGCGTGCGATGGTAGTCGTCGCGCCCACTGACCCGGGCGAGCGCCACCATTGCCGCGATGGAAATGCGCGGATCCTGCTCGGCAAGGGCCCGCTCCCTCCACTGCGCCGGGTCCTGGAACTCGAGTGCCAGGCGCGCTGCATAGCGTATACCGCGGTCCGTGGAACCGAGGAAAGGCCACACCGCAGCAACCGCCGCTGGATCCTGCCGGCCGTGAAAGCGCTCCAGCGCGCGGCGCTGCTCGCGGGCCGCAGCCTCCGTCGTGTCCGGAAGTGTCGGCGCCGTGTTGGCATCGCCCGCGTACGTGAATCGATAGACTGCGGACTGCGAATTGCCGCCAACGACCGCGTAGAGCGCGCCGTCGACCGGATTCGAGACCAGGTCGGCAACTCCGAATGGCTGCCCGCTGGCGAACAGTTCCGCGGTAGCGTCGTAGGTCGATCCCGCTGGCGTCATGTGGACGGCGTAGATGTTGCCGTAGGACCAGTCGGACAGGTACAGGGCATCCTGGTACCTCGCCGGAAACTTCGTGCCAGTGCCGAACTCGACGCCCGTCGGCGAACCGGACCCGAGGTAGATCGTCGGCTGCCAGCCATCGAGGTCGTAGCCCGGGCGCTTGCGGGTGCCAGGATCATTGCGGAAGTGCATGTCGGCTCCACTGATCAGGTGCGCGACGTTCGTCGGCCGGTAGAACGGGTGCCCCTTGTCGAACTCCATGTCCGCGTCATAGGTGAACAGTTCGCCGTCCTTGTTGAGTGCGATGTCGACCGGATTCCGCATTCCGATGGCCCAGAGGTTCCAGTTCGTGCCGTCGGGATTCATCCGCGCGACCCAGGCCTCGGGCGCCGCGGGGGCGTTGTTGCCCACCCGGGTGACCAGCGTGTCCTCACCCCAGTTGTATGGAATCTGGGAGTTCGTGAACTCGGTCGTGATCGTCGCGTTGCCGTTGATCATGAAGATCGAGTTCCCGTCGGAAGAGACGCGCATGCCGCCATGGGTTCCGTGCTGCCCCGATCCCCTCAGGTTACGGATCACGCGCACCTGGTCATAGGTATCGTCGCCATTTGTATCGCGCACGCGGTAAAGGCCCGACGCGCGGCGGTCCGATCGGTTTTCGTCGCCGACCATCACATAGAGTGAATCGAACGCGTGCAGTATGCCCTGCGAAAAGCCGAGCCCCAGGTCGATCGACTCGACACGCAGCGGTTCGTCGGCGCCGATGCGCGGCAGGGTCAGCCGGTACATCTGGTTGGAGTTGTGCGAGGCGACGACGAGGCGGCCCCGGTCGTCGAGCGTCGCGGGGACCCACGAGCCCATTGAGGTCGGCGCGACGAACAGGAGTTCCCATTTGAAATCATCGACCAGCGTCGCGCTGCGCACGGAATAATCCGGTGTCTCAATCGTGCCGGTGGCCCGGTTCATTTCCGCCAGCACCCCCGATCCACGGCCCGCCTGCTGCGCGTTCGCCGCCGTCCCTGTCGGCATCGGGGGCCGCGCAGGCGGCACCCAGGTCTGGTAGCGCTGGACGATCGCCGGGACAAGTGCCGGCTGGAGGCGCGCAGGCGAAGACTGCAGTCGCTGGAAGGCATCGGCCCGGGCGAGCGCCAGGGCTCCCTCCGCAGCAGCGAATGCCTCGACCGCGCGGCGGAGTGCCGCAGAGTCAGGGGCTGTGCTGAACGTCGCCTCGAGGAGTGCCACGCGCGCTGTACCGAGCGCGTCGATCTGGCTTTCCGTCGCCTCGTCGAGGCGCGTCAGTTCCGTCTGCTGGAGGTCGTCGAGCGACACCCCTCCGGCGCCTCCGCGCCCGCCGAAGCCGGCCGCGAAGCCCGCAGGCGGCGACCCGGTGAAACGGAGCGTGGGAATGCCCGGCGCCGGACCGACCTGGGCGAAGGCCGGAACGGAGGCAACCGAAAGCAGGGACGCAGCAAGCAGGAGGCGCGTCGAAGAGAGGCGACAGTGATTCATGGCTGGAGGTGGAGGGATAGACCAACATCAGCCCTACAGCAGGGGCGAAAAGAACCGGGGTCCGGGCACGCTTGGAGTCATCCAAACCCAAGGCAACCAGAATGCACCAGCCAATCCGTTTCACGCAGGGATCGCAGAGAGCGCAGGGCGTTTCACGAACCAGGTGGACTGTTCGGGCTAATAACGGGACATCCACGCGCGTTATCTCCACTGGAACCCACTGGATGCCATGAGACGCGACCTAAAAGCCGGAATCCTGTGCTCAGCATTACTTCACATCGGTGCTGTGACGCTGGGCCAGCTCCTCGGAAGCGAGTACGTGCCGCCTTCGCCACTTCCTAACGATCCGATTCCCGTCTTCCTGATTCCTGCCCTGCCCGATGACATACAGGAGCCGGTGGAATCTCCGGAGTCCATCGAATCGCCAGTCGCACCCGTGCCGATCATGCAGCCCGAACTGCTGCAGGCGCCCCAACCCAAGGATTTCACCCAGCCGATTCAGCCACCGCCCCAGACGAACCTCGCGCCCAGCATCTTCGCCGTGACCATCCCGAACACCCCCCTCTATTCCGCCACGGAGCAGATCTTCGACGCTTCGCTGCTCGATTCCCAGCCCGTGCCGATCGTCGCGCCGCTGTCGACCTATCCCTCGGCCATGCGCAAGCAGGGTATTCGGGGCGAGGTGGTCATCCGGCTCGTCGTCGACACCGAGGGTCGCGTACGTTCTCCCCGAGTGGTCGAATCGACCCAGAGCGAATTCGACCGCGCAGCACTCGATGCGGTCATGCGCTGGCGCTTCAAGGCCGGTCGCAGCAACGGCGTTCCGGTTTCGTCGTGGATCGAGGTGCCGGTCGTATTTTCAGTGCGCTGAAAGTCTGAACAGCAATGCGCCGCCGCCGCGCAGGCGGCACTTCCCCTCACCCTTCCACTGCCTCGTAACACCCGGGAGTGAATCGCGGCGTACACACGCAGTAGAAGACGAGATTTCCCGTTCCCGTGTTCTCGATGCTCTGGGCGACGCCCGCCGGGATTATCACCACGTCGCCGGGGCCAGCCTCGGTCGCCGGAAGGTCGCCAACCTTCACACGACCCGTGCCTTCGACGATGACATAGCGCTCGACGACCCCGTTCAGCCGGTGCGGCCGTGTGACCACGCCCGGCTCGACGCGGGCACGGGCGATAGAGACCGCGCCGTCTGACGGATCATTCCAAGCCTCGACGATCCAGCAGCGTTCTTCCGTCAGAAATTCCTTGGTTCGGTCCGCGGGCGCGGTCACGGGCTTCATTTCAACTGGAGGTCCTAACCGCTGATGGTCGCTGACCTCAATCCGGGTTTGCTAGCTGAAGCGCGAGTGACCGAACTTTCGAGCCCATCTCCCGCAGAGCTCGCCGAGACCGCAGAGGTCTAATTCTATTCACTCTCCGCGTTCCCCGCGATCCCTGCGGGAATCAGATCGAACAGATTGCCCCGGCCCTCCGACGTCCGAGTCGCAGCCCTACTGGTTCTTCTTGTCGAAGGCCGCGTCGAAGGCCACTGCGCTCGGCGGAAAGTCGATCTTCCGCACGAAGGCCGCGGCCTCGGTGCCGCCATGCACCCGGTCCATTCGGATGTCCTCCCACTCGACCGAGAGCGGCCCGCGGTACTTCACGTCGTTCAGCGCGACAATGATGTCCTCGAAGCGCACGTCGCCATGGCCCGGCGAGCGGAAATCCCAATAGCGGCGAGCGTCGCCAAAATCCGTGTGACCGCCAAACACGCCTACGCTTCCGTCGCCATGGCCCCACCACACGTCCTTCACGTGGGCGTGGAATATGCGGTCGCCGAAGGTGCGGATGAACTTCACGTAGTCGACGCCCTGGTAGGCAAAGTGCGAGGGATCATAGTTGAACCCAAAGCGCCGGTGACCCTTCACTGCATCGATCGCGCGCTGCGCGGTGGCGATGTCGAACGCGATCTCGGTCGGGTGCACCTCGAGCCCGAAGTTCACGTCGACCTTCTCGAAGGCATCGAGGATCGGCCCGAACCGCTTGCCGAAGTCGGCGAATCCCTTCTCCCACATCGACTGCGGCGTCGGAGGGAAGGCATAGGTCGCGTGCCAGATGGAGGAGCCCGTAAACCCGTTGACGACCGCAGGATGCTGCAGGCCAACGCCCCGGCCGGGACGGACGTCGAAGAACGCGCGCGCCGCTCTGGCGGTATCGATCATCCGCTTTGCTGCCCGCCGCCGCACACCCTCCGGATTCCCATTGCCCCAGACTTCCGGCGGCAGGATCGACTTGTGCCGCCCGTCGATCAGGTCGCATACAGCCTGGCCCACCAGGTGATTCGAGACCGCGTAGCAGGTGAGGCCGTTCGCGCGAAGCAGGTCCCAGAGACCGGCGAGGTACTTCTTGCTCGAGAGCGCCTTGACGACGTCGAAGTGGTCGCCCCAACAGGCGAGTTCGAGTCCGTCATAGCCCATCTTCTTGGCAAGCGGCGCCAGTTGTGCGATCGGCAGGTCGGCCCACTGGCCAGTGAACAGGGTTACGGGGCGGCTGGACATGGAGTGTTGGGGGAACGTGTTAGAAGAGTGGCGCGCCGAGGCGACCCAAAAGCTGCGCCGTGTACCCGGTCGGGAACACGGCGCCGCTGCAAGGGAAGGTGGCTGCCAACGAAATCAGGGATTCGCCAGGCTCTCGAGGTAGGCGAGCATGTCCTGGAACTCACCGACCGTGAGGTCGTTCACGAGGCCCGCAGGCATCAGCGAGGTTTCGAGTTCCACGCGGGAGGCGATGTTCGCGACCGGGATCCGCTGCTCCTGTCCGAGGATCGTCCGGATGGTGATGTTGCCGCCGCCCTCGCGCACCACGAAGCCCGCCACCGCCGAATTGTCGGTGAGCGTGATCGCATTGGTGGCGAAGCCCTGCGAGATCGTCCGATTCGGGTCGAGGATCGCCTCGGCAAGCTCGCGGCGCTGCAGGATGTCAGCGATCGCACCGAGGAACGGTCCCCGAGGCTGATCGTCGGCACTGACGGTATGGCACGCCAGGCAGCCGACTTCATTCAGGAGCCGGCCACCGCGTATCGGATTCCCTCCGGTCGCAACAGCGTCGAGGACAGTGGCCACGGACATCGAGGAAATCTTCGGCTGCGTGGCGCGCGCGCGAAGCTGTTCAGGATCGATGGCGAGCTGCTGCACCGCATAGCGGGCGACGCTCGCGACTGCGGGATCCGCGTCGTCCATGGCGGCAACGATCTGGTTTGCGCGGCCGGCATTGTCTGCATCGATGGCTGCCATCATGATCTGAATCCTGCGTCGGGGATCGCTCCAGCCGGCATCGAGAGCCCGCATGGCGGCCTGGATCGGCCCCGGGGCTCCAATGCGGCGGTTCGCAAGCTCGAGCAGAACGGTATCCGCAAGCTGGGAACGCTGGCCATCCATAGCGCCCGCGGTCTGGACGAAGAGCTGCAGGTACTGCTCGATCGACGGGGCATCCGCCACCGCAATCCGGCTTCGGTCAGCCC
>JAYQOU010000001.1:174235-174789 GCA_038144975.1 Candidatus Salsuginivita brisbanensis | reverse complement strand
CCCCACGCCCTGCTGTACGGGCTCACGCCCGGGCCACCCCCCCCCCCAACCCGGGCTGCGCCCCCCCATGCTGCGCCGAGCGCCACCGCGCCCTCCGCCACCACCGCCGCGTCCGCCAGCGGCAGCAGCAGGCGTAGCGGTGGCCTGGGCCAGGGCAAAGGCGCCGATCTGCTGCGCATTGAGGCGTGCCGCCGAAGCCTGTACCCTCGCGAACGCATCGGCCCGACCGTTGGCGAGGGCCAATTCGGCGGAAATCAGCTCGGCAACGCTATTCTGAACCGCGGCAGCGTTCGCCAGATCCGACAGGCTAGCGGCGATGACGGCGTTGCGCGCCTGGACCACTGTCTGCAAGAGCGCATTGGTCGGAGTGGCGATCAGTTCGTTCACCACGACCTGCTGTGCGGGGTTCAGGTCCGCAGCCGTGGGGGCAACTGCGATCGCTCCCCGGCCACCTCGGCCGCCACCGCGGCCACCTCGACCGGCGCCCCCGGGCGCGCCCCGCCCCAGGCTCGCAGGGATAACCGGCCCCCCCGCGTAGCGGGGGTGGGGGGTTA
>JAYQOU010000001.1:0-174225 GCA_038144975.1 Candidatus Salsuginivita brisbanensis | reverse complement strand
CCCGCGCCCGCCCCCCGGCCCACCTCCCCCGGCGCCGCGGGGGGCGCCAAGCGACTGCATCGCAGGAATCACGGCCTCCCAGGCTTCGCGGCTGTCGGTCTTAACCGCGGCACGAAGCGCCTCGGCTCGAACGTCGGCCGCCGTCGTGGGATCATTGATTGCGCGAACAAGCACCGGAATCGCGTTGGCGGGAACGGAATCGGCACGCGCGAAATAGGAAGTGATCTGCGGGATGAGCGCCGGCTCGGTGTCGGCGAACGCGATAAACTTCTCGACCGCGGCACCGGCCGAGACACCCATGCGCTGGAATTCGCGCCCGAGGGCAACGGTCTCCTGAGGCCCAGCCTGCTGCAGCACCTGGTTCAGCGCCGTCGAGATCCGTTCGGTTTCATCCCAGGCAACCGGCTCGAAATAGGGCCCGGTCGTGTCGGGGCGCGTGCCCCACCAGTCGCCGTTCCACTCCGCCTCCTGGTTCGCCAGGCGGGCGATCGTGGACACCAGGTCTCCCCGGCGGTCGACATTGGTCTCGCGTCCTAGACGTGTCGCAAGGGCATTGACGACAGGCTCCTCGTGAAAACTCTGAAGCACCATGAGCGCACGGGAGCGCAGCGCCGGGGGTGCATCCGCCAGGTCGACGACCGCGAGAGTCGCATCGACCGCGTGAAGCTGGCGGAGCGCCTGGACCGCGGTGTGCGAGACGATATCGTCCTGGTCTGCAAGCAGGGGCGTCATCACCGTCGCGTACTGCTGGGCGCCGGCACGGGCGAGCGTGATGAGGGCCTCCTTGCGCACCCGGGGATCCGAGGAGCGCAGGCTGGCGGTGACCGCCTCAAAGGGGATGCCCGCCGTCGCCGACATGTCGTCGCCCAGCGCGCGCAGCGCCCAGGCGGTGATGCTCGTGTCGGCAATCATGCGGCCGATGACAGGATTCGCGGCCGCGCCGCGCAGCTGCTTGTAGGTGAACAGGGCGGCGACACGGAATTTCAGGTCCTTCGACGTGTCGCTCATGAGGGCCTCGAGCAGGGGCGCCGCCTGGGCGGCACTGCCCGCGCGCCTCAGGACGGCGCGCTGCGCCTCGATACGGCGCTTGTAGCTGGGGGACTCATGGAGCGCGACGAGCTCGGCGACGCTGATCTGGTCAAAATTCGGGAGCGGCTCGGGCGTGTATCCGTTGGGAACCACGCGAAGCAGGAGTCCGTTCGAAAGGGGGCCGGTCCAGTTGAAGCCGCCGCCCTTCCAGGTGGCGTAGTAGATGGTGCTGTTGCCGTCGACGTCGGCATCGATCGGCTGCGGCGCGCGGAGGAACATGTCGTTCGATACGTCGTAGGTGGCGCCATTCGGGGTGAAGACATGTCGGAACATGCCCTGCTGACCCCAGTCCGCCGTCAGCGGGATATTGTTCCACTCGGCGGGAATTCCGGGCTCGTCGAGCCAGAGCGCGCCCGTGCCCGAGCCGCCGGGATACTCGGCGATCGGCTGCACGATCTCCTCGCCGAAGTTGATGTACCGGGAGGGATAGCCGTGGTCGGTCAGGCCCGAGAAGTAATGCATGCGCACGTCCCAGCCGCCGCCATCGTTGGTGTTGTCGCGGGCAAATGCATCGAGCAGCGGCCCGACAGCCACGCCGTAGATGTTGCGCGTTCCAACGGCCCACATCTCGAGGCCCGTGCCATCGGGACGGAAGCGGACAACGCCGCCGCCGTGCGAGATGACGTTGCGCCCGTCCTTGCCCGTGGCGCGCATGCCCTCGTCGCCCAACGCCAGGTAGATCCATCCGTCCATGCCCACCTCGAGTCCGTTCTGGCCGTGGTCGACCCGCAGTTCTGCGACCGGCCTGCCCACGCCCGTGATGAGCGTCTCGCGCTGCTCCGCGATGCCGTCGCCGTCGCGGTCGTAGAACGCGCTGATGAAAGGCGCGTGCATTACGATGAGGCGGTCATTGTACCACACGAGACCGCGAACCGAATCGAGATCGGGCACGAAGGGCTTCACCTCGTCGGCGACACCGTCGTTGTCGAGGTCGCGCAGCCGGACGATGCGTCCAAGTCCAACCCACTGCCCCTGCGCGGAATTGCCGTCGAGACCGGCGTAGACCGTGCCGTCCACCGTGGCGGTGACCGCCGTCGAGGAATAGACGACCGGCGGCGTCGCAAAGATATTGACCGAGAAGCCCTCCGGCACGGCGATCTGCCCGCTCTCGATCTGGGCGTTCACCTGCTCCGCGATCGAAGGGGTGATCACGGGAAGCGACGCGATGGTGTCGGACGGAGGCGGCGGATTATTGGGAATGTTGCCCGCGGCGCCGGCAAACAGCGAAGGGGCAAGCACAGTGGCGAGGGCGAAGGCGAGGAGCTTGGGGGCATTCATGGATGTGATGGGACGAACTGAAAGGTGGAGAACGAACAGGCGCGGAGGGGGGAGCCCGTGGGGTAAGGCCGGTGGGAAAACTAGGTTCCGTCCGGCAGTTCAGGCAATTCCGTTCGGGCCCGGCGAAAACCAGGGCCGGACCGAAGGGAGAGGATCGGCTCGGTGGGATCCGATGGGTTCAGGTGCCTCACACCCGATCCCTTCCTGCTACTTACCCCCTTCACAGTGCCCACCGAGCCGAAATTGAGAACGCCCCACCCATAGTGCCTGCGGCCGATTCCGTGCCTGCGGCCGGATGCCGACGCACAATCGCGCGCATGCGAAACTGCAGAAACCGACTCGTGAGGCATTTCCTTTGGGGGCACACGACCGACGACTTGCCGATCGTGGACAGCAGTATAGCGCATCGGGACGCGCCCAACATAGAACAGTCACGCCAACAATTGGCGGCCTTCGCCCGAAAAGGGCTCTGGTGACCCACCTTAAGACTGTCCCTCTCCGGGACGCGGGAATTCTTCCCTGCGGCCTCGACGTGCTGCTGCGAGAAACGGCTCGAACCCCAGAATTTTTAGCCACAAAAAGGCACAAAGATTCACAAAAAGGGATTCTGAAATCCGAGGTATTTTCTTGTGAGTTTTTGTGCCTCTTCGTGGCAAAAAACTCCGAGGGCAGATCGGCTGACATCCACCCCAAAAAAAGCTGCCTGGGATTAGCGAGAATCAGTGTGGATTAGTGGTTAAAGAACCCACCCTGTGCGCCGCTGCTCCGCGGGAAAAAAACTCCGATCCTTTCTCCCGTGGGGACCGCCGGGCCGCTACCCCAGTCTTCGCCCGTGGCGCAGCCGGTAGGCACGCGGGGTTTCAGCCATGATCCGGCGAAACTCCCGCGTGTAGTGACTCTGGTCCGAGAACCCGAACTCGCTCGCGACTTCCGCGATGCTCCGGTTCGAGAACACGAGGCCACTGCAGCTGAGCCGGATGCGCATGTTGCGGAGGTAGTCGTGCGGCGGCATGTGGTAGGTCGCCGCAAACTGGCGCTGGAAAGCCCTCTGGGACATCCCGCAGGCCCGAGCCAGGTCGAGCGTCGTGATTGGTTCTCCGTACCGCTGGCTGATGTAGCGGACCGCCGCGCTGAGCGGCGATTCCTGCGGCACGGAGGCTGCCTGGTGCCGCAGAGGTTTCGTGACGCCGGCAGTGCCGATGATCCGCCCGGCCCGGTCGTGAAGCGGGATCTTGGTCGTCACCGACCAGAGTGCCGTGTGATTGAATCGTCCCACCAGTTCCACGCGCGAGTGGATGCTCACGCCGGACAGGACCTTCTCGTCGTCGAGCTGGAACTGGCTTGCAAGCGCCGCATCGGAGAGGTCGAGGTCGGTCCGTCCGATTACCTGCGAACGGTGCTTCAGGCCGTAATTGAGCAGGAAGGGCACATTGACCCAGATGAACGTGCCGCTGCGGCCCTTGATCCAGAACTGCAGATCCTCGATGTGGTCGAACAGGGCTACGATCTCCGGAATGCGGGCACCGATCGACTCGAGCGCCGATTCCAGGGACTTCGGAACGACGCCGCGGCTCGGCTTGTTTGAGGATCTGGCCATGGGATTCGGGTCGGTTGGATACGTAAAGGAGCCGAGCTCTACGCTCAGGCGTCGAGCCATTGCTCGAACTTCACCGCGTCCTCGGGAGTGTCGATCCCGATTGTCGGATCGTCCGTGATGCCGACCACGATGTCGTGACCCGACTCGAGCACACGAAGCTGCTCGAGCTTCTCGATTTGCTCGAGTCGGCCCGGAGGGAGCCTCACGAACCGGTCGAGAAACGAGGCATGATAGGCATACAGGCCGAGATGCCTGTAACAGGGATTCTCCGCGAGCCATGCGTCGTCGACACGGCCTCCGAGTCCGCGCGCAAACGGCATTGGCGAGCGGCTGAAGAAAAGGGCGCGACCGTCCTCGCGAATCACAACCTTGACCTGGTTCGGGTTGAGGAAGTCGTCTGCCTTTCGAAACCGCGAGGCGAGCGTAGCCACCGGGGAGCGCCCCGAGATGAGCCGGGCCAGCTCGCGTATCTGGGCACCCGTGACGAGCGGCTCGTCGGCCTGGATGTTGAGCACGAGGTCGGCACCGACAGTCCGGTTCGCCTCGGCGAGGCGGTCAGATCCCGTCGAATGGTCGGTGCTGGTCATGACAACCCGGAACCCCGCCTTCTCAAGCGGCTCCCGCAAGAGCGGGCTGTCCACCGCAAACCAGGCCGGAATGTCGGGAGACTGCGACTTCAGGCGCTCGGCGACCCAGAGCACAAGCGGCTTTCCCCGTATGGGATGGAGCAGTTTCCGCGGGAAGCGCGTCGACTCAAGCCGGCAGGGTATGATGATCGCCAGATTGGACATTGAGTCCCGGCATGGTGGCTGCTGGATTTTAGGTTGCAAGCCGGGTGGCATGCCCGGAATTTGGCGGGTCTTACAGACGCGAAACGCATGGACAAAACCGAAGCCTCATCAGCCAACCGGCAGCATTCCCGGGAGCTGGTCGTCCGTAACAAGATGGGCATTCACGCCCGCCCGGCAGCGATGATCGTGAGGATCACGAACAAGTTCAAAGCGGACGTGTTCGTCGAGAAGGAGGATGAGCAGGTGAACGGCAAGAGCATCATGGGCCTCATGATGCTGGCCGCGGGCGAGGGCTCGAAGGTCAAGTTCATCGCCACCGGCGCAGACGCCGAGGACATGCTTGGCGAACTTGAGGCGCTCTTCGCGCGCAAGTTCGACGAAGCCTGAGAGCTTCATCCGACAACCAGAAACGTAGCGGAACGCGCCAGCGTTTCGGGCCGGTAAGCCGGCGAACAGCATAGTCGGATTCTTATCCGCAGATTCGAACGGATGGTTGCAGACTCAATCACGACTACTTTGCGGATCGGTCATCGGGCCGCATTGGCCACGAAAAGGCACAAGAAGGCACGAAAACCGAACCGATCCTAATCGCGGCTCACCGCGATTTTCCGGTCGCAGACCCCACCCAAGATCCTCCGGTTCAAATCAGTGCCAATCAGTGAGGATCAGTGGTTAAAAAGTGTGCCGACTGCCTCGCATGAGATGGATCCCCGGTTTCACCCGATACCGAAAAACTCCCGTGCGTTGCGCGTGGTCGTCGCCGCGAGCGATTCGAGGGTGACCCCGAACACTTCAGCCGCCGCGTACTCCGCGACATGCCGCACCCAGGCGGGCTCGTTGGTCTTACCGCGGTGCGGCATCGGCGCCAGGTAGGGCGCATCCGTCTCCACCATGAATCGGTCAAGTCCCTGCGCTCGGGCGGCATCGCGCACCGCAGGCGCATTGCGATAGGTGAGAATGCCCGTGAAAGACGCGCGCCCTCCCCTCTTCACGAGCTCGGCAACCTCCGCCGCACCCTCCGAGAAGCAGTGAAATACCACGCGTTTCCAATCCACGCCCGACTCGTCGATCAGCTTCACTGTATCCGTGAAGGCATTCCGCGAATGGATGATCAGCGGACACTTCAGCCGCCCTGCGATCTCCAGCTGGTATCGAAATGCCTCCTGCTGCCAGCCGAACACGCGCGCCGCTTCATCTGAATCCTTCGGCAGGTGAAACCGGTCGAGCCCGCACTCGCCGAGCGCCACGGGGAGAGGTCGATGCGCCGACGCACCCCAGAACGATTCGAGCGTAGCCAGGGCTCCCTTCCACCCCTCATCCACATGACACGGATGCAGGCCTGCCGAATAGCGAACCATACCGGCATGCTTTGCGGAAAGTCCGCGATAGAGCGCCCAATCCTCAGGGCCGGTGCCGACTGCAATCATCGACTCAAGGCCCGCCGCACGCGCCCGTTCGAGTACGCCCGGGAGTTCGCCGCGGGAAAGGTAGCCGTCGAGATGGCAGTGGGTGTCGATGAGTGTCACGGGTAGAGCAGATGCCTCATTCCAGATTGTAGAGCGGGCCATAACGCTCCTTCAGGTAGCGAAGTAGCGCCTCCGGACCGAGGGGCTTTCCGGTCACCTCCTGGGTCAGCTCGAGCAGGTTGAGCCTGCGGCCCTTCGCATGCACCTGCTCGCGTAGCCATCCAAGCAGAAGCGAGCAATCGCCGTTCTCGAGGTCACCCTCAAGCCCGGGCAGAAAGTCCAGCGCCCGATACCACAGCTGTGCCGCGAGCATGTTGCCGAGACAGTAGCTTGGAAAATAGCCGAAGGCGCCGCCCGACCAGTGCACGTCCTGCAGCGCCCCCTCCCGGTCGTCCGCCGGCACGATTCCGAGCAGGTTCTGCATCGCCTCTCGCCAGGCTCCGGGCAGGTCGGCGACCGCGAGCTCTCCGGAGAAAAGGCGCTGCTCAATCTCAAACCGAAGAATGATGTGGAGGTTGTAGGTAACCTCATCCGCCTCCACCCGGACGGGAGTCCTCCCAACCGCGTTGATGGCAAGAAACAGCTCGTCAGATGAGATGGACGCGGTCTGCTTCGAGAAAAGCTCGCGAAACCGTGGTTCGAGGTGCCGCCAGAACGGGCGCCCGCGACCGACCTGGTTCTCCCACAGGCGACTCTGGGATTCATGAACCGCCATGCCTGCGGCTGTCCCGAGCGCCGTTCCCGCATCCTCGGCAGGCAGACCTTGCTCGTAAAGACCATGGCCGGTCTCGTGGATCGCACCGAAGAGCGATTGGAGCGGATTGTCCTCGTCGAATCGCGTGGTCATGCGCGTATCCTCGCCGTTTCCGCCGCAGAAGGGATGGGGCGATATGTCGATCCGACCGCGGGAGAAATCAAAGCCCAGGCAGCGCGCCACTTCCTCAAGCAGCTGCTTCTGTCGGTCCGCCGGAAAACCGCGCAGTAGTCCCATCGGCGGACGAACGCCGGAATCGAGCACCGACTTCGCAAAGGGCACCAGGCCCGCCTTCAGCTCGTCGAAAAGCCGGCCGATGACCTGTGCGGTCATCCCAGGATCGTGCTTGTCGATCATGTAGTTGTACGGTGCGTCTCCCTGCCCGACGTGTGCCGCTTCGCGCCGCGCGAGGTCGATCTGCTTCTCGAGGTGAGGTGCGAAGGCGCGAAAGTCGTCGTTTTCCCGGGCAGCCACCCAGGCGTGGTAGGAACGGCTCGCCTCAAGGGCCTGCTCGCGCACGAATGCCGCAGGCAGGCGGGTCAGCCGATCGAAGTTTCGGCGCGCCTCCCGCACCACCACGCACTGGTCGGCGGTGAGAGCACTCCAGGCATCCGGCTTTTCGAGAGACGTCAGAAGTGTTCCTATCGCCGGGTCGGTCGCCGCCGCATGAGTGGTCTCGGCCATCACCGACATCTGGGCCGACCTCTGCCCGGCGCTGTTGGCAGGCAGGTTCACTTGCTCGTCCCAACCGAGCAGGTCGCCGACGCTGCCAAGCAGGTGGGCCCGCTTGAGGCGCGCGACAAGTTCCTCGTAGGCGGATTCAGCCATCAGGCGATCCAAGGGCCACTGCGCGCATTCCGCAAGAGGCAGCCGCAACTGCCGGCGTGCTCTTCAGCTCGCCGTCGTCCCGGTCCCGCCACCTTGCGGCATATGGATCTTCACGCGCATCCGGGCCAGGCGGTCCAGATGGCGCAGATCCTCCCAGAGAGGCCACCACTCGTAGAGGTAGATCTCGAGCGGGCGCCACATGGCGACCCACCCCACGATCGTCAGGCCGGAGGCGAGGATTTCCGGGAATCCTCCCGGCCCGCCACCCCGGGTGAGCACGAATTCCGCGAGCATCATGCATGCGGTCAGAAACACGAGCCCCACCGCGAGGCTCATGCGCCCCTGGCGCAGGAGCTGACGCAGTGCCTTGCGCTTCATGTCCGACTGGTACGCGAAATAATGGCGCACGGCATCCTGCACCGAGTCCGCCTTTCCGGTGTCCGGCTGCGTCGCGAGGTGGATGCGCAGCTCCAGGTCGCGCCCGACAGGGAACTCGCGCGCCCAGCTCACGATGAATTCGTGGGCGTTGCCGTCGAGGTCGCGGTCGACGAAGGGCGACGGATCCAGCGAGTTGAACAGCTGGGACAGGTCGCGCAGGCGCAGCTCGATCCGGGCACGTTCGCTTCCGCTCATGGGTGGCAGGCTGCTTTGGCCTCCCCCATCAGGCACGCAATTTCCGCCGGGAGCGACCGGATAAATTGACAGGGCGCGCGGCGATTGACGGCGCTAATCCGCTCCCGCCAATGTCCCGCATGGTCCCCGTGCTCGAGGTCAGGAACGTACGCGTCACGCGGGGCACCACGCGTATCCTGCGCGGCATCGACTGGACCGTCGGGGCGGGCCAGCACTGGGCCCTGCTCGGCCCGAACGGTTCCGGGAAGACCTCTCTGCTGCGCGTTCTCATGGGCTACCTGGCGCCCACCGACGGGGAGATCCGGGTGCTCGGGCGCACCTACGGACGGACCGACTGGCGGGACCTTCGGCTTTCAGTCGGCATCGTCACCAGCGCCTTCGCTTCATCGATCCCGGGAGCCGAGACCGCTCTCGAGACCGTCATCAGCGGGCGATTCGCCCAGTTCGACCTCTGGGCACGGGTCACCCCGACCCACAAACGTGAGGCCCGACGGCTGCTCGCCTGGGCTGGCATCCGTCATCTCGCGACCCGGCCGTGGGAATTCCTCTCCCAGGGCGAGCGCCAGCGCGTCCTCATCGCCCGTGCCCTGATGAACCGTCCGCGCTTGCTGCTGCTCGACGAACCCTGCGCCGGACTCGACCCCGTGGCGCGGGAAAGGCTGCTGGCGTTCATCGGGCGACTCGGAAGGCGGCGCAGCGGCCCCGCACTCGTTCTCGTGACGCACCACGTGGAGGAGATTCTTCCCGAATTCGCAAAGGTGCTGCTGCTACGCAACGGCTCGGTGGTCGCAGCGGGAGCGACTCGACATACCTTGAACTCGAGCGCGCTCAGCCGGACATTCGGCAAGCTCCTGCTCCTTCGTCGCTCGGCCGGGCGTTACCGGCTCGAATGGAATACCGATGAATCCACTCGGTGAGCTCGTTGCCCTTCTGGGTCTCGAGGGTGTCTGGACCTGGCTGATCATCTTCATAGCCGCATCCGGCCTCATGATCTGGCGGCTGGAGGCGATGCTGGAGCGGGGCCTCGAGGGAACGGCTCTCGGCGCCATCGTGATCCCCTACTGCTCCGGCCTCGGGAATCTCGTGTTCGTCTGGGTCGTGCACGCCGAAGGGCTGCCTCCCGGGGAGATCGCAACCAACGCGATCGTGAACAACGTCACGAACCTCACCTTGGTGCTCGCGATTCCGCTGCTGGCCTGGGGGCTGAACCTGAATCCCTCCGGGAGCGGCCGGCGACGAAACGCGAAAGCCGAGGCAGCCGGCCTACTGACCCGCCTCGAGCTGCTCATGACGCTCGCGGCGATGCTGTTCTTCTCGGGTGTCGCATGGGTTCTCGGCCGTGACGGTTCCCTCGACCGCAACGATGGACTCGCGCTCGTCGCACTTTTTCTGTTTTGGCAGTGCCTGCAGGCATTCGAGGTGATGCGCCACAACGTCAGGAAGAAGCGCAGCCTGGGTATCGGGCTCCTGCTCGACGGAGCGGCTGTGCTCGCCTGCGCCTATTGCCTCTTCGTGAGCATCGAGTGGCTTGTCGCCTGGGTATCCGACCGGAGAACGGGATTCTTCAGCGTGCGCCACCTCGGATGGCTCAGCGCCTGGCTGATGGTCCTGCCGAACGCGATCGTCGCGCTCTACTACGCGCGAACCCGAAGGGCGGACGTCGTGTACGCGTCGCAGGCCGGCGACTGCCACATTTGCATTCCGCTCAGCCTCGGACTTGCCGCCATCCTGAGCCCGGTACCAACTTCCGGAAATCTCACCCTCGGACTCACGATCGTCGCGGCGGCGACGATCGTCCATGGCGGCTGGATACTCTTCGGCGGCCCCCCTCGCTGGTTCGGCTGGATCTTCGTCGCGGCCTATGCCGCCTTCCTAGGGACCGGGTTTCCCGGCTGATCCCGCCTACTCGTCGAGGTCCAGGCTGTCCCGCGGCGCCGGCTTCCCGGAGCCGGTCTCGGCATTGCCCGAGCCGCTGGACCTGCGGCGCCTCCGCTTTTCACCGACGCCATAATAGGAGTAATTCGAGGTGTAGTAGCTGAAATCCTCTCCCGAGTCGTTCGGCACCTGATTCAGCACGACTCCGAGGATCGGAATCTTCAGGCCGTCGATTATCTGGCGGGCACGCTCAACCATGCTGGCCGGATTGCGGCGGTGCTGGATCAGCAGGATCGCGCCATCGACGACACTGCCGATCACGCTCGCATCGCTCACCCCGATGACCGGAGGCGAGTCGAAGACGATCTTGTCGTACTGCCCGCGCGCAGTCGAAATCAGGTCGCGCAGGCGATTGCCGTGCACGAGCCCAAGAGTTACATCGCCACGCGTTCCGCTCGGGATGAAGTCGAGATTGGGTACAATCCCCTTCTGGACCACGCTGCCCAGGTCCGAATTCCCCGTGATCAGGTCTCCGAGTCCGGGACTGCGTGGCCGCCCGGCCAGCTGATGCTGGCGCGGGCGCCTCAGGTCGGAGTCGACCAGGAGCACGCGTTCGCCGCCCGCCGCCATGAGGCACGCGAGCCGATTCAGCGTCGTGGACTTTCCCTCGCCCGGTCCTGCGGAGAAAATCACGAGGCTCGCGGGCTCACCGGGCTTCAAGGTGAGGTTCAGATTCGTGAGCAGCACCCGGTACGGCTCGCTTTCAGCAGGGTCGTCCATCGGGTCGCCCGTCATCCCCGAGAGCGGGATGACGCCGAGCACCGGGAGCTTCAGCCGGCTCTCGACATCGTTCAGGTCGCGAAAGCTCGTGTCGAAGTACTCGAGCGATACCGCGACACCGAGCCCGAGCAGGCCCCCGAAAAGCAGTGCGAACGCCAGGTTCAGGGTCCAGTTGGGCTTGCTGGCCCAGCGGGCCGGTTCCGCCACGTTCAGGATCTCGATGGTGCGCTTCGGCACCTGGAAATCGATCTCCCTCTGGCGAAGCGTCTGGGAGAGCACATCGCGCAGGCGCGACTCGTTCTCCAGGCGCTGCAGCGCATCGTCAAAGGGCCGCCTGCGTTCCTGCGCCGAGAGGATCTGCGCCGCCTTGGCGCTCTCCAGTTCCTGCTCAAGCTGGCGGACCCGGGTCGCCGCTTCCTCGGCTGCGATCTGCAGTCCCCGCTCGAAGCCACGGAGCTGGGCGTCGAGCTGTCCCCGTCGCGTGTTCAGGGTCTCCTGGGCCGCCTGCATGTCGGGGTGCTGGTCCCCAAGGCTGCCGCGCAGCCTCGCAACCTCCTGCTCGGCGATCAGGTAGGCCTGGTGCAGCTGTTGGATGTTCGGGTCGGGAATCAGCTCCGAGTTGACCAAGGAAATGCGCTCCTCCTCGGGAATCGCGCGAAAGCTCTCGTATCGCGCGCGCTTGCCGGCGGCGTCGGTCCGGAGGGCGATGAGCGAGTTCTGAAGCTGGAAGAGTGTCTCGATCTCCAGGTCGGAACTGCGCGCCGTGAGGTCGACGCCCGAGATGTTGAGGTCGCGGCGCAGCGCCTCCACCACGTCGCGCTGGCTGGTTACCACCTGCTCCTGGGCCGCGAGCTGGCGCTGCAGCTCCTCGAGTCCCTCTCGCTGCGAGGCGGTCGCCTCCGCGATCCGGTCCGCCGAGTAGACGTTGGCCAGCTCGTTGGCGATCTCAGCTGCCAGGGCCGGATCCTGTGCGTAGACATTGATCTCGATGACCGACGAGTTCCTCGGGGCCTCGATGCGCACCATCTTCTGGAGCAGGTACTGGTAGGTGATCGCGTTCTCGAGGGGCACTGGGCTGCCGAGCGAGGCTCCGATGCGGGAGTTGAGGTTCAGCCTCTCGATGACCGGATACAGGATCTTCTCGGACTGCATGATCCGGAACTGGTCCTGCAGGAAGTAGGGATCGTACGCGCTCGAACTCTGGGCCTGGAAGAGCTTCACTTCGCCCTCGGGCTTTTCGACGAGGACCTTCGTGGTGGCGAGGTACCACCGCGGCAGAAACGCAGTGACGCCGAGGGTGACGATCACCACGGCGGTCAGCAGGAGGGCTATCAGCGCCTTGCGCTGACGAACGAGGTTCAGGAAATCGGCGAGGGATGCGCTTTCGCGGCTGGCGGACTGAAGTGCCATGAATTCCGTGGGGCCCCGCGCGCCCGGCCGTCAAAACGTGTAGGTCCCGGAGACGCCGAAGCGGTTTCGGTCGAATTCCCGGGATGCTTCGTCAGATTTGACATCGTCCCGGTCAAAGGTTGCGGAGACCGAAAGATTCGGCAGCGGTGCGTAAGTGAGAGCCAGGCCGAGCCGCATGGTGGATTCGTCGACGTCCGCGTTGCCGATGCGCCCCTTCAGCTGCGAGGGCTCGTAGTGGAGCGCAGCCGAGCCCGTGATCAGGGGCGTGATGGCGTGCTGCAGGTTGGCGAAGAATCTCCGGGCCTTCGTGTCGGTGAACTGGGCGACGTTGGAAGCCTCCTCGTAGGCCATGATGATCCCGCCGGAAAGCAAACTGCCCTCCGCATAGTCATACGTGCCGGTCAGCTCGAAGTAAGGCGACCTGGAGCTGCGCTCGGTTCCGGCACGATCGCGCTGTTCGACACCGACGCGGGCCGAAGCCGTGAGCGTTTCCGCGACCAGGTAGTCTCCGCCAAGCAGGAAGAACACCGAGTTCTTGTCCTTGGTGGATCCGTCCGTGCGGTAATCGATCGCCATGAGCCGGAGTTCTCCATTCAGGCTGAGTTCCGGGACCATGTCATAGCTTGCCGAGACGCCGATAAGGTTCTCCGCCCGGTCCAGGTTGGCGCTCAACTTTGCACTGTCGTACCGGAAGACCCCGGAGCGACCCTTGATCGTGAGGGTCGAGCGCGGGTTCAGCGAGGTATCGAAGATCAGGTTCAGCTCGTTGCTCTTGAAGGACTGGTCGGAATTGACGGGCAGGCCGGCGAGCAGGGATTCCGGATTCCTCTGCGTTGTGAATACGTTCGTGACGTCGATGGTGGTGGCGCCGCTGAACTGGTGCGCGACGCGTGCCATCACCTGGTGGCTGTCCAGCGTCTTGTCCCCCGGCCTGTTGTCGAAGTGCTCGAGGGTCGGCTGGTAGAACGCGGAGAAGAACGTCTGGCTCGTGAGCGACAGGTTCAGGGCCGCCTTGGGCGAAACGGAGACGACGGTGCTCTCGATCTCGGAGGCCCGGTCGCCGAAGATATTGCTGTCGCCCGTGATACCCGCCTTCAGGGTGATCGTGAATGCCTCCCCCTGTTCCTGTTCGGGTATCGGCGCGTACGCGCCCCGGGCGACAGACCCGAGAAGGAGCGCGGAACCGAGTGCGACGAGCAGATGGTTCTTCATTGTATAGCGCAGGTGCAGCTGGCGAGGCACGCTAGCCCCCCAAAATTGCCTGTAGCAACTCATTTCACTGCAACCGCGGCAACGCCGGATTCAGCAGCACGTAGAGGTTCTCTGCAAACGGCTGCCGCTCGGTAAGCGGAAAGCCGGCAGGCATTCTTCCGGTCAAAAGTGCGCCGTAGATCTGCCCCCATTCGCCGAAGCGGTCATCGGAGCCGCCGCGGATGGAAGTCAGGGCCGAACCACGCGCCCCGAGTTCGGAAAGGAACGGCCGGTCGAGCGTTCGCGGCGTCAGCAAGAGTGCCCCCACGGGCTGCTTGACCATGATCGCCTGGAAATCCCTGAGCCGCTCCGGCTGCGCCCAGACGCGGTGGCGTCCGTACCAGGCGGCGCCTGCCGGAATATCGGCCATCGCGCCAAACCGGTTCAGCGCGCCCCGCTGCTCGATCTCCTCCCTGAGCCCTATCAGCAGCTGGGGAAAGTATGGCGGATAGGTGAAATGCAGACGCCGTGGCTCAAGCGCATCGCGCGCGAGCGGCAGCGCCTGCACCGCGAGCAGCACGAGCAGGACGAGTCTCGGCCATTCCCTTAGCAGGGAATTCGCATCGAGAAGCACGAAGAAAAATCCGGCGCCGAATGTCACGATCAGCGGCGCGAGCCAGAATACCGCGAGCCGTTCGCTCTCGCCCGAGTTGAGGAATGCCTGCCCGGCCACGAGCGCGGCGAATGAGAAGGTGAACAGCCAGCGAAGGCGGTTCGTCGTTCGCGTTTTGAAACCGTAGAGCCAGCCCGCAACGAAGAACGCCGAGAGGAAGAGACCTCCCCCGGACCAAAGGTGCGTCTGGATCGTCCCCTGGAGTCCGGTCAGGGCCTTGTTGCCGAGCTTCCGCAGCTCGATGCGTGGACTCTCCGTCGACAAGCGTGTCCGCAGCAACGCCGGTTCGGCCGTGGGGTCGCCAGCCTTTAGGGCAACGTTCTGGGAAGCGAGAGCGACGGGGCTGCCCGTCAGGGCAAGATTCCGGACAATCCACGGCGCAGCCGGCAGGATGAAGCCCGCTGCCACCAACGCCAGGGCGACCAGCCGATTCCTTCCTGAAAACCGGAGCGCCGCCCAGCCAAGGGCAATGAGTACCAGAACCCCCGCCGAGTACTCCGCAAGGAACAGCAGCCCGCTCGCGAGCCCCATTATGGCAACCGCAATCCGGGGCACGCCGGCATCCGCCGCTGCCTCCGCCGCCCACCAGGCGCGAAACGCAACAAGCGCCAACATCATGAGCAGCGGCGTGCCGTTGACCGCTACGACCTGCTGCCAGGCCGTGACGGAGAACATGAGCGCCAGCATCGCGAGCCACGCAGCCCGCACCGAGAAAAGCCTCAGCGCCAGCTCGAAGGTCAGGGCGAGCGCGATCCAGAACAGCACGAGGTTGAGTCCCAGCAGGACATAATCGCCGCCGTACCCATCCGGCACGACCGGTACCGCCGTGAAAAGCGATTCACGCATCTCGGACGGCAGCACCCGGATCGCGGCGGCGATGGCGATGGAATACAGGGGCGCCTGGCTGAGCTCCGGGTAGGCCTGGGTCGCCGAGAAGGCGCGACCCCTCGCCTCGAGGACGGCACTGCTCTGCGGGTAATTGACGAGGGTCGTGAATCCCTCCCCCTCCGCGAGCTGCCGCCCAAGGTCGGCCTGCAGCAGGGTCACCTCCGAAGTCGCCCCATGGAACTGCTTCCATGCGACGGTCAGGGAGAGCGCCAGTGCCCCGACAAGGCACGCGGCGAGGCGAACCCAGCGGGCTCCGGTCCCGACCTCGAGCCAGTGCACCAGTTCCTGCAGCGTGCGTGGCCGGTTCATCGTTGGCGGCGCGTCGCAGCTCCGGGTCGGGGATTCCGCGTGGGGGCGGTCATCGGTCGGTCACGTCGAGGTCCGGCCACTGCGCGATCTTGCGGTGCAGCGTGCGACGGCTGACTCCCATCAGTTCCGCGGCCTTCGTGCGGTTTCCACGGGCCTTGAGCAGCGCCTCGCGCAGCAGGCGCTTCTCGTTCTCCTCGACCGAGAGCGGATTGGCCACCGGCTCCGCGGCCGAGCGGGAGTCGACCGGCACCGGGGCCACGCCGCAGAAACGCGGCTCAAGGTCGTACTCCGTGAGCGTGCCTCCGCGTCGAAGCACGACCGCGTTCTCGCAGAAATTGCGCAGCTCCCTGATGTTTCCCGGCCACGGGTACCGCTGGAGGGTCGCGAGGGCGCCGGGCGCGAGCTCGAGCAGAGGCAGGGAATTCTCCTCGGAGAATTCCCGAAGGAAGTGCGCGAGCAGCAGCGGCACGTCTTCCGGGCGATCCCGCAGCGGCGGCATCGCGATGCGCACGACATTGAGCCGGAAGAAAAGGTCCTCGCGGAACTTTCCCTCCTTCACGAGCTGCTCGAGGTTCCGGTTCGTCGCGGCCACGAGGCGGACGTCAAGCTCCAGCGGCTTCGAGCCGCCGACGCGCTCGATGGTGCGGGTCTCGAGGAAGCGCAGCAGCTTCACCTGGGTGGAGGCCGAGATCTCGCCGATCTCGTCAAGGAAGAGCGTGCCGCCGTCGGCCGTCTCGAAGCGGCCGATACGCCGCTCCGTAGCACCGGTGAAGGAACCGCGTTCGTGGCCGAAGATCTCGCTCTCGAGGAGGCTTTCGGAAAGGGCCGCGCAGTGGACCGCCACGAACGGGCCGCGGGCGCGCGGGCTCGACTGGTGGACCGCCTGGGCGATCAGTTCCTTGCCCGTTCCGGATTCGCCCTCGATCAGGATGGTCGCCCGCGACGGCGCCACGAGCCGCACGCGGTCGATCACGTCGATAAGCGCGCGCGAATGGCCGATGATTCCCTCAAAGCTGAATTTCACGTCGAGGCGTTCGTGGAGCTGCTTCACCTCCGCCTCCAGGGTTCGCGTCTTGAGCGCGCGCTGGATCAGTACCTCGAGGCGCTCGATGTTCACCGGCTTGGTGAGGAAATCGACCGCACCGCGCCGCATCGCCTCGACGGCGGTCTCGATGTTGCCGTAGGCGGTCATCATCAGCACCGCCGGCCGGTTCGGCAGCGCCAGCGCCCGGTCGATCACCTTCAGGCCGGATTTTCCGGGCATGCGCAGGTCCGTGAGGATCACGTTGAACTCCTGGGCCTCCATGAGGTTGAAGGCCTCGTCCGCGCTGGCGGCGACCGAGACGTCGTAGTGCTCCTCGAGCGCCTGCTGCAGGCCCTCGCGGGTGTGCTTCTCGTCGTCGACGATCAGGACGCTCGGCACCATGGCGCGCCCATTCACGCGGGGGCGCCGGGGGCGGTCAAGCCCGCCGGGGACTACTTCCCGGGCTCGGGAGCGGCGGGAGCCTCGGTTGCCGGCTCCCTTTCCTCGATCGCGGCCGCGAGCCGTTCGACCTGGCTGGCGACCTGGCTGTACTGGATGCTCATCATGTTCATCGGCTCGGTGAGTCCGATGAACTTGTCGCGGCGGTCGATCAGGAGGGCCCGGATGAGGGTCTTCTGTTCCGGGCTGAAATTCAGGACGCGGTCCCGGCCGTCGATCCAGTCCTCGATCGCAAGCATGCGCGTGGCGACGCTGAGTCCGAGCCTCTGGCGAAACTGGAGTTCGTTCTCGTTCATCGGCGAAGGTTCGCCACCCCGGCTGCCGTCGTTGCCGCGGCCGCCGCGGTTGCCGCCCCGGCCTCCCCTTCCGAACGGTCGCTCCGTCCAGGTGGTTCGCTGTTCGTCGGTCAGCACCCGAAGGAACGCGGCGTCGAGTTCGGAGTCGAGCCGGGCGACCGCGGTGTTGAATTCGTCGATCTGCGCGCTCCAGCGCCGGATGTTATCGACCATGCGCTCGACGTCGCCGCGGACCGCGCGGCGCTGCGCGTCGGGAGCCGCGGTCTCGCTGGCGGCCGCAACCGGGGAGGTCGCCGCAACGGGGGGCGCAGGCACGGGCCGGTCGCTTTCCATCCAGGATCGGATGCCGAAGCCGGAGGCGAACACGCCTACCGTGTAGAGGACCATGAGCGCCCGCTGCTTCATTGCATGAAACCGAAATACTGCTGGGCCTCGCTGGCCAGCTGCTGCCATTCCGCGACATTGCGCTCTTCCTGGATCCGGTACTGGCGGTTGTGGTGGAAGAGGACGGCGGCCATGCACAACGCAACCGTCAGCGCGCCAAGCGCGAGGTGTCCGAACGGAGACGTCTCCTCGATCCGGCCGCGGATCGCCCGCATGACGCGGTCGGCAAGGCCCGGGCGGATCTGCGCAGCACCGTGCGCGCGCAGCTGCTGCCAGGCGGCATCGGTCGGCCCGCGCGAGACACGCATCACATGATCGGCAAAATTGTCTTTCAGGAGAGACGCGGCGTTCTCCTCGAGGGCCTTCCAGGCTTCGCGTTCAGGATTCATGGGCATTGCGGGGTTGGTAGAAGGAGCGGAGTCGTTCGCGAGCGCGGTGAAGACGTGCCTTCACGACTACGACGCTCGTCCCGACGATATCCGCCATCTCGGCCTGGCTGCGTCCCTCCTGGGCGAGGGCCAGCAGCGCGCGGTCCGCGGGGCGAAGCCGGGAAAGGGCATGGCGCAGGGCGTCGAGTTCCTCCGAGTCGACCGCGCCCTCGGGCTCGGCGATCTCGGCGTGCTCCGCCCCGAACTGCACGAAGATACGGCGCAACCGTTGCCGCCGGATGTGGTCTATGCAGGCATTCCGGGCCAGCCGGAACAGCCAGGCCTCGAACTGGGAAGGTGCCTGCAGCAGGCTTATCGCACGCACCATCTTGATGAAAACCGTCTGCGTCAGGTCCTCCACCGAGTCGCTGCGCCCGATCACCGCGTAGATGAAACCGGCCACCCTCCGTTGATAGGATACAATCAGGTCCCGCTGCGCATTCTCGTCCCCGCGTTGAGCGGCCCGGACGATATCCGCCAGTTCGGTCGTTTTGGTGTTTTCCATTCCTGATCATTGCAACCTCGCAGCCTGACGTATTAGCTACGCGGAAGTTGCAGGTTTTTGCTAGCCTCGTACGCCTGTTTAAACTGACATAAAACCTTCATAAACCCATGATATCAGCGCGTCAAAACAGCTTGAGGATGGCAATGTTGCTGAGCCTGCTGGTCGTGGCGGTCGCCGGCTGCGGCGGAATCGCCCGCCGGGGAGCCAGTGCCCAGGACGAGGCGGACACCATCGCCGTGGCACCGATTGCCATGCAAGGGCAATCCAGCTTCTTCGGGGGAACCGTGGCGGCACGGGTGACAGTCAGCCGCGGGTTCGGGGAGGAAATGAGTCAGCGCCTGCAGCGGAGGATCGATGAGGAGGGCCCCAAGCTGGCCGAGGTTTTCGAGGAGGAGCTGGCGGACCGGGTGAAGAACCCGATCGGTGAAACGCTGACGCGGATGTCGGCACTCATCCCCCGCGGCAGCCCGATCCCGCCGGTCATCATCCGGCTAATCCTGACGAACCCGAGTGCCGAGCCGGTCGAGGTCGAGATCGTCGAGTTCAGCTCCGTGCTCGGCAATTTCGCGATCCGACCCTCGAGTCTCACACTTGCCGCTGGCGGTGCCGACGAACCGGAGGCGATGAGCTCACGGCTCGGCGTGACCTCCGACAACATCCCGGTCACCGTGGTGCTGCGAGTGAACGGAGTCACCGAGAGGCAGGCGATCAACGTTCGCACGCTGCTGCCCGCGGCCGGCCCGCAGTAACCGGGTTTAGGCTGACTCGCCGGCCGTTAGCATGCGCACCCGCCGGTCACGGCGCGGGAACTGGAGGGTGACGATGGTGCCGACACCCGCCTTGCTTTCGATCGCGACCTGGCCCCCGTGGTCGCGCATGATGCGCTGAACCACCATCAGGCCCAGCCCGTGCCCGCCGGGCTTCGTCGTGTGGTAGGGCTGAAACAGGCGGGAGAGGTCCTCCTGGCGGATCCCCTCGCCACTGTCGCCGAAGAGCAGGTAGACGGAATCGTCGTCGGTGCGCGACTTGATGCGCAGCTTGCCGCCCGGCTGCATGGCCTCGAGGGCGTTCTTGGTGATGTTGAAGAACACCTGCTTGATCTGGTTTCGATCCGCCATGACCTCGGGCAGGCGCGCCGGTGTCTCCGCCTCGACCGTGACCTCGCGATCCGCGAACTCCTGCCGCTGGAAACGCAGCACCTCGCGGAGCACCTGCACGAGGTTCGTCTCCGCAAGGTCGGGCGGGCGGGGTCGGATCGCCTCGAGGAAGTTCGTCACGATTCCGTCGAGCCGGCGGACTTCCTCGCGGCAGACGCGCACGGAATCCCCGAGCGCCTCGACGTCGCGGCTGGCCTTCAGCTTCTTGAGCCGGCGTTCAAGCAGCTGCAGGTGGATGGTCAGTGAGTTAAGCGGGTTGCCGAGCTCATGGGCGACGCCGGCCGCGAGCAGGCGGATCGACGAGGTGCGCTCGTCCTGGATGCGCTGCTCGGTCGTTTCGCGTTCCTGCGTGATATCACTGAGGATCACCGCGAATCGAGGGGGCGCGTCGGGCCCTTCCGCGCGGAAGGGTACCATGTAGAGTCGCAGGACGCGGGGCTCGGGATAGGCGATCGCGATCTCGCGCGCGACGACGGGCTGGTCCGCGGCAGCTGCGGCATCGTCGAGCGTCAGCCTGAGTCCGGGAACGAGCCGGCCAAGGACCTGCCCCGTCAGCTCCTTGCCCCCAAGACCGATCAGCCGTTGCGCCGATGCATTTGCGTATTCGATCGCACCCGAGGGAGCGATCACGAGGACCCCTTCCTGCAGCGTGTTGAAGATCTCCTCGAATAGCGCCCGCTCCCGGGCGAGCCGCTGCACCAGGTTGGCGAGGTTGACCGAGTCGAGCGAGTCCAGCCGACCGAGCACACGATCCAGGGAGGAGTGCTTCTTGGCGGGCATCGCGGCCGTTCTGAGGCCCCGGACGACGCGGGTCAATCCACCCGCATCTCGAATGCCGAATTCCGATTGCCGAAGGCCGAATTTGGCATTCGGCGATCGGCAATTGGCATTGCCCCTCATTCCAGAAAGTCCAACTGGTCGGGATCCGTGCGACGCGCCATCAGCTTGCGCAGGAAGGTCTCGCGATGCTGCGGACAGCGGCCGATGCGCAGCAGCGCCTCGCGGTGCTCGTCGGTGCCATACCCCTTGTGCTGCGCAAAGCCGTACCCGGGATAGCGTCCGTCGAGCTCGGACATCATCCGGTCGCGCGCCACCTTCGCCACGATCGATGCCATGGCGATGCAGAGCGATCGCGCGTCGCCGTTGACGATGCCGTCGTGGGGATACGGGAAATTGCGAAGCGGCAGTCCGTCGATCAGGATGCGACAGGAAACGGTCGGCCGGAACGCCTCGACCTCTTCCGGCGACGAGAACAGATCCGGCTCGACCTGCTGCTGGAACGCCTCCGGCGGATGGATCCCGCCAAGCGCCTGGCGCATCGCGAGCTTCGTCGCGCCGAGGATGTTGAGGCGCTCGATGTCGTCGACCTCCGCCGCGCTGTAGTGGGCATGGATCATGCCTTCCGCGACGAGCTGCTCGAACTCGACCCAGAGGGACTCGCGCTCCGCCGGGCTGAGCTGCTTCGAATCGTTGACCCTGGAGGACCGGGAAACCGCCCAACGGCTCTCGAGAAACTCCCTCGTCACGAGCACAGCTCCTGCGACCACAGGCCCCGCCAGCGCACCACGCCCCGCCTCATCGACGCCGATCAGGCTGCCGACACCATTGATCCGCTTCAGATCGAATCCGCGGAGCTGCCGGCGCTTCATAATCTCAATTTCGATTTCCGAATGCCGAATGTCGATTGTGGGATCGGGGGCATTCGCCATTCGGCACTCGAAAATCGACATTTAGTTTTCAGTCCCACTCCACCTTGGGTTTCGGCGGCGGCAGCGGCAACTCGTCGAGCTTTCCGGCAGTCTTCACGGCCTCGTACGCCGTTCGGAAGTGCAGCTTGGCGAACGTGCCGAGCTGACGGGCCCCGAATCGCTCGATGATCTCGGCGGCCTGGCGGCTGACCAGCGGTCCGGCCCCCTTCTGGAGTTTAGCTCCGAGCCGCTTGGACAGCGCCTGCATCTGGCGCACGTATTCCGCGCGGGCGACGACTGAGGCAGCCGCGACAACCGGATCCTCCTCGGCCTTCGTCCGCATCCTGAGGTCGAAATCCTTGAGCCCCTTTTTCCCGAGCTCGCGCTGGACGAGCGGCTGCTCGCTGAACTGGTCGAGCATGCCCCAGGGTACGCGCTTCTCGCCGAGTGCCTGCTCCAGCGCAGTCGCATGCTGCCAGGCCAGGAGGCGGTTCAGGTTCGCGCCGGGCCGGCTCATCAGCTCGTTGTACTTCGGCATGCCGCAGAAGCAGGTCTTCACGATCACTCCGTGGGTTTCGCGGATGAGCTTGTCGAACTTCACGATCTGCGGGTCCGCAATACGCTTTGAGTCCTTGATGCCCGCCTCGACCCACGCAGCGATCATCGACGGTTGAGCGATCACCGTCGCGGCAATCACAGGCCCGAAGAAGTCGCCCTTGCCGCTCTCGTCGAGCCCTGCGTGCGCCTCGAACCACTCGGGATGCAGCACGGCATCATAGCCCAGTTTCGCCGCGCCGGTGATCTCCGGCTCGATCACGTCGCGCACGAAGTCCTCGGTGCCCTTGCCGGCGATGACGACCTTGCCGCTGGTGTAGGCGGTCACATTCAGCTTCAGGTGGTCGGCCTTGTAGGCGAAGCGCGTGTAGGCGACCTCGAACGGCGCCCACAGGCGCCGGTCGCAGTAGGCGCGCAGCTTCTCCATCTGCGCGTCGTCCAGCTTGATCGTGTACGAGGCGATCTTCTTCGGCTCCTTTTCCTCGTCGCTTCGCTTGCTGGGCATGCCGCTAGTGGCCACAAAATCTATCCGAACGCACGAAAAAGATGGGCAAAGGAAAACGATTCAAATGCGGAAAGCCTGAAAGGGGGAAGCGCCTGGAGACCTCCGGGACCCGCATCCGGCGGGCGCTGCGGGCCTGGTACAGGGAGGAGGCCCGGCCGCTGCCCTGGCGTACGCAACCGTCGCTCTACCGCACGGTGGTCAGCGAGTTCATGCTGCAGCAGACGCAGGTGCGGACCGCCCTACCCTACTTCGAACGTTGGATCCGCGAGCTGCCTGATTTCGCCGCCCTTGCCCGGGCCCCTGAGGCACGCGTGCTCCGGCTCTGGGAGGGTCTCGGCTATTATTCGCGAGCACGCAACCTGCGCCGACTGGCACAAGCACTCACGAACCTGCCGCGGATTCCCGAGGACTCGGAATCCTGGAAAACCCTTCCGGGCGTCGGACCGTATACAGCGGCCGCTATAACGAGCATCGCCTTCGGGGCCCCGATGGCGTGCGTCGACGGAAACGTGGTTCGCGTGCTCGCGCGACTCACGGGCGACCGGCGGCTCTTCCGCGACAGTTCGGAAGCGGCCCGGCATTTCGCGCCGCTGGCTGAGGCACTCGTCCCAAGGAAGGATCCCGGCGAGCACAACCAGGGCATGATGGAGCTGGGCGCCACGATCTGCACGAAAGCCAATCCCCAGTGCGGGGCCTGTCCGCTGCGATTGATGTGCCTGGCGTTCCGCTCCGGGAACCCCGGCATGTATCCGAAATTTCAAGCCAGGACCGTCGAGCGCGTCGAAATCACCCGGCTCTGGTGCGTTCGCGACGACACTCTCCTGCTGCACCACATACCATCAGGCGCTCGTCGCCTCGCCGGGCACCATGAACTGCCCACACCGGAGCAGGCTGGCATCGCGGACACAGCGGCCGCCCGCCTTCCCCTGCTGGCACGCCGCAACCGTTCGATCACCCGCTACCGGATCACGGAGAATATCCGCGCCCTCGCGCCAAACGGCCGCCTGACCCGCCCGGACCTCGTGTGGGTGCCCCTCAAGCGAATCGAAAAGATCCAGATCTCCGGGCCTCACCGCCGCTGGATCGCGGAATTGATCGGATAGACCACGCCGCCCCCGTCGGCTTCAAATTCGCTCCGCGCCCCTGCGGGAAACAAATCTGAAATCGTTTCCTGTCCGGCCTCGAGAAAATCGCGTCAGGACCGGGCCGCCAGCAGCTCCTCGACCTTTGCTTTCGAGGCGCGCAGGTCGTCGACCGTCATGCCCGGGTGAAGTTCGAGCACAAGCAGGTGCTCCGGACGCCAGAAGCGGCTCAACATCTGCCAGTCGATCTCGCCGGAACCGATCGGCTGGTGGTCGTCGCCGTCCTTCACATCGTGCAGGTGGAACCCAAGGAGCCTGCCAGCGAGAGACTCGAGGTGCTTCTCGTGGGAGAGCACTCCGAGGCCCTGCTTGAGCTGCGCGTGCCCCGCGTCGTGCCAGTAGCCCGCGGCGGCACCCTCGGGCAGCGACTTCAGGAATCCCGGATAATCCTCGTCCAGCGGCAGCTCCTCGAATTTCTCCCGGTTCTCGAGGGCGAGCTTCACGCCGCGCTCGGCCGCGAAGGGCAGTATTTCCTGAATGCTCGCCTGTGTCCGCTCCCAGAACGGTCCCATCTTCTTTCGCATGCGCGCCTGGCACTTCGCCAGCATGGCCTGATACCCAGGCTCGCCCACGGGCGCCTTGCCTCCGAGAGCCTCGACGTGGCGCCGAAGCTTCCTGCCTGGATTGTTCCAGAAGAATTTCGCGCTGCCGAGATGGCACACCACCACGCGCGCGCCAACCTGGTCCGCAAACTCGATCGAGCGCTTAGTATGACGCAGCCACTGGTCGTGCTCCTGATGATCTACCGACGAAGGCTCAAACAGGTTCGGGGCCGCATGCGAGATGCCGGTCGGCAGTGGGCAGAAATTGTGCGTCGAGGAGACCTTGATCACCCCCTCCTCCACCCCGCGGAGGATGCCCGGAACCAATGTGATCCGTATTCCGTGACTGAGCTCCACATGGTCGAATCCGAGTCCCGCCATTTCCTGCAGCATCGCATAGCCGTCCGAATGCCGGTGCGAACACCAGCAGGAGGAAAGGGACAGCGTCGGCTTCATTGGTCGCGGGATGCCAAGGGAAAAGGAATGTGAAGGTCCTGCCGGGTTGCCGAGCGCCAATTCGCGCTCAAACCGCAACGAGTAACGAGACCTCCGGAGTATTCCAGAGTCGGACACAGCGGGCGCAAAAAAGCCGCGTCCGGGAGGGAACGCGGCTGTCGCATGCGGATTCTGACGCTTACTCGGCGTAGCGGCGGCGCAGCATCTGGGTGAAGGCCTGGACCTTCTCCTTGCGGCGGCGCTTCTCGCAGGGCTTCTCGAAATAGCGCTTCGCTCGGACACCCTTGATGATGTTCTCGCGGTCGAGCTTCTTCTTCATGCGCCGGATCGCGCGGTCGATGGGCTCGTTCTTACGAATCTTGATTTCGATGGGCATGGCTACTGGTCAGCTGTGAAGGTCGGAACGGAAAAGTTGATCAGTACGCCAAGCCGCACACCATGCGTCAATGGCCTTTTTGCTGCCCACACCGTAGCCCCCGGGCAGCAATATTGGATTCGCCTGCAGTCACGGAGTCCCGATAGATTTGTCGGCGACAGCCCTTCAAAACCCCTAAGAAGCACGGGCTTCTGTTTCCCCATAAGCCGATGAGCCATAACCCCGTCCCCAGCGGTCCACCCCTCCCGATCCTGACCGTCCGGCTGGCCCGGATTCCCATTCTCGCAGCCATTCTGGCGTTCTTCGTGTCGGCCGCTGATGCCCAACCGGCAGGCGGGATCGGTGGCACACTGCCTACAATCACCGAGACGCAGATGTACAGGTTCGCCAAGGAGCTGAACACTGACTTCCTGGTTCCGAACCTGGCGGTGACCAACGCCCGCATAGCCCTGGCGGGCGCAGCCCTCGCGATCCCCAGCGACGAGGCCGCAATCGCAGCACGGGCCGCCGATCTGGCTCAGGCGGAGTTCTCGCTCGCCAGCCTGAAGGCGGACGCATTCGCAAACATTCAGGCCTCGACCGATCGGCTGTCACGTGAGCAGGCCGCCCTCCTCGTTGCCAATGGCGGCCGCTACAGCCCTCCCGGTGGCCTTGGCGGCAATGTACAGCCCATGGATTTCGCCGACCGCGAGGGCTATGTGCCCATTTTCGACGGCGTCAGCCTCGCCGGCTGGGACGGCAATCCAAAGTTCTGGCGTGTTGAAGACGGCGCCATCGTCGGCGAGTCGACCCCAGCGAATCCCAGCGGAAACAACTACCTCGTCTACCGGGAAGTCCAGGCGCACGACTTCAACCTGAAGTTCGAGGTCAAGGTCGACGCCAACGGCGGCACGGGCCTCCAGTATCGCAGCAGGACCGGAATCCCCTGGCTCGCCGGCATCAACGACAATGTCGTCCGTAATGTGGGCCCGGTGAATCTCGACTGGATGCAGACCGGCCCGCAGGCCGACTTCTGGCCGAGCCAGCCATGGACCGGCCAATTCTATTCAGAAAACACCGTCATACGCATACTCGCCCGTCGCGGTCAGGTCGTCGAAAGCTTCGGCAACGCAAACAAGCGGATCCTCGGTTCGGTTGGCGATCCGGCCGAGTTGCAGGCCCTGATCAAGCCCAACGATTGGAACGAGTACCAGATCATCGCCCGCGGCCCCGTCTGCATCCACATCATCAATGGACAGGTGATGTCGGTGATGATCGATGACGATCCCGAGTCCTCCAACAATTGGTCGGGGGAGTTCGGCATAGAGATCGAGGCCACCACGAAGGTCTATTTCCGGAACCTCTGGCTGAAGCGGCTGAACTGAGGGGCCATGGAAGCCCCTGTGGGGATGCCGTCGGGCAGATTGCCCGCGACCCAGCGGAACGCGGCGTTCTCGACGTTCCGCGCGACAGCACGTTTTCCATTGCGTGGCACCGTGCCGGGTCTTCGTTAGGAATCGTGTCAGGCGCCGACAGGAACTTCGTCCATCTCCACGTCCACAGCGACTACAGCCTGCTCGATGGCGCCTGCCGGATCGACCGGCTGATGGACCGCGCGACCGAGCTCGGCATGGGGGCGATCGCTCTCACCGACCACGGGAATCTCTTCGGCGCGATCTCGTTCTACAACGCCGCACGCGAGAAGGGCATCAAGCCGCTCGTCGGCTGCGAACTCTACCTCGTCGACCACTCCCGCCTCGAGAAGTCCGGCCGCTCGGACGAGGGAAAGACCATCTTCCATCTCGGCCTGCTCGCGAAGGACATCACGGGCTACCAGAACCTGCTCAAGCTCGTCTCCGACGCCCACCTCCGCGGCTTCTATTACAAGCCCCGGACCGACTTCGAGACCCTGGCAAAGTACTCGAAGGGACTGATCGGCTTCACCGGATGCCTCGCCTCCCTCGTGCCGCAGCTCCTCCTCCAGGACCGGCTCGAGGACGCGCGCCAGGCCGTCGGCCGCTTCGTCGATATTTTCGGACGCGAGAACTACTTCGTCGAGGTCCAGGACCACGGCCTGCCCGAGCAGCGCAAGATCGCGTCCGCCCTGCTCCAACTCGCGAAGGAGTTCGGCCTCAAGGTCGTCTGCACGAATGATGTCCACTACGTCCACGCCCATGATGCGGGACCGCACGACGCGATGCTGTGCATCCAGACGGGCGCGAAGATCGAGGACGAGCGCCGCATGCGATTCACGGGGCAGGAGTTCTACCTCAAGTCCCGAGAAGAGATGGCGCGGACTTTCAAGGAAGTCCCCGATTCACTCCTGAACACCCAGCTGGTCGCAGAGATGTGCGACCTCGCGATCCCCTTTCCCAAGGGTAGCGAACGCTACCCGCGCTACCCGCTTCCACCGGAAGTCCGCACCGACCGTGCCGGCTACCTTCGCGAGCTCTGCCTCAAGGGCCTGTCGACGCGGTACGGGCTCGACTACCAGGCTCCTCCCAAAGGGAAGAAGTCCCCGGCCAAGGCCGAAGGCGATAAGGCCGACCTCGCGCGGACGCTTTCCGACCGGCTCGACTACGAGCTCGGCGTCATCTCCCAGACCGGGTTCGTCGACTACTTCCTCGTCGTCTGGGACTTCATCGCCTGGGCAAAGTCGAAGGGCATCCCGGTCGGCCCCGGTCGCGGTTCCGGAGCCGGCTGTCTTGTCGCCTACCTTCTCGGGATCACCAATCTCGATCCGCTCCGGTTCAAGCTGCTGTTCGAGCGCTTCCTCAACCCCGAGCGCGTGTCGCCACCGGACTTCGACATCGACTTCTGCATGCGCCGCCGTGGCGAGGTGATCGACTACGTGCGCCAGAAGTATGGCAACGACTGCGTCGCGAACATCATCACCTACGGCACGCTGGGCGCCAAGATGGTCATCCGCGACGTGTCGCGGGTGCACAACCTGCCGTACGCGGAGGCCGACCGGCTGGCGAAGATGGTGCCCGACGAGCTCAACATCACTCTCGAGAACGCGATCGCAAAGTCGGCCGAGCTCCGGGAGGAGATCGAGCGCAATCCCGCGGCAAAGCGCATCCTCGACCAGGCGCGCGTGCTGGAGGGAATGGTCCGCAACACCGGCAAGCACGCGGCCGGCATCATCATTTCGGACAGGCCCCTCGAGGAATTCGTGCCGCTCACCGAGCAGGAGGGTGACGTCACGGTGCAGTACGACATGGGTGCGGTCGGCAAGCTGGGCCTGCTCAAGATGGATTTCCTCGGGCTCAAGACGCTCACGGTCATCGCCGATGCCGTTGAGAATATCCGCCGCACCGCTGACCCGGAGTTCGACATCGAGAGGATCCCGTTCGACGACGCGGCCACGTTCGCGCTACTGAACTCCGGCCGCACCACCGGCGTGTTCCAGCTCGAGTCCGGCGGAATGCAGAACCTCTGCCGCCAGATCAACCTGTCGACGATCGACGAGATCGTCGCGCTCATCGCGCTGTTCCGCCCGGGCCCGATGGAATGGATTCCCGACTATGTCCGGGGCAAGAAGGACCCGAGCACCGTCACCTTCCCCCACCCGCTCCTCGAGGAGGTCTGCCGCGAGACCTACGGTGTCATGGTCTACCAGGAACAGGTGATGGAGGCCGCCAAGGTGATCGCCGGCTACACGCTCGGAGGCGCCGACATGCTGCGCCGCGCCATGGGGAAGAAGGACCCGGAGGCGATGGCGCGGGAGCGCGACAAGTTCGTCGCCGGCGCCCGTGCGCTGCACGGGATCGAGGAGAAGACCTCGAACGCGATCTTCGACATCCTCAACAAGTTTGCCGGATACGGATTCAACAAGTCGCACTCGGCGGCCTACGCGATCCTCAGCTACCAGACGGGTTACCTGAAGGCGAACTACCCGGTGCAGTTCATGGCCGCCATGCTGAGTTCCGAGCTCGGCAATGCGGACAAGGTCGCGCACTTCATCGCCGAGGCGGAGTCGATGGGACTCCGGGTGCTCGGGCCCGACGTCAACGAAAGCCGCGAAATGTTCACGCCTGTCTTTTCGCGTAAGCGCGTGAAAGCCGAAGCGTCCGCCGCCGGTGCCATCCGATTCGGCCTGGCAGGCATTAAGGGCGTCGGCGAAGGCGCGGCTCAGGCGATCATCGCGGAGCGCGAGGCCAACGGACCCTTTGCGGATTTTGCCGATTTTGTCAGCCGGGTCGACGTGCGGACAGTCAACCGAAGGGTGTTCGAGCATCTCGTGAAGACAGGGGCGTTCGATTTCAGCGGGACGCGCCGCCGCTCCATGTTCGATCGGATCGAGGCGGCAATGGCGACGGTTGCCGCCGCGACCCGCGACCGCGAGGCGGGCCAGCATAGCTTCCTGGAAATGCTGGGCGACGCTCCCGGCGCGCCAGCGGCCGCGGCACCGGTCAGTGCGAACGGCGGATCGCACTCGGCGGATGAGGAATTCCCGCCGGCGGAGCGCCTGGCATTCGAGAAGGAGCTGCTCGGATTCTACGTGTCCGGTCACCCAATGGCCGAGTACGAGGGGCTCGCCGAAGGCATCGACACGTTCCCTGTCGATGCGCTCCTGGAACAGCCGGACCGGACGGAGTTCCGTCTCTGCGGCATCGCCTCGACGATCACCAAGAAGCTCGCGAAACGCGACAACCGCCCGTGGATCTCCTTCACGATTTCGACGCGGAAGTCCTCCGTGACGCTTAACATGTTCGCCGACGCATTTGCAGCCTATGGGCAGAACGTTTCCGAGAACGCACTCGTGGTCGTCCTGGGCAACATTATCGCCGGCAACGACGGCCCGAGGATCAACGTCAAGGAGTGCTACCCTCTCGAACCGTACGTCGCGGCAAACGTGAAAACTGTCACCTGGATCCTTCGGCCGGAGGCGAAGGATGCGCCGGAATTCCTGCGTAACCTGCGCGAGACGATCAACGGCAGGTCCGGCGAGACCCGCACCGCATTCGCGTTCGCGTACGATGACCGTGTTTCACCGGTTGCCGAGGCGAGCGCTGCGCTGACCTGGAAGCTGGGCGCCGCGTCATTCCAGATGCTGCGCGCCCACCCCGCGGTGGCGGGTGTCGAGCTGGCGACACGCCGGCTCGAGCTCAAGCCCGACCGCCGTTGGGGCGGCCGCGGCTGAGCGACTGGAAGTCAGGAATCCGAAAGTAGCGGAACGCGCCCTGCTTCGCGCGTTGTGCTTCGCAGGGCAGGCCAGGCTTTCGGTCGTTGGCTCGATACGCCGGCGCGTTTCGCTACGGCATGCACTTCAATCCGCATCTCGACCTCGACCCCCTCGCAATGCCATCGTGCAACTCCAGCTTCATGGAGCACAGAGTCGACCAGGGTCAGGTCACCTCGCGCACGGTCCGCGACGACTTCAACGATGCCGTTGCCGTCGCGCACTACACGCGCGCGGCACATTTCCTCGGTCTCTGGAAATCCGAGCGGGCTGTAATCGAGCGATTCCTTCCCGACCGCGGCGCAACCCTGCTCGAGGCCGGCTGCGGGGCCGGACGTGCCAGCATCGGCCTGTGGGACCTGGGGTATCGACGCATCGTCGCATTCGATTTCGCCTCCGAGCTGGTAGCCCAGGCCCGTCACCTCGCGGAAACCCGGGCGATTCCTACATCCGGGATGGAGCACCTAACGTTCCTTGAGGCCGACGCCACTGAGCTCGGGAATTGTCACGTAATACGTGACAATGCACCGAAGGGTGGATTCGACGGCACTCTGTTTCTTTTCAACGGGCTCATGCAGATTCCCGGGCGAAGCCGGCGACGAGAGGCCCTGGCACAGCTGAAGGCCGCCTGCCGGCCGGGTGCACCCGTGATCTTCACGACCCATGATCGCGACTACACCCCGGCGGAACGGGTGCTCTGGCGTCTTGAGGCGGACCGCTGGCGCAGGGGCGAGCAGGATTCCCGGCTGCTCGAGTTCGGCGATCGCTATTTCGAGGACGAGGCCGGACGTACTTTCATGCACCTGCCTGACCGTCAGGAAATTTTGGAGGATATTGCAGCGTCCGGACTTACGCATCGATTCGACGCCATGAGAAAGGAAATCGCGCCCGAATCGCCGGCTGTCCGCGACTTCTCGGACGAGTGCCGTTTCTGGGTCGCCTCGACCTGACCTGGCCGCCGGGCGCCGGATTGAGCTGATCTTATTTCAATCGCGCCGAGTAACTTCGGCCTTTCAGGCCAAACTCGGGAGCAGGCGCGCCCGGTCGGCAAGGTTTCGCCCCCGGCCGGCGCGACAGATCGCCAATCAGCGTATCAACCAATCGTAATACGTAGTTCCGTCAGGCACCCCTCGTTGACTCGGCGGTCCGCTGGTTATCTTTCCACATTCCCTCCTCGGTGCGCACATGAAGGCATTCAAGATCCTCGCAATCCTCGCCGGTGTCCTGGCCCTGCTTCTGGGAACGGTTGTCCTGCTCGCGTTCACTTCGCCCGTCCAGACGTGGTTCGCGCGGCGCGCCGTGGCGAACATACCGGGCACGTCCATCGAGTTTGAGCGCGTGAGCGCCGGAATGTCGGGAGCGCGGATCGAGGGCCTGCAGGTGAGGACCGCCGGCATCGAGCTGAACGCTGCCGAAGCAAGTGCCGCGTTCTCCGCGTGGGGACTGATCTTCGGGGACCGCATCGATCTCGAGTCGGCAACCTTGCGCGACCTGGTGCTCGACCTTCGCAACGCACCCCGGGCCACGTCCGCAGTCCCGACTACGACGGTTTCGGCACCCGCTACTCCGGCCACACCCGGTCCGGCAGTCACAACCTCGACGCCGATGAATCTTCCCTGGCCCGGACCCGACGGCATCCTTGGCTCGGTTCGACTCCCGATGCCGCTGCGCATCGGAACGGTCGACGGTTCGGGACGCGTACTGCTAGCTGGCGGGCGGACGGTGACATTCAGCATGAGCGGTTCGGATATCGCGACCGGATCCGAGGGAACGCTCACTTGGACTCTCGGATTCACGGACTCGACAGCCGGCGCGCCAGTCTCCGCAGCCGAGGTCGAGGGATCGCTGACAGCGCGACTCTCCGAATCCCTCCAGATCGACGGGATCGACGTCGTGGTGGAACTCGCGGCAACCGGTCCTGGCCTGCCGGCAGATCGCGTTCGGCTCAGCCTTGGCGCCATTCGCGGCTCCCCTGAAATCTTCACGGTCGACGCCAGCCTGCTGCGTGGGGGAGTCGCCGAGAACCTGGCCACCAGCCGCGCTGAATACCTCCCGACCGGCCGGAGCGTTTCCGGCTCGTGGACCGTCGCCGCACGCGCCGAGCAATTCTCCGCGCTTCTCAACGGTCTCGGGCTCCCTGCGCTGGCGGCTGCCGGCAATGGGGGCTTCGAGGCCTCGCTTGATGCCGGCACGGCGGCCGCGCGTGGCGTGCTCGACGTGACTGCGTCCGGGCTCGACCGCTACAGCCCGGCGCTCGCGGTGCTCGGCAATGCCCTGGTCCATGTCGATTTCGATGCGCGTCTCGCCGGCCAGGTCGCCCGCCTCGAGCGCCTGCAGGTCCAAGCATCTGCCGGCGACGGTCGCCGTCTGGTCGAGGTGGCAGCGCTCCAACCGGTGAGCTACGGCCTCGCAGACGGCCGCATCTCGGTTGCGAATCCCGGTGCCGATCTCGCTCGTGTCTCCGCACAGGACCTGCCCCTCGTCTGGGCCCAGCCCTTCGTTTCCGGTCTCTCGATCGACAGCGGCCTCCTGTCACTCGTGCTCGACCTCGAGGCGGAAGCCAACGGAGAGCAGGCCCGCGTAAGGGCTCCACAGCCAATCGTTGTCCGCGACCTCACCATCTCCCAGGCGGGGACAGCACTTGTTTCCCGTGCGACGATTTCGCTGCTGCCCGAAGTCGACTACACGCCAGCCGCCATCGAAGCCAGGGTCGCCGAGCTTTCGGTCGGTCTCCCCGCAGGCGACTCCATCTCGGGCAGCGTCGATGCCAGCATCGACCGAAGGCAGGCGAGCCAGCCCGTGAGCTTCACGGCCGCGTTCGAGGGACGAGTAGTCGATGCCCTGCGGGCCTACACTCCAGTCAATACCGGCCCCCTCTCGTTCTCGACCGAATTGCAGGGCAGACTCAATGGAAACCTGCTCCAGGTGAACCGGGCAACCGTCATCGCGAACCGCGACAATGGTTTGCTGTTCGCTGCTGAGACGGCCCAGGCGGTCACCTTCAACACCGCTTCTTCGGCGATCACCGCCAACAATCCGACCGCGACGGCCCTGAGACTCCGGCTTGGCGAAATTCCGCTGACCTGGGCCCAGCCCTATCTCGTCAATGCGACCGTCGCAGGCAGGATCACCGGTGGCGGATTCGACGTCACTTTCCACTCTCCCGAGCAACTTGCCGTCAGCACAACAAGTCCCCTCGGCATTGCCGGCGCCAGCTATGCGGCCGATGGCAGGGAACTCGCACGCGGAATCGATGCCAGCATCGACATGGCCGCCTCGCGCAACGGTGCCGCCCTCGCCTACCAGCTGAGGCGCGCCGAGGTTCGCGCCGGGGAATCCGTGATCGCCGCGGCTTCGCTCGAAGGAAATCTCCAGATAGCGGGGACGCCGACCGGCACCGTGCGCGGCTCCGTCGAGGCCGACCTGGGTGCGGCGCTCAGCCAGCCCGCACTCCTGTCATACGCCGCTTTGTCGCGGGGCACGCTCGCGACGACAATCGACGGAAGCTTCGGCGACGCCATCCAGGCCACCGCCACCGTGAGCCTCCGGAACCTCGTCGCCCGCCAGGGCAATCGACCGCTCGGCAATATCGACATCTCACCTGCGGTTTCGCTGGCCGCCGACGGCAGCGGCACGGTCAGGCTTCCCCTCGTCCTCGTGAATGGGAACAGGCGTTCGGACATCACGATCGAGGGCAACTTCAACCGCAGCGGCAACGCGACCTCATTCAACGGACGTGTCGCAGGCACTGCACTGCACGCCGACGACTTCATCGCCCTGTCCGGCCTTGCGCCCGCGGCTTCGGCAACGACCCCGAGACCTGCAGCGGCTCCGGTGCGGGCCGACGCCGCTCCCTTCTGGTCCGGCTTCACCGGCAGGATCGACACGGACCTGCGCAACCTGACCTTCGGCACCTACGCACTTTCGTCGCTCCGCGGCGCGCTCGCGGTTTCGGAGGAACGCCTTGCCATCGATGCGTTCGAGGGACGCTTCCGGGAGGATCCTTTCCGCCTGACCGGCGCGATCGGCTTCGCGGGCGGCCAGGCACTGCCCTACAGCCTCTCCGGCACCCTGAACGTGAGCGACCTCGACGTCGGCGAAATCCTGAGGGCGGCGAATCCAGGGGAACGACCGACGATCGAGACGAAGGCGACCCTGGTCAGCCAGCTCAGCGGTCGCGCGGCGACTCCCGCTCGATTTGCAGAGAGTCTCACGGGCCAGTTCGACATCAACGGATCCGCCGGCGTGCTGCGCGCGCTGGGCAGGCGCGGCGAGACAGTCGGGGTGCTTTCGACCGGCTTGGGCATCCTCGGCGCACTGCAGGGGTCCGACACGACCATGGCGATCGCCGACCTGGCCGCGGAGCTGAACGAGATGCGCTTCGAACGGTTCACGATGAAGGTCGAGCGCGGCGCCGATCTCAACCTGCGCCTCACGACCCTGGAGTTCCTGTCGCCCAACAAGCGCATCACGGGGTCCGGCAGCATCGCCTACCAGGCGGACGTGCCCATCAGCAGGCAGCCGCTGACCTTGAACCTGAACCTCGCCGGCAAGGACAGCTTCGCGCTGCTTCTCAACCGTGCGGGCATCCTGGGCACCACCCCGGACGCGCAGGGTTACACGCCGCTGACATCCGGGTTTGCGATCACCGGCACCCCGGCACGGCCGGATTCCGGCCAGTTCTGGGCAATGGTGACCCGGGCTGCCGCAGGTCGGCTGCTCGGGCGCTGAGGCTCCGGGGCAGCCGGATATCAGGCATCGTCGTCCGCCGCCGCGAACCGCTGCAGGAGCGAGCGGTATTCACTGCCGCGAAAATCGATGCCGAAGGACTCGGCTTCACGGATGGCACGGTCGACCGACCATCCCTGGACGCGGACGCGGTAGCTGCCGATCACGACACCCGTGCGTTCACGGCCGTAGTAGCAGTGGATGAAAACCGGGCCGACGGCCGCCTCGATGAGCCGGATCGCCTCGTTCACCTGGGCCTCGGTGAGAAACAGTGGGACCGGAACCCGGCGGATCTCGATGCCGTTAGCCCTCGCATACTGCTCCTCGACCCGCTGGTCCGAAGTCGGAAATTCGTTTGCCGGCCGCAGCGAGATGATCGTGCGCACCCCACGTTCCGAAAGGGAGCGCATCCCCTCGGCAGTGGGCTGTCCTCCGCGGTACAGGCCCGGCCTGACTTCCGAGAACTGGGGAATGCCAGGAACCGACGAAGTTGCCGACTCGGCGGCGATGCCCGCCGAACAGGCGGCACCAATCAAGCCAATCAGGGCCAGCAGCGTCGGAAACTTCATGATTCGGCGAAAAGATTGAGCTGAGCAGCGTCCGCCCGCGGGATGGCTCGGAATTCAACGGACATACGCCCTCTAGGTATCTATGGACCGGAGATTTGCAATCAACACCGGCCAGTCGCGAACGGGACATGAATCCGGTGTGGCTCGTCCCTGCGATCGGCCGGCAATGACAGCCCCGTTTTGACGGTTTCCTTATCCAGAATGGGCTTCCTAAGGCCGTCTTGCGGGCCGTAACCTCCTGCCACGGCGAATGAAGCTCTCCATCGTCATCCCCTGCTACAACGAGGCGAAGACCATCCGCAATATCGTCGAGCGGGTGAAGGCGGCCCCCATCGCCGAGAAGGAGATCATCATAGTCGACGATTGCTCGAAGGATGGGACGCGGGACCTGCTCAGGACCGAGATCGCCCAGCTCGTGGACCAGGTCATCTACCATGAGGTCAACCAGGGCAAGGGAGCCGCACTGCGTACCGGATTCGCCGCCGCGACCGGCGATATCGTCGTCGTGCAGGACGCCGACCTGGAATACGATCCAAACGAGTATCCTCGTCTCCTCAAGCCGATCGCTGACGGCAAGGCGGACGTGGTCTTCGGATCGCGGTTCATGGGAGCCGAGGCCCACCGCGTCGTCTACTTCTGGCACATGGTGGGCAACAAGTTCCTGACGCTCGTCTCGAACATGTTCACGAACATCAACCTCACGGACATGGAAACCTGCTACAAAATGTTCCGCCGCCAGGTGCTTCAGAAGATCACGATCGAGGAGGACCGCTTCGGATTCGAACCCGAGATCACCGCAAAGGTCGCCCGGCTGAATTGCGCGATCTACGAGGTGGGAATCAGCTACTATGGCCGCACCTACGAGGAGGGCAAAAAGATCGGGTGGAGGGACGGCTTTCGGGCGCTGTACGCGATCCTCAAGTACAACCTGCGGGGCTGACGGGCTTCTTCTGGAGGACTCCGGATGAAAGAGAAGCTGCGTCGAGGGCTCCGGGATTTCCAATGACACGCCGTCGGCAGGGCCTCGCGGTCGCTGCGCTTCTCGCGCTGTACTGGCTGATGGCCGTCTCCGCCTCGCCGCGTGTCGGGGTCGCGGTCGACGAGATTGCCCACCTCGCCTCCGGCTACAGCTACTGGCAAAGCAACGATTTCCGGATGCACCCGGAGAACGGGACCCTCACGATGCGGGCAGCCGCACTTCCCCTCCTCGCGATGGACCTGCAGTTCCCCCCCGAGGACAGACCAGACTGGCGCCGGGCCGACATCGCGACGATCGGACGCGACTTCTTCTTCGAACTCGGCAACCCGCTCGACCGGATGCTTCTCGCGGGACGGGCGATGATCGCCCTGTTTGGCGTCCTGACGCTGTGGCTGGTGTGGCGCTGGGCGAGCGGTCTGGGAGGTCCGGCGGCCGGTCTCTCCGCAGTGGCGCTCGGTGCACTGAGCCCGACCCTGCTCGCCCATGGCGGCCTGGTGACATCCGACATCGCACTCACAGCCTGCCTGCTGGCGGTCGTGACCGCCTTCTGGCGGCTTCTTCACGCGATCACCTGGCCGCGTCTTTCGCTCGCGACGCTCGCGGGAGGCGCGGTCCTGCTCGCCAAGATGTCGGGCGTGCTGGCAGCGCCGATTCTCGCGGTCCTGATATTGGTCCGCTGGCTGCGCGCGGCACCGCTGCCGGTCAGGCTCGGAGGCCGATCGCGCTGGCTTCGGAAACGCAGCCAAGTCGTGGCCGCCACGCTTGGAGTCTCTGTATTCGTTGCCTCCGGCAGCCTCGTGCTGCTTTGGGGCGGATACGGTTTCCGTTACAGCGGATTCAACGCGGCATCGACCGCGGCGGACGGCTATTATTTCACTTGGGAACAGATTCTCGGGGAGGAGCCCCTACCCCCGAACGACGGAGAGTCGGGTGTGCCGAGCCGGGTGCTGGCCAGCGCCGACCCCACCGGGCCATCCGGCATGACCCGCACCATCGCCTGGATGCGGGACCATCGCCTGCTGCCCGAGGCTTACCTGTGGGGATTCGCACACACCTACAAGTTCTCGCGTGCGCGGCCCGCCTTCCTGAACGGCGAGTATCGCACGGCAGGCTGGCCTGGATTCTTCCCGCTGGCGTTCCTGATGAAGACGACCCTTCCGGTCATGCTGCTCTTTGCCGCGGGCGTTGCACTGGTCGCCGCGCAGAAAGTGGGTAGGCGCCGGCGATGCCGACTGTTTCACCGGCTCGCTCCCCTGCTTGTGCTTTTCGCGATCTACTGGGCAATGGCAGTTACAACGAAGCTCAATATCGGTCATCGCCACATTCTGCCAATCTACCCGGTGGTGTTCATGGGCGCCGGATTCGCCGCTGCCTGGCTGCTGTCGGCGCACGTGCGACGCTGGGGCCGGTTTGCCCTCGCGGTTGCGGTCCTCGGACAGGCCGTCGATTCCTTCGCCGCACGACCGTTCTACCTTTCCTACTTCAACATCCTGGCCGGCGGCACCGACGGAGGCTGGCGTCACTTGGTCGACAGTTCGTTCGACTGGGGCCAGGGGCTGCCCGACCTGCAGCGCTGGCTTCGCGAGAAGGAGGCACGGGCCGACGGGAGCCCGGTGTATCTCACATACTTCGGCACCGACTCGCCCCGGGCCCGCGGCATCGATGTCCGCCGATTCGCGGACGACCTCAACGACTACGGCCCGCGAAACTACCCGACGATCCCGACGGGCGGCTGGTTCGTGATCGGGGCAACTCACTTCCAAAGGGTTTATCTGCACCTCACCGGACCCTGGAACGCCGAACGGGAAACGCTTTACCGAAGTCTCGCGGCACGGCTGTTCGACCCGGATTTGCGAGCAGGCGGCACGACACCCGAAGCGGGACCCGAGCTGCTGCGCGACGCCCAGGATTTCGAGCTGCTGCTGTTCGGCCGCCTCTGTCAGTTCCTCAGCGGACGCGAGCCCGACACGGTTATCGGAGGTTCGCTTCTCGCGTTCCGGCTGACCGACGAGGAGATCGCGTTCGCCTTTGGCGCGCCATTCGAAGCGATCGTCCCTGCAGCCGCCCAATGAACACTTCGCCGCAGGCAGGTGGTATCGGGAACGGTAAATTTTGCCTGATCCTCCTTGTGCTCGGGTGCGCCGCGGTGGCTGTGTGGCTCTGGGTCTGCTGGTGCGTCTTTCCCCTGAGCGTCTGGAACGACGTGCGGCTCGCGCCGTCGCTGGCGCTGCTGCGAGGCGAGAACTTTTACCCCCAGGCCGACTTCGGCGCGGTGACCACCTGGATCTACGGCCCGCTGCCGGTTTATCTCTGGTCGCCTGCCGCCCTCGCCGGATCGCCGGCCGCGGCCCTGCTTGCCGCGGGCGCGATCAACGGATTCCTGACGCTCGCGGCACTCATCGCGACAATTCGCTGGTGGCCCGCACCGATCGACGGGCGGACGCGGCTCGCCGCCGGGCTGATTGTCGTCGCGATCTGGCCGTTCGCCGCGTTTCAGTACCTGCAGGCGGACAACGTCGCGATCGCACTCGCGCTGGCCGGCAATCTCCTGTTGGTCCGCTCGCAACAGCCGAAAATGCTCTGGGCTGCGGCGGTACTGTCGGCCGGCGCGCTGCTCTGCAAACAGACGTCGATCGGCATCGGCGCGGCGCAGATCGTCTGGCTCGCACTGACCCATGGCCGGAAGGCGGCGGTCGCACACCTCGGACGCTGCACGGCATCGGGAGTCGTTCTCGCCGCACTTCTGCTGGGCCCGCTCGACTGGCGCGGGGCCTGGTTCAACATGGTGACGGTCCCGGGAGGCCTGCCTTGGGCGCCCGATCCCATGGGCCGCGCATGGGACATGGCTCCCGAACTTCTCGTGCATGTACTCATCCCGGCGCTGATTCTCGCGGTGGCCCGGCGGCGGATCTTTCCGCGCAACTCGCCTCTCCTGCTTCCGACGATCGCCTACCTGTGCACGCTTCCACCGAGCGTCGCGGCATTCTTCAAGTTTGGCGGCACGCTGAACTCGCTCCAGGGATTCACGCTCTGGGCTCCCGCCGCGCTTCTTTCGATCGGCGGCTGGCTGCTGGAGCGCCGCGTGAGTCGCAGCTGGCTGGTCCCGACCTGCGTTGCCCTGGCGGCATTGATCGTGGCAATTCGCCTTGGCCGGATGGAGGAGTTGCCGCTACGTCCCGTCACCGAACATTACCGTCAGGCGGAGTACCTCGCCGTCGAGTTTCCCGGCCAGATCTGGTTTCCCTGGAATCCGCTGGTCACAGCCTACAGCGAGCAGCGCTTCTACCATGTGGAGGACGGCATGAGCATGCGCTTCCTGGCCGGTCGCGCGATCACGATGGACCACGCGAACCGCGCCCTGCCGCCGCGCATGGCGGTCATCGCCCTGCCCAGGGGAGGTACCGAGTGGGGCATCGCACTAAGCCTGAAGCCGCAGGGCGCACAGGTTCAGGATTTCGGACTCTGGACACTGCACAGCTGGGATCCCGGGACCCCTGGTCCATGAAGGTGGCGAAAGTCCCACTGCAGCAGCCATGTACCCGAGGTTTTACCCATTTACGGAGGCAATGCTGCGCCAAGCCCGCAGTTGATTTGGCCGCACTTAACCTGTCACACTTTCCCGTCGCATGAACCAGCCCGCAGTCGCCGTGGTGGTACCGATTTACAACGAGGAGGCCGTGTTGCCCGAGTTGTTCCGCAGGCTGGCGGCCGTGTTCGACTCCCAGGCCGGGATTTCGTGGTCCGCGATACTGGTGAACGATGGCAGCCGGGACCGATCGGTCGAACTCGTGATCGCCCAGCACGAGCACGACCCGCGATTCAGGCTCGTGGACCTCTCGCGCAATTTCGGCTTCCAGGGCGCGCTGGCGGCCGGGCTTGCCTCGGCCGCCTACGCCGACGCCGTCGTGACCATGGATGCGGACCTCCAGGACCCGCCCGAGGTGATCCCCGAGCTCGTCGCCCAGTGGCAATCCGGCGCGGAAGTGGTGCGGGCGGTTCGCCGTTCGCGCGAGGAACGGGGACCGAGACGGCTGGCGTTCGACCTCTTCCATGGGCTCTTCGGCGCCGTCAGCGACTACCCGATCGAGCCCCATTCCGGGACATTCGGACTGCTGGCGCGGCCGGCAGTCGATGCGTTCAACGACCTCGGCGAACGCAACCGATTCTTTCCGGGCCTGCGCGCATGGGTCGGATTCCCCCGGGCGGATGTCACTTACGACCGCAAGGAACGGGCAGCCGGCAAGCCGCAGCAGACGTTTCGGCGGCTCGTACGCTACGGCCTCGACGGACTGTTCAGCTTCTCCTACCTGCCGCTTCGGGCTCTGACCTATGCCGGCATCTTCGTGAGCTTCTGCGGCTTCGCCGTCGCGCTCTTCTTCGTCGCCAAGCGGCTGCTCGGCCTGGAGGTCGCGGAGACCGGATTCACCACGCTGGTGACGCTGCTCCTGTTCATCGGCGGCGTGCAATTGATCGGCATTGGCGTGCTCGGGGAATACCTCGGCCGGGTGTACGACGAGGTGAAACAGCGCCCGAACTACATTGTCCGGCGGAGGATCGGCATTGAATAGGCCCGCGCTGCGCGCCGGGGGTTGTGTCGCGATCGGGGTCCTGGCCGCAGTTCTTGTGGTCGCCGGGCACTGGCTCCTGTTCTCGACATTCCAGCCCTATGACGACGAGGGCTACGTGCTGTACTCACTGCACAACTACGGCGAGCACGGCGGCCTCTACGACCAAGTGTTCTCCCAGTACGGGCCTGCGTTCTTTGCGTTCAGCGATGCCCTCAGCGGGCTGTTCGGGTTTGCCTGGACGAACGCCAGCGGTCGCCTGCTCACGCTCGCCTACTGGCTGGCAACGGCGGGCTGCGTCGCGGCACTTGTCTGGCGCGCGACGCGAAGCCAGTCGACCACGGCCTTCGCGACTTCGGGCGTGTTCGCCTTCATCTGGGTGATGATCAACGAGCCGACGCATCCCGGGGGCCCGATCGGCTGCTTCGTGGCCCTGGCTGCGCTGGTCGGTGCGGTTCGGGACCCAGCCCGCTCTGCTGCAGGGGCGGCAATTGTTGGCGCCATCGGTGCCGGACTCGCGCTCACGAAGATCAACGTCGGCGCCTTCCTGCTTTTCTCGGCGACGGCGTGGATGGCCTTCCAGGTGCCGCAGGTCCGGGGCAGGAGGATCGCCGTGGCGGCGGTCTCTGCCTGGCTCCTGTTGATGCCGTGGATCCTGATGAGCCCCAAGCTCGGCGAGCCGGCCACGCTCTGGTTCGCGGTGGCGACGAACCTCGCGACCGCCGGCTGGGTGGCGACCGCCCTGCGGCATCCGGTTGCGCCCGGCGCAGCACGCCGGCCATTCATCGCGTTCCTGGCGGGTGCTACGACAGTCACGCTCATCACCGCTGTCGTGACGCTCGCCCGCGGAACGTCGCCCGCCGGACTGCTCCGGGGCGTGCTGCTCGATCCGCTCAACCAGCCCGATGTTTTCAGCTTTGCCGTGCAGTGGCAGCCGGCCGCCGCGCTTGTCGCCATCGCTGCGACAGCGCTCGCCATCGGCGCATCGATTGCCCCACGCCATGGGTTCCTATTCCCGGCGATCTGCGCGGTTCGTTTCGGTGCGGCGATCGCATTTGCCCTGGCGATCGTGCAGGTGGGTCCCTTCAAGAGCCTAGCCGATTTCGGGATCTCGTACGGAGTGGCACTCGCCGCCGTGTGCGCCACCGTGCTGCGTCCCGATGAGGAGGGAATTCGCGACGCGCGCCTGCGTCTGTGGCTCGCCGCCCTGCTGCTGCTGCAATCGCTCCACGCCTATCCCGTCGCCGGCAGCCAGCTGAACTGGGCCACCTTCCTCTGGCTGCCGCTGCTCGCGCTCTCGCTGCGCGATGCCTCCATCGCACTCTTTCGGCGCTCGGGTTCGCCGACTCTCCGCCGGCTCCTGTCGCCCGTCGGTGCCGTCACCGCCTGGGTGCTCGCCTCGTTCATGGCGCTCAACCTGCTCGATATCGGATGGGCGAAGAGGCAGGTCGGGGCTCCGCTGGATCAACCCGGGACCGAGGGAATACGCGCCCCTGACAACATCGCCTTCGGACTACGCATCATGGCGGAGAACGCCACGGCGCATGGCAGCATGCTCTACAGCATGCCGGGCCTCTACAGCCTTAACCTCTGGACCGGGATACCAACACCCACGCTCGACAACGCCACCCAGTGGTTTCTCTCCCTCTCGGAGGACCGGCAGCAGGCGATCCTCGAGCGCATGCGTTCGGATCCCGGCGCAGTGTTCGTCGTCCAGCGCGACACGCTCCAGTACCTCGTCGACCATGGCTTCCGGGTCCGCGGGCCGCTGGGCGAGTTCCTGGGACAATCCTTCGAGCGTGCGTTCGAGGTCGACGGCTACGCGCTCTGGGTGCAGCGCGGACGCCGAGTCGCACCGCTCTCAACCGGGCGCGCACAGGTGGACTCCGAGGGCAATCGCACGCGGCTCGAACTCGTCGTAGCCCGTCCTCGTGCGCCCGTCGCATCCATCGAGCTCTCCAATATTCTGACCGTCCCCCGCACATTGCTCGCGAACCTCGGCCCGGGCGAGGCAAGCTTCGGCATGACACCGCTCGACAATTCAGGCGCGGTCGCCGGGGGACGCACTCCCGATGCCTGGAACGTCGAGGATGCGTCGCCAATTGTCAGGCTGGATGCGGAGTTCGAGGGACAGCTCCAGCAGGCAGGCTGGGTGCTTGCCCGGCTGCTCGATGCCGATGGCGGCGAACTGGCAGCGGTGCGGATCATCGAGTAGCGCATGGCCCCGGCCTCCAAGTTTCCCGGGGCAATCTCGGCCACCTGGCGGAGCCGCCTTACCGTCGCCGGTGTCACCTGCCTTCTGGCCCTGCATTGGGCACTCGGCGTCAGCGCACAGATCGGAAAGACGGTCGCTTACGACGAGGCAGCGCATCTCGTCGCGGGCTACAGCTACCTGCACCACGGGGACTACAGGCTGCACACGGAAAACGGGAATTTGCCCCAGCGCTGGGGGGCGCTGCCCCTGCTCTTCGCGGATCCGCAGCCGCGTCTGGTTCCAGCCGACGACGAACTGCTCTGGCATAACTCACACGTGTGGGGAATCGCACATCGGTTCCTGTTCCAGTCGGGAAACAACACCGATGCCCTGCTCCTCGCATCCCGGGCAACCATGGCATTCTGGAGCATCGCCACGGGGCTCCTCGTGTTTCTCTGGTCGCGCAGGCTCTGGGGAGAGGCGCCGGGGTGGTTTTCCCTCGGGCTATTCTCGATCTCGCCCACCCTGCTGGCACATGGCCCTTTGGTGACATCGGACGTGTGCGCAGCCTTCTGGCTGCTCGCGGCGGCGGGATCGGGCTGGAGGATGATGCAACACGTTACTCCCGGCCGCATCCTGCTATCCGCCGGGGCTGTCGGTCTCGCTGCTGTCGCAAAATACTCAGCCGTACTGCTGCTCCCCATCTTCGCGATCCTTGCGGTCTGGCGGGCACTTTCGACCAGGCCATTGACCGTCTCGCTCGGGCGGGAACGCGAGTTTCAGAGTTTCTCCGAAAGGCTTCCCGTGCTCGCAGCCGCGCTGTTCACAACGGGGATCGGTGCCTGGGCCGTGATCTGGACGTTCTTCGGTTGGCGCTATTCGGCTTTTGCCCCGGGGCTCCCCGAGGGATGGAAGTTCTACATTCCATGGGAGGAACTGCTGCCGGCAGCCGGTATCTGGAGATTGCCGATAGAGTTTGCCCGGCAGTGGCATCTGCTGCCGGCGGCCTACATCGAAGGCTTTGCCCATCTTAATTACCAGGGCTCTGCACGGAGCGCGTTTCTCCTGGGCCAGTACAGCAACAGCGGCTGGTGGTGGTTCTTTCCCTATGCGTTCCTCGCAAAGAGCACGTTGGCCGAGATCGGCCTGACAGCGCTCGCAGCGCTCGAATGCATCCGGCGCCTGTTGCGGTCGGACACAGGAGCGCGCTGGCCCCGCCTTGAGCGAGTGGCGCCGCTCCTCGCGTTTGCGGCTGTCTACGGTGCGTTCGCCATCTGGAGTCCGCTGAACATCGGCCACCGCCATATCCTGCCCCTTTATCCGGTACTGTTCATCTTCGGCGGCATCCTGGTCGCGGGTACGTCACCGATCTGGTTGCGCCGAGTGGCGCCCGCCATCGCGCTCCTCGGCATCGTCGAGATGGCAGCCGTTCGCCCGAACTACCTCGCCTTCTTCAATCGGGCGGTCGGCGGGCCCGACAACGGGTGGCGCCAGCTGGTCGACAGCTCGCTCGACTGGGGGCAGGACCTGCCGGCACTTGCCACGTGGCTTCGCGAGAATCGACTCCCGGGCGAGGAGGCCTATGTCTCGTATTTCGGCAACGGCGACCTCGCGTATGAAGGCATCGAGGCCCACGAACTCGCAGGCGTCTACGCGATCAATCGCACGCTCGCGTGGACTGAACTCGGGCCCGGTGTCTATGCGATCAGCGCCACCATGCTCCAGGCCGTGTACAATCCATTCCGCGGCCCCTGGACGCTCGAGCGGGAGCAGGCCTACCGGTCCCTTCGTGAGGCGATCGCGACTCCTCCCGCCGACGAGGCCGAACGCGCGGAGCGTTCGGCCCTCCTCAAGTCACTCGACGACCTCCGATTTGCGCGCCTCTCGTTCTACCTCAGGGAGCGTCGTCCCGACGCGGTGATCGGACACGCCATGTTCATTTTTCGTCTTGGTCCCGATGAAATAGCCGGCGCAGTCGACGGGTCGCTCACCGACCTTGCCGAAGCGATGGAGCGCGCCGCGGCGCGCTGAACTCCGACCCTGGTCAGGGCAGCATTCTGAACCAGCGGTCGAGTGCGTCGGCGTTCGCGCGATCGAGATCGGACTTGGTTTCGGGCGTGATCTGCACGGCCGACTGGCGACGAGTTCGCCATTCGCGGATCTTCGCGACATCGACGCCCGTGACCCGGCTGAGCCTCATGTGGTACACGGGAGACATGGTCACGGTAGCGACGGTCTCCAAAATGAGGCCGTCGCCGAGGTCGTCATCGACCGTCGGGAAGTTGGTTCCCGCATTGAAATCGGATCCCAGGATCTGAACCGCGTAGAAATTGTCGAAGCTGCGGTTCCGGAAATGAAACTCGAACTTCTCCGGGCTCGCGGCAAGCGCATCGACCGTGATGGCCGACATGCCATTCATGAACCACTGGATTGTCGAGTGCCGGTCGATCGCCAGCGCAGAGCCGCCCCTGATCGAGGACAGGTACCCCGCGATCCAGTTGTTCCAGCGTGCCGCAAAGTTTTCCTCGTTGTACCGGTGCATCGCCACGTTCGGCAGCGTCACGCCTGCCATGAAAACGACTGTGACCGCCGCAAGTGCCATCCACCGACGGGGACTCGGGATGAGCTGCGGGGCGATGGCGACAAACGCCAGGATGAAGAGCAGGTGCAGCGGCAGGCTCAGGCGTCGAATGACGGGGTCGTCGAAGTGACCCCAGAAATAAAGGTGTATGAGCGCCGTATGCGCGAGCAGGCCAAGCACGAAGATGAAGAATACTGACTCAGCCGGGCGCTCCGCCAGTACTCGGCGGTGGTCCCTCAGGAGCACCAGCGTCAGGAAGGCCACCCCGACGATTCCAAGCCCCGAGACCAGCATCGAGTTCGGCTGGATACCGTCCGTCGCAAACAGGAAGTTCAGGCTGTGGCCGATGTTGTCGTAGAAGAACTCCAGCCCGAAGGGCGACTCGGCGCCGCTGATGTCGGACAGCTGCCACGAGGCGGACGATATCTTGAACACGTTGAAATGCAGCGGAATGAAGGCGACAAGCAGCGGGGCGATCAGGACCGGCCAGGAAAGCTCGGGCCGGCGTTTCCGCCACCACTCGAAAAGGACCACTGCGCCCACCGGCAGGACAAAGAGCGCCGACTCGTAGCGAGTCTGGGCAAGCAGGACCCCGGAGAAAAGGAACGCACCGAGTCGATCCGTTCCCGGCGCCTCCACGTAACGCATGCCAAGCAGGAGGGTGGACAGGATCATCACCAGGTTCAGCAGCTCGAAACCCGAACCTGTCGCGTTCTGATGGACCAGAGGGATCGAGGCCATAAGCAGGACGGCGACCGTTCCACCGCCGCGCCCTGCGAGGCGACGCCCGGCAAGGTAAGTGAGGCCCATGAGTGCAACGCTGAGGAGCCCGTTGAGCACGAAGGCGTTCTCCCAACGGTAGCCAGTCAGGTCATGGAGAACGGAGACCAGGAATGGGAAGAAGAGGGGCCGCTTGTCGACATAGGAGGCGAGCGGCGTCATGACCCCCGCCAGATCGTAGCCGCGCACGGTCACGGCGACCTGGCGATCGAAGTGCATCTGCGTCGCGGTCGACTGGAGCACGACCTCATCCATCACGATCTTGTACTCGTGCGCCTCGTGGAGGTGCAGCATGCCCGCGGCGGCCAGGACGAGGGCACCCGGGAGGAGTCCTCTGCGCCAGCGGGCGATGGCGGCGTTCCAGTCAGGTTTCAGGCTTTTCGCCAGGCAGGCGGCGAAGAGGCCGAAAACCGCCAGGATCTGCCAATATCCGAATGTACGTACGATCTCGACGGCGCCGAACGGCCTTGGCCGGAAGCTGAAGAAGCCGAACACGATTGCCAGCGAGACAATCAGCGAAAACAGGACCCACCTGGCTGTCTCTTCGCGCCCACGCACGCCGCGGGCGACCAGGACCCCCACTCCGCCGCCAACGGCGCAGAGCAGCAGAAGCCTCCAGAGACCGGGCGTTCCGAGGGCGTCGCCGACCAGCGGTTCAATCGCGCTTACAGGCGTGAGGAAGGCCGCAGCCACCCCGAGCGCGGAAGCCGCGAGGACCGCGGACGCGGGAATCAATCCGTGTCGCCACATAAAAAAACCGCCCGCTTGTTGGGCGGGCGGTTCTTGAAGGGTATTACCCGACTTACTGGAGGTAAGTCAGGGTGCGGGATCCGGCGATGCCGGACACGATGATCGCGTTGCCCTGGGTGAAGTTCAGCGGGTAAGCCTCGCTGGCCACCGTGTTGAGGGCCTTCACGTAAGCCGAGGAGCCGACGAGGGAGGTCAGCTGCACGGTCGAGGTGCCGTTCTCCATGAAGTACTGGTCGGCAGCGGCACCCAGCTGGCGCATGTTGTTCAACACGGCCTTGTCCTGGGAGCTGGAGCGGACCTTCTGGAACGCGGGAATCGCCATCGCGGCAAGGAGGCCGATAATGACGACGACGATCATGATTTCGACGAGGGTGAAGCCCTTGTTTGAGTTGATTCGTTTCATTGTTGTATGGGATCTATTATGAATGATATTTACCCGCCTGATGGCGGGCTCGGGCAAGCAACAGAAATATCTCCTACGACTCAAGGCTTTAGTGCCCACCGGATTGACAGGGTCGAATGCACCTCGGCTGGCCGGACCCGATGGATTTTCAAGAAGCTTGATATCAATTACATAAGAAATTTTCCCGGCATACCCTAGACGCGCGTGTGGGAATTACGTAGACCTCCGCCGATCGGCCTCCAGGCCGCCCTTCAGCTCGCTACCTTCAAGGGGTCCTCACGAAACGCCTCGGCGAGCCGAAAGAATTCCGCCTGTGCCTTCTTCCACCGTTCATCTGAACGGATCTCGCTCATGGCTTTGGTCGTGTTGTTGCAGATCAGGTAGCTCGTCGGGCCGGTCTTGAGCAGTGCGTCGTAGCGAGTCGATTCAGCTTCCTGGGCGAACTCGAAATCGCCGTCGGTAAGGCTGCGCCCGGAAGCGATTTCCCTAAGCGGACCGGTGTCATCGGCCAGGGACTTCCGGAAGCTATCGGGTCGCGGGCCGGAATAGGCGACCACGACTCCATGGGGTCCGTCCAGGGACAGCACCACCCATTCGTCAAAAACGGGCCGGAGGTAGATCTCGCGCATCCGACTCACCGTCTGATGGATTCGCTCGCGGGCTTGTGCCAAGTCCATGTGGCCGAGAAAGGCTCCTACTCCACCGCTTGGCAAGCCGTCCGCCCGCGCAGGCGCCACGCGACAGCCTCAAATGCCGCTTGTCGCGTCCGTGGGAAACCCGCCGGCAATGTACTGGCGCAGATGTTCGGCCTCGGCACGATGCGAATCCGTCAGCCAGCGCGAGACGTCGCCGATGGAAATCAGGCCGACTACCTTGCCTTCGGAAAGCACCGGAAGATGGCGGCAGCGCTTCTCGGTAAAGATCTCCATGCACTGGGCGACCGTGGTCGCCGGCTCAATCTTCTGGAGCGAGGTCGTCATCATCTTGGATACGCCCGTCGCAACAGGGTCGACTCCGGCAGCAACAACCCTGGAAAGCACGTCGCGCTCTGTGAAGATCCCGGCCAGCCGGGTGTCGTCCATGACGACCACGGATCCAATCTTCCGCTCGTTCATCACGCGAACGGCCTCCATGACGGTTGCCGTGAGCTGCACCGTCTGAACTTCGGCGCCTTTTCGATTCAGCAGGACTGAGACTGGGGTATTCATGCCTGCGACAGCCCGAGGCTAGGGCCGCGATGCATCCCGACTCAACCGCATTCTTGGCAGCCTGATTCAGTCTCGCGCCGCCCTCATCCGCTTTCAGACTCCGGCTTCCCGCAAGCCGATGCCTCCTCCTCCGCTCCCCGACGAGATCTTTTCGCGTGTCCAGCGAATCGCGCGTCTCAACGGGGGGTGCGTGCTTGCCGCCGCCGGTTGCTTCGCCCTGCTCCATGCCGCCTCCCGGCAGTTTGGCATGGCGGTGCTCAGCCTGGCGGCGGCCGGGGCCGGCGTCGCCGAATCCCACGGAGCCGTCAGACTGCGGGCCCATGACCACGCAGGCGTCCGCTGGCTCGTGGGGAGCCAGGTTTACCTCGCAATGCTCATCCTCGGATACGCAGCCTGGCGTCTCCTGCATTTCGACGCCGTCTTCGCCGCCCAGGCTGCACAGGCCATGCTCGAGTTCCCGGGCATGAGCGAGCGAATGGCGGCAAGCGGAATGACCAATGCGGACGTGCTGGTCCTCATCCGCATCAGCTACACGGCGATCTACGTCGCGGCGGGCATCACGACATTGGTCTATCAGGGCGGCCTGGCTCTCTACTACCGCCGCAGGAGCAACGCACTTGCCAGTGCCATTGCTTCTGCGGATGGTTCGTGAACGCCTCCCCGTTCCCCGGGAAACCCATGAAGATCCTGATCGTCGACGATGACCGGCGGCTGCGCCAGATGCTCGTCGAGTTCATGACCGAGCGGGGTTGGACGGCTGTCCAGGCGGCCAATGGTCGCGAGGGGCTCGAGCGCGCCCTTGCGGATATCCCCGACCTGATCCTCTGCGACTACGACATGGGCCAGATGAACGGCTACGACATGCTGGCGGCACTTCGCGAGAACGAGTCCACCGCGGCCGTCCCGTTCATCCTGATGACCGGGGCGACCGATGAGGCCCAGTGGCGACGCACCATGGACAAGGGCGCCGACGACTACATCGCAAAGCCTTTCGGACTGGCGCAGCTCGCGACGACCATCGAGGCACGCGTGAGTCGCCTTGGCGAAGCCCGCCGCGCAGCGGAAAAGAAACTCGGAGCGCTGAAGCGCCAGGTAACGTTGGCCCTGCCGCACGAGCTCAAGACTCCCCTGCACGGGATCCTTGGCCTGACCGAGCCCCTCAAGGAGGACTTCGACACAATGACCCGTGACGAGGTGCTCGCAATGATCGACGACATCCACATGTCCGGCGAGCGCCTCCTGCGACTAATCCTGAATTATATCGGCTACCTCGAGTTGGTGACCGTTTCCTCGGATCCGGCGAGGAGGGCCGCCTTTGCGAAAGGGTCGGTCGCAAATGCATCGGCTCCGACCTCCGAGGCCGCGCAGCGCGTTGCCAAACGATGGGAGCGCGAGGCCGACCTCAAGCTCGAGACAAAGGAAGGGGAGCCTGCGATGCGGGGTGAGAACTTGTCACGGCTCGTGGAGGAACTCGTCGACAACGCCTTCAAGTTCTCGTCTTCCGGGAACCCGGTTGGCGTGCAGGCCGGGATCGCAGGGGACCGCTGGGTGTTCTCCGTTACCGACAAGGGCCGGGGCATGACACCTGACCAGATCCGTGGGATAGCGGCCTATGTGCAGTTCGACCGGGAAGTTCACGAACAGCAGGGCGCAGGCCTCGGCCTGACTATCAGCCGCATGCTGGTCGAGCTGCACGAGGGCACCGTTCGAGTCGAGAGCACGCCGGGAACCGAGACTCGGGTCACGGTCAGCCTGCCCCGGGCCGCGCCCGCCGCGGGCTGAACAGACTGCCCCAAGGTCCTCCACAGAGCGGTCCAAATTCCGACTTGCTCCACCGGTCAGCGCCCCTTGTCCTGCCCGTCCCGCTGCGCCCAGGTGGTGGAATTGGTAGACACGCAGGTCTCAGAAGCCTGTGCCTAACAGCATGGGGGTTCGAGTCCCCCCCTGGGCACCAACCCCGACTCGTCGGGGTTGTCCTCCGAAGTCCCCAGCCGCGGGACGAAGGAGGACCTTCAAGATTCCTAAGGGAAATTCTGCCGTCGGCTTACAGACCGTGCAGGCGAATCGCTCCGGACAGACAAGCCAGGCTCGGCTGTTTCCAGCGCAGGCATCATGCGGCGATAACGATCCGGCCGATAGGGTTGCGTGTAACAATGCCGGCGGGCGCTCGTAACCGTACGCGTCTCTTCTCTCGAATCGTAGTTTTGCCAACAGGCAAGTCCCCAAACCCGCCATGAATCGTACTCGCCAGCGGTCCACCTTGCTCATCGCGGCCTTTGGCGTCGCGCTCGCCGGCTTCTCGGGAATCGGCGCGGTCTCGGCGCCAGATGCGATGCCCGTCACGACCGAGGCGGAACTCGGCCGGCTCCTGTTCTGGGATCCCATCCTTTCCGGCGAGCGCGATGTCTCCTGCGCCACGTGCCATCATCCGGATTTCGCCTACGCCGATGGACGCGCGCTATCGCTCGGTCCAAGGGCCATAGGCATCGGTCCGGATCGCAGCGACACCTCCGGGGGAGATATCCCGGTGGTGAAGCGCAATTTCCAATCGATCCTGAACGTTGCCTTCAACGGCCTCGACAGACGCGGCGGACGCGGGCGCGGCGGCAATTTTGCCCCCCTCCCCTCGACTGTTTCCGCGGTCAACCAGGAACGCGCGCCGATGTTCTGGGACCACCGGGTCCGAAGCCTCGAGGAACAGGCGCTCGCCCCGATCGCTGCCCGCGAGGAGATGCGCGGGGATGCCTACCCGGAGGACGAGGCCATCGATCGCGTCCTCGAGCGGCTGCGTGAAATTCCTGAATACGTGGCGCTCTTCCGTCATGTCTACGGACAGGAATCGTCCATCGATGCCGACCAACTCGGCGGCGCCATTGCGGCATTCGAGCGTACGCTGGTCGCCGGGAACAGCCCGTTCGATCGATTCCTCGCAGGTGACGCCGGAGCGCTCACGCCACAGCAGCTGCGCGGTCGGGATGCCTTTGTCCGGGCCGACTGCACCCAGTGCCATCGCGGACCGATGCTTTCCAACTTCGACCTCCACGCCGAGGGAGTCCGCGAACACCCGCTGCTCGCGGAACCCGACGCCGGGGATGGACGCTTCCGATTCAGGACGCCCACGCTTCGCAACGTGGCCCTCACGGCCCCCTACATGCACAATGGCATGCTCGCCACGCTCGATGACGTGCTTGCGTTCTATGACCGCGGCAGATCGGAGAACGAGAACGTGGCGAACGGCGGCGGCGGGCGCGGCCGGCGCGGGAACAACGCCCCCGACGGCGCCCTGGCGACACTCGACCGCGATTTCCGCGGCGTGCGCGACATGAGCACCCAGGAACAGCGGGACATCGTCGCGTTCCTGCACGCCCTCACCGACGAGGTTTTCGACCGCACAATCCCTGCCCGTGTGCCGAGCGGTCTTACGCCAGGCGGCGCCATCGGGCAGCAGACGCTGGGGCGCGTCGACTAGCAGGTAGCCGGGGTTCGTTAGGTTTCTCGTAGCCCTGCGCCCCGCCAGCCGCGGCTAGCGGTGCCGTCACGACAGGTCTTGGAGTCGGCTAAACTTCAATTCAACCTGCCGGCCAGATGATCCGAAAGGCTTTCATCCTGACCGTGCATGCCGGGCACGAGAAGGAATACGCGCGCAGGCACCAGCCGATCTGGGAGGAGCTCGTCGATGTCTTGAAATCGCATGGCGTGCACAACTACTCGATCTTCCTCGAGCCCGGCTCGGGTCGCTGCTTTGCCTATGTCGAAGTCGAGGACGAGGCACGCTGGAATCAGATCGCCTCGACCGAAGTCTGCCGACGCTGGTGGGCACACATGGCGGAGATCATGGAGACCAACCCGGACAACAGCCCGCGTTCGACTCCCCTGGTCGAGGTGTTCCATCTCGACTGAAGCAGCTCGGGCGTGCATGGTGGGCCACCCCACCTCCAATGCGCCTACTACCCAGCGCCCTGCTTGCGATTGCCGGATCTTTCATTTTCACGCCGGCGACACTTTCCGCACAGCAGCCCTCCAGTGAGGCGGCTGCAGTCGGCTGGGAATCCGTGCCGGCTATCCTCTCCCGTATCCGCGCACCGGAGTTTCCCGCCCGCGACTTTCCGATAACGGAATTCGGCGCTCGACCCGGATCCGATGCTACAGCGGCGATATGCGCTGCGATCGAAGCGTGCAACGCAGCCGGCGGGGGGCGAGTCGTCATTCCAGCCGGCGAGTGGCTCACGGGGGCCATTCATTTGTTGAGTGACGTGAACCTACACGTGGGCGAAGGAGCCACCCTGCTCTTTTCGACCAATCCCGCCGACTACCCGATCGTCGCGACCCGCTGGGAGGGAGTGGAATGCATGAACTATTCCCCTCTCATCTACGCCTATGGGCAACGCAACATCGCAATTACGGGAACGGGAACCCTGGACGGCCAGGCCACCCCGGATAACTGGTGGGGCTGGACGGTCAGGGTCGGCGGTCAGCCATCGTCGCAGACCGCGCCCCGCCTCCGACTTTTCGAGATGGCTGAACAGGGAGTGCCCGTTGCCGAGCGGGTGATGGGTGTCGGCAGCTTCCTGCGTCCGAACTTTATCCAGCCCTATCGCTGCGAGAATGTGTTGATCGAGGGAGTCACGATCCTGCGATCGCCGATGTGGGAAATCCACCCGGTGCTCTCCTCAAACGTCACGGTGCGGGGCGTCACGGTCATCTCGCACGGACCCAACAACGACGGCTGCAATCCGGAATCCAGCCGGGATGTCCTCATCGAGGACAGCGTCTTCGACACGGGCGACGATTGCATTGCGATCAAGTCTGGACGGAACGCCGACGGTCGGCGCGTGAACGTGCCATCCGAGAACATAATTGTGCGGAATTGCGTGATGCGCGACGGCCATGGCGGAGTCGTGCTCGGAAGCGAGTGCAGCGGGGGAATCCGGAACGTATTTGTCGAGAACTGCACCATGGACAGTCCCAACCTGGACCGAGCACTTCGCTTCAAGAACAACGCCGTCCGCGGCGGCGTTCTGGAAAACGTGTTCATGCGTAACGTCACCGTCGGCCAGGTTGCCGAGGCGGTTCTCACTATCGACCTGCTGTATGAGGAGGGTTCACGGGGAAGCTTTCGCCCAATCGTCCGCAATGTTCACATGGAAGGCATCACGAGCGCGGCCAGCCCCCGGGTCATGTACATCCGGGGTTTTGAGGGCGCGATCATTGACGATATCCGGATCAGCAACTCCCGATTCGAGGGAGTGACCCAGACGGAGGTCGTTTCGTACGCGGGCTCCATCGTCATGGCTAACGTGACGATTGCGGCGGCACCCCGTGGACGCGGCGGAAATTGACGAATCCCATGGGCTCGGACGAGGTCCAGGGGATGCATTCTGCGCATTTGGAAAGGCGAAGGCCCGCATCCCTCATTGGGGAAGCGGGCCTTTGATGATGAGGTGATCTTGCTGCCTTACTCGCCGCGCATTCGCACCTGGGGATTCCCCGATATCATCGGCCCCTGCTGGGCGTCGAAATAGATTCGGGCGGGCGCCGGGTCTCCGGGACTGAGGAAGACCCTGCTGATATCTGTCGCCAAGCCCTCGGTTGAGTTGGCGGTGGCAACCGGCTGAAGGATGTTCGTGGACAGCTGGATGCTGTAGGACCGCGTCACGAGTCCGTTCGCGTCCGTCTCGACAATGACCTGTGCAGGAAGGGCACCAGCGATCGTGCCGTTGACTTTGGCGGCTCCGCCGCGTGCTGAGGACTCGACTCGGACTATCGCATAGTAATCGGATTGGATTCGGGACCCGGACGCAGCGCCGCCGGTGGAACCCGTGGTGGCACAACCGGCTGCGAGAAGGACAAACGCGGCATAGACCGCGGTACAAACCCTGAACGAGGTCTTGGAGTTCATTGAGATGGAATGACGCACGCGAGCCGCGTCCGTTTCAACGATTTGAAACTGACGACCTTGTCCCCCGGCCAAAGGCCCTGCCGGCGCCGGCAAGGGTCAGAGGGTAGCCATGAACTGCTCCATCCGCGTCCGCATTGCCGCATCGGGCAACTGCCCCCTGGCTCCCTGCACGTTGTCGAGCAGGTGTCGGAGCTGGGTCGTACCCGGTATCGCGGCGGTGATCGACGGATGAGACACGTTGTACTTCAGGAAGAACTGCGCCCACGTGGTCGCGTTGAACTCGGAGGCCCACTCGGGAAGCGGCCGGTCGCCGACCACCCGGAACAGGCTCGCCCGTCCAAACGGCAGGTTCGTCACGACCGCCATGCCGCGGTCGGCTGCCAAAGGCAGCAACCGCGCCTCGGCCGAGCGGTTGTCGATCGCGTAGTCGAGCTGCACGAAGTCCAGGTCGTGGTTGCGCATGATCTGCTCGAGCTCGCCGTACTGGTTGTCGCTCGACGTCGTCACGCCGAGGTAGCGGATGCGGCCCGCCGCCTTCGCCTCGCGAAGGTTTCCGAGCTGCACCTCGGTATCGACCAGGTTGTGCACATAGATCAGGTCGATCTTGTCCGTGCGAAGCTGGCTGAAGCAGCGGTCGATGCGCTGCCGCCCCGCGGCCTCCCCGCGCACGTTGATCTTGGTGGCGAAGAACACGTCGTCACGGGTGCTGTTCTCGGCGATCACCTGGCCGATGACCTGCTCGGAATTCCCGCCCGCGTAATTGTCCGCCGTGTCGATCATCGTGCATCCGGAGCGCGCGATCTCGGTCAGGACGGAGCGAATTTCCTCCGTAAGCGAATTGTACGTGCGGGTGCCGATTCCGATCACGGGGATGCGTTCGCCCGAGGACGGAATGGCCTTGGTGATGAGTGGCAGGCTGGAAGCCGGGGCAGCCTGCGCGAGCAGACGGGGCATTGCGGCAAGCGCAGTTGCGCCAAGGCCGAGCTTCATGAGGTCGCGACGAGTCAGTTTCATGGTAAGTGGGGACTGGGGGTTCAGCGGGTTGGAGACAAACCGCACCCGAAATCTTCCCGAGAATCGTATCGAGTCCAACGAACTCCACGTGGCAATGGCCGAAGGACGTTTTCATGCCAGAATGGCCCATTCGTCAGACCAGCATGGGTACCGCCGACCAATACCCGCAGCGAGCCCCTCGCCAGTTATCGCAGCAGCTCGTTGAGCTTTTCCTGCACCGCATCGGCCCAGATTTCGTAGCCGCGCTGGGTCGGGTGCAGGCGATCCGCCATGATCTCTGGCGGGATCGTGCCGTCGGCGGCAAGGAAGCGGTCGCCGATGTCCATGTAGAACACCCGCTCGTTGTCGGCCAGGCGGGCAATGATCGGATTCACTCCCAACGCGGTCGCGCGAATGACATCGCCCGGACCGGCTCTCGGGAAGATGCCCAGAAGCAGGATCTTCGCGCCGGGAAAATCCTTCTGCAGTTCGAGGATCACCGCACCCACTCCTTCGGCGATTTCGGCCGAGCTGTACGTGGCGGCGTTGTTCGTGCCGATCATCACCATGATCGCCTTCGGCTGGAATCCCCGACCTTCCCCGTTGATCAGGCGATAGAGGACACCCTGGGTCGTGTCGCCGGAGATCCCGAAGTTGGCCACCTTGATGCCCGCGAACAGCCGGTCGTACACGGCCTTTCCGGAACTCGCCGGATTCACCTCACCGGCCGGCCCCTCCCGATCCCAGAAATCCGTAATCGAGTCGCCGACCAGCAGCAGGTCTATGTCACCCCGGTTCGCCGTCTCGATGTTCTCGGCATGCATGCGCCGCACCGTGGCATTGTTACTCAAGCTCGGAAGCACGGCCGGATTTGCGCGCGGCGGACGGACGGCAATCAGGTCGGGATAGCGATCGGCGATTGCTCGCGTCCCGGCATCGGCACCCGACAGGAAGGTTCGAAGGCTCTCCCGCGCCCGCTCGATTTCGGACTCGCTGGGACGCGCGATCGCCACCGCCGCAGGCACGGGCATCGGTTCCGCCGCGGAACAGACAGCACCCGCCAGTAACGATAGGAAGAGAGACAGGACAGCAGCCGGCAGTTTCGTGGCCGGCACACGGATCGGGGTAACGGCATTCATGGGGTATGGCGGATCAATCCGCCTGTGCCGGAAGTTTTCCCGATCCCTGCGCCCTCGTCAAACTTCCTCAGCGTCCCGGAGCGCCCGGGCCGGCTGCGCCGCGCAGACGGTCGAGGTTCGCCCGCGCATCCGCGTAGCCGGGATCGATCGTCAGCGCCGCCTCCAGCTCCCGTATCGCCTCGGCAACGCGGCCGGCGCGGTAGAGAGCACCCGCGTAATTGTTCCGGTACTCGGCGGCACCCGGGTCCAGGCGCACGGCGGCAGCGAAGTGCTCGATTGCCTCCTCCAGTCGCGAAGGGTCGGAGAGCCGTATGATCGCCAGCCTGAACCGCGCCTCGGCTTCATCCGGATCGAGGCGCACGCTTTCCTCGAGATGCCGCAGCGCCTCCTCCCCCCTGCCGGGCATCATGGAAAGCGCAAGGTGCAGGTTGTAGTGCGCCCCTGCGTTCGAGGGATCGATGCGAAGCGCCGACTCTGCACGGTCCGCCGCTGCGGCAGCACCGTCCGGCTGCATCAGGAGCAGCGCAGCAACGTTGGAGTGTGCATCCGCGAGATCGGGTTTGAGCGCCAGCGCCGTCTCAAACTGGCGGATGGCTTCCGCGCCCAGGCCAGGCTCGACCATGAGCACGAGGGCCAGGCTGTAGTGGGCGCGCCAGTTGCCTTCCTCCTTTGCAATCGTGTCCTCCCAAAGACCTCTCTCGGTCGCATAAGTGGCGTTCCGCTCATGCGTCAGAACCAGCAGCAGCAGGGCAACCGCACAGCCGCCCGCGAATAACCGACGCCTGCCGAGGCGCGCGAGCAGGACCGCCGCAATCGATACGACAGCTGCCAGCGGCAGGTACAGGCGGCTCTCGGCCATCGGCTGCAGCGCCACCGGCACGACGGTCGACGTTGGTGCCAACAGCAGGAAGAACGCTATCCCCGGAAACGCAGCCCGGGGGTTGCGCGTCCAGAACCAGGCAACCCCGGAAAGCAACGCACCCACCCCGAGCGCCCAAGGCATCGCCCGCATCGGGTCGCGAATGATCAGCCCCGGGCCGTAGTCGAACACGAGCGGGTGCGGCCAGACCGTCAGCCCGAGGTAGCGCAGCACCACCTGAAACTCCGTGAGCGCATAGGTCCAGGGGGACACGCCTGCCATCGTCCCAACGCCACGCGCCTCGAGCGAGGCCCCCGCCATCAGGCCCGCAAGCACCAGCCAGGACGCCGCAAGGCCCGCATACAGCCCGCGACGCTTCCGGAGGGCCTCGCGAAAGCTTCCACTCAGGAAGGCACGGTCGCAAAGCAGCACGAGCAACGGCGCCGTTGCAATGGGCTCCTTCACCAGGGCCCCCAGGACACACGCCAGGATCGAGCCGAGGAACCACCCTTTCCGCGAACCGGATCCGTCCGCCGAGACCGCTCCCCTGAGAAAGCAATAGACCGTGAGCAGGTAGCAGAGTCCCATCAGCGACTCAGCCCTCTGCGAGACATAGGTGACGGATGCCGTCTGCAGCGGATGAAGCGTCCACCAGAGCGCGGCGACAAACGCGATCGCCGAGGCGCATTCCCGGACCTTCCCATCCGCGAGCGGCAGGATCCGGCGCAGCACGCCGAACAGCGCCAACCCCGCCAGTGCATGTATCAGCAGGTTGACCGCATGGTAGCCGCCCACCGCGGTTCCCCCGATGACATGATTCAGCGCGAAGCTTAGATTGAGCAGCGGCCGGCCGGCAGTCGTTGTTCCATCCGGCGGCCAGAGCACGGCAGGCAGGTCGCCGAGGTTGCGGATCGAGGGGTTCTCGAGCACCGCCCCGTCGTCATCCATCAGGAAGGGAACCGTGAAACTGTTCGAATAGGCGATCGCCGCCGCGACGAGGAGGAGCGTGCCCGCCGCCGCGAGGCGCCACCGCCGCGCCACGGCCTGCCCCGCGCGTGCATTGGGTCGATTCGCCGCCATGCGCCGGCAATCTTCACGCGACCCCGGCCGCGAACGCAAAGCAGATATGCCACCTGCTGCGCGGTCCCGCCGGCTCAGGCCATGAAGCGCGTGATATCGGGAATCCTTCGTGACCGGCGGCCTGCCGCATCGCGGACAAAGTAGGGATCTTCCGGATTGGACTCCCCTTCGGCGGCGGCGTCATCGTCATCCTCCGAATCCAGGGAAATCTCCGCACCGTTAGGCAGGACCAGCGCCGTCTCGTCATCGAATACCTGTGACATCCGTCGCGCTTCCGGACTCAGGACGAGTGCAGGATTGGCGACACGACCCTTGCGGACATTCTCAAAGAGGCAGGGCATGAACTGCTTCTCGAAATGGGCCCGAAAGTCGCTCACCCACTTGTTCTCAACGCCTTCTCGACGGTTTAGCAGGACAACATCGGAAAAGTGAACGCACGCCTCGTACCAGCCGAGGAGCGCGGGGTGATTCCTTGAAGCCAGGCCGCAGTCGACGACACAGAGGACGCGGGCCGGCGTCTGCCCTGCCGTGCGCATCCAATCCCGAAACGCCTCCACCTGGTCGACCGGGTCGAGCCTGCCGTCCGTCACGAAGAAGACCCGGTCCGAATCACGCGGCCAATCGGCACGGATCGCGTCCCCCGTCCACTTCCAGCTGGCGAGCCCAGGCAGCCGGGAATCCGCCTCGGACGCCGACTCCCCCTCGGAGATCAGGACCACCGTCCGCTCCCCGGGCTCGCGGGAGCCGTCAATGAGGTCGGCAACCAGTTCCCGCCGGCCCGAACCGGCGCTTCCGAGAATCAGGTACACCAAAGGCTTGGACTCGGCGGTCATCCCGTGACGGAAGAGCAAAGCGCCCGCAATGCAACCTCCTGCAAAATGATGAACCTGGTCGGCCGAATACCCGCCCACTCCGCCACCAGTCCTTCCCAGGGACCCGGGTTTTTCTTTTTGCGACTTTCCATACTGTGGAAATCGTAGGAACCATGCGCCGACTTACCCCCCTGCTTTCCCTGAACCTGGCAACCGTGCTGGCTCTTGCCGGCTCCCGCTCCGCTGCCGCTGATGCGCCGGCCTTTGCGCACGAGGCCAGCGATCTCGCACCGGATCCAGCAACGCGATTCGGCAAGCTGCCGAACGGCATGCGCTACGTGATCCGGCGAAATATCGAGCCCCGTGAGCGCGCCTCCCTCCGCCTCCTCGTCGAGGTCGGCTCCCTGCACGAGACGGACCGACAGCGCGGCCTTGCCCACTTCCTGGAGCACATGGCCTTCAACGGGAGCACCAATTACCCGGCAGACACCCTGGTCGATGTGTTCCAGCGGATGGGCATGAATTTCGGCGGCGATTCCAACGCCTCGACCGGCTTTGACCGAACTACCTACATGTTCGAGCTGCCGGACACCCGAGAGGAGACGTTTGCGGAGGCATTCAAGGTGTTCGGTGACTATGCTGCGGGACTGCTGCTGGATACCGAGGAGATCGACAAGGAGCGCGGGGTCATCCTCAGCGAGGAGCGCTCGCGGGACTCGGTCGACTACCGCACGTTCATTGCCGGCTTCGAATTCGAACTGGGGGGCACCCTGTTTCCCGAACGAATGCCCATCGGGAAAACCGAGGTGATTCAAACGGCCACCAGGGAGGATTTCGTCGACTACTACGAGACCTGGTACCGCCCCGAGAAGATGACCCTGATCGCCGTCGGGGACTTCGATCCCGACGCCGTGGAGCGCCAGGTGCGCGCGACATTCGGAAGCCTGGAGGCTCGCGCGCCGGCACGACCCGAGCCGGATTTCGGCACGATCCGCGACGCCCGAGGGCTTCAGGTCGAATACCACTACGAGCCCGAGGCACCCGCGACCACCATCGGCATCTCGACGATCACTCCCTATTCCTACGAACAGGATAATTCCGAGAAGCGCCTCAAGTACCTGCCGCGTTCCCTGGCCATCTCGATGCTCAACCGCCGGTTCGAGATCCTCTCGAAGGAGGAGGACGCGACCTTCACCGATGCCGGTGCCTATTCCGGCGAGTCCTTTCACTTCCTGCATTCCTCGGGCATCGAGATCACCGCCCGGCCGGGCCAATGGCGCGGCGCCATGGCTACTGCCGAACAGGAGCTGAGGCGCGCCCTGCAGCACGGATTCCAGGAGGCTGAGCTGCGCGAAGTTGTCGCCAACCTGACCAATTCCCTCGAGCAATCGGTGCGGACGGCATCCACACGGAGATCGTCCAGCTTTGCGGACGAGATCGCGGCGACCCTCATCGGCCGCAGCGTCTTCACGACACCGGAAACGGACATGGCGCTGCTCGCGCCCGCGGTTGCCTCAATCACAGTCGAAGACTGCGTCGAGGCCCTGCGCGAGGCCTGGGATGCTCCCCACCGCTACATCTTCGTGGCCGGCAATGCCGTGATCTCGGAAGCCGAGGTTGCCTCAGCGGCGGAAGAGGCTGCCGAACGAATGATCGCAGCCACCTGGGAGGAATCCGGCCGCGTGGCGGTCGAGGCTCCGGCAGCAATCGCAGAGTCCTCATGGGCCTACACCGATTTCGGCGAGCCCGGTACCGTCGCCCGGCGCGAGCGGGTCGAGGACCTCGACGCAACGCTGGTGACTTTCTCGAACGGGTTGCGCCTCAACCTCAAGCGAACCGACTTCGAGGCCAGCCGGATCCGTATCGGAGTGCGCATCGGCACCGGCGAGCTGACGCAGCCCGCCGACAGGCGCGGGCTCGGGTTCTTCATCGACGAGATCTTCTCCGCCGGAGGCCTTGGACAACACAGCGCCGACGACCTCGACCGGATCCTGGCCGGGCGGACCCTGGGTTTCGGTTTCAGCGTGGGCGGCGACGCACTTTCCGTCGGAGCGACGACCAATCCCGACGACCTGGACCTGCAGTTCCAGCTGATCACCGCCTATCTCACCGATCCGGGATACCGGGAAGAGGCGGTCCGCCAGGCGCACCGCAGACTCGACGAGTTCTATATCGGAATGGAGCACGAGCTCGGCGCCCCACTTCAGACCGAGGTGCAGCAGCTCCTGGCCAGCGGCGATCCGCGGTTCGGCCTTCCCAGCCGCGAGGAGGTGTTTGCCCGCACCGTGGAGGAAGCCCGCACGTGGCTGACACCACAGCTCGAGCGGGGTGCGATCGAAGTGACTGCCATCGGCGACCTCGATGTCGACGCGACGATCGCCGCGGTGGCCCGCACGCTCGGTGCACTCCCCTCCCGCGAAGCCAGGCCGGACCTTTCCGCACTGCGGGCAGTCCGGATTCCCGAACCGTTCGAGCGAAGCTACACGGTGGATACCGAGATCCCGAAGGGCGTCGTCGTCTTCTATTGGCCGACCTTCGACGAAGACGCGATCAGCGAGAACCGTCGCCTCGCCGTGCTCGCGACCGTGCTCGACGACCGCATGCGCGCCAAGGTGCGCGAGGAACTGGGCGGCGCGTACAGCCCCGCAGCCGGCAATTCCCCATCGGGCACCTACGCCGACTACGGCTTCATGCAGGCCAACGTGATCGTCGAGCCCGGGCAGGAAAAGATGATCGGGGACGCCATCCTCGAGATCTCTGAGGACCTCAGCCGTGACGGGGTCACGGAAGACGAGTTGGTGCGCGCGAAGCAGCCCATCCTCACCCAGCTGCGCGAGAGCGACCGCACCAACACCTACTGGGGCCGCGTGCTGTCGCGCGCCCAGGAAAAGCCCGTGGTGATGGAGTGGAGCCGCACCCGCTATACCGACTTCGAGTCGATCACGAAAGCCGAGGTCGACGCGCTGGCCCGACAGCTCCTGGCACCCGGCCGTGCTTTCCGCGTGACCGTGCTGCCGCGGGACCTTCCCGCGACACCGGCGGCCGAACCGCTGCCGCCAGCCGGCAACTGATCCGGGCCGTAGTCCGGATCGGCGGCGCCTGCGTCGTCAAGCCTTGGATACAACCAGGGAAGCGTTGGTCCCCCCGAAGCCGAAGCTGTTCGACAGGGCGGCACGCACCGTCTTCGAGGCCGCGGCATTCGCGGTGAAATTCAGCCCGGATGCCGCACATCGCGGGTCGACATTCTCGAGGTTGATCGTCGGCGGGACTCGGTCGTGATGCACGGCCAGCAGCGCAGCGAAGAAGCCGAGCGCTCCCGCGCCTCCCAGCAAGTGGCCGGTCATCGACTTAATCCCGCTCACGTGCAATCCGGCCTTGTTCGAGGCGAACACGGTCGCGATTCCCTGTGCCTCCTCGCCATCCCCGCCCGGAGTCGAGGTCGCGTGCGCCGAGACGTAATCGATCTCCTCCGGGGAGAGACCGGACTGCTGCAACGCGGCGCGCATCGCCCTGACGGAACCCTCCGCCCCCGGCGCCAGCGAGGAAAGATGATGGGCGTCGGCTGACGCTCCATAGCCGCGCAGTTCGCCGTAGATTCGGGCCCCGCGCGCACGGGCCTGCTCCCATTCCTCAAGGACGAACGCAACCGCACCTTCGCCGAGCACGAAGCCGTCCCGATCGCGATCGTAGGGACGTGAGGCCCGCTCCGGGTCGTCATTGCGGGTGGACAGCGCCCGCATCTGCGCGAAGGCGCCGACCGCAAGCGGAGTCACGGTCGACTCGGCGCCCCCGGCAAGCATCACGTCGACATCCCCGCGCGCGATCGCCGCCGCCGCCTCGCCGATCGCATGGCCGCTTGTCGCACAGGCCGACGCCACCGCCATGTTCGGTCCGCGAAAATCGAGCAGGAGCGACACCTGGCCTGCAAGGAGGTTGGGGGCGATCTGGATGATGAAGAACGGGGAGATGCGCCGGTAGCCGCTCGCCTTCCAGACATCGTGCATCGCCTCGATCTCCGGGAGCCCGCCCAGTCCGACCCCGAAATTCACTCCCATCCGGTCGCCGGACAGCGTTGCTCGGTGCGCATCCAGGCCCGAGTCGGCATAGGCCTCGACCGCCGCGGTCGCCCCGAGATGCGTGAAGCGGCCGAACTTCTTCACATCCTTCGGCGTCATCACCTGCGTCAGGGCTTCCCCCGCATCACTCCGCGGGTGAAGCGCAGCCGCAAGTGGACGCGTCGGCTCGAATCCCGTGACCTCCCCGGCGATCTGCACCGGGCAGCCCGTGGGATCGAAGCGCGTGATGCGACCGATGCCGCTCTGGCCAGCCACCATGGCAGACCAGGTTTCCGCAGCCGTCAGCCCAATGGGCGTCACGGCACCGATTCCTGTGATTGCGACGCGTCGTCGCGGCTGGGTCGAGGGCGGGTTCATGCGAGAAACAGTGAGTGAGCGAGTAGAAAATCGTTATCCGGCAGCGGCACACCGCGCCTTGCCGGTTCAGATGAATTTGCGTCGGATGATTCGACACCGAAGCTGCGGCGCAAGCGTTCGCGAAGAGCGACAAGCACGGCGTCGCTCGCGGCCCGGTCTTCCATTGCACGCGCGATCAGCAGGGCACCGACCATCGCGCTCAGGAGTTCCACCGTTCGAAAACGATTCTGCTCGGGATCGGCCGTGAACCGAAGCGCCGCCGCAAGCCGGTCCACATGCCGGCTGAACCCGCTCGAGAATCCCCTGCGCGCAGTCCCGTCCAGGCGCGCCATGTCCGTGGCAACCGCGGCAACGAGACATCCGGAAGCCCGATTGTCCCTGTGACGGGGCGCCAGATAGCTGTCCACGAGCACCCGTACCCTACCCGGCAACGACCGCTGCGACGCAATCCGGTCGAGGTTCCCCACAGCCTCCTCAAAGGCAGCCAGACAGGATTCGGCCAGCAACTCCTCCTTGCCCCGAAAGTGCGCGTAGAAGCCGCCGTGAGTCAGCCCCGCCCGTCGCATCACCTCGTCGATGCCCGCCTCGGCCACCCCTCTCTCGCGAAACGCCTCGCCGGCCGCGTGCAGGATTCGGCGGCGAGTCTCAGCCTTGTGTTCGTGAGTGTATCGCAATCCAGCGACATTGCATGACCATCGTCATATTATCAATGCCTGTCTTTTCTCCATACAAACAATCAGTGAGCATACTGCTCTTTTATCTGCCATTAAACGGCTTACAAGCCCAATGCCGAATCCAAAGGATTCCGGGTGCATCCAATCGCCCATGGCCATCGCGCCAATCCGTAGACGGCGTTCGACTTGGGATCTTCCAAAATCGTTCAGTTCCGGGTTTTGACTTCGGAAAGGGGCTCCCCTTTTGTGGACCCTCCGAAGCATGCAGCAGCTCCATCCCTACTGGCGCATGGATTACATCGAGGCGCCGCGCCAGGCCGAGAGCCAGCGTCCGTTCACGGACCTGCCTGAGCTTGGAGACGACCGGACGGCGCTGATCATTCACCGCTCCCGCCACTGCTACCTGGTGCTCAACCGCTATCCCTACAATCCCGGGCACCTTCTCGCGGTTCCCTTTCGCAACGTGGTCCAGATCGAGGACCTTCGTCCCGCGGAACGGACCGACCTGATGAACATAATCGTTGTCGGCAAGAAGCTCCTTCAGGCGGCCCTGAAGCCCGACGGCTTCAACATCGGCCTCAACCTCGGCTCCTCATCGGGCGGCAGCATTGCCCACCTGCACTTTCACATCGTTCCCCGATGGAACGGCGACAACAACTTCATGCCGGTCATTGGGCAGACCCGGGTCCTGCCACAGGCCCTGACCGCCACCTGGGAGCGCCTCGACAAGGCGCTCGCCGCCGGCCGACCCGGCAAACGCCCCCCGCGCCCTCGCAAGCCGGGCCGCAGGAAATGACAGCCGCACACGGGCAAGCCTTGCTCACGAAGACCCTTTACTTTCCGAACCCGCGCCACCTGCACCAGCTATATGCAGGCCGGGACGAGAACCTCGACGTCGTCGAGAAGGTCCTGGGCGTGAAGCTCGTGACCCGGGAGGATTGGCTCAAGATCGACGGTTCGCCCGACGCGATCGCGCGCACGGAGAATCTGTTCGGCCATCTCAACGAGGCCCGGAGCCAGGGCGTCGTGATCAAGTCCCAGGACTTCCTGCGCATCGTCGACACGGTTGCGCGCGGGGAGGGGGAGGAGCTCAAGGCGCTTCTGGGAGAACCCCTCGTGCTCGCGACGAGCCGTAAACGCATCGTCCCCAAGACCCTGGGCCAAAAAATCTTCCTTCAGTCGATTCTCGCGAATCCAGTGGTCTTCGGCGTCGGGCCCGCCGGCACCGGCAAAACCTATCTTGCGGTCGCCGCCGCAATCTCGGCACTGCTCAAGGACCAGGTGCAGCGGATCATCCTCACGCGGCCGGCCGTGGAGGCGGGCGAGGCGCTCGGCTTTCTGCCAGGCGATCTAAGGGAAAAGCTGCTGCCTTATCTTCGACCGCTGTACGACGCGCTGCACGATATGCTCGGCGCCGAGGAACTCGGCCGACTGACCGAGAAGGGGATCATCGAGATCGCCCCGCTCGCCTACATGCGCGGCCGCACGCTGGCGAACGCGTTCGTCATCCTCGACGAGGCGCAGAACACCACGCGCGAGCAGATGATGATGTTCCTCACGCGCCTCGGGGAGGAATCGCGCATGGTGGTCACAGGCGACGTCACGCAGATCGACCTTCCTCGCAACAAGGGAAGCGGCCTGCTTGAAGTCGGCCGAATCCTGGGCAGCATACCGGGAATAGATATTCACTATTTCAGCGGCGCGGACGTCGTCCGCCATCCGCTCGTCCTCAGGATAATCGAGGCCTACGAGCGGGACCGGGGCATCCCCGGCAACGGAACCGAACCCGCCTCCTGATCGCCTCACCGGCATGTCACTGAAGAACAATCTCAAGCTGCTCCGCGGCGGACGCACCCGCGCCGGGAAGTCACGGCGCGCCTCGTCAGAGCCCGGCCTTGCGGAATACCTTGGGAAGAGCCGGCTGGTCGCCGGGGGAATCTTCATCGTGACGGTCGCCGCCATCGTGCTGATCAGCTACGTGGGCGTGGGCACGACGAATCTCCCGGTCATCGAGGGGCAGATCGCTCCGGTCAGCATCGTCGCGGACGAAGGCTTCAGCCACGTGAGCCGCGTGCGGACGGAGATCGCGGGCAACGCGCTCCGCGACCGGGTCCCGCCCGTGTACCGGCTGGATTCGGAGCCGTTCGAGCGATTCGAGGCGGCGCTGACCGGACTGCTCGCACGCCTGGACCAGCTCGACCGGGAATTTCCCGAGAATGCACCTGTAATACCGAGCCGTGAGGAAATCCGGGCGGGTTTTGTCGATCAGTTCAACGCGGAGGGATCGTTCCGCGTCGCTGCCGAGGACATGGCGGTCCTACATGGCTCGGGCGACGCAGAGTTTCGCCGTGCCCTGGCCGAGAGCGGCCTCGCGATCCTGCGCGAGTTGTACCTGGAGGGTGTGCACGATGGCACGCTCACGCCTGCGGAGGACGACCAGAGCCAGGTCACGGTCTACGATGTGCGACGTCAGGGCGGCGAGATCGCCGCAAGGACCGTTCAGTCGCTCGAGCAGGCGCTCACCTACCTGCGGATCAACCTCACCGCCGAGGGAGCGCCGGCCGGACTCACCACGGCCCTGTACCGGATCTTCCGGAGCGGCATCATGCCGAACATCGTCTATGACGAGGAGGCTTCCCGTGAGCGTGAGTCCGAGGCTCTGCGCGCCCTCCAGCCGGTGACCGTCAACATCGCCGGCGGGCAGACCCTGATCGAGGCGGGCAGCCGCGTCACCGTAGCCCAGGCGGAGACGCTCGCCGCCTACAGGCAGCACGTGCTAGACAGGGGCGACCTGGCCCGCGACGAAACGCTGCGCCTAGCAGGCCGCGTGCTGCTCGTGCTCGCGATGGTGATCGCGTGCGCATTCTACGTGCGACTGGAGGACCGCGAGACGCTGCAGAGCAACACCCGTCTCGGGCTGCTCGCACTCGTTGTCATCCTCAATCTCGGCCTCGTCCGCGCGAACTATTCGCTGCTCGACCTTGGCCTGCTGCCGCCCGACAGCGCCTGGGCCGCCGTGCTGCCGTTCATTGCGCCCACGGCCATCGCGCCGCTCATCGTGGCGATCCTGATCGACGCCGGCTCGGCAATCTTCATGGCGCTGCTGATCTCGATCTTCACGGCCGTCATCTACGGCAACCGCATGGACCTGCTGGTCATCACCTTCCTGGCCTCCATGGTGGCGATCTTTTGCTGCCGCGACGCCCGCAAGCGCGGCAACGTCGTGCGCGCCGCCGCGACCGGAGGGCTCACGGTCGCAGCGTTCGCCCTGCTGGTCGGACTCGTCGACCGCACCCCGGTCGACATCATCGGCAGGCAGATGGCGGCCGGCCTGGTCACCGGCATAGTCACAGGCGTCATCGTCGTCGGCGTGATCCCGATCCTCGAGAGCCTGTTCCAGCGAACGACGGACATCACGCTGCTCGAGCTGACCGACTTCAATCACCCGCTGCTGCGGCTCATGCAGCTCGAGGCGCCGGGCACCTACCATCACTCGCTTGTCGTCGCCCAGCTCGCCGAGAATGCCTGCAGCGCTATCGGGGCAAATCCGCTTCTGGCGCGGGTCTGCGCGCTCTTCCACGACATCGGCAAGACCGCCAAGCCCGCCTATTTCACCGAGAACCAGCGCGACGGTGTCAACCCGCACGACGCAAGTAGCCCCGAGCTCTCTGCGGAACTGATCAAGAGCCACGTGTCCGAGGGCGTCGAACTCGCGCACCGGCACCGGTTGCCGCGTGCAGTCGTCGACGTCATCGAGCAGCATCACGGCACCTCCCTGATCCGTTACTTCTACCATCGCGCACTCGGTGGTAGCCGTCCGCCCCAGGGCAGCGCCGTCCCGTTTCCGGCGGCGAAGGCTCAGGCCGGCGGAGGACCCGGGCCGGTCTCCGAGTCGGATTATCGTTACGACGGCCCCAAGCCCCGCTTCAAGGAAAGCGCCGTCATCTCGCTTGCGGACTGCGTCGAGGCCGCGTCGCGCTCGCTTCGCAAGCCGAGTCCGCAGGGCCTGAGCGAGATGATCGATGCGATCATCCGGGACCGAATCGCCGACGGGCAGCTGGACGAGGCCCCGCTCACGTTTTCCGAGCTCGCCCAGGTGAAGAACAGCTTCACCTTCACGCTGCTCAACATGCTTCACGCGCGGGTCGCCTACCCCGAGGCGGACGCCGAGGGGGCGCCGGCGGGCAATGCATCCGGTTCCAAGACCTGATCCGTCGGCGCCGTCGATTCTTGCTCGTTCCCGTGGCGGGTAATCGCTGTCCTGCATCGGTGTCGCCACCACGGACGCCCGCAACAAAGCAAGCGCCGGCCCGAACGGTCTCCGTTTCGGTGCGGCACAAGCACGTGAAACTGGCGCCGGCAGAACTGACGCACATCATCGACCTGCTGGATTCCCGGGCCTCGTCCTTCCGCGGCGGATGCCCATCAGGGGAACTCTCGGTGGCGATTCTCGACGATGCCGCGCTCGCCCGGCTTCACGGGCGGCACCTCGACGATCCGAGCATCACCGACGTGATCACATTTTCCGGCAGTCCGGAACTCGGCTTCGCGGGCGAGATCTGCGTGTCCGCCGATGCCGCCCGCCGCCAGGCCCCGCACACGACAGCCGCCTCCCTGTCGCGCGAGCTGGCCCTGTACGTCGTCCACGGCTGGCTGCATCTCGCGGGTTTTGACGACCTCAACCCGACTGCAAAGCGGGCCATGCGTCGGGCCGAGGCACGCGCCATGCGACTGATCGAGGACGCGAATGCCATGCCCAAGCTCCGCTTTTCACCTCGCTGAAATTCCTGCTCTCACGGCCCTGCATCGGAACGCTCGAACACTTCATCCGGCCTGCCTTGCCATCCCAACCGCTAGATACCGATGCGTTCGTGCTGCAGAAGCGACCTGCAGCGGATGCGTTTCAGACATTCACGTTCTTCTCGGCTCGGGAAGGCCAGCTGACCGCGCTGCTGCGTGTGGGCAGGCCTGTCGGCGGAACGTCGCGACGCGGTTCCAGCACCGGCACACCCCCACTGAACCTGGATCTTTTCGACGAGGTGGCACTCAAGCTCGAATCGTCGAACCAGGGCCGCACCTGGTTCATCCGCGAGGCGCGCCTCATCCACCGAACGGAAGGCATTGGACGCGACTACGAGGCGTTGAAGCAGGCGAGCCGGCTCGCCTCGCTCGTCGCGCGCAACCCGCCCGACGAGGAAGGCCGACCGAGAATCGCGGCACTGCTTCGCGCCGCGTTCGACGGCTTCGCCTCCGGTGCCGACCCCGGTGTCGTCTTCTTCAAGAGCCTGTATTGCCTGGCCCGTGACGAAGGGCATCCGGTACGCCAGCACTGGCTGGCGGGGCTCACTGCTGCGCAGAGGGCGAGCGCCGAGCGTATCCTCAGCAACCCGCTGGCAGACCTGGAGACGAACGATGCCTCGCGACGCACGGTCGCCAGACTGCAAGGGAGCCTGGAGACCTACCTCGCGGGCCATACGGAGCTCCTGCTTTCAGACGGCTGAGGGCTGCGGAAATGCCATGTAGCCCTGCCCGGGAGGGCAGGGATTCCGATATCTGGTCCCGCTCCTCCCTGAGCGGGCTACATCTCGGATGCGAGCCGCCGCACTTTCCTTTGGCCGCAAACGCGTCTTTGGTGACGGGCCATGGAATTCGATGTCGACGCCCGCACCGCCAGCCTGAGCGTCGGCGAGTTCTCGGGTTTCGCTATCGCCCCTCGGGAGTCGGGTGAGGGTGTCTCGGGCGCATGGCGTGCCCAGCTCGGCACCGAATGGCACGGCCGGCTGAGGCAACAGGTCGCGTCCGAACGCACTGACGCTCAGTTCGAGGTCGCGATCGAGGGCCGCATCGCGCACCGCGGTTGGGTGCTGCACCTGACCGGCCGAATCGACCAATTCGTCCCCGGAGAGTCTCCCGCGGAAGCTGGCCTCCTCCGCGAGATCAAGACAGTGACGCGCGAGCTGCCCACTACGGAGGAGGAACTGCGCGCCGCCTATCCCGGCTACTTCGTCCAGATCGCAAGCTATGCAGCGCTGCGGCGCCTGGGTTCGGAACGTGAGTCCCTCCTGCGCGCGGAGTTGCAGTTCATCGAGGCAGGCTCGGGACTCTCCCAGGTCGTCGCCTTGACTCCGGCCGACGACGCGCTCTTCCGGTCTCAGCTCGATTGCGTCACGGAATTCCTGGAGGCAAGGCGGGCAGCCCGGGACCGCCTTCGTCGCCTGGCTTTCCGGCATGCGTTTGAACAGCCGCGCGCCGGCCAGGAAACCACCGTCTCGGATCTTGCCGCCGCAATCGGCAGCCATCCGGGCCCGATCCTGTTCGAGGCACCGACCGGTTTCGGCAAGACCGGCGTCGCCCTTGAGGCGGCACTGCAGCACCTTCACCGCGGCACCTTCGAAAGGGTCATCTACCTCACGGGGAAGGCGACCGGCCAGCTCCAGGTCGTCTCGACGCTCAGCGCCATGGTCGCAGCGTCCGACGTCCGTCAAAGTCACGTATTACGTGACAATGCCCCAGGCACCGGGGCCGACGCAGAGGCATCTTCGGTGACGACCTGGCTGGTTCGAAACAAGGGGGAACACTGCGTGAACCAGGTATTCGAGTGCGTGCGCGAACAATGCCGATTCCTCGATGGCGCCGCTGCCCGATGGAAGCAGAGCGGACTCGCCCGCTTCTGGCTCACTGACAAGGAGAGCAACGACATCGAGAGCCTCCGCCGGGCCGGGCGGGCGGCGACGATCTGTCCGTACGAGATCACGCGGGCTGCCCTCGCCTTCAAGGACGTCTGGGTCGGCGACTACAACTACGTGTTCGCACCTTCCGCATCGGGATTGTTCCGCGACCAGCCGGGATTCCGACCGGAGCACACGCTGCTGGTCATCGACGAGGCGCACAACCTGCCGTCTCGCGCTGCCGATTCGCTGAGCCATCGGTTCGATTCCCTCGCGGCGGAAGGAGTCTCGTCGGAACTGCGCCGGCTACGGGTGCACAATCGCCTGTTGTCCGCCTGGGAAAGCTGGGCGCGATTCCTGGCATCCCTCCGATCGAGCGAATCGCTCCCGCTGGAAGTTGAGGAAGACGCAAGGCACCTCGTTGGGGAGATCGGAAGCGTCGCTGCCGAGGTTCCGGTTGCGAATGCCGACCTGGCTCCGGGAGTCGGCGAAACGCTCTGGGCTCTTGCCGCTGCGGCCGAGCAGCTCCGATCGATCGACGTGCGGCGCCATTGGTGGTCCCCCGCCGCCGGACAGCTCGAGATTACGTGCCTGGATGCGGCGGCTCACATCGGCACCACCCTCTCGGATTTCGCCCAGGTTGTGTTCCTTTCAGCGACATTCGGTCCGCCCGACGTCTTCTCCTCCGCCTGCGGACTCGACGAAGAGGCAGCCGCCGCGGATCCGGCAGCCGCAACGCCACCCGGGCGACTCGGATCGCTCAACCGAAAGGAAACGAAACAGCTCTATGCGCACCTCACGAGCGGCGCCGAACTGCTCCGTGTCGAGGAGCAGAAGGCCGGCAGCGCGCCATTGACCGTCAGGGCGGCGACACCGTGGCGCGACGGCGCCTATGACGTCGCCTGCGACGTCCGCGCAGACACCCGATTCCAGCACAGGTCGCGATACTTCGACCTGACCGCGGAGACGCTCTCCACGGTTCGCGGCGCCGCACGGGGAGCGATCGCTGCATTCTTTTCGAGCTACGCCTATTCGGACGCCATTCGCGAAGAGCTGCAGGCAGCGCATTCGGAACTCAGGATCTCGATGCAGCCCCGCCGCTCCGATCTCGCATCGAAGACAGAGTGGGTGGAGTCGGCACTCGCCGACTCCGACATCCTGATCCTCGTGCTCGGATCGAGCTTCGCTGAAGGCATCGATTTACTCGGCGGACGCATCTCGCATGCCGTCGTTGTCGGTCCGGCCCTGCCCGAGGTGAACGCCATCCAGAAAGCCCGCCTGGCCGACCTGCAGGCCGCCGGCCTCACCCGCGAGGAAGCCTTTCGACGGGTCTATCAGATCCCAGGGATGACCAAGGTGAACCAGGCCCTCGGCCGTCTCGTCCGCGCTTCCGGCCAGCGCGCCAAGGTGCTGCTCCACTGTCAGCGGTTCGTCGAGCCGGGCTACGCGAGCCTGCTCGCTCCGGAATACCGCGGAGGCACGCTCATCGCCGACGACGCCGCGCTCGAGCGCTGGCTCAATCAGCCGGTGCCGACATAAATGCCGGCCCTACGGGGGATGGCTGGCGGGATCGAATCCCCGCTGCGCGCCCCCATTGCCGTCTTGCCGTCGCAGGCGCGAGAGGGAAGATTCGGGATCATGTCCCAAGTAAAAGGCAACACGGTCACCCCTACATCGAACGCCCCGAAAGTCCCGGACGGCGTCGTCGATCTCTCGACACTGACGCCGGGCGGCGAGAACGGATTCAGCGTCTTCGTGCACTTCAACGGTTCCACCGACCAGCTCAGCGCGATGTGCACGGGCATGGCCGTGCTGCAGCCCGGCGTGAGCCCGCATCCGGTGCACCAGCATCCGGAGGAGGAGTTCCTCATCATCGCGAGCGGCACCGGCGAGATCGAGTGCGCGGGCAAGAAGACCGACGTAGGCCCGGGCGCCGTGATGTACTGCGCCGGCAACGTCTGGCACGGGATCACCAACACGGGGAAGGTTCCCCTGACCTTCTACTGGTCGAAGTGGCTGGCAAAGGGCTACGAGGCGAAGTCAGCCTGAGCCGGCACGCGGATTCCGCTGCGCGCCATCCACGATCTCGAACACGTACCCGTTGACCGGGTCGCGGAAGAAGAATCGCTCGAACGGAGTGCTGCGCTCCGCGGCGTAGGTTTGCACACGCTCCGCCGCGAGCCGCGCCTTCAGGTCGGCGAAACCCGCCAGGGGATAGTACAGGGCGATGTGGCGCCCGAACTCACCCTCGAAGTCCGATAGCGCAAACCCCGGGGCGTGGAAGACATGGGCGGACTGGCCGCCGCCGAGATCCAGCCAGACCACCTCGATCGGGGAATTAGTAGGCGGCGGCAGCCGCGAGAGGCCCAGCGTGCGCTCGAGGAAGGTTGCCGTGGCTTCGACGTTCCGCGTCGGGAGCGTGAGGTGGGCGATGGCTGCACCGGGCTTCATGTTGCGGACGGACTTGGCAGAGCATGGTGCAGTGCCGCCAGAAGCAGATCCACGTTGCGGGTGGCGGCGCCGTGGCCCATGAGCCCGACGCGCCAGGCCTTGCCGGCCAGGACACCGAGTCCGCCGCCAATCTCGATCCCGTAGTCGGCCAGCAGCCGGCGGCGCACAGCCGCCTCGTCGACGCCGTCCGGGACCCGGAGACAGTTCAGGGAGTTAAGCGAAAGGGCGGGCACGTACCTGATGCCCATGGCCTCGACTCCCGCCCGCAGCCGGAGATGCGCCTCGCGATGGCGGACGATCCTCGCGTCGAGCCCCTCCTCCAGAATCGCGACAAGGGCCTCGTGCAGGGCGTAGGTCATGTTGACCGGCGCGGTGTGGTGATAAACACGCGCCCCACCCTCACCGCCGGCATAGTACTTGCGGAGCATCGACACGTCCAGGTACCAGGACTGCGGCGGCGACTTGCGCCGGTCCATCGCCGCGAGCGCACGCTCGCCAAAGCTCACCGGTGCGAGCCCCGGCGGACAACTCAGGCACTTCTGCGTGCCGCTGTAGATCGCGTCGATGCCCCAGTCGTCGGTCGCCAGTTCGTGCCCGCCGAGGCTCGTGACCGCATCGACAACGAGCAGCGCACCGTGCCGGCGGACGATTTCCGCGAGACCCTCGAGCGGCTGGTGGGCGCCGGTGCTGGTCTCGGCATGGACGATGCCGACGAGCTTGGAGCCGGGATTCGCCTTGAGCGCCGCCTCGACCTGCGCCGCCTCGATCGTCGCCCCCCAAGGGGCCTCGACCGCATGGACAGTCGCGCCGCAGCGCTCCAGGACCGCCTTCATGCGGCCGCCGAAGACGCCGTTCACGCAGACGATCACCTCGTCGCCGGGTTCGACGAGGTTGACCGCGATGCACTCCATCCCAGCCATGCCCGTGCCGCTGACGGGAAACGTAAGCGCATTCCGGGTCCGGAACACCTGGCGCAGCATCCCGCACGTCTCGTCGAGGATCGCCAGGTACTGCGGATCCAAGTGCCCGAGCGTCGGCGCCGCCATCGCCCGAAGCACCCGCTGCGGCACCGGACTCGGACCGGGCCCGAGAAGCAGGCGTTCAGAAGGTCGGGCTGAAGCGGGAAACGACATGCAGGCAAGGACACGGAATCCATCGCACGCATCCGCCTTCGGCAAACAATTCCAACCTGTCCCTAATCCCCGCTCTAGGCTGAAAGAGCCACGAACACCCGCGAAGCACTCGTCCAAGCCGCACGCCATCGTCTGACCTCTTGCAGATTGACCCAAATCCAACCTCTGCAAACAACACGTCATGCCCGATTACGCACGCCTCGTAATCCAAGTACTGGTTGCCGTCGCGCTGGCGTTACTGATCTGGAAATTCGTGAAGGCGATGTCCCTGAAGCGAAAGAATCAGGAGGCAATGGACGCAGCGGAACGAGAAGCGCAGGAGAGGATTGCTCGGGAAAGTTCAGACAAGCCTGAATCGAAGGTCTGACAGCCTCCCGCCGCACGAGCGATGCCGCACAATCCGATCGCCGCGGCACCTCGATTGTATCGTCAGTTCCGAGCGAGCCGCGTTCAGAACTCCCGCACGTCGCGGCGTGGTCTCAACCGGGCCAGAGGGGCACCGGCCCTGCAAGGTCCCGCGGTAGCGGGTCGAAGCAGGGCGTTCCTTTGCCGGATTCAGTCCCCCCAAAACCGGGGTTGACTTGACCGTCTCCGGGGGCAGTGTTTCGCCTCTTTTCCCGAATGAGCACTGAAGAACAGCCCAAGCAGCAGACTCCGACGCCCGCCGAGATTCCTTTCACGGAGCCCCAGGCGATGAACCGGTACACCACGGACACCGGCAAGATCCTGCCCCGCAAGTACACGCACCTTTCCGCGAAGCACCAGCGCGCCGTGACGCGCACCATCAAGCAGTCGCGGAACATGCTGCTCGCGAAGTAAGTCACCTGGCAGCCCACCCTATCGCCGGAGTCATTGACGACTCCGGCTTTTTTGCGGTTCCACGCCAGCAACCGAGCCCCAATCTGGATCTCCCGTGCGTTCAAAGAAGGCAGCAACCCGGGTCCGCCGACCGACAGCGCGCAATATCGCGTCGCTCGCGCTGGCTCTGCGCCGCGGCGAACTGGTCGCCGTTCCCACCGAGACCGTGTACGGCCTCGCCGCGAACGCCCTCGATGCCCGAGCCTGCCGCGCAATCTTCCGGGCCAAGCGGCGCCCCGCCAACGATCCGCTGATCGTCCATGTGCTCGATATCGAGGCCGCCAAGGATATCGCGCAGCTGAATCCGGCTGCACGCCGCCTCTCCAGGCGCTTCTGGCCCGGTCCGCTTACATTGGTCCTGCCAAAGAAGACCGTCGTTCCCGACATCGTCAGCGCTGGCCTGCCGAGTGTCGCCGTGCGCTCGCCCGCGCATCCCGTCCTCAGAAAGCTGCTGCGAAGCGCCGCCATTCCGCTCGCCGCTCCCAGCGCCAATCCTTCGGGATACGTGAGCCCCACCACGGCGGAACATGTGCGTTCCGGGCTCGGAGGGCGCATCCTTCACATCTTGGACGGCGGTCCTTCGCACATCGGACTGGAATCGACGATCGTCGATCTCCGAAACCCGGCCCGGCCGCGTCTCCTGCGCCCCGGAGCCATCAGCCGCGAGGCCCTCGAACGCGTGCTCGGCAGGCGGATTGCCGGCGCGGGAAAGCACCAGCAGGACCGCGCACTGCCCGCTCCCGGACTGCTGACCCGGCACTACAGCCCGCGAACCCGAGTCGTGCTGCACGGGCACCCCACGGAGAAGGATGTCGCACGTTCGCGCTCAAGCGAGGCATGGCTGTTCTTCTCCAAGCCGAAGTTCCGCACAACTCGCGCGAATGCATCTCGCGTCCACTGGCTGGATGCATCGGGCGATCCCAGACGCGCGGCGCGCCGCCTGTTCGCAACTCTCCGGGACCTCGATGCGGGAGGTTTTCGCGTCCTGAATGTCGAGCTGGCACCGCCCGGAGGCATTGGTGACGCGATCAATGACCGGCTGCGGCGCGCTGCCGCGCGGCAATGACACGATACGCTTGGCGGCCTTCCGGCGTTTTGATGGAATGCGGCGATTCCCGATGAAGCTAACCTACTATCTCGATATCCTGTCATCCTGGTGCCATTGGGCAGAGCCGACATGGGCTGAACTCAAGCGCCGTTACGAGGGACGCGTCACGTTCGATTGGCGCATCGCACTCATGCGGCCGGAGGACTTTCCTTCATCGCGCGCCGAGAGCGAATGGGCGTCCCGCAGGAGCGGTGGCACCGTGATGCACTCGCCCTACATGCTGCACTCGGGCTGGGTTGAGCCGAAGAGGAAGGACGGCTATCCTGCGCCGAACCTCGTGGCCGAGGCGGCGCGCGGTCTTGGCATTGTCGGCGACGAGGCTCGCCTCGCGCTTGCGCATGGCGCCCTGCGCGAGGGCATGAAGGTGGGCGACCTCACGACTTCCGTGGCCATTGCCGCGAAGGCGACAGGTCTCGATGCGAAGAAGCTGACGGCCGGTGCCCGATCGAAGCAGGTGCGCCTCAGGGTAGACCAAAGCACCGCGGAGTTCCACGCCCACCAGATCGGACAAAGGCCCGCGTTCATCCTCACGGATGCAATCGGCGACAAGGCAGTGTTCTCAGGACTCGTGCGTATCGAACCGCTCGCCGCGGCGATTGAGGCGATGCTGGCAGATACTGCGGCGTATGCAGCGCACGCCGCCCACCATCCGCCGCCCCCTGGCCCGAAGATTTCACGAACAACGTGAAATCTTCGCCCTACGGGCCGTCCCGCACTGGCGGGACGGGGCTAGTCCCGCTCGTGCGGCCCATACGGGCGGATATTTCATGTTCCTTCATGAAATATCCGGACGCAGGCATGAAAAGGCCGGAGGCGAATGTGCCTCCGGCCCTTGAAGGAACAGATTGCTCGTCAGGAGCGGGGAGCTGGGCCGGTCTTGCGTGCGATCCACTCGACAGGCATGGGCTCGCCGCCGCGTCCACCCGGAGGTGTGCGCGTGCCGGTGATCGTATTGCCGTCAGCCGAGAGGCGTCCGGTGTATACCGTCATCGGAGGAGTCGCCGGCGCAGCCGCTGGGTCGCCACCGCCCTGGCCGCCACCGCGTCCGCCGCGTCCGCCGCCGCCTGCGACCGAGAAGGTCACGACATCGCCGGCAAACGAGGCATTGGCGATCTGCACAACGACCGGGTCGCCGCCACCGCGTCCGGGGGAAGTCTGCGAACCGGCGAGCACCCCGTTGGTGAGAGTCAGGACAACAGTGATGTCCTGCATTGCGGGTGCGGCAGGAGCGGTGCCGTCACCGCCAGCTGCGCCACCACCTCCGCGACCACCGCGCCCGGCGGGAATCTGGAAGGACCAGGTTCCGCTCGGATCCGCGGCGAATGTCGCCGAGGCCAATAGAATGAACGCGGCAAAGGCCGCGATCGAGTTACGTAGGGATTTCATTTTTGTGGGTATTGATGCCTTGGTCGAGACACAGATAAGACGAAGGCGGACAGCCGGGAGTTTCGAGGGTTGGTGGCTATATTTTTCCCCCGCAGCGGCTTCCGGGCTGAGTCATCCGGCCGGGAGGGTCGATCACCCTGACATTGCGCTTCTCGCGCGTTGCAATTGTCGGCTCCCAGCGTATCGAAATGTCAGGTAAGACCATGCGGAATTTTCTCATGCCCCCGAAAGCCCTGCTCTCGATACTGCTTTTGCCATTCGCCGGCATCGGAACCGGCTGCACGGGCGTCCTGCACCAGGTTACCGTGGATGCAATCAACGATCCGACCGCACCGGTCGCCTTCGCCTACTCGCTTGAGCCGATGCGCCCGGCCCTGCTCCGGGACGCCCGCATTCACGCCTTTGCCGTGGCCTGCATTCAGGAGGCGCTGGCCGCTCGCGGACTGTATCGCCAGGCCACCGGGGAGCGTCCCGATGTCATCATCGAATACGACTACGGCATAGGTGAGTCGATACCGCTGACCAATTCGGCCCCGATGATGGAAAAGTACCTGGTGCTCTCGGCACGCCCGCCGTCAGCGACGCAAGGCACGCGGGCCGACGAGGTCTGGAACGTGAGAATCTCAGTTCATGAGGCAGGCGCAGGAATCGACAGGGCGCTGCCACTACTGGCGACGGTCGCGATCGATTATGCAGGGACGGATTCCGTCACCGAGCAGATCATCGCCATCCCCGACAGGTCGCCGGCCATCGTCCAGGTTCGCAACGCAGGTACCGCAGCCATGGAGGGCGCGCGCTGACCTGGCGCCGGCTCAGCGCAGTATGCTGTACAGGCTCGCGTAGTCGTCCGTCCAGAGGACCGGATTCCGTTCCGACCTTGACTCCCTGACATCGACGATCGCCGGACTGCTGATGACCGCGGGGTTGCGGGTGACGAGCACCCACGTCGACCGATAGAGCCACCATCCCGGATCAGGCGTGTTGTCCGAAATCGTGATTGCCTCATAGCCGATCTCGTCGGCGATCGCCTCGACGACCGGCTGGAGATCGAGGTACCGGTTCGAAATGTGCACCGCGATCACGCCATCGGGAGCCATGTGGGCGAGGTAGGTGTCGAACGCCTCGCGGGTCAGCAGGTGCACGGGAATGGCGTCGCTGCTGAAGGCATCGAGCACCAGAAGGTCGAATTCCTGCCCTCCACCGGTTGCAAGCTCATGCTCGAGCGAGATCCGAGCGTCTCCGATCACAACCTCAACCTCGGCAGGCGTGCGCGGGAGATAGCTGAACAGGTTCCACGCCAGGTCCTCCACCGCCGTATTGATGTCGTAGAACCGGACCCGGTCCCCTGCCCGTCCGTGTGCGGCCATGGTACCGGTCCCCAGGCCGACGACACCGATATGCCGGTTCTCCTGCTTGGGGCTTTCCGTCAGCGCCAGGCTGACGCCGCTCGTGCGGCCATAGTAACTGGTCGGCATGAGCGCCCGTTCCTCATCAAGGAACTGCATGCCATGCGTGGTGGCCCCGTGGACAAGCAGGTAATACCGATCCGGGTCGTCCGGATAGTAATCGTAGACCTTCAGTGTGCCGTAAAAGTTGCGGGACCGGTGAGCGAATCCCGCGGAAAACCGGTCGCGCATCTCGATGAGCATGATCGCGCCCACCAGGGCGCCAACGATCACGACAAAGGCGCCCACGCGGGGACGCCATTCGAGCAGGAATCGCGTGCGATCGAAGTTCACGGTGGCACCGACAAAGGCAAAGGCGCCCGCAACGATCCACCACCGGTACTCCGTGTAGATCGCCTCGAGCTCGACGGCGAAGCCCGGGCTGCCCTCCGTCACGGACCGGACCGCGGCAATCACGATGCTGATGAACAGAAGGCCTCCGATCGGCACCAGCGTGTACCGCACCCAGCGCCGGAAATGGTACTCCACCGAGCAGGCCAGGAACACCGCGAAGCCGATGCCCACCCACCAGCCGTAGTCTTCGTAGAATCGTGTGATCTCCTGCCAGAATCCGAGGCTCCCCCGCTCCTGGGATCGCAGCCAGGGAACCAGGAGCGTGACCCCGATCGCGCCGATCGCCGTGCCGGCAGTCACGTCGAGGCTGCGATGGCGGAACGCCAGGGCACCTAGGGCAAAGATCAGCACCCACCAGCCGAGCTGCAGTTCCCGGTAGTCGCTGAAGACGAGCGGCGCGACGACTGCGACCAGCAATCCGCCCAGGGCACCGCCCGCCGAGATGCTCAGATAGTAGGAGGTCAGGAGTCGCGTCGGCGGCCTCAGGCGGTACAATTCGCCGTGACAGACCATGCAGCCGAGAAACAAGGTGCCGCAGTAGCCAATGATCTGCAGGGTGAAGCGCGCGGCACTGCGGGCCTCGAGCAGGTAGACGACAGTGCCCACTGCGAGGATCAGGAACGCGCTGTAGGGACCGCGCTCGTACCAGCGGGAGTGGTCGAATGCGACGATGAAGCTGCACAGGTAGAGCGCAAGCGGCGCCACCCAGAGGAAGGGTATCACCGCCACCTCCTGCGTCAGCTTGTTGGTCGTCGCGAGCAGCAGCGCCGTCGCCACCGCAGGAAGCGCGAACCAGAGGAGGCGGTCCTGCCACGATACCGCAGTCTCCGTTGGATCGACCGGCGTGGATGATGCAGGCGTCGTTCCGGACGGTGCATTCCGCCAGATCACCCAGGCGCAGATCCCGGCCAGGAAGACGAAGAGCCCCAGCCCCAGGGACCAGATGACCGCGAGTTGCACCCGCGTGAACTGGACCTCGAAGAAAGCCGGGAAGGAAAGCAGCGCGAGCAGCGATCCCACGTTGGACAGGGCGTACAGGCGATACGGGGACACCCCGGGACGCACCTGGCTGAACCATTGCTGCATCAGCGGACCCGTTGCCGACAGCACGACGTAGGGCAGCCCAATGGTTGCGCTCAGCAGGAGCAGCACCCGCAGTGTGGGGTCGCCCGACACCTGTTCCTTCCAGGAATCAGACGGGATGATCGGAAGAAGCGCCAAGGACGCCACCATCAGGATCCCGTGCAGGATGGCCTGGCTGCGCGGCTTCAGCCGCGAGGTCGACCAGTGCGCGTAGGCATAGCCCGCGAGCAGCGCGACCTGGAAAAACAGCAGGCAGGTGGTCCAGACACCCGGAGTCCCGCCGAACCATGGAAGGATGTATTTCCCGATCAGTGGCTGAACCTGAAAGAGCAGAAATGCTCCGACAAATATCGACAGGGCAAAGGGCAGCATGGGGCAGGAGCGTGATTCCGGACAAAAACCCCACTTGACTGAAGACTGCGTTCTGCCAACGCGAAACAAATCTCCCTGCTGGCACACCGGCCCGATCGGCACCTGCGGCACGCCACCTGCTATTATCGACCGGAGGGCGGGGGCCTTCCTCGCCTGCCGTTGATTGAAAACGACCCGGTTCAACTCGAGCCGGGTCACTAACGACCACGCCAGCCAACAGAAAGGACGACGCTCATGATGACCATCGGCCTGTATGTCGCCTGGGCGTGCGTTGCCATGATGCTACTCATGGCGGCGCGCGATTACCGGGTCGACTGAGCCAGAAAACAACGCCGCCCCGGGGGACAGCCCCCGGGGCGGTTTTATTTCCGGATCGGCGCCGGCCCGCCCTCGTCATGACCGGGAAACCGCGCATAGGTTGCCCTCAATGGCTGAGATCGAGGAGCGTTCGAGGAAACCGGCTGGCGGCGCCAGTCGCCGACTCTTTGTCGCCCTTCTGCCCACGGAACCTGTGAAAGCCGCGCTGGACGCGCTGGCGACTGGTCCCTCGGCAGTGCGATGGACCGCCCCGAACGACCTTCACCTCACGCTCCGATTCATCGGAGAGGTGCCATCGGAAACCGAACGGAGAATCGAGGAGGCGCTGGAGACCGTCAGCGTGGCCCGATTCTTCCTCGACGTCGGGGGAGTCGGACAATTTCCCCCGCGAGGGCGGCCATCCGTGCTCTATGCAGGAATCGGCAGGGGCCATCCCCTGCTCCACCAGCTGAGGCAGCAGGTGGACGACCGACTGCTGTCCCTGGGACTGTCGCTCGAGCTTGGCAGCTTCCTGCCTCATCTCACACTGGGACGATGCCGTGCGGCCCCGCCTGTATCCGTGCAGCATTGGCTGAAGCGCCACCGTGAATTCGAAGGACCCGTCTGGCCCGTCGGCACGTTCCATCTCCTGTGCAGCGGGATATCCCCGGGCAAGGGAAAGTACCGCACACTGTCGACCTATCCTCTGGGGTGACCCGGGGCATCCCGAAACCGGCCCAAATTGCTTGAGCGGTGTCGCCCGTATTCGTCTCCTGACACCGACACGCGATCGGTGCACCCAAGATGATATTCACGACGTACTGGTTCCTGGCACTCGTTGGCATCACCCTTCCTGTCTACTGGCTGGCCAGACCCCCGACGGTACGCCTCCTGATCTTGGGCGTTTCCTGCGCGCTGTTTCACTATCACTTCGCCGGGCCGGCAGGGGTGGCGCCGATCGTCGTCCTGATGGGCATCACCTATTTCGCTGCGTTGACACGAAGCCGGGCTGCCTGTGCTGCCGCGATGGTCGCCTGCGTGCTTGCGCTTGGATTCTACAAGTACACCGGTTTCCTCCTATCCGGGCTGGTTTCCCATATCAACCCCGGATTGGCCGAGCAACTTGGCGGCACAACATCGGAGCTGCTTCCCGAGCTGCCCCCTCTCGGCATCAGCTTCTTTGTGTTCGAGTTCGTGCACTACCTTTTCGAGGTACGGCGGGGAGGGGAGCCCATTCGCAATCCGCTGCAATTCATTCTCTTCTCGATCTTTTTCCCATCGCTCGTCGCGGGCCCGATCAAGCGATACGGCCAGTTCCTGCCCGCGCTTGCCGAGGGTTCCCGAAACGTCGGGATGGACAATGTGGCGGCGGGCCTCCGCCGGGTAGGCATCGGGTTTTTCAAGAAGGTCGTGGTCGCCGACAATCTCACCTATTTCATCGACCTGGCACAGCCGGGCTTTGCGAGTCTTTCGATCTTTGAGCGCTGGCTGCTGCTGACCGCGATATCCCTGCGAATCCTGATGGATTTCTCGGGGTATAGCGACATCGCCATTGGTTTCGCCCGCATGCTGGGAGTGAAACTGCCGGAGAACTTCAACTGGCCCTATCTCGCCAGGAACATCCAGGACTTCTGGCAACGCTGGCACATCTCCCTCAGCACCTGGATACGCGATTACGTATACATTCCGCTCGGGGGCAATCGCCATGGCGTCCCCAGGCGAATCCTGAACGGCATGACCGCCTTCGCGCTATGCGGCCTCTGGCACGGGGCCGCATGGAACTTTGTGCTCTGGGGCCTCTATCACGGCATCGGTCTCGCTGCGTGCTCCACCTACGAAAGGATTCCCGGGCTCGGCCCTCGGCTCGCGGCCATCTGGCGCAAGGAGCCCCTTGCCTCGTGGGCAATCACACAACTCTTTGTCTGGATCGGCTGGCTGCTGTTTTTCTATCCTGTGCCAGAGGCTTGGCAGATGACAAAGATGCTCTTCGGCGCATGAGCAACCCAACTAATGCAGCACCGCGCACCAACCGGCCGTTTTTCCGGCCGGTCTCCCTGATTGCCGGACTCGCAACCGGCATGCTCGGCCTTGCAGGCGCAGGTTTCCTCGCGGCCAGGACAAACTGGCATACTGAATTCACGCGCCTGCATCCGATGATCGCTCCTGAATCGCGCTACCAGCCGACCGTTGATGAACTGCTCGCGATGATCCGTGCAAACAGCTCCCCGGAGAAGGTGCTCGTCATCGTCGGCGGCAATTCGGTGCTCTACGGCGTGGGCCAACCAGCCCCGGTCATGTGGACTCGTTCGCTTCAGGAACAACTGGGGCCGGATTATTCGGTCGTGAACCTGGCGCTCCGCGGCAGCAGACCAACCGACGGCGGCGCCGTCATCGCAGAAGCGCTTAGGGACGAATACCCACGGCTCATCTACATCGCGAATGTCCCCCCGCTGCTGACAGCCGATGCGATAGGCGGCGACGACTACCGATTCATGCTGCTCGACGCCTACTACAAGGGATACCTGCTGCCCTGGGAACCCAGGGACCGGTCGCTTTCCAATCCCGGCCGAGTAGCCCGTGAGGACCGAATCGGGGCATGGCTCGATGCGAGAGTACGCTATCGCTCCGCCTGGAACTGGTGGACCTTCCACATCTTTTCGACGGTACCCTCTCCCCTCAGCGTCTCGATCCTGCAGTCACTGGCTGCGCGCGGACAATTTCGGGACGAGGAAACCAATATCGAGGCAATCCCCTTTTCCCAACGATTCGCCGGAGCCTCATTCGAGGCGGATATGGGAATCACCCGGGCCTTCACCGAGCGATTCTACGATCGAATCGGCGACGGGTGGCAAATGCGTGAAGCTGCCCGAACGGAATTCGATACCTTCGCCGCGGAGGCGTTTCCCACGGCACTCCGAAGCCGCACCCTGATTGTCATCAGCCGCAACAGCCCCTACTACACAAGCCGACTCGCGCCGGAACTGCGCGAGCGGGACGAAATCGCGGTCACAGACAGCATCTCGGGCTGGGAACGCCATGGGTATGAAGCCGTCGACAGCGGCACCAACTTCGACCCCGCGGATTTCGGTGACCGAACCCACCTGACCGCATCAGGAGGACGCAAGCTCGCCGTGAATGTCGCGGCCAAGGTCCGCGAAATGTCGGCACGCCTCTTCAGTAACACTCCCGCTCCATGATGAAGCAGCTTCAGTCACGCCTGGGCCACTCCTGGCGCTCCCTGCTAACCCCGGCTGCCACCGGAGTGGCGATTGTGATTTCTTTTGGAGCAGGTAGCCTCGTTGCGCTGGTCCTACACTTCCTGCTTTTTCGTCTCACCCTTCCGACCACCCCGTTCATTTACGTGGCTTTCTAAGGTGACGGCTTTGCCGGATGCAAAAAAAGAAGCCGGGGGTTTCCCGGCTTCTCGATCCCGCGATCGCGGGATAAATTTTTCAGGCTCGATCAGAACTTGAACACGACGCCACCGTTGAAGGAGTGCGTGACGTTGTCGCCCTGGTAGTAATTGAAGCCGACGCGGGCCGTCCACTGCGGGTGGAATTCGAACAGCAGCACGAGGCCGCCAACGAAACCGACGCCGCTTTCGGAAGCCGAACGGGAGACAGCGAGTCCGGTGGACTCTGCCGTGCCGACGTCCTGATCCTCGTTCCAGGCGTGCAGACCGCCGCGGAACACGACGTCAACGCCCTCGGCGAACGGGAAGGTCGCCGTGGCGACCGCCTCGAACGCGGTGAGATCCGCCTTGCCGACGACCTTCGTCGGAACGAGCAGGTTCGTGGTCGTGTTGAGCACGCTCACGAATCCGCGGACCGGAACGCCGCCAAAGTCCGAATAGGCGACTTCGATGCCCCAGGTCGGGTTGATCTGGTAGCCACCAGTGATACGCCACCCGTTCGGTGTGTCCTTGTCGTAGTCAAGCGACTCGACATTGACAGCCTGGAGCGGCTTGGGATCGGGATCCGACAGCGACCACGTGTAGTCGACAGCCGCGTAAAACGGTGTCGTCTGCGCATGGGCGGCGCCAGCCATCAGGACGGCGCCAAGCGCGCCAAGACCGACGAGATGTTTGATGTTCATGGATATGACTTTGGGTTTCTTAGGAGTTCGATGTTGAATATCCGCGAAGAGTCAGCTGCGCGAATCTGGTAGGGGCTTGCTCTGAAAGCAGTTCATTGACTGACAGATGGCGTCACGGCGACAAGCTTTTTTCTGCCTTATTATTTCTTGCCGGATTCCTTTTCGAGAGAGGTAACACGCTGAGAATGCGGATACAGCGAATCCCCCGGTATCCGGCTGCCATCGCATGATCGGGCCATGCGGCCGGCCCTCGCCGCCGACGGCGCCTCAACCGGGAAAGCGAGAATGACCCGAACGGAAGGTCCCTGCAAAAGAACCGCCGCCCCAGGTCATCGCAGGCGAATGGTTGGCCGCAAGAGACCGCCTGCGATCCTCGCAAAGATCCGACCTGCTGTATCCAGATTTCTGTTTCATTGGCCTTCGGACGCCGCACGGACTTCGGCAGCATGGCGCCTTCAGCCGATGGAGAACGCCCTGACACCATGATCAGGCTCCTGCGCCTGCATCCCTATCACGTCTGCTCCAGATTACTTCCCCATGATACACACGCCCCGCTACAAGTTCGGACTGTTGGTGGTCCTTACCTTCGCACTGCTCGGCACCGGCATTCTTGCCTGGAGACAGCACGGGGAAATTCGATCCCTGAGGTTAGCGGGCTCAGCCGACGCGGCGCTCGAGGCGGAGAGGCGCCGGGCATGGGAGGCCGAACAACGGAACCTTGCCCTCGAAGCTGAGCTGGCCGCGTTGCGCGGGAACATCGGAAACAGCGATGCCGAGGGACAGCCAACTGCCACGGCCAGCCGGGACGAAGCGACCGCGATCGCCCGCGCGCAACAAGCCGAGTCCGCAGCGCGCGAGCGGGCGGTCCTCCGCGAGGAGGAGCGACGCACCGCACTCGCCGCCCTTGTCCAGTCTCCGCAGTATCAGCGGGCCGTTGCGCTCGAACAGCAGGCCGAGATCGAGTTCGAGTACTCGGGCCTGCTGCGTTCGCTCGACCTGAGCGACGCTCAGCGCCAGCAGCTGCTCGCGCTACTCGTCGATCGGGAAAGGATCGACAATGACATCGAGGCTGCCGCCCAGCTTCAGGGAGTGAGCACGCGGGGCGATACTCTCGATTCGCTGATCGAAAGTGCCCGGGCCGAAATCGACTCCGGCATTCGCGCACTGATCGGGGACGAGGCATTTGCGTCGATCCAGAACTATGGGCGCACGATGAACCAGCGCGCCGACATCAACCAGATCCAGATGGCCGTGACGCATGTCGGGGAGCCCCTGTCCTCGGAGCAGGTAAGCCAGCTGCTCACGGCCTACGTCCAGGCGCCGGCGGTCGACGGCGGCCCGCGGCGGGGAGGGCTGGAAGCCCGGGTTCCGGGAGGCCAGGTATCCATTTCCGCCCAGATGCTCGGGGCGGCGCGCGGCGTGCTCAGCGCCGCCCAGATCGAGGCGCTGCGCCAGCTTCAGATCCAGCAACGGGCGGGAAACGCCGTCGAGGACATGGAGCGCCAGGCTTCCGGAAGGGACTGACGGGCACGGCGGGCCGCGCCGTTCAGTTCGCAGGCGTCGGGACAGCCGTCGGCGGCTGGCCACGGGCCGCACCTCCCCTGCCGCCCGGAGGGGCAGCAATCTGCTCAAGCGTCTCGTGAAAGGGCTGCCCCCGTCCATAGAGTGCCAGTCGTTCCTCACCTGCCGCCCGTCCCCTGCCGCCTCCTCCACGACCTCCGCCCGTCGGCAGCGCATCGAGATACCGGCGCTGCACGCGCACTGCTTCGTCAAAGTCTCCCGCCTCCGCATGGGCGGCAGCCAGGCCGGCAATATACATCGGCTCCGACCACTGGCTGATTTCGCAGGCGCGAAGCGCATAACCGATCGCGCGTTCGCCATCGCGAAAGCGTTCGTCCGGGCAGCTCGCAAGCGTGAGCGCCATGCCGTAGTGCGCATAGGCAATCGTGGGGCGAAGGTCGATCGCCTGCTGGAAGTCATCGAGCGACGCCTGCCAGCGTCCGAGGGAACGGTGCACGAGCCCCCTGTAGACGTACACTTCCGCATAATCGGGATCGAGCCTCAGCGCGCGTTCGTAGTCGACGAGTGCCGCCTCGTATTCGCCAGCAAAGCGATGCGCATTCCCCCTGTTATAGAGCGCCCCCACGAAATCCGGATCCAGCTGCAGGGCCGTGTCGTAGTCCACCATGGCTCCACCCCGCTGGCCCTGGTAATACTTGGCGCTCCCCCGGTTGTTGTAGGCATCGGCAAATGCCGGATCGAGCCGGATGGCCTCGTCGTAATCGGCGATCGCCTCGGTGCGAAGGTCCCGGCTCAGATAGACATCGGCCCGATTGAAGTAGTACTGGGCACGCAATGGATCGAGCTCGATGGCACGCGTGAAATCCGCGAGCGACCGATCGAAATCCCTCGTCAGCCAGCGGGCGCTGCCCCTCAGGTTGTAACCCTCGGCATAATTCGGATCGAAGCGCAGCGCGGCATTGAACTCCTGGATGCCACGTTCGAGTTCACCGACGGTGACATAGATGCTGCCTTTTCCGGCGAACGCGCGCGACGAGCCCGGATCGATGTCCAGGGCCCGGTCGAAATCGGCCATCGCATCGTCGAAACGGCCGAGGCGCCGGTGCACCAGGCCCCGACTGATGTAGGCGTCGACAAATTCCCGATCGAGACGGATCGCCCGGCCGAACCGCTCCACGGCGCGCTGCCAGTCACCTCGCGCTACCGCCGCCACGCCCTCCTCGAACGCATCGTCGGCCGGCGCGGCTTGAACGCCGACTGTCCCGGCGAATGCCAGCACGCAAAACCTGAGGGCAAACGCCAATCGTCGCAGGCTCACCGCAACTCCGGGCCGGTGTGGGGTCATCTGAGGCCACCATGCACCAGACTCCCATTCCGCGCAAGCAGGGGCGACAGGCATGGGCTTTAGCGGAACTACGGTTCACCTGCCGGCTTCGCCCCGGGCTCCAATGCCATCAGACGAAGGCTGCGGAAATCCTCGGGCAGGAACACGTCCCGGTGGTTCCTAAAGTGATCTGCGGTACCCTCGACCCAGGAGCGCTCGAGCAGGCCGGCATGCTCGTCGGCGGACAGCTCGTTCCAGTGCGGGCAATCGACGCAGTGTGCTCCGCTGATCCGGCCGCCTGTCCTGTCAAGCACCTGCCGGCGGCATGTGCCACCCGCGACTTCACGATAGGAATCCCTGCACCGCACCGGTGAACGCTGCAGGCAGGCCTTCAGCAGCTGACGGACCGGCACAAGCAGATCTTTGGGAAGGACTCCCGATGGGCACCGCGCCGCTACCATGCGCACGAGGGCCTCGATATCGTCAGTCGAGAGTTCGCCCGCCGGCCGCGCCGCCATGGGACCCGCGGCCCTTTCTCGGGCAACGCACCATTAAGTCGCCGATGCCACCGCTTCCACCTCGTTCCCGAAGGACGATTGCTTGCCGTTCTGCTTGAGAAACCGGGTGAGACAGGCAGATGCCAGTTGCGCCAAGCTGCCGGATTCCAACATGAGAGGCGTCAGTAGCGGCGGCTTGAACCGACGCGCAAGGCGAATCGAGTCCTCCAGCGCCCAAAGCGCCTAACGTCCCGGGTTCACCGACCGGCAAGCGGCCCGCAGCTACGGGGGAAATGGCCTCAGGATCCGGGGGCGCCCCTGCCACCACCACGTCCGCCTCGCCCGGCTCCCGGCGGCCGGGCGGCCCGATCCGGGTCACCCGGCTTGCGGGTAAGGCCAAGCGATTCCATCCACCAGTAAAACTGGGTAATGAAGTGGCGACTCGTGTTGTTTGAGGAATTCATCCCGAACCCGTGGCCCCCGTTCAGGTAAAGGTGGACCTCCGGACGATACCCGGCCGCGAAGACCGCATCGTAGAATTCGCGTGTCGTGTCTCCGACCAGCGTGTCGTTCTGGGCCATCGCCATGAAGAATGGCGGCAGGGCATCGGGATCGGTCGAGGCCGGAATCCGGGGAAACGCTTCCGCGGGATTGCCAGGTGAGCCGCCGAAAGGCGCGCCGTAGATCAGGGCGGTGAAATTCGGCCTCATGGCAGCGTCTCCGTTCAGCATCATGTGCGCCGCGACATGGGCGCCCGCAGAGAATCCGATCGCGACGATCTTCGTCGGGTCGAAATCGTACTCAGCGGCTCGGGCCCGGATCTGCCGGAGCGCCTCCATGCCATCGGCAACCGCCGGGGCCCCGGCGACATCCATGGGCACGCTGGGATCGTTCATCCTCGCCATCATCGAGAACTGGGGTCCCTCCTGCTGCACGAGCCGGTATTTGACGACGAAGGCGGCGATGCCCCTTTCGGCTAGCCAACGTGCCACCGCATTGCCTTCGCTCTCGATCGATACCTGACGAAATCCGCCGCCCGGAATGACGATGACCGCGGTGCGCGTGTTGCGCGCGGCGTCCGGCAGGAACGCAGTGTATGCAGGGTCCGTCACATTGTAGAGGTTGATCCCGTTGGCCGAGGCAGTCTCCTCGACGGTGCCCGGGAGGCGACCGGGCCAATCCTGCATGCCGGGGGCACCGTCCGGCCAAAGGCGAACTGGTTCCAGCATGCGGTAAGCGCCGGGGGCAACTTCAGGCAGCAAGGCCGTTTCAGCGGGTTCCGCCGCCTGCGCCGCGAGCGCCAGCGCGAGTGCAAAAGGGACGGCGACGGAGCGGACAAGGCATGGGCAATCTGGTTTCATCGGAAAAGGAGAGGAGCGACGTCGCGCAGGGCGTGACGCCAGACGTTCCATTCGTGGCGCGCACCTTGCATGACCCAGAACGGCTCGTGCTCAATGCCCTTCGACGTCAGCAAGGCATCGAGGGCGCTGGATCCGTTGAATGCAAAGTCCTCACTGCCGACGCCGACCCAGATCAGCTTCATCTTGCGGTTCAGCGCATCGACGTCGGCGAAGAATTCGGGATAGGTGGCTTCGGCATTGCCGGCGCCGGCGCTCATGATGACGAGCGAACGGAACGTGTCGGTATTGGGGAAGCCGATCTGTACCGTGTGTCCGCCGCCCATGGAGAGACCGCCGAGCGCGCGGTTGTCCGCATCGGTCAGCGTCCGGAACTTTCCGTCGACGTACGGGATGATGTCCTCGAGGAACTCCCGCGCGTACCAGAAATTGGGTCCCGCACCGGCAGTCAGCCCGAGTTCGGTCAGGCGCTGGTTGCTGAGCACCTGCTCGGGTCCGCTGTTGATGCCGGCCCGCGGGTAGCCCAAGGGGCTGACGAGGATCATCGGCCTGGCAGTGCCGTCCGCGATCAGGTTGTCCATGATCGTGTTGGCGCGGCCGGTCATGATCCAGCTCGAGTCCGTGTTGCCCGAACCGTTCAGCAGATAAAAGACGGGATAGCGGGTCGTGCCTGAGGTGTCGTAACCCGGAGGCGTGTAGACCCACAGCGTGCGGGTGATCCCGCCGAGCGCCTTCGAGTGGTAGGTCTCGACACGGATCGATCCGTGGGGGACGTCCCGGGTGTCTTGGAAGGCGGACTCGAGACCGGGGATTTCAACGAGACTGGCCGGGGGAAAACCTCCGAATCCCAGCTTCACATGGGGATTGGCCGGATCCATCGCGATAATTCCGTCAGCGCGGATCTGATAGTTGTAAACGTCCGGCCGGAGAGGCCCGATCGTCACCGACCAGACGCCGTTGGCATCCTTGGTCATCGGATGTTGGGGGCTGCCGTCGATCTCGCCAATGACGGCGACCTCCGTGGCATTCGGCGCACGGAAGCGCACGGTGAAGGTGCGATCAGCCGCATTCACCTCCGGCGAGTTCAGGGCACCGCCACGGCCACCGCCGCGGCCGGCTCCGCGGCCCGCGGGAGCAGCGGCATTTGCGGCTTCCTGTGCAAACGCTGACGAGGTCAGCAGGAGGAGGGCAGTTGCGAGGAGGCGGGCGGCGGTGCGCGGAGCCTGCCCTCGGCGGAGGTTCACGGGGCTATTCATGACTATTTGGGGTTGTTGGGTACTGACGGCGGGGAGGTGCCAGCATGCAGGAACATTCCTGTAAGGTATAGAATGCCTGCGACGGGTTTTGGACCAACTGCAGCCAAACCGAAAGGCACCAACGGCGCAAATCAGCGCCGTCCGTCGTACCAGATGTCACACGCTTCGCGATCGCGCACCACGCCGGCCGGTCGCAGCGCCATACGAAAGGCAAAGCGAAGGTGATCCCAGGTGGAATATAGGCGCATCTTCCTTGCCGAGGTGTGCAGCGGATGGCGGTACAGGATGACGATCTTCAAGCCCCGTTTTCTCGCGAGCGCGCGCAGTCGGCGGCTGAGATCGATCTCCTCGCTCACGAACAGCTCCTCGCTGAATCCACCGATCGACCGGAATGCCTCCGTCTCGCAAAAGATGAAGGAACCGGCCATCCATCGATTGATGCGGCTGATGCAGTTCCAAAAGCCTGCGACCATGCTCGCGAGCGGATATCCGGCCTCCAGCCTGACCGTGCTTCCCCCTGCCAGGCACCGTCCGCTCCGTATCCTTTCAACCACCTCGGCGAAGAGCCCGGCACTGGGACGCGAATCGGCGTCGACGAACACCAGCCAGTCGCCCGTCGCCTCGAGCGCACCACGATTACGGGCTCGGGCAATCTGGCGTCGGGGCTCGTGCACAACCTTCACTCCCGCTTCCCGCGCGATCGCCGCCGTACGGTCCGAGGATGCATTGTCGCACACGATCACCTCGGATTCCCAGCCGGCATCCGCGAGCACGGCGCGGCACTCGTCGAGCCGCTGCAGCGTTTGCCCGAGCAGTTGTTCCTCGTTGTACGCGGGAATGACGATCGAGAGCTTCAGGCCACCATTCTCGGCGAACGTGCCTGGGCACGCAAGCGGCAGACTGGTCTGCGCACAACGCCGATGGGGTCGCGCCGGTCCGGAGGGCGGGCAGGTCATCCTGAACCCCGTTTCACCTCGAAATTCGAGCTCCAGTTGCCTTGCGCTGGCCGACCGGGTGGGCTACGCTCCTGCAACTCGATTCGATACGAATCCCTGAACCCGCGCCGAATCGCTTGCCAATCGAACTTCCGCGGCGGCGCGCGGTCCAACCTCTCACCACGTTCCCACCGTCATGAAACCTGCACTCATCGTCATCGCATTGCTTTTCGCCGGTGCCGCCGGCTTCCTTCTCTACCGCAACTACAGCGCCGAGGCGGAGCGCGCGCTTGAAGCCGAGCGCGCCGAGCTTCTCCGCCAGGAGTCCCTGGCGCGGCAGGCCGACCTTGAGAGACGCATCGCTGCCGAGGAGGAGGCCCGAAGGATGGCCGAGCAGCAGCTGCGGGCGGAGCAGGCGGAGGCAGAGCGCGCGCTCCAGCAGCTCCAGGCGCAGCAGGCGGCGCTGCGTGCCGAGCGCGAAGCCAGTGAGGCCGAGATGGCCCGCCTGGTCGCCGAGCGCGACCGACTGCGACAGGAAGCCGCGAACGCCGAGGGCGAAAGCCGCCGGCTCGCCGAGACCAGAGCCCGCGAGGCCGCCGAAGCGGAACAGGCGCGGCTCGAGGTGCTCCGGCGCCTCCAGGCCGCCGAGGCTGAGGCACAGGCTGCCGCAGACAGGGAAGCTGCCCGCGTTGCGGCACTCCAGCGTCAGATCGAGCAGGAACGCGCGCTTGCGGAGTCCGCACGAATGATAGTAACGCCGGACGAGTACTACGGTTCAGGCGGTGCCGTGCTGAAGCCCTAGCGTCAAACGCGGCTCGCATGACCCTGCGAGCGGTCTTTCCCACCGCCTCGGTCGCTTCGTTGTCGCATCCCCCCTGCGGATATACGCCAGTCGCATTTCGAGATCCGTGAAGTCACGACCTCATGGACCAGTGGCTTGAGCTTGGCCGCCTGTACCGGCGGATCCTTTGCTCCGCCCCGTCGCTTGGTGTCGCCCTGACGGGGCTGCAAACCGGAGGATCGGCAGCATTCCGTCGCGTGCTGGACGACCGGATGGACTGGCCGGCAGCGACATCCGGGATCGATTGGGAGGCGGATGCCCGAATGCTGCTGACGTGGCTTGAGGACGTTCGGCAGTGCGACCTCGGAGCCGGGGTGGACATCATCTACATCGATATCGGCCACGCGACCCGGACATTCGAGGTTTCCGCGTGGCGCTGGGCTGACCGCGTGATGCTCATCGACGAGGGCCTGATCGAGCCAGACTCGGTGCGGACCATATCCTCCCCGGGACGGACCCATTCGGCTGAGGAACTTCCCTCCCCCATCTTCGCCGGGCCGGCCCACAACGAATTCGCCCGACTGTGCACCTGGCTGCTGTTCTGTTCCTTTGTCCCCATCGAGGCACTGGCCGATTCAGACATGAAGTCCGCCTGGGATATCGATCGCGAACTCGCCGTCGTGTTCGCGTCGGGCGACCATGTGTTCCACGGCGGGTTCGTCACGCCGGGCGGCTGGAGACGGCCGCTGCGGCAGGTGGAGGCCCCGGCGCATTGACGAATCTCCGTTTCGAAATCGCGAGCTGGCCGGCTGTTGAATGTAACCTGAACCCGGTGATCCGGGTATTGAACCCGGCCGCATCCACGGACCAACTTTGCCCATGAACTCCATGCACGAAATCGATTATCGGATCCAGGGAGACGACATGCAGTTCGTCGAAGTCGAGCTCGACCCGGGCGAGGCGGTCGTCGCGGAGGCCGGCGGCATGATGTACATCGACGACGGCATAGCGATGGAGACCATCTTCGGCGACGGGTCGCAGCAGTCGGGCGGATTCGTCGGGGCCCTCCTGGGCGCCGGCAAGCGGCTCATCACCGGCGAGTCTCTCTTCATGACCGTCTTCATGAACCAGGCAGCCGGCAAGAAGCGCGCGGCCTTCGGGGCGCCCTACCCCGGCAAGATCGTGCCGGTGCACCTGAGCGAGCTCGGTGGCGAACTCATCGCGCAGAAGGACTCCTTCCTCTGCGCGGCCAAGGGCGTGAGTATCGGAATCGCATTCCAGAAGCGGATCGGAGCCGGCCTGTTCGGCGGCGAGGGATTCATCATGCAGCGGCTGACCGGCGACGGCTGGGCGTTCGTGCACGCCGGCGGTACGCTCGAGGAGCGCACGCTCGCCCCGGGCGAGCTCCTGCGCGTGGACACGGGCTGCATCGTCGCCTTCCAGCCCACGGTGGATTACGACATCCAGTTCGTCGGCGGCGTGAAGTCCGCGCTGTTCGGAGGCGAAGGCCTGTTCTTCGCGACACTCCGTGGACCGGGCCGGATCTGGCTGCAGTCGCTCCCCTTCTCGCGGCTCGCCGGCCGCATCGCCGCTGCAGTGCCGGGCATCGGCAGACGCGGGCGCGGCGAAGGTTCCGTGCTCGGCGGCCTCGGCCGCATGATCGACGGCGACAATTCCTGAGCGGAACAATTCAGCTGGTAACCGCTAATTCACGCGAAAGAACACGAATGGCCGAGGGTTCGATCAAATGAACCACATCGCGAGCTTCGCGCCGTCGCGGGAGATTTCAGCCCTGGGAGCCTTCAATCCGGTCCCTGACGGACCTCACTGGCAGGCTTCGCACTCCTCGCCGTTGCGCATGGCCTCTATTGAGCAGGCGCGCTTTTCCTCCGCTGTGTAGACCTTCTTCGCAGGCTTGGACGCCTCCGCTTCCGCCGCAGCGGCAACCCCGGGGAACGGAGAGGTGGTGATCTCGGCCCCGGCCGCCGCAGGAGCGGCGCTCGCGTCACCGCCTCCTCCGGCCGCACCTCGGACCTCCTTCTTGATGGAGACGGTCGCCTTCTCGATGTTCGAGGCGCCCAGCGAGCGCAGGTAGTACGTGGTCTTCAGGCCGGCGTGCCAGGCATGCCGGTACATGTGCGACAGCGTCTTCAGGTCCGGAGTCTTGATCCAGAGGTTCACCGACTGGCTCTGGTCGATCCACTTCTGGCGGCGCGCCGCGGCGTCGACGATCCACTTTGCCTCGATGTCGAAGGCCGTGAGGTACTTCGCCTTGAGGTCCTCCGGGATGGCCTCGATGTCCTTCAGCTCGCCGTCGAAGTACTTGAGGTTGTCGATCATGTCCTGGTTCCAGAGGCCGCGGGCCTTGAGGTCGCGCGCGAGGAACGGGTTGAGCACGATGAACTCGCCGGAGAGGTTGGATTTGACGAACAGGTTCTTGTACGTCGGCTCGATGCACGGCGAGGTCGCCGTGATGTTCGAGATGGTCGCGGTGGGAGCGATGGCGAGGACGTTGCTGTTGCGCATGCCCTGCTTCGCGATCTTCTCGCGCAGCGGCTTCCAGTCCATGCGGCCTCCGCGGGGAACATCGACGGGCACTCCGCGCTCCTGCTCCAGCAGGTCGAGCGTGTCCTGCGGCAGCAGGCCGCGATCCCACTTTGAACCGTTGTAGGTCGAGTAGGCGCCGCGCTCGGCGGCAAGGTCGGAGGACGCCTCGTAGGCATAGTAGGCGATGGCCTCCATCGCCTCGTCGTTGAACTCGACGGCTTCCGGCGAGGCGAACGCCTGGCCCCGAACATAGAGCGAGTGCGCGAGGCCCATCACGCCCATGCCGATCGGGCGGTGCCGCTCGTTGGAACGCTTTGCCGCCTCCGTCGGGTAGAAGTTGATGTCGATCACGTTGTCGAGGGCGCGCACGGCGATGCGGATCGTCTCGCGCAGCTTCTCGTGGTCGATGGAACCGTCGGGCAGCAGGTGCGTCTCGAGGATCACCGAGCCGAGGTTGCACACCGCCGTCTCGTCGTTGGACGTGTTGAGGGTGATCTCGGTGCAGAGGTTGGAGGAGTGGATGACGCCCACGTGGTCCTGCGGGGAGCGGATATTGCAGGCATCCTTGAAGGTGATCCACGGATGCCCGGTCTCGAAGAGCATCGAGAGCATCTTTTTCCAGAGCTCGATCGCCTCGATCTTCTGGCCGAAGATCTTCCCCTCCTCGGCGAGCTGCTCGTAGCGGAGGTAGGTCTCCTCGAACTTGCGGCCGTAGGTCTCGTGCAGGTCCTTGACCTGGTTCGCGCGGAAGAGCGTCCAAGTGCCGCGCGCCTCCATGCGCTTCATGAACAGGTCGGGAATCCAGTTCGCCGTGTTCATGTCGTGCGTGCGGCGGCGGTCGTCGCCGGTGTTCTTGCGCAGCTCGAGGAACTCGTAGATGTCGTTGTGCCAGGACTCGAGGTAGGCGCAGCCGGAACCCTTGCGCTTGCCGCCCTGGTTGACGGCGACCAGCTGGTCGTTGTGGAGCTTGAGGAACGGGATGACCCCCTGGGACTCGCCGTTCGTGCCGCCGATGTAGGCGCCGGTACCGCGCACCGCGGTCCACGAGCCTCCGAGTCCGCCGGCCCACTTCGAGAGGTAGGCGTTGTCGGCGATGCCGCGCTGGAAGATGCCCTCGATGGAGTCGTCGACGTAGTACAGGTAGCAGGAGCTGAGCTGCGAGTGCAGCGTGCCCGCGTTGAACAGCGTGGGCGTCGACGAGCAGAAGCGCCGGGTCTTGTAGAGCTCGTACAGCGCCGTCACCCGGCCCTCGCGGTCCTTCTCCTCGTTGAGGAAGAGACCCATCGCGACGCGCATCCAGAAGAACTGCGGCGTCTCGATGCGACGGGCCGGCTTGCGGGTCTTGTCGATGATGAGGTAGCGGTCGTACAGCGTCTGGATGCCGAGGAAGTCGAACTCGAGGTCCGACGACGGATCGAGTGCGGCCGACAGGCGGTCGAGATCGAGGTAGAGCAGGCGCGGATTGAGGCGCTTGATGAGGATCCCGTGCTCGATGTACTTGCGGAAGGCGCGCTGGTGGAACTCCTTGAGCTTCCCGATGCCATCCCGAACGATGTCCCAGCCCAGCACCTCCTCATAGATGTAGGTGAGCTGGATGCGGCCTGCGAACCGGGCGAAGTCCGCGTCCTTCTCGATCAGGGTCTTCGAGTTGAGGATGATGGTCGAATCGAGATCCTTCTGGGAGATCTGGTCGTAGATGGCGCGGCGCAGCTCGTGCTCGATCTCCTCGTTGGTGAGGCAGAGATCGAGGCCGATGCGGGCAAACTCGATGCGCTTCCGAAGGTCGGTCCCGTCCCAGAAGATGTTCTCGCCGTCGGCGCTCTTCACGACGATCAGGGCGGCCTGGCCCACCTCCGCGAGCGGCTCGGTCTCGGCGGCCGGGGCGGCTGCGGCCCCGGTCTTCTCGGCAAGCACGCGGGATGCGGCACGCTCGGCACGGTAAAGGATGTAGGCGGTGGCAACCTTGAAGTGCCCGGCCTTCATCAGCTCCTCCTGGACCATGTCCTGCACCTCCTCTATGTGCACGAAGGCCTGCTTCGAGCCCTCGACCCGGGCGGAGACCGCCTTGGCGATGGCGACCGCGGGGGCGGAGTCGCGCTGGAGGGAGAGGAACGTCTTGCGGACCGCGATCTCCACCTTCTGGTCATTCCAGGGAACGACCTGGTTGTTGCGGCGGATCACGCGGACGGTCGACTGCGCGGTCGCGGCGCGGTCAAAGGAGATCTTGCGCGCCCGGTTCAGCAGCAGGCTCTTCGCGAGGAAGTACTGGTTGTTGTCGACGAGGGTCTTCTCGATGAGTTCGTAGAGCGCGTTGAGCGAGAGCTGCAGGGGGTTCTGGGCGCGGGCCAGGTCGCGCAGGTTCGAGGCGAGCTCCGTGCAGATGCTGACGATCAGCGCGCGGTTCGCGTCGTTGAAGATCTCCTTGTCGCCGCGCGCGAGGGAGACGTTCGTGAGCGCGTGCCCGAGCGTGTCGGCCACCTCGGCAAGGTCGAAGCGCTCCTCGCCCTGCGGACAGAGCAGCACGATCGGCGGCAGCGGGATCGACTCGGACGCAAGCACGTCGCGCCAGGCGAAATACGGCTTCTGCTCGACGGGGATGTGTACGGTGCGCTTGAGGGCCAGGTCGTGTTCGAGAGTGTGGTGGCTCATGGGGGTGAGGCTGAGGCGGATGGGCTGAAGACTGTCGGGTGGTGGCTGGCGGGGAGGGAAAAGGCCGGGTCGGACCGGAGCACACGGCTAAAGCCGCTGGACCGTTTCCTCCTCTGCCGCATTCCTCCCCCTCGAATATGTTAAAGTCGCTGCGCGTCGATTCGCTGTACCGGTGATTCTAGAGTTCGGCGTCGTCCGCCACGTTCAGTGCGGATGACTTCTGGTATTCAGTGACCCGGCCCTCGAAGAAGTTCTGCTCCTTGCGGATGTCCATCATCTCGGCGAGCCACGGAAGCGGGTTCTTGATGCCGGCGTTGAAGGTCGCGAGTCCGCAACCCTCGAGCCGCCGGTCGGCGATGTAGTCGATGTAGCTGAGGAAATCCTCGAGCTTGAGGCCGACTGCATTCACCGGGAGGCAGTCGCGGATGAACTCCTTCTCGAGCGTCACGGCCTCGGCCATGGTCTGGCGCAGCTCCTCCTTATACTCGGGCGTCCAGATCTCCTGGTTCTCCTCGATGAGGTCCATGAACAGGTTGCGGAACACCTCGATGTGGTTGGACTCGTCGCGCAGGGTGTAGCGGAACATCTGGCCGATGCCCGGAAACTTGTTCTGCCGGTAAAGCGAGAGAACCATGCCGAAAAGTCCGTAGAACTGCGTGCCCTCCATGCACTGCCCGAAGACGAAGATGTTCTTCGCGAGCAGGCGCTTGTTCTCGGGCTGCGCCAGGTCGAGGTCGCGGCGGAGGTCGCGGGAGATCTTCGTCACGAACTCGTTCTTGCGGACGATCGTCTGCACGTCCTCGAACATCGCCTCGCACTCGTGCGGGTTGATGCCGAGCGAGGAGATCATGTAGAGCAGCGAGTCCGCATGGATGTTCTCCTCGTGGGCGTGCCGGCCAAGGACGAGCTTGAGCTCGGGCGCGGTGACGAGCTCGCGGACGACGTGCTGGATGTTGTCACCGACGATGCCTTCCGCCGCGGAGAAGTAGCCGATTCCCATGCGGATGATCCAGCGATCGACATCGCTGACGTGCTGGGTGTCGCGCCACTGCTCGATGTCCTTCCCCATTGGGATGTCCTCGGGCTCCCAGTGGTTCGCCTTCATTTTCCGATAAAGCTCGTACGCCCACTGGTACTTCAGCGGAAGCAGGTTGAACGTCATGGTCTCGCGACCGTTGATCACCTTCTTCGCTGCAAACGCCGCCTCGGCCTTGTCCTGGTCGAGTACGAACGTCTTGTTTCCGATCTGAAAGGACTTCTGCATGGCGAGGCGCGGAACGTGGGGTGGAGAAAGCTGAAAAGATGCCGTTCCGGACGTTTTTTCGACGGCGCCGGACCGTATGCGAACCAAAGTTGTTAGAACTTATTGACGGGTTGTTGACCACAACCCGTTGTGGTCCATCCCGTGCGAGGCCACAACTAATGGAAAGACGCTTTTTCGGCGTCAACAGGTTTCCTTCGATGCGACGAAAAAAATCTAAGATTTTTCCCTCGCCGGACTTCGATCCCGCGCCGCGCCCGGGAAATCACTCAGCTTCGGCAGGCGACGCCCGCGGAAAACTTCGATCGTTTGCTGCATCGGCGCCTCCCGGCACGCGATGCAACCCCGCCCCGCAGCCTGCTACAGCAGCTCGCGCACGAGCGGCTCGATCTGCTCCATCGTAAGCCGGCCGGGGTTGTAGCGGCGCACGACCCCTTCGCGATCGACGATGACGAGCGTGGGCGTGGTGCTCACGCCGTACTGCTGGTGATTCGCCGCAGTCATCGGCACGGGGATGTTCGCCAGCCACGGATAAGAAGCCTCGCGGACCTGCGCGATGTAGCGGGCCTCCTCGTCGGGGCCGACACGCGCCCCCGCCGCCGCGTATCCATATCGCTGAGTCGGCGCGACGACGGAGAGCCCCTGCGCCTCGTACTTCGCGAGCAGCTGCTCGAGCACCGGTCCCTGCTGCTTGCAGTCGGGGCACCAGTGCGCCCAGAAGAACAGCACCAGCACCCTGCCCTTCAGGTCGTCGAGTGTGGGAGGCGTGACGCCCTGGTACTCCGAAAGGTCGAGCGCCGGGGCCGTCGTGCCCTCGAGGCTCACGAGGTTGAGGTTCTTCTGGATGCGCATCGCCATCGACGTGTCGGCATAGAGCTCGTGCTGGCGCGTGAGGTAGATCACGGCGTCGCTGATCGCACCCCTGCCCGCGCGGGCGTGTCCGATCACCTCGATGGCCGCACCGAGCGCGGTCGGCAGCATCGGCTCCTCATCGATTTCCCGGCCGCGCAGGAGTTGCGTCGCCAGGTCATAGGTCTGCTGTCCCATCCGCTCCGCCCTCGCGAAATCGCCGGCACCGACCGCACCGCGGCCGATCCATGAATGAGCAAGAAGCACCGCCGGGGTAAGACCGTCATCGCGCCGCGCCGCGTTCACGATCGCCTCGGCGGCGGCAAAATCGCCGGTGGATACCGCGACGCGCACCTGCCCGGCCAGGTCGGCCGGCTCGGCCGGCGGCGGCGGAAGCGCCGGATAACCGCGGTACTGGGCAAGTGCCGGGAGGGCAAAGAGAGAAAGGGCAAGAGTGATGCTGAAAAGCTGAAGCATGCGGTTCATGGGTACGTAGGCAGTAGTTCAATGTCGGGTAGTCAACGAACAGGGGGCGTACTATAAGGGAGACGCTCACGTACGGGGCTTATTCCCAGCCGGGTCGATGTCGGACTGCTGATCCGGGTCCATCAACTTTCTGAGGGTGTACGGAATACTGAACGCCATGCCCCCTACCAGTGACAGGACGACGAATCCCGTCGCCGACGGACGCCGCGCGCCGGACCGGGCAAGCAGCCACGCGAATAGGAACATCAGCAGGAATGCCTCGCCGATGAACACGGCGGAGACCGGGTTGGTCATCGCCTGAACGAGGAGTTCCCAGTCAGTCGCCGAGAAATAGAGGAAGACGCCGTTGGGGACAAGAAGGCCGAACACCGCCAACGCGGTAAGCGCCCGCGATTCAGCCTGATTGAAAGGGGACAGTTTCATCGCCTTAGACTGCGCGCGGAATTCGCACTCCGCGAGCGGTAACCGCCAGGCGAGGATTGCGCATCTCCACGGAGGGGCGACTGCGACCTGATGCAGCACCAAACCGGGACAGGATTGGGTCCAAGCATCTGTCACCGAATCTTCACTCCACCTGGACTTGCATCGAGCACTGTCCCGGCCAAGCGTCGACACGCCTCAGGTCCATACAGCCCACGGCGGAACCCCCGCGACTTCACCGAGTCGCGCCGTCTCGGGTCAGCGGACTCAGTCCAATGGAGTCAGCTCCGGCTGGCCATAACCCATGAAGCGCCGTCCCCCAATGAATCCGCCAAACACACCTGAGACACCACCCGAGCCGAGACCGGGGGAATTTTCCCGACGCGAGTTCGTACACGCCATCGGCATCACAGCCGGCTTTATCGGACTCGGAAGCCTGCTTCACGCCCAAGGCCGAGCTGGCGCGGCTGGCGCGGCTGGCTTCGCCGCCCGCGGCCGCGGTGGTCGGGGTGGCGCCATGCAGGCTTACCTGAACGAGATCGAGGGCTACGGACCGCTGGTACCGGATCCCCGCAGGATCTTCGATCTGCCCGAAGGCTTCAGCTACCGCATCATCTCGCGTTCCGGACAGATCATGTCCGATGGACTGCATCTTCCAGGGCAAGTTGACGGACAGGCCGCTTTCCCGGGTCCCAACGGCCGCGTCATCCTGGTTCGCAATCACGAACTGGATCCGCCGACACCCCAGGTTGGGGCTTTCGGCGTCGACTATTATCTGCTGCCCAATGTCGATCGTTCCCGATTCTACGACTACGGACACGGGCGCCCGCATATCGGCGGCACGTCGACCTTGGTGTACAACCCGGCAACCGGCGAGACGGAGCGCATGTTCCTGAGCCTCGCCGGCACGATGCACAATTGCGCAGGCGGCCCGACTCCCTGGGGAAGCTGGATCACCTGCGAAGAAGCGGTAGAGACGACGAACGAGACGACAAACGAGCAGGACCACGGCTACAATTTCGAGGTGCCTGCGACATCCGAGATCGGATTGGCCGATCCGGTGCCTCTCAAGGCGATGGGGCGCTTCAACCACGAAGCGGTGGCAGTCGATCCGCGCACCAGCATCGTCTACCAGACGGAGGACCGGAGCGACGGGTTGATCTATCGGTACCTTCCCGACGTCCCCGGCCAGCTTGCCGCCGGGGGAAGGCTCCAGGTGCTCGCCGTTCGGGGCCAGAAGACCTACGAGACGCGCAACTATCCGGAAACCGGCGGCGCAACCATGCCGACGAACGTGCCGATGCCGGTGGAATGGCTGGACATCGACGAGGTGGAGTCGCCCCGTGACGACCTGCGGGCCCGTGGCGCCGCGCTCGGCGCGGCGGTGTTTGCGCGCGGCGAGGGAATGTGGTTCGGAAACAACGAGGTCTATTTCGCGTGCACCAATGGGGGCCTCACCCAGCGCGGGCAGGTCTTCCGCTATCGGCCGAGTCCCGCCGAAGGCACACCCGGCGAGGTCAACGATCCCGGCATGCTCGAACTTTACCTGGAACCGAACAATTCGGCGCTGCTCGAGTCGTGCGACAACGTGACCGTCGCTCCCTGGGGCGACCTGCTGATCTGCGAGGACAACGCCGCACCCGGCGTCGTGGTCAATCCGGCCAGCCCCGGCAACTACGTCCGTGGCGTGACCTCGGACGGAAAGATCTACACCCTTGGCCGAAACCGCTTCCAGAACATCTCCGAGCTCGCAGGCATTTGTTTTGCGCCAAACCACCCGACGATGTTCCTGAATATCCAGGCCCCCGGCCTCACCTTGGCCATCACGGGACCCTGGGAGCGCCTGCAGCGCACGCCACCGACAAGCTCATTCGCGGAATCTCCCGAGACTGCGGGCTGAACAATTTCGCCACGCTTCAACCCAGGGCCCGGAAACCGCGGTATGCGGAATCCAGGCCGCATGGGAAGAGGCATCAGGACCAGAGACGATCGACGGAGAATCTGCCGCCGCCGAGCAGCAGCAGAGCGATCGCGATGCCGATCGCGAGCAGGTGAAACTCATACCCTTCACCGGCCTGCTGGCGGCTCCAGTTCATGAAGAACCCGTTGGCGCGATGCTGGGTGATCGCGACGGCCATGACGCCGACGATGCCGAGGGCCGCGACCCGGGTGCCGAAACCTGCGATCAGCATCAGGCCGCCTACCGATTCGGCGAGTATGGCAAGCAGGGCGAAAATCCAGGGCGCCCCCACCTGACCGGTGAGGAAGCCCATCGTGCCCTGGAAGCCGTAGCCTCCGAACCACCCCAGGGTCTTCTGAAGACCGTGTGGCAGGATCATGACGCCCAGCGCTACGCGCAGAACGGAAGGGGCGAACGAATCGCCCGTGGAGACGAGAGTGGAAACCAGGTTATTTAGTTGCATACACAACTACTTTTCTGTTTTTGATTGCGTACGCAACTACTTTTTCAACCTGCCCAATATGGCCGAAGCAAACGATGCCCACCTCGACGCCTGGCGCAGGCTGTATGTCGCCTTCTGGCAGATCTTTGCGGCGATCGATGCCGATCTTGGCGCCGCCGGGCTGCCGTCCCTGAGCTGGTACGACGCACTCTACCAACTCTACCTCGCGCCGGAACGCCGGCTTCGGATGAGCGAACTGGCCCGCTCCGCAATGCTGAGCCGGAGCGGTCTCACCCGACTCGTCGATCGCCTCGAGAAGGAGGGCCTGATCGTCAGGCGTTCCTGTCCTCAGGATCGCCGCGGCCAGCATGCGGAGCTTACGCCGAAAGGAGTCGAGACGCTTCGGAAGATCTGGACCGGGTACCGGGCCGGCATCGTCCGCTATTTCGGCGACCATCTGACCGTGACCGAGGCGAGGCAGCTTGCCGCGCTGATCGAGAAGATCCCGCTGCCACAGAAGACCTGAATTCCGGGGCCGGACTTTTGGCAAGGCGCACCGCAAGAACCGGAGTTTTCCGCTGCCCGCAATACGCTATCATCGCGCCACACTTTCCACCGCAGCGTGAAGTCCCCTTCCCCACTTCCAATAGCCAACCGTCAGAACGCAGTCGTCACCGCTGCCTGTCGCGCACTTGAAAGCGAAGAACCCGCGCCGGACCTCGGATCGCTCGCGCGGCGGTTCGGCCTCAGCCGATTCCAGTTTCACCGACTTTTAAGCAGGAACGTCGGGCTCACGCCAAAAGCCTACGCGCTGGCACACCGCGACAAACGGGTGCGCTCGGAACTCTCGCGAAGCGGCACGGTGACCGACGCCTTTCATGCCGCGGGATTCGGCTCAAGCAGCCGGTTCTACGAAAAGGCCGGCGGACTGCTCGGCATGAAACCGCGACGTTTCCGGTCCGGCGGCACAGGCGAAACGATCCGTTTCGGCGTCGGCGAATGTTCCCTGGGATCGATCCTAGTCGCTGGCACGTCGCGCGGCGTATGCGCCATCTTCCTGGGCAATGACCCCGGAAGACTGGTCCGCGAACTGCAGGATCGATTTCCGCGAGCAAGCCTCAAGGGCGGCGAACGTGAATTCGAGCGCTGGATGGCGCGTGCGGTCGCGCTCGTCGATCGCCCTGCAACATCGGTCGACCTGCCGCTGGACATCCGCGGCACGGCATTCCAGCGGCGAGTATGGTCAGCGCTCCAGCGCATACCGCCCGGAAGGACCGCGTCCTACTCGGAGATCGCCCGCCGCATCGGCTCGCCATCAGCGGTGCGCGCAGTCGCAACGGCATGCGCATCGAACCGAATTGCGATCGGGATTCCCTGCCACCGCGTCGTGCGCACCGACGGAAGCCTCTCGGGCTACCGATGGGGCGTGGCGCGGAAGAAGGAACTGCTCGAGCGGGAATCGCGCGGAGCAGTTCGTCACTGAATCCCGCCCTCAGTTCGCCGGCCGGGTCAGCAGGCCGCGGTTGCGCATCCAGGAGGCGAGCAGGTTCGGCCACTGCGCGAGAACGGCGTTGTCCATGCCGAGACCGACCCCGTGCGGACCCGGCTGGAAGATGTGCAGTTCGGCCGGAACTCGCGCCTGGCGCAGCGCGAGGTAGAACCGGATGCTGTTCTCGGGCGGCACGCCGGTGTCGGCATCTGTGTGAAACAGGAAGGTGGGTGGCGTCTCGGCGGTCACGTTCAGGTCGCTCGATATTTCATCGAGCAGCGCCTCGCTGGGATTCTCGCCGAGCAGGTTTCGCACGGATCCGAGATGCGCATAGGGCGCGCGCGAGACGATGACGGGATAGGCAAGCACGATGAAGTCGGGCCTGCTGCTCTGCCGGTCAACGGCGTCGGTCGCCTCCGCGTTTCCTGCGTCGAAGCGAGTTCCCGCAGCCGAGGCGAGATGTCCGCCCGCGGAGAATCCCATCATGCCAATCCGGTCCGGCAGCAGGTTGAAATCCGTGGCTCGTTCGCGCACGAGCCGGATTGCGCGCTGTGCATCGCCGAGGATGAGCGGGTGACGATATCGCGGCCCGAGCCGGTACTTCAGCACGAATGCCGCGACGCCCTGCGCGTTGAACCAGTTCGCGACCTGCCGGCCCTCATGGTTCATGGCGAGCGCCTGGTAGGCTCCGCCCGGTGCGACAATCACGGCCGTGCCGGAGCCACGTCCGCGCGGAGCGTAGTACGTCAGCGTCGGGCGGTCGTTGTCGGCCTGGCCGAGCGCCCCGGGCGCCGCACTCTCCCAAAGAGGAATGACCGTCTGGTCGGCAACCGCGGCACGAGCGTTGCCTGCAGTTAAACAAAGAATCGCCAAGCAGGCGAAGGACAGAACGACGCGGGGTGAAGTCACGCCGGGGACGGTGGCTGTTTGCCGGTCCGCGCTCAAGCCCGGACTGGCAATCGACGCGGGTGCCGTATCAGCCCAGCGCCTGCAGCAGCCGATCTGTCTCGGCGCGCTTGGCCTGGAGTTCGGCGAGCTGCTTCCGGGCTCCGTCGATGACGGCAGGTGGCGCCTTCGAAACGAAGGCCTCGTTCGACAGCCGCGCCTCGGTGCCGGCGATGTGCTTGTCGAGCGCAGTCAGCTCTTTCGTGAGCCGGGTGCGTTCCGCCCCGGTGTCGACGCTTCCCGCGAGGTCGAGATATAGCGTGCCGAGTGGCGTCACGGCGGCCGGTGCGCCGTCGACCGCGCCGCTACGCTCCAGGCCGGCGGCTCCCGCCATGCGCTGGAACTTCGCCTGCGCGGCATCGACTATCGCCCACTCCGCGTCGCCTGCCGTAAGCAGGAACTTCACATCGCGCCGGCTCGCAAGATTCCTCTCCGCCTTGAGGGCGCGGGCCTGGGACACGAACGTCTTCATGCTCTCGACCGATGCAACCTGGGCACGGTCCAGGACAGCCCCGCGGCCGCGAAGCGCCTCCGCAAGCTGTGACGCATTGAGGATCCGCGCCTCCTCGATGAGCGAGCCGGCAGGGCCGCCGTAGCCTAGCTGCTGCCAGAGTTCCTCCGTGATGAACGGGATGACCGGATGCAGCAGCAGGAGCGCCTGCCTAAGCACCAGATCCTGGATCGCGAGGCAGCTGTCGCGCGAATCCGCTTCCTGGAGCTTGGCCTTCGAGACCTCGACGTACCAGTCGCAGAAATCGTTCCAGAAAAACGCGTACATCGCCTGGACTGCCGCACTGAAATCGAAGCCCGCCAGGCAGCGCTCGACCTCGCGTGTCGTGGCGAGTGTCCGGTCGAGGATCGCATGGTCGTCTGCGTCGAAACGCGCCGGCTCGATCCGGGAGAGGATGGCATCGAGATCCGAATTGTCGCCCGCGGGGCCGCTCATCTGGCGGAAGCGGCAGGCGTTCCAGAGCTTGTTGCAGAAGTTCTTTCCGCCCTCGATGCGCTCCTCCTGGAAGTGAATGTCGAGCCCCTGCGGCGCGATGGAAATGATGCCGAAGCGCAGGCCGTCGGCGCCGTACTTCGAGATCAGCTCGAGCGGCTCGGGCGAGTTGCCGAGCGACTTCGACATCTTGCGTCCCTGGGCATCACGGATGATTCCGGTGAAATAGACGTCGCGGAATGGGATCCGCGCTAGGAGCTGGGCCTCGGTCAGCGGGCATCCGCGCTCCTCCTCGGGGCCCGTGAACTCGAGACCGGCCATGATCATGCGGGCGACCCAGAAGAAGATGATGTCCGGTCCGGTGACCAGCGTGGACGTCGGGTAGAACGTACCATAGCCCGCCTCCTCCATCTCGGCGCGATCGGGCCAGCCGAGCGTGGCGAAGGGCCAGAGCCACGAGGAGGCCCAGGTGTCGAGGACGTCCTCCTCCTGTATCCAATTCTCAGGGTCGGCCGGGCCGTCCAGCGAGACATGCACCTTGGCCGGATCGGCGAGGTCCGCCTCCGAAAGCGTATCGCGGTCGAGTCCGCGCCGGTACCAGACCGGGATACGGTGGCCCCACCAGAGCTGCCGGCTGATGCACCAGTCCTGGATATTCTCGAGCCAGTGAAGGTAAACCTTCGTCCAGCGCTCCGGGTGGAAGCGGATGTGTCCGTCGCGCACCGCTGCCTTGGCCTCCTCTACGCGAGGGTAACGGAGCCACCACTGCCAGGTAAGGCGCGGCTCTATCGGCACGTTCGCTCGTTCCGAATACCCTACGTTGTTCTCGTAGGGCTCCTGCTTCACGAGTGCGCCTGAGTCCTTCAGGAGCTCCGCGGCGCGCTTACGTCCCTCGAAGCGTTCCAGTCCGGCAAGACCGGGTCCTGCGAGTTCGTTGAGAGTGCCGTCGGGATGGAGCACGTCGATGGCGGGCAGGTCGTGCCGGCGACCGACCTCGAAGTCGGCCTTGTCGTGCGCTGGCGTGATCTTGAGGGCGCCGGTGCCGAACTCCCGGTCGACCGCGGCATCGGCCACGATTGGGATCTCGGCGGGAGGGCCGAGCGGCCGCCGCACCTTCCGGCCGACGAGCGCCGCGAACCGGGCATCCTCAGGGTGCACGGCTATGGCGACGTCGCCGGGAATGGTCTCGGGACGGGTTGTCTTGACCTCGAGGTAGCGACCGGGCTCGTCCGCCAACTCGTAACGCACCTGGTACATGAAACCCTTTGCGGGCTTCATGATGACTTCCTCGTCCGAGAGCGCCGTCCTCGATGCCGGGCACCAGTTGACCATGCGCTTGCCCCGGTAGATGTGCCCCCTGCCGAAGAGGTCGACGAATGCCGTGAGGACCGACCTCGAGTATCCGGGGTCCATGGTGAAATGGGTCCGGCTCCAGTCGCAGGAAGCGCCGAGGGCCTTGAGCTGCTCCAGGATTACCCCGCCCTTCTGCTCGCGCCACTGCCACACGCGCTCGAGGAACTTCTCACGGCCAAGGTCAGTTCGGTGCTTCTTCTCCTTGCGGAGTTCCCGCTCCACGACCGCCTGCGTGGCTATGCCGGCATGGTCGGTGCCCGGAATCCACAGCGCCGAACGACCCTCGAGCCGGGCGCGACGGATTAGGATGTCCTGCAAGGTGTTATTCAGGACGTGACCGATATGCAGCACCCCGGTCACATTGGGCGGCGGGATCACGATCGAGTACGGCTTCCGTCCCGCGGCATCCCGGCAGGCGAAGGCATCGGCTTTCAGCCAGGCGGCGTACCATTTCCGCTCAACGTCGTTCGGTTCGTAGCTCTTGGTGATCTCGGGCATTTCCGGGTGTAAAGGGCAGAGTGAAAGTGAAAAACGGCATCGAAGTAAAGGCACCACCCCGGGTCAGGCCCCCTTCCCATTGCGTTTTGGCGTTAGCTCCACACCCTCGGCGGGTCCCCATTCTCGAATCAACCATTCCTCCATGCCCGGCCGGGTACAGCAACACGCACGCGAACGCCTGAATTTCACCGGAGAGGTGCCTGTCGCCAAGCGACTTTCCGCCTGCCGCACCTTCCTGCGCCTGGAAGGTCGGATGATTCGAATGCGGCATGACGGTGGGGACCCCGGTCTCAAGGTGGCGCAGTCGCGCGCGGCGATGGTCGACGAGATGCTGGCGCACCTTTTCGATTATGCCGTCAACGCCTGGGTGCGGAAGCACGGCAACCTGCCCTCCCCGGTGGCCCTGCTCGCCCTCGGCGGCTACGGCCGCGGCGAGCTCAGCCTGCTGAGCGACATCGACATCATGTTCCTGTTCTCGTCCCGGACCAAGCCGGCGGCGATTAAGCCGCTCCAGGAGCACCTCACCAACGAGATCCTCTACATACTCTGGGACTCCGGCCTGAAGGTGGGCCATTCGACCCGGACCGTTGACGACGTCTTCACCTACGCGCGCGAGGACATCCAGACCAAGACAGCGCTCCTCGAGGCGCGCCTCGTGGCCGGTTCGAGCAGCCTCTTCGACACCTTTTCGCAGGCATACCGCAGCCTCTACCTCTCCGAAAACCCAAAGGGCTACCTGGCCGCGCGCCTGGCGGACCAGGCCTCACGGCGCGCCAAGTACGGGGACACCGTCTATCTGCAGGAACCCGACATCAAGAACGGCGTCGGCGGCCTGCGCGACTACCAGAACGCGTTCTGGATGGCCCGGGTGAAGCTCGGCATCTCCAACATCGCCGAGCTGCAGGCGCAAAACTACCTGCTCAAGAACGAGCTGCGCGACTTCCAGCGCGCCTACAACTTCCTGCTGCGTGTCCGCAACGAGCTGCACTTCATGAGCAAGCATCCGACGGACATGCTGTCCCTGGACGTCCAGCCCCGGATCGCCCAGAGCCTCGGCTACACCGCCCGCGATCCCCTACGTCGAGTCGAGCAGTTCATGCAGGACTATTACCACGCGGCGCGGACGATCTTCCGGGTTTCCAAGGTGATCGAAAGCCGACTCGCTCTAACGCTCGCCGAGGAGCGGAGCGGCCTGCTCTCGTTCAAGGAGGTCCTCAAGGCCCAGCGCTTCCAGAAGACCAAGCATGTCGACGGCTTCGTGCTGCGAGGAAGGGAACTAGCCGCCGAGCATCCCAAGGTGTTCTCCGAGGATCCCTCCAGGTTGATCCGGGTTTTCCGGCACTGCCAGCAGCTCAGCTGCACGCCAGATTTCGCACTCAAATCGCTGATACGCGAATCTCTGCCGCTGCTGACGCGCAAGGTGCGAAGCGACTCCGACGCCAACCTGAGCTTCCGAACGATCCTCACAACGGCCGGATCCGTGTTCCCGATCCTGGAACTGATGCACGAGCTCGGGGTGCTCGGCCGGTTTATCCCGGAATTCGACCGCCTCAACTGCCTGGTACAGCATGAGTACTACCACCGGTACACCGCGGATGTGCACACGCTCGCCGCGATCCGCCAGCTCGACGGGGTATTCTCGGTTGCCGAGCCGATCGCCGAGAAGTACCGGCAGGCCCTGCGCGATGCCGCGGACCCCGACCTGTTGTATATCACCTTGTTGTTACACGACCTGGGCAAGGCCCAGGGGATCAAGAAACACGCGGACCGGGGGGTGGAGATCGCGGTGCCCCTGCTCGAGCGGTTTCAGGTGCCGGAGGAGTCGCGGGAACTCGTTACAAAGGTCATCAAGAATCATCTCATAATGGCACGATTCTGGCAGACGCGGGACGTCGATGACCCCCAGACAGCTGCCGCATTTGCAGAGATCGTACAGGACGCGGAAGTTCTCCGCCACCTCTACGTCCACACGTTCTGCGACGCCCGGGGTACATCGGCGGGACTGTGGAACAGCTATAAGGACACCCTGCACACAACCCTTTACCGCACTACCCTTGCGCGCCTGAAGCACGGCGCTGCGATCGACCTTGGTTACCGTGAGAAAAAGCAAATGACCCAGAAGGAACTCATCAAGAAGACGATCCCGGGCGTGAGTGCCGAGGAGATCTCCGCCCACTTCAACCTGCTGCCCGATCGCTACTTCATCCAGACGGATGCCAATGAGATCTCGCTGCACATCGGGATGGTGCATCGGCTCCTGAAGTCGATCTCGGAGGCGGATTCCGTCGGCTCCCTCCGGCCGATCATCGAGTGGAAGGATGACATCAACCGCTCGCTCACCGTGGTCAATGTCGTCACCTGGGACCGGGCCGGCCTCTTCTACAAGCTTGCGGGCGCGCTGAGTGTATCCGGGCTTTCGATTCTCGGTGCGAGGATCATCTCGAGAAGCGACCACATCGCCATCGATACGTTCTACGTGGTCGAGCCGGGCGGCGGGGTCGTCCAGAACACCGCCGTGCAGGAGTCCTTCGCGAAAAACATCGAACTCGCCCTCGTCGCGAACAAGGACCTCTACCCGGAAATCGTCGCCCAGGCGGAAAAGTCGGCCAAGCGGCTGCTGTCGACCCCATCCGGCGAATCCCTGCAGAGTTCCTTTCCCCCGACCGTGGATGTCTACCACGAGCTCTCGATGGAGCGCACCATCGTGGAAATCCAGGCGCATGACCAGATCGGCCTGCTCTATCGGCTTGGGAAGGCGATATCCGACCATGGCTTCGACATCACCTTCGCCCGCATCGGAACGGAGCGCGGGGTCGCCATCGACACCTTCTACATCGAGAGCGCCGACAAGGAACCCGTGACGGACGAAAAGCGACTGCCGGCACTCCGGGAAGCGCTTTCCGGGGTGATCACGCCTGCCAAGCCGGCCGAATCCGCCACCGGTTGACCGGATGGAGTCCTCGCCGGACGTGGTGCGATGCGGCCCCCGGTTCTTTTCGCTCGTCTCCCGCACCGTGGCGAACTGACTCGCGGGAAGCGTGCCGCACCCTTCGTCCAGCTCATCCCGTGAGCCCTCCGAGATGGAGGTTCTCCATCGAATCAGCTCGCTCGCCGGCCGCAGCAATGATCCCCAGGCAGCGATAGCCGAGATTCTGTCGGCTGCGATGCAGACCCTCGGGGCAGACGCCGGCCACGTCGCCCTGCACAACCCCAATTCCGGACTTCTCGAGGTTGAGGTCGAGCACGGCCTGCCTGCCGAGTCGCACGACGTGGCATTCCGACCCGGCCAGGGCATCACCGGCTGGGTCGGCCTGCATGGCCGGCCGCGGGTCGTCGAGGACGTCGCCGACGAGCCGCGGTATATCTCCATTCGGCCGGCGACGCGCGCCCTCGTCGCGGCGCCGATCAGCGCCGAGGGCGGCCAGGTCCTCGGGGTACTTTGCCTGCATTCGAATCGCGCCGGGAGATTCGGACCGGAGGACGGCGAGCGCCTGAGCCGCCTGACTGCCGAAGCAAGCGCAGTCATGCGGCGCCTTTGGGAGCTGGGACACCTGCGCGCGAAGGCAAAGCAACTCGAGGCACTCATATCCATCGCGCAGTCACTCGTCACCAAGCTGACCCCGGAGGAGCTGTACGAGGGCATCACGCGCAACGCCCTGCTGGTCACGAAGGCGCGGGCCTGCGCCCTCTACCTGCATGACGCGGACGCAAGGACACTGCGCTGCGCCACACTGTCGGCCGAAACGGAGATCGCCGCCCCGGAAGGCGACATGCCGCTGGGCTCCTGCCTGAATGCGGCGGTGGTTGCCACCCGCCGACAGGCGGAGTTCCAGAACATCCATTCGCCGGACTACGAGGACCTGGTTGACCTGCCGCGCGACGACAAGATCCAGTCGGTGCTTGCAACGCCGGTGCTTTCCGGGGGCGAAGTGCTCGGCGTGCTGACGGTCTTCACCGAGGTCGTCCATCGGTTCGACAATGACGAGAAGCGCCTGTGCGACGCGCTCGGCCGACTGGCCGCAGTGACTCTCGAGAACGCCCGGCTGTATTCCCGCGTCTTCCAGAGCGAGGCGCTGCTGCGCAAGAACGAGCAACTCACGACCCTCGGCCTGCTCGCTGCCGAGATCGCCCACGAGATCCGCAACCCATTGACTGTCATCAAGCTGCTGTACGGATACCTCGGGCTCGATTTCCCGGAGGGCGATCCCCGCCGCACAGACGTGAGGCTCATCGCCGAGAAGCTCGACCAGCTCGAGGGGATCGTATCGCGGGTCCTCACCTTCGCGAAGGCGCCTGGGGGCCTGCACTCGAGATGGCCGGTGGCGGATCTCGTTGAAGAGACGCTGCTGCTCATCCGCCTGAAGCTCGCTCAGCACAAGATCCAGCTGGTTTACGAGGCACCGCAGGAGTCGTTCGTGGTCGACGTGAACAAGGGTCAGATCCAGCAGGTGCTGTTGAACCTATTGTTGAATTCCACTCAGGCTATGCCGGACGGCGGCGTCATCAAGGTGACCCTCACCGAAGGCGCCTCCCAGAATGGGCCCGTCGTGAATATCGACATCGGCGACACCGGCACGGGCATGCCGCCGGAAATCAGCGGCAGGATCTTCGATTCCTTCCTCTCCGGTCGGCCGGATGGAACCGGCCTCGGCCTCGCCATCGCGAAGCGAATCCTCGTGAGCCATCATGGCGACATAGGCCTGCTCAATACCGGCCCTTCCGGCACCACCATGCGGGTGTCCCTGCCACTGGCCCGTGGCTGACCTGCCGAGCGGCTTGCCATGACGACCGGTCGCAATCCTCGCCAAGCGGTGCTGCTGTTCCTGCTGGCGGTCGCGCTCATCGCAGGGGGCATCGTGGTGCTGCTCTTCCTGAAGCAGATCCCCCCGCTCATGAGATTCGCGGTAGGCATGTTCGATCTCGCTGCCGGGTCCACCTTGCTCCTCGCCCTGCGGCAGCGCGGGCGTTCCGACACATGAGGCGGCGGCAGGCCGGCGGGCCCAACAGCCTGCCGACGAGCTTCAGAAACCGTTTTCCTTACTTGATATCCGATTACCGGGCCAGCACCGTGGCGACGCCGGCTGACCTGCCACACGGATGAAAAACGCGATCCAAGCCCTGGCCCTTTTCGGCAGCGAGTTGCTGGCAAATCCCGGACCGGTCGGCGCCGCGGTCCCCAGCTCCCCCCAGCTCGCCAAGCGGATTGCTTCCTGGATTCCCACGAACCCCGACGGTTATGTCGTCGAACTGGGTGCGGGTACCGGGGCAGTCACGTCGGCGCTACTCGATCGCGGCATTCCTTCGGATCGGATCCTGCCCGTGGAGTTGTCGGCCCGGATGGCGGACCACCTTCAAAGGCGTTTCCCGCACATCAACGTATTGAGCGGGGACGCGACCGGCCTTCGCGCGCTTCTCGACCAGCGGGCGGCCCACGCAAACGGCCGGGTCAGCCACGTCGTTTCGAGCCTCCCCCTGCGATCCCTGCCCGTTGCCACTGTCGCGCGGATTGCGCGGGAGATCCACCAGATCCTGCCGCCGGGAGGCGCGTTCATCCAGTTCACTTATCATCTGGCCTGCAGGGGATATCGACCGCTCGAGCGCTTCGAGCGCTGCGCCTCGTCGATCATCTGGCTCAACCTGCCGCCGGCACGGGTCGACGTCTATCGGCCTCGGCCGGCCTGAGGCAGATCGGGCTTCGCCGCCGGGATCGCGGCCGATGCAGGCGAGCAAAGTCCGGGAACCCGTTTCGCGCATCCTGAACTCGCAGCCCAATACGTATCGACACGCCCTGGTTCGTCCGCCCGGCGACGCCTTCGAGCGGGCAATCAGCAGTCGCGGCCTTCCCCTCGATGCCGCACTCGCCAGGAAGCAGCACACGGGGTACTGCGCGGCATTGCGGGACGCCGGGATCTCGGTCGAGGCGTTGCCTGCCGACGAGACAAACCCCGACAGCTGCTTCATGCAGGATCCCGCCCTCATCGTCGCCGGCAGAGGAATCCTATGTCGCATGGGGGCGGCAAGCCGCTCGCGAGAGCCCGGTGCCATGCTCCCCTGGCTGGAGGGAAGATTCCCAATAAGCCGTATCGAACCGCCGGGCACGCTCGAGGGCGGCGACGTGATCGTCCTGCCCGGTCGCCTGATCGTCGGCCAGTCAGCGAGGACGAACGAGGCCGGCATCAAGCAGCTGAGAGCCATCCTGGAATCGTGCGGGGTGACCGTGGAGACAATTCCCGTGACCCGCTACCTGCACCTCATGACCGCGGCCAGCTATGTCGGCCGCAAAGTGATGCTGGTCCTCGATGGCTCCGGCTACGAGAGCCACCCGGCATTCCAGGGGTTCGACATCGTTACGGTGCCGGCGGCCGAAGCCGGCGCCGCCGACGCCCTCGGCACAGGGGATTCGGTTATCCTGCCCGCCGGCTGCCCGAGGACGGCCGCCGCCCTGCGCAAACGCGGGTTCACGGTGCACGAACCCGACCTGTCCGCCTTCGCCGCAGCCGACGGCGGCGTCACCTGCCTTTCACTGGTCTGGTAGCCGTTCCCTGAACGGCGGCTCCCGTCAGGGGTTAAATTGCCTTGCAGCTGGTTTTGCCGGCCAACCAGACTCCGTGCAAATTGAAAAAAGTACTCGTTACAGGAGGGGCTGGTTACAAGGGATGCGTGCTCGTGCCCAAGCTGCTGCAGGCCGGGTATGCCGTCGTCGTATACGACCTGATGCTGTTTGGAAGGGAGGGCTTGCCGCAGCACCCGAACCTCGAGGTGGTGGAGGCGGACATCCGGGACATTCTCCGATTCTCGAACGCGCTGAAAGGCGTGGATGCCGTGATCCACATGGCCTGCATCTCGAACGACCCGAGTTTCGAGCTGGATGAGCACCTGAGCCGAACCATCAATTTCGACTGCTTCGAACCGATGGTGATCGCCGCAAAGGAGGCCGGCGTCAGGCGTTTCATCTACGTCTCAAGCAGCTCGGTGTACGGCGTTAGCGACGCTCCCGAAGTGACCGAGGAACACCCGTTGGTCCCGCTCACTCTTTACAACAAGTACAAGGGCATGTGCGAACCGCTGCTGTTCAAGCACCAGTCGCCGACTTTCGAGTGCATCACGCTCCGGCCTGCCACCGTCTGTGGGTACTCGCCGAGGATGCGTTTCGACCTCACGATCAACATCCTGACCAACCACGCCGTCAATCGGCGCCTGATCACGGTCTTCGGCGGCACCCAGAAGCGCCCAAACATCCATGTCGACGACGTGACCGAGCTCTATGTTGCCATGCTGGAGTATCCGGCCGCCAAGGTCGCAGGCGAAACGTTCAACGTCGGGTACGAGAACTTCACCGTGGCGGAGCTGGCGGAGTTCGTGCGCAAGACCGTGGAGTCGGAGTTTCCGGAAAAGGCGCCCATCCAGATCACGACCACCCCCTCGAACGACAACCGCTCCTATCACGTCTCCTCGAGGAAGATTCTGGAAAAGCTCGGATGGAAGCCGAAGCGAACGATCGAGGATGCGGTGCGCGGCATCTGCGACGCATTCAAGGACGGGCGGTTCGGAGCCGACACGATGACCAATGAGGCCTTCGTCAACGTGAAGGTCGTCAAGAAGCTCGGCCTGACATGAGCGGCGCCCCACAGACGGCCGTCGTGACCGGCGGTGCCGGGTTCATCGGGGGGCACATGGTCGACCTGCTTGTGGCCGAGGGATTCCAGGTGCGCGTCATCGACAACCTCGTCGGCGGCCGGCTGCAGAATCTCGACCAGCACAAGGGCAATCCCGCGGTAGTCCTGGACACCCGGGATATCCGCGAGATTCCCGCAAAGGACACCGTGTGGGCCGATGCCCGCTACGTCTTTCACTTTGCAGGCATCGGGGACATCGTGCCCTCGATCGACCGGCCGGTCGACTACATGTCGGCCAACGTCATGGGCACCGTTCACGCCCTCGAAGGAGCGCGCGCTGCCGGCGTCCGGAAGTTCGTCTACGCGGCTTCCTCCTCATGCTACGGCATGACCGAAGAGCTTCCCACGACGGAAAACGCGCCCATCCGGCCCGAATACCCGTACGCGCTCAGCAAGTACCAGGGCGAGCAGGCCGTGCTTCACTGGGCCGATGTGTACCGGCTGCCGGCGAACGTGATCCGGATCTTCAACGCCTACGGAACCCGTTCGAAAACCACGGGAGCCTATGGAGCGGTGTTCGGCGTATTCCTGGCGCAGAAGCTCGCGAACAAGCCCTTCACGGTCGTCGGCGACGGGACCCAGCGCCGCGATTTCCTCTATGTGACCGATGTCGCCCGGGCGTTCCATCTTGCGGCGACCACGGACCGGATTGGCGAGATCTACAACCTGGGCGCCGGCAATCCCCAGACGGTGAATCGCCTCGTCGAGCTGCTCGGAGGTCCCGTCGTTCGCATTCCAAAGCGGCCCGGCGAGCCGGAATGCACCTGGGCGGACATCACGAAAATCACCTGCGAACTCGGCTGGAAGCAGGAGGTCAGCTTCGAGGACGGCGTCGGCCGCATGCTGGACGCGATCGACTACTGGAAGAACGCCCCCGTCTGGGACACCGTCTCCATTGAAAATGCCACGAAAAACTGGTTCGACTTCCTGAAGGCAAAGCAATCGCCATGACTGGCCTCACCGACGCCGAGCGCTCGACCTACGAGCGCAAGATCAAGACTCGAGAGCAGCTCCGAGAGATTCTCGGGCCGTTCCCCAGGAAGAAGCGAGTGATCATGTGTCATGGCACCTTCGATCTCGTGCACCCAGGCCATGTGAGGCACCTGATCTACGCCAAGAGCAAGGCCGACATTCTCGTCACGAGCCTCACGGCCGACCAGCACATCGCAAAGGCGAACTTTCGGCCCTTCGTGCCCCAGATGCTTCGCGCCATGAACCTGGCGGCGCTCGAGATCGTTGACTACGTGGTCATCGACGAGAACCCGACGCCGATCGACAACCTCCAGTTTCTCCAGCCCGACTACTTCGCGAAGGGTTACGAGTACAACCGCGGCGGCATGCATCCGAAGACGAAGGAGGAGTTCGATGCGCTCGCCTCCTACGGCGGGGAGATCCTCTTCACGCCCGGCGACATCGTCTACTCCTCCTCGTTCATCATCGAGAACGAGCCGCCCAACCTCGCTGCGGACAAGCTCCACATGCTCATGGCTGCGGAGCAGGTCACCTTCGCCGACCTCGATCGGACCCTCGATCGATTCTCGGGCATGAAGGTCCACGTCGTCGGCGACACGATCGTCGATTCCTACACCTATTGCACGCTGATCGGCGGAACGACGAAGACCCCGACGTTCTCGCTGAAGTTCGAGTGCCAGGTCGATTTCGTCGGCGGCGCAGGAATCGTGGCGAAGCACATGAAGACCGCCGGTGCCGACGTCACGTTCACGACCGTGCTAGGCGAGGACGGGCTGAAGGATTTCGTCACCAAGGACCTCCAGGAACATGGGGTACGCTGCGACGCGGTGATCGACCGCACGCGGCCGACGACCCAGAAGAACCTCTTCACCGCGGGCGGTTACCGGATGCTCAAGGTCGACAAGCTCGACAATCGGCCGATCTCCGATCGTGTGCTCGATCACTTCAAGGCAGCCGTTTCCGGATCGAAGTCGGATGCCATCGTTTTCAGCGATTTCAGGCACGGCATCTTCAACCCGCAGACGATACCGACCCTCACGGCAGCAATCCCAGCCGGGCCGCTTCGTGTCGCGGACAGCCAGGTTGCTAGCCGCTGGGGAAATATCCTCGAGTTCCAGGGCTTCGACCTGATCACGCCGAACGAGCGGGAGGCGAGATTCGCCCTCGGCGACCAGGACTCCACCATCCGCCCCCTCGCGCTCGAGCTCTACAAGCGGGCCAACTGCAAGGTCCTGATCCTGAAGATGGGGGAACGCGGCCTCATCACCTACAGGGCTCCCGATCCAGAGGTCCGATCCTTCTTCACCGTCGACCCGTTCACGGATCGCGTCGTGGACGCTGTCGGAGCCGGCGACGCCCTGCTGGCCTACGGCACCCTGTCGCTTCGTGCGACGGGCAACCCTGTGATCGCGTCGATCCTTGGCACGGTGGCCGCCTGCCTCGCCTGCGAGCGCGACGGAAACACGCCAATCGATCCGGCAGACGTGCGAAAGCGCCTGAAGCAGGTCGAGAAGCAAAGCCGATACGAATGAGGGTTATCGTCGTCGGTTTGGGCATCCAGGGCCGCAAGCGCCTCGCGGTTGCAGGTGCCGACGCCGTGGCGACCGTTGATCCCGTTGCAACCGGGGCCTCCTACCGCCGCGTGGAGGACGTTCCGGCAGAAAGCTACGATGCCGCCCTGGTCTGCACGCCCGACCAGGCCAAGCTACCCATTCTCGAGTACCTTCTGGACCGCAGGAAACACGTGCTGGTCGAGAAGCCGCTTGTCGCCGATTCAGTCGAGCCTCTCCTCCGGCTGAAGGCACTTTCTGAAAAGAACCGGACGACGTGCTACACGGCGTACAACCACCGATTCGAGCCGCACATCCTGCGCCTCAAGCAGGCAATCGATTCCGGCGTCCTCGGCGAAATCTACCTAGCAAAGTTCTTCTACGGAAACGGGACGGCCCGGGACGTCAGGAACTCCGACTGGCGCGACCAGGACCTCGGCGTTTTTCCCGACCTGGGTTCCCACCTGCTCGACTGGGTGCTCTTCCTCTTCGGCCGGCCGCCGAAACCCGGGCGCGTCGTGGCCGCCAACCGTTTTGAGAACCGCGCATTCGATCACTTTCGCTTCGCGTTCGACGGCCAGCCCTCGCTCGACCTGGAGATGACCCTGCTCTCTTGGCGAAACACCTTTCGGTGCGACGTCTATGCCGAGAAGGGCAGCGCGCATATCGATTGCCTCTGCAAATGGGGGCCCAGCATCTTCACGCTCCGCACACGGATCCTGCCGAGCGGCCGGCCGACCGAGCAGACGGAACGGCTGGAGTGTCCCGACCCGACCTGGGCTGCGGAATACGATCATTTTCGAAAGCTATGCGCAGCCCCAGCGCACAATCTCGACAACGACATCTGGATCAATGACACCTTCAATCGCGTGCGCGGGGATTCGGTGATCGGCAAACCGCCTTCCGAATGACCGAAAGATCGAAAGCTTCCCCATCAAGACGCGCCGTCGTGCTCGGTGCCGGCGGTTTCATCGGTGGCGCCGTCCTGAAGCGCCTCACAGCCGAAGGCATGGGAACACTGGCACTCGGGCGGCCCGGCTTCGACCTTCTCGCGCCCGATGCCGCCAAGCGGCTGGCCGAGCACCTCGACGCTGACGACACGCTGGTCTTTGTCTCGGCGAAAGCACCGGTGAAGAACCCCGCGATGCTTCTCGAAAACCTACGCATGGGAGCAGCCGTCTGCGAGGCCCTGCAGGAGCGCCCCGTCGCCCATTTGATCTATGTCAGCTCGGACGCGGTTTACCGAGACAGCGCCGAGCCACTCTCGGAGAGCTCATGCGCCGAGCCCGGCAGCCTGCACGGCGTGATGCACCTGGCCCGCGAGGTGATGCTGCGGTCCTGCCATGGCGGCGCCTTCTCGATCGTTCGGCCCACACTCGTGTACGGCGTCGACGATCCGCACAACGGCTACGGGCCGAATCGCTTTCGGCGACTCGCCGCCGCAGGGGATGAGATCGTCCTTTTTGGGGAGGGCGAGGAGCGCCGCGATCATGTCGCGGTCGAGGACATCGCTGAACTCGTGTGCCGCATTGTCGCCCGCGGAACACCGGGGATCTTCAACGCGACCTCGGGCGAGATCGTCTCCTTCAGGGAGCTTGCCGAGTTCTGCGCGGCCCAGTTCCCGTCCGGGTCGAAGGTCCGGGGATCGGCCCGCACCGGGCCGATGCCCCACAACGGCTATCGCCCCTTCGCGCCATCGGCGGCACTGAAAGAGTTTCCGGGGTTCCGTTTCCGCAGGTGGAGCGACGGCCTCGGGCAGAACTGCCGGGAAACCAAGCGGCCATGACATCCGCGGGCCCGGAACTCGAATCCGCCAGAACCACACCCTTGTCATGATCGGTTTTGTCGGCCTCTCCCATCTCGGCCTGAACTACAGCCTTGCCACTGCCGCCAAGGGTTTCGACGTCATCGCCTACGATCCCGACTCCGGACTGGTCGGGAAGTGTCAGACCGGAAACTTCCCGATCGAGGAACCGGGCTTCGCCGACCTGTTCGCAGCAAACCGCGACAGGATAACCTACACTGCCGATCGGAAGGCGCTGGCCGAATGCTCCCTTGTGTTCTTTGCCCTCGATGTGCGGACCGACGAGCGGAACGAGAGCGACACGGCACCTTTGCAGGAGCTGATGAAGGAAACACTGCCGGCCCTGGCCCCCGGCACGGACGTCGTCCTGCTTAGCCAGGTGTCCCCTGGGTTCACCCGCGCGTTGCAGGCATCGGCTCGAAACAATTCAAGTATTCGAATCCGTTCGCTGTACTATCAGGTCGAGACGCTGATCTTCGGCGCCGCGGTGCAGCGTGCGATGGAGCCGGAGCGATTCATCGTCGGTGCCTCCGACCCGGCCGCTACGCTTCCGGAATCCTTCCGGAAATGGCATGAAGCCTTCGGCTGCCCGGTGCTGGTGATGCGCTACGAAAGCGCCGAACTCGCCAAGATCGCGATCAACTTCTTCCTGGTGTCGAGCGTCACCACGACGAACACCCTCGCGGAAGTCTGCGAAGCCATCGGGGCGGACTGGGACGAGATTGCCCCCGCCCTCCGGCTCGATCGCCGTATCGGACCGCATGCTTACCTGAAGCCCGGACTCGGAATCGCGGGCGGGAATCTCGAGCGAGACCTCGTGACCGTGCGTCGCCTCGCAGCCGAGAACGGCACGGATGACGGCGTGATCGCCGCCTGGCAGGCGAACAGCACCCATCGCAGGGATTGGGTGCTCAGAATCCTGCAACGCGAGCTTCCCGGCGGAACGCCGGGTGCTCTGGTCGCGGTATGGGGGCTCGCGTACAAGAAAGACACCCATTCCACGAAGAATTCTCCATCGCTCGACCTGTTGCGGGCACTCTCACCGTGTCGGATCCGGGCACATGATCCCGTTGCCCAGATTGACGTGAACGAGTTTCCCCATGTCGCGCGGGTTCCCACTGCATCCGAGGCCCCCGTCGGTGCCGCAGCCCTTGTGATCATGACCCCGTGGGATGAATACGGCAGCATCCCGGCAGAGTCGATCCGGTCCGCTCTCAGCGGCAAACTAGTCATCGATCCGTTCGGGGTCCTGAAACGAGCCGATTGTGCCCGGGCAGGGCTCAAGCACTTTCAATTGGGATGCTGACCCACCTCAATTCCGGGACCAAGAAGCCTGACCGGGTGCTCCTGCTGGGACGTTCCGGGTTCCTGGCATCGCATTTTCACCGTCGCCTTTCTGCCGAGAAGATCCCCGTCATTGCCCTGGGCAGTTCGGAAATCGACCTGACTGCCGACGGCGCAGGCCGTTCCCTCGCGAAGGAAATCCGGAAAACCGACGCAGTCGTCGTGCTCGCAGCGATCACTTCGGATCGAGGCTCGGACACGGAGTCGCTCATGCTTAACCTCCGCATGGGCAAGGCTGTCTGCGAAGCGGTAAATCACTCGCCTTGCGCCCACCTGGTGTATGTCAGCTCGGACGCCGTCTATGATGCCCACCAGATCCCGCTCGATGAGGAATCCACACGGGAACCGGTGAGCCTCTACGCGTTGATGCACACTGCGCGGGAGATGATGATCGGGACCTCCGTTGCAAAGGAAAGCATCCCCTTCTGCATACTGCGCCCGACGAGCATCTATGGATCCGGGGACAGTCACCGCAACTACGGTCCCAATCAGTTTGTCCGATCCGCGGTCGCCGAGGGCCGAATCGTGCTGTTTGGCAATGGGGAGGAGCGCCGGAGTCATGTGTATATCGATGACGCCATCGAGGTACTCCTCCAGTGCGTGCTGCACCGGTCCTCGGGCACCTTGAATCTCGCTGAAGCCAGGGCTATCTCCTACCGGAACCTGGCCGACCTGATCTCGGGATTCTGCCCGCACCCGGTCGCGATCGACCACGCGTCGCGTCGCGTTCCGACGATTCACCGCAGGTACAAGCCGACCCAGGTGTTTCGGTTCCTGTACAATCTCGGACGGCCGATCGGACCCATCGTTCACCGCACCTTTGTCGTGTCAGCGCTCCGTCACGCCTTTCCTGAATTCGAGCCAACGCCGATCGCGGCTGGAATCGAGCGCTTTCTCGAGGAGACATTGCGTGCGCGGGCTAAAACTCCGGAGGAGCGCTCGTGAGATCCGTCATCATGCTCGGCCTGACGAGCGACATTGGCCGGGAACTTGCGCTCCGCTATCATGCCGATGGCTGGCATATATCGGGTACCTGCCGGGCCGGTTCGACTCCCTCCGGACTTCCCGGTGGTGTGGACGTCTTCGAATGCGACTTCGCCGATGCCGAAAGCGTGGATCGATTCACCGGCAGATGGAGTGCCACCGGAGAAAAATGGGATCTCATTGTCGCCGCCGTCGGAACGGAGGAACCGATAGGGCCGTTCGCGGAATGCGGAGGCAACGACTGGGACCGAGGCATCTTCGTCAATGCCCTCGGTCCACTAAGGGCGGTGCGAGGCCTCCTGGCGAGCCGACGAGTCGAAGGCGAGCCTGCCGTTGCCTTCTTCTCGGGATCAGGCACAAACAGCGCGGCGCCGAGTTACTCGGCCTACGCCGCCTCGAAGATCCTGCTTATCAAGATGTGTGAGCTGCTCGACGCTGAATCTGCGGACACGCGATACTTCATCATCGGACCGGGGATAGTCAGGACCAAGATCCACCAGCAGACGCTCGACGCCGCCGTCAGGGCCGGGAAGAACCTCGGCAAGGTCGAGAAGTTTCTCGGCTCGGACGAGCCAGGAACAGATCATCGTGAAATCCACGCATGCCTGAGCTGGTGCCTTTCCCAGCCGAAGGCCGTGATCGGGGGACGCAACCTTTCCCTTGTGTTTGACGCCTGGAGGAGGGGTGGCAGTGATCTGGCCGCTTACCTGCTATCGAATCCCGACGCCTACAAGCTTCGCCGCCTCGGCAACGACATTCGACTCCCTCACACTCCTCAATGAAACTTTCCGACGTCGTTGCAGCCTTCCTCGCTGAGCAGGGCATCCGGCATGTTTTTGCGATCTCAGGTGGGGCCTCGCTCCACCTGATCCATTCGATCGCCGAGACCCCTGGCACCGGATTCGTCTGTCCTCAGCATGAACAGGCAGGGGCCATGGCCGCTGACGCCTACGCCCGCGTTACCGGCAACCTCGGCTGCGCCGTGGCGACAAGCGGTCCAGGAGCGACAAATCTCATTACCGGCATCTGCTGTTCCTACTACGATTCCGTACCGGTGCTGTATCTCACCGGCCAGGTGGCGACATTCCGAGCCAAGGGGGATACCGGTGTCCGCCAGGTTGGCTTCCAGGAGACGGATACCGTGGACATCTGCAAGACGATCACCAAGTACGCGGTGCTCGTCACGGATCCCATGCGCATTCGCTACGAGCTGCATAAGGCGGTCCATATCGCACGATCCGGCCGGCCCGGCCCGGTCCTCGTCGACATCCCCGACGATCTTCAGCGCATGGATATCGATCCGTCGAAGCTGCTCGAGTTCGTGCCGGACGGGACCGCGCAGCCGGACGCCGCCGCGGCGCCACAGATCCGGGAAGTCGTTGACGCCATCCGGTCCGCGAAGCGACCGGTCATCATTTATGGCTGGGGTATTCACCTGGCCCGGGCCGAGCGGGAAGCAGCCGAACTGGCGAGGAAAACGGGAATTCCCGTCGCAATGACCTGGGCGGCGCTCGACCTATTGCCGTACTCGGACCCCCTGGCCATCGGCGGATTCGGCACGCACGGAGTCCGATATGCAAATTTCGCGGTCCAGAACGCCGACCTCATCATTTCCGTGGGTTCGCGGCTCGACACGAAGGCCACCGGCACCCCGCCCAGCACGTTCGCCCGGGAAGCGCGTATCATCATGGTGGATATTGACGGGGCGGAGATTCGGAAATTCGGGAAGCTGAACGTCCCGCTCTACCGCAGCTTCGAGGAGGATGCCGGCAGGTTCATACGCTCGCTTCTGTCCGCCTTGGGAAACGAGACGATTCCCGATTTCAGCGCCTGGGTGGACCGGATCGCGGGCTGGAAGCGGAAATATCCCGCCTGTCTCCCCGAGTACGCACGGGAAGATCCCGTGAACCCCTACTTCCTGGTCAAGAAGCTGTCGGCGGCCCTGGACCCGGACGAAGTCATCGTATGCGACACCGGCTGCGCGCTGGCCTGGATGATGCAGGCCTTCGAGTTCAAGGCAGGACAGCGCTTCTTTCACGACTTCAACAACACGGCGATGGGGTACGGTCTCCCTGGCGCCATGGGCGCGGCCCTTGCACTGCCCGGCCGCCGCGTGATCTGCGTGACGGGCGACGGCAGCCTGCAGATGAACATCCAGGAGCTGGCGACCGCTGCGCATCACAAGCTGCCAATCAAGCTGCTTCTCCTGAACAATCACGGACACAGCATGGTGCAGCAGACCCAGGAAATGTGGCTGGGCGGGAACTACTATGCGACATCCGTGGAAGGAGGACTCTCCTTTCCCGATTTCGAGGCAGTGGCCCGCGCCAACGGATGGTACGCCTTCACGCTCGATCGCAACCGGGACATCGAAGCGAAGCTGCGCGCCCTGCTCGATCACCAAGGCCCCTGCTTCCTCAACGTTGAGCTCCCGACCGCGCACCGGGTCGTTCCCCAGGTGAAGTTCGGGCGGCCCAACGAGGATGCAGATCCCCTGCTGCCGCGTCAGGAGTTTCTCTCGAACATGATCGTCAAGCCCCTCCCCGTCTCCCAGCAGGAAGCCAACTGAACATGCCCTCGATCGACGCAATATTGGACACGCTAGCCAGGGACCGGAGCGCCCATACGCCCTCCTCCCCGGCCTACCAGAGCCTGAAGCCCAAGGTTCGGCCTGAGATCGAGATGGCCTTCTCCTCCCCCGAGGGTAGGCCCCGCCCTTTCTGGCACTTCGGGTCACTGTCCCTCCCCTATACTAAGATGGGAGCCATCGATTCAATCGACCTGTTCGGCCTGGACGAGCTCATCATATTTGCGTTCTACGACCTGAACCGCGGGCGCTACCGGCGCGTGGTCGACATTGGCGCAAACCTCGGGCTCCACTCCCTGGTTCTCTCCCGCTGCGGCTTCGAGGTTCGCTGTTTCGAGCCCGACCCGCTGCATTTCGAGCTTCTCACAAGGAACCTTGGTGCCAACGGAGCCGGCAACGTGACCCCCTTCCAGGCCGCCGTCTCCGACAAGGATGGCGAAGCGCATTTCGTCCGGGTGCTGGGCAACACCACCGGCAGTCACCTGGCGGGAGCCAAGAATTCATATGGCGAACGGGAGACCTTCACGGTGAAGACCGTCGCGATAGGCCCGCTTCTTGAGTGGGCCGACCTGGCGAAAATCGACGCCGAAGGGCACGAGAAGGACCTGCTGCTCGCGACAAACCGGGAGCTCCTCGCCGGCACCGACATCATTCTGGAGGTGGGAAGCGAGGAGAACGCACGGGCGATCTTCGACCACGTGCGCCTCATGGGGGCGAACCTGTTCCCGCAGAAGATAGGGTGGAAACCCGCAACCTCCGCCGCGGACCTTCCCACATCGCACCGCGAGGGAAGCCTTTTCATCAGCGCAAAGCCGGAAATGCCCTGGTAGGCGCGCCCGATCGACATGGCCGCATTGCTGATCGCGCTCGGACTGTTCGCCGGTTCATGGGGCACGCACCTGGTCTGGTGGAGGCTGTCCCCGCCACAACGCCCCTTTCGGGTGCTGGTCGCAGTTTTCATCGGGAATCCCGTCGTGCTTGTCGCGGCATTGGGAGCCCTGGGCCGGACAGACATGATGGACGCCGCAGAGTGGGCCTCCGTCGGATTCTTCCACCTTGGTGCGACGCTTTGCTACCTGATCACGTACGCGGGAATCGAGGAGACAAGCCCGTCCCTCGCAATCGTCCGAAAGGTCGAGAGCGCTGGCGCCGCAGGCGCGACACTGGAGGAACTCGGTTCGGTGGTCACGAATGAGAGATTCATCGATCCCCGTCTGGCGTCGCTTGAGCGCGATGGATTCGTCACCGTCCAGGAAGGCAACTTTCGCCTGACTGCAAAAGGACGCTCGGCCGCAAGTGCGGCGGGCCGGCTCTCGCGACTCTTCAACCTGCAGCTGGGGGCATGAAGCCGAGCACGTGAATCTCTTCGAGCAGACTCTATTCCCGTTCGCAGGGATCCTCGCCAACGTGCTCGGCCACGTTGCGATCTCGAGGCTGCCCCTTCCACGGGGCCCGGTGCGCCGACAGTTCGTCTCATTCGCAATCGGGCTCGCGATCGTCATCTACCTCTCCTTCGTCCGGCGACCGATACCGGATGCCGGACCTGCGCAGGCGATCCCGGGCATCCTGCTCTCCTGTCTCAGCTACAGCTTCTACGGATTCGTCTTCTTCAACGCCCTCAATGCAAACGTCTCGTCGCTCCGGGTTCGCCTGATCCGGGAGCTTGCACATGCAGGACCCGACGGGATCGCTACGCATGAGCTGCGCACCCGATACGGGAGGGAGCACATCCTCCAGGTGCGTCTTGAAAGGCTTCTCACGGGAGGACAGCTGTATCTCCGGGACGGGCGCTATCACCTGAAACGTGGCGGAGTCTGGTGGATCGGGCGCCTGTTCGCGCTGCTTCGCCAAGTCCTGCTTCGAACCGATCCATGAGCCCGACCTCCCTGATTTCCCGGCTCAAAACTCTGTTGAAGGCGGCCGGCAGGTGCCCGAGGTGGCTGCCGGCGGCGGTGATTGCTGCGGGCCTCGCATTTCCGCTGGTTGCCGCGCTGGTTCTGGGGGCGAGCCCCCTGACGATCGCAAACGAGTCGATCGCCTATCGGTTCCTGTTCAGCGAACGCCTTCTCAATGGGGAGGGCGCCTCCGTCTGGGTGCTTGCCGGATTCCTGACGACCGCATTCCAGACACTCTGTCTGGCGGGGATAAACCTCTTCGTGAGTCCGCTGCCGGAAGCCCTGGAGCTTCGCATGAAGATCTACTCCTTTGTTTACCTGGCAGCGGTGACGGGTGCGGGATGCTGGATCCTGCTCAAGGCCGCCAGGTCGCGGACCCTGCCGCTAGAACGAGTGCTCCTTTGCGGCCTCGCGGCGATCGGCCCCCTCTATCTCACCCGTGGAACCGGTTTCTACTACTACACGCTCCCCGACTACTACTTTCTCAACGTCATCCTGTCCCTGTCACTGCTGGCAGTTTTCCAGCATATCTGGCTGGACGCCCAACGGCAGGACCCTCCCCGGCGTGAATGGCCCTCGATCGCGGGCATCTCGTTTCTCGTCGGCGTTGCCGCGGCGAACAAGGTGACCCTGTTGCCATTGGGGGCCGTGGTGCTCACCGTCCTGCTGATTCGCAGGAGTCCGCGGCCCGCCGGCTTCGTCGCGCATTCCATGCTCGCCGCGGGCTCGGTTGGCGCCGGTTTCCTGTTCGTGATCTGGTGGTTCTACCTTTTCCGGTTCGGACCGGTCGCGGAAATGTTCGGGAGCTGGAGCCGCTACGTGGGGAATCCTGGCGGCGAGTCGGACTTCTGGGAAAAATTCGCCCAATACCTCGCCGATTCCTCCTACGGTCATGTGATCATTCTCTACCTCGTTTGCTGGGCGATCGGCGCCTCGTTCGGTTGGATTCGTGCCGAGCGCCGGCTGGCTTCCGCTCTGGCCTCGATAGTCATCCTCGGCGCAGGCGCGGCCTGGGCGTACTTCATCCACAAGCGACCCGCCGGCACCACCTTCTTCGAGGCAATGTCTGCATTGCTGGCCCTGGCCGGGTGCAGTCTGACCCTCGCGGCGCATCACCGGATCGGCCGGATCTGCATCGGCGCGATCGCAATCGCCTGCACGACCTACGGGCTGGTGACGTTCGGCTGGAGCCGTCACGTGGCAACGCTTCGGGAGTCGGCGTCCTGGGCGCGAAACATGTGGGACCTGCACGACAACCTGGTTCGGTATGCAGCCGGCCGACCCGTCATCGTCGTGCATCCCCAGAATCACTACGGTTACGGTGGAGTCGCTGAATTTCTCCTCAAGGGGACCGCCGACGTGCCGACATGGAACGTGACCGCCAACGGCCTTCCCATTCTCCATCGGTACCTCCCGAATGGTTCGTTCCGCAACGAATATGGCGGTCCCCATCCCGATTCCCCCTATCCCTCGGGAACAGTCGTGTTCTGGGTCGATCGTCCGGAATTCGATCCCATGACGGTGCTGTTTCCCGCCCTCGCCGCCGCCGCCTCGGGACCGGGAGTGGAATCCCGTGAATGGCCGACCACGATCAGCGGCGGGAGGGTTACGGTCGTGGGCCATGCGATCTGGCTGCCTGAGGAATCAGGCAATGTCGCTGAGCGGAATCTATCCGAACCGATCGCCGGATTGTCAGTCACCATACGCCAGCCCGAGAGTTTGACCGTTGCCTGGGAACCGGACGCAACCAGCGGCTACGAACTCGAGTTTGCTGCGGCAGAAGGGGGATTCATGGCACTCGGCACTCTGCCGCCGGGGTCGATGCAACACTCCGTGGGTTCTCTGACTCCAGGCGTCGACTACGTCGTGCGGATTCGCAAAGTCATCGAAGGAAACCCAGGGGCTTGGACACAGGTTGCCGCCCCTGCGGGAACGCCATGAATGCATCGACTGCGCCGGAGGATCGCGACCTGACCCTTTTCGTACCCGCCCTCAACGAGGCACGCCGGATCGAGGCGACCCTCCGAGGCCTGCTGCGGATCTCCGGTGCCACGGGCACGGATGCAATCCAGATCGTCGTCGTCGACGACGGCTGCACGGACAACACAGCGGCAATCGTACAGGAACTCGCAAGAGCGCATCCACAGATTGACCTGGTCAGGCACCCGGAGAATCGCGGCCTAGGTGCCGGGCTCAAGACGGCGCTGGCTCACGCGCGGGGCCGGAAATTCCTGATCGTTCCGGGGGACAACGATATGCCGGAGTCAGTCCTCCGGAACCTGATCTCGAACTCCGACTCCGCCGACATGGTGATGTGCTACTTTCCCGATCGTGGACAGCGCGGATGGATGCGAAGGGCTTTGTCCTCCCTGTTCGGACTCGCCTACGCAGTGACATTCGACGTGCACGTCCAGTATATCAACGGTCCCTGCGTCTATCCGACAAGCAGGCTTCGAGAGCTCCGACTCCATTCCACGAGGTTCAGTATCGTCGCGGAGATCAACGTGAAGCTCCTGCGGCAGGGAGTTTCGTTCCTCGAGATTCCCGGGCATCGCCAGGTGGGACTCGACGGGAGCAAATCCTTTTCCCTTCGGAACCTGATCGAAACACTCCGGGTGTTTCTCAGCCTGCTCGGCGATATTCATTTTCGCGAGCGCCGTCGCTTCGGCCATCGACCACGGCGTGTCAGGGGTGGAATGGAAGATTGCCGCGGCTCCGATTTGCCCCTGGCAAGCTCATGAGGCCCATGCACGGCAACCCGATTGACAATCCCGTTCCCGTTGTCTGTGGCATCGTGGTGCTTCGTCAGGATGGCGCCGCGCTGCTCCAGCACAGGGACGACATCCCGACGATCGCAGATCCGGGACTCTGGGTGTTTCCGGGAGGGCATGTTGAACCCGGAGAGACTTCCGAAGCTGCCGCAGTCCGCGAGGTCGAGGAAGAAACCTGCTATCGGAGCGCCAATCCCCGGCTCCTTGCCGAATACCACGCCCGTGAACTCGGATACGATCGCGACACTGTCTTTCGGTTTTATTGGGACACCTACGACGGCCTGCAGCGAATCGAATGCCGCGAAGGTCAGGATGCCCGTTTCGTTCCAAGGGAGGAGGCATCCACCCTGCAAAAACGCGATTACCTGACCTCCATCTGGGACCTTGCTTTGAAGGCTCGCACCCAATCAGTCTGACCTGACCGCATGCCATTAAGTCATCGAACCATCCAGAAGCTCGGCCGCTATCGGGATCTCAGCATCGAGGGATTCGAACGCGATACCGTCTTCGCGCTTTACCGCCAGATGCTGCGGCTCCGCCGCACCGAGGAGGCCCTGCACGCCGAGTATCATCCCGCGGACGAGATGCGATGCCCGATCCACTTCTGCATCGGCCAGGAGGCGATCCCCGCAGCCCTTTCGCTGCATCTGGAACCGGAGGACTACCTGTTCAGCCACCATCGCTCCCACGGCTATTACTTCGCAAAGGGGGCACCCCTGCGCGAGCTGTTCGCCGAGATCTATGGCAGGGCGACAGGAGCAAACGGGGGCAAGGCGGGTTCCCAGGACATTTCCCATTCCGCGTCACGCTTCTACAGCGGGGCAATCCTAGCGGGTGCCGTCAGCATCGCCGTTGGCGCAGCCTTCGGCCTGAAGCACCAGAAGTCCCGCCAGGTCGCTGTATCCGGATTTGGTGAGGGAGCGACCGACGAAGGCGCATTCTGGGAGGCGATCAACTACGCGGGAAAGGCGCGGCTGCCGATCCTGTTCGTGATCGAGAACAACCGGTACGCGACGTTCTCCGACCAGCTCAAGCGGCAGAAACGCGACAACATCTGCCAGCGCGTGAAACCGTTCGGCGTCCGGTCGACGCAGATCTTCGGCAATGACGCCCCCCTGGCATGGCGTACCCTGCGAGCTGAGATGGATCGCCTGCGGGACGGCGACGGCCCCGCCCTGGTCGAGGCCTACACCTACCGCTGGAACAGCCACGTGGGGCCGGAGGACGACGGAGCCAACAACTACCGCAGCGCGGCTGAGATCCAGTTCTGGAAGGACAACTGCCCGCTTGTCCTGCTGGGCGAGGCGCTCGAGGCCGCGGGTATGCTGGATGCGGCAGCGAGAGAGCAGCTCGAGCGCGAGACCGCCGACGAGATCTCCGAGAATTTCCGTTTCGCAAAGGAAAGCCCGTTTCCGGACGACACCAACTGGCACGCGATGAACCACGAGGATGCCACCCCGCTGGCCGACCAGCTGCTCGGCAGCGCGTCCTCGGCCGGTGCGTTCGACCAGAACCAGGCCGAGGCCCGGCTTGGTCCCTATTGACCATGGCTCCCGGCAAATCGACCACACCCGTGACGCGCCAACTCGGCTACGCCAATGCCATCCTAGAGGCCACCGACCAGGCCATGTCGCTCTGCGACAAGGTCGTGGTGCTGGGCCAGCTGGTAGACACCCAGTCCGGCATCTTCGGCACCACGACCGGGCTTGTGAAGAAATACGGGAAGAAGCGCGTCCAGGACTTCCCGGTCGCGGAGAACCTCATGACGGCCACCGCGATGGGAGCGGCGCTGACCGGCTTGCGTCCGCTGATCTGTCACCAGCGGCTCGACTTCATGATCTACTCGCTGGACGCGATCGCGAACTGGCTCGCCCTCTGGCGCTTCAAGTCGAACGGCAAGTCGGCCATGCCGGTGACGATCCGTACCATCGTCGGCAAGGGCTGGGGACAGGGCCCCCAGCACTCAAAGAGCCTGCATGCCTGGTTTGCCCACCTCCCCGGCCTGCGCGTCGCGATCCCGGCAACCGCCTACGATGCCAAGGGTCTGCTGCTTGAGAGCCTGCTCGGCGAGTCGCCGACCATCTTCGTGGAGGGACGCGGATTGTATTCGATGACTGATGACGTACCCGAAGCGCCCTACCGAGTGCGCTTCGGCGAGGCGGTGATCCGCCGTCCGGGCACCGACCTCACGCTTGTCGCGATCGGGCATTTCGTGCCTCCGGCCCTCCAGGCAGCCGCTACGCTGGAGAAGGAGGGCGTCAGCGTCGAGGTCGTCGATCCGCGCACGCTGAACCCGCTCGATCGAAGGACGATCTGCGATTCGGCGTTCAAAACCGGGCGCCTGCTGGTCGCCGACCCGGGATGGCTCTCCTTCGGGGCCGCCGCGGAGATCGTGGCCACCGTCGCGGAGAATCTCGGCAATCGGCTGAAATCCAAACCGGCCCGGATCACCCTGCCTGACAGCCATACCCCCATGAGCATGGCCCTGGAGCCCCGATACTATCCGGATGCCGAGCGGATCGCCGCCGCCATCCGGCAGACCCTCGCCGGCTGATCCCGATGGCCTTCATCCAGTTCATCGAGGAAGTCCATCGAAGCACTCCCCGGGACTACATCGGGCGCGTGCTTTCCGGCGACAAGGCCGAGTTTGCCACCATCGCGAAGAAGTTCGACATCGAGTACTGGGACGGCGGCCGCGAGACGGGCTATGGCGGCTATCGCTATGATGGACGCTGGCTGCCCGTCGCCCAGCGGATGGCGGCCCGCTATGGGCTGAAGGCGGGGGACAGGATCCTCGATGTCGGCTGCGGCAAGGCTTTCCTGCTGCACGAATTCACGCGCGCAGTCCCGGGAGTCGAGGTCGCCGGCATCGACGTTTCCCGCTACGCGCTTCAGAACGCAAAGGAGGAGGTGAAGCCGTTTCTTCGCGAAGGTTCAGCCACTTCCCTGCCCTTTGAGAACGGGACATTCGACCTGGTCGTCTCGATCAACACGCTGCACAACCTGCAGTTGCCTCAGCTGGAGATGGCCCTGCGCGAGATTGAGCGGGTCGGGAAACAGCACCGATACGTCCTCATGGACAGCTACCGCACCGAGCGGGAAAAGGTGAACCTCCTCTACTGGCAGCTGACCTGTGAGTGCTTCTTCACACCGGAGGAGTGGGAATGGGTGTTTGCCAAATGCGGGTACAGCGGGGATTACGGATGCGTCTTTTTCGAGTGATCCTCCGACGATGAGCCAGAAAGAATCCGGCACCCGTGAACCGCAGTACCAGCGTTCTCTCGATATCCTGAAGGAGCAGGGACTGACCCCGCTTGGGCTGATGACCAACCAGGCCTGGCAGGATGACCCGAAACATCTCCTGTTCACCCTGTCCCGCTACAAGTTCGTGGCGAAGATGCTCGCGGGCAGGGAGCGCGTGCTGGAGGTCGGCTGCGCGGATGCCTGGGCGACGCGAATCGTTGTCCAGAGCGTCAAGCACCTGACCGCGACCGACTTCGATCCCGTGTTCGTGGAGGACGTGCGGCAGCGCATGGATGCTCGCTGGAAGTTCGATGTTGCGCAGCATGACCTTCTGGCGGGCCCTTTCCCGGGCAAGTTCGACGCGGCCTACGCGCTCGACGTCATCGAACACATCCAGCCGAAGGACGAGGATACCTTCATTGGCAACGTCGTCAGTGCGCTGGACCCACAGGGCTGCCTGATCCTGGGGTGCCCCAGCCTGCCGTCGCAGGCCCACGCCTCTCCCCAGAGCAAGGCCGGCCACGTCAACTGCAAGACTGGGGACACGATGCGCGCGTTGCTCGATCGCTATTTCCACAACGTATTCGTCTTCTCGATGAACGACGAAGTGGTGCACACCGGCTATTTCCCGATGGCCCACTACCTGTTCGGCATCGGGTGCGGTCGTCGCACCGGATGAGCGCCTCCCTCCATCCCGAGCCAGCCCCGGCAGGGGTCCGTGAAGAACTCGACCTGACCATCTTCATCCCCTGCCTGAACGAGGCAAAACGGATCGTACCGACCCTCGAGACCGTTCGGGCCGCACTGGCCCAGCTGGAGTTCAGCTATGAAGTCATTGTGGTCGACGACGGCTCGCGCGACGGGACGGCGGACATCGTCGAGACCTACATCCGTTCGAATCCCGAACTCCCCGTCAAACTGCACCGGAACACACGCAACCTGGGACTTTCCCGCAGTTTCGTGGACACCGCTTTTCGCGGCAGGGGACGCTACTTTCGCCTGGTCTGCGGGGACAACGTGGACACACCGGATTCGCTGGTGTCGATGCTACGCCTGATGGGGAGCGCCGACATCATCATACCCTACTACCCGGTGCTTCCGGGAAAAAGTTCAACGAGGCGCTTCATTTCGAGACTATACACGCGGATCGTCGACCTGCTCAGCGGCCACCGCATCCGGTACTACAATGGATGCGCTCTGTACCGCCGCCACCACGTGATGCGGTGGTCGTCCCACAACTACGGCTTCGGTTTCCAGGCACAGTTGATCACCGCATTGCTCGACGAAGGTGCCACCTACCGGGAGGTCGCACTCGAGGGATTCCATCTCGAGAAGGACCGTGGATCGCCGCTGAACCTCCGGAACTTCCTTTCCGTGACACATGTCCTGTGCGAGATTCTGCTGCGCCGCCTGAGGCGCGACATCTACGGCAACTGATGTCGGGCAATCCACTCGCACCCGAACGCGCAATCCGCCTCGCTTGTGCATTGCAGGTCGAGGCAGGAGCCCGCCGCAAATAGGAATGAACCCCAGTCCCGAGATTTTCCGGCCTGAAGGGCGCGCAATCCCAGACGTCCAGACCAAGGTGGCTAGACGGAACAGGTTGCCATGCATCGCGTTCGCCACCGTGCTTGCTGCGATTCTCGCCGCCCCTTGGCTCGTGTTTCTCTTCTCGGACACCTCGCTCATCGCGGCATCGAACGAATCGATCGCCTATAGGTACTTCCACAGCTTCCGGATCGTCCGGGGCGAGGCGGGCACGATCTGGGAGGCCCAAGGGCAGACGTTGGGGGTGTTCCATGTCCTCTTCCAGCGCGTCATGGACGCACTGGGGATCGACTCCCTGCGGACGAGGATAGACAGCTTCACCTACGCTAGCCTTGCGTTGAATTCTGCGGTGTTTGCCGCGTTCGCTTACGCCCTTGCACGTCGGCGAACCCTTGGGAGGTATGACTTGGCGGTCGTCACGATTGTCGCGCTCTACGGCGTCTATGGGTCGAGCTGGGGTGTAATGGCAGCCCGCCTTCCTGATTACTACGGATGGGAGGTCACTCTCACCGTCGCCTGCGTCGGTCTCTTCCTGGCCCGGAGGAATCTGGAACCGTCTTGCCGGCCCGGTTCCGGCCAACTGCTTGCCCTCGGCGGACTGGCGGCCGCGATGATCGGCATCAAGTTCACACTCCTGCCCACCGCTGCCCTGCCAATCCTTCCGCTCTTGATCAGCCAGCCCGGCACATGGATGGAAAAACTCCGCATCCTGTTGACCTGGGCCACAGGCACCGCCCTGGGCCTCGGATTCTTCCTTTGCTCCTATTATCAGTTCGACGTCAGTCATCTCGCGCGGGCGTCGGTCGGATGGCGGGCTTTTGTCGACATGCCTGGGGCGGAGCCGCACTTTCTGGAGAACCTTCGGCAAGCAATGAGCATCGGTCCGGAAGCCGGATCCGGTCTGAGCTTCGCATGGATACCCGCGATAACGTGGACAATCTCACTTGTGGGCTTCTGCGTCGCAGGAGCATACCGCGGAGTCGCGCGCGGCAGGAGCGCGACCCTTGCGGTCATCCTGGTTCTCGCCTCGATCCTGCACGCGTACGCGGTGGCAAGACGTCCGGCCGAGACCACCCTGTTCGAAGCGGGCCTCTTCCTCGTCGCCGCCGGATCTGCGTTCCTCGCGCTTGTGCCATCGAGCGTCCGCGGCGCCCGCGGATGGAGTGCCGCGTGGATCATGCTGCTTGTCGTCTGGACTGCATTCTCCGGGTGGAAGAATTTCCCCACATCACGGGAACTTCAGGCTTTCAAACACAGCGGCGAGAGCGCCTGGGAGATTCATGAGTGGATCAACGCTTCCGGTCTTCCGGTCCTGGTCTGGCTTCCGGACAACGATGCCACATCCGGCACTGTCGAAGACGCTCTCCTGAAGGGTTTCAGCGATGTGCCGACCTGGTCCATCTCCACCGGATACGATCTCCTTGACAGGATCGCGCCTGGCAGACGCTTCGTGAGGAGCCTCGCGCCGATTCCGCCGAATCACCTTCTGATGTGGGCGGACACTCCTGGCTCGCCGGCGCTCCGCGAGTCCGTCCCCGCGCTCGCCGCCCTGCTCGACCAACCTGGGTCCGATCCGCGAGCCTGGTCGCTCGAGCGAAAGCGAGGATGGACGCGCCTGGTCCGGATCGTGGACAGCGGAAGCTCTCCATCCCAGCCCGACCGGTCCCTGATCGCGGGAAACGACAACTGGTCTCAATCGACCGTCGAATCGCCAATCGCGGGTTTCTCGATAAGCCCATCGGAAGCCGCGCCGTCAATCGACCTGCTTGTGGAAGACGGACATTCGTTTGTCCGGATCACGGCGACAAGGTCCAGCTCCTATCTCGCGCTCACCGGCATCATCCCCCCGCTGACTGACGGAACGGGTCCGCTGCAGGCAACCGCGGAGGTGCGCACTACCAGAACCCGCGCGGTCATCACCCAGATCCATGACATCGTCAACGCCGACGGCAGGGCCGAGAACACCGTCGAGACGACGCCCCTGCCGGTGGGACAATGGATGCTGGTGGCCGTGGAGAAGGACGACACGCGCCTGGCTCACCCGGGCGACAACTTCTCAGTCGGCATGCAGGAAGTCCAGGCCGGCGACCGTCTCGACGTTAGGCTGCTGGAGCTGCATGGACCGGCCAATTGAGTCGTTTGCTCGCGCATCCGCATCCAGTACCTGACCTGTCCCGGCACCGCGACAGGGAGGACTAGGAAAGAATTGTTACAGCTTGGAAAGGCCCTAATGGTTGCCCCCGAGCCGATGCGAAGCGTGAAATCCATTGAACCAATGCCGGCGCACTTTCTCGCCCGCAGGAGGAGGCGATGGCGCCTCCGGTTCATTCGCGGCCTGATCGTGCTTTGCGTCGCAGTTTCGCTGCCTGTTGTCACCGCATTCATCGTCGGAATCGCGGCGATCCGCTCGCCCGCCGTCGCGGAGGACATCGAGCGCCGGATAGGGTCAGTGCTCCGTCGCGAGCCGGACCTGCTCCTGGCGGGACTTCGCACGGCCGGAGAGGCGGGTGACTGGGCGTCCGTCATTCGGCTCGCACGTGCGTTCACCGAGTCTGTGCCGCTGCCGCACACCGCGGATGCGTATGCCGCCCCGTTTCGGGAGGCGCTTGTTTTGCAGCGCCGGGCGGCCCGGGAGCTAGACGACAACGGAGCGCTGCTGGATGGCGCACGCATGGCGGTCGCCTTCGATCCGAACGATTCCGTGGCCCTGTTTGAACTCGGGCTGGAGCTGATGCAGGTCGGCGAGGTCAATGAAGCGGCATCGGTCTTGAAGCGGGCGCAGCTGATCCGCCCGTTCTCCATGCAGGTCGCGGACAGCCTCGCCTCCGCCGAAACGGCACGGGGCAACCAGGAAGGCGCCTTCCGTGCCCGCACTCGCCAGGCAGAAGCGGCCACGCTTGCCCTCAGCCTGCCGGCGTGGTGGACCGGCAATTTTGTCGCGTATGGACCTGGAGGGAGCGAGGCGCAGGACATCGTGCTTGGCACGGCGGGGCTGACCGCCTTCCGGTTCAACCTGCCACAGGGCGTCGAAGGCTGCTACTTGGTGTTTCCGGCCATGCCCTCGGTTAGCTATGTCGTTGAGAAGGCCGACCTCATTGACTCAGCGGGCGGAATGGTGCCTGTCAGCGTGGCTCCGCAGAGCGGATTCCTCGCGGCTGCCCCGGGCATCGCAAGAAGTCGCACCGACTCCGGGACTCCGCTCGACGCCCAAGGTGTTATCGGCTTCGGACTTCCCTCCGAAATCGCGCCCGGTACGACCCTGTCGCTCTCGATGCGAGTTGTTCCCGACGAAGCCTTGGCGGAATGGATCGAGCACGGTGCCTCCTGGCAACCTCCGCACGTCGAATCGATCATTGGTGCAGAATGAATGGGGGCCGTACCTACGTTCCATTGATGCTGGCGGCCCTTGGGACCTTCGTATTCCTGGCCTCCGCCTGGCTGCTTCCAACCTGGCGCAACGCCCGGCAGTTCCTGGTATGGCATCCCTCCTCGATCCATCGAAGATCCGACGTGACCCTCGACCTGCGGCAGTGGCTCCAGTCGAGGCTCGCCGAAATGCGCACCGATTTCGCTTCGAGCTGGCGATCCCGCTGGAGCAGCGGGGAAACCGCAATCCGGACGCTGGACCTCAGGATCTCGACCTCAAGTCTCGCCGGTTTGAACAGCAATCTTCCCAGGTCCGGCAAGGACCACTGGTCACCGGCCCTGCTCCGCTGGAACGACGACACAGATTTCTCCGAGGTGAGCGTCCGCTACCGCGGGGACAGCCTGCATCACTGGGGCTTCGCCGAGAAATCCTGGCTCGTGCGCACGAAATCCGACGAGCCCGAAGAAGGCGAACGGCGATGGCATGTCATCCTTCCCCGGTGGCGGTCCGCCGGCGCCTACTACGTGACGCTCCGCATGGCACAGCGAATGGGAATCCTCGCGCCTGCCCCGGAGATTGTGAGTCTGCGGGTCAACGGACGCCAGCACGGCGGCATTCACCTCCTGCTCCCCGACCAGGGCGAAACGTTCCTCCGCCGCAACGGACGCCTGCCCGGTGACCTCTACGTGGGTGACATGACCCCGCTCGACGACTCATTCGTGAACGAAGGAAACAGGGGCGGGCTCTGGCAACTGCCTTGGCTATGGCAGAAGGCGGCAAACAACAACAAGTTCGATCCAGAGTCCCGACGTCCGATCGAGCTGCTCTTTTCCGCGATGCATACAGGGACAGACCAGGAGTTCCTGGAGCTTTTGAACCTGCCCGCTTGGGGAAGGTTCTCGGCGTACATGCAGTTATTCGCGGCGAACCACATGGACATGGGCCACAATTGGAAGCTCCTGTACGACCCTGGCAGGCTCAGCTTCGAGCCCGTGTTGGGCGACGGGAACGGTCTTCCCGACAATATCCTTGGAGCAACCGTCACCTTCCCCGGCAGGGACGCGAGCATCACCACCCCGCTGCTTGCCCGGCTACACAGGGACCATGGTTTTCTGCGCGAGAAATATGCCTCCCTGGCCGGTTTTTTTGAAGCGGGACTCGACTCGGCGACTGGCAGGGAACTGCTCGATTTCGTCGACAGGGTGTCCCCGGTACTCTCGCTCTTTCCACAGCTCGATTGGATCGGAACGGTCGAGGGCATGCCCGTGCGCTACTTCAACGACAAGGATCTGCGGTCACGGGCCGCGCGGGTACTTCCCGAGCTCGAGGCCTGGTTTGCAATCCAGCGCGAGACATTGCGTCTGGCCCCGGGAACTGTGCGCATCGCCCGGCTTTCGCCCTCGTCCTGGCGTATCGAGGTTTCAGGTTACGGCCCGGTCCGATTGAAGCTTGTGGAGCCGGGGAGACTGCCGACGACGGCATTCGTTAGCGCGAGGATGGAGGACGGGGGAATTCTCCGATACGATGCATCCCGGGACATTGTCCCCGGTTCCGACGATTACGTAACCCTCGACCTCCCCCTGCTGGCAGGAAGACGGACAAGCATCCCCACGAACACCGAGCCACGAGGCACGCACGAGGTCGTCCCGGTGACCTACGATCTCGATTTCACGGATCCCCTCGCGAGTAGCGCGAGTCTCCGCGTCCTCGACATGCTCGGCGAGGAGTCACCCCCGGACCCGGCCGGGAGCCTGCCGGAACTGCCCCTGCCCAACGACAATACCTCCCTGTTTCCAGATGTCCAAGGCGTGGAGTCCTGGGCCGGTGTCGTCCAAGTCCAAGGCGTCCGCGAGATTCGCGGCCGCTTGCAGATCGAGCCTGGGACGACGGTTCGGCTAGCACCGGGGGCTAGCATCATCATCCGTGGCTCCCTCATGGCGGAAGGCACTCCAGAGAACCCGATTCGCTTCGAGCGGGCAGGCATGGAACCCTGGGGCACCGTCGCGATTCTTTCGGCGCCCGGCACCGCCTCGCGCATCTCACACGCGACCTTTACTGGTGGCAGCGGCCTGTCGACTCCCTACTGCGTCTTCTCGGGAATGTTGTCGGTCTACGGCTCGGATGATTTCGAGGCCTCGTACTGTGTGTTTGCGGAAAACTCCGAGTTCGACGATCAGTTTCACGCGATCTACAGCAAGGTCACCCTGCGGAACTGCGAGTTCCTGCGGGCGTTCGGCGACGCCGTTGACCTCGACCTCAGCGAGGGCCTCCTTGAGCACCTCACTGTCACCGCGCCGGGGAACGACTCGGTCGACCTGATGACCTCAACGGTCCTCATCAGCGGCTCCAGGCTGCTGAACAGCGGCGACAAGGGTGTCTCCGCTGGCGAAGGCAGCGTGGTGGCCGTATTCGACTCGACCCTAGCGGACAACGCGATCGGTGTGCAGGCGAAGGACGGTGCCCAGGCACTGATCTACAACTCGACGATCACCGGCAATGGAATCTCCCTTTCAGGGTACCACAAGAACCTATCCTATACGGGCCAGGTGCTCATGGAAGTCGGCAAGTCCGTGATTCGATCCGGCGAGCAGCCCGAACTGCTGGACGGATCGCTTCTCCGCATCGAAGACTCCGCGATTTCCGAACTCTGGAGCCTGCCGGGCCTGAGCATCGATTCCCTTTCCGATCGCTCGGATGCCGCTGCAAGTCCCGACCCCACAGCGTCGTTTCTCCGACAGCTTGGCGCCCCGGGGGAATCGACACTTGGGAGCCATGATGTTCGCGGCCCCTCGACGCAATGACCGAGGCCTATCAGTTGCCAGAGATACCGATCGGAAACTCCGACTTCTCCCTGGACTCGGCGGGCAGGAGCATTTCCCCGCACCAGTCTTTCGGTCGCTTCGAGTTCAAGTACGTTGTCAGCGACAGGGTGGCCGGGTACCTGAAGCAGGAGATCGCGCAATTCATGGATCCCGACCCGCATTGCCGGGACCTGCCGGGACAGTACTACGATGTGCACAGCCTGTACCTCGACAGCGGAGATTTCGCTGACTATCATGCGAAGATCGACGGGTTGCTCATTCGGAACAAGTTCCGGATCCGGTACTACGGCAACGCCGGCTCCGGGCTATCGTACCTCGAGGTCAAGGGCCGATACAATCAGCTGTCCTACAAGCACCGGCGAGCGGTGAGCACGGATGAGATCGAGATGATCGAAAGTGGCCGCTGGGGTGCGCTAGCCACGAAGGCCCCAGAAGATCCGCTGCTCGCGGCACTCGTGGTCAAGGGAGCACGCACGCGACTCGCCCCAAAGGCCCTGGTCTCCTACCGACGGCGACCGTTCATCGGCCGGCGCGACTACCGATTCCGGGCGACGTTCGACTCGGATCTCCAGGCAAGCCGCGCCTCCAACCTCCGGTCCGCGGCCGCCGCACCTAGGGTTCCTGTCATCCGGGGGGGGACGGTTGTCGAAATCAAGTTCGCCCATTCGGTACCAGTCTGGTTCCAGCGCCTCATCGGATCGTTCGAGCTCAAGCGCGTCTCGATCTCAAAATACTGCCGTGCCGCTGAAGCTTTGACACTCGTTGCGAACCTTGAATGACTCGCGGCCATGTTTGGCGAAACAACTGACGCGTCGGCAGCGGCATTCTTCGACCTGACTCAGATCGTGCTGAACCTGGGTGCCACCCTGATTCTCTCGCTCCTCATCGCCTGGGTTTACCGCTCCACGCATCATGGCCTTTCCTACTCCCAGGGGTTCGTCGCCTCGCTGATCTTTGCCAGCCTGGTGGCCTGCGGAGCGATCATGGTGATCGGCGCAAGCATCGCTCGGGCGTTCGGCCTCGTGGGCGCCTTGAGCATCATTCGATACCGAACCGTGGTGAAGGATACACGCGACGCGTCCTTCATCTTTCTCGCACTTGTGACGGGATTCGCCTGCGGCACCGCAAATTTCCTTGTCGGCGCGCTGACTACTGCGTTCGTGCTCATCGTCGCGCTCGTCATCCATCGATTCCGTTTCGGCGTGCTGAAGGAACATGACTTCGTGCTTACGCTGGCCGCCGGACCGGCGGCGAGTCATGTGCCGGTCCTGGATCGTTTCTGCAGCCGTTCGACGCTCCTTCACGTGGAGCCGGGGGCGACAGCCGCCGAGTCCATTCTCACCTTTGATGTAAGCCTCAAGGAAGGATTCACAGGCATCGAACTGGTGGAATCGCTCAGGAGCACAGCCGGCGTCACATCACCTCGCCTCATTTTCGCCAAGGGCGATCCGAATTTCTGACGCGCCATGCAGGGTGCGGCTCGGATGATCCCAAAGCAGCGCATACCAGGATCGAAACCGGCATGGGCAGTCGTCTCCGCCTATGTCGCGGTTTTCGGCGCCCTCCTACTCGCCACCCATGGCCTCCCCTACGCGATCGACAACAACGAGTCCTTCTCGAGCCTCTGGCATGCTCGCAGCCTGTATGAGCGCGGCATCGGCGAGACCAAGGGTCTCGCTGACGAGGTGTTCGCCTGGCATCCGGAGGCGAGCCCCTATGTACACACGCACCAGGGGAATTTTCCTCGGCTCTACGCATTCGCACTCTACGTCCTCGGCGCACGGACGATCGAGAGCCAGATCTGGCTGACGACCTTCACCGTCGGCCTCGCGGCAATCCTGTTCGCATTCCGGTTCCTGCGGACGGTCGGGAATCCGTTGTTCGCCGTCCTCGGCTGCCTCCTGCTCATTACGGACTATGCCATGCTCGGTCAGTGGCAGGTGAATACCTATCGGGTCTGGTACGGGTTCTTCTTCTTTTCCTCTCTGCTCTGGGTCCATGCCGCCGGCTCGATGCCTGCCCGCCGGGCCATTGCATTCGGCGTGGTGAATTTCGCAGCCATGGCCTACAGCGAGTATGTCTACACCGCCTTCGTCGGCCTGATGTGCACACTCTACGCCCTGGCGTGCCACTGGCGCTCGCGACGCACCCTTCTTGCCTGCTGGGCGGGGATCGCCGTCGGCGGTGGCTTGGCGGCCGGCATTCTGCTGCTGCAGCTCACCGCGTACATGGGCTGGGAGAATGTTCTCCGAGACATCGGATACACGCTGACCGCGCGCGCTACCGCGCGCGCTCAGGCTTACGCGGAGGAGGTTATTCGATTCTACGAGGGCCTGCGGGTGATATTCTGGCAGAATTATCTGGATACGTCCGCCCTCAAGTCCTTCCACGCACTTGTCGTCGCCGTTTTTTCTCATCATCTCAGGTACTATGGGGCAGACCTCGTGCTCGGCGCATTGACCTTGGCGTCCGCCTGGCTCGCAGGACTCGTGCCGCTGCCATCGATACGGTCCCGATCGGGACGATCCGCTCCAGCGGCAACTAAGGTTTTGATAATAGGGGCATGCCTCGCGGGCCTCGCATATGCAGTGCTAAATCGCGGCGGAAGCGTCCCCGTGGCATCAGCTCTCGGGGCTGCCATTCTCGCCATTCCCGAGGCATCAGCTCTCGGGGCTGCCATTCGCGCCATTCCCGAGGCATCAGCTCTCTGGGCTGCCATTCTCGCCATTCCCGTGGCATTCACGCTCGGCTTTGCATTCGGCTTCACCTGGAAAAGTTCGCCCGAGAGCTGGGTTCAGCTCGACCGTTACCGTCTGGTCGCAGCTCTCGCGTGGACAGCTGCCATTTTATGGCTCTTTTACGCAGCCCCGGGCCTTCTCCCCGCGAACTTCTCGGAATCCTGGGCCATTGTCACCGGCCACCGGACTTCCGGCACACCAATCGGCACGCTGGCGTTGCTTCTCGCAGCCATTCTCGGCCTCGGAACCGTGGCGCTTGGCACTGGACCGATCCTCGGGAACGACAGCAGCACCCGCCTTGTGGCACTCGCAGCTCCGCTCGCATGCGCAGCCATCGCATTCTTGCCGATCTACTTTGTCTTCACCGGATACGTCTATTCGGGCTACTTCAATCGTCAGGCACCGTTTCTTGTCTTTGCTGTAGACATCTTCCTTGCCGCGGCGCTCTACCTGCCGGTTCGACATGCCATGCATGCGCTGCCGTGGGCGGCCCGACTGCCGCACCCGGCGATTGGGCAAACCTTTCTCGCAAGGATTCTCAAAACCTGGCCTCGTGCGGGGACTGCAGCAGGAGCCGCGTCACTTGCGATCGTCGGTTTCGGCAGCTGGTCGATACTGCAATACGAATATCTTTCGAAAGTCACACCGCCCAATCGCTACGACTTCCTCCAGGTCCTCGACAAACCCCCGTTCCGCGGCACCTCGTTCGTTGCCAACAACTACCCCGCTCCGATGGCGGAGAAGACCCGCAGCTGGGCATACGCGGAGTCCGCACTTTTCTCAGGCAACCTCACCCTTCGCGCCGACGGTTTCCAAGGAGAACACGACGACAAGTACCTCTGGTTCGCCGACGCCGACATGAATGCGGCATACCAGACGCCGGAATTCGGGATCATGATATCCCAGCCGGCAAGTTTGGGCGAGGCGCTGGACATGCGAGTTCGCCAGTTGACCGCGCGAGCGGATCCGGCGATCGCATTCGCGACGACTGGTGTTGTTCGCCGCGCATTGGAACCACCCCAGGCTTTCCTGCAGCACGAAGTCGTCGCGACCAAAGGCGACCATTACACGATTGTCCGGTTCGACTGGGACTTCCCGCCTTTTCTGAGGCCGGTCGATCCCGGGCTGCGCTCCAGTGCGGCACTCCTAAGTCTGCGCGAAAAGTTGGCAATGAGCCGCGCAGGTCAGGCTCTGCGCGGCCGCTGGAGGGTGGAGCTTGCGCCGATGACCCCATCGGGTGGAGAGGATGCTCCTGCGATCGGATTGCGCGGCGCGACGGCGGGAAGCGAAGCCCTCTTTGGGGAAACTTTGATGGCGGATGCTGGGTGGCAGCGAGACTCGTTGGGCACCTGGTGGGCAATGCCCGGCGCGCGTCCCTTGGGGGCCTTTACCTCGGAGCCACGCGTCATGCTGAGCTTGGCGACAGCTGCCGATGGCGGGGTTGTCCGGTTCACGGCGAACGATTTCGACCAGTGGATCGACCTGAGCTCCGACCCGGGCAACGACCGAACGATCCGGCTCTACGCGGCAACGCGCCACGGCACCCGAACTTTCGTGCCCCGCTTCTCTGCAGGCACCCACGTCATGACACGGGTCGACGACGACAGGGCACTCGTGACCTACCTCTACGCGCATCAGGCAGGAAACCTCGAGGAAGGAACCCAATTCAGAATCTATACGGAGACGGAGTTCGGCCAATGGGAGCTCCATGAAACGCTGGTACTGATCGGCAGCTCGGGCCGCGCGATTGAACTCCAGCGCTTTCGCGACCTGAATCCGGACACTGTTGAAGAACATTCACGTGTTGTTTCACTTGGCGATCGGCGCAGCTATACCCACTGGCTGATTGATCATCTGGAATCCAATCCCGAGGAGGCAGCGCGCCCCGGGGTGCTCACGTTGCCCGCGATCGACGGCGAGATAGTCGGCTCCGTTTCGCGCGTTCTCCCTCTTCCAGCAACCGACAGGCGCATTCAGCTCTCGGTTGCGCCCGGCACACGCTCGAAGGTCGGCCCTGAATATTTCGGCCTATCTTTCCGCCATGAGGGAGCCGATGCACCGGTCGGGCTGGTCGCATTCGGCTCCTCCACCATTCCAGCAGACCTGCCGCTCGAGTATGGCCGCCTGCGCATGCGGATCGTATTCCCCAAGGGGAGAACGGAACAGTCCGAGCCCCTGCTGACCACGGGGAGCGAGGAGGCGGGGGACTTCATCTATGTCGTCTACTCATCGCCAGAATCGATCCGCATCGGCTTCGACCACTGGTTCTTCGGCGGCCCCCTGTCTCAACCGATCGCCATCGACTTCGATGCAGAACATGAACTCGAGATCTCAACCGGGGCGCTGTTCCCGCCAGCCGAGGAGATCGTGTTTGCCGACATGCCAGTCGATGCTGTGGCCTCCATGAAGGAAATGGTGAGCGTGCGTCTCGACGGGGAGCTCATTCTCGAGTTTCCGGCCACCGCCTATGAGTCGGACCCGGACCTAGTGACGCCCGGTCTCAACACCATTTCGGGAACGACTTCCGGGCCACGCTTCACCGGGGAAATCCTTTCCGTCGAGCGCATCTGGCCCGACATTTGAGCGCTTCGGAAGCGCCCATGGATATTTCGCCGCACAGTTTCTCCGGATCTCGATACGGGCTGTGCGCGAGCGGCTTGATTGCGGCTCTGCTCCTTGCCTGGTTCTACCATTGGTCGCCGTCCTCGTTCCCGGCAAGGCTGCTCACGGAGGAGCCCGTCGGACTATACAACGAGATGACCGAGGCGCTCTTGGCAGGCCAACTGTCACTGCTCGACGAACCCGATCCACGTCTCATCGCGCTGGATGATCCCTACGATCCCGCGGCAAACGCCCCATTCCGGCGAAATGATGTCAGCTACCGGGATGGCCGCTACTACCTGTATTACGGCATCGCGCCCGCGATCTCGTTTCACCTGCCGATACGACTCCTGACAGGTCGGTACCCAGCAGAGTCAACCGCGACACTCGTTTATTGCCTGGGCACCGCGCTTCTCAGCGTATCCGTTTTGCTCGCGCTGCGCCGCCGGGCTTTTCCGGGAGCATCGCCTATCGTGCTCGTTTCGGGCGTAATCGCGCTCTGCCTTGCCAATGGATACCAGGCTGTGTTGCGGCATCCGTCGGCAAATCATGTCGCGATCGCCGCGGCCGCCTGCTTCGCCATGCTCGCACTCACGCTCCTATTCAAGGCGATGGCACACCGTACAGCCCCGAGCTTGCCATGGCTGGCGGCTGCCGGCCTGGCCTTCAGCCTGGCGATGGCCTCACGACCCAACTACCTTTTCGGAGCCGCAGCACTGCTCGTCCCGCTGTTCCCCTGGCACGCACGTGCACCGGCAACCTCGATACGCATCGCTCTCGCCACCGTTCTTCCCTGTGCCCTCGTCGCGGCAGCACTTCTGGCGCTCAACGCGATCAGGTTCGGCAGCCCCGGAGAGTTTGGAATGCGCCTCATGCTGGGAGCCTGGGACCAGCGGGAGCTCCCGGACTCGGGGCTCGCACAGGTCACATCCAACGCCTGGCATTACCTCGCGAGTCCACCCGACTGGAGTCCCTATTTCCCTTTTGCTCGGTCTCCCACCTGGCTCGCCACGGGGATATTCATGCACGTTCCGCTCCTCTGGTTCCTGCCAACGGCCTGGCTTTCACTGCGCGCCCGCGGTGCGCGCTCGATCACCGCAGCCGCAGCCCTTCTTGGAATTGGCATACTTTTCTATCTGCTGATTCTGCCGAGCGGGAACAACGAGGCCGTGCTCGCCAGCGCGAACAGCCGATACGTGTTCGACTTCCAGCCGGCACTCATGCTCCTCGCCGCAGTCGGCATCCTGGCCGCCTCACAGGCCCTGAACCGCCGACCCCTGCTTCAAGGAGCCGTCAGCGCGGCAGCCGGCCTGGCCTGTGCCGCCTCGGTCGTGCTCACCCTGTCCCTCGATTTCCAGAAGCTGCCCACGAATTCCTACCGGCCGCTCGCCCGAGTCCTCAACCTTCCACCTCACATTCTTGAGGGCTGGGCAGGACAACAGTTCGGACCCGTCGAGATGGAGGTCACCTTTCCCGAAACGGGACCCGGAATAGTCGAGCCGCTCCTCGCGGTGGGAGACGACCGCGGCGGCGACGTGCTGCTGATTCGATACGAGGGGAACGGTCGCGCCCGGCTGTCCCTGGCCAGCCAGGGATCCTTCGGGGCGACAGGTGAGCCCTTCGATCTACGGCCCGGGATCGCCCGCAGCGCCTTCATCAGCATGGGTTCGCTGCTTCCACCCGAGGGGCATCCGATGATTGACGGGCTCGACGAGCCCGACGCCGCCTACCTGCGCCGCCTGGCGCGGGTCACCATCGACGGCGAGATCGTGTTCGAGGCGCGCTCGAGCTTCTTCGCCCCCGCGGCCGCCCCCGTGGTCGCGGGTAGGAACCCGGTTCTTCCCGACTACGGTTCGCCGGAGTTCACCGGGTCAATGCGGCAAACCGGGCGAGCGCCTGTAACGGCCCCGTTTCGCACCACACAGCTGCTCGATGGCTACGGACCGCTCGCGCTTGCCGTCGTTTTTCCCGCCACGCCAACCGGGCAGAACGAGCCGCTGATCGTTTCTGGCGTGCCCCAGGCCGGCGATTTTGTCGTCGCCCGAATCGGGCAGGACCAGACGGTGCGTATCGGCATCGATCACTGGGGTACCCAGCTGGTCATGGGGGAGCCGGTTCCATTCATTCCGGGCACGACCACCCGGATCGAGATCCACCTGGGATCCCTGTTTCCGCCCCGGGGACATGTCCTTTTCGCAGATTGGGACCGCGATGCCATTGACCGGGCCAAGGACCACGTCCGCATACTGCTCGATGGTCGTACGGTGCTGGATCGTCGGCTTTCAACCTACGAATCGTCGCCCTACGATGTGACCGTTGGCGTCAATGCGATTGGCGGTTCCACGACAGCGCCAGTCTTTTCCGGCCAGATCCTCGGCGTGGACCGGCTTCCCATGGCGCCGAATGGCGCTCCCTGACGCGCCTCAGGCGGACAGTTGGCGCACCCGGCCGGCGATCTCCTCGCCGATGGCGAGCGAAGCTGTCGCCGCAGGGCTCGGGGCATTCAGCACGTGGAGCGCGTTCGTGCGCTCCAGGAGCGCAAAATCCTGCACCAGGCCTCCGGCCGGCGTCATTGCCTGCGCCCTCACTCCGGCCCCGCCCGGCTCGAGGTCGGCTGCCGTCACTCCAGGAACCAGACGCTGCAGCGAGGCGCAGAACCTGGCCCTGCTGAACGACCGAATCATTTCCTCCGCACACATCCTGCGGTGGCGCGCCAGGAAACGCCAGAGTCCTCCGAACGAGAGCGCATCCGCCAGGTCGCGCAGGTTCACATCCGATTTCCGATAACCTTCGCGCGCTGTCGCAAGGATCGCGTTCGGTCCCGCCTCCACTCCGCCGCGGATGAGCCGGGTGAAGTGCACCCCGAGGAACGGGAAGGTCGGATCCGGCACAGGATAGATGAGATTGCGAACAAGACCCGCGCTCGATGCACGCAGCCGATAGTATTCCCCGCGGAACGGCACGATCCGCGTCGAACGGGGCTCCCCCGCCAGCGCGGCGACACGGTCGCAATGCAGACCCGCGCAGTTGACGATGAAGTCGGCCGCGACGGCTTCGCCAGCTGCCAGAATCCTCCAGCCGGCCGCTTCGCGTCGGATCCCGTTCACGGCAGCGCCTGCCTTCAGGCTCACTCCTTCGCGACGGCAGACCGCCTCCATCGCCGCGATCACCGCGGCATAATCGACGATCCCCTCCTCGGGCACCTGCACCGCGGCGATGCCTGCCGCATGCGGTTCGATCTCGCGGAACGCATCACGCTCGAGCCAGCGCAAACCTCCCAGCCCATTCTGCGTGCCGCGCTCCATGAGCGCCCTCAATCGCCCGACTTCCGATTCATCCGCCGCCACCACCAGCTTGCCGCAGATTTCATGGGGCACGCCGTGCTCGCGACAGAACGCGGTCATCAGACGGATGCCTCTGACCGCCAGCCGCGCCTTGGCCGAGCCGGGCTTGTAGTAGAGTCCCGCATGCAGCACGCCGCTGTTGTGTGTGCTCTGGTGTCTGCCGAATCCGGCTTCCTTCTCAAGCACGGCTATCGCCGCCTCGGGCATCTGTCGACGGAGTTGGATTGCCGTCGCCAGCCCGACGATCCCGCCTCCTATGATTGCGATCCGCATCGGCGCGATGCGACCCGAGCGCGGGTCTTGCGGCAAGACGCAAGCGCGCCCCGCACGCAGTTACGGCCCACCCGGTTCGAACATTCCCGTTCTTTCCACCTCGAGGACGTTGCCCGTGAATCGCCTGCCGAAGGCGTCCGAGACCGGATTCCTGCCGACAGAAACATCCCCAGGAGACGAATCGTAGAAATCGTAGGTTCCTGAAAGGATTTCCCGTCCGTCGAGTCGCACGCGGAACGTTCGCTTGAGACGTTCCACTTCGGCGGCGTCCATGCCATCGAAGAAGGGATGTTCCCTGGGCGGATAAAAGGATCCCATTTCCACCTCGAGCTCGTGCTCCGCGGTGCGGTCAATCGTAAGCGGTGCGGTCACGGGGCCCCCGTAGCTCGTGTGTTCGAATCCGATCTGGATACGCCGGGCATCCGTGTAGACAACGTACAGGAAATCGGCCCGAAACGAATGACCCGTGACGATGAGCGGATCGGCGCCGCCCTGACGTCCTTCCGGAAAGGTGAGCCGAACTCGAACCGGGCCCACCAAGTCCGCGGAATCGAGCCCTAAAAGGTGGGGAACCCGGTTGAATGCGTGCGCCAAGCGGGAGTAGGCGGCTGGATTATGGAACTTCAGCAGATCGTTATGCTGGAGGCTCACGAAGAGATTCACCGCGATGGTTATTGCGAGCGCCGACATCCAGACCGCGCGCGCAAGGCTCCTCCGTGCTCCAGGCAGCAAGCGCTGCTCAGCGTGGAAAACGCCGGCACAGGCGATCGGCACCAACACCGGAATCCAGTCGACCATGTATCGGTTCGCGGCACCCCCGACACGCATGAGGAAGAGTAGATTGATGGCCGATAGCACCAGCATCCCCAGCAGCAGGTCCCTCAGCCTTGCGTCCGGTGCCGTGCGAAGCCGGAGCAAAGGAACCGCCGCCACGATCATCCAGAAAAACGGGAGATTCGGGAACAACCCATAGACATTCTCGACTCCCGTAAAGCCAGCCGGATAGCGAAACCACGGAATGCCGATCACATCCACAAACGGGAAATGTGCGATCAGGTGCGCCGGCGCCAAAAGGTAGAACCAGAGATTCGCAGGCAGGAACCGAAACGTCGTGACAACGTCCCGCTGCGGATGAACACCCGAAAACATGTAGCTTGTGCCGAATTCGAAGGGGTTTCCGAAGCGCGCCTGGTTGTAGGCGAGGATGGCGCCGATCGTCAGAGCCAGTGGAGCGGCCAGCGCCACGACGTCCCTCAGCAGTGCAGCACGCCCCACCGCCGCGCCGCTTCGCCACTCCCGCAGGGCTGGCAGCAGCGGCACCGCGAGAACGACAGCACCAAACAGAAGGCTGGGCCGCGATGCGATCGCCAGGCCATAGAGGCCCGCCGCCGTCGCCAGCCAGAACCGACGGCGGGATGCACCGGCCGCGACCTTCACCAGCGCAAACAATGCCGCCATGGTGAACGCGTACGCCGAGGCGACCGCGAGCTCGTAGTAGACCGGCCGGCGCAACAGCACCGGGACAAAGTTGCCGAAGGCGGCAACCACGCAGCACAGGCCTGTCACCCAGGCCGGCGTCGTCGGAAACCATCGCACCCGGATGGCCAGTATCGCCGCAACCGCGCCCAGCGCCCCAAGCCAGGCAAAGACGGCAACCGCAATATTCTGGGCGAGGTAGGTGCCCGTCAGGAATTTCCAGGGGGCAAGAAGCAGGAAGGCCGGCGGGGCACCGAAATAGAGGTAGTACCGGCCTTCGAAGTAACTGACATCGTGAAACTGCCTCAGCGGGCCGTTCTGCGCCGGATCCCAGGGATCGTCCAATTGCGCGATCGCGGGATTGGGTACCTCGACGAAGCCGAGCTGACCCGAAAGGAATCCGTCGGCGAGCCGGTTATAGAGATCGTCCGATTGCAGCCCGGCGGTTGCGGGACTGCCGGCTGAAGTCGCGGTCCAGAAGTAGAATCCGGCGGCGATCGCCAGGACGATCGCGGCATATACCCGATCGACACCGAACCGGGCACCGAGGCCTTTTTGACCGGGAGACACCAAGCCGACTCAATCCAGTGGCTCCCTTCTGGCAAGCCAAGCTCCGTCCCAAGCTTGCGAGAACTTCGCAATCGCCCTTGGTCGCGATTACTCCTCAATTCCGGTCCATGCCCGTGCCCCTGCTCGACCTGAAGCCCGCGGTGGCGGAGCTGCGCGCAGAACTCGATGAAGCGTACAGGCGGGTGATGGACTCCGGATGGTTCCTGTTCGGGCCCGAACTCGAGGCATTTGAAGCGGAGTATGCGGCCAGCGTCGGCGTGAAGCACTGCATCGGGGTCGCAAACGGATTGGAGGCCATGCAGATGGCCCTGATGGCCCGCGGCATCGGCCCGGGCGACGAAGTAATCGTCCCCGCACACGGCTACATCGCCACGTTCCTTGCGGTCACCCACTCTGGCGCACGCCCCGTCCCCTGCGAATGCGACGAGCGTACGTACAATCTCGATCCGGAGCGAGTCTCCCGCGCGATTACCTCGCGGACGAAAGCCATCCTTCCGATTCATCTCTACGGCCAGGCCGCGGACATGGATGCGCTCGAGAAAGTCGCAGAGGGACGAGGACTGTTCCTTCTGGAGGATGCCGCTCAGTCACACGGGGCGACCTGCCGCGGCAAACAGGCTGGGGCTCTCGGCGACGCGGCGGGAGTCAGTTTCTATCCGAGCAAGAACTTGGGCGCCCTCGCGGACGGCGGTGCCGTGACAACCAACGACGATGCGCTCGCCGATCGCATCTGCCACCTGCGCAACTACGGCTCAAAGATCCGCTACCAGAACGAGTACATCGGCCTCAATTCGCGCCTGGGCGAATTGCAGGCGGCGTTCCTCCGGGTTAAGCTCAAACACCTGCCGAAATGGAACGATCGCCGCCAGAAACTCGCCGCAATCTACCTCGAAAAGCTTCACGGAGCCGGGGATCTCGTACTTCCGCATGTCCCTAGGTGGGCAGAACCCGTCTGGCACCTGTTCGTGATTCGCACGAAACACCGCGATCGCCTGCAGCAACACCTTGCCGCGGCTGGCATCGGAACGCAGGTCCATTACCCCACGCCGCCGCATCTGTCCTCCGCCTACCGTGACGCGGGCTGGAAACGCGGCGATTTTCCGATCGCCGAACGGCTCGCGAACGAGGTGCTCAGCCTGCCGATCGGCCCGCATCACTCAGTCGGACAGATTGACATGGTCTGCGACGCCGTGCGGTCGTTCTTCTCCGCCTGATGCATCCCTCCGCCACCAAGATGGGCCCCAGCCAGAAGCTCGACCTGCTTTGGCAGCTTACAGTGCGGGCCGTCGAGCTCCGCCATCGGGGCAGCCACCTCGGCATGGTTTGGGCGATCCTGAACCCCTTGCTGATGCTCGCGCTCTACTTCGTGGTCTTCAGCTATTTCTTCGGCAGCATCAAGTTCAACGAGGAAGACACCCCTCAGGTCTTCGCCCTGGGCATATTCCTTGGCCTCATACTCTATCATGCCCTGGCGGAAACGATCGGAATCGCCCCCACGCTCATCGTGAGCCAGCCGAACCTGGTGAAGAAGGTGGTATTCCCCGTCCATCTCCTGCCCGTCGCCCAGCTGGGGGCCTTCTGGTTTCATGCCTTCATCAGCACGATCCTGCTCGTCATCGGCATCGCAACCATCGGACCTGGCGTGACACTCTCGGGCCTGCTCTGGCTTCCGCTCATCGTCGCCCCGGTGGTGCTTCTATCGGTGGGCGTCGCATGGACACTATCGGCACTCGGCGTCTTCTTCAGGGATATCGGCCAGGTGATTCCCTTCGCCACCCAGATCCTCCTCTGGACAAGCTGCGTGTTCTACTCCGTATCCCATGTGCAGGGGGAGCCGCTCGTTTGGATGTTCCTGAAATGGAATCCATTGATGCACTCCGTCGACCTCGCACGCCATGCCCTGCTCTGGCACGAGCCCATCAACTTGAAATACTTTGCCTACACCTGGATCGTCGGCGCCGCCGCGTTTCTTTTCGGCGCCTGGTTCTTCCGGAAACTGCAACCCGCCTTCGCGGACGTGATCTGACAACAGCCACAACAAATGGCGGAAGACGCGATCATCGAAGTAACCGGACTGTCAAAGTCCTACCGGATCTGGGTGGACCCTGCCGCCCGGATCAAGAGCCCGTTCGTGGAGGCGGTTGCGGGCCTGATGCCCCGCGATTCGGCACCGCGTCGCATGCTTACGCAGTATGCGGAACGCAACCGGCGCGACTTCCATGCCCTGAAGGATGTCGCCTTCTCGATCCGGCGGGGCGAGGCCACAGGCATCATCGGCAGGAACGGTTCCGGCAAGAGCACGCTGCTTCAGCTCATCGCCGGCACGCTGACGCCCAGCTCGGGCAGGATCGCGGTCAACGGCCGGGTCTCCGCCCTCCTCGAGCTCGGCTCCGGATTCAATCCCGACTTCACCGGGCGCGAGAACGTCTTCCTGAACGGCGCAATCTACGGATACAGCCGCGCGGAAATGGAGCGTCGATTTGACGAGATCGCGGCTTTCGCCGACATCGGCGGCTTCATCGAGCAGCCGGTCAAGACCTACTCCTCGGGCATGATGATGCGCCTGGCATTCTCCGTCGCCGTCGCCATGCAGCCCGACATCCTCATAATCGACGAGGCGCTCGCGGTCGGGGACGTGTTCTTCACGCAGAAGTGCTTCCAGCGCATCCGCGAGATCGTGCATCGTGGGGCAACCTTGATCTTCGTCTCGCACGACATGGGGGCCGTCCAGAGCCTCTGCGATCGCGCCCTGCTCCTCCACGAGGGCACCGTGCGGTTTGACGGAGCGCCCGAGGACTGCGTCAGCCGCTATTTCAACCTGCACCAGGTCCGAACCAACGCGGCAGTCGCCGCCAACGGCATCCACCCCGGGGTGGATGCCGACCTTCGCGAGGCCGTGTTCCGATCGAATGTGCTGCCGTCGGCGAAATCGCGCCACGGCGATCGCGATCTCGAAGTGGTCGCGGCCGCGGTTTTCGACGGCCAGGGCGCCGCGACCTGGGAGTTCGAGCAGATGCACCGCGCAACCGTCCGCGTCGTACTCCGGGCAAACCGGACCGTCGCGCTGCCTGCGGCGGGAATCCAGATCCATGACCGAACGGGAAACCTCGTTTTCGCGGCGGGCACTCCGCAGCTGCACTTCCCGCTGCCTCCCCTCCCCGCCGGCATGGAAATCGCACTCGATTTCCGCCTGGCGCTCAGTCTCCAGCCCGGCGTCTACACGCTCTCAATCGATGCGGCAGAGTTCAATCCGGACGACCCCAACGTCGGACACTTCTTTGACCGGGTCGGCGGCCTCGGTCCGCTGACAGTGTCACGCAACACTCCCGGGGCCCAGCCGTTCTATGGTGTCGCCCAGCTGCCGATGGAGATAAGCTACTCATGAGCGCGGAAGACGCACCGCGAACGTGCTGGTGTGGGCATCCGAAACTGGAACCCTATTCCGACGAGTATCGGGTCTGCCGCGCCTGTGGCACGCTGTTGAGCCGCGCGCCCGCTTCCGGCGAGGGCACACTGTACGCTGGAGACTACTGGTATCGTCGACAGACGGACCATCATGGGCTCCCCGACATTCGTTCGCGGGCGCGGCTCGACCTGCCGGAACGCTGCACGCACTGGCTGAAACACCTGCTCGAACGGCGCCTGCCGCCCGCGCGCGTTCTCGAGGTCGGCTGCGCCCACGGCGGCTATTCCGCGCTGCTGCGCTGGTCCGGCTTCGAAGTCACCGCGACCGAGATGAGCCCCGCGGGAATCCAGCTGGCACGCGAGCTGTTCGGCATCGATGCGCTCGCGGGACCTGTCGAGACCCTCGACCTTCCCGCGGCATCTTTCGATGTCATCATTCTGAACGACGTGCTCGAGCACCTGCCGCGCCCGCTCGAGACGATACGCGCCTGTGCCGCGCTTCTCTCCAGCGACGGCTTCTTCGTCATCCAGACTCCCGAGTACAAGGAGCACCTTTCGCACAAGGACCTGGTCGCCGCGGGCGACCTTTTCCTGAAACACATGGAGAACAACAACGACGAGCACCTCTATCTCTTCAGCAGGCGGAGTGTGGGAAGGCTGTTCGCTGAGGTGAACCTGCCGGTCGTCGACTTCTTGGAACCGGTCTACGCCTACGACCAGTTCCTGACCGCAAGCCGCGCGAAACTTGCCCGCAATCATGAAGACGCGATCGTCTCCGCGCTGGCAGCCGCGCCGACTGGTCGCCTCGTGCTCGCCCTCCTCGACAAGGCGGCCGAGTCACGGGACCGCTGGTGGGCAATTCAACGTCTCGAGGAAAAGCTTCCGAGCTCCTGACGTCCAATCCCCTGTCCTGAAGTGCCCTGCCGCACACGCGGAGCGGGCCTTTGCGCAAATGCCCCACGTCGCCTGGTGCAACATTCGGGAAAAATTCCAGGCTAGCTGAAACGCCTGGTTCGTGAAATATCCGGTCCGAGTGCCCGCAGCGCCCAAGAGCATCATTCATATCCGGCCCGACACCATCGGAGACCTGGTGATCTATTCGCCCGTGCTGGAGGCACTTGGGAAAGCCTGGCCGGATGCCCGGCAGACAATAGTCGTCAGACCCGGCTATGAGGCCCTCGAGCCGCTGTTGCCCGAAGGGGTCAATTGGATCACCGCGCCTTTCAATCCGTTTGCCGAGAAACCCGGCGCGTGCCGCAAGGGGCTCGGAAGCATTCTCGCCAAGCTCGAGCTTCTTGAACCCGACCTGATTGTTGCGGGCACCCTCAACCGCACGTGGCTCGAGCTGGCCATCGCCCACCACTTTCCAAAGGCACGACGCGTCGCGCTTGGCGACCGATCGGTCGACCCCCTGTTCGAAGCGGCACTGCGACTCGAGTACGGGCACGAGATCGAGTCGACATTCGACGAACGGGCGAAGGTCGAGCCGAACGCTCGCGACTGGGACAGCTACGCAGACCTTGTCGGCCAGCTCACCGGCAAGCGGACATCAGTCGGCCTGCCGCAGATCCGGATTCCCGCCGACGCGGCATCGCAGGCCGGTGCGATCCTTAAGAAGCTCGGCCTTCCCGAGGGCGGGTGGGCTGCCGTCTTTCCCGCAGGGATCGCGAACGTGCCGATCAAGGCCTGGCCAGCCGACCATTTCGCCGAGCTCGTGATCGAATTGGAGAAAACCCATTCCCTGCCCGTGGCACTCCTGGGTCACCAGAAGGAAAAGGCGGTCCTCGAAGAAGTGGCAAACCTCGTGAAGAAGCGCGGAGGGAAATCGCCAGCGACCTGGCTCGGCAAGGATGGGGAACTCGCGCTGCTCGCGGCCCTGCTCGGAACCTGCCGCGTCTACGCCGGAAACGATACCGGCGCCATGCACCTCGCGGCCGCCGCCGGCCGGCCTGTACTCGGAATCTTCGGCGGCGGCCACTGGCCGCGTTTCTGCCCTGCGGCAAGACAGTCCGTTTCCGTGGTCCAGCCGCTGCCCTGCTTCAACTGCAACTGGGACTGTCCCTTCGGAGATGCTCCCTGTGTCAGGACGATTCCCGCGGCAGACGTCCTGCCTGCGCTCGGAAGTCTGCTCGCTGCCGGCAGGAAGGTCCATGAAGAGGTCATCGAAACCAGCGGTGTCCCGGAGAGCTCCCGCCAGCTCATCGCCTCGGCCGGCCCCGCCTACCGTGCGCTCCAGCGCGATCGCATCGATCGCCAGCACCGGATCGAGGAACTGAAGCGCGAAACCGACGGAAAGGACGCCGAGATCGCCGCACTGAAGCAGGAAGCCGACGTCAAGGACGCCGAGATCGCCTCGCTCAAGCGCGAGACCGACGCAAAGGACACGGAGATCGCGGACCTCAAGGAGACGACCGAGGGAATGGAGACGGAGATCGCGGACCTGAAGGTGGCCGCCGAGGAGCGGAAGACGGAGATGGAGTCCATCAAGGCGGAACTCGAGGCCGAGTGCGCCTCGAAGGACCGCGAGATTGCGGAACTAAAGGCAGAGGCCGATGGGAAAGACTCCGAGATCGCCGCCTTGAAGCAGGTAAACAATGAGAGGGAAGCACTCATCATCGAGCTCGATGGGCACGTGAAGGAGTTCCAGAGGATCGTCGCCGAACTCAACGCGGCCCACGGGGAAAAGGACTCCGTCATCGCCGCCCTCCGCGCAGCCGATGCCGAGGCCCGGTCGAAACTCAAGCGCCTCGAGGAACTCGAATGGATTCACACGCGCGTGCCGGATCCCGGCAACTCGGCAGCGATCGCAAAGGCAATCGAGGATAAGGAGGTCCATATCCGCAACGTCGAGTCCATCCGTGCTGCCCGGGAGCAGGAGGCGGCGGCGCTCCGCGCGGCGCTGGCCGAGCGCGACACGACGATTGCCCACTATGTCGGGGGTCTCGGCTCTCTCGAGGCCTCCAAGCACTACGGACGCCTGCTGGCTGAAAAGGAGGCCGTGATCCAGTCGCTGAATCAGGCGTGCATCGAGCGCGAACGCGTGATTCGGCGCCTCGCCGTCGAGGCGACCGGATTCGGGCCGCGAGTCGCGAGGCTCGCAACCGGAGCGCGGGAACACTGGCGCCTGAAGATCCAGGAACCTTTTCGCGCATGGCTCTTCAGAAAGGTCGTCGAGGACTACTGGATGCAGATCGGGATCCTCCGGCACTACGATCCCAGGCCCATCCGATGGGACCGGCTGCCGAAGTCACGCCTCCCCGAGGATCGCCTGCCTCGTATCGGCATCGTGACCCCAAGCTTCGGGCAGGCGGCCTTCCTCGAGAGCACAATGCTGAGCGTGCTCAACCAGAAGTATCCGAGGCTGCACTTTGCCGTGCAGGACGGCGGATCCCCGGAGCCTATTCCCGGCATCATCGGCCGCTACGCCGACCGGCTCGACCACTGGGCGAGCGAGCCCGATCGCGGCCAGGCCGACGCCGTCCGCAAGGGGTTCTCAAGCATCGAGGACCGGCTCGGCCCCGACGACGTGATGGCCTGGCTCAACTCCGACGATTTCCTCGCCCCGCGGTCGCTTCGATTCGTCGGGGAGTACTTCGCGAAACACCCCGAGGTCGACTGCGTGTACGGGCACCGCATCATCATTGACGAGCAGGATCGGGAAGTCGGGCGCTGGATCATGCCTCCCCACGAGCCAAAGGCCCTCGAATGGATCGATTACGTGCCGCAGGAGACCCTTTTCTGGCGCAAGCGCGCGTGGGACCGGGTAGGCGGCATCGACCCGACCTTCCAGTTCGCCTTGGACTGGGACCTGATCGCCCGCTTCACCCAGGCCAATCTCCGCGTGGTTCGGCTTCCCTACTTCCTGGGCTGCTTCCGCGTGCATCCTTCCCAGAAGACAAGCGCCGCGATCCATACGACGGGAGCCGAGGAGATGACTCGCATCCGCGCCCGGTTCCACGGCACGGAAAAACAGGGGGACGGCGAACGGATCGCCGCCTGGGCACGACGAATTCGGTTCCGGGGGGGACTGACCGCCCGGCTGCACGCGCTGGGAATCCGGCTTTGAAACCCTGCCGAGCGGTACGGCGGAGGGCGGCGTGGCCCGGTACGGACAGGCCAAACCGGGCTTGTTTTCCGGGCCGAAATTCCAACGCTAGACCGTTTAAGAAAGAATGACCGCCCTTCTGCTCGTATTCGGCCTGTTCCTGTTCCTGATGGCCGTCGGCCAGGCCCTGATAAGCCTGGTTCGACCCCGGAATGGGGTGCTCTGGAGCTGGTTCGTGTCTCCCGCCGTCGGACTTGCAGTCCTCGTGCTCCTGATCACCCGACTGAATGTCTGGGGCCTACCCGTAAGGGTTGCCGGTCCATGGCTTACGATCGGCCTGGGCCTTTTTGCCGCCGCCGTTCTTCTCTGGCGCAAGCCACTGTTTCCCACGCGCAAACTAGCCCCGTTCATCCTGCTCGCCTGCGGCTATCTGGCCTACACCGGCTGGCCGCTGCTCCGGTTCGGCTTCGACTGGATCTCCTACGGCAACGACGACATGGCAAACTACTGCCTGGCGGCGGAACGCTTCCTGGAGCACGGGTACTACGACCTGCCGCTGCAGACGGACCTCGAGGGCCGGGACTACGCCCAGCACTACTGGTTCATGCACGCGCTGCAGCAGATCCGGCCGGGCTCGGAAATGACGGTCGCCTGGGCCGCGTCGGTGACCGGCCGCCGGGCGCACGAGGTGTTCATGCCGACGATCCTCATGCTGAGCATGGTCCAGATCTTCGCGCTCGGCTCGATCGCCATTTTCCGGGGCCGCTACCGCAAGGTCGCACTGCTGGCCTTCTTCTTCTTCGCGACCAGCCCACTCTTCGGCCTCGGCACCCTGTACCAGCTCATCGCCCAGGTGGGCGGCATCGCCATCCTGCTGGCCGCCGCCTCGACGCTGCTCAGCGCCCGCACCCTGTCCGCACGCAAGGCGATCATCGCCGGCGTCCTGACCGCGAGCCTCGCCATCTTCTACCCGGAGGTGACGCCGTTCCTGGCACTCAGCATCATCGTCTTTGCGCTCAAGCTGCGTTATGGCAAATCGCCGGAAAAATTCATGAGGTACGTCGGGTTCGTCGCCGGCACCGCCGTGCTGACCTTCCTTCTCATCGCGACGAACACCTACCAGTTCATCAATACCCTCGTGATGCAATCGGTCGGCTCGGCCGGCCTGGGCGCGATGGCGGAGATCAACGACCAGAGCGGCGGCCTGGTGCTGTTCCCCTGGACACTGGTGCCGTCGTTCATACCGATGCTCTTCGGGCTGCATCCCTTCGGCGTGGTTGGTGTCCACCCTCTCATCTCCATCCAGATCGCCGTCGGCTTCTTGTTCCTCGGCTACATTCTCGTGCGCGCTGCGCGAAACGTGCTCGATGACGCACCGGCCGGCTACCTGAGCGTGGTCATGCTCGCGCTTGGGTTCTACCTGTTCTTCAAGGGCCAGGACTTCGGGCTGTTCAAGCTGGCGATGTTCGCCCAGCCGATCCTCACGCTCCTGATCGCCCAGGGATTCTCAAGGCTCCTGGCTTCGACCGCGCCGGCTGCGCGTCGCCTCGCTCGGCCTGCCTTCGTTCTCTTCTTCCTCTGCACCGTCCCATCCCACGTCTATTATTCCTACGCCTCGCTCGGCACCTACGGCGGTGGCCTGACCGAAGTCGTGAGCGGCTCGGACCTCGGCGTGCAGTTCGACGTCCCCTCGGAACTGCCCTTCGAGGGGATCGAGAGCGACATCTCCAACGTCGTCACCGCGAAGATGCTTTCCCAGTACACCCAGGGCTGGGACACGCGGTTCCTGTCGCGCAGCTACATGGACAACATCGCGAACATCGCGGTGCTCAAGTTCCTGCGGGACCCCGATCCCGACCTCGGCCCGCAGGCCCGCCTCGTCGAGAAACTGTCCCTCCTGCGCGGGCTGCTTCCTCCCGAGATCATGGAGGCCGACGTCCCGAACTACCGGGTGATGACGATCCGGAAGCCCGGATACGACATCGAGACGGCCAACAACTGGACGGAAACGAGTTCGCGCCAACTCGGCTACGACGGCCGCCTGTTCGTGTCCGTGCGCACCGACCTCGACCACTTCAACAAGGTGAATCCCGGCACCGGCTGGACGGTGCAGCACATGTACCAGTACAAGTTGCGGGAAGAGGTCAGCGACCGGCTGGTGTTCATCCACTCGGAACTTAGCCCCCACTATTACTCCTCCGCCCGCTTCCGTGCCGCGTTCTTCCAGCGCGAGCCCGAGCCGATCACCGGGGGCGAGGTGTACTTCCATGGCACGGGCCGGTGGAACCTGTTCAACATCATCAACCCCTCTCCGAACCTGCGCCTGATAATCGACTTCACGCGCACCTACCTGGGAGAGGAACGCCCGGGGCTCCCCCGCGACGCCGTCGTGATCGGGGAAGATGACTATGCCCTGCCATTTGTCGGGCATGGATCGGCCCGGGTGGTTTCGCCGATCCTCACTCCTGAGTACTTCGAGGGTGAGGCCTACATCACGCTTGATTTTCGCGATCCGGCCCTGCCGATCCTCAAGGACAAGCAGGGGCTGATGGCACTCTACGGGCGCCAGTTCAATCTCGATGACCGGCGTCTCGTCGGCTTCACGCGCGACATATCCGTCATCACCGAGGAGCAGTACCAGGCAATGGAACGGCCGACGCGGATCGGCCAGTTCCCGCAGGACCTTTCACGTTACCCTGGGCTCGAGTACTCGGGGCTCTTCGAAGACGGCTGGATCGCGGAGGACGCCTATTTCAAGCTCGGTTCCTCGCGACCAGGCCAGCTCCTGACGTTCAAGGGCTACATTCCCGACGTGCCTGTCTTCCGGACCGATGGTGTCGATGTGACCGTCTCGATCAATGACACCCCGACCGAGATAGTGAACCTGAAGTCGGGCGAGTTCACCCTCACGCGGCTCGTGAAGGAGGCAGCCGCAATCACCTCGATCTCCCTGCACTTTTCCCGGGCTGAGGTCTACGCAGGGAATACCGACCTGCGCGAGGTCTCCGCTTTCGTGCGCGAGCTTTCCATCGACGACCTGCCCGACCTCGCCGCCTTCCGGTCGCTCGCCAACCAATCGGGCGACCAGTTCGACCTCGAAGGCGTCGACGAGGACGGATGGCTCGCCGGCTCGGCGGCGTTCGATGCACCGGCCTTCGACGACTTCAAGGTGCTTCGGATCGACCTTGAGATGGCAGGCTGGGCTCCCGTTGAGGACAACAGCCTCGTGGCCCGCCTCGACGGCGAGGTCATTGAGAGCACCCGGGTGCCGCGCGCCACCTACCAGAGCGTGTACCTTCCGCTCGAACCTGGGACCGGCCACCGGGTCGAGCTTGCGGCAGGCTCCGTCTTCCCCCTCCCGAATGACACCCGCGAGCGGTCCTTCCTTATCCGAAACATCTCCTTCGAGAACCTCAGCCGCACCGACCTGTTTGCACGCGGCTGGCATGCCTCCGGATATCGATTCGGCATCAAGGGCGCGGACAACGACGGCTGGGTGGACCGCGAGCTCACGCTCCGGTTTCCAGCCACGCAGCGATTCGGCACTGCCATCGTGGAGGTCGTTCGCTTCCCTTCACGCTCAGACCAGCCGCTCACCGTCTCGCGCAACGGCACGGCTCCGGAATCGCGAACCCTCGGGCTCGAGGCAACCGAGCAGGTGCGGATACCCATAGGGCCCGGAGGCGAAACACAGGTGACCCTTTCCACTCCACAGGCTTTTCCGCTCTCCGCTCCCGATACCCGCGAGCGCTCGTTCCGCATCGTCAATATCGACTTTGTGCGGTGAACCTGCGAGGCAGGAGGGCGCGCTCGGGCATTCCGATGCCGCTCTCGCGAATTCCATCCTCCCGTTTCATTGATTTCCTTCCACCATGCTCCTGAGCCTAGTCGTCCCGGTCTATAAGGAGGCGGACAACATCCCCGAATTTCTCCGGAGGATTCGCCCGATCCTTTCGGGAATCACGGAAGACTACGAAATCATCTTCTCGATGGATCCGTCTCCGGACCGGACGGAGGACGTGATACTGGAACATCGGGCCGCGGACGAGCGTATCAAGCTCCTGAAGTTCTCGCGGCGATTCGGCCAGCCGATGGCCACGCTCGCCGGGCTCGAATATTCCCGCGGCGAGGCCGTCATCGTGATGGATGTCGACCTGCAGGATCCGCCCGAGCTGGTCAGCGAGATGGTCGCCAAATGGCGCGAAGGATACGATGTTGTGCTGCCCCAGCGCCGCCAACGCACCGGCGAACCATGGATCAAGACCGTCATCGCCGGCGCGGGCTATCGGGTCATCAACAAGATCGCCGATATGAAGATCCCGCCGAACACCGGCGATTTCCGCCTCATGGCACGCCGGGTCGCACAGGAGGTGGTCCGCCTGAAGGAGAGCCACGGCTTTCTCCGCGGAATGGTCGCCGTCGTCGGCTTCCGCCAGTGCCTGATCCCGTTCGACCGGCCCGCTCGCTTCGCCGGTGAAACGAACTACAACCGGTTCCTCGGCTCGCTGCGCATCGGGTTCAACGGGATCTTCTGCTTCTCGACCTATGCGCTGACCCTGAGCACGCAGCTCGGATTCCTCATCGCTGGCGGATCCTTCGTGATCGGCCTTGCCTACTTCATAGCGAAGATCAGCGGCTTCCCATTTGCCGAGGGAAATCCGACAATCGTCCTGATGATCCTTTTCCTCGGCGGCATCCAGCTCATCAGCGTGGGAATCCTGGGCGAATACATCGGGCGCATCTACGAGGAAGTGCGCGGGCGGCCCAAGTTCATCGTCGAGCGGAGCGAGGGATTTGATCGCTGACCAGCCGGCCTCCGCATGAGTTCCTCCGGCGACGCCGCGGTTCGATCAAAGCCAGTCTTTTCAAGACCCTGGGTGATCCTGGCGATCGCCGTCCTGTTCACGACTGCACCGTTTTTGACCTCCCGGAGCCTTGGCACCAACGAGGCTGCAAATTACAGCCTCGCGGTTGCGGATTTCGTCACCCAGCTGCGCGATGGCGAACTACCAGTTCTCGTCGGCCAGACGGACTATGCCTGGAACGGACGCATCCATCCGCACCGCACTGCGCCATACATTCTCTATGCGGCAGGCCTTCTTGATCTTGTCACTTTCGGAACGCTGAGTTTCTGGACGCTCCAGAATCTGGTCGTTGGCTTCAGTCTGGCGGCTGGCATCCTGGCCTTCTACTGGAGCCTGCGTCGGGCATGTCCTGACGACCTGAGCAGGCTTTCCGCGGCAATCCTCGCCGCGGCGTACGGACTTTCTCCCGGGCTACTCGCAACCGCCTATGCGATGGACCTCTACATGACGGTGATGACCGCACCCTGGATCCCGGTCGCGATCGGAGGACTGGCAATCGCTTTCCGCGACCGAGGACAACGCGGCCAATACCAGTCCGCGATCGCCCTCTCTGCCTGCTGGCTCGCCCACCCTCCGGTCGCATTCTGGCTCACTCTCATCGTCGGTGGCGGTTTCGTTGTTGTGGCGGTGCGCGGGCCCGCCCGCATCGGAATGCTAGTGCGATTCTGCGGAGCCGCGCTGCTGTTGATGGTCCTCTCTGGATTTGCATTCGCTTCGGCGCTCACCGTGCGCGACCTCGGCAGGATTGCGACGGCCGCCGATGTCGATCTGCTGCTTGCGGAAACGCGTCGCGTCGCCACCGACGCACTGCTTCCGATCAGCTTGAGGGCTGACCAACTCGGCGATTTTCAGCTCGGCTACGCCTACTGGGGCGCGATGGCCGCCGCCGTGATCCTGACGGCAATTCGCCGTGCCCCGGGTCCGGCAGTCCTGCTTGCCGGCGCGGCGGTGCTTCTCTCTCTCACCCTGCCGGTCCCCGGCATACAGAAGTGGGCATGGAGCAACGCACCGGCCATCGCTATCAACCTCACGAACCAGTGGCCGATGCAGCGGACCTACCTTCTGGCCACGGCATGCATAGTTTTTGCACTCGGCCTGGTGTGGAGGAATCCGCCAGCGCCACGCAACCGTCTGTTCAAGGAGGTCCGAACATTGGTTGTGCTCTGCGTGATCGGTTGGACCGCGTGGCAGGCCTATCAGTTCATTAACCGGGGTTTCGGTTCACACGCCTCGACGACTGTCGCCATGCGGCAGCACCGCCCTGAGAACATCAATCCAACTCTGATTTCATACGCGCTGCTCGCGACACCCCCATGGTTTGTGAATGGAGCGATGGATCCCGTGATGGAGTTCCGGCTTCGGGCTCCGTTTGACGGTGCGGTTGTCATGAAAAATGGGGCTGCGGATTTCCCACAAACGGACGCCAGGGGGTCGATACGGTATGCCACAGCAGGACCGGGCGTGATGGTGCTGGCTCCGAAACTGATCCTCGAGCCGGGCCGCCGGTACCGGCTTACCTTCGACTTCAGGACAACCCCTCGCGAGATGGTGTTGACGCTGACAGGGCCCACGTTCCGGCGGGAATATCCACTACCCTCGTCAGGGGGTCCCGAAGCATTCGGGATGATGGAGGGCAACAGCCGATCCCTTTATCTCTGGACCACGGGAGCAGAGCGTGAGGAGATCGAGCTCAACCTTGTCGCCGCTGGAATAGAGAATTCCCGAAACCTGGTACTCGCGGATTACCTGCTGGAATCCGTCCGGATCGACGAACTGCCCATCGCGCCACTCTCACTCCATCCCATCGTAGCCCGTGTCCTCGCTCCAGAGGCCGCCTACCTCGAGGCTCCCCGCCAATATATCGAGGGCTACCGTGCAACGGTCAACGGGAGCGAAGTCCCCGTCCAGCCGTCAGACGATGGCCAGCTGCTCGTACCCGTGCCTGCGGGGGAAAGCCGTGTGGAGATCAGCTATGACGGTCCCGCCATTGTCCGGGGGATGTTCTGGTTGAGCCTGGTCGGATGGCTTGCCGTCGGCACGCTCGCAGCGCTACCCGGCAGTCTGGCCGCCCGTGCCAGGGGTTACATGGTTGGGCCGGTTCGCACGGCCTGGCTTAGGCGCAGGTGGGTGCTTGTCGGCGGCGCTGCCGCCGTCCTCGTCTTGGGCGCCGGAACTCGGAAATGGATGGAATACCGGAGATCCGCAGGACCGATCGTCCTGGACGTCCTGTTCCCGCGCGGCAAATCCGGCGGAATTGAACCGCTGCTGGTGACAGGCCGGCCCAGCGCCGGTTCTTTCGTCTATGTACGCTATGAGGATGAACGCCATGTGAGGTTAGGTGTCGATGTCTGGGGGTTGGGCTCGGCAATCTCCGACCCCGTAGAGGTCGATTACCTTGCGACCCACATGATCGAGGTCTCAGAGGCGCCGCTCTACCCCGAAGGCCACCCGGCGCTGCAAAACCTCCCGGATTACGAACGGCAGCGCCTGCAGCGCGAGTTTCAGGTTCGGATCGACGGAGCCACGGTCCTCGATCTTGACCTGGAACAGTGGCCAAGCCGGCTTCGCGATATCGTGGTTGGCAGAAACCCGATCGGGGGCTCGACAGCCGGCGTCGCCTTCACTGGCCGCATTATTGACGTGCGCAGGGGGGCTCTCGCGGAATCGGTTTCGCCGTGAAGCCGAAGCATACATTCTTTCCTGCTTTTCCCGACCCCACAAACCCGTTTCCTGCAAGCTGGATGGAACCTGTCGAAAAGTGGCCCAAGATTCTCCCTCCCCCGACAGCCGAGCAGCGGGAGCGCAGCGATGCGTTCATGAAACTCTGGCACGAGGTGCTGCCGCAGCGCTTCGGCGTGGTGGAGAAGTTCAACCACAGCTTCCCGGTGCGCCATTCGCAGCCGGGCTTTCGCACGACGCTTGAGCTGGGTGCCGGCCTCGGCGAGCACCTGCACTACGAACGGCTGTCGGAAGAGCAGGAGCGGAACTATTACTGCAACGAGTTTCGCGAGAACATGGCCGCCGAGATCCGGCGCCGGTTTCCCAGGGTCAACACCGCCGTCGGCGACTGCCAGGAGCGCCTGGACTTCCAGGACGGCTTCTTTGATCGGGTCATCGCCGTCCACGTGCTCGAGCACCTGCCGCGCCTGCCCGATGCGATCCGGGAGGCCCATCGGCTGGTGAACAAGTCGACCGGGCGTTTTCTCGTGGTCATACCGACGGAAGGAAGCCCCGCCTACACGCTCGCCCGGAAACTTTCGGCCGAACGCGTCTGGAAGCGCCACTTCAAGGCGCCCTACGCGGAATTCTACAAGAGGGAGCACATCAACCTGCCCCACGAGCTATTCGAGGAACTCGACCGCTGGTTCACCGTGGAACGGAGGGCGTTCTTCCCGCTGCCGTTCCTGCCCCTGGTTTTCTGCAATCTCTGCATCGGCCTGGTGCTCCGGCCGCGATCCGCCGCAAAGGAAATTTGAAATCATTCATGCAAAAGGCATTCGTCACCGGCGCTGCCGGCTTCATCGGATCCACCCTGGTCGATCGGCTGCTTGCCGACGGCGTCTCGGTCGTCGGCTGGGACAATTTCGCGACCGGCCAGGAAAAGTTCCTGGAGAACGCCGGGCCTAATCCCTCCTTTCGCATGGTGCGGGGCGACAATCTCGACCTGCCGGCGCTCACGGCGGCGATGTCCGGCTGTGACACCGTCTTTCACCTTGCCGCGAATGCCGACGTGCGGTTCGGGACGGAACATCCGAGAAAGGACCTCGAGCAGAACACGATCGCGACGTTCAACGTGCTCGAGGCGATGCGCGCAAACGGCATCAGGAAAGTCGCCTTTTCGTCGACAGGCTCCGTGTACGGCGAGGCTGCCACCATACCCACACCCGAGGACGCCCCGTTCCCCGTCCAGACCTCGCTCTACGGTGCCTCAAAGGTCGCCTGCGAGGGCCTGCTCGCCGCCTACGGCGAGGGCTTCGGATTTGAATGCTATGTCTTCCGGTTCGTATCGATCCTGGGGGAACGTTACACGCACGGGCACGTCTTCGATTTCTACCGCCAGCTGCGCGAGCATCCCGACAGGCTTCGCATCCTCGGTGATGGCAGCCAGCGCAAGAGCTACCTTTACGTGCAGGACTGCATCAGCGCGATCCTGCACGTGATGGCCCGGGAGACGGCCAAGGGGGCGCCCCAGGGCACGCAGATCTACAACCTGGGGACCGCGGAGTTCGTGCAGGTGAAGGACAGCATTCGCATCATCTGCGAGACGCTGGGGCTGAAACCGCAGCTGGAATTCACCGGGGGCGATCGCGGCTGGATTGGAGACAATCCGTTCATCTTCCTCGATACGCAGAAGATCTGCGCGACCGGATGGAAGCCCAGCCTGACGATCGAGCAGGGCATCGTGAGCACCCTTCGCTGGCTGGAGAAAAACGCCTGGGTCTACGAGGCGCGCCACTGACACAGGACTGTTCTTGGCCACCCGGGCGCTGGAATATGTTCGGCGCCCTCCCGGCGAGGCGAATCAGCCCTGACCTCGAATCGGGAAAAACAAAAGGCGCACCTTTCGGTGCGCCTTTGAATTGCTTGGCTGTCGGGAAATCAGTTGCCGCCGCGGGCACCACCAGGGCCGCCAGCGCCACCGCCACCGCCGCCGCGGGCACCACCAGGGCCACCGCGGCCACCGGCTGCCATGGTACCACCCGCATTGATGAGGGCAGTGACCTGCTCAGGGGTCAGACGGGTCGTTGCGTCGGCCTGCAGGGCTGCAAAGGCCTGGGCACGGGCATTGGCGAGCGCGAGTTCAGCTGCCTCAAGGGCCGACACAGCGGAACGGATGGCCGCTTCGTCCTTGCGCTCCGCGAATGTCGCGGTGGCGAGGGCATTGCGGGCCTCGGTCACGGCGGCCGTCTGGGCCTGGAGGCTCTCTCCCATCGCCACGACCGCAGCGGTCTGCTCGGGCGTCGCGTTCGGGAGACCTCCGCGGCCGCGGCCCTGGGCAAAGGCAGAACCGCTGGTGAGAAGCAGTCCGACCGCGGTCAGGACCACCATGATGCTTTTTGTGCGAGTCGTTTTCATGAATAGGACGTTACTGGTTCAAGTATCCTTGCTTGGGTTTTTGGGAATCCGTTACAGCGTGGAGTAGGGTTTTGAGGCCGGGGGGTTACAGGTCCCTGCTCCTTTCGAATCCTCTGCTCTGCACTTCGCCCCGGCGGGGTTAAAAGGGAGAGCGTCAGATGGGGCGAAGGGGGCTTGGGAATCTGAGTCGGACCTAACCAATTAGTTTCGTCAGGGAACAGGGCAAGGGGAAAATATCGAAAAGAGGCACCCCGAAAAGGGTTTGGTATCATGGACCTAAGACACCCGAATACCTTCGGCAAAGCCTCTCGGGAATGCATGAAATATGCAGAAATCCCGGCGACCGGAACGTACTATCAGGGACTCGCAGTCTGCGCCTCCGCAGCCAGGGCACGATCGAGAAGTTCGCGTGCAGGCTGAAGGCGGGGATCGATCGCCAGCGCGGCCCTCAGTTCCGCGATTCCCTCCGATACCCGGTCATCCCCGAGGAGGATGATGCCGAGGTAATAGTGGGCGAAGGCATTCGCCGGCTCCAGTTCGAGCGACGTTCGATAAGCAGCCATGGCCTCATCGGACCTCCGCATCTGAAACAGCACGTTGCCGAGATTGTAGTGCGCGTTGGCCAATTGGGGGGCTAGCCGAACTGCTTCCCGATGCCTGAGCTCGGCCTCATCAAGTCTCCCCAGCTGGGCCAGCGTGTTTCCAAGGACGACCCAGGCTTCGACAAGACCCGGGGAATCGCCGACGGCCCTTTCGAGCTCCGGAAGCGCCAAGGCCAGCTCCCCGCGTTGGAGAAGGATGACTGCGAGGTTTAGTCGTGCCGAGCCGTAGGACGGGTCGGCGGCGAGCGCATCGAGGTAATGGCGTTCCGCCGCCGCAATCTGGCCGGCTTCATACCTGATGAGTCCGAGATTGTAATGGGCGCTCGCCAGGTCGGGGCGAAGCCGCACCGCTTCCTCCAGGGCGACCACCGCCTCCTGTTCCCGCCCGAGCTCCGACAGGGCCTTCCCGAGGTTTCCGAACGCGCGGCCGTTGGTCGGCATCTTGGCAACCGTATCGGCCCAGATCGCCTCCTCGCTCCGGTAGTCGATGTTGCGCTGCATCGTGGCGCCCCCGAGGGCGACTGCCCACGCAAGTCCCGCCGGGATCATCCAGCGTCCGGCAGATCGCCCGATTGCCAGGACCGCCAGGGTCACCAGCACCACGAGCGGCAGGTACATGCGATGTTCCGCGGCGACCTGCGTCGCCACAGGTACAAGGCTCGAGCTCGGAGCCAGAACGCCGAAGAAAACGGCTCCCGCGAAACCGATCGGCCGGTTGCGAACCAATGCCACGACCGTGCAACCAAGCAGTGCAAGCAGCACGATCCCGGGCAGGAGCACCTCCGTAATCCCGGTATGAAGCTCGATGCCATAGTCGAACACGAGCGGCCTCGGCCAGACCGCCAACTGCAGGTAGCGTCCGATCGCCCAGCACTGGGTAAGCAGATAATCGAACGGGGAGACTCCCGCGTTGAAACCCGCCGTCCTGCCCCGCCCTTCGGTCCCCAGGGCGAGCCAGAGAAGCAGTATCCAGGTCAAGGCCAGCCCGGCATGGAGCACACGATGCCTGCGAAACGCCGCCGTGAACGATCCGGACACGAAGGCGCGGTCGGCTAGTAGCACCAGCAGTGGCGCCGCAGCCATCACCTCCTTGCTGGCCATTCCCAAGAGACAGGCGCACACGGCCGCGACAGCCCAGGCCGGACCCGCCCCATCCCGCCGGTCGGCATGCCTCAGGAAACTGTAAAGCGTCAGGAGCAGGAATAACGTGGCGAGAAGCTCGGCCCGCTGAGACACATAAGTGACGGCGGAAGTCTGAAGCGGATGCAGTCCCCAGGCCAGCGCCACGAGAAACGCATACGTTCGCCCGGTGTCGTCCTGAACATTGAGCGGGCCGCCGATCCTGGCGAAGAGCCTTCGGGTCACCCCGAATACCAGCAGCACCGCTGCAGCATGGAACGCGAGGTTTGCCACATGATACCCGGTCACCTCCAGTCCCCCGACCGCGAAATTGAGCGCCAGGCTGGCATTGACCACCGGTCGACCCGAGACGGTCGCCCCATCCGCTTGGGGCGGCGCGAATGCGGTCGCGAACGAACGGATCGTCGGGTTGTTAACGACCGTGTCGGAATCGTCGAAAACGAAAGGTCCTCCCAGGCCGCCCGAGTAGGCAAGCACCACCGCCAGTATGAGGACAACAGGCTGGAGTATGCGGGCGAAACTTCTCCCGGGAGCAGGGGCATCGGGCGCTGCTCGCCCTGGACCGCGGCGTTTCATGGGGCCGGACTTCCCCCTTCGAGCAGCTGCGCTCGGCGCCTGACTTGTGCCGCTTCGGCGGCCCGTCCCGTCTCCTCGAGCGCCATTGCCAGCGCCAGGAGCGAGTTGACATTGCCGGGGTCGAGTTCGGTCGCCCGCCCGAAATATGGAACTGCATCACCGACACGACCGGATGCTGCCAACGCGATTCCGACATTGAAATGACTCGCCGCACGCCGGGGATCCCTCTGGAGAGCCCGCATGAATATGGTGACCGAATCGTTCGTGCGTCCTTGCGAGAAATACGCCATGCCTAGCTGTTCGAGGGCACCCGTGCCCGTGTCGGCATTTGCCGCTTTTAAAAACAGCGGTTCTGCGTCCGCAAAGTTACCTTTTGCGAGCCGCAAGCGGCCGAGACCGGTCAGGGCATCGACCAGATCCGGACGAAGCTCAATCGCACGGGAAAAGTGCGCCTCCGCTGTCACTCCGTCACCTTGCTCTTCGGCCAGGCGCCCAAGTTCCGACCAGGCTTCCGCGGCATCGGGAAAGATTCGAACCGTCTGCTCGAATCGCATCCGGGCTTCCTCATCGCGTCCGATCTCCCGGTAGGCGAGTCCCAGATTGTACTGCGAGTTGGCATGGTCCGGGTCGACTGATACTCCCCGCTCAAGACTTTCGATCGCCCCGGGAAGGTCGCCAGCCTGTCGGAGCGCAATCCCCAGATTGCTCCAGCCCTCGCCATTATCCGGCTTCAATGCCGTCGTTCGATGGAATCGTTCCGTAGCCTCACCGAGATCGCCCCGGGAGATGAGCAGGACTCCAAGGTTTAGATGCGCCATCCACGCTCCCTCATTCCGTTCGAGCGTGGTCCGATAAAAAGTCTCCATGTCGCGGTAGCCGTGGGTGTGCCTCCAGCTCTGCACCGACAAGAGCAGCGTCACCACCATTGCAATCCCGAGGCCCGTCCCGGTCCGGCTGCCATACCGCTGCCACAGCCACACTGCCGTCCAGGCAGCACCAACCAGCAGCGCGATCGCCGGCAGGTAGTTCCAATGGTCCGCCACGTAGCTGAACTGAAACGCGTACACGTTGAAGAACCCCATCGTCGGAAACAGAGAGCCCGTATACAGGAGGTAGGCGGCCAGCGGACCCCTCGTGCGCCTGCGTATCACCCAGAGGCCGATCAATGTCCCCACCGCGAGCACCGGGAATATCCACTGCAACACCGAGCCCGCGTCCACCTCCCAGCGCGGATAGATGAAGATCAACTCTACAGGCCAGGCCAGCTTGCCGATGTAGAACCAGATCACCCTGCCGGC